>JALHQH010000021.1 GCA_022842065.1 Caldilineaceae bacterium
AGGCAAGCCAGCCATTTTTATATGTGCTTTAATATAAGCGGTCAAAGGTAATTCGTTGCGGGTGCCCGTTTTGTACAATAAGGGCAGATTAGGTAAGGGCTGCCTGCCAGGTGCCACCCCACTCGTTATAGACGCTCTTAACATAAGGCGGGGTCGGATGAACAGACGCGGCAGGATGCAGAATACTATTAATAATACGTTCAATTTCACGCAGCGAAAAGGGTTTACCCAACACAGCCTGGCACATTGTGCGCAAGCGCATAATTAAAGGATGGTCAGCATCCTCAGCCGAATTTAAGATCAGCGGAATGCTTGATGTTTCTGGGCGACTTTGCAGGTTGAGGGCTAATTCATAGCCGTTCATCACGGGCATATTAAAATCCAACAAGATCAGATCCGGTTGGGTACACTGCGCCAAATTAAGCCCTTCTAGACCATTTTGCGCTTCGACAATACGCCAATCAGGATGGACGGCCTGCAATAGATCACAGAGCATTTCACGCAAGATGGCATTATCTTCGACGATCAAGATGGTCTTTTTTTCCGCCATCGCTTTGCCAGCAAAAACTTTCTCGACCATGACCTTGTCTACCATAGCTTTTTCTACCATGACCTTTCCCGTGCGTGGCTGGGCTTCAACCATCATTTCAGCTCTGTTTGTCTCTGGCATCAATGTACTCCCGCTACATTCGTCTCAAAAAAATCGCATTTATTTGTCAAGCTGGTACAAGACGAGTGTAAAGAAAGATTATAAAATTAGCCCGAAGAATTTCCTAAGAGATTCTTAAAAAGAGACGCAACACTTCAAGTAGAGTGATGAAATCCCCGCCTTTTCACTGAGCAAAAAATCTATACCGCTTATTGCATTACAGTTTACTAACGCTGTCATTAATATTTCAGGTAACATAACAAAAAAACATGCTGATTTATATATGCAAAGATATAGGTAAGGTTCACATATAACCCATTACCTCTTCAAAAATATGATTAACCTTTTGATTAACCCACATGGTGCCGGCTGTCACAAAACGCACCGCATCGGCTAGAATCTTGTTCACTCTGCTAAAGTGGGGCAAAATGGGGATCATGTTAAGAGATTACCAAACAATTCAATGGGTATTGTTACTCACCTTTCTATTCAATGTGCTAGCCACTGTGGCCAAATTGGGTGTCGGCATCTGGACCGGTGCCCTTAGCCTGATTGCAGATGGACTAGACACTCTCTTCGATGGCATCTCTAATGTGATCGGGCTGATTGCCGTACGTATTAGCAGTCAACCACCAGATGAAGAACATCCTTATGGGCACCGCAAATTTGAGACATTGGCGGCCCTCTTTATTGCAGCAGCCTTGTTCGTCACCGCCTGGGAGTTAACCACCGGTGCGATTGGGCGCCTCTTCGCGCCACCAGCAGTAACGGTCAACTGGTGGAGCATCGGCGCGCTGGTGGGTGGGGCGCTGATTCAAGGTGGCACCGGCTGGTGGGAACTGCGCAAGGCCAAACAACTGGGCAGTGAAGTGCTCTATGCCGATGCGCGGCATACACTGGCCAGCATTGGCGTCAGCGGCGCGGTGCTGCTTGGTTTGGGTGCGGTCCAACTGGGCTATGCCTGGGCCGATCCACTGGTGGCGATCCTCGTGGCCGGTGTGATCGCCAAGATTGGCATTGACACGGTGCGTGAAAATATTCCCGCCCTGGTCGATCGGGCCCCCTTGGATGCCACCCAGATCGGTGAAGTTGTCGCCGGTGTCAAAGGAGTGGAAAGTTACCACCGCATTCGCAGCCGTGGCGTCGTTGATGATGTTGCGATTGATCTGCATGTGCGGGTTTCCCCCCAACTCTCGATGCAAGATGCGAATGCGATTGCCGATGAAGTGCGCCGCCGCTTGTTGGCGCTGCCCGGCGTTGGTGATGTCACCGTCCACGCCGAAGCCGAGCGCACAGGTGATAGTGCCGTTGATCTTTATACCGCCACCAAGCTTGCCGCCCACGAGATTGGGGTCACCGTCCATGAATGGTGGGTACAGACCGCCGATCAACAGCTGAGTATGCATCTGCATGTTGGCGTTGACCCCAATCTCACCTTGGGCGCAGCCCACGCCCTGGTTGACCAGTTGGAACAGACCTTGCTCGAACGCTTGCCGCAACTCTCCTCGATCCACAGCCACTTGGAACCGGCAAATGTGGAGATTCTACCCACGGCGCATGTCAGCGCCGGGTTACATCAGCGCATTGCCAATGTAGTCAATCAGGGGGCCGCGGCGATCACTCATCTGCATCATCCGCATGATATTCAGGTGCGCCAGGTCGAAGGCCGACTCTTTATCACCCTAGAAGCGCTCGTTGATGGCGACTTATCGATGGCCGAAGCACACGAATTGAGCACCCAGTTACAGGAGAGTATGCGGGCCCGCGTCCCCAATATCGGTGAAGTGTTGGTACACCTGGAGCCACGGTAGGCAAACCAACACCCCAGCACAATACATTAACAATTGTCAATTGATAATTGTTAATTGACAATTGTTAATGAAAGACCTTAAAGCTTACCGGTTAATCATCGGCAGGAAGAGCTGCTGATCCAGCGTCACCCCTGCGAGTGTGATGAAGTCATTGATGATCAGCGACTCATTGCCAGCCCCATCACGGAACTGGGCAAAGACCCTGCAAGTTTCGCCGATTTCACAGGCCAGTGTCCAGCCACGCTGCGGGACAATCGGTTCCCATTCCACCCCGACCATGTCGCTGTTGTTGGAGAGGCGCATTTGGGTTGCCCCGCTGACCGTGTTATAGAGCAGCGAAAGCTGGTCGGTCAGGTGGCCATTGGCCCCTTGGGCAGCCCCTTCCAATGGCTTGTCGGTTGAGCTGATGTTGAGCACTACCTGTTTGGAGAGCGTCGTTGGTTTGCCATTTTCGATGAGCATCGCCCCAGCCGGCGCATCAGGATCCGCCTTGGGCGTCACAGCGATTGGTTCGCTGTAGTCACCGCGGGCCTCATCGTTCACTCCGACCAGGCGAATGTAATAGGTCTGGTCGTTGGTCAGGTTGTCGAGCATAAAGTCCCCCTGCTGCCCCATCTCCACCGGGTCGCCCACCTGATCGGGATTGGTTGAGACAAAGACCAAGGTCGTTGTGTAGGAGAGCGGGCGGCGCCAGTCGATCAAAATGCGGCTGTTGAGTGGCCGCACATTGATGTGACCAAGCGGGCGCACCTTGTCATCCTTCGCTTCGAGCGGGTTACGCCCATTGCGCACTTCCGAGCCATCGTTTTCGCCACCCTTGTCGGTGTCGGCACGGCAAGGCAGGGTCCCCAGTTGGAACTCTTCCAGATTGGTTAGCCCATCCTGGTCGTTATCATTCTTCGCATCATTCGCGTTGATGTCGAGCTTGCACCGGCGTTCCCAATCATCGGGCATGCCATCATTGTCGAGATCATTGCCCTTGGGCCCTTTGATCCAGAAGCCACCATTCCACTCGCGGAAGAGATTGTTGGCCGGGTTCGCCGGATCTTTGAAGGCCGCCAGTAGGCGTACACTGTAGGAACCACCCAAAGCGGTCTGACCATAAAGGGCGGCATAGATATTGTCACCGGCGCTGCCATCGTTGTGCGCCCCATCATCATAGAGCAGCAGGGTCTGCGTACCGGTTGGTCCTTCAATTTGGGCAGCCATTGCCGTTGGCTTAACCGTGCCGTTGCGATCAACAATCGTGCCGACAATCGTGACGACATCACCGGCGCTGCCTTGGTTGTTGGTCAAGCCGAGCAAGCGTCCTTCTAGTTGAATGGTCGATTGCACAGAGACATTCATAAAAAAGGCGTAGGGACCGCCATTCGTCGTGGCCGTTGGTGCGCTGGGGGAAGCGGCCTGTAATGGGATACAGCTTACTGGATAGTAGTAGGTGCGGAATTGCCAGGCCCCTTCGGCGGGGTTGGTGACAATTAGAATGTCATCAAAGCGATTGTTAACAATCTCCCACTCGGCCGGGGTCACCTGTGGGTTGCGGGGGCTGATGGGCAGCCAGCGCTCCTTGGGATCCATGCCGGGGATCTTGACTTCGACTTTGCGCACATCGCTAAAGGTGCAGCCTTCGTCGTCGGGCTGTTTGCCGGCTACGACCAGGCGCAACTGGTTCACACTTTTGTCAACATTAACCGTCATTTCTTTAATGCTGCCAGCAGTGTCAAAGGCCGGCACGTTGGTATAGGGCATATGAATTACACGGGCGGCATCCTGGGCGTTGGTATCGAGGTAATCATAGACATTGGCCAACCCCAGTTGACCAGGCAAGAAGGGGGCAGCAAAGGTCGCTGCCATGCCATCAGCCAGGTCGAGCGCGTCAATCGCGTTTTGAGCATCGGCGCTAGCAGCCATCACCATGCCGGCCCCGCTGCCATTAGTTGCCACCGGGCGATAGATACCACCGGTGTCCGCCGCGATCTGGGCCAGCAGATTGCCCGGTGCTTCGGGACCAAAAGCAATCGTGTTAATCACCACGCCGGAAGCGATCAATTCCCCACGAGCATCGGCGTAGAGCCGGCGCACATTCTCTTCGCCATCCGAAAGCAGGAAGATATGTTTGGGGTTGCTGTTGCCTGGCAGATTGAGCAGCTTGTTCTTAGCATCCAGCAGCCCTTCGCTGACAGGGGTCCACTCACGAGCCGAGATGTTATTAATCGCCGTGCGCGTATCGTTGATGCTCGCGATTTGGTTTGCAACTGTCACATCGCGGCGGCTGAGCAGCGTACGCAGATCCAGCGCACAGTTGCCATCGCCACCGGGCATGCCACACCCAACCGGGTTGTTGAAGGCCGAGAAATCGGTCACCAGCACGCGGTCACCAGGACGCAACAGGTCCGCAACGACACCACCGGCCCGCTTAGCATTATCTAAACGGGTGCCTTCGCCGATCGTATCTTCCGTACTCATTGAGCCGCTGGCGTCAACAGTGAGCGCAATGTCGCTGTTACCGGGGTTGACATAGAGCAGTGCGTTGGTTTCGGTGTCGCAGATTGCATCGAGACAAGTCTCAAAGTTGACAAAAGTGGTCCCCGCCGGTTTGACGGGCGGCAAGAGGATCGCCCAATATTGATTGCCGACTTCTTGGAAGGTACCCGGCACAACGGTGATTGCGTCGCCGCCGGCATCAAAGCGGAAGGAGCTTTCGGGCAGACCGCGTACGGTGCTTGTCCCATCGGTCACTTCCCAACGGCCCAAGAAGGCAATCGGGCTGTCTGGTGCACCGACCATCGCGAAGTTGACCTGGCGCGGCTCCAGAATGTTGACAACCGGGCTGACACAAGTGGCATTCACCGTGTAGCTATAGTTGTTGGCAAAGCTGTTGACTGCGACCACCAATCGATCATGCACCCCAGCCGCGGCAAAGGTACGCACATAATCTTCGCCAACCTTGGCCGAGCGCAGCACGCTGGACGGCGCGCCGGTCTTGGCGGCCATAAAGTTGATGCCTAGGCTCGCGCCGGCCGCACCGTCAACTTCTAGTTGCAGGTAATTACAGCCGCTTTGCGGGGTGATCTGGTAATATTTCGCCGCCCAGTCATCAGGGGTATTATCAGGCCAGCTTTGGCTGCCGCTTGCCATGTTGACATTTTGGGTTAGTGATGGTGAACCCCAGGGAGTATCAGTCACATCATCGTCAAAGTAGACCAGTTCGGGCTGCGTGGTCGGATTGGCCCAGTTCTTGGCCCAGTTGGCCGCAAAGAAATTAAGGAAAAACTGCTTTTCGCTGATGCCACCAAGGGCAGGGATCAGGTCGTCGAGCACATAGAGTGTATTCTGATCATCACATTCGGTGTAGTGGGCATAAAGCGCGTCGATGTGGTGCCACGGGTCGGTGACCGCCCCAATCGTGCCCAACTGCTCGATAAAATATTTATTAAAGAGGTTGCCATAACTCTTGTCATACATTGAGGTGCCGGCGTCATAGTTGATGCCGGCATAGCCGGACATATCGAGTGTCGCATCGACCGTATCCGAGCCCAAGTCGGCGTAGCCTTCGATAAATTCGCTATCGGCAGGGTAGTTGGGCTTGAGGTAGCCGTAGCAACCATCGTTGTATGAGTATTGCAGATAGTGCTGCGCCTCGTGGTAGACGGTCCACTGGCCACCACCGTTGCGTACTGTCGGCGAATCAATGCCAATCCAGCAGTTGCCGGAGCTAGCCCAATAGGCAATGCCGGACCAACCAATACCATCTTCCATACGCACGTTGAGATTGTTGCTGCAGCCCGTGTCATAGAGATGGTGACCAGAATCGGCAAAGTAGCGCTGCCACGCTTCTTCAAACCACTCGGCCACCTGTTCGGCCTCGCCATCGCTGTTGATCCAATGCTCCAAGGTGTAGGTGGTGCCATCTTCGGTACGCATGGCGGTGGCCACATTTTTGGTGTACCAGACGGTGACCGATTTAGGGGTACCGCCAACGGTAAAGTTACGGGTAATACACTCGTCAAGGGTGATGCCGTCAATCGTGGGGCCACCAGCACAGGCTGCGGCCGCGGTCACCGTGCCATTCGTCACCGGTGCCGGGCCGAGCAACGGTGGTTGGACGTCACCGCCCGTGCCATGCGCCGAAGCAACCGTACGCATGGTAAAGAAGGTACAACTGATGAGTAGTAAAGTTAAAAGTAACCGTCTTGTAGCCATTCTTTCCTCCTTTCGAGGAATAAAAGATAAAATAGAGAGGTTTAGGGCGAGCTTATCCGTGGAGGTGGACGAGAACAGGGCGCAGAGAGATGGACGAGATGGCATAGATCCTCCTTGGCATGCAAAACGCCATCAGGCTTGGTTTGCCGTGGGCAAACCGCGTAGCTCAGCACAGAAAATCGACTATTTAACTCAAGTGCAATGTCAGGGACGCAGGCAATGGATACGTTAAACAGTAGTAGTCATATGATAGCGATCAAGCCGCCCCCATCCTATGGAGTAGACAATCGGCTGGGTGTGCAGTAGATCACAGCGCGCCGCAGGTATATTTCACGTTTGGGCTAGTTGCAATCTGCAGCCCGAACAAAGTGAAATATGCCAGTACGCTTCAGTCACCTTGCCACATTTGTGCAGTTGGGCTAAGATAAATGACAGTCGTCATTTCAGCCATTTGACGGTAACAGCGCAAAGCTTGCGAAAGGCAGATTGAGTGGAGAAGCTGTATACGATCGCCGCACGGTTCGCCAAGGGTGGCGCAGTGCAGAAGGTGGAATCCTACGGGGCGGGCAATGTCAATGATACCTATCTGGTAACGAGCGCAGCGGGGCCAGCCGATGGCTTACAGAGCGCAAAGACCCCACACCACTTTATCCTGCAGCGCGTCAACACCCATGTCTTTCAGCGGCCAGAGTTGATCCTGCTCAACATGCGCACTTTCTTAGGCCACATGGCGGACCGGCAACAGCAGCGCCACCCCACTGTGCAGACTGGGACAGCGTCGACTGGACGTGAACGGTGGCAGATGCCCTATGTGATCGCTACCCAGGAAGGTCAGGATTCCTGGCAGGATGACGAAGGCGATTTTTGGCGGGCGATTAGCTTGGTCGAAAACGCCAAAAGTTACGCCAGTATTCGCAATGCTGCTCATGCGCGCGAGTCGGGTTATGCCTTGGGCCGTTTTCACAGTTTGCTCAGTGACCTCGACCCGGCGCGCTTGCATGATACCTTGCCCGGCTTTCATATCACCCCCAATTATTTAATGACCTATGACACCGTATTGGCAGAGCCAAGTACGCAGCAACGGCTGACCGGTATCCGCGCGGCGGCAGTACACCGTGCGCTAGACTTTGTCGAGGTGCGGCGGGGTACTGTAGATGTCTTAGAAGCAGCACTACGCCGGGGTGAGTTGAAGCTGCGGGCGATTCATGGCGATCCCAAAGTTGATAATATCCTGATTGACAACACAACTGACCAAGCCATCAGTATTATTGATCTGGATACCGTCAAACCTGGCCTTGTCCATTATGATATCGGTGATTGTTTACGCTCTTGCTGTAACCCAGTGGGGGAAGAGACGCTGGATCTCGACAGCATCACCTTTGATGCCGAACTTTGTCGCGCGATTCTAGAAGGGTATCTGGGGGAGGCCGCTGGTTTCTTTACGGCAGCCGACTACGCCTATATTTATGAGTCAATTCGCCTGATCACCTTTGAACTGGGCTTGCGTTTCTTTACCGATTATCTGGCCGGTGATCGCTACTTTAAGACGCGCTACCCGGATCACAACCTACAACGGGCGTTGGTCCAGTTTCGTCTGGTCAGCTGTGTGGAAGCAGCCGAGGGCACGATTCGGCAGATTGTCGCCGCGCAACAGATGACGTAAGGTTGCCGCCATTTTTGGCCACTTCGTCAGCAAATCGTCTGACAAATGTATGTTAATCCTCTTGTAATCTAGTTGACAATCCTTTCAGCCTCTGCTACTATACTCCTCACTGAACATCGTTCATATCCCGCCATCAATGCTACGGTGGCGCGGCTTAGACCAATTTGGTACAGACTAGCCACAAACGCTCAACACAACAGGGGAAATGAGATGCAAACTTTGATCTGCCTTGGCACAATTGCACTGCTTTACGGTGCAGTAGCATTCGTTGGGTTTAGTGTTGGCTGGCTGCGCGAACGCAAAAGCCTCGGTAAACCAAAGCTTTTACCGTGACGCACAAAGTCAGCTAACCAAAGTCACGGACAGAGTAAGGCAGTTTCCGGCATTGTCCAACCCAGCTAATCGTGCTATAATCCAACCCTACGGTTACGACACGATCTGTTTTGGCACAGCAACAAACTGTGCAGCTGGACTTATGCCTTTATGACTACATACGCTTCTTCGACTCGTCGTACCCCCTTGTCGCCCAAGCCCATTACCACGGTAAAGTCAGACGACTGGCACATTTTACGGCGCTGCTTTCGCTATCTACAGCCCTATTGGTCGACCGTCGTTGCCACCTATGGGGTGATGATTGGGATCACCGTGCTTACCCTGGTGACCCCGCAACTGATCCGCTGGATTGTTGACCAGGGCATTCGTGGCCAGAACCTGGGGTTGTTGACCTGGGCGATTGTTGCCCTTTTAGGGTTGACGTTGGTTAAAGGCGTGCTGACCTTTTTTGAAGGCCGTTGGTCAGAGGTCATGTCGCAGAACGTGGCCTATGATCTGCGCAACGCGATTCACAGCAAGCTGGCCGAGCTTTCCTTTGCCTATCACGATCAGACTGAAAATGGGCAATTACTTTCGCGCGCGATCCAGGATGTTGAACGCATTCGTTTTCTGACCGGGCGCGCCATCCTCCGGCTCACCAGTAGCATTGTGCTGGCCCTGGGCACAGCTGGCGTCCTCTTCTGGATGAATCCACGCCTGGCCCTGCTCAGCATGGCCGCCATTCCCCTGCTCGCTCATCGCGGTTATGAATTTGGCCGGCGCATGCGCCCCCTCTCCTTGGCGATTCAACAACAGTTGGCCGTGCTCACCTCACGGTTAGAGCAGAATCTGCGTGGGGCGCGGGTGGTGAAAGCCTTTGCCCAGGAAAAGGCAGAGACCGCACGCTTTGATCGCGAAAATCAACGCTGGTTCGATCTTTCCGCTGATACGGCCCGTCTGCAAGCCCTGAATGTCCCGCTCCTCGACCTGATCTCCAACATTGGGGCTATCTTTATTGTCTGGTATGGGGGACGGCTGGTGATCAATGGCCAGTTGACGATTGGTGAACTGGTTGCTTTTTCCACCTACCTCAGCCAACTGATTCAGCCTGTGCGCCGTTTAGGCATGATTATCCCCGCCATCTCCATGGCCGCGACCGCCGGTGAACGGATCTTTGAGATTCTCGATACCAAATCGGAAGTGACCGATGCGCCGGACGCCTATGCGTTGCCCGCCGTCCAGGGCCATGTGCGCTTTGAGCGGATTGGTTTTGCCTACTTTAACCGCCATCAGGTCTTGGCGAACATTACCTTTGAAGCCCAGCCCGGCCAGATTATTGCGCTGCTGGGCGCGACCGGCTCGGGCAAATCGTCGATCATCAACCTGATCCCCCGCTTCTACGATCCGACCGAGGGGCGCATTACGATTGACGGCCACGACCTGCGCCGCGTCACCATCAACTCGTTGCGCGACCAGATTGGCATGGTCCTCCAAGAGACAACCCTCTTTGCCGACACCATCCGGGCTAACATTGCCTTTGGTCGCCCTGGTGCGACCGATGAGGAAGTGATGGCGGCGGCCCAAGCGGCCCAAGCCCATGAGTTTATCACCGGCATGATCGATGGCTATGCGACCCATGTGGGGGAACGGGGGGCGACCCTCTCCGGCGGGCAAAAACAGCGCGTGGCCATTGCCCGCGCCTTACTCAAAGATCCGCGCATTCTGATTCTGGATGACGCAACCGCCAGTGTGGATAGTGGCACGGAAAAGTTGATCCAGTTGGCACTCGCCACCCTGATGCAGGGGCGGACCTCCTTTGTGATTGCCCAGCGGCTGAGCACAGTGCGCGCCGCGAATCTGATTCTCGTGCTCAACCAAGGGCGCATCGCCGCTGCCGGCACCCATGCCGAGTTGTTGCGCACCTCCGAGCTCTACGCCCACATCTACCACGGCCAATTGGTGGCTGGGCACCAAAACGGTCGTACGGCCGCATCGTCAACCATTAACCATTAACCGTTTTCCATTAACGATTACTATGAGCTTCTCCATCGGTTCTTCCGGTTTTAATATGAGCCCCCGTGGCGCCATCCGCGATGTGGGCAGCAGCGAAGGGGGCCGCGCCTTTGATCCCCAGATCGTCATGCGCCTGCTCGCCTTTGTGCGTCCCTATGCAGGGCGCATGGCCCTGGCCTTACTCCTGATGATCATCTCCTCGGCCTTGACCCTGTTGACCCCCTACCTGATCAAGATCGCGATTGATGAACATATCGCCCAGCGTGACGTAACGGGCCTCGACCGTATTGCCCTCTGGACCGCGCTAGCCTTTATTGGCATTTACATTACCAGCGCGGTGCAGCGTTATCTGCTGTCGTGGGTGGGGCAACAGGTGCTCGCCACCATGCGCAGCCAACTCTTTGCACATCTGCAACGGCTCCCGCTCAGTTACCATGACAACACGATCATTGGCGTCACCGTCTCGCGCGTGATCAACGATGTCGGGGTGATCAACGAACTGCTCTCGCAAGGGCTGCTAACGCTGGTCGGCGATATGCTGCTGCTCGTTGGCATTGTGGTGGTGATGATCTCTATGAGCCCCATGTTAGCGCTCTATAGCTTTGCCGTGATCCCGCTCATGTTAATCGCGACCCATCTCTTTGCTACGCGGGCTAAGGTTGCCTTTCGCCAGACCCGCGCCAGAGTGGCCGCGGTCGTGGGTGATCTAGCGGAGAATATTGCCGGCATGCGCGTGATTCAAGCCTTTGCGCAGGAAGATGCCTCACTCGCCCGCTTTGATGAAGCCAACCGGGCGAACCGCGATGCCAACATTGCCGCCATGTCGCTCTCCTTTGCCTTTTTACCGACGGTTGAATTTCTCAGCATTGTTGCCACCGCAATTGTGCTCTGGTTTGGGGGACGGGCCGTCATCGAAGGCGGCGTCACGATTGGGGTCCTGGTCGCCTTTCTGGCCTATGTCACGCGCTTCTTCCAGCCAATTCAGGAGTTGAGCCAGCTCTACACGACGATGCAACAGGCGATGGCTGGAGGCGAACGTGTGCTCAGCTTGCTGGAGACAAAGCCCACCGTCGCCGATCCGGCGTCGGGCCAGACCATGGCACCAATTGTTGGGCAGGTGGAACTGCGCGAAGTCGGCTTTGCCTACAACCCGGAGTCACCGATTTTGCATGCCATCAATCTGGTGATCGAGCCGGGGCAGACAGTGGCGCTGGTCGGCCCAACAGGCGCCGGCAAAACGTCGATTGCCAATCTGGTGGCCCGTTTCTACGATGTCAGCGCCGGTGCCGTCTTGATCGACGGCATCGACGTGCGTACGGTCACCCAAGTGTCACTGCGCCGGCAGATGGGGCTTGTACCGCAAGATCCCTTCCTCTTTCCCGGCACCATTCGTGACAATATCCGTTTTGGCGGGACAAGCGCCACCGAAGAAGCGGTTGAGGCCGCGGCCCAATCGGCCAATGCCCATGAATTTATTATGGCATTGCCCGCCGGCTACGATACCGTCATCATGGAAGGTGGGGCCAATTTATCCGTGGGGCAGCGCCAGTTGATCTGTATTGCCCGCGCCGTGCTGGCCAACCCGCGTATCCTGATTTTGGATGAAGCCACCGCCAGCATTGACACTGTCACCGAAGCGCTGATCCAAGAGGCATTAGATCGGCTTTTGGCCGGGCGTACCTCGATTGTGATTGCCCACCGCCTCAGCACCATCCGCAACGCTGACCTGATCTGCGCCCTCCAAGCCGGTCGCATCGTCGAGCGCGGCACCCATGACGAACTGCTAGCCGGCGCTGGCCTCTACGCCGAACTTTATCAACGGCAATTTATGACGCAGGAAGCAGAGTAGATAATCTTATAGTTTGTTGGATATGTAACGTATCAGGGAATGAATTATCACAACTTTTCGCAGCTGTGGTATACTGCTGTATAATTTTCCACCATTGTAGACATGTAGGAGGCCCCAGTGCGGGTAAGCTGTCATCAGGAAAACCTGGCTAAAGGATTGTCGATTGTGAGTCGGGCTGTTTCGTCACGCACAACGATGCCGGTGCTCAGCAATATTTTGCTGGAGGCCAAAAACAACGAACTACGCCTGGCCGCGACCAATCGCGAGATCGGGATCAACTGCTGGATCGGTGCCAAGGTCGAGGACGAAGGCGCGATTACCGTGCCGGCGCGCCTGTTGAGCGAATTTGTCAACAGCTTGCCACCTGAGCGCATTGATATGGAACTGGCCGTACGGACACAGACGTTGCATCTCAATTGTGCCCGGTTCACGGCCAACATGAAAGGGATCGACGCCTACGAATTTCCCTTGATTCCGACCGCACAGGCACAGGGCAACAGTGATGATGGGGCCAATTCAGTGCCGATCATCGATGGCATGCGGCTGGAGTTGGAAAGTGGCGGGCTGCGCAAAATGATCGACCAGGTGATTTTTGCCGCATCGAGCGACGAAAATCGCCCAACCCTCACCGGTGTCGAGGTAAGTTTTGCGCAAGATCGGCTGACCATGGCGGCGACCGATGGCTATCGGCTGAGCCTGCGCAGCGTCCCCTTGACCCAGGGGCTAACCGAAGAGAAGCTGACGGTGATCGTGCCGGCGCGGAGCTTGGGCGAACTAGCCCGCATTAGTGCCGATGCCGATGAAAATCGCTCGGTCCAGGTGATCCTGACGCAGGCGCGCAATCAGATTCTTTTCCAACTGTGGGGTAAAGGCGAAGAAGCACGCGGGGCCTTTCACCGCGTCGAGTTGGTCAGCGAGTTAATCGATGCCCGTTTCCCCGACTATCGCGCCACCATCCCAAAAAACTACAACACGCGCACCGTGATTGACACCGCCTCGCTGCTCAAAGCGGTGCGGGTGGCGCTGCTCTTTGCGCGCGACAATGCCAACATTATTCGCGTCAGCGTGCATCCCAGCACGGGTGAGCAGGCCAGCTACATGCGCCTCACCGCCAGCAGCAGCGAGATGGGTGATAATGTGAGTGACATTGACGCCATGGTCGAAGGCGAAAGTCTGGAAATTGCCTTTAACGCCAAATACATGATCGATGTGCTCAGCCAGGTCGATCAGCCCCAAGTGGTACTAGAGACAACCCAGCCGACGCGCCCCGGCACCCTGCGGCCCGTGGGCATGGGCACCGAAGAATTTCTGCATGTGATCATGCCGATGCACCCGCCACGGTAACGATGAGGGCAGCTTTCAAGATATAAAAAAGGGACACTCTTTCGGGTGTCCCTTTTTTGATCTGCTCATACGATTGTACCAACTCTATTTATTTTCTCTATTAGATTACGGCATAAACGGTGGCAATTGCAGTTCCATGCCCACCCGCAATTGTTCGGGCGAAGGCAGTTGGATCCGATTGGCCGCAATCAGTTCAGGCATTTTGTTGACATCGCCGTAGAAGCGATAGGTAATCTCCCACAGCGTATCTCCTTCTTGGACGACATAAACGGCCGGAAGGCGAATAAACAGATCGACCGCGTTGACCGTTTCTACCCCTTCAATCGCCCCAGCCAGCGTCAGCAACGCCTCGCGGTCGCTAAAACTGGTGACAAAGCCATCCAAAATCAGTATCTGCTCCTGCCGAGCTGCGGAGACCTGTAATTGCGCCAAATCCGGACGCGCTTGCTGCGTTAGATACGCCTGGAGGTCAAAGGGCTGGGTCGCCCCGACGGCGACCGCGTCGCCAGGTGTGCTGGCGGCCACCGCTTCTGGTGCACGCTGGACTACATTCGGCGGCGGCTCAACCTGGATCGTGGGGAGTGCAGTGGCCGTTGGTAATAAGGTGGCGGGTTCAGCCACCGTTGGCAAATGCACTGGTTCGGCAATCTCTGCATCATAGGTGGCGGTGCTGTTATCAGTTGGGGCAAAGAAACCCAGCCAACCAGTCGTACGGTCCACTAGCGCGCCGCCCAGCCCAAGCGCCAACAAGATAATCGAGGTGTAAACCGCCGTGCGTACGGGGCGGCGTTTGACCGGGGTGGCAGAAGGCAAGGCGACGCGCCGCGTCGGTAACAGCAGCGGCGGCATTGGTTCTGCAGTCAAAGCGGCGAGAGGCAAGGCACGGTGCGGTCCCCGCTCACTGCTGAGGACAGGTTGCTTGGTTGCCGCCCGCTGGTCGCGTTGACGCGATTGATGCGAACGGAGTAACCATTCGGCTTCAGGGCGTAACACATCGTCAACCGGGACAGCCGCAACATGAAGGCGCATCTGTTCAAAATCACCGATGCGCTGGGCCAAAATCGCGCCGAGCAAGCGCAATTCGCTACTTGGTTGGTAGCCCAGCCCACGGTCAATCTCCCGCAAGGCCGCCAGTGGTTCCGCACCAGCCGCCAATTGGGCGGCCCGATCGTAGAAATATTTAGAGGCGTAGACTGGATGGAGTAGTTCACGCAGATTTTCGCCACAGACCGAACAGAGTTCAGCATCAGGTGAGATGTGGACAATGCGACCACAGTTAAAACAGATGACTTCTTGCATAGACATGAATATTCGGCTTGGGTGTTAGGCGGCGGTTACTTGAATCGGCTTTTTGCCCATGTGCTCGGCAAAAATATACGTTCAATCGGCTAGCGATAGCTGGGGAAATTGTAACATGCTTTACCAGCACACGCAAAGATAGTCTATTAAGATTACCGTAAGCAAATGATACATAATTTGTGCTCACAGCTCGTAATACATAATGTGGAGGGTAATCGCCCGTTGCAGGCGTTGTCCCATCTTGGTAAAGCCATGCTGCTGATAAAAACGTTCTGCATGCGCGGTTTCGAGCACAATTGCGCGACAGCCCTGCTGACCGGCGATCAGTTTGGCCTGATTGAGCAACTGTGTACCCAACCCACGCTGCTGTTGCCCAGGGGCTACCGCCAATGTGGTAATATTCAGCACCGTCCCTGCGGGCTGGTGCGTCACATAGGGATCTTCGTCAAGCGCCGGCTCGCGCAGTTGTAGCCACTTCTCTGTCGTCAAATACCCCAGGATCGTTGGCTGGCCGGTATCAGCAGTTGCGGCTAACACCACACAGCCGGCGGGGAAGACCGCTAATCGTGCCCCAATAATTTCGGCGCTCTCCTGCGCGCCATACCAGCCAAAGATCGCTTCGTCCAACTGCACAATCGACCCTAGATCAGCGCTAGTTGCCTGGCGTAGTAAAAGCTGCTCAGCCACTTGTTACCTCAGCTATATGCTAATGATGATCCTTGCGCCCCGGCAGGTCAACGCTTTTCAGCTCGCCGATCAGCTCGATTAGCCCTTCGATTGCGGCTTCTAAAAAGAGCTCACCTTTTTCGCGCGTCGCCACCGCGGCATCACCGCGTACGCCGCTCTCGGTCATCGAACTCCAGAAGGGCATCAGCGTGGCAATCGCGCCATCCGCACGTTTGCCGGCCAGCAGGTCGGTCTGAAAACTGGGCGGTAAGGGGGAGCGTTCATTGACGGCCTTATCCATCTGTGCTAGTTCGGGACGCAAGGCCAGGTAAAGCGACGTTTCGAATTCACCGGCATGCGAGGTGCCGCCATAGTCCGAGGTGCGGATCTTTTTGCCTTCCTCGCGCAACTTGCGCACCCCCCAATGGTTGACCGTCGCACAGAGCACCCGCCCCTCGGTCTCCACCACCGTCAGGCGTGCGGACATCTCTAACGGTGCCGTGTTGCTGCCATGGCCGTTGACAATCAAAATGCGCGTAAAGCCATGATGGGCCAGGCTCATACAGACATCCCGCACATAGTTGATGAAGGTGTCCCAGCGAATCGTAATCGTACCGGGGAAATCCATGTGGTGGGGGCTATAGCCGTGGGTCACCGCGGGAATGAGCACCGCCTCCGCCGGAATGCGCGCCACGGCGCGCTCACAAATTTCGGTGGCGAGCACCACATCCACATCAACCGGCAGATGGTAGCCATGATCTTCATAGGTGGCCACGGGCAAAACCGCCACCCGCCCCGCCTTCACGGCCTCATTACATTCCGGCCAGGTCATTTCAGCATAACGATATTTCATGGGTAGGGTTCCTTGTTAGTGATGCGTGAAACGTGATGCGTGAAACGTGATTCGAAACCCGTAATCAAGGGAAATGGCGCAGTCAGCAGATCTTACGCATCACGCATCACGTTTCACGCCTTACGTTTATAAAAGATCAGTTCATTGATACTGGGTAATACAAAGTCGGGGATGGTGCCGATCTGCTGATAGCTCAGGCGGGCATAGAAACGTTGTGCAGCCCCATTAAAATCAGAGACGAGCAGAAAGATGCTCTCCACCTGGGCAAACATGGCGGTCTCGGCTTGGCGCAGCAGCGCTTCGCCGACGCCCTGCCCGCGTAAAGCCGGTTGCACGCCAATCAGCATAATATACCCACCCCGTTGAAACGCGCCACGCGTTGCATACCAGAGAAAACCAGCAACTTGCGCTGGCTCTTGTGACGCAGCCACTTCAGCGACAAGGATCGTTGCGCCTTGATCCAATCCTTGTTGCAGGCGCGCCGCGGCGCTCGCTTCGGTCACACCATAACGTTGCCAAAGCAGGGTGGTGGCCATCAACTGGGCCAAGTTAGCAATATCGGCAGCTTGGAGGGGACGGATCAGCATGGCATGAGTCCTATCATTTCATTGTGCGAAATATCATAGCAGCAGACGGCTAGAACACAAAGTAGTTGACATTGTTATGCTCGCTCTCTATAATGTTTCTATGAATACCAATCTCCCACCTCGCCGCTTATATACGCTTTGGCATCGCTTTCTGGCGAAGATTCTCGAACTGACCGTAGGCCGACTTGGCGTACAAGTTGAGAGCGAGATGCAGATCAGCAGCGATCCGCCCAAGATCGATGTCGTCCTCTTGCGACGGGAGACAGCGGCGTGGACAGCTGCCCAAGCCGCCTTATTACCGGATGGCGTACGCGATACGCCGGCACACCATGTTTTGATAGAGTTCAAATACAGCGAATCACTAACGCTAGATGCAGTGATTCAGGCATTGGGGTACGAATATTTTTTTCGCACGAATCGGGAACTGCCGCAGGCTGATGTGCAGATGTTCATCCTCTGTGCGCAAACACCACGCCACGAACGATTGCGTGAACTGGGCTATACCGAAACAATTTGGCCGGGGGTGTTACGTAGCAGCAATATCTATGCCAGTCATATCACACTGCTGCTCTTGAACGAGTTGCGCGACGAGCCGCACAATGCCTTTGTCAAAACGTTTGCCAGTCGCAAGCAGCAAAAAGCCAAGGCATTTGTCCTGTTACAGCAGTTTCATGAACTGTCGGTAGACTTGTTGCGTTTGTTGGAAGGCTTAGAGACTATTTGGTCACTGCCGGAAGGAGCAAAGATGAGTGAATTACTAACGGTTGAACAAGTGATCGAGATCGGCAAAGAGCGTAGCCGGCTCTTGTTGCACAATCTACCACCGGAAGAGATTGATCCTTATATCAATCCATTGTACAAACAACAATTGGTCGAAGAAGGCATCGAAAAAGGCATTGAATACCGCACGCGCGAAATTGTGCTAGCAATGGTTGCGCGTAAGCTTGATTTAAAGACAATTGCCGATGTCACCGGTTTAACCATTGACGAAGTAAAAGCGATCCTTGCCGAAGACCATTCTGCGCACTAGACAATCGCCGATAGATTACAAGTGTGGGGGATAGACGATTGGTCTATCCCCACACACTGTTTTGCCGCCTGTCATCGATTGAATCTCCCCAAAACTAACCCAAAACATCAAAATTGTATCGTGTGTGGTATCCTGAAGGAAAGACAACAAGGGACGACTGGCGGGTGACGACGGACGACCTCTGGCTTCGACAAGCTCAGCTGCCGGTCACCCATCGTCACCCGCCAGTCGTCCCCATGCAACCAAAGGAGCAACCAACCATGAGCTATGGCATCAACCGCGTCACCGTGATCGGTGCGGGGACGATGGGCGCGGCGATTGCCGGGCAGCTAGCCAATGCCGGCGTACCGGTGACACTACTCGACATGGCGCCCACCAGCCTGACGCCGGAGGAAGAAAAGGCAGGGCTGACGCTTGACCATCCCAAGGTCCGCAATCGGATTGTGCGCGGCGGCTATGAGCGTATGATCAAAGCCAAACCGGCCAATCTCTTTGGGGGTGACACCGCCCAACGGATCACAGTCGGTAATCTAGCAGATGACTTTGAAGGAGCTGTCAGCAAAAGCGACTGGATCATCGAAGTGATCGTCGAGCGGCCTGCGCCAAAACAACAGCTCATGGCGCGCCTCGAAGCAGTTGCCCCCAAACACGCGCTCATCAGCACGAACACCTCGGGGATTCCGATTCACATTATCAGTCAGGGACGTAGCGACGATTTTAAACGGCGCTTCTTGGGTACGCACTTTTTTAACCCGCCCCGCTATCTGCACCTGCTCGAAGTAATTCCCACCCCAGATACCGACCCGGCACTGATTGAGCGGATCAAAAACTTTGCCGAAAATGTGCTGGGGAAAGGGGTGGTCATCTGTAAAGATACGCCCAACTTCATCGCCAACCGCATGTTCAGTTTTATCATCAGCGATGTGATGGAATATGCGATTGAAAACGGCTACGCCGTCGAAGAGACCGACCGGCTCACCGGTGATCTGGTGGGCCGCCCCAAGAGTGGCACCTTCCGCCTTGGCGATATTGTCGGTATCGACGTGATGGCGCTGGTCAATGAGAATCTCTACGGGCTGATTCCCGACGATGAGGATCGCGAAGTGCTGCTCGCGCCGCAGACCACAGCAGTGCTCAAAACCCTGATGGACAATCAATTACTCGGCAACAAAAGCGGTCAGGGATTTTTCAAGACGGTGGCAGAAAAAGGGGATAAAAGCTTCTGGGGGCTGGATTTAGTTGCGGCAGCCCAGGGCAAGCTCGATTACATTGCGCCCCAAAAACCGCGTTGGGAAAGCGTCGGCGCTGTCCGCGAAAAGCCGATTGCCGAGCGCATCCGCACTCTCGCTAAGACCGACGACCGCGCCGGGGAGTTGATCTGGCACACGCTGAGCAACACCATGGCCTATGCGTCAAAGCGGGTACCCGAAATCGCTGATAGTCTGGCCGATATTGACAACGCGATGAAGTGGGGCTTTGGCTGGACCTATGGTCCTTTTGAAACGTGGGATCTGCTCGGTGTTGCCGATACCGTGAAACGCATGGAAGGTGAAGGGCTGGCGGTCGCGCCGTGGGTCAAGGCGATGTTGGCGGCAGGACATCAAAGTTTTTACACTTACGCGGGTACAACGCTGCTAGTTTACAGCCCAGTGGACAAAGCCTATGTGCCACTGGTGCGCGGCGAGCGGATCATCAAGCTCGACGAGGTGCGCCGTCACCAACGCGCCGTGGCCGAAAATGAGTCGGCAAGTCTGCACAACCTCGGTGACGGGGTGCTGCTGCTTGAATTTCACAGCAAGATGAATGTCTTTGATGCGGCGATCATGCAGTTAATGCAGCAGGCAATTGAAAAACTTCATGGTGCTGCTACTGGGCTGGTGATTGCCAACGAAGGGGTCAATTTTTCAGCAGGGGCCAATCTCTTTGGACTGGGCATGTTGGCCCAATCCGGCCAGTGGGGCGAGTTGGCACAGATGATCAAACAGGGGCAGGATACCTTTATGGCGCTGCGCACTGCCCCCAAACCGGTGGTAGCGGCCCCCTTTCAACGGGCGCTGGGCGGCGGGGTGGAGGTCTGTCTACACGCGGACCGCATCGTTGCCCAAGCAGAAACTTACATGGGCTTGGTCGAAGCCGGCGTCGGCATTATCCCCGGTTGGGGTGGTTGCAAGGAGATGGTACGCCGCAACCTGAGCCCCCACATGCATGCCACCAATGTCAACCCAACCCCCTATCTGCGCCAGATCTTTGAGACGATTGGCTTTGCCAAAGTCTCAACCTCGGCCGTGGAAGCACGCGAGCTAGGCTTTCTAGACCAGGAAGATCAGATTGTGCTGAATCCCGAACATTTACTGGCCGCAGCACATGAGGAAGTGTTGCATTTAGCCGCCGCAGGCTATACACCGCCGGGCGTCAAGGGCAATGTTTACGCAGCCGGGCGTGATATCCTGGCCAGCACTAAGATTGAAATTTACTCACTCCACCAAGGGGGCTTTATCAGCGAACATGATGCCAAGATCGCCGGCAAACTGGCCTATGTCCTCTGTGGCGGTGACCTCAGCACCGGAGCGTGGATGGACGAGCAATATTTCCTTGATCTGGAGCGGGAAGCACTGGTCAGCCTGGCCGGAGAGGAGAAGACCCAGGCGCGGGTCTGGTATATGTTACAGAATGGGAAACCCTTGCGGAATTAACGACTGACGACTGACGACCTTTGGCTTCGCGCCCAGCGGGCACCCGCTCAGCCGCCGGTCGTCAGTCGTCAGTCGTCGGTCGTCCTAATCATAGAAGGGATAAATCATGCAAAATGCAGTGATTGTTGCTGCCGTCCGCACGGCGGTCGGCAAGGCACCAAAGGGGACTTTGCGCACGACACGGCCCGATGATCTGGCCGCGGCGGTGATCAAAGCCGTGATCGAGCGGGCCGGGATTGATGGGAGCGCAGTCGAAGATATTACGCTTGGCTGTGCTTTTCCCGAAGCGGAGCAGGGGATGAACATGGCGCGGATCGCCGCGCTGCGCGCCGGACTGCCCGAAAGCGTCTGCGGCCAAACCATTAACCGCTTCTGCGCCAGCGGCTTACAGACGGTGGCCACCGCCGCGATGCAAATTATGGCCGGCATGGGCGAATCGATCATCGCTGGCGGGGCGGAGAGCATGAGCATGGTGCCGATGATCGGCAACAAATTTGTCGCCAACCCCGTGTTGGTGGAGGAGTATCCCGGCACCTACATCGGCATGGGGTTAACTGCCGAAAATGTGGCGCGCCAATATGAAGTCAGCCGTGAGGAGCAGGATAGGTTTGCCCTGCGCAGCCATCAACGCGCGGCCGCCGCCCAAGATAGTGGTAAGTTTGCCGAGGAAATTGTGCCGCTGGAAATTAGCGCAAAGTTAGGCGAAGGGAGCACGGTAAAAGAAGTACAACTCACCTTTGCCCAGGATGAAGGCATTCGCCGTGACAGCTCCGCCGAAGCGCTGGCGAAGCTTAAGCCGGTCTTTCATGTCAAGGGCACTGTCACTGCTGGCAACAGCAGCCAGACCAGTGACGGTGCCGCCGCCCTGTTGATCATGAGTGAAGCACGGGCCAAGGCACTGGGCTTGACACCACTGGCACGTTTTGTCAGCTTTGCCGTCGGCGGCGTGCGCCCGGAAGTGATGGGCATTGGGCCGGTGGCCGCGGTCCCTAAAGCACTAAAGTTGGCCGGCATGACGTTAGCCGATGTTGATCTCGTCGAGTTGAACGAAGCCTTTGCCGCACAGGCATTGGCTGTGATCCGCGAGTTGGGCCTGGACGAAGAGCGGGTCAACGTCAACGGCGGTGCAATTGCCCTGGGTCATCCGCTGGGTTGCACAGGGGCCAAGCTCACGGTGCAAATTCTGCATGAATTAGGGCGGCGTGACAAAAATGTTGGGCTGATAACTATGTGTATTGGCGGCGGCATGGGTGCGGCCGGGATTATTGAACGGTTGAACTAGCCCTTGACAAAAGTTCACATTTATGTTAACTTCTCTTGATGAGAGTCGTTAATTTCTACAGTACGCGTTCAGGTCGATCGCCTGTGACGGAGTTTCTCGATGGGCTCAATGGCAAACAGACACAAAAGATTGTCTGGGTGCTGTCGCTCATTGAGGAATTGGATGTTGTGCCGACACCATATCTGAAGAAGTTAGTTAACACGGCTGAAATTTGGGAAGTACGTGTTCAATTCGGTGGAAATATCTTTCGTCTGCTTGGCTTCTTTGACGGGCCATCATTGGTTATACTGACAAACGGTTTTGCCAAGAAAACACAGAAGACCCCACAACAGGAGATCAGCTTGGCAGAAGAGCGGAGACGCGATTATTTAGCGCGAAAAGGAGTGACAGATGAGTGATTTGCAACATTATATTGCAAAGCGCAAAGCAGCCGATCAAATCTTTGCTGAGGGTTATGATACCGGTTATACAGACTTCAAGATCGGTGTCTTGCTCCGTCAAGCTCGTGAAGACGCGGGCTTGACACAAGAACAAGTGGCCTTGGCCATCGGCACAAAAAAATCGGCCATTTCACGCATCGAGAATCATGCAGAAAATGTGACACTTTCCACATTAAAAGCCTATGCCAGTGCAGTTGGCCAAACCCTTCACGTTCAACTCAAGTGATCTCTGTTTGAAAACGGTAATGCTTATTAGTGCTGGAAAAGCCGTTTGCAAAACAACCGTGCGATAGTTCATCGCTAGCATTTTTATTACACTGTCCGATATGTCCGCTCGCAATCGAGCGGACTTTTTTATTTCATCACCTCTCCCTGATTTCTTCACATTTCCTTCACAGCCTCGCCCGATACTAAGAGCAACGCAGCAAATGAAATTTAGCAGACTGCGCATCAACAATTAGTTCTGGGTGTGCTGGTTCAGCAGCCCATAGATGAAGGAGATTAACCATGTGGGAACGATTGGAAAAGATGGATCGGCGAACGCTGGTCGCAATGGTGGTAGCGGTGATCGCCGGGATCTTGATTTTTGGTGCCATCGCCAGTGGGATTCGCCAGGCGGGGTGGAATGAAGGGTTTTTGGTTGGCCAGTTGAGTAGCGGGGCAACTTCGGCGACGGAAGGGACGCAGGCCGTCAATTCTTATCTCGCCACGCGTGGTTATAGCGTGCATAGCTGGGGCGGACACGGTTGGCATCCCTTCGGGATCATCGGTGGCTTCTTCCGCTTCCTCTTCTTTGGCTTCCTGATTATGCTCGCCTTTAAGTTCTTTGCCTTCCGCCGCTGGGCACGACATGGCTATCCCGGCGGCCAACCGGGCGGACCGTGGGGTCATCATGGCCGCCACCACTGGGGTCAACACGGTGAACAGAGCCAGCAGAGCGCCCCGACTCCTCAAACACAGCCACAGTCGGGTAATTCACCAGCAAGTGACCCGCTGCCGGGCGCGATGTCAGATGAAATGAAAGGGACGCAGAATACCAGTTGGACACAACTCTAGACGACCATAACTAACGAGTCGTAGGGTCACGGCATGCCGTGACCCTACGACTCGTGATAGGGATCGTCGTTATTACATTTTTTATTGTGACAGATCACTGGTATATTGCACTTGAAGAAGCGGTGATTCACACGCTAGTTTGGCCGGTGGTATGATACCTACGGCAACCAAGTAAGATAATGGTTATAAAATGAACGAACTGATTCTTGTCGTCGATGATGAACCGAAAATTGTTCGCCTGGCGCGTGATTACCTGGAGCGCAGCAACTTCCGCGTGCTGCCGGCGGAGGATGGGATCACCGCGCTAGCGGCTGCCCGCCAAGAGAAGCCCGACCTGGTCATCCTCGACCTCAATCTGCCGGGGCTGGATGGGTTGGATGTCTGCCGGGCCTTGCGTCGCGAATCGAGCGTGCCGATTATCATGCTCACCGCGCGGGCCGAAGAGATGGATCGGCTGATCGGGCTAGAGTTGGGGGCGGATGACTACATTGTCAAGCCCTTTTCACCGCGTGAACTGGTGGCGCGGGTGCGTGCCGTTCTCCGCCGTGCCCAGGGTGAAGTGCAGACAGCCGAAGTCGTCCATGTGGGTGCGCTCGAAATTGACCTCAATGGTCATCGCGTTACCTTGGGCAACGAGGTGATCAAACTGACGCGGATTGAATTTACCATGCTGGCGATCCTGGCCCAACACCCCGGCCAAACCTTTAGCCGCGCCCAATTGATCGACCGCCTGCACGGCACGGCGGATGGCAGTTATGACCGCAGCATCGATGCACATATCAAAAATCTGCGCCGCAAACTCGAAGTCGATCCTGCCAATCCCCAATACATTCTCACCGTTTACGGCATCGGCTATCAATTCACGGAGCAGGTGGAGCGATGAGCAGCGACCCTGAAGCGCCGGTAACACCCCCAGCTACCGTACAACCAACGGCGCATGGGGACCACAACCATAGCCACTGGACGGGGCATCGGTGGCGCGGCCACGGGCATTACCCATGGGGCGACCGGCCACCAGCGTGGGCCAACCAGGGGTGGCAGGAACGGCGACGCTTTTTCCTCTTGCGTTTTCTCGGCTTTGTCCTGTTGATGATGCTGTTAGTCGCAGGCGGCATGGCTGTGCTCGCCTTTCATCTCACCAATTATTTTGGCGGCAATCACCAGATGGCCCGTCTGGTTTGGGTCAGTGGGTGTGGCTTGGCGTTCGCCTTCCCTTTGTTGGCCCTGGCAATCATGGCGCGCGTCTTTCGTAGTTATGCACTGCCTTTGGCCGATATTATGACCGCCGCCGATCAGGTTGCCGATGGCAATTTAAGTGTACGGCTGGAAAAGCGCGGCAGTCGCGATTTTCAACAGTTGGCCGATTCGTTTAACCGCATGACGGCAGAATTAGAGCGGACCGATCAACAGCGGCGCAATCTCACTGCGGATGTCGCCCATGAATTGCGCACCCCACTCCACATTATTCAGGGCAACCTGGAAGGGGTGCTCGACGGGGTGTATGAACCGTCCCCCGAACACATCGAAGCAACGCTTGAAGAGACGCGCGCGCTAGCACGCCTGGTCGAGGATCTGCGACTGCTTTCGCTGGCCGAAGGGGGTGAATTGCGCCTAGAACGAAGCGCGGTGGATGTGGGCGATCTGCTGGCCGATGTGGCGACCAGCTTTAGTGGCCAGGCCGAAGCAAACGGCGTCACTCTGGTCACGCACGTTGACAGTCAAGTACCATTAACGATGCAAGGCGATCCAGGGCGGCTGGATCAAGTGTTAAGCAATTTGGTGACCAACGCGCTGCGCCACACGCCCCCTGGCGGAGCCGTAACCTTGTCGGCCGGTCGCCAGGAAAAACAGATCGTCATCACCGTAGCGGACACCGGCATGGGCATCCCAACCGACGATCTCCCTTTTGTCTTTGATCGCTTTTGGAAAGGCGACCGCGCCCGTACCCAAAGTCAGGGCGCGGGTAGTGGCTTGGGCTTAGCGATTGCCCGCCAGTTGGTGGAAGCACACGGTGGGCGGATTGGGGTCACAAGCCAGGAGGGGATGGGGGCGGTTTTTACGATTGGGTTGCCGGGGTGAATATGATTAAGCGGCCTGCTTTTGGGCAGAAGAGGCGGCGTTTATACTGCGGTTGGGCATAGATGATAAGCAAACCAACTCATCTACACGAGAAAAAGCGTATCATCTATGCCCGAGCTAAGTATATGTTGAGCGGTTTGGATGAATAGCAACACACAACGCTTTTAGACAAAAATTTCTTTACCAAAGCAATGTCACAGTTTACAATGCTGTCCCGATACAGGTAATAGAAGTGCAGGAGAGAAGTCGGCCTCGCCAATGAATTGCTGGCCTTGGGCGTTCCCAAAGACGATATTGTTCTCGGTTTTCATTCGCCCTTTATGCGACAGCACACTGAGTTTACAACAGGGTAGCCTCATCGGTTTCTGTTAATGCCTCCAAGACGAAGCTGATCTTATCATGCAGTTGAATCGCGCGCGGTCAAAGCGGCTTAAATGCGATCTCCTATCAAGAAAAAAGGAGCCCAGTAATAGGGGTGCGCAAGAAGAAATTGGCTATCTTGTTGGTGGCTTGTTGTATGTAAAAAATCTAGCTTTACAGTAGCATCTTTACGGTTATCTGATGAAGCAAGAATTGCCTCATATAATTCATCTTTTGTGATATGACGGATCTGTTGCTGTGCGCGACTCAGCGCTAACCCGATATTCATTGACCGGCTTTGGCTATTGGTGGCTAATTCGCGGTAGAAATTTTCCATAAATAGGCGCGTCGATAGCTCATCAACCACCCATTGACTAACCAGAACAGAGGGCGTTCCAGCATAAAGAAAAGCGCGGGATAGCCCAACCAATTCATCACCCTGCATGATATGACTACGCCCTGTCTCACAGGCACTCAAGCAGACAAGTTCGGCATTGAGTTGCAACCGCTGCAGGATATCCGTAACGTCTATGGCGCCATCGGCAATGGTGATACTAGAGAGAAGGGGCCAGGTTGGATTAAACCACCCATGACAAGAAAGGTGGACAAAACGGTAGTTGCTTGCCTGTGTAAAAATGGCTGACCTGGATGCTTTTTCGCCCACATAGCTGACCCCGTTCATAATCTGGGCGATTCGTTGCGCTTCAATTTCAGCTTGGGTAAGCGTATGATTATTAAAGCCAAGCGCAAAGCAGCCTGTCTGCGTTGAAAGTGGTTTTTGTTGACAGTAGTTAAACAAGAGGGTCGCGCTGGGCGCATAGACGAGGGGGCGCGCATCCCCACCGATCTCGGTTAAGTAGCGAGGTCCAGCCTTATCTTTTGCATAAAGGGCATGGAATGGTACATAGTGAAGCAAGCCATGCGGGATAATGGCAAGAAACGCGGCTTCCTTGACAACTGCACCGAGTGGTTCAATCAGGCGCTGGTAAAGGTTATGCAAGATCCAGGGCGAATACAACAGTTGGTTGATGTCACGGGTCATATTATGCAGTGGCCCGTAGGTCGTACTACTCACACGTTTAAAAGCAAGAGCCAATTCTGAGAGCCGCAAGGGAAGGGTGCGAACTTCAACCGACTGCTTTGTAATGACAAAGACCCAAATCTCATCGGCAACCGTAAAATATTCGAGGAGTAACCCTTTGTCGGGCAAGGCGGCTTGGACTGCCTCTAGCGAAAGCGGTTCAGCCGTATCAAACGATTGGAATTCGGCATCTTGCAAACGAATCCGTTCGCGCAACTGGGTTAATTCCACTTCCAGATCCGCAGTTTGTTGATTTTTGGCAAGATCGAGATCGCTGTGATCTCGGTAGCACAGATTGAGCTTTTGTCGAAGTTCACTCTCCTGCGTAAGCCATGCGGTTGGAACATTTTGGGGTGGTCGCAACAGGCGTTTGTCTAATGTTTCGACAAATGTACGCGATTTGGCTAATTCCAAGTTGTGAAATGCTTTTGCATAGTTTTGGGCTAAGGGCAATCCACTGCTTTGTCGACAAAGACGCCCCACCATCTGTTCATAGGCACGAATTTTTGACGCAGTCATCCGTGCGCGATCATCGGGCAACATGATGTTGGCGCGTAGTGATTCGACGGTATCGACTGCTTTTTGTGTTTCTTGAAAGGCCGCCTCTACATTGCCTTGTTGCTCATACCAACTGGCTCGACTGAGAAGGAGATCGGTAATTACTTCATGATTGTTGATGGCCGTGGCAAAATTCAATGTTTCATCAAATAGTTGCTGAATTTCAACGGGTGAAGTGGAGGTTTGTAATTTGACCAAACAACGGCCATACATGGCTTCGGCTGTTTCACGAAAGTTCTTTGTCGCTTGCGTGAGTGTACAGGCTTGTTGGTAATGTTCATCGGCCTTCTCTAATTCACCCAGGTTTCGGTAGACATGGCCGAGGTTATCATGGACAAATCCAGCATCATAGGCGTTATCATATCGTTGACAGTAGGTCAATGCGTGTTCAAAAGCACGTTGTGCCTCTTGCAATTGCCCTTGCTTTAACCGGGTAAAACCATATGTATTCCAAGCTGTACCGAGATGGGCTTCCCATTCTTGGTTTCCAGGCTGGCGACTGAGGAGAGCAATACTTCGTCGAACACAATCGATGGCTGCTGGATAGTCTTGTGCTTTCCAATGTAAAATGGTTACGTTATAGAGAGCAACCCCTAAACGTAGCTCATCTTGTTCGGTTTCATAAAAATTAATACAATCTTGGTAAGCGCGTAATGCCCGATCCCATTGTTCATTCTTATCATAAACAGCACCCATCGCGTTTAATACACGTCCTCGTAAGCGAGGTGCTAAATCGATCTGAGCATGTAAATCAGACAATTTGTGGAGCGTCGTATTAAGCTGTCTTTCTTCTCGAATATCAATGTAGATGTCTGCAAAGGTTAGCCATTGTTGCAGGTAAAGATGCTCTTTAGCGAATTGGGCAAATTCTCTCATTAAGATTTTAATTTGTTCACTATCATCGCCCTGGATGACTGCACGATTCAATCGTTCTTCAAATTGTTGGTGGAGCATATTGATTGTGACCAAGATATAACTCGACTCTTGCAGCTTAAAAAATGAATACTTAAACAGAGCAAAACGGGCAAAACTGCTGTAGTTTTCCGAGTTCGGACAATGCACAGCCAACCACGCTCAAATTTGAGCGTAGAAACATCACCAAACAAAAGCACAAAGCGTTAACTCAAAGGGCACAAACGGTGCGCAACAAAGGAGCCATAATCATTTGTAGAGAGTGCCCTTGGGCTAACCCAGTGCTGATGAACAAAGCAAGTGACCAGAGACTCTGCGCTTGGGTTGCACGTCGCCAAAAGGGAGCGCTGCCTTCAAGTTCAAACTTGAGTTCACGTTGGAGTTTATGATGGAGTGCTTGGTCGTGTTGGGCTGTGCGCAGTAAGCAGTAAACCACGGCGACCAAGGCCACATGTCGTTGAATGGCCGTAAAGTCCCGCACCTGATACTGGTCCAACCCGTCCGCCTTACCCTCTTCGTGATAAACTTCCACGGGCCAGCGATGACGACGGATACGCGTAATCCCTGCCGCTTGCCATTGTACCTGATTGGAGATGTAAAAGACTGGCTTGTCCGAAAGATCCGCCTTGCGATGGTTAATCACCAGACGGACTTTGCCAAAGTTGTTCAGCCGATGCGTCGCACAGTAACTATAGTAGTGTTCTTCTGTGCCTTTGTAACGAATCCGAATCGGGCGAAAGACCGGTAGTTTGCCGGCAACAAGGGCCGCTTCGTGTTCAGTTTTGAGGTGCTGGGCAAAGTCACTGATTTGCACCTCGCCCGTTTTTAACTGGATCACCGCCTCGGTGGTCAAGGTGCCGACATAAGGCAGCTTGAGTTGCTGATCGAGATAGTGACAAAACCCTGGCGTCGTGTACGCTTCGCAAGCTCGCGCCGCGTACCAACTGTCGAAGGTAACCGGCAGTTGTAAGTCGGGGTGATCGGCCACCCACTGAGTCAGCAACCGTTCGGCAATCCGGATCTTACTGTCGTACAGGGCCGCAACCTCGGGTTGATCCTGGTGACGCCGCCACACCCCGAGTAAGTATTGCCGCCACTTCACCGGGTCGCTGGCTTTCAACAGCTGCTTACTGGCGTTGAGGGGGACATCGGCAGCCCGTAGCCCAGCTTCGATTTTATCCAACTGCGCCGGCCGCCAGAATTCAAAGGTCGCCGGATAGTCGGTCTCATCATCACTGTAATGCAACGTCACCAAATTATGCGCCCAGGTGTAGCACCCTTGGCTCGAGTCAAACAGATTGGCAATCTCGTCAAAGTGCTTGCCTTCATGCGTTAACAGCGTGTCATCAATGCCTAACACCCCTTTGGGCTTCAGCCGCATCGCCGGCACACTGTTCATCATCGCAAAACGCGCCTGCTCTAGTTCTTCTAACGAAAACGGGCTCGCTGTCAACAGCCGGTTCAGGCTGCTTTGGTTACGCTTTTCAAATACACAGATCTGGTTGATCCCCTCAATCGTTTTGTTCTCACACACCAGCAGTCCGCTGATGTAGCGCTGAAACTCGATCAAGGCGGCCGGTGAAAAGACCCCGGTATAGTACGGTGTGTAATGTTCGACAATTGTTGGGAGTTCAACCAGTGGTATCATTGTGTTTCTCCTTTGCGAGAATGACCCAATTCTTACCACCTAGTATAATGCTGTTTGCTCTGTTTTGGCCTATTCAATTCTCAATTCGCTGCAAAAGTTGAGATATAACTTTTACATTGGATTAACCCATAGAATAAAACTGTAACACAATCGTTCCGATTGTGTTACAGTTTTATTCTACAAACATCGCTGGCACCACAAGATAATTTGGAGGCTTGAGCAAGTAACAGTCACTTGTCTAAGTCATTTTGTGATACTATCCCGATTGGCTTTGTCACCCTGTACTCTTACGTAAGCCTCTTTTACATCCATTAAAGAGAACGGAATCTGTAAAGATGATAGATTCATCTTCCTGTAATGTATTAACCGTAAATGTAAACAAATATTCGTCGTCAGGGTAGCATTTCTCGTTTTCTATCTTAAGTGTGAGTTGGTGAGGATCCTCGTTTTGTATAAAACCCTGTGCTAAGACAATATTGCTTGAATTTTGAAATGTGTAGAATACCTCTCCTACTGGAATCCCTGTAAACACAAACTCACCAGTAATCGTCTCCCCAATTTTGGGGGAGATTAGATCAACAAAAGAATCGTCTTCCGCTGATGCCGGCACAGCATACAAGAACAGTACAACAACAATCATAAAGGTGCGCCAAAGTACTGCGAACCGGTGACTTATTTGATAAAATTTCATAATTATTTTTCGTCTTGTTATCCTTTGTTTGGGTTAAAATGAAAACTTACGAAGATAACACTTCAATCGTCAATGTATCCAATTCTCCTGCTGGCAAGCCCTCGAACTGAACCTCGCCTTGTTGGTTGGTGCTGCCCTGAGATTGCCATGCCCCCGCTTGGATGGAAACAATGACTCCCGAAAGATCAGGCCAACGATCCGGAGTTTGCACGTTGACAAGCAGGGTATAACGTTCCGATGTCTGCTTATCTCGTAGCAACACCGCTTCGATTTCGCGCTCATCTAGTTGTGCCGATGGCAAACGAATTCTCCGCACGATCTCTTGTTCGTTGGGCAATGTGGCAGCCACATGTCCCTTGACCCCAATCGGCGCAAGGGTGGGTGTAGACGGTTGCAAAACATCTTTGAACAACCGAATCACCACCCGTCCTGTTTCACGCCAGAATTGCCATTCATAACCAACCGCCTGTAACCATTGCGGTGTTTTGTCAACCTGTTGCTGCTGCCATTGTTCGATCCAGCCTGGCATTGGGGGTAAGGCATCGATCTCCGGTTCAATCGATGGCGTTGTTAATAGCTCAAATTGGGTAAGCAGATGGGGTGTCGCTTCCTCAAGCAGATCTTGTAACGGCAAAAATGTCACGATGCTGGGTAAGAGTGTGCCTTCACGGTAAGCGGCCACGGCTTCCAACCAGGCCGGATCCTCTTTCCAGGAAAGTAAAGTTTTCAACTGCGCTTCCACATCAGCGCGCAACATAGAATCATTCTGCAAAGTGGCTATAATGGTCTGAATAACCGCCGGTTCGCTTGGTTGCCCGAACAGATATGCTAACAGTGTCGACACAAGTTGTTGATTGGTTTGTAAAGTCATGGTTGATACCCCCTACTTTTATAGACTTCGAAAATTTTAAAATTTTTCACGCTGCGCCATCTAATTCTCAAAATCTTTTTTGATGGTGGGATCTTGGGCCATACGGGCAAGCAGTTGTTGTTTAAGGCGGGTTACTTTGGCATTAGAGAAACCCAATTGTTGCGCGATCTCACTCTGTGTATAACCTTCCATATATAATAGGCGCAAGATACGCACGCTCTCTTTGTCGCCAAGCTTTTCTATGCGTTGCCAAAGCCTTGCGCGTAAATCATTCTGTTCTACGTCTTGGGTAGGATCGGGGGTGGACAACGATCCCTGTCTTTTGAAGAGTGAACGTGCGCTCGTTTCCGATTCTTCGTCTTCCGATTCTGTAAGCACATCAATCGACAGCTCATTTTCAACCACCAGTTTGTGTTTTGCCCACCAGGTTAGGGCATAGTTGCGCAAAATGGTTGCCACCCAAGTGGAAAAGCGGGCACGGTAACCAAAATTGCCCAGATACCGTTGTACGCGTATCCACACTTCCTGTGCAATCTCTGCTTGATCTGCCAGACTAAGCCGCTGCCACTGTTTTTGCACCTGCGCAAGGAGTGTCCGGTGTAGCGCTGACCAATGACCATGAACATCATCAGCGGTTGTGGTTAAGAGCGCCTTAACCCGTGGCGCATCATGCAAATAATTGTTAACAATCGTGGCAAAAAGTCTTCTATCTGGCATCCCTCCTTCATCAGCGACATAGCGTTGGATAATAGGCTCAATCTCTTGGGCTAACTGGGCTAGCATTGGCGGCGTTAGCCCAGCAACCAATTGGCCTTCGTGCAAGGCATTGGTCAGCCACGGTTGGATCGTAGTGTTGGTAAGCAATGGCGTCATTGGTCTGCTCCATTGGATGTAAAGTCATGGCACATTGTCATAAATTGATCTTCTTTTGAAAGATAGGTTATGTGAAAATAGCTTGCGGTGAAATAAAAATGTCTTCAGAAACCTATCTATACAGTGCAGTAAGCTTAAGAAAAAATACGTAGTTACGCTAATGCTGGGTTAACCTAATGGGTCGATCTGTTCTTGGTCTGGTGTTAGTGGTTGATTGTGCCGATGAGAAGCTTGAACGCCATTACGGCGAATCAACCCATTGTTAGTATAGAGTACTTCGGCGTTGCCAAAAGTCATGGCGCCAAAGTCTTTGGCTGCCGTCTCAACACAACATTGAGATTCTTTCGCCACCGCGCAAGGACAGTATCCAACCCTGGCCTGCTGCTTTTCGCCAAACCGGTGCCCGCGTCCGCCGGTGTACTGAGACTGCGGTGAGTGTCCTCGCCACTGTCTTTGATCTTGAACAGCCATGCGCATGTTCTTTGAAAGGCATTATCTCCAGGATCTCTACTCGCTTACTTGCTTATAATCTCTCCTTTGTCATGGGCAAACAATTAGCATTATTTGCTGGAAAAAACCAGAATTGGAGTATTAAGTGGAGGGTAGCTCTATTGGTGGTGCAGATCAAGTGCCAGAAGTGTACCATGCATTGCAACAAATTTATTAAACCATAGGTAATTTGGCTTAACAAAAATCGTTTTCAGTTGACTATTTTACAAAAATTTTTGTATTAAGTGCCAAAATGGTGAAAAAGAATTGAAAATGGGCAGTCTATAACAGTAGAAGGCAGCGGTAGTAAACAAAAAAAGAGATGCCGACGGTTGACTTGGCGGTCTGACGGCATCTCTTCGGATCGACAGAACGATTGGCCGATACCCATGTGCTGGCACAAGGGCATGGCGCTGTTCGCTTTGTCGCTACCTAGCCTACCACCGATCGCCCATTTAGGAAAGGAGGATGTGATGCAAACTCGTGATAGGCCGTATCAAGAACATCGGCTTCGGTCAAAATGAGTAGAGTTGTTCCCTAATAAATTAGTGCCAGAGGAGGGCAAGTAGATCATCCGCTGTACGAATCTTATAAAGGAACAAGTCTAGTACCTTCTTGGCCATGCTGAACTGTCGCCGTTGTACACGCACCACCACTTCTGGATCGGTTTGGGTGTCGATGCGAACTGCTTGATTCTAGTTGGTGGCTTTCGTTTGAAGCATTTCTTTCACTCCCTGGTCCGGAAGGTGCGTCACGTGAGGTAGTAAAACAAAACAGGGTAACAAACCCTAACATTCACCACTCAATCTAATAAGGAGAGTATCATCATGTTTAATTCGTTTAATGTGACATTTGAACCAATTGTAAATGGGACAAAAAGTAACAAGGACAAACTTATGTGGAAAGATACTCATTTCAGACCGATCACGAAAAAATTAACACAACTTTTCGTCAATACAATTTTGATAACAGCCATCTTGCTCAATAGCGCACCTGTGGCATCACTTTATGCGCAAGACAATGGTGATACAACAAGTCAAGTCATCCAAGCAAACAACGAGGATAGCAGACAACAAGTGTACTTACCAATCGTCACCTCTGCTGCTCGTGTTCAGGCTGGCAATTTGAATAACTTAGAGCAAAATCAAGCCTTTCGTTATAAAGTAGGCACATCTTACCTTTATGAATGGAAGTTAGTAGTTGATACACTAGGTTCTCAAACGGAAAACAAAACAGTTCGAACAGGCGGTAGTCAAACACAAATTCACGCCTTTGTTGAAATGCCGGTAATCGAACAAGCTGATGACGGCAGTTATCTAACGGCAATCATGATTCAAAAGCCCAATGTTCTGATGCTTACACCAGAGAATCAAACAATCAATTTGGATGATCCGAAATTTTCGGAAGAAATTCAAACTCCGTTGCTGGTTCGACAACGAAATGATGGTGCAATTCAGGAAGTTTTATATGCGAAAGGACTGTCAGCAGAAGTTGTCAACATTCAAAAAGGCATTGCCAATGCCCTGCAAGTACAAATCCAATCTGAGAACGAATATGTTGTAGAAGAGGTTGGTGGGCAAGGAATTTACAAGGCACACTATCAGATAGATAGAAACCCCGAAAGAATGATAGTCGTTAAGGAGTTTAGCAACAATGACTTTAGCGAAATGATCAAAAAAGGTGATCCGTCATTACAAATTGCCACACAAAGTCGAGTGAAAATGCAAGTGTATGATGGCGTTCCGCAAGTCATTACCATGCGCGAAACGGTCGATGCGTGGAAAGAGAAAGAGCCAAGTAACACAGAGCCGATTGACACCGAAAATCCGATTTCGATTCAGTCACAGGTAAATTCGGATGGCACTCTAACGCTTATCAACACCTATGAAACGGACCCAGCAATTCAAAAGCAACTATCGCTTGAAGGTTATGAAAAAAGCACGCTTATGGCCGACCTCAGCGAACATGTCAGTGGCGCATTCGAGCTAGACCCAAATAGTGTAGATTTGGAACGTGAATTTACAATTCTAAATGAATATCCAACCAATCCGGCTCAGATTGAACGTTTTGTTGAACTTGTCCGAGGCGATAGAGAAGGGAGATTGATTGAGCAAATTCAAGCAGCGTTGGTAAAAAGCGAGAATGAAGAGGTAGCGGGTGCTTACATTGATATTCTGGGTATTGAAGGAAGCCCGCAAGCTCAAGAAATTCTCATCCATGATGTCATCCAATCGCAACAGTTTAGCCCAATGTTGCAGGAACGTGCACTCAGCCATCTGTTACTCCTATCTGCGCCCGCTGACAGTGTAGTACGTCAGCTAGAAGAAATGAGTATGAACAAAGAGTCCAAGCTTTGGGCACAGTCAACATTGGTAGTAGGTGCGATGATGGGTTCAGTTTACACAACGGAGTCAGACTTAGCAACACAATGGGTTCATAAAATAAAGAATCTATTGACGGCAAGCCAAAATCCCGATGAGAACGAAATTTATCTCAATGCTTTGGGCAATGCAGGTATACCCGCCTCTGTTGAAAGCATTACACCTTATTTGGCCGACAAACAAGGTCTAGTACGTCTAGCCGCAGTCAATGCCTTGCGTAAGATGCCAAACGATCAAACAGTCTCTATGCTTGTTGAGCGAATGAATGATGACCAAGAAGAGATTGTTCGTGAAGCTGCTACCGCTATCTTGTCTGAGTGGGCAAAAACTGCCCCCAACGTGATGCCATCTGCCAATCAAGGCAATATTCAGGCAGCAGCCATCGATGGCGTTTGGACACGCTCTTGGACGAAACGGATTGTTGATATTGGCCTATTAAAGGTCGATTTACCCGGAAGTATTGATATTAAAAGCCCGCCCGATGCACCAGCTTTGACTTTGGATGCCAATCAATACGTAACAGCACAGCTATTTGGTAGCTCTAAAAATCTATTCAGAGCACGTTTGCTGAGTGATGTAATCAGCGGGCAACGAAGATTTGGAGTCTACTTTTGGATTGGTAACAACACTTTAATTACCAAATATGAAGTAAATGTAGCCTGTAGTTACCAAAAGAATGGCACCCTCTGGCAAGGCTCACGACAATTTTTCCAAGTTTCAGCCAGCATTCCAGTGATTTGGATTTTGACAATCGATTTAACGGCACAAGCAACAGGCTATGCCAAGATCACCTATGATTACCAACACAATTTATGTAACAGCAATTCGGTCACGGCGCAAGGGATTATTACTCCAGAAGCATGGATCAATGCAAGCGGTGGTGCATACCTGTCCCTTTATCTGATACGCGGCGGTCTTGTACTATCGGTAGATATTTTAAAAGGTTCAATCCCAGTCAAAGCCAATGTAACGCTTTCGCAAACAGGCACCAATCCGCCGCAACTCAGTTTTTGTATTGATGTTAAAGCTAATTTGCAACCGTTAAGCGGGGTTTTAAGTGCAAATGCACAGCGCAGAAAATTTATCATCTTTGGTGGATGGACAAACCTTGGTACGTGGAATATCTTCAGCTTTTCGTTCGGCACTGCAACGTGGAATTTGTGGGTACAATGTTGGCCACCACCGCCAACATGGACAGGTTGGTATAGCGAGGATGCTCCATCTGGTACAGGAGACTGGGAAACACTGACTGTTATTCGTAGTGCAGGCAGGAACATCTGTAACGGTGCGACACCAATCGGTATTCAATGCCGCACGCTAAGCAATAAAATTGATTGGACAGCAACAGGTCAAGTTTACTCGTGTACAGCAAATACCGGGGGAATTTGCCAGAATGGCCAACAATCAAATGGAACATGTTTAGATTATGAAGTCCGCTTTCTCTGTCAATAAGTTCTAATTCGTAGCCGATGTTTACGCACTTCTCGGTTATATGCGCTATATCTCCTAACCGAGAAGTGCGTAATGTGAGTTGCGATTTTTCTGGAAATACAGAATCCCTCTCTGTATTTCAACCATCAATTTTTGAGGGAAATGAACAACAACAGGAGAAAACATGAACCAATCCCAAGCCACCAAAGGCTGGTTTCTGGCCGGCGACTCCCCCGACGATTATGAGATCGGCATAGATCGCAACGTTGTTCACCAAGGGCAAGCGAGCGGTTATCTCAAGTCACGCCACAGCCAGGCAAATGATTTTGGAACTTTGATGCAGATGTATAAGGCTGACTCGCTGCGCGGGCACCGTTTACACATGACAGCGTATGTCAAAGTGCAGGATGTCTTGCAATGGGCGGGGTTATGGGTACGGGTTGACGGGGCAGCAAGCGAAGTCCTGAGTTTTGATAATATGGCAGACCGACCGATTCAAGGCACGGTGGATTGGCAACAGTACGCCATTGTCGTTGATGTCCCTGTTACTAGCGTGCTTGTCGCTTTTGGAATTTTACTTGCTAGTACTGGCCAGGTCTGGGTTGATGACTTTTGCTTTAACACAGTTGATTCTGCAATGCCGGTGACCAGTAAACCGCAACCTGACGCCCCACGCTTGCCCAGTAACTTGGACTTTGAAGCATAGGCGGCACGCAATCAAGCAATCGTGGCAGGGCGCTTTGCCATGATTCGCTATAACCTGAAAACCGATTACCTATAGTTGGATAATACAAAATAGGTAAGATCACGCAAACCGATGTGATGAAAAGGAGCAAACAATGATACGCGATAGTCCTTAACCTGCCTCCCCTTCACCAATCAAAAAACGAGAACGCCGTGTAAGACCTGGCAGTCGGCGGCGTTCCCGCTGTTCGACAAAGAGCAATGACCCAAACCAGAAACTTGTTGCGTCTGGCTGAGGCCGCTTGCGCTTTATACTGTCCACTATCGTACATCAACCCAAGATTTCGAGCAAAGTCTACTCAAAACGATATGAGAAAATTTACGATGAAACAACAAGTTTTTCAGACAACAAACCCGTTGCGGCAGATTGCCCGTTGGCGCAAACAGACGTGGCTTTCATCCTTGCTACTGATTTTGCTACTGTTGAGTGCGGGTTTCGTTCGCCCCAGCGCCGCCTTTGCCCAACAATCGATTGTCAACCCGGTTGGCGAAGACATAAGCAATCTTAACCCGGTTGAAGATGTAGAAACAAGCATTGTCACCCCGGTTGGCGATGAAATAGGCAATATTGTCATACCGGTTGAAGACTTGGTCAATGTCATCCTGGTTAGCAAGGAAATGGGCAATAGTATTACCAACCCGGTTGAAGATGTAACAGGCATTGTCAACCCGATTAGCGATGACCTAGGCAGTATTGTCATCCCGGTTGGCGAAGACATAAGCATTGTCAACCCGACTGGCGACATAGAAATAAGCATTGTCAACCCGTCCGGCGAGATAGACGTCACGTAAAACTGGTCGGTTATGCCGCAATCTAGCGTATCCACAGAGGCTTACCGATACAAGGGTTACATTAGACCTCAGCTCCTAACCAAACAGATACACAACCAATAAAAAAACGGGAACACCGACCTAGACCAGTCCGTCCACGGTGTTCCCGATCTTCGACAAAGGACAGCAGTCCAGACCAAAGATAGAATCTATGGGGTCGTGAGGAGGAGATAATATCACTTCACTGCGCTACGAGATTCCGGTAGAAAGTGTTATTGGTGATAGCCGCTCAATCGTATACCGGGTCTGGGCATATGAACCTGGCAATCCCGATAACCTGATTAAAAGGGTAGGGCAATTGAGCATGTCGCAATAAGATCATCATATAAACCTAAGTTTTAAGCGGATAGGGTAAACCTATCCGCTCAAGAAAGGGCGAGTGTAATCGATGAAACACTCATTCCTTTGGCAACTGCAATACAATTCACACCGAAAGGAGCATTTTCCTTATGCGATCAAAACTGTTCTATGGGTTATCGGCAACTTTCCTAGTTGCATTATTTCTGTTCTCTACTGCCTACCTCTTTGCTCAGGAGCAACCGCCTGGCGAAACACCGCCGAACACCACCTTGCCGGAGATCATTGAAGACACCGGTGTGCGCACTGGGTTTGATCCGCTTTCGATTGAGGAACAAGACAAAGTGCTGGCTGTGGCGGCGGCAAACCCGCAATTAGGCGAATGGCTGGCAGGTACGAAGCGTGCCGAAATCCTCTTGTTCGAACGCCATGACGAAAGTAAAGAGGCTGTCGAAAAGGGTGAATGGCCGCGTCGCGCCGACCTTTTCGTGTACGGTTACGGCATTGATGCCACTGCGCACTTGATTGTCAACCTCACGACTGGAAACGTTGACACTTTTGAGGTCACCCAATACCTGCAACTGCCGCTCACTACCAATGAAACAACTATGGCACTGCAAATCGCGTTGGCGCACCCGGAAGCCGGAACGATCATCCGCCGCCAATATCAACAAGCGACCGGCGAAGAGCTACGCGACCTGGGCCAGTTACAGCCTTTTGCCTTTATTCCTGCCGAAGGCGTTGCCGAATGCGGCTTACATCGCTGTGGGCAACTGGTCTTGTTGAGTGCTTCACACATTGTGTTAGGGGCGGACGTTATTATTGATCTTTCAACCGAACAGGTCATCCATCTGGGTGAAAACCAGTGGTAATTTGCTGAAGCTTACGATAGAGGAGAAACTATCATGTATCAATTTCTTATACGAACCACCGCAATCGTTATGCTACTGGGGCTGTTTTCGGTCAATTTTGCTGCGGTACAACCGCTCTTTGCGCAAGGCGGTCCGCCCTGTTCAGCACCCTTTGCGGTTGACATTACTTTTGCCAATGGGGCGCGCTGGGATTTCTGTTGGGAAGAACGCGCCCGCGAGGGGATTGTCTTGCGCGCGATCTCGTTTACACCGCCAGGGGGGCCACGCCGGCTGGTTCTTACCCAAGCCAGCCTTGCCGAAATTTTTGTACCCTACGACGATGGCTCCCCACGGTTTCATGATCTGACTGGTTTTGGGCTTGGCAACAGTTTCATGAACAACCTGACCAGTGCTGAGTGTCCAGGGGGTGTTTTGCGGCAAAACCGGGGTAAAAATGTGCTCTGCTTGCAGGTAAGTGGCCGTGGCTACGCTTATAAATCATCGGCCGGGCAGAAGCAGGGGCAACGGCTCAACCTGTTTAGCACCTCTAACGTCGGTAATTACTACTATGTCGTTGGTTGGCAATTTAACGATAACGGCGTTATCCAACCCTCCGTACAGGCTACGGGCAAACTCCTGAGTGATACATCAAATGCCACCTACGGATGGCCCTTAAGCGCTGGCGCAACCCGGTATAGTACATCGCACATTCATAATTACTACTGGCGCCTTGATTTTGACCTCAATGGCAGCTATGGCGATCGCGTAGAACAATTCGACTTTGGCGGCGTAGGTACGGCGTTACACCCAATGAGTCGAACCACTTTCCAAACCGAAACCAAACAGCGGATCGCCCTGGAAAACCTACGCTTTTGGCGGGTTTATGACCCCACAACGGTGAATCCTGAGCATCACCCGATCTCTTACGAAGTTGAAACGCTTGCCGGTCATGCCCACCGTGGCAGCGAACCCTGGTCGCACCACGATATTTATGTGACGAACTATAACAGTTCAGAACAATTAGCGGCTAACAATCCGGGGAGTGTCGATGGCTTTGTCAATGGTCAACCGATTAATGATGTTGTTCTGTGGGTGGGTGTGACTTTTCATCATGTGCCACGCGATGAAGACGAGGATAATATGCACCCCCATTGGTCTGGGTTCAATCTGATTCCCCGTGACTGGACAGCCAAGAGTTATAACTAACATCATCCCAAAAGAAGCAGCCCGACTTTTGGCAAAAGTCGGGCTGCTTCTTTTGGCCGGACGCCCTTCTTGATGCATACTCCGGTTGCAACTTCACCACGACTGACAAAGCGAAATACAGCCATCATGCGCAAACAGATTCAAAACTTGCCGGTGGTTCACCTGGCAGCCTTTGCCGAGATTGAGGAAAAACGTCCCATGTTATTGGTCACGTCGCTGACGACCAGTCATTGGGACGATCTGTTGCAACCCATCCGTCGCGCCACAACGACCCCCTGTGAAGTGGTCTATGCCGTGGGTGGCAGGCTGGTGGCGGATGCGGTCAAATATGCGGCGGCGCACCTGGGCTTGCCGTTGTGCAAGCTGATTTTGACCGTCAACAACGGGCCCTGGCGACTGGCCCGACGACCTACCCTGGTTGTTCCGATTGTACCTTCCCGTTGCCGCCTGGCGCACGAATCGGCGCCATGTCGATGGTCGATCCGGTGGGTTTGTGTCCACCGGCCACCATGCCGGAAGCAGTCATGGCTTTCGATCAAGCACCGTTAAACCGCCGCTTGCATGACATCACCAACGCGCCGCCACTTCGTGTAAAATGGCTCGCGCCGTGTACAATAGAGTCAGCATATATGTACACACCTGTGGTAAGCGTTTATCCAGTAGGAGGTCTGGCCACATGAAACAAGTTGCGCCCTTACGCTACGACGTCATCTTCAAAAAAGCGTTTAGCGATCCCGAAATTTTTACCGCCTTTGTCGAGGCAGTCTTGGGCATCAAGCTTGAGATCGACAAGGTGGAGACCGAAAAATCCTTCGCACCGCCGATTGGTCGGGTCGCGTCACGCTTCGATCTCTTTGCCGAAGATGTGAAGAATCGGATCATTGTTGATATTCAACATGTGCGCTTTGAGGATCATTACGATGCCTTCCTCCATTATCACTGCGCCGCGATCCTAGAACAGATTATCAAAGCCGAAAATTACCGGCCACAGTTGGCGGTCTACAGCATCATCGTCTTGACCAGCGGCGATAAACACAAAGTTGATTGGGCGAGTATCGATTTCGATCCCAAGACGCGTGCCGGCAAAAGTCTCGGTGAGATCCCGCATAAAGTCGTCTATCTCTGCCCCAAGTATGCTACTGAGGAAACGCCTGCCCCCCTGCGCGAATGGCTACGCGCGATCGATGACACGCTAGACTCGCAGGTGGACGAAGCAACCTATCAACATCCCCTGATTCGGCGCATTTTTGACCACATCGAGCAGGATCAAGTTTCCCCCGAAGAGCGCTTCCGGATGATCGAGGAGTATAACCAGGAACAATACAAGCGTGCCCTGGCCCAAGAAGCGAAAGCGGAAGGTAAAGCGGAAGGTAAAGCGGAGGGGGAAACTGAAGCAAAAATTATGATTGCGCGTTCACTACTGGCTGAAGGTGCGAGCATTGATTTGATTGCCAAGGTTACGGACTTGAACATAGAAGAGATTCGCGCCTTAAAGTAACGACTACCTGCGCCCTAAGCGCGCCCAAAAGGTTCCCAGGATAGGCGCGCGCCTCAACTTAGGAAGGGAAGGTCGTCGATCTCCGCCCCTAAACTGGGAAACGGGTGACTTGGTCGTTACAATTTTTCTTACGCCATCATGATCACCACATGGCCCGTTTTGCAGCCTTGTTCAACATAGCGGTGCGCATCGGCCACTTGCGCCAACCCATAACTTTTGTCAATCACTGCTTTCAGCTTACCGGCCTCGATCAGATCTTTGAGGAAGAGCAGATCGGCCATTTTATAGTCGGCCAACGTGGTGATGACCTGCTTGTCAGTGGTCAGCGAAGTCCACCGCCCTCTGATCGTGCCTGGCAGCGTTGGATTACCTAACACATAGCGTCCGTTTGGTTTGAGTGATTGGAGGCTGCGTGCATATGAACTCTTACCCACCACGTCGATAATCACATCGTAGCGCTCCCCGCTTTGGGTAAAATCAATTTGCTTGTAATCGATCACATGGTCGGCACCAATCGCACGTAACATCGCCAATTTGGGGGCGCTGTCCACGCAGGTCACTTCCGCCCCCCACGCTTTGGCGAGCTGCACCGTATAATTGCCGATACTGCCGCCGGCACCGTTGATCAAGAGCCTTTCCCCCGCTTGGACCTTTGCGGCACGCAGAAAATGCAACGCGCTTAAGCCCCCGGTCGGGATGGTGGCGGCTTCCGCAAAGCTCATATTGGCCGGTTTTGTTAGGATCGGATAGCTTTCTGGCAGACAAGTATACTCGGCATATGCGCCAAAACGCAGCAGGGGTGCAGCAAAGACCTGATCACCGGGCTGAAAACGGGTGACTGCGCGACCGATAGCGACAATCTCCCCCGCCAACTCTTGGCCAAGGATGGTGAGTCTTTGCGGCTTCACAATTCCCACATAGAGCCACAACGGCAGGCGATACAAAATTGGCACCTTTAAGGCGCGCAACTCACAGTCGCCGGCGGTTACAGTTGCGGCATGAACTTTAATCAGCACTTCGTTATCTTTGGGCGTCGGTTTAGGGACATCTTGGAGTTGAAGCACAGCCGGTGGGCCGTAGGCAGTCCATACCATTGCTTTCATGCGTTTTCTCCCAAATTGTTTGGTACCACAGTGATGACTACATTGCCCTTTTTGTGTCCTGTTTCAACATAGCGGTGCGCCTCGGCAACTTGTGCCAACGCAAAGCTGCGATCAATCACCGCTTTGAGTTGCCCCGCCTCTACCAGATCTTTAATGTGGGTCAGATCGGCCACACTTTCGGTTGACAAGGCGCAAATCACTTTCGGGCCGGCCGCCCTGGCGGTCATGAGCATTTGCCAGAGTTGCGGCGTCTTAAAGCTGGCTAAGAGATAGCGCCCATTGGCTGTGAGCGAGTTTTTGACCCGTGCAAATGAACTCCGCCCCATGATGTCAAAGACCACGTCGTATTTCTCGCCGTTTTGCGTAAAATCTTCTTTGGTGTAATCGATGACATAATCTGCACCCAAGGTTTTCACCAACGCCAGGCGGGGGGTGCTGCAGACCCCCGTCACCTCGGCGCCGTAGTGTTTGGCCAGTTGCACCCCATAGGAGCCGATCCCGCCCGAAGCGCCGTTGATCAGGATTTTTTGTCCCGGCTGTAAATTTACTTTGCGCAAGAGATTCAAGGCGGTCATTGCGCCATAAGGGACGGTTGCCGCTTCGGCAAAGGTCATATTGACCGGCTTCAGCGCAACCAAGCCGGTTTCGGGCATGGCGAGATACTCGGCATTGGCGCCAAAGGCCGGCCCCCGATAGCCAAAAACCTGATCCCCTAACTGGAAGCGCGTGACCTTGTCACCCACGGCGGTCACTGCCCCGGCGAATTCCGCGCCCAGGATGTTGATCTTGGGTTTATTGAAGCCAAAGATCATGCGGGCCGCAAACCACATGGGCAGCGGCATGGAAAACTGGCTGGGCGCAATCGCCTTGAAGTTGCGCGTCCACAGATCGCCGACATTGACGGTGGTAGCATGGATTTTGATCAAGATTTCATTCGCCTTGGGCACAGGCGTTGCCACCTCGGTCAGCTTGAGCACATCGGGCGAACCATATTCAGTGAAGGTAACGGCTTTCATGGAGTTTCTCCCCAGTGATTAGTTCTACAACGTTAAATTGGTCGTTGTGCTGCGTTGTGTCTAGCTGGTCTGTAACCAACGGCTGAGGCTGACACCGCTGGTCACGGAGCGGCTAGGCACATAATTTGCGTTGTCGGATTAGGGTCGGATTAGGGTCGGATTAGGCTTGGCCGTCATCGACCACCGTGATGATGACTTTCCCGCGCGCACGACTTGTTTCCAGATAGCGGATGGCGTCAGCCGTCTGCGCCAGCGGATAACATCGATCAAGCACGGGGACGACCTTGCCGGATTCTAGTAACGCTTTGATCAGCAGCAGATCTTTCTGGTTGGGTTGCGCCAAGAAGTTGCTGATCTTCTGCGGCCCCCTTGCGCCCAGGAGGATGACTTGGAATAAACGACGCATGGTTGTAAAGCCAGCCACAGCACAAATACCCGCCGGCGTTAAGGCGCGTCGATAATCGGCGACCGAACGATTGCCAATCGCGTCAAAAATCAGGTCGTACTTATGGCCGGTTCGGGCAAAATCAGTTTGTGTGTAATCAATCACCGAGTCAGCCCCCAGCGAACGCACCAGCTCGACATTACGTGTGCTGCACACACCGGTCACTTGTGCGCCAAAGGCTTTGGCCATTTGCACCGCAAAGGTGCCAACCCCGCCCGATGCGCCATTGATCAACACCTGCTGCCCCGCCTGCAGGTGGCCCTTATCACACAGCCCTTGCAGCGCCGTAAAGGCAGCAACGGGGACCGCGGCGGCGGCGGCAAAAGAAAGATTGGCCGGCTTCGGCGCTAATGCCGTGGCACGAGCACAGACATACTCGGCGAAGCCACCCGCGCCAATCTCGCCAAAGACATCATCCCCCGGCATAAATTCTTTAACTTGCGACCCAACTGCCACTACCCGCCCGGCGATGTCGGCCCCAAGGCGCCCATCCTTTGGCTTTTGCAGCCCATCCGACAGGCGGACCAAGAAAGGCTCAGCGCGCATTTTATGCCAATCCAGGGGATTGGCGGCAGCGGCATGAACTTTGACCAGCACTTCGTTTTCTTTGGGGGTCGGTTTTTCTACCTCTGTGAACTGAAGTACATCCGGTGAGCCATATTTTGTATAGACAATTGCTTTCATTAAGCTTCCTCCCGATTTGTTTTGGTTAGTTTTTGTTGCGAAAGAGCTTGATCACCGCCAAGGTCGCGAAGAGCGCAAAGATTCGCAAAGGGTTTTCTCTGAAGTTTCTTTGCGATCCCTTTGCGCTCTTCGCGACCTTGGCGGTAGAAATCGCGTTTCGCAACAAGAACTAGTTAGGCCAGATTATCATCAGCCACGGTGGCCGATTTAGGCCACTGCCAGGCATACCCCATGATCAGCAGCGTCAACACGATTTCGACCACTCCGGTCGTGATATAGTAAGCCCAGCTCTCCCCAATCAAATTGCTGATGTTGACCAACGTATAGAGCACACCACAGAGCAGATTGGTCCAGCGATTCACCCCAGCCGGCAAGGCAAGCGACAGAAAAACCATTACACTCGGGATCGCCATTAAGATGGCCGCGGACAATAACCCTGCTTGCGTCACGGGAAAAGGGCCCATCATGCCGGCCGTGATTTCCTCGATATGTCCGGGCCGATAAAATGAGAGGATGTCCGCATATACATATAAAAACATAAGCGCCACCCATAAGGTAGCCAATTTCAGCTTGACATTGATCTGTACATCGGCCATTTCCGTACTTTTTTTGGTTGCAATCATATCGATGACTCCTTCTTTGCCTGCGATTGATCCGTTTCCTGGCACGCGGCTGCAGCCGCCTGGACGGGTTGCAGCGGCAGCACCGCAACTAAGGGAATCCCCAAATCACGCACTTTTTTGAGCAAACCATACAACGCAGCCTGATCAACGATCGGGCCGGTTAACAGCGTATCACCCTGCGCAGTCAGGGTGATGGCCAAGCCATCAAACCACCCGCTCCATTCTCCCCCCAGTTGACCTGCGATCTGGATTTGATAGACCACGGGTTGCGCTAGTTCCATTTTTTTGTTGCGATTGTTTGCCATACGCTTGCCCCTACCAGGTTGGAGGCGGCCAGCATGCCACGCTCGGTGGAGACGCTGGCTTATTGTTCACTTTGCGAACTGTTACTAAAGAGTATAGCAGCAAGCAGGGAGTGGCGTATAGCGCCGAAAGTATGGTTAGAGGTATTGTTTTTTGCAGGTAGTACGGTTTGAGGTATTGTTGTTGGGCAGGATGCGCTGAACCGATTGCGGAGGCAACATGACACGGCGTTGCCTCCACTATGAAGCTTCAACCCTCTTCCTGGGGCCTTACGATCGCTAGTAGAGCGTTACTCAAGTTTTGATAATTTAGCCACGGAGTGGCGACTGATGGTAGCCCAGCCTTTTAAGGCTGGCGTCCTGGATCCGCAGGTTGAAACCTGCGTCTACCATCAGTCGCCACTCCGTGGCTAAGTCATCAGAATTCCCTTGACACAGTAGAGTCGTGCCAAGCTGGTCACGGGCCAGCTTGGCACGAGTGAGCGATTGGCTTATTTACGCCCTCGTGTACTAGCGGACACCACCAATCAGATTGCTCCGTGGCTCTGGATCTTTCGGACGGGTGCCGTTGTCACAGCCCCCTTCCCCGCTGGGGCGGAGCGAAGGCTTAGCTAAATCTTCCAGCCCCTTCCAGGCATAAGGGTCCTTGCCGGCGATCATCACAATATCACGGTAATCGGTCACGGCCATGCCCTCACCCTCTTTGGGGCGCCGCCAGGGCAACAAAGACTCAGCACTCATATAGTGATTGACCAGCACGCGCCGATAGCCGCTTTTGGCATAATTGGGCAAAGAGCGGTGGAGCAGGTAACCATTAAAGAAGACAATGGCCCCCGCCTTTACTTCCACGGGGATGGCATCTTCATCTTGATAGGGGAAATCATAACTCTCGGTGCCACAATCAAAACGGGGATCATTCTGCGCGCCAAAAGGCCAGATGACGCCCGCTTTGTGCGAGCCGGGAATCACCCACAGACCGCCATTTTCCACTGTGGCATCATCAAGGGCAATCCAACCCCCGGTTAAGCTGCGGTCGCGGGTGGGAATGGCCCACTCATCCTGATGCCACGCCTGCCCTGGCTTGCCCGACGCCTTGATAAAGAGCATTGACTGCATACATTTTACATTCGGGCCGATGATCTTGGTCAGGACATCGACGATGGTCGGATGGGCCAAATGATGTTCCATCAGCGGCGAAATTTTATGGGGAAAGTGAATGCACAGATAGTTGCGCAACACCTCCGCTTCCGTTGCCCCGGCCGGCGGTGGCTCGTAATTGCGGATATCGGTGCCCCGATCCCCCCGGCAAATGGTGGTGGTTTCCGCCCGCAGTTCGGCTAGCTCGGTCGGGCTTAACGCATTCTCCACGATCAGATAGCCGTTTTCGGCGTAAAAGGCGGCATGTTCAGCCGTAATTTCGGGATATGTGTGACTCATAAAACAATCGCTCCTGTATGATGATGATGACTAGATCAAACAAAGTGACAAAAAACTGCTGCGCATTCAGGAACATTGCGCTGACTGTCCTGCGCGCGTACACACCTAATGCCGCGACCTACAACAACCCCAATGCGCGTCCACGTGCCACCGCCTCGGTGCGCCGTTGCACCTGTAATTTGTCAAAGATCAGCCGGTTATGCCCCTTTACGGTACTCAAGGCCAGGAAAAGCTTTTCGCTAATTTCCTGATTCGAGAGCCCCTGCGCAATGAGTTGGAGCACTTCCACCTCGCGCGGGCTTAATGGCGCAACCACAGACGACACGTCGGGGGCGAGCGGTGGGGAATCGACTGGCAGCTCAAAGGTGGCGAGCAGTTGCTGGACATAGGCCTGCTCCCCGCCACCTGCCGCCTTCACCCTTGTCAATAGCGCGGCCATGGGTGGCCCCTCGTCTACAAAAAGGCGGATAAAACCACTCGGTGCGGCCAAACGCAGCGCCTCACCCATTGTTTGCAGCGCCAACACCGTTTCGTGATTGGCCTGGTGAGCAAGCGCCGTTAAGACCAACGCCTTGAGGGTTTCGTCGGCCCAGCCTTTGGCCGCCATCTGTTGGCGGAATGGCGTCAATTGCGCCAGCGCCGCGCCGGGATCGCCCTGTGCCAGGTGAACCCGGGCCTGACTGAGCGGGAGTTCATGAGGCAGCAACAGCTGGGCCGCCGCCGCCACCTGCCCCTGCCGGAGTAAACATTGCACTTGGAGGGCGGCCAGCTCGGCCAACTGCCGCTTGAAATGATGGCGGCGGGCGGCTTGTTCCGCCTGCGCCAACCGTGCCGCGGCCCCCGTCACATCGCCCTGGGCCAGTTGTAGGCGGGCGAGCAAGATCTCCCCCATCAGGGTGCGGTCACTGTGTTCGAGCGCTTGCGCCAGTTCGATACTCTGTTGGGCATGGGTTTGGGCCGCGGCCAGGTCATTCCACTCATACGCGATGCGCGCTAAACCCAGATAGGCAACCCCAGCATCCGGCAACAAATGCTCTCCGTAGAGTTCGATGGCGCGGCGGTAGCCCGCTGTGGCAGCGACCAGCTGGTTCTCAGCTTCCTGTAAACTGGCCAGCCCCATCGTCGCCATGATCGTGAAGATGAGATTGCCCGACGCCTGACCGGTTGTAATGACTTCAGTGTAAAAGCGGCTCGCCGCGGCGCGCTCGCCCTTGAGGTGATGGGCAAAACCCAGTTTCCAGTTAGTCGAGGTACGGAACGCCAGGTTGTCGGGATGTAAATAGGCCAGGGCACGCTGCGAATAGGTGATAATGGCCTCAACCTGGTGCTGGCCAGCCGCCGCGGTAGCGCGGATGGCGGCAATCCGGCCAATCAAGTCTAGGGTTTTGGCATCGGGCTTGTCGGTTGCAGCCGTGGTTGCTGGACTGCGTGCTAACGCCGCTTCGGCCGCTTGCAGGGCCGGTTCGGCCTGGGTCGCTTGCCCCGTCACCAGTAAGGTCGAGGCATAGGCTGTCCACAGCATGGGCCAGGCATCCAGCACGGTCGGCGGCAGCGACTTTAGCCAGGTCAGCACCGGGACGGCACCCCCCCGAAAGTGCAGCGGCATCCCGTTGCCTTCAATCAGTCGCTCGGCGCGACCGATATCATTAGCCGCGGTCGCATGGTGAAATGCTTCCAGTTCCAGGCCCTGCGCTTCGTACCACTGGCTGGCACGGATGTGCAAGTCGTTCACACTGTTCGCCGCAGTGCCATCCCCCACAGGTGATCCCAGTGGAGAGGAGGCAAGTGCTGCGTAACTTTGGTGCAGCCGCTGCCGCAGCAATTCGGCAAAGAGCTGGTGATAGCGATACCAACGCCGTTCGTTGTCCAGGGGAATGATAAAGAGGTTGGCTTGGTCCAGATAGGCGAGCAGCGCTTGACTATCAACGGCCAAGTCGCACAGCAGCGCGGCGCAGAGGGGACCACACAGGCGGTCAAGGATCGAGGTCCGCAACAGGAAGGTCTGAATCTGTGGCGGCTGTTGATGCAGCACTTCTTCCACCAGATAATCCATGACAAACCGATGGCTGCCGGTGAAAGATTCAATAAAGCTGTGCGTATCGTGATGGCCCTGCATGGAAATGGCGGCTAAGTGCAGGCCGGCCACCCAACCTTCGGTACGGGCTTCCAGGGCGGCAATCTCTGCGGGCGAAAGCTTTAGATCCATGACTTGGTTGAGAAAGGCAGCGGCTTCGGCAAGGGTAAAGCGCAAGTCGGTGATCCGCAGTTCGGTCAATTGGCCACGGGCACGGAAACGGGCCAGGGGCAGCGAGGGATCTTCACGCGTGGCGATGACCAGATGCAGTTGGGGGGGCAGGTGTTCCAGCAGAAAAGTGAGGGCTTGGTCAACTGCTTTGGCCTCGATCACATGATAGTCATCAAGGACAAGCACGAATGGTCCGGCGAGGGTGGTGAGCTCATTGAGCAGGGCAGTCAGGATCACTTCCGTGGCTGGTGGCTGTGGGGATTGCAGCGCAGCCACCAGCCCTGTGCCAATCTGCGGCGCAACGGTCTGCAACACGGCGATCAGATAGAGCAGAAAACGCGTTGGGTCATTATCGCCTTCATCCAGTGATAGCCAAGCCACCGGCACATTTACGTCCTGCACGTTGGCGGAATTTCCCCGCGAGTCCTCATTCGCACCCGGCCGGCTGCCACGTAATTCATTGACCCATTCGCTCACCAACGTGGTCTTCCCAAAGCCGGCGGGGGCAGAAATGAGCGTCAGTTTGCGCTGCCGCCCCGCGTTCAACTGTGCCAGCAGCTGCGGACGGCGGACCGCCTGCGGGCGCAACGGGGGAATATAAAGTTTGGTCGCGAGAATGGGCGTAGACATACGCCCATTATACCGCATGTGTCATCTGGCCGAAACTGCTTTATGCCCGCGGGGTGCGTCCCAGAAAAGGGGCAGAAAGGTGACAGTCACTGGGCGGAAACCGGTTTGTTTAACCGCAATCGCCCCTGCCCAGTGACTGTCACCTCGACCGCGAAAATTTGGGACGCACCCATGCCAGCGGGAGGCGGAGGTGACTGTCACTCAAAAAGGAACAACCCTACTTTCGGCACGCGTAAAAGGTGAATCGACGCACGTTATGCGTTATCGGTCACCGTGATGACGACTTTCCCCTGAGCGTGGCCGGCTTCCAGATAGCGGATCGCATCAGCAACCGCAGGCAAAGGATAATGCCGATCAATGACCGGTTTTACTTTGCCCACTTCAATCAGCGCTTTGATTATCAATAAATCCGGTTGGTTGGGTTTGACCAACATATTCCCCAGCTTTTGGCCATCGCGCTTGGAGCGCAGCGGGCCAAGCAACATGGCTTCGAACATTTGGCGCGTCGTGCCGCCGCTCATCACATAAGTGCCCTGGGGTGCCAAGGCCTGCTGATAGGTAGCGAGCGGCCGATAACCATTGGCCGCCAGGATCAGATCGTAGCGCTGGCCATTTTGGCTAAAATCGCTTTGTTTGTAATCGATGACACAGTCGGCCCCCAGCGCACGCACCAATTCAACATTGCGCGTGCTACATACGGCCGTGACTTCTGCACCGAACGCTTTGGCAAGCTGCACCGCAAAGGTGCCCACACCGCCGGATGCGCCGTTGATCAACACCCGCTGCCCTGCCTGCAGTTTGCCCATCCGCAACGCCTGTAGCGCGGTGACCCCTGAGGCCGGTACGGCGGCAGCTTCGGCAAAGCTCAAGTTAGTCGGTTTCAGCGCAAAGGCGGTTGCCGGGGCCGCCACATACTCGGCAAAAGCGCCAAAGCCACTCTGGGATAAGTCTCCAAAAACTTCATCACCGGGCCGAAACTGTGTTACATTGGCGCTGACCGCGGTCACCTGCCCGGCCACATCAGCGCCGAGAATCTGATATTTGGGCTTGAACAGCCCATAGGCCAAACGAACCAGGAAGGGATCCGCACGGAGCAGATGCCAGTCGCCTGCCCCCACCGCGGCCGCCGCCACTTTGATCAGCACTTGACCAGCCTGCGGCACCGGCGTCTGCACGGCGGCCGGCTGTAGCACATCGGGTGAACCATAGGTGTAATAGACCATTGCTTGCATAAATTTTTCTCCAGCGCTTTCTGATAGGATTATTTGCTTAACGACTAAGCCACCCCTCCCTAAACTGGGGAGGGGTAGGGAGGGAACCTGGGTCTCCCAGCAAGATCCCCTCCCCAAACTGGGGAGGGTTAGGGAGGGGTTAGTCATTACTATCTTCATCAACCAACGCCCCTGTGACCTTTTAGGCTGCCTTAAGCCGCCACTTTTGCCACTGTTCGACGTTAACCCCCTTAATGAGCAGCCACAAGGGCAAGGCAATTTCCACCGTCGACAACAAACCAATCGAGGCAAAGAGCGCTTTGGATTGCGGTAACAGCAGGGTGCCAAAACTTTGGGTGAAATAACAGAAAGCGGCAATAATCAACAAGCCACCCACCAACCGCGGCAGGTAGCCCGATCGGTAGACTAAATAACCCAGTACCAAAAGATGAAGGCCAAACGCGACGCCCCAGAGCAGCACCATCGATTCATGGGCATTGAGAAAGAGCAACACGAGCGCCGGCAGCTGTTCGGGCGTGAAGACCGTCAAGTAACCAGCACCGCTCAAAAGCAGCAAAACGAAAAAATGGTTCAGCAGGTTGAGGCCCTGCATAATCGTCATTGCCAGCCGGGCAAAGGTGGCAACCAGTGAGAGCGTCTGGCTAACCGGTTTGAGCAGCACGTAGAGCAGCGCACACAGTGCAATTTCAATCAAAAAGACAACCAGGTCGCCCACCATCCCCAGCCGAAAGAGCCCCTCTGCCGCCACAATCTGCTGGGCGGTGGTGGTGGCATCAGCAGGCACTATCAGCGTGGCGGGGATGTAGAGCATACTGAAGGGGGCGATGAAGGCCATAATTAAGATCAGTAACCCTGTAATTCTGGCGATTTTTTGGATTGCATTCATTTTATACCTCTTTTTTGGCGAGTTTTTTCACGAGTTTTTTGACGAGCAAGATGCATTTTATTGAGTAGACTGAAGCCTTAACCACAGAGAACGCAGAGAAAACGGAGAGCACGGAGGAGAGGGTCAGCTCTGTGTTCTCTGTGTTCTCTGTGGCTAAGATAAAATCGAAGTTAGGCGGCGGACAAACGCACTTGTTCTGTATTTACCACTGGTTTGGCCTCATCGGCGACGCTGGCCGGGGCATTGAAACCCTTCACGATCAGCCACATCCCCACGAAGATCTCCCACAGGCCGCCAGGCAGTGAGGAAACCAGCCCCAAGCCGGAGCCCATGATTTCGGAGAGCATCCCACAAAAGATGACGGCGTAACCAATCAACCCCCAAACGGCCAGCCAGCGTGGCAGCAATTTGGCCTTGTACAAGGTGTAACAGAGCAGCAGCCCAGAGACCCCCAGTGTGCTCATGCCGATCTGATAGGCATAAAGCTGCCCCTGAGTGAATAGCCGGCCCAGGATTTGCAGATAGGCAGCGTCGGGGGCCGCGGCGTTCAGGTACGCAGCACCCAGCGGAACTTGCAGCAGGATGAAGATCACCATGATGGCAATAAAGAGCGCATCCATGATCCTGGCCGCCAGGTAGCCGACGGCTAGGCGCTCACCGTGTGGCTTCAGAATCGGGAACATCAGCACCCCATGCGCAGCGTCACCAATCACAGCCATCAACCAGAGGACCGCGCCGCTAAGCACGGTCAGGCTGTTTGCCGAAATGGTGGCAAGGTAATTGGGCGCTCCAAGCACGGATTGGAAAAGGATCTCCCCACCGATGCCCACGACAAACCCAGCCAGGTAGACCACCCCGACGACGATTGCGGTCATGCGATAATGATTCATTGCGGCTTTGGTACTCATTGTAATTTCTCCTTTTGCATTTGATTAACAATTTACGCTTTGTTCACGGCGGCGGCCGGTTCGGGGTCAAGGCGGTTGACTGCGTGCAAAGGCATGCCCAAATCACGGACTTTTTTGAGCAGACCATATAACGCCGCCTGATCCCTCACCAGGCCGGTTAAGCAGGTCTGGCCGTTCGCTGCGCGTGTGATAGTCAGCCCTTCAAACCAGTTAGCCCACCGGTCCGGCAGGTGGCCGCCAATGCGAATTTCATACAATCCAGGCTGGTCATCAGCCGCAGTTGTCGCCGTGGTTTCATTCATGGATGGCCTCGTGCATTTCCCCCCCTCTAGTCAGCCTCTATCACTCGTGCCTTTACAGCAAGGGCACCATTTTGTTGTGTTGTAACTGTTGCTGCCTGCGTTTAGAGGATACCAAACAGGGTGGTGAGGCGTCATCACTACTTGTGGTGATTTGTCGTGGTGATTGTGGTGATAAGTTTTGGCCGGATGTGGTGAGGGCAAGCCATGACGCGGTGCGTGGTGACGCGACATCAGCGCTTACTCATCAGGTAACATGTCTCGGCAGCACTGCGCCCCACAGGCTCCTGCGATGAAAATAAGCGATGTTCGCACCGCGTAAGAGCGTACCCTTACCATCTGCTAGTTGCATATGGTAAATAAAAAAGCCCCAGCCGATGATGCGACAAAGCGGCCAGGGCTCGGGTAATGAGAATTTTGGGAGATTAGTTATAAGAGGTGGAGTTCTGCGGCCCGCTGGACCGCCGCGCGCCGGTTGTTTACCCCCAGTTTGCTGAAGATGTTTTTGGTGTGCGTACGCATCGTGTTCAGCGAGACCATTAGGCGCTGGGCAATTTCCGGACCATTTAATGCGGTCCCCAGCAACTGCAACACCTCAAGTTCTCGTTCGCTCAATGGCTCGATCAGGGCGGACGAATGGGTGGCAGCGGCGGGTGGCGCGGCAGCTAGGTGCGGCGGTGCGACAGTGCCCAAGGCCGCCAGAAGCTTTCCCGTATAGGCCGGCAGGATCCCCTGCGCGGCGACGGCGGCCAAGAGTTGCGCCATTGGTAACCCTTCATCGACAAAGCGGCGGACATAACCCTCTGGTTCCGCCAGCGTCAGCGCGCGTTCCAGCGGTGCAAGCGCAGCGGAGAGATTGCCCTGAGCCGCGTACGCCACGGCTTGCAACACCAGAATTTCGATCACACTCCCGCATCTGCCCCCGCCTTCCGCCGCGTGCAGCAGGCGTGCGAGTAATGCCATTGCCGCGGCCAGTGAACCCTCATCCCGGCTGTGCTTGTGCTGGGCAATGAGCAACCGCGCCAAGGTGATATGTTCAAACTCGCGCAAAAAGTGCAGGTCGTCGTCAACTGACAAGCCCTGCACCTGCACCCAACGCTGGGCGTCTTGTAAACGGCCTTGCGCGATCCACACTCGCGCTCGTAATGCCGCCAGGGGTTGCACATCGGGCACGGGGGAAGGTTGAAAGTAGCCTTCGGCCGCGTCGAGCCGGTCGAGCGCGCCGACCAGGTCGCCGGCGCTCGCTTTGAACCGTGCCGCGACGCGGCAGTGGCGATAGTGCCAATTGGGTAACCCAGCTTTTTCACCTAATTCTTCGCTGCGCAGCAGGTGCTGCTGGGCCACGGTCAGTGCCCCTTGTTCAAGGTATAACTCGCTCAATCCCAAATAGAGTTCGGCTGTGCCCCGCAACAGCGGTTCGCCTTGCGTCAGGGCCAGCGTCAACACCTGCTGATAGATCTTGATGGCATCATGCAGCCGCCCTTGCACCGTCCTGATATCGCCCAGGCCATAGGTGCCACTAAGCGCAAAATGCAAGTTGCCGACCTTCTGAAAATTCGCCATCGCCGTGGCTAGTGTTTGGTAAGCGTCCTCTAGATCGCCGTTGGCCCACTGCGCAAGTGCGAGGAGTGCCGCGGCCGGTCCGCGCCGTTGATGGTCGTCCGCGGCTAAGAGGGTGAGTGCCTGTTGCCCATATTTTACCGAACTGGGGATGTCGCCACGCGCTTGGGTCTGGTAAGCACGCGCGGTGGCAAGCGATGCCGGCAGTATTCGCCATTGTGTGGCATCGGTGATTACCATTGCGCTTTGTGCAGCGGTGGGGTCCAGCCACCGTTCGGCAAGGCCAAACCATTCCTCGGCAGCCTCAAGCGCGCCGCAATTTAACAACGCCCAGCCATAGGCAACACTGAGGACTGGTCTGGGGTGGACAAAGTCAGCGGGGAGGGCTTTGGCCCAGCCCAGCCAGGTAGCAGACTGAAAACGCCCATCCATTTCTGGCCAGGCCAGCTCAATGAGCGCGGCCGCGCGCCCAAAATCCTTGGCAGCCAGCGCATGGCGGATCGCATCGGCGCGCAGACCATGCTCTTCGTACCAGTCGCTCGCCCGCCGATGGCACAGCGGCACTTGATCCGGCTGCTCGGCCATGGCCCGCGCCTGCAGCACATCAGCAAAGAGATGGTGATAGCGATACCACTGGCGCTTGTCATCGAGCGGGATGACAAAGAGATTGTTGCGCGCCAATTCTTCAAGCATTGCCCTGCTGGTTTCCGACGTTTTGTCAGCTTCCGCGGCGGTTACGGCAGCACACAGCGGGCCGCTAAGGCGGTCGAGGATGGCGGTCTGTAATAAGAAGCTGCGGACTCGTGCAGGCTGATGCTGTAAAACCTCTTCAATCAAATAGTCGAGGATGAAATGGTGATCACCGGTAAACGCCTGGATAAAGGTGCTGGTGTCGGCGCGGCCTTGCAGGGAAAGCGCGGCTAATTGTAAACCGGCAATCCAGCCTTCGGTGCGACTTTCCAGGGCAGCGATCTCTGCGCCCGCAAGGGTTAGCCCCATCACCTGGTTCAGAAAGGCCGCCGCTTCGGCAAGGGTAAAGCGTAAGTCGCTGGCCCGCACTTCGGTCAATTGGCCGCGGACACGATAGCGGGCCAGGGGCAGCGAGGGATCTTCACGCGTGACGATCACCAGTTGCAACTGTGGGGGCAGATGATCGAGCAGAAAAGTGAGGGCCTGGTCAACTGCGCTACTTTCCAGCAGATGGTAGTCATCCAGGATGAGGATCAAAGCTGGCCCCGCGTTTTCCTGGGCTGGGGCGCCGGTGGCCGTCGAAGTATTGGCCGGGATGGCGCTGATTTCATTGAGCAGCGCGGTGAGCAGCACTTCGCGCGCTGCCGGCTCCTGGGGTGGTTGGGGGGATTGCAGCACGCCCGCCACGCCGGCCCCCAGCCCTGGCACCACGGTCTGCAACGCGGCGATCAGGTACGCCAGAAAACGATTGGGATCGCTATCACGTTCGTCCAGCGCCAGCCAAGCCACGCGATCAAACGGGCGGCGATCCTTGCGCGCCGCGATCCAAGTACTGACCACAGTGCTTTTCCCAAAGCCGGCCGGCGCAGAGATGAGGGTCAGTTTGCGGCCTAGCCCCGCGTCGAGCTGCTCGATCAGGCGTGGCCGGGGCACAACGTTCGGCCGCGATGGGGGGAGATAGAGTTTAGTGGTTAACATGGGTGTTGCCATAGAGCAATGCTCAAAACCGTAACTTTCCGCTGGCAATGGCAGCGCTGCAACTTCAAGCCATACGCATACGCAGTATAATCCTACCCGATCTTTGTGTCAACACCCGCTGCAAAATCCGGCATGACCACCAACTATATTGCCATTTGCTCAACCCTCTGCTTCCTTTCATAATAATCCTATCACCGATCACCCGATTGCTAAAGGAGACCTAAAGGAGAGCACATGAAGATTACCGAAATCAAAACCTACCTGATGCACGCCAACGTGGCCGATAGTAGTGGCTGGAAGGCGCGCAACTGGCTCTTTGTCAAGGTCTTTACCGATGCCGGCATCTACGGCGTGGGTGAAGCAAGTGGTTGGCCACGCGTCGTCGAAACCGCGATCAAGGATCTGAGCACGATCCTGATCGGCGACAATCCCTTTGAAATTGAGAAGATCTGGCAGAAGATGTTGTTGGCAATGATGGGCCACGGCATGACCGGGATAGTTGGCGGTGGCGCGATGACGGGGATCGAGATGGCGCTGTGGGACATTAAGGGCAAGGCGTTGGGGGTACCGGTCTACGAGTTGCTCGGCGGCAAGATTCGGGATCGCGTCCGCCTCTACGCCCATGCCCACACGGCAGAACGGGCACATGAGCTGGTCGATCGCGGCTTTGACGCGCTCAAGACCGGCGGGGTCAGCGATCCACTGAGCAAGGTGGAACTGCTGCGTAAGGAGTTGGGCGACAAGGTGGATCTGATGGTGGACATCCACGGCCCGCCCTGGCTCACCACCGCCGATGCGATCCGCATGGGGCAAGCACTGGAAGAATATGATCTGCTCTTTTACGAAGATCCCGTCGCGCCGGAAGACATTGAGTCGATTGCCAAGGTCGCCGCCGCGGTGAACCTGCCGATTGCGGCTGGCGAGCGCCATGCCACGATCTGGGGCACGCGGGAGTTGATTGAACGCGAAATTGTCGATGTGATCCAGCCGGATACCGGCCGCGCCGGGGGCTTGCTACAGATGAAGAAGATGGCCGCCATGGCCGAAGCCCACTATATCACCTTTGCCCCCCACGATGGTTCGTTGGGACCGGTGGCGGAGATGGCGGCAGTGCATCTCTGTGCCACCTTACCCAACTTTTTAATCCTCGAACATCTGGAAGATGATGTGCCCCAACGCTACGAAGTGATGGAGCCGCAACCGACGATTGTCAATGGCTTTATGCTCGTCCCTGACGCGCCGGGGCTGGGCATTGATATCGTTGAAGATGCAATTGCCCACTATCCGTCAACCGGCAATGTTTCCATGCCCAGTGCGGCCGATGACTATCTCTATGTCAAAGCACGGCCACAGCGGGCCCAGTGGCTACGACCACGCGGCGCGAGTGGAGATGCGGATTTTATCTGATAAGCAGCTTTTAGGGTATACTGATAGACGCTAAATCAACTGCACGCAAAAGTACGGTCGAACAAATCATGAGTAATCAATTCTCCGAGTCCGTCAACCCAGCCACGGATCTATCACTGGATCTGCCACTAGATCCAGCACACGATCTACCGACGATTGTAGAGTCGATTCGCCAGGAGTTGACCCAGATCAACGACCAGCGCGATGAGACGCTGCGCCAGAGTCGCGCCCTCGTCCGCTCCTGTGCCAATGCCATTCGCGCAATCCATCGCCACGACTGGGCCGATGCGCAAGCCTTGTTAGCCGTGGCGCGCGGCGAAGCCCAGACGATGATCGCACCCTTGCACAGCTATCCCGCGCTTTATCATGCCGGCTACACGCAAGACGCGCTGAAAGAGCTGGTTGAAGCACATGTGGTCCATGCCTTGGTCTGTGACCAACCCATGCCCACACCGGCGGCATTGGGGGTAACCGGCGCAACTTATCTACGCGGCCTGAGCGAGGCCGCCACCGAGATGCGCCGCTTTGTCCTTGATCTCATGCGCCAGGGCGAGGTGCTGGCCGCGCAGCCTTATCTGGCCGCAATGGATGAGATCTATAGTCTGCAACTGACAATTGACTTTCCCGATTCGATCACCGACGGTCTGCGCCGCCTCACCGATGTGTTGCGCAATGTACTAGAACGCACCCGCGGCGATTTAACCTTGGCGATTCGCCAGGAGCAGATGCGCGAGGCGTTGCACTCCTTTGAAACGCGGCTGGGTGCCAGCTTGGGCGTCGAACTGCTGCCGCTGAGCGAGCACCCGCTCGATCTAGACGGCCCTGGGGAAGAGGCGTAGATGAGTGATCGTCGTTCCCTTGTGCGTGCCAGCGACCTCGGTTTGTGGAGCTACTGCCACCGGGCCTGGTGGTTGGCACGCGTCAAAGGCGTGGCCCATCGCAAGCCGACCCTGCTGGCCGCCGGCACAGCCGATCACGCGGCGCATGGCCACGCCGCCGCGCGCGCCCAGGGCGAGGCCCAATGGGGCCAACTATTAGTGGCGTTCGGCCTGATCCTGGCCGGCCTGGCGCTTATCAGTTGGCTCATTGGGGTAGGCTGAGCCCACTATGGCCAAACGAACGTTGACCACCAGCAAAGCCAAAGCGCCTGCGGTACCGGTGATGAAGCGCCAGTCACAAGAGGACGCGCCGGCCTTGCCGCCCCGCTATGTCAGTAAAAACTATCCAATTGATGCCGATGCGCCACCATTGGCCCAGTTGGCATTGCGGACCTTGAGCATAGCATCGGCAGTCCCGCTGGATGAAGGCGCGTTGCTGGTCGAAGAGCGCAATATTTGGCAGCCCGAGTCGTGGTTGGTCCAACGCTGCTGGGAAACCTTGGCGGACGGTGGTGCCGGTCGCGAAGTCTTTGACATCGCGGCCTTGCTGGCCACCCGCCAACCGCTGGCCCCGTTACAGGCGTTACAGCGGCTGGCCCGCCAGGTGCCCAGCCGGCCCGCGCTTTTGCCGCTGGTACAACATGAGTTGGAACGCTGGGCACACCGCCTCTTTCGAACCTTCCCGGAAGAAGGGACGCAGATCGAGCGATTATTGCTGCTGGGGATGAGCGCGGCGCAGATTGACAATGGCGAACTCGCGGCAAGCTGCCTGGAGCGGTTAGATCAATTGCCCAAGGGCTGGGGCCGGGTGGTTGCCCGCCCCGAAACCCGTGAACAGTTGGCCTATTGTATCGCCCACATCGGCCCCCATCCCCTCGTCAACACGCTGATTACCGGCGCGATCCGCCGCCATGATGAAGTTGGCGCGCAGCTGATCTACGCCATTACCACCCACTTGAGTGCCCAAATTAATGCCGGCACTGCGGCCCCCCGGACGCTGCGCTTGCTAACGCGCCTGATGACGCGCTGTGTTGACACCATCCGTTTTGGCGCCTTGGTGAGTTTACAAAGTCGCCGCGTGGCGACGACTATCCTGGGCCAGGCCGGCCAGGTCGAGGCAGTGCTTGCGCAACTGGCGGTGATCCAGAGCGTGCAGGAGGCCCAGCGTGCCACCGGCTACACTTCGCACAAAGATGACGCGACCTTGTTGCGCCAGGTGAAGCGGACCAGTGCCAACAGTGATGTCGATTTCCTCGTCTATACACTGCGCAACGCAATTGCGGCGATGCCGCTGCGGCGGCTCAATCGCGAGGAACGGATTGCCCTGGCCGACCAGTTGGCCATGCTTGGCATTCGCAGCGATGGTTGGACCGCCGCTAGCGCAGCGGCGACCTTGATTGAGCTAGGCGCACTCAAATATGCAATTGAGGTCGTGGAACACATTGCCCCCAACGATCCGGCGCGCAGTGAAGGGTTGTTGGCCCTGGTACGGGGGCTGCTAGCAACGTCCGAATTTAGGTTGGCCGATGAACAGGCCCAAGCGGCGTTGACTTGGGCTCGCGCCCAAAGCGGCCGCAATGCCGACCGCGCCCTGACCTGGGGCCTTGCCGAACTCTATCTGGCACACCAACGGTCTGAAGTTGCCCTCCGATTCCTGCCACGCTCACAGGCGAAAAGCGGCTGGCGCACTCAGTTGTCACGCTGGTGGGACCAGGGTTTAGATGATGACGAATTGCGCAATAGCCGGCTACGGTTGCAGGCGCTCCTCCAATTAGAAAGCCAAAGCGCGACCGACCATCCTGCCGCGGGGTCACCGCTGGTGGAGCCTAATGGGGTCAACAGTGCCCCCACCAATCTCACCGCGCGCGAACAGGCAAAAGAGGTACAGGAGCTGTTGCGCAGCTTACGGCGTGCGGCCCCCAGCCTGCTGGAAGGCGAGGCGCTGATCCATTTCTATATTGATGGGCTATTGCGCCCCCTCTTAGCTGCAGGGCGCCAAGCACAGGCGTGGGAATTATTGCCGGCACTGCAACAGGCGCTGGCGACGAGTAGTGGCAGCAAACACGCCACCCGCGTTGCCGAAGTTGCCAACCTGCTGGCAGCTGAACTTAACACCGCCGGCGCGCCGCCCCAGGTAGGGAGCAAAACTCCCCAACTGATTGAAACGTTCCTCCATGATCTCTGGCAGGAAAACGCCCGGCGCGGCATCTGGCAGACAGTCCACGGCATCGAAGGCACCCTAGCGCTACTACTAGCCCGCGAAGGAGCGCCTAGCCTGGTGGCCATTGCGCGCGGTGCGATCCAAGCCGCCTGATCAAGCCCAGACCAGCACCATTGGCGCGCCACGGTAACCACTGCGCCAAAACCAACTTTTACCAACTTGCGACGTTGCCCTCACAAATTTGAACTTCCACAGCTTCTGTATGATAATTTACAATTAGGCGACAAGAATCTGTGGAATTCTATGGGATTCTATACCAAAACAGTAACGTGTATCTTGGGCGTGCCGGCACTTTGCCGCTGTGCCGAACACAAAACTAAAGGATAGCGTAGCCATGAACTGGCGCAAAGTGGTGCAACTGGCCATGGTGCATGTGGGCACCTCGATTACCGTCGTACCGGTAACCAGCACGTTGAATCGCATTATGATTGCCGACCTGCACTTTTCCGCGTTGCTGGTCGGTTTTTTGATCTCGCTGCCCTATCTGCTCTCCCCCTTACAGGTGATCATGGGCAGTTGGACTGACCGCTCGCCGCTGTGGGGGTTGCGCCGCTCACCCTGGATCGTGATCGGGGGGTTGATGGCCGCCTTTGGCAGTTACATGACCCCGCATGCCGTCTTTCTCATGGCCGACCACTGGGGGGTGGGGCTGCTGGCGGCGCTGGGTGCCTTTACGCTGTGGGGCGTGGGGGTCAACATTGCCTCGGTCAGCTATCTTTCGCTGGTCACCGACCTGAGTGCAGAAGATGCGGGTTGGCGTAGCCGCGCCGTCAGCACCATGTGGACGGCGATGATCCTCTCGACGATTTTAACCTCGGTTGCGCTTTCGGTAATGTTGGAAAGCTACAATGAAAGTGCCCTCTACACCGCCTTTGGGGCGATCTGGCTGGTGGCCAGCCTGCTGATTCTCTTTGGCGCATCACGCATTGAAGCGCCCAGTGGTACCGCGCAAGTGCTGACAAATCAGGCGGCCAACCCACTGACGGCCATGCGCCTGTTGGCCCATAATCCCACGGCCCGCCGTTTCTTTGTCTATCTGCTGCTTGTCCTCATCAGCATCCATGCGCAGGATGTGCTGCTTGAACCTTTTGGCGCAGAAGCCCTGGGCATGGCCGTCGCCCAAACCTCGCGCTTGACTTCGATCTGGGGCGTCGGGGTCTTTATTACTTTGATTGGTGGGCTGCCAATTGTACGCCGCCTGGGCAAACAGCGGAGTGCAAACTTGGGCGCGCTGATTGCCGCGTTGGCCTTTAGCCTGATCATGGTGACCGGCGTCTTTGTCAACGTTTATGCCTTTATGGGTTCGGTCTTTCTGCTGGGGCTGGGCGGCGGCCTGATGACCGTCAGCAACTTGAGCTTTATGCTCGACATGACCCTGCCCCAGGCAGCCGGGCTCTATATTGGCGCGTGGGGGGTCGCCAACTTTGCCGGGCAAGCGCTGGGCAACATTACCAGTGGCCTGATCCGTGACGCGGCGCTGAGCCTCACCGGGAATGTCCTGATCGGTTACCTCACCGTCTTTGGCCTGGAGGTATTGGGATTACTGATCGCAATGCGTTTACTTGGTACTATTTCGGTAGAAGTATTTCGTCGGGACGCCGAAATCCATGTCCATGAAGTGCTGGCGTTAATGACAGAGTAGAAATCGGCAATAGCACTCATTTTAATGGACGGATTTTACGTTATATTATTCATGTACAGCGGGTGTCATGCGAAATACGACAACTTTTGTGTCGATTGACGAAAGTGAACCAGGCCACGCCCATGTGTAGAGCGGCTGCAACAGATGCAGCCGGCAGCAGTGCGCATGGGAACAGAAAGGAAGCCGTCGACGTTATCCACAAGGTTGGTCAAAGCTTTCTTAATAATGGCGGCTGCGTCGGTATAATGCCAAACAGGTGCAGCGCCGGTCGATCCTTCACGCAGTGGCGAGCTTTCACAGTGATAAGCTGCCCCAGTGATAAGCTTTGTATAGTAGCAAAGCAAGGATACCTTGTTGATCAATGACGGAGGAAGATCATGATCAAAGTCTTAATCAGTTACGATATGCAGTCCGGCAAAGAACAGGAATGCCAGGACTATTTTGTCAACAAATTTGCGCCGGGGCTGGCGAAAATGGGTTTTCGCATCTCCGATGTCTGGTACACCATGTGGGGTGAATCGCCACAGATTCTGAGCGGCGGTATTGTGGATGATGTCAACCGCGCCCAGCAGATCTTCCAATCGAACCCGTGGGAAAAGCTGGTGGACGGCATGGAGCCAATGACCCAGAATTTTAAGATTCGTTTTTTGCGGATGCCAGAAGTCAATTAAGCAGGCAATTAAATTGCGCGCCGGTGTCCACGCAGTGGACCGCAGTGTAGTCTGCATCCCTGATGCAGAGACCCGTTCGCAACTGAGGATGCCTGGTACCCCCTGGGCGACACGTTGCGGTCTACTGACACTGTAACCTAAGTAGTCTGATATCAATTATTCGATTGGGAGCCTATGCAAAGCGCCCGTCTCTTTCGTAAGCCAGTTGCGCTGGTGGTCTTTCTAGAAAATGTCGGCCATATTGCCGGCCTGTCTTTGCCCCAGTGGGCGATGGATGTGGTTGACTTTGTGACGGAAGAATACGCCAAAGTGCTCCTCCGCCTTTTAGGTGCCTATCGACGCTATGACAAAGTCATTATTCTGGAAGATGAACAGGCGACAGGACAAGCCCTGCGTGACACGTTGCTCGCCACCAGTTGCACCCATCGCATTGATCTGCTGCTGCTCGTCCATGGCCAAAGTGGGCAATTGGTTGGCTATCGCAATCGCACACGGGTTGATAGTGAAACCTTTGGCCAACTCAGTCGCGCCTGCGCGGCGGATCCACTGGCGCTTGATCTGCGCATGGTCTATGGGCTGAATTGTTACGGCCATTCATTGGCCGACACCTGGACCAGTCTGGGGGCAACCGTGGCCAATGGCTCGGTTGGGATCAACTGGCTGCCAGAGCCAAGCCTATCGATTTTCCTCTTTCACTGGTTACGTGGCCGCCCTTACAGCGAAGCTGTCCACCGCAGTAACCATAGCGCCAATCGCTTCTGGCAGCGAATTTGGCGGCCCCAAGCAGGTCAACCCCACCACTTTCTCCAAAGCAGCCGCCAAGTCGTCGTCGGCAGCCAGGATATCACGATTTATTCGTAGAGAAGTAAATCGGTAAATCGGTAGACAAGGAGATATGTACCGATTTACCGATTTACCGATTTACCTACCCCGCTCTTCACTCCGGTCAGTTGCCAATGGCGGTTCTGGCGAGAAGGCGGAAATTTCGGCGCGCCATTCAGGGGTCATGGTCAGGTTGATGGCATCCAACGAGGCTTGGAGTTGTTCTACGCTGCGTGCGCCAATGATCGGTGCGGTGACAGCCGGGTGGTGCATTACCCACGCCACCGCCAAGGTAGCAGGATGGACACCTTTCGCCTGCGCATGGTCGGTAAAGGCTTCGGCGGTTGCGTAATAACCCTCTTCGCTATAGCGTTTCATATACATGTTATTCTCCACCAACCGCCCCCCATCCGGCCGTTTATTGCTGGCATATTTGCCGCTCAGCAAACCACCGCCCAGCGGGCTATAGGGAATTACCCCCACCTGCTCGGAAAGGGCAAAGGGCAGAATCTCGACTTCGGCTTGCCGTTTGGTCAGGTTATACATGGGTTGAATGCACTCGAAGCGCGCCAGCCCTTCGCGTGCGGAGATGCCATGCGCCTTGGCAATCTGCCAGGCCGCCCAATTGCTGACGCCAGGGTAGAGTAGCTTGCCCTGTTGTACCAGATCATCCAAAGCACGGAGGGTCTCTTCCACTGGGGTATCGCTGTCAAAGTGATGGACAAAGAGCAGATCAAGGCGGTCCGTGTTGAGTCGTTGCAGACTTTTTTCGACCTGTAACATAATATGGCGACGAGAGAGGCCGCGGTCGTTAATATCTTTGCCCATGGGTGAGCAGACTTTAGAGGTGATCACTAACTGGTCACGCTCGCTCGCCATGACGCGGCCCAGAATCTCTTCTGAACGGCCACCAGCATAGGCGTTGGCACAGTCAAAAAAGTTGATGCCGACGTCGCGACACCGTTTGAACATGGCGGCCGACGTCGCTTCATCGGCATCGCCACCAAACGACATGGTGCCAAAACAGAGACGTGAAACTTTGACGCCGGTCTTACCCAAAATTCGATATTCCATGATACTATCCTCTCTTGCTCGGTTGTGCTACCATCGGTTGTTTTGTCGTGCGGTTGTCTTGTCGTGGTGGGGTCATCGTGAGTGATAAGCTATTATAGGACGTATAGTGTGCATCGCCAAGTCTGGTTGATTACACGACTGCTGCCACCAGTGGATGTGAAACAAATATGAACGAACCACTTAAGCTTGACCTGTTACACGCCGCCTTACATGACACGGCCGTCGGCCACACGATTCACTATCACCAGCGTGTGCTCAGTACCATGCCTGTGATGCAGGCATTAGCGGCTGATCCAGCAGTAACCAGTGGAACCTTGGTGATAGCCGAGGAACAGACCGCCGGACGCGGGCGGCGTGCCCGCCGCTGGGAAACGCCACCGGGGACTGCGCTATTGGTCAGTTTGCTGCTCAAAGCACCGCTGCCGATGGCCCCGGCACAGGTACCCATGGCCGCCGGTCTAGCGCTGATCGAGGCTTGCGTCGCCTGGCAACCCGCTCTGGCCGGACAGATCGGCCTTAAGTGGCCAAATGATCTACTAGTGGGCCAGGATCGCGCCAGCGGCAACAAGGTGGCCGGGATTTTGGTCGAAAGCAGCTACCGGGGCAGTGCAATCGAACATCTGGTGGTGGGCATGGGCCTTAATGTGCTGCAAACGGCGGCTGAATTGCCCCCCACCCCACCCGGTGCGCCCGCGCCAACCAGTCTACGCCATTTTCTCGAGACCCAAACTGCGCCGTCCCTTATTCTACCCTTGGACCGCACTGCCCTGCTGATCGCGCTCTGCCAGGCTTGGGCTGAATTGTTGACGCCAACCGCACAGCCGCACATTAGCGAACGTTGGCGAACGGCATTGTGGACATTGGGCCAATCGGTTACCGTCCATGGCGCGGCTGACAGCACAGTAATCCATGGCGTAGCCGTCGATGTCGAGGCCGACGGCCACTTGATCGTGGCGGATCATAATGGCCAGCACCATACTTTTGCGGCGGGGGATGTTTCGCTGCGCAGTGCGGGGTAAACGCAGCCGTGGGCCTATTCAAAACCACTTCAAAACCACCGTGAGATAGTTTTCACTTGCGCAGCCATCTGGTATACTGCTCAGCAAGAGTAAGCTAACCCTGTCCCAGTCGCATTTAGACCGTTAGGCTGAGTTGTGTCATGATCAATCGCTGTAAACAAAATGCGCTATTTATGGCGTTGGGCCACTGGCACCAGACGTGCCACGCCCGCCGCTTGCTCCTTTGTGTCATCGGCGTGCTGTTACTTGCCCTCAGTGCCCTGGCACCGGTTGCAGCAAGCAGCACGGCTGCGCTGCGCCAGCAACCATTGCCACTCTCACCGCTGCCCCCAATCACAGAGTTGACGGACATGAGTGCCTTATTGGCGCAAGTGACGAACAATTCCCTCGCGCGTGTAACCGCATTATTGACAGCAACGGTAACAGCGTTCATCCCGAAAGGGCTGCTGGGCACAACCCCAGTGACGGCGACAGGACCCATCAGTAATACAGCCGAGCCGCCGCAACTTACGGTGAGTACACCAATCAGTAGCAGTGTGGTAGCCACAAGCACGGTGAATCGTGCGCCAGAGAGTCCTCTGGTTGCGATAACCACTACCGTCGCCGCAGGCACAACCGAAACCATCACCAGTAATGCCATCACCAGTCCGCTCGTTGCTGTAACCATGCCAGTCACCAGCAACGTTGCCATAACCAGCCCAACGAATAACGCAAGCAATAGCCCGCTCGTGGTCGTAACTACACCAATCACCAGCGACATCGACGCACCTAGCCCAACGAACAGCGCGGCGAGCAGCCCCCTACAGGCCATTACAGGTACCGTGCTCAGCCCGGCGGAGGTAGTTGCCACGCCCCCTGCGCTAGTGACAACCTTAACCAGCTACATCAATCGCGGCCAGACCAGTCTGGTCTTAGTGGCAGCAGTGCTCGTTGGCCTGCTGGTGGTGATTGGCCAGATCCTTTGGCGTCAGCGATAAAGATCTTCATGAATGAGTTGACAACAGATCCAACTAATTGTGCAAATCCAGCGACTATTTTTGCTTGCCGGCGGCGGTTCAGGCTCGCCACGAGCCTTGGCTTGGCGGTGCTGGCGGTAAGCGTACTGCTTTTATTGTCGCCTGTACCAAGCCAGGCCCAAGCGCCGCTAGGGCTACAACAAACCGTGGGGACGGCCAGCAATATCTGTGCGCCGACGGCTGCGATTGCGGTGGCAGCCAATACCATCGTCCACTTTTGTGTCACCCTCACCAATCCGACGAATGTAATGTTGACCCAACACAACATTATGTTAGTCAGCCCCCAAATCGGTCTTTCCCGCAACTTTACCTTTAGCACGAACCTGCCCGCGGGCGAAAATCTTGTCGTCAACACGGCTTACCTGGCGAGTATTGGACAGCCGACGCAGCTTTCGGCCATCGCTGGGACAAACTTTACGAGTACGGTGACCGTCACTTCGACCAATGATAGTGACACCACCGCCAGCGGCACAGCAACCGCACGCGTAGCGATTGGTAGTGTGGGCATGACAATTGCTAAAACGGTGAACAACACACGCACCGGTTGTGCGAACAGCGGGCTAGCGGTTAACGCAGGGACGACCGTTTATTATTGCATTACCATTGTCAAATCGGGCACCCTGCCCCTTGTAACTCATCGTCTTATAGACCCAGCGTTGGGGATTGATGTCCCGCTTGATGCCCCCATTACGGACAATCAACCGGTGGTGATTACAGCAGATCAAGTGCCGGCCTTAAACAAGACCATTACCGAGAATTTCACCAACACTGCCACCTTGACCTCTTATACAGCCGAAGGCATCGCGGTGACCGCACAGGCCGCCGCCCATGTCGTATTGGGCAGCGCTGCGATCGTGGTGACCGATACGCTAGGAACCACGGCAAACGAGTGTTCGAACGTTACGACCCTCACCGTGGCCACGGGATCCAATGTCTATCACTGTATTCGCATTAAAAATCAGGGGACAATTCCGCTCAGGTATCACCGCATTAACATTCCCCTCTTTGGGCTCAATAAGATCGTAACACAGACACTCCAAGCCGGCGCGGTGTTAACGGTAACCAGCAATACCCTGCCGGAACTCCGGCGCACCATCAGTACCCAGGAAGCAAGCACGGCCAATGTCACCTCAACCAGTGTCAATCGAGTGGTTGCCCAAGATACAGCCACCACGCAGGTTAATGTGGGGACAGCAACGCTGACCGTGATCAAATATCCACAACGAGCACCGAATACCTGCAACAAAGATACGGCGCTCAATGTGGTGAGCAATGAGCAGTTCTATTATTGTTTGGTAGTGCGCAACAACGGTCAGCTACCACTGGTCAGCCATAATTTTAGCGAGCCCGGTTTTCAGCTCACCGGCAGCTTCAGTTATACCCTGGGGGCCGGCCAAATTCTGACCTTAACCAACCAGTTCTTCGCGAATAATCTGCAAGTGAATAGCACATTGGGGCCATTCCGCACCGCAGTGAATCTTAACCACACTTTGACCTATATTGCACGGACCACAACCAATACAGCTGTTAACGCACCCGCCACTGCGCCCGTTAACATTGTGTTACCCACCCCAACACGCACCACCGCACCGACAGCCATTCCAACCTTTACCCCCACCATCACGCCAATTCCCACCGAGACGCCAACGCCGATTCCCACCCCCACCCCCACCAACGTGGTGCTCTCGCTGCCGGCCACCCCCACTTCGCCCTTCAACCTGAACTCGATTGAATCACCGACGCCAGGAATACCTGGGGCCGCGCAGAACCTGGGCTTTGACTCGCCGGTCGCAACCCCCTTTGCCCCCACGCCAGCCTTTATCGATTTTGCGGCGACCACCGTTGCCTTGACCGTCGAGGCAGACGCAACAGCAACCAGCCTGGCCTTGTTTTCCACATCGCCCTTGCCGACTGCAACCGAAACGCCAACGCCAACGCCAATACCACTGTTGCCCACCGCCACCCTGCCAACCGAAAATCCGACCCCGACTGTGCTGGCCGTGATCATTGCAACGCCAACCTTGCTCCCCCCTATGGGCACGCCCGCCCCGATTGCCGATTATCTCAACCTGATGGCAGGCGTGCTGGCAGTCTCAACGGCAACCCTGGGCTGGATCTGGTTTTTGGTTGGTTCAATTATTTTCTTTGCGGTTGCGGGGATCTTTGCCGGGCTCACCTTCCGGCAGCAGGAGCGCCATCGCTACGACACGGCCACGCGGGAAGAAGACGACTTCCCCTTACTCGATGAGCCGGCAGAAGCAGCATTGAGCAGCGCCGGCAGTCTCTATTACATCACGGACGCAGCCACGGATGGCTACACAGTTGCAACTAGCAATGCGCGCAGCCCGCAGGTGCCTGCTGACCGGCCGCGCAATCAACCGCCAACGCAAGATTTAGAAAGTGACGACTTTTGGCCCGCCTCGCTGCGTTAACCCAAGCCCCAAGCGCTGATCCCACCATGACCACTGTCGCACTGGACATAGAAACACGGGACATAGAAACACGGGTCCCAGTGCAGCCAATGGTGCGCGTGGTGCTGCTTATATTGGTCTTGTGGGCCTATGGGTGGCGCGTGCAGGCGCTGTCGAACCAGAGCCTTTGGCGCGATGAGGTGGATGCCATCTACTTTGCCTTGCGCGATCTACCGGAAACGCTCTCGATGTTTGTGGCGGCGGCGCAGAATGGGCCGCTCTATTTTCTAAGTTTACGGGGCTGGTTCTACCTGGTCGGTGCCACTGAATTTACGCTGCGTTATCCCTCTGCCCTGGCTGGAGTGCTGGGGATGTTGGTGCTCTGGCAGGTGACGCGCCGCTTAGTAACCCCCACGGCCGCGACCGCAGTGTATGGGCAAGCGGTCCCCTTGTTGGCCGCGGCCTTCTTTGCCATCAACCCTTACCAGCTCTGGTATGCCCGCGAAGGGAAGATGTATGCATTGGCTACCCTGCTGGCCCTACTTGCCCATTGGTGGTGGCTACAAGGCATTGATCGCGGCGGCTGGCGCCCGTGGCTGCTCTACCTGATCACTGTCAGTGTCGCCATGTATAGCCATCTGTTAATGATTATTATTATCCCCCTCCACCTGCTTTGGTTTTTGTTGGCCTGGCCGCAAAGTCGTGCCCATTGGCGTGGTTATGGGTTAGCGCTAGCCGGCTTGACCCTGCCCTATCTGCCGCTGTTGATCTGGCAATGGGCCATGTTGTTGGCCACGACGCCCCAAAGCGGCTTTAGTTTTGTCGATCTGCCGACCATGGCCGAAAGTCTGCTCTGGAGCCACAGTTACGGGCTGCTGTCGCGGGTGCCTTGGCTACGGATGTTACCGCTCTGGTTTGTCGGCTTGGCAGGGGTGATCCTTGGGCTTGATGCACTGCAAGCGCACAAAACAGGTAACCCATGGGTATTAGCCCCTTGGCGGCGCTATGCCTTGATCCTCAGTTGGCTGCTCGCGCCCATTGCGATCATCTATCTGCTCAGCCTGCGCCATCCCGTCTATACCGATCGTTATATCATCTGGATTGGCCCGGCGGCACTGATCCTTTTAGCGCTAGGCGTACGCGTGATTGCCCAAAATGCCGGCCTCCTGGCCCGTCCACTGGTGCTCATCTTTGTGCTCTATATCGGTGGCCTCTGGCTCTATGCCGATTGGCAACAGCAGACGCAGACCATCAAATATGATCTACGCAGTGGAGTTACCTATATCGCCGAACGGCGCGCGCCGGAGACCAAACTGATCTTGCAGATTCCCTACCTGGAATGGGCCTATCGCTACTACACCGGCAATTTCCAGGCTGATCTTTTTGTTGAGGGCGACCGCCGCCTTGGCAATTGGGTGGGTGGCATCTGGTCTAACAATGGACTACCCGATGATCAGGCCCGCGGATTGGCGGAACAGGAAATCACCGAATTGACAGCCGGGGTTGATGAGCTATGGCTTTTGACCAGTGAAGTCGAGATGTGGGATGCCCGCCACTTCTTGCTCCAATGGCTGGATGCCCATGGCACGCTAGTGGAAAAGGCCGAATTTCATGGGATTCAGGCCTGGCACTATCAACTGGTTGACAAGCCGGCGGATTGATCGGCGGATTGATCGGCGCACAGCCACAGAAAGTAGATCACATGGCAGACGAGAACGAACTCTGGAAGTATCCGATCTGGGATAAACGGCCGCGACCCCAGCGGATTGGGTTGGCCCTTGGGGGTGGGGTAGCACGCGGGATCGCCCATATTGGGGTCTTGCAGGTGCTAGAAGAACATGCGATCAAACTTAGCTACATCGCCGGCACTAGTGCCGGCGCCTTGGTCGGCTGCCTCTGTGCCGCCGGCATCCCAGCCGGCCAGATCTATGAGCTGGCATACAAGCTGCGCTGGAATATGCTTGGCAGTGCACCCGTACAGCTAACCTGGTCGGCTTTGAGCGCCATCTCGATGCCACTGGGGATCCTGGGTTTGGATCGGCTGCCCCGTTGGCTGGATGAAATTTTGGGCACGGATGTCGCGTTTGCCCAGTTAGCCGTTCCTTTTGCCGCCCTCGCCACTGACATTTCAACCGGCGAAACGATTGTTATGAATGAAGGGTCAGTCGGGCTAGCCGTGCGCGCCAGTTGTAGCGTGCCCGGCATCTTTACCCCTGTGCGCCGCGAGGGCCGCTTGTTGGTTGATGGCGGTGCCAGCAACAACCTGCCCGTCTCTGTGGTGCAACAGATGGGGGCGGACTATGTCATCGGTGTCGATCTGCTGCCCTTTAGTGATGACGGGCCGGTCGAACCGCGCAACATCCTCGAAGTCAGCATGACTTCGCTTTTTACGCTGATCCGTACCGCGCAGCGCGACATGCCGCTGGCCGACTGTTTGATTCAGCCCGCCATCGGCAAATTCAGTCTTTCCGACCTCACGGCGGTGGAAGGGCTCGTGGCCGCCGGGCGGGCCGCGGCGGAAGCCAAAGTGCCCCAATTGTTACGTGATCTGGGCCGAGCCACACTGGGTGGTGAGTAACGATCTTGCATTTGTATCGGTTCTGCGCTACGATTATTTTCTTAAAAGCATAGGCGTTACAAAGCGTAGGTGCGACGTAAAAAGGACAATGACCCCAGCGCAACAACGTTTTTGAAAAACCTTGTTGCTGATGGCTGCGCAAATCTAATCATGCAAGCTGGGGGTTTACAGGTGATGCGCCTTTAATTAAAAAGGGCAAAGCGCCTTGCCGCAGCGCGCAGCCAATAAATTATATCCATCCAATTGCTCAAAGGAGCCTGAAATGAGTGTCCGTATCACGGTTTGGAATGAGTTCGAGCACGAAAAAGTGCACGAAGTTGTCAAAAAGGTCTATCCCGATGGCATTCACACGGTGATTGCCGACGGTTTGCGCGCCCATGGTTTTGAAAACGTGCGCACGGCCACCCTCGACCAGCCCGAACATGGGTTGACCGAAGCGGTGCTTGATCAAACCGATGTGTTGACCTGGTGGGGTCACATGGCCCACGGCAAGGTCGATGATGCCCTTGTAAACCGCGTCCACGAGCGCGTGTTGGCAGGCATGGGCTTGATTGTGCTGCATTCCGGCCATCACTCCAAACTCTTCAAAAAGTTGATGGGCACCTCGTGCAGCCTGCGCTGGCGCGAAGCCAATGAAAATGAGCGCATTTGGGTGGTGGATCCAAGCCACCCAATCGCGGATGGGTTGGGACCATACATTGATATTCCCGAAGTCGAGATGTATGGCGAGCATTTTGATATTCCGACGCCCGATGCGCTGGTCTTTGTAAGCTGGTTCAAGGGTGGCGAAGTCTTCCGCAGCGGGTGCTGCTTTAACCGTGGCCGGGGCAAGGTCTTCTACTTCCGCCCTGGCCACGAGACCCATCCGATCTATTACCAAGCCGAAGTCCGCCATGTAATCGCCAATGCGGCACGCTGGGCGACACCGGGCAATGGGCCGGCCTATGTCTATGGCGGCGGTCGCGCGATCCACGCCAAAGAAGCGCTGGAAAAGTTGGGGTAACCTCTTGATTAAAGCGGTGATCTTTGACATGGGTGGGGTGTTGGTGCGTACCACTGATCCCAGCCCACGCGCAACAGCAGAGGCACGCCTCGGGCTGGGGCCGGGCGGTGCCGAAGCATTGGTGCTTAACAGCCCAATGGGCAAACAGGCGCAGTTGGGTGCACTGACAACGGATGCGCTCTGGGCATGGGTGCAGGCCGAATTGGGGTTGAATGACGTCCAACTTATGAACTTTCGCCACGAATTCTGGGCAGGCGACGAGTTGGATGAAGAGTTGGTTGCCTATCTGCGCGGGCTACGGCCACGCTACCAAACCGCGCTGCTCAGCAACTTTATGGATGAACTACCAGCGGTTATCGGGGTACGCCACCCCATGGCCGATGCATTTGACCTGGTGGTCTGTTCAGCTTTTGAAGGGATCATGAAGCCGACGGCAGCCATCTACGAACGGACGCTGGCCCGGTTGGGGTGTGATCCAGCCGAGGCGGTCTTTATCGATGATGCCCCGGCGAACATTGTGGGCGCGCAGCAGGTGGGTCTGCACGCAATTCACTATACACCGGGCATAGATTTGCCAGCGGCGCTAGCCACGTTGGGGGTCGCAGGGTAACAGCAATAACAATTGTCAATTGAGAGGACTTAGGCACCGCTCTCTGGCTTCGACGAGCTCAGCCGCCGATCGGTGCCTAAGTCCTATTGATAATTATCAATTGACAATTGTTAATGCGGTCGCACCTATACCAGCTCGCGATAGACTTCTACCATGCGGGCCGTAATCGTTGACCAGTGGTACTGAGCGGTTGAGGCACGCGCCTGTTCCCCTAAGCGCGCGGCTAACGCTTTATCGGTGAGCAGCTCCAAGAGGCGGGCGGCCAGTGCTTCCGGATCGCGCGAAGGCACATGGTAGCCATTAACCCCCGGTTGGACAAGGTGGGCCAACCCCCCGACTTCGGAGGCGATCACCGGTGTGCCCATGGCCATCGCTTCCAACGCCACCATGCCAAAGCTTTCGTAGTGCGAAGGCACCACCACCACTTCAGCACCGGCATAGTAATAGGGGAGAATATCTTGATCCTTGGCCCCCAAGAAGGTGACAAGATCGTGGATACCCAACTCGGTACGCAACTGTTGCAAGCGCGCCATCTCCGTATCCAGATCCTCGGTCCAGGGGTCGCCGCCCACAATCGCCAGACAGGTGTTCTGGATCGCCTGGGGGTGACGTTCCTGCAAAATCGACATTGCGCGGAGCAGCGTGTCAACCCCTTTTAGCGGTTCGATCCGGCCGACAAAGAGAATATTGGCATCACCACAAGGAATGCCGACCTTGCGCTTGGCCTCCTTCTTGTCGATGGGATGAAAGCGGGCCGGGTCAACACCAGGGGGAATGACGCGCAAATGGCTGCGATCCGCGCCATATAGATCAAGCAACTGTTGTTCCTCGGCGGGGGTCGCCGCAATAATACGGTCCGCGCTGCGCAAAACGTGATTTTCGCCATCAATCCGCGCCTGCGGGGCGCGTTCACTCTCATCTTGGGCGATCAAATTCTTCATATGGCCCAGGGTGTGAAACATGTGGACAATCGGCACTTGCCATTCGCGCTGCAGCCCTTCGGCAACCAGCCCAGAGAGCCAATAGTGGCTGTGGATCAGATCGTAGTGCAGTCCTTCGGCGGCGGCAAAGGCTAGGACACCCTCGGTAAACTCAGCCAGATATGCTTCAATCGCTGCGACCGGAATGGGCTGCTCCGGCCCAGCAGGAATGTGGATCACACGCCCTTCTGGCCCTAATTCATGTTTGATGCGCGGCTGGCAATCATCCTGGGAGCGGGTAAAAACATCAACCGCAATGCCGTGACAGCCGAGTTCACGGCCAAAATCCCGTACATACACATTCATGCCACCGGTCTTCTTGCCACCCAGAAGCGCCAAGGGGCAAGTATGGACACTCAACATGGCGATACGGCGCACGGGTGGGCCGAAGCTGTTCTTCATCACAGATTTTCTCCTCTAGGCAAATGATGCAGCATAGATATACTGTATGGTAATAGCGGTAGGATAGTGGATCAGCGATGCCCAACCGCGATATATGGCAGCCAAGCAGAATAGCACAGACGGGGCGATTTATCTGTAAGCGTCTCGACGCATTGCGCAACACACAATGAGAAAGCACCATGCAAACCGATTACGATTTCATTTATCTTTCACCGCATCTCGACGATGCGGCCCTTTCTTGTGGTGGACAAATCTATCAGCAGACCGCGGCGGGGCAGCGCGTCTTGATCGTTTCGATCACCGCAGGTGATCCCCCCCACACAACGATTTCTACCTATGCCCAGAGTCTGCACGACCGCTGGGCGTTGATCAGTGATGCCGTTGCCGCCCGCCGCGCCGAAGATATCGCGGCCTGCCGTATTCTCGGTGCAGATTGGTTACATTGGGCACTACCCGACTGTATCTACCGTTTGCATCCCGAAACAGGTACGCCCTTTTACGTTTCGGATGCGGATATCTTTGGCGATGTGCATCCGGCAGAATTGCCATTGGTGATGCAGCTTGGCGCAGCCGTAACAGCGTTGCCCGCGCATGGCCAACTGATCGTCCCGCTGACGATTGGTCATCATGTTGACCATCTCTTAACCCGCCAAGCCGCGGAGCAGGCGATCAACCCAGCGCAGTTGGTTTATTATGAGGATTACCCTTATGCGCAACAGGCCGGCAAATTAGCGCAGACTATTGGTGCGCCACCACGCGGCTGGCAGCCGGCTGTCATTGAATTGAGCGCGGCCGCGTTGCAGACAAAGATCGCAGCGATTGCGGCCTTCAAGTCACAATTTAGTACTTTTTTTACGGATGATCACGATCTAGCGCAACAGGTCAAGCACTATGCAGAGCAAGTGGGCGGTGAACGAGTTTGGCGAAGGGCATAAGGGGTTACGCAAAAAACCAATAAAAAAAGTCAGTCACAGCGTTCCCCCGAGGCGGTTTTACCCGCACGCTGTAACTGACTGAAGCCAGTATATCATGAAATTTGCGCCAATGCAAGAGGGCAAAGGGCTAGAAATCCAACGTTTTGTTTTCGCTTAGGCTACGAATACACTACGCTCTACTAGAAAACAGTGTATTACACAGTCGCGCGTACAAAGTTCTATAGGGTTTACGCCTAGCTCTTTGGCTTCGGCAAGCTCAGCCGCCGAGCTAGGCGTAAGTCCTATTCTAACAAAGCACGATTGCTGATCGCGACTTAGTGCTAAAAATTGTAGATTTATTTTGTCTAGGCTTAATCAAAAAGTGGGATGAGCGGATAAAGGGTGGAGAAATAAAAAAAGTCAGTCACAGCGTTCCCCCGAGGCGGTTTTACCCGCACGCTGTAACTGACTAAGCACAGTATAGCACGCCTTTTCAAAGGACGCAAATCGCGTGCAGCCAATTACACGTTAACTATCCAATACTTCACGCACCTTGCGGGCCAGGCTGGAAGGCGAAAAGGGTTTGTGGAGAAAAGCCTCATCCGCCATCAGGAGATTGTGGCGTGTGACCGCATCATCAATATAGCCACTCATAAACAGCACTTTGAGATCAGGCCGTTGCAGACGCGCCAATTCAACCAACTGTCTTCCCCCTAGTTCCGGCATCACCACATCAGTGACCAAAAGCGCAAAGCGCACTGGATCAGCTAACAGGATCGCCAGCCCACTGCGGCCATTATCCGCTTCTGCGACTGTATAGCCATGTGTTTCGAGCGCAATGCGACCAAGCTGACGTACATGCGGATCATCCTCGACGAGCAAAATCACCTCATCCCCAACTGGAATCGTCTCGTTCGTTGGCAGCGTAAGCGCAGACTGTGCAGCAGCATCAACCGTCGGCAGGTAAATCTTAAAGGATGTCCCAATTCCAACTTCGCTGTAGACCTGAATATGGCCCTCACTCTGTTTAATAATGCCAAAGACAGTTGACAAGCCCAATCCGGTGCCTTTGCCTGGCCCTTTGGTGGTAAAGAAGGGTTCAAAGATCCGCGCTTGCACAGCGGCCGTCATGCCCTGGCCAGTATCACTCATACTCAGTTGTACATATTGCCCGGGTTTACATTCAGGATGTAGATGACAGTAGGCTTCATCTAGCACTACGTTCTGGGTTTGAATCGTCAATTGGCCGCCATCAGGCATGGCGTCGCGCGCGTTAACCGCCAAGTTGATCACCACTTGCTCGATCTGGTGGGGGTCAACTTTTACCCGTGCGATGGCTGGCGAGAGGATCATAGTCAGGGCAATATTCTCACTGATCAGGCGCTGTAAAATTTTGCCGACCGTGGTGACGATTTCATTGAGATCCACGACCTTTGGTTCGAGGATCTGTTTACGGCTGAAGGCAAGTAGCTGCTGTGTTAAACCAGTGGCGCGTTCCCCGGCGTGACGGACATTGCTGATCAATTTGCGGCTATGAACATCCTGTGATTTGGCGAGAAACAGATCGCTATAGCCGATGATCACAGTCAACAAGTTATTAAAATCGTGCGCGACCCCGCCGGCTAATTGCCCAATCGCTTCCATCTTTTGCGATTGACGCAACTGATCCTCAAGCTGTTTACGCTCACTAATGTCATGGATAAAGCCATGCCAGAGGATGCTGCCATCAGCCTCGTACTCCGGCTGCAAGGCCCCCTCGATCCACAGTTGGCCCTTTTGTGGGTGGTTCACCCGAAATTCGGCGCGCCACAGCGTCATGGTCTGGGCCGAATGACCAAGCGCAACAATAACAGCTTCCCGATCATCGGGATGGATCTGCGCTAAGGCAGGCAACGCATCATGGGCGATCACGCTGGGTGCTAGGCTGTAGATCGCCTCAATCGCTGGCGAGGCATAGGGAAAACTATAAGAGCCATCTGGCCGCCGCCGAAAAGTACAGAGGACCACAGGTGCCGCCGCGGCCAGTTTCTCTAACCGACCCTGCAACTCCAAACGCTCCTGTAACGCAATTTCGGCCTGCTGGCGCTGGGTAATATCGCGCAAGATCACGGTGAACCGCTTTCGTCCCGCCACGCTCGCTTGTGAAATCGAAGCCTCAATGGGAAATTCGGTGCCATCCGCCCGTAAACCCAAGAGCCCAAGTGGACCCATCTTACGCGAAGTAACCCCCGTCAAACCAAAGGCATAAACATGTTGGGTATGTAGTGCGCGAAAACGGTCTGGAATAAACTTATCCAGCAACTGGCCAAGGGCGTCACTGGCCGGACAGCGAAACATCTGCTCGGCGGCCACATTAAAGAGGGTAATCTGCTGTGCTTCATCAACGCTAATGATCGCATCCATGGCTGAATCCAGAATACTGGTCAGCAATAGCGCGTTTGCTTCCACTTGTTGGACGGCAGCCTGTTGCGTCGATGCATTACGGCCAATGATCGCGTAACCGCAAAGCTCACCTTGTACAGTGTGCAAGGCCGTCATGAGCCCGCTGCTCCAGTAAGTTGAGCCATCTTGCCGACAGCGCCAGCCGGACTCTTCAACGTGACCAAGCGCGGCAGCGGTGGCCAGTTGGGTCGCCGGTAAACCTTGTGCCGCTGCTTCAGGCAGGTATAGACAAGCAAAACTGCGACCGATAATCTCAGCGGCGCGATAACCATAGAGGGCTTCGGCCCCACCATACCAGCTAACGATCTGCCCTTGTGGATCCAGGCAAAAGATCGCCCGTGTGGTCAGCTGATTCAGCAGCACAGCTGGGTCAGTCAGTAGGGCGAGATGATCATGGTGGCTAATCATAAATGTGCTCCGAACGGGGTGAGCGCAAGGTAAAAGAAGCGGCCTATCACTTTTACCCCCTGCCAACCGAACAACGTTCATTATAGCATCATCCGTCCAAATGATCAAGAATTTTTTCGACGAATTATCGGCGTATTGTCGGGAAAAATCCTGACTTTCGGCGCTGATGACGCCCAATCAATGATAGAAGCTTACGGTTTTTTGCCAAAAATGATAAGTAGCGGGCTGCACACCTCATCAAGGATGTGTACAGCTCGCTACTTACATTGCTTGCCTAATTTAGATAACGCGCGGTTCAGCGCTGGTTAATCATGGTGATTCACAGCTTGTGCAATGGCTAATTCCTTTAAGTGTTCGTAGATTTGCTGACTCTGCTCAACCAGTGCCGTTACGTCTACTTCATCCAGACTTTGGCTGATCCGGAGCAAATTGGCATCGACCTCTTCGTCATCATTGAACGCATTGGAAAGAATATCATCGACACTGGTCAGTTCGGCCAGATTCAAGCTCTCTTCCGGCGCAAGGGCCTGTTGTAGTGTCGGCACGGGTTGCGGTTGGCCCGGCACAGGTGGCGTGCTTGCGGCCGGTTGCCCGTCCGGGGTCGCAGGGGGGGGTGCGCCTGGCGCGGCCGGTGGCACCTGCGCCGCGGGGGGGGGTACACCTGGCGCGGCCGGTTGACCCGCCGCAGCCACCGGCGCGCCCGGCACCGGCGGTGCAGTGGGCGCCTGACCGGGAGCAGCCGCAGCCGGTGGCTGCCCCGCCACCGGGACGGGCGGGATGCCACCCGGCGTCGATGCCGCATCCGACATGGCAGTGGGGACAGTACCGGGTACACTGCCGGGTACTGCCCCAGGTACACTGCCGGGCGGGAGCACAAATGTTTGGGCATCAATTGCTTGTAATGCGGCTTGCTGCGCCTTAGTTTGCTGCGCCTGTACTTGCTGGGCGTTGACCCAGGTCATGGTCCGCGCTAACGCCGGATCGGGGTGCCGTTCAAATGCGGTGAGCAGATAAAGCCACCAGGTAAGGGGCGCAAGCCGGACGAACAGCGCACAAACCAGCGCCAAGATCGAAAGACCAAGGCTGATCACGATGCCCTGCTGCTGGAGTAAGGTGACCAAAAGCGGGGGGTGCGCGCCCAGCTGCGTGGGGACAGCGGCCAGCAGCAGTGACCAGATCAAGGGGCCGGCAATAGCGAAAGCCGCCAGCAGCGCGCCCAACAATAAGAGGCCAAGGAGTAGCAGCATGAGGTTACGGCCAATGAACGGTTTGGGCGCAACCCGCATGGTCATTGCACTATTCATCAGATAAATCCTTCTACTAGCGATGGCACGAAAATGAAGCAGATGCCAGGCAGCACCAACAAAATCGACAGGAAGAAGGCTGCTTTATAACTGTGGCCGCCATCGGTGGCAATGATCGCATAGGCATTGATCAGCGAGAGCATCAGGAGCATGACCACCGTGAGGATCTGGAAGAAATCCACCTGGGGCGCATTGAAGGTGGGTAACGCCAGGGTTGCGGCCTGGGCGGCCCCTTCGCCCAAGGCGCTGGACGCGGCATCGATCATGGCGACAAAGTTGCGAATAATCTCCAGAATAGTGACCATCAGCGCGGCAATCGTGCCATGCATCGCAATTGTCAGCCAGGAGAAGGTGGCGGCGACGACCTGGCGTTTAGCACGCAACATAATGGTTCTGGCGCTAAATTCGGCAGAAAGAAAGGCGACCGCGTCAGGGTCACCGCCTAACCGCACGGCATCAATAAAGATCGCCGTGGTCTCGCCGATCAACTTGCTGCCGGTCTCCAGCGCAAATTTGCGCCAACAAAGCGTTGGCTCGACCGCCGCATTGAGGCGATTGCGCAGCCGAATTAGATCTTTTTCCAGGGCCGGAAAGGAGCTGAGATCAATGCGCGATAGCGCTTCGGTCAAGGTCGTGCCGGTCGAGACCGTCATGCCGCCCAGGGAACGTAGAAAGGGGCCGAACTCACGGTTCTTGCGCTCGATCTCGCGACCAGCCAACATGCTGATCAGACCCAGCGGGAAGAGCATGAGGGCGGCTATAATTAAAATCGGTCCCAAGGCAAGCCCGATCACGGTTAACAGCGGGCAGACAATAAAGATACTGGCCAGCACATAGAGGCCATATTGGCTGACGACCCGTTGCGGCCAGGTGCCTTCGGGCGAGAAGAGATCGATCACTTCTTTGGGAGCGGCGCGCGAGAGCACCCAGGCGGTGGCACCGGCAATGAAGAGCACCGTAATCACCAGCCCCAGAATCGTATTATTGCCCATATCATAGATCAGCGACGAAGTCATGTTGATCACGATCATCAGCGAGGCCGAGACATTGACCGCGGCGTAGGCATCGGTCCACTTGGTTAATGATTCCAAATCGCGTTCGTACTCTTTTTCATAGGCTTCGCCCTGCACCAGCGCCTCTTCGGTGAGAAAGTTGGCTTCGGGCTGGCCAGAAGTAAGCGCGTTGCCCAGGCGCAGCAGCAGGCTGATCATCTCTTCCGATTTGACGCCCAGCCCCACCTTGTTGCAGGCCGCGGCATAATCATAGCCAAGTTTCTGTGCCAGCAGATGAACGCGTTTGAAATACTCAGCAGGAATCCGTGGCAGGGCCGAGCCCATCTCGAAGATGCGGCTACGCGAGAGCCCAGCCTCGGCAATGGCGGACATGTAGATCAGCTGGTAAAAGAGATCCGAGCTGGAGACGGGTTTAAAGGAGTCCTTGCTTATGAGCTTCCGAAATAACGGCAAAAAGTTGTTCAAAACCACTGGAGCCTCCGCGCTTTTGCAGCTTCTCTAAAATCGCTGCCCGTTTGCGTAATTCTGAGTAGATGGTGCGCCGTTTGCTTTCGGGAATGCCGCGCTTGGCGGCAATCTTCTGCTCCAAAAGATAGCTGTTCATATCCCCTGGAAATTCAAAAGTGTCGTCGTCGGCTTTCCAACGGAAGGCGGTGATAAAGGAGAAGGTGTTGGACGCCGAATCGTAGTCGACAATTTCGTTGACACTGACAATCCGGCGCAAGGTGCTGCCATCCGGCCCGCGCACCGCGGATTGAATAACGATCAGATCCAAGTTGTCGATATTAACCTTCGGCACATTAATCGGATCACCCGTTAGACGTTGAATCACCTTTTGCACCGAAGAGGCGTGGAAGGTGGCCATGACGCCGTGGCCGGTCTGCATGGCCTGGAACGCAATGTTGCCCTCGACACCACGAATCTCACCGATCAGGATGCGGTCGGGGCGTTGACGAAGGGCCGCTTTGAGCAGATCAAACATGTCAACGCCGCCGCCTTTGCTCTCTTTGGTCGATTGGCGCACCACCTCGCGCAGCCAGTTGGCATGGGGGATCTGCAACTCTGGTGTATCTTCAATCGTCACAATCTTTGCATCTGGGCGAATAAAGGTGGTCAGCGCATTAAGCAGCGTGGTCTTGCCGGACGCGGTCGCCCCGACGACAAAGACATTGAGATCCATCTCAATCGCCAACCAGAGATAAGCGGCGATCATGTAATTCATACTGCCAAACTCGATTAGATTGAGGACGCTGGTCACATCGTCGCTAAATTTACGGATGGTAAAGTTGCTGCCCCGTTTAGCGATATCGCGGCCATAGACGATGTTGATACGGGAGCCATCGGGCAACGATGCATCGATAATCGGGTTGCGCAAGGTGACCGGTCGTTTGATACGCTCGCCCATCTGCACCACAAAATCATCCAGATCATCGTGGGTGGGAAAGTAGATCGACGATTTCAGACTTTTGAAGATCTTGTGTTCAATAAAGATATTGCCAAGGCCACTGCAGCTGATATCTTCAATATAGGAATCTTCGAGCAGCGGCTGCAGCACACCAAGCCCCAACTTATCACGCGCCGTACGATATTTGAGCGCATGTAATTCGCGGGCCGTAACTGTGATCTTGCCATGTTTATGGCTGCTGCGCTCGTTGGCTTTACTCTTGGCTTTTGCTTCGTTACTTTTTGCGGGTGTACCATTTGGCTCGGTGCCATTGAGTTCGTTGTGTTTTGCTTCGGGCGTACTGGTCACCAACATCGGCGCCAGGGGGGCAACGGTACAGATCTTTTCAATGGCATCAAGCAACACCTGCTTTCGGTCTATTTCAGCGGCACCGCCAATTTCGTCGGCCAGTTCCAACAATTTGGCCTCGATTGGTTCGACCAGGTTATCTAAATCCACCATCAAGATTGGCTCAATCGGAATGTAGTAATCGCGGGCCCCTTTGGGGTCGGGATAGATGTGGATAAAGACATCATCGACCTTGGTGGGATAGATCACATTACGAACTTTGAGTTTCCCCATGGCGCGCGAAAGTTTGTGTGTATAGATTGGGATGCCAATTTCCTCAATCGGCAATGCCTGCAAATAATCAAAGAGAAAAGGGTGGTCACGAGCCGCGTTCTGTAACGGTTGGGGCAACATCTCTAGCGTGAGATTGACCTCGCCATTTTTGATTCGTTCAAAATTACTTGTGGGAAAGGGGAAAATAGTCTGTTCCATGGCCATCAGCCCTGCGCTTTATTGATTGGAATTACGCGCATGCCCAATCCTGGCTCAATCTCAAAACTGACAATGTTACCTGTATTCTTGCTCGCCCCACGCACCTTGGCCACTTCCATGGTCTTCACCAACTTGCTGCCCACTTCTTCGGTGCGCATGCGCAGATGAGCATCACAGAGCGAGGTGATGCGCACGAGGAAGTCATGGCTGATCGCATGCGAGTGAACGACAAAGAGGACAGTCATCCCTTCGGAACAGAGGCGCTTACTGCGCTCAAAGAAACTGAGCACCGCATCATGTTGACTGGCGGTGATACACGGGGTCAGGGCATCGATAAAGACCATCCCACGCCCATTGTTACGCTCTTGTGTAATGGCACTCAGCAGCGAGGCCAGTAAACCCTCTCTGGCACTGGCCAGTTCCATCGGGTAGATCCGCAGTCGGTTCAACAGGACATAATCCAATACATCGATATTCAAGCTCTGCATCTGTTTGACGAGACTTTTGACGGTATTCTCGGTGGTAAAAAAGGCCAATTCAAAGCCATCATTGAGTGAACCCCAAGTCATCTGTTGCGAAAGGACCGACTTGCCCGAATGGGAATCGCCTTCGATCAGGGTGAGCGAGCCTAAGGGCACCCCACCCCCCATTTTGTCATCAATCTCCCGATTACCGGTGGAGATTACGGTTTTTACATAAGTTTCTTCAGTCATGAGCGCACTCAATTAGCAAAGAACAACAACGACTGCACGCGTTTCACTAGCTCGGCGAGTTGAAAGGGCTTCGCCAGATAGTCATCAGCACCAAGTTCAAAACCTCGGCGCTGGTCAGCAGGGCGGCTCAGCGCCGTCACCATAATGATGGGTAAATGCATGGTCGCTGGCTCGCTGCGCAGATATTGGCAGACCTGATGGCCGTCAAGCCCAGGCATGGTAATATCGAGCACCACCAACTGCGGTTGGATCTCTTGCACCAGGCGCAAGCCCTCCGAACCATTGACAGCTGTAACAACCACGTAGCCCTCGCGTGATAAAGTGGCTTTGATCAGGGTGAGAATGATGGGATCATCCTCGATCACTAAAATTTTGCTGGCCATAAGTTATCTTTCTTCATTCACCGGCAAAGATCGCCGACAGGGTAACACCATTGGCAACCCCAAAGGTGGCAACATTCGTCGTCCCGGCACCGACGGGGGGCGAAAGCCGGATCCGGATGAGCAGTTCCTCGCCGGGGTTCAGGATCGCCGGCTCGTAGGCCTCGGCGGTTGCCGCGGCGGCGTTCATATAAATGCCAACCACGCTCCACTGGTTGGCACCGGGCATGGTGCCCGCGACATAGGGATACCACTCGGTCAGGTAAGTCCCAGTGGCGGTATAGTACTGGAGCATCAGATCCCACTGTTTGAAATCAGCCAGTTTGGTCGTCCCAATATTCGTGATGGTGACTTCTACCAAGCTGCCGGCCGCCAGGGTCTCTGCCTGCACCAGGGCAAAGGCCGTCCGGGCACGCTCCTCTGTGAATGCCGTGCGCACCTCGGTTGCGATGAGCATGGCATCCTGGGTGGCAAAGTAGCTATCGGAGAGTGTTAATACACCAAAGAGAACCAACGTAATCAGAATCAGTGAAACGAGTGCGCTATCCATACTGCTTACTCTACTCTATTGTGCAACAATGAAAACGGCCTTACGTCGAAAAAACCTTACAGGCTGAAGTAATAAACATCAGCCATCCCACTGGGAATGACAACCTTGATGAAGTAACGCTCGGCCGCCAGAATCGACGAAAATTTGATCGTCAGCTTAAGGGTTGCCGTCGGATTCCAGTAGCTATCATTCTCGACCTCCCATTCCCAGTAGGGATAGACGCCACCAGCGTCCACTTTCGAAGGGATGCGGGCAAAGTTTCCTTCTGGGCCAAAGAAGAGATCAATGCGATCGACGGCGGCAATACGCAAGGCACCCACATTTTTTACCCAAACAAAGACATCAAAATTGCCGTTGCCATTGCTGTCCTGCCAGATCGCACTACTATCCAACTCGCCAGCGGCGTGGATCACGGTGATCTGACTTTTGATGCGCTCGTCCATCCGGCCACGCATGACGGCCATGGTGTCACGACTGCGCAGAATAGCCGGGAAGACCCCGTTAAAGACCATGACCGTCGTCACCACGCTGGCGATAATCATAAAGGTGGTGGTGATTACCTTGTCCATCCATTTTCTCCTCTGTAGAGAGTAGCAAAAGCTGACAGGATGACTGGATGACAAGATGATACTGTTGCACTATCTTACGAAATGGGGTTAAAACCCCTTGCTAACAGCGCGAAGCCGCCTCAGCGGCTGAGAAAACGATCCTAGCCGCTGAGGCGGCTTCTCGCTGTCAGGCCGGGATTTGAATCCCGTTGTAAGATAGTGCAACAGTATCACAAGATGAGGGGATGACTGGAAATATCATCTTATCGATCATCTTGTCATCTTGTCATCTTGTCATCTCTTCCCCCCGATAAGGTGGCAAGCAGCTTATTCAGCCCAACCATCACATCGAGCATCGCCATGGGTTCCACTATGGTTGGGGCTTGTTCTTCACTGCTAAAGGTAACCAGTTGGATCAGCAGTTCCTTGACTTCAGGTGTACAGACATCGTTGTCGGTATACGATTCGATGGTCTGGTGGGTGTTTGCCTTCCCGATCTTGGCCACCGTGCTATTGACCCATTCCGTTAATTGAAGGAAGATCGTTGGCGTCAGTAACTGTTTTTCGCGAAAGGCAGTGAGCGAGACTTCTTTCATTTGTGGGGGTACCAGGGCAATCTCATCCTCCGCCTCTGCAGCCGGTGGTATCTCCCGGCGCGGGCGCAAGGTTTCTTTGATTTTGAGCCCATCCCGTTTTTCGATTGAATTTGGCTCTTTGGCAGCAGCAGGCAGATCGGAGCGAAGGGAAGAATAGTAATGTTCGAGCACCTGGCTTTGGATTTCTAACAATGTCGCTTGAATTTCATTCTTCAGAACTTTTAACTCATGTTCGAGCGTTTCTACACGTGTTTCCAGCTTCATGGATAACCATATTTTTCTATAAACAACGCATCTACAACCCCGGATGTAGCATAGGGCGGCCACAGCGTTGCTTGCCCAGAGGTTCGCTACACGTCATCAAAGCAGTCGTGTAGTCTTATCGTCGTGTGATCGCGTTATCTGGACGTTATGACCACACGACTACGCGACCATAAGACCATATGACAATTTCAGCACAGAACAGCAGTGAGCGGTTTACTTGGGCGCCAGAGCCCAGGTAAACCGCTCGTTACAGCCCGCTTTTGTATGCGTCTGCCTGAAAAGATGTGATTTACTTCAGCGAACAGTGAGTGCGATTATCATTTCAAACAAGTGCAGTTTAAGTTTTATTACTGCTGCGCTGTTTTACAGCCATCAAACCGATTCTCTGTATATGCGCGTTTACTGGAGGTCGTAGACCGCTTCAATGTAAGCGGGGGTGGTGCGTTGGATGTTGAGCACAGCACCGGCCGGGGGCTTGATCTCGACCGAGAAGTCGGTGTTGATGCCCAGTGGGGTGGCGCTCATTGCGGTGACGGTCAACGGGACGGTAATCTCAGCCAGTTCGCCAGTTTCCAACAGATCGTCATCGTCATTTCTGACGCGCCATTCCAATGTCCACTCATCAATGGGAACGATCTGGGTGGCGTCGCGGTAGTCGATGACCACAATCTTATCTTCCTCGCTCAAGTTAATCGGTTCGCCGCCGACCGCGTTCGAAACGGTGAAGATCAAGGTATCGATGGTCCCGGTCACGCCTTCAGTACTAGCAGTAGCAATCACGCTGCCCTTAATTTCCATCGAAGATTGCACATCCGACAGGCCGGCAAAGATGGCTTCCTTACCACGTTCGGTCGAAAAGGTACCGGCAGAGAGAATCGTAAAGGCAAAGACTGAGGCGACCACGACGAAGGCAATCAAAATGATCGCGGTCTCCAAGGCGGTAATGCCATCCTCTTCGCGCACCACCCGCTGCATAAGGCGTTTCAAATACATTTTCATAGTACACTCCCATTCAGAATAGTTATAGGACAGATCCCACATCAAAGATTAGTAGTTGACATACTTACTTGAAATTTTGTTTAAACTAACTTTTCAGTAAGCTTGCTATCTTCTACCTTTCTATCTAAGAAGACGGGAAAACCAAGGCGGGGATATGTGACAAAAGGTGTCACGTTATGCGTCAAACGCTGTGTCTTATTTCGGCCAAGATTAACAAGAGCTTACGGAATGTCTATTTTTATTTGTAGTTTTTGGGGTGATTGGGTGGACGGGAATGCGGTACCGCTATCTGTGGGGAAGAGTAAAGGAGCACAAAACCCCAGCAAATCAATGCTGGGTTAAAGAGAGGACAAGCGCTAGCGGTTGCAGATATACCCGTAAGGTATGGAGCAAACAACAACTAAGGCCATTGCAAGAAATACCCACGGCATGTCCCCGGCACCGGCCAAAACCAATTTCGCTATCGAGGATGCGTGTGGCCGGTGCCGGGGACATGGGTAGTTAAATTTCTGGATTAGCCTAACACCATCAAGAGTCACAAAAGACATAATGTTAAGGTATAAAAGCACCTTGTGCCTGGACCACAAAGGATGAGTAGTCAAAGTCATTGAACGTATTCATTGAATATATTACAGTCTGCCCGCTGGTAAGGCTAAGGGGAATGTCCACAGAATCAACATAAACAACATTACCATTATTATCGTAAAATGTAACAACAACTTCGGAAAAGGTGACCGGAATTTCATTGTCATTGCGTAGCTCACCATAAACTTCAACACCAGAATTGTTACGTACTAGCTGAGAAAGTACTGTCAAAGGGCGATAGTTAAGCACAGATGAATTTTGATAGACTGGCACTAGTTCATAACGATCAATCGCATCTGGCGGATTTGATAAGATTATTTGAAAAGGATTATTTTGCCCTGGGGATGTCATGTCGAGCAGGGCATATGTGTCGCCGACCGCAATTAACTGATTGGCTGCATCAAAAAACTTCGCCTGAATTTGGGTAGAATAAACCGACTGTGCACCAATATTTACAACTTCACCAACAACATATAATGCATCATACTGCATAAAACTTTGGCTACTCTTAACCAAGACAGCACCAGGTACCGGTATAACAACTGATGTTGCGGTCGGTGTAGGGATAAAGGTCGGTGTCTGCGTTGGGGTCAGGGTCTCAGTCACTGTCGGCGTCAGCGTTGGGGTCGGCGTCTCGGTCACTGTCGGCGTCAGTGTGGGGGTTGGCGTTGCGGTCGGCACAGGCGTCGCGCTTGGCAACCCTGTCGCAGTCGGCACAGGCGTCGCGCTTGGTAACCCTGTCGCAGTCGGCACGGGTGTCGCCGACGGGAGCGTGGTCGGCACGTTTGTCGCGGTCGGCGGCAACGCGGTCGCCCCGGTGGGGCAGACCTCCAGCCGCACCTCGTCCAGGTAACGCCAAGTGCGCCCACCGTGGCCGTCGTTATAGACATTAAAATAGACAATCACACGCTGACCGCGGAAGGCGCTCAGATCGATGGCGCCTGGTTGCCAGCTCGTCTCATTGTGCCGCACCCGTTGCAACAGCGCCAAGACCTCGCCACCGGGACTTAAGAGCATCACCGCTTGATGATCCTCGGCACTGCTGGGCACGTGATTGACACCGGCCGCACTGCCATCCAACTGCCACCAACGGAGCACCGCCCCCGTTGCACTCGCCGGGATGAGCACTTCCTGCTGGATCGACGAATAGCTGGTGATCTGCGGGTCATAACCACCAGGCGGATTGCCCAGTTGCATGGCGAGTGCCCCACTGTAGCGCTGGTTGCTCAGTTGCGGCAAGAGCGCGTTCTCACCGCGTAGCCAGCCCCCAGCCCCTTCAAAATCACCGTTGAGCAGCAAATTATTACATCCAACCACTACCGTTGCTGTGATGGTTGGGCTGCTGGCAGGCGTTGTCGTGCCCACTGCGGTGGCTGTCGGTACACTGGTTAGTGGTGTGGCCGTCGCGGCCGTAGGGATAGTCGGCGCAGGTGTGGTCGTCGCCGTGGGCGGTATCACCCCTGTCGCCGTGGGTGATGGCAACGCCATTGGCGTAGTGGTCGCCGGCAGCGACGGCACGGGGGCAACTGGGGTCGCCAGCGGGATAAGGATCACAGCGCTGGTGGCAACGGGTGGCACCGCGGTGGCAGCACTCCCCGCCACCGGCGACCCAGCGGCACCGGGTGGCAACGGGGTAAAGGTGGGCAGGGGGAAGAGCAACACAGTGGAAATCACTGCGCCAGTACCGCTGATCGACCCGGTGGCGGTCGTCACCACCGCGTTGGTAATTGGTGCGGCCATACCGGCAACCGTGTTAGTCAGCGGCCCGGTGACCGCAGTTGTTACCGCTTGCACATACTCGCTTGTGTAGAGATTAATATTCATGGTGGCCGTGTGCAGCGGCGTGCTGCTGGTGCTCGTCGTACTGGCAGCGGCTGTACTCCGGCTGGTCGAGCGTGCGTTGGTCGTGGTCGCCTCCGTCGTGCTGGCAACGCCAATCCGTAAGTTCGTCACAACAAAACCACTGCGTTTGCTCTCACGGATCAGCGCCACAAAGTTAATCAGTTGGCCCATCTGCCCCGTTGCCCGCAACCCCAGGGTACGCAAGCTATAGGCCGTGACCGTCGTCGTGGTCGCATCGACACTGGGCAGATTAGTCTGATTCTGTAACTCAACAATGGTCACGCCACTCGCCGCGGCATATTGGTAGAGCGCGTTGAGGGCATCCGCCGCCGCGGTTTCACTGAGAAAATTCGCCGCCGCCGTGGCAACCCGGGTCGCGGCCTGATCAATCTGGGCTTGTACGGCTAAGGGTGCAGCCGCTTGAGTCGCCTGCGCAGCTTGCAGCGCCCGATTCGCGGCCGGCAATTGGCCCAAGCGCGCGCTGCGCGCTTGAACGGCGGGAATGATCGCGATGGCGGTCAGCAAACCAAAACAGAGGCCCAGCGTAGTGATCACCACCAAGGGTAAGAGCGCCATGAGCTTTGCTTGCGTCGGTAGATAGTCGCGCCAACGAGTTAGCGTACTGATCATGGTTACAGACTCAATTCCATGATGATCACAAACGCAACCGTCATCGCCGTCGCCGGCACTGACGGTACAACTGACGGTACGACTGACGGTACGACTGGCGTTGTGACTGACGACGCGCTGGGGGTCGGCGGGATGGGGGTCGGCGCGCTGGTGGCGGGCGGCAGAACCTTGATCGACTGAATGACCACGCGCGTAAAACGGTCGGAGCTTTCCAGCATGCCCCGGTAACGGGTGACCACAGTACTATCGACCGCTTCACCATTTAGCGTAATGCGGTTGTTCTCTTGGATCAAATCAGTTAACACTAGTTGTGTACTATTATAATTGCCGACTTGGCTCATGACCACTGGCCAATCCACGCCAACTGGTGGGCGCACCGCTTCTAATTCAGCCGCCAGCGCCAGGGTTTTGGTCAAAGTGGCCGTCAACGCCAGCACTTGCGCGCTGGGGGTCTCCAAGCGCGTTAGCGCCAGTTGGATGGATTGGAGTTCAGCTTCGATTTGGGCAACATCATCTTGCAAAGTCGTGGTGACCAGGATCAGGGTCAGCGTGAAGCCGGCCAGCCCCAGTGCGATCAACCAGAGGGTGACGGTTTGGCGCAAGGCACGCAACCCCTGAAGTTGGGCTTGGACCTCAGCGGGTGGCACCGCGGCTAACGAGGGGTCTAGGCGTAAATTAGCAGAAAGATCCGCCAGCGCTTCTGGGGCAGTTGTATCTAGTGACATACAGTTACTTTCCCTCTTCCTTGTGGGTAAAGGTAAGCCCAGAGGCGGAGCGGGGCACAGACAACGGGCAGCAAAGAGGGCGACCGCCGTCAGGGCGTCGCGTAGTCAAGTAGTCGCGTGGTCATGTGGACGTGTAGTCGCGCCCACATGACCACGCGTCGATTTTCCCATTAAGCAGTCACCACTCTGCTTTAACTGACGTTCAGTTGTAAAAAAAGTTACGTTAATGACATGAAGGAAAGCTAAAGATACACAGAGGCCGCATTCTCTAATGTGGTGCCTGTCCGACCCAAACGGCGTTAGAGAACGCCACTTGTGCGCTTGACAGATATTATTTTTCCGCAATGGCCTAAGTAAGGTTAAAGATGGGTTTTGGTTAATGTATAGACGATCGGGCACAACTTGCCCAACATCTGATAGACGCCCCAGTAGCAATTGGCCAGCTCGACTTCGTAGAGGGTGCGGCCTAGTTGTTCGATGTATTGGTTCCGGCACCGACGCAGGCGCGCCAGGTGTAAAAGCTGGTGTGAGGTCGTGGCCGTGCCATCCTCTTCCCAGGCTTCACGCCACTCGCTGTTGATGGGGTCCTTTTCAATAATCTCAAAGCCAGCGCGTTTTACCACCTCTTCAAAATAGGCGGATGACATATTGGCGGCGACAATCGCTAACGGTGGATAGAGCCGCATTGCTTCCACCGGTTCAAGCAGATCGGTGGCAAAGGTCTGGTAAACGATCATCTTGCCCCGCTGACGCAGCACCCGCGCACACTCGAGCAACCCTTTGCGCAGATCGGGCACATGATTCAAAACATCACGACACCAGATATAGTCAAAGTCACCACTGCGCGCCGGAATCGCTTCAATCTTACCTTTGCTGATCTTGATACTTTCACTCAGGTTGTGGCGCGCGATCATCTGGGCCGCCTGTGTTAGATGATCAGCCACTGGGTCAATGCCAAGGGCCGTACAGTGAAACCGTTGGACAAGGGTACAGGTGTGGCGCGCATCACGACAACCCACGTCCAGCAGACGGTGGATCTTTTTCAGGCCCAATGCTTCCATTTTGTCGTAAAGCATAGTGGCAGAGCGAGGATGCAGGCTTTGATTTAGGATGGCATCAATGGTAGCGTCGTCAAGCGTGCTGTCGCTATAAATCTCCTCGACAGTGAGGGGGAGGGAGCTTTCTGACATGAGTTATTCTCGTAAGCGATCGTTGGTGACCAAGTGCGATTAATCTGGTTCAATAAAGCCATAGGCGTGAGAAACAATATAAAGGGGTCGACCCTTCACTTCATCATAGATGCGGCCCAGATATTCACCGATAATCCCCAAGACAATCAGTTGAATGCTACCAAGAAAGAGAACGCTAACCAGCGTGGTGGCCTGGCCTAGGAAAAAACTACTGCCGGAGAGCCGGAGAAAAATGGTGAGAAAAATTCCAACCAAACTGATCAAAGCCAGGGCAAAGCCTAAATAAGTGGCTAATTGTAAGGGCAAGTAACTAAAGCCAGTAATGGCCGTCAAAGCCAGGCGCACCATCTTGCGCAAGGGATAACCGGTTTCACCGGCGTAGCGCTCGGCCCGCTCATATTCAACCCCGGTTTGGCGGAAGCCAACCCAACTGCTTAGCCCCCGCATAAAGCGATGCTTTTCGCGCAATTGGCGCATGGCCAGCACCACGCGGCGATCCATCAGCCGAAAGTCGCCCGTATCCACCGGAATTTCAACATCCGTGATCTGGCGAAGGATCCGATAGAAATATTTCGCAGTAGTCAGTTTGAACCAGGTTTCGCCCTGGCGTTTGGCCCGCATGGCATAGATCACCTCATAGCCTTCACGCCACTGCTCGATCATCTCGAGCACCACTTCAGGGGGATCCTGCAGATCGGCATCCATGACAATCACGGCATCACCTTCGGCAAAATCAGCACCAGCGGTAATTGCCACCTGATGGCCAAAGTTGCGACTAAAATCGATCACCTTCACCCGTGGATCTTGTGCATGCAGATCGATCAACATTTGCAGTGAGCGGTCGCGGCTGCCATCATTTACACAAATCAGCTCCCAAGATTCTCCCGCCCGCGTCATCACGTCCACGACACGACGATAGAGTTCTGGAATGACCTGTTCTTCATTCCAGATGGGCACAACGATGGAGAATACTGGGCGAGCAACATGTTTTTGCATGGCAATATCCTACTCGAAAAGCTGTAGTTGGTCAAACAAATGATAGGGTAGCAACTTTTTTGAAAGCTCGCTGTAAGCTTGTGGGATGGCCTAATTTCCGGAAACCGTAAGCTATTTTGGCTAAGCAGTGTGCGGCGACCCACCCAAGCCAGCAAGTGCTTAGCCAAGCCCGGCAGCGCGCGCGCGCCATTCACGCCACCGAATCTGAATCCCTCACGCGCAGTGGATAAAGTTTAACGCGGCAATCAGGGCAGATACTGTGGCTAAATTCGACACCAGCATGGTCGCGCATATAACTTTCCACCTGGTGCCAATAACCGCCATCATCGCGGATCTTTTTGCACGAAGCACAGATCGGGAGCAGATCACGTAAGGTCTTGACTTGCTGGAGTGCCATTTCGAGCGCTGATTTTTCGGCAGCGAGTTGATCATAATAATGTTGACGCGCCGCCTCTAGCCCATACGCAAGGACCGAAACTAAGGTATACGAGACCATAAAGCGGATCCCTGTATGGGGTGAATAATCATAGGAACCTAGATTAAAGATGGTTAATAAGAGGCCAATTACCCAAGAGCTGAGCACCCAAAGGAACCCCTCCCCGCTGCCTAAAAGAAAAAATGAGGCAAGCGGGTGAAAATAAAACCACACATAACCAACCTCATAGCCGGCCCCCGTGGCCACGACATGGCTCAGTAAGAGCAGCGCGACGGCAATCCCACCACGGTAAAAAACGTGTAAATGGTGGACATAGCGCAAAGCGATCAAAATGGTGACACTGACGCAGGTGGTCAAGAAGAGCAGATAGACCGCTAGGGTCAGACCGTTGTTGACGAGATTCCACAGGCCAAAGCTGAGCGTTATCGGGATTGCAGTCCCCAGAAAGATCACCAAAAAGATGCGTTTCCGCCGCTCATCAACAGGCAGATTGGGGCGCGCGATAAATTTTTCCAAGGTCCTAAAGAGAAACCCTTGCATAGTTTTTTCTGCTTTCAGTATTCGACAAACAGGCTATTATTTGCAGGGTTAACTTACATTTATGTCAGTATAACACAGGCAAGATCGCAAGGCTATCTGGTATAGCAGCGATCTGAGCCGAGTTGCTTTACCAGACGAATTTATCATATTTTCAATGGGAATTGTCTTGTGATAAGCTAAACCAAAGCGGATGCGCTTTCGCGCAAGCTTCAAGTCTATTAATCAGATACCCAAATGCCAGGAGTAAACTGTGCAAGTTGGATTTGCGGAAATTGTGATCACGCCGCCAGATGCCACCTGTTTGTTGGCCGGCTATGCGCTCTATCCCGCCACCGGCGTCCACGACGACCTCTATGCAAATGCCGTCTACTTACAGGACGAGCAGCAGTGCGCGTTACTCGTAAGTTTTGATCTGCTGGCGATGGAAGCGCCGTTAATCGCACGGTTGAAGCAGGCGATCACAGCCGTACTCGCCGTTGGTCCCAGCGCAATCTTCTTTACCTGTACCCATACCCACGAAGGGCCGGAAGTGCGCGAGCGCAAATTCCGTGACCGCTGGTATGGCGAAGCGCGGCCCGCATACTTAGATGGCTATCTTACCTTCCTGGCGGAAAAAACGGCAACGGTTGCCCAAATGGCCGCCGCGCAGGCGCAGGCATGTGATCTGCTGGTCAACCGTGCCTATGTCGATGAGAATATGAACCGGCGCTTTTTCCTCAGCGATGAACGCTACCTGAGCATCCCCGGCAACAAACAGTTGGTGCCGATTGCGCCCGAACATACCGACAAGGAGTTGGGTATTCTGGCCTTTTGCCCCCGTGGCTCGCGTCGGCCCTTTGGGTTGATCGTCAACTACACCATGCACCCGTTGACAGCCGGCCACGTCTCGTCGCTGCTCAGTGCCGATGTGCCAGGGGTTGTGCGCGAGCTGATCAAGGAGAGCATGGACTGCGTGCCCTGTTATATCACCGGCGCAACTGGCGATAATCACCCCAAAGCACCCGAAGCTGGTTTTGCCGAAACGCAACGGGTCGGCCAGGTATTGGCGACGGAGACGATCAAACGGTGCTTTGATGCGATGCAGGTGAAGGAGCCGTTGAAGTTGCGCACGCTGACGCGCACCGTGCCCTTGCGCTTGCGCACACGGGCCGACTTTGAAAAGTTGCCCCTGGATGACGAAGGGGCAGCCGCGATCGAGGGCAATTTTGTGCGCGTCGAAATACCGGGGGCGTTGATCGATGTCGAGTTTTCCCTGCTGGCGATTGGCCCGGTGCTGCTGATTGGCGTGCCCGGTGAATTGGTGGCCGAGTTAGGCAGCGTCCTCAAATGGTTTTCGCCCTTTAAGCGCACCTATATCATGTACCAGGCGACCGACAGCCTCGACTATATTGCTCACCCCAATGCTTATCTGTGGGGCGGCTTTGAAACCTTCTGCGCCCAACTGTCACCGACAGCAGTGCGCCCGCTGATCAACGCGATTCTTGACGCCGCCGAGGAGATTAGCGACTATCCGTGGCGGGCGTGATCCACGAAGAGAGCCGAAGCCGTAGGTCAGCGCCGCCGGCGTGACGCTCCGCTTGCCTAACTATTGGCTGGAAACGAAACTGTCACGCCGGCGGCGCTGACCTACGAATAGTGCCAGGGTTCTATTCCTCAATTTAAATGAGCCAGATGCGCTTTAGCTAGTCGTAGTGATGATCACCTGATCGGCTTGGCTTGCTTTGATCAACACGCCGCTATCGTTTGCTTGTACCACACCGCCTTCGACTGCATCAACGGCTGCCATGCCAACCAATAGCACCGCCCAGTCGGTGGCATCCCCCACTTGGGTGACGGTAATTTGCGACGCAACGCGTTGTACCGCAAAAGTCGCGGCCACGTCGCCATCCAACGTGGGAATCTCGACGGTTTGCACGTCCCCATCGGCTAACCCATAAACGCGCAACGTAATCCCATCAGCATAGGCGTAGTCGGGGCGCGTCTCATTGTTGCCGACAGCGATCACGGTGCCGGGGCGCACCAAAAGCGGCAAACTCAGCGCGTCGTGGGTTTCCGTCACCCAGGCCGGCCCTTGTTTGACCGCGCCAGTCACAAAGTGAGTCCAGTTACCAGCCGGCACATAGTAGGTCACCCCGCCATCGGCCGCGAAGACGGGGGCAACGAGCAGATTATCGCCAAGCATGTATTGGCGGTCGAGATAGAGACAGGTCGGATCGGCGGGGAACTCGACGAACATGGCGCGCATGACAGGAACGCCGGTGCGCACTGTGACCAATGCCTGGGCATAAAGATAGGGCATCAGCCGACACTTGAGCTTGGTAAAGTGGCGCAGCACCGCCACCGCTTCCTCATCAAAGAGCCAGGGCACGCGGTAGGACGAACTACCATGCAGGCGGCTATGCGAAGAGAGCAACCCAAAGGCGATCCAGCGCTTGTAGAGTTCGCCATTCGGCATCCCCTCAAAGCCGCCAATGTCATGGCTCCAGAAGCCGAAACCAGAGAGGCCAAGCGAGAGGCCACCACGCAAACTTTCCGCCATCGACGGAAAGGTCGAGTCGCTGTCACCGCCCCAGTGGACCGGGAATTGTTGACCGCCGGTGGTCGCGGCACGCGCAAAAACAACCGCCTCCCCCGCGCCCCGCTCCGCTACTAGCAGATCAAAGACAGTTTTGTTAAAGAGATAACTGTAGTAATTGTGCATGCGCATGGGATCGCTGCCGTCATGATAGACTACATCGGTGGGAATGCGTTCGCCAAAATCGGTCTTAAAACAATCCACGCCCATGTGGAGCAGCGCGCGCAATTTTTCAGCGTACCAGGCGCAGGCCGCGGGATTGGTAAAGTCAACCACCGCCAGCCCCGGCTGCCAGAGATCCCATTGCCAAACTGCGCCGCTGGGGCGCTTGAGCAGATAGCCATGCGCCTTGCCTTCCGCAAACAAGGGGGAGCGTTGGGCAATATAGGGGTTGATCCAGACACAGATACGCAATCCCCGCGCCTTCAGCCGCTGCAACATCCCTGCGGGGTCGGGAAAAGCTTGCCGGTCCCATGCAAAATCACACCAGTGGAACGCACGCATCCAAAAGCAGTCAAAGTGAAAGATGTGGAGCGGCAGGTCGCGGTCGGCCATACCCTGGATAAAACTGGTAACGGTCGCCTCGTCATAGGTGGTGGTGAAAGAGGTGGAGAGCCAAAGCCCAAAGGACCAGGCCGGTGGCCGCGCCGGGCGGCCGGTGAGCGCTGTGTACTTTTGCAGAATTTCCTTGGGCGTTGGCCCATAGATGATGAAATATTCGAGCTCGTGGCCAGGGACACTGAATTGCACCCGCGCCACCTTTTCCGAAGCAACCTCAAAGGCCACCGCACCAGGGTGGTTGACAAAGACGCCATAACCGCCGTTGGTGAGATAGAAGGGCACATTTTTGTAAGCCTGTTCGCTGCTCGTACCGCCATCGCGGTTCCACATGTCAACGACTTGACCATTTTTGACAAAGGCAGTGAAACGCTCGCCCAGCCCATAGACATTTTCACCCACGCCTAGCGCCAGTTGTTCGTGCAGAAAATGCCCTTCGCCCGCTACCTCCATAATCGCCATCCCGCGCGGTGGGCTGCTGGTCACCACACGGCCATCTGCCCGGTAGTCAACCTGCCACGGTTGATCCTTGGCAATGTGAACAGACAGTTCGCCGCTGGTGAGGGTTGCAGCCTGGGCCGCATTGGTCACCACCACAGCCGGCGCAAGCGCCGGGGAAAGGCCAAACTGCGGCTGCGCCTCATCCCCACCCGCAAAATTGGTCAGCCGGACGCGGATCACATCGGTCAGCGGCGACGAAAAGGTCACGGTCAACAGCGGACCAGTCAACGTGTCGCCGCGGTGCCGAATCGCGCGCGTCGCATAGATGGTTAGCGTGTCGGCAGTGGTCACCACATCGTGTGCTTCGGTTGGATAAAAGGGCTGCACACCTGGTCGCATGAGCCAGTTACCATCAGTAAATTTCATCGGTCACTTCCTTACCCGCAATTTGATTGGTTGACAATCTATCATCTCATGTTATTATGGTGCCACGCCCTTTTCCCGACAACTTTAGACAACCAAATATTGGGACAAATCAACACTTTTGTAGGACAGAACGCTTGTCCACTACTAGCCAACTTGGAGACGAACATGGCACAAATCCGTACCATCGCCGACATCGAGGCAATGGAGGCAATGGCGCTGGCTGCACGCCAGTTACCCACCAACCTCCACGACTTTTTTATCCGCTCTGCCCAGAACTTTGGGGACAAAGATGCGCTGGTCTTCTTTTTGCAAGGGACCGCGTATCAGCAGGCCGTTCACTTTTCCTACCGCGAACTACTGGCCAAGATCCGGCAGACGGCCAACCTGTTACATGGGCTGGGGATCGGGCCGCAAGATACCGTCAGTTATGTGCTGCCCAACCTGCCCCAGACCTATTTCACCCTCTATGGCAGCACCCTGGCCGGCATTGCCAACCCAATCAACCCGCTGCTGGAACCGCATGTGATCGCCGAAATCATGAACGCGGCGCAGACCAAAGTGCTGGTCACCCTTGCCCCCTTTCCCAAGACTGACCTCTGGGAAAAGATGGCGGCGATTGTCGACAAAGTCCCCACGTTGCAGACCATTCTGCGCATTGATATTGGCGGTTATCTGCATGGCGTCAAAAAGTTGTTGGTCAAGCTAATCGGGCTGCGTAAGGGCAAAGAAGCGGTCCGCGCCAAAGTGTTGGATTTTGACAAAACCCTTGCCCGCTATCCCACCGGTAAGCTCACCAGTGGCCGCGTGATCGGACCGGACGAGGTTGCCGCCTACTTTCACACCGGCGGCACGACCGGTGTACCCAAGTTGGCTATGCACACGCACTTCAACCAGATTTATGACGGCTGGGCCTCGGGCGAGATGATCGATGGCAACATCAATGATGTAAATCTCCTGGGCCTGCCCCTTTTTCACAACTATGGGGCGATTGCGATTGGGCTGGCCAGTTGGGTCTCCGGCACCACGCTGGTGATGGCCACGCCGCAAGGCTTCCGCGGCGAAGGGGTGATCCCCAACCTCTGGCCGATTCTTGACCATTACAAGTGTACCATTTTTAGCGGCGTCCCCACCCTCTTTAGTACGCTGCTCAACGTGCCGACCAATGGCATCGACCTGAGTCGTGTACGCCTGGCCACTTCCGGTGCTGCGGCGTTGCCGGTCGAAGTGGCTAACCAATTTACCGCCAAAACCGGCATTAAAATTCTGGAAGGCTACGGCCTCACCGAGGGCACCTCGGTTTCGGCAGTCAACCCGGTAGCCGGTGCCTCACGGGTTGGTTCGGTGGGGTTTCGCTATCCTTATCAGCAAGTCCGGCCGGCGATCCTGGACGGCAACCGGATCGAGCGTTTTTGTGACCCTAACGAGAGCGGTCTATTATTGGTGAACGGGCCGAATGTCTTTCCCGGCTACCGCGAAGAGTTTCATAACAAGGGGATTTTTATCGAAGGGGAGGGCGGTGCGCGCTGGCTCAACACCGGCGACCTGGCGCGCGTGGACGAGGATGGCTACTTGTGGCTAACTGGGCGCCAGAAAGAGCTGATCATCCGCGGCGGGCATAACATCGACCCACGCCAGATCGAAGAGACGCTACATCAGCATCCGGCGGTGGCGTTGGCTGCCGCGGTCGGTCGCCCCGATGCGCGAGTCGGCGAACTGCCGGTGGCCTATGTCGAGCTGAAGCCTAATATGACCGTCACGGTGGACGAATTGCTCGCCTTTGCCCAGGAACATATCGGCGAACGGGCCGCCGTGCCCAAGGAGATTGTGATCCTCGACAAGCTGCCCCTCACCGCGGTCGGCAAGCTCTACAAACCGGCCTTGATCTTTACACAGATCGAACAGGTCTTCCGGACTGAATTGGCGCCGATCGGCGAGATTGGCGATTGCCAGATCCAGATGGAAAGTGATAAACGGCTGGGCATTGTGGCCAAGGTCACGATCACTGGCGTCGATGGCTGCGATCTGGCCGCGTTAGAGAACGCAGTCAAGGCGGCGCTGGGCAATTACGCAGTACATACAACAATCAGCGTGCAGTAGAGCGGTCGCGTGGTCTCGTGGTCGTGTGGTCCGGATGTCGCGACTACGCGACTACGCGACTACGCGACTACGCGACCACGAGACCACGCGACGATTTACGCAGTTCACAACGCTTCAGGAACAAAGGTATGGCTGCGACCACCCATTCGACAACCGATCTTCACGGCGGCACCCTTGTCGGCGAGGTGTTGGCGCGCCAGGGGGTGCACTTTCTCTACACGCTCTGTGGCGGCCACATTTCGCCGATCCTGGTTGGTGCCGCGGCAGCGGGCATCCGAGTCATCGACGTGCGCCACGAAGCGACCGCCGTTTATGCCGCTGATGCGACGGCGCGTCTGACCGGCCTTCCCGGTGTCGCGGCGGTGACCGCCGGCCCTGGGGTGACGAACACAATCACACCGCTTAAAAATGCGCAGATGGCCCAGTCGCCGGTCGTGTTGATTGGCGGGGCAGCGGCAACTTTGCTCAAGGGGCGCGGGGCGTTGCAGGATATCGATCACCTGGCCGTGGTGAAGTCGTTGGTCAAGTGGTCTAAAGCGGTAACCAGTGTACGCGAGATTGTGCCGGCCCTCACCCATGCCTTTCAGGTGGCGCAAAGCGGGACGCCTGGCCCCGTCTTTGTTGAAATCCCCATCGACTTGCTTTATCCCTTTGATGTGGTCAAAGCCTGGACGTTGGCCGGCACAGGTAAGGGCGCGAATGGACAACTGTTGCGCGCTTACCTTAACCTGCATCTGCGGCGAACCTATTGGCGTGCCTGGGCCCAGCGGGCCGTTGCCCCCAGTGTGATTGCCTCATCGGCCCCCAGTACTGGGCAGGTGCAACAGGCATGGCGGCACCTGCAAAAAGCGCAACGGCCGACGCTGATCATCGGCAGCCAGGCCTTGTTCGAGACCGGTCAAGCCACAGCAGTACAAGCAGCCGTGCAAAAGTTAGGGATCCCCACCTTTCTCTCCGGCATGGCGCGTGGGTTGCTTGGGCTTGATGGCTTACACATTCGCCATCAACGTTCGCAAGCCCTGCGCGAAGCCGATCTGGTAATCCTGGCCGGCGTGCCCAATGACTTTCGCCTCAACTATGGGCGGACGATTGGGCGCGACGCGGTCACCATTGGCGTCAACCGCAACCAGCAGGATCTCACCCGCAATCGCCGCCCGACGCTGGCGATTCAGGCCGATGCGGGGCGCTTTTTGCAACAATTGGCTGGTCAAGCCGGCGCAACGCCACCAACGCGTTGGCAAGCGTGGCAGGCGGCCCTATCGGCGCGTGACACGGCGCGCGATCAAGAAATTGGGGTACAAGCCACGCTACCGACCAGCTATGTCAACCCCCTTCGCCTCTGCCAGGTGCTAGAGCAGGTCATCGGCACCGAGAGCATCATTGTAGGCGATGGGGGTGATTTTGTAGGCACGGCGAGCTATATTGTGCGCCCGCGCGCGCCGCTCACCTGGCTCGATCCCGGTGCGTTTGGCACATTGGGCGTTGGTGGCGGCTTTGCCCTCGCCGCCAAACTTGCCCAGCCCAACGCCGAAGTCTGGTTGCTCTATGGCGATGGGGCAGCGGGTTATTCGCTGGCCGAGTTTGACACCTTTGCCCGCCACGGCGTGGGGGTAATCGCCGTGGTCGGCAATGACGCAGGCTGGACGCAGATCGCACGGGAACAGGTAGAGCTGTTAGGCACAGGACTTGGCACCGAGTTGGCCTACACAGCCTATCACCGGGTAGCCGAGGGTTATGGTGGCGTTGGGTTTTGTGTACAAGCAGAGGAGGAGCTCGCCGCAACGTTGCGCCAGGCACAAGCGATTGCACAGGGGGGCAAGGCGGTGTTGGTTAACGTACTGCTGGGTAAGAGTGAATTTAGGAAGGGGTCGATTTCGGTTTAAGCTGTTCGTTTACCGAATCTACGACCAACAGATTCTCTAAAGGTCTTCTCTGTGGTAACGTATCCCTCGGGTCAGCTCAGAAAATCAGATGAAACAAAGGGAATTTGCGTGAATGCAATCGCGAAAATTGTGGGGTGGCTGTGCTTTGGGGCGTTACAGGCATGTTTGCCGCCGTTGGATTACAGGTATACCTGGGCGCGGATGGTCTGATTTTTTCGTGTGGATCGCTGAGTATCGCCATCGGCATGGGCTTATTACAGATCACGACGCTGAGCGAGGAAGGGCGCAACATGTTTTATGAGGGGATCAAGCCAGATGAGGATTATCTGAATCTGGGCGTTGTTTTTCTGTGGGGGATTCCCGTTACCCTGGTGTTCTTAGGTACGGCGTGGTGGGTAATTGGCCAGCTTGCGTCTTGAGTGCCGATCAAGCAGCATCGAAACACCAAGTAAACTCGCCGCTGACCCAGTGAGGAACCACGCGATATGTAAGACGACGTGCCACCACGGCGCGGTGAGGTTGAGATAGTCCTGTCCTGAAATCTGCATGGTAACCGAAGTCACGCCCCATACAGTGACCAGCACAAGCGTCAGGATGAGTAAGATCATAAATCGTATCATGGCCCGATTCTACCACAGTAGCTAAGGGAATGCAATCTGTTGAGAAAATCGACTCAGTAACTTACACAATAGAAGAGAAAAATGATAAATCAGCAACGACAATGCTGTAACTCCTATGTGATATAGTTGGCGGTTGTCATCATTTAACATTTTTACGTATGGAGAAAATCCTAAATGATGACAACCGTCAGTACAAGAACAGACCGGCAGATGCGCAGTCACTCAGCCGCCGCGGGATACGGTTGAACCTGAGATTGAGCCTTACTAGGTTTCAGCAGCCAGTTCTTCAACCTGCTCCTGCAAAAAGGCAGTCAAGGCCTGCCACTCTTGAAAGTGACGCCATGCCCCATTCGGCACATGTTGTACTTTGCCGCGCCAGACCACCATGCCAGAGTCAAGAATCTCGGGCCAGATGCGCACGGTAAAAAGTTGTGATGGCGGTTTGGCTGTCGCTTCGTCATTGCGGCTGGCGTTGTTGGTGTCAGCGTTCATCTCACACCGTCGGCTTGATATTCTGATTCATCCGGAAGAGATTGTGGGGGTCGTACTTGTTTTTGAGTTCGACCAATCGTTGGTGATTGGGACCATAGGCTGCCGCCGCCGCTTCGGGATCACTGGCAAAGTTGGTATAGAGACCGCCCGCTGAGTAGGGTTGGAGCGCTTTGATGTAGTCGCGTGCCCAACTCATGTTACGTTCGCTGTCGGCGGGGTCATCCCAGACGAGATCAATGCTGTAGAGCAGCGGCACATCGCGGCCACGGAAAGCCGTTTCGCTGACCGGCACTCGACTCATCGCGCCGCCATAAAGCCAGAGGACCAGGATCGAGAGCGCGGTGGGTTTTTCATGGGCGCGGCTGATCAGGGCGTCCAGCACGTCGTCATCTAGGCGCTTGAGATCGGTTGATTTATTGTAATAGAGATGGCCGCCTTTGGGGAAGAAGGGATCAAAGGATTTTTGCACCATCGTATAGGGCATCTTTCCACTCAGATCGAGCAGCGGCGTTGCTAACTCACGCAAGGGTTGCAAGAGGCGTTCCCCTTCATCGGCGTCACCGGCATAAACAGCACCGACAGCAACCACCGGCATACCCCACATACTGCTGGGAACGGGGTCAATGCTGGGGATGCTCCAGAAGAAGGCCGCTGCACTAATCTCATCCGGCGCAGTTTTCATAAAATTCCGCCAGGCAGACAAAACTTGCTTGGCATCGGCCTGTGCATATAGAGTCGTGGCTGACATCACAAGGGGACCGACAGGATGGCACTGATATTCAAAGCAAGTGACGATGCCAAAGTTACCGCCACCACCACGGATGCCCCAGAAGAGATCGCTGTTTTCAGTAGCACTTAGATGACGAAACTCGCCATCAGCCGTTACCATGTCGGCACGGATTAGATTGTCACAGGCCAGGCCATATTTGTGCCGCAGCCACCCCATGCCGCCGCCAAGCGTCAAGCCAGCAATCCCTGTTTCAGAAACTACCCCCATTGGGGTTGCTAAACCAAAGACTTGCGTTTCCCGATCCAATTCACCCAAAGTGACCCCAGCTTGAGCGCGGACTGTACGCCCCTTGGGGTCAACCTGAATCCCCTTCAGCAGGGAAAGATCGATCATCAAGGCGTCATCCTGCACCGCAAAGCCAGCGACATGGTGACCACCACCGCGCACAGTAAACAAGAGTTGATGGGTACGGGCAAAGTTAATGGCATCGATCACATCAGCAACACCAGTGCAACGTGCAATCATGGCAGGTTTGCGATCATACATCTTGTTCCAGATCGCGCGGGTTTCGTCGTATGCTGGGTCATCCGGGAAAAGGATGGGACCAGCAAAACTTTGGCGGAAGGCGACAATAGTTTCAGCGGCAAGTGTAATGGACGCGCCAGCAGTGGTCAAGATTTTCAGCGACATCGTTTGCTCCTTTTTTGAGTTATATCGAGCGGTTGCTACAAATTGCGACAGGCTGTCATAACATAGCAAAGACTGCGTTCCGCCAGCGTTCCGCCAGCGATGCTTTGAAGTAGAAATAGCGACAGAATCGTTCTGCGTACTTATTTGACAAACGCCTACACACTGTTATACTCTATCTGCTATTAATTGATCGGCATTGGTTGCAATCGGTCGATAAGGATGAAAACAACGCGCTATTTTGAAGAGCAAATTTTGCGTAAACGTCCTTACCTGAAGCGGGCTTGGTGTGAAAAGGCTTTAGAAGAACCGGCGTATTATGATATACAAGCAGAGGATGACCGGATGCGTTTTTACATCTACGTGCTTGAACTAGGTTGCTATCTGCGTGTGGTAACACTCGCTGATGGTAAAACGGTTCATAACGCCTTCCCTGATCCTGGTTTTCGGCTTCCTTGAGAAAAACGATGAAATTTCACTATTATTCAGAAACAGATTCTCTCTATATTGAATTATCAGACCAACCTAGCATTGAAACGCACGAAATCAAACCAGGTATTGTGCTTGATTTTGGCCAGGAAGGGCAATTGGTTGGTATCGATCTCGATCATGCCAGTCGTTTTATCAATCTTTCCAAGATCGAAATGGATTCTTTGCCGCTACGTACACTAGCCTTCGCCTGACTTCTCGTTATTTTTGCAATCTAGCAAGTAAGGCTTTGGCATCCTGCAGATCTGCCATATCAAACCCTTCGGTAAACCAACCATAAATTTCCGCAAGTAGCGTGTGAGCATCACGTTGTTTGCCCTGTTGCGCCCACAAGCGCGCCAAGCTCATGGCGGCACGCAGTTCGAGTGATTTAGCCGCTTGACGACGTGAAATGGCGAGAGCTTGATGGAAACAAGCTTCAGCTTCAGCTATTTCTCGGCCCTGCCCCAGTAGCAATTCGCCTTTAATGCGATACATATCGGCGATACACCAATATGCTTGGTTGCCACTGAGTATTGCAAACGCTTCAGCTAATATGGCGAGTGCTTGTTCATAATCACCCGCACAGAGATAGGCTTCGGCAAGCAAAGTTAGGGTGAACGGAAATGGGGTAAACTTAGGTCTTGTGGACCGTTGTATATTAGTATGCTCGATAAGTTGTTGAATACTCTCCTCAATTTTCCCGCGGAGCAGCAGAATCCAACCATTAAGGAAACCAAATGTGCTGTCTTTTTGCGCGTAAGGGCTATCTGCTGCAAATAGCATCTGAACAAGTGTTTCTGCGCGGTTTGTGTCATGATCAGAGCAGGCGCAACATGCACTATAGGCTACCGCCAAACTGAGCGTAAACGGATGCTGCAATTGTTTGGCAAGCACGAGGGCAGCTTCGCATTGTTGCCGTGCTTGATCAGGATAGCCAAGCACCCAAAGGGTCCACCCTAGCCGTGTGCGACAATAGATGCCAGTATCTTGACCATATTCAATGAGGTGGCGCACTTGACAGACTTCGGCATAGCGATCGACAACTTGTTGGAGATAGGCTCTCGACTGCCTAAAATCCCCTTGCCAAAATGCCGATACCCCAATTACGTAGCAACCCTCTAGATAAACAACCTGATCATCATCCGTGATTTGTTGTCCGGCGATTTCCAGCAATTGCTGTCCCATTGCTTTTGCATCTACAAAATTGTGTCGACTGGTCTTGTGAATTGCCCAAACCCGCAGCATACTGGGGTGGAGTGGTATACCTAATTGTTGCGAAAGTTGATAAGCACGCTCATAAGTATCGTGCATAAGTGTTACTGCAAAACTCGTGACATCCGCAAGGGGTGGTCCCAAAGCCACCAGCAAAGTAAGCTCGCGTTGGTCGCGCACCTTACTTGCCGGCAACAGTTTGAGCAGCGTGAGCGCACGTTGAAGATGGAGAATGATCTCAGCTGTCGCGTAAATCTGTGCGGAGCGCACGGCTGCTTTGGCGTAATAATCAATTGCCGGCTCGACCATACCTGCTGCATCATAATGGGCGGCAATCTGCGCGGCGATGTTATCGAACTGGCCCGTATTTTCATTTTCCAACGTTTCCGCCACACAGTGATGGAGATATCTACACCGCGCACGACTGATCCCCGCCGCGGCGACATCACGAATGCGGTCATGGGAAAAATCATAGGCATCCGTACCTTGCTCGCGGATGATGCGCCGCTGCCATAGTTCATCCAGCGCATTGACGGCTTTATCTCGACTGATCTTGCTTGCGTCGGCGAGTAAATCTAACGTAAAGGCGCGCCCGACAATCGCTCCCCATTCACACAGTTCGCGTGCGCTGGCGGAAAGCTGCCCTAGCCGTGCTTGGATCATGGCTAACACTTTGGGCGGCAGTTGTTGGACAATCGCCGCGCTTGCTTCGATGGGAAAAGTGGCGGTTGTCGTGGCGTTGCCGGTTGAACCGTTACATACAATCTGTCCCTGGGTAGCACGCATGGTTTCGACGACAAAGAGCGGGTTGCCGGCAGTGTCACGGAACAGTTGGCTCAGGGTCTGCCCATCAAGCGCCTGCGCCGTCATTTGGTGTGCCAGATCACTGGTCTCAGCTTCGCTCAGGCGTAGAAGGTCAAGTTGCGTCAGGGTGTCACTGCCGCGCAAGGGGTTTAACAAATCGTACAAAGGGTGGGTCACGTCTACCTCATCGGGTAGACGAGCAGTGCCAACGAGCAGCAATTTGGGTTGGCTCAAGCGGGTGGCGTTGCGCAGCAGAAAATGAAGCAACTCCAGCGTTTCTTTGTCACACCATTGCAAATCGTCGATCAGCAAAACCAGCGGCTGCTGGACGGACAACAGGGCGCGGGTCACCGCCTCAAAAAGATGATGACGCTGCCAGCCTTGGGTGATCGGGGCGGGTGGCGGCAACGTGGGCTGATCACTGAGGAGTTCCGGGAGGAGACGTGACAACTCGCTCAGCCAAGGAGCATCGACCTTGACGCGTGTGGCACGCAACGGCTCGGAACGTAGCCACTCAATGGCCGGCGCGTAGGTTAATCGACCCTCTGCCGCATAACAACGTGAACGCAGCGTGCAAAAGCCCTGATGGATCGCCCACCGCAGCAATTCTTCTGCCAACCGCGTCTTCCCAATGCCGGCTTCGCCGGCAATCAAGACAAATTGCGGTTGACCGCGCAAGGCCACCCGCCATCGTTGTTGGAGGATCTGCCATTCGGATTCTCTGCCCACAAATGGTGCGTGGGCAGCTAACTCAGGTTGGACAGAGGTACTCACCGCACTATTTAAAAGCTGATTATAAACCGCCTGGGTTTCGCGATCCGGCGCAACCCCAAGCTCTGCCCGCAGTTGGGTCAAACAGGTATGATAGACGCGCAAGGCCGCCGCGCGGTCGTCGCTGAGCGCATGCAGACGCATTAGCTGGCGATAGGTTGCTTCGTGTAATGGATCGTGGCGCAACAGTTGCTCGCTATACGCAATCGCGTCGACATAGGCGCGTTGGGCTTCTAACAACTGGATCAACCGTTCCAAGGCGTGACCATATTGGGTATAAAGCGCTTCACGTTCGGTAAAAATCCATTCATCGTAACAACCGGGCAGCAATTCGCCCGTATAAGCGGCAACGGCTGTACGCAGCGCCGTAACGGCTTGCGGCGCAGGCATGGTCGCCGCAGTGGCCAGCGCCGTACGAAATGTCTCCACATCGAGGGTAAAGGTTACAGCGGGTAACCATTGTACACTTTGGCGATCGGCGGCTAGCAAACGGTCGGCCTGGGGTAAAAGCTGGCGGAAATAGAGCAGTTGTTTACGCAAATTGGTTAAAGCTTGGGCCTCCGTCGAATCAGGCCAAAAGAGAAAGGCGAGATGACGGCGGCTTTGCGGCGCTTGGCGATGCAGCAACAGGTAGGTCAGCAAGGCTTGTAACCGCGGCATGCCCGCCAAGTTGATGGGCGTATCATCAGCTATTAGGGCAAAATCGCCGAGGAGACGAACCGTTAGGTGCGGTGGATTCATAGTGGTAGTATAATTTGGAAAAATAGGCTTGTCAATGGCTACAAAATTGCAAGGGCGCATCCCAAGAAAGCATCGTACTACGTCCCCGGCACAGGCGGGGAAACGGTACGTAGACAAACCAATTTTTCGCCTGTGCCGGGGACATTTACCTCAAAATTGGGACGCGCCCAAATTGCAAAAGCGGGAATCATAGTCGTATCACGCGCTGCACTATCTTAGTAGGGTCGATATGACAGCGGGCGATACGACTAGTCAGCAATGGCTAATAAACAACCTTTTTGGGAAACCAAATGTCTTTCGGATTCCCCGGATGACGCACCAGCGCGGCCTCGTCCAATTCAATACCAAGACCGGGTTTGGTGGGGAGGGGGATGTAGCCATCTTGCATGCGCAGTGGGGCTTTGACCAGTTCATCGGCCAGGGTGCGGGTGTGGACCGATTCGGTGATCAGAAAATTTGGGGTACAGGCAGCAAATTGCACCACGGCCGCCAGAGAGACCGGTCCATTAGGGTTGTGCGGTGCCACGGTGACCCCACATGGTTCGGCCATCGCCGCGATTTTGCGCAGTTCGAGGATCCCACCGGCATGACAGATGTCGGGTTGAATCACATCGACCAAGCGCTCGGTGAGCAGCGGCCAGAAACCCCAACGTGTATAGTAGCGTTCGCCCACGGCCAGCGGCACGTTCACCGCCGCCCGCACCCGCGCCAACATCTCGTTGCCGTCCGAGGGTACCGGCTCTTCCAGAAAGAGCAGGTCAAAGGGTTCCAGCGCCTGGGCAATTTTGATGGCCGCTTGGGGACCAAAACGCCAGTGACCATCAACCGCAATATCAGCCTTAGGCCCAACCGCGTCACGGGCAGCCCGAATACAACGCACGGCAAAGTCCAGCCCTTCGGGTGAAATGGTGAAATATTCGTCACCAAACGGGTCAAACTTTAGCCCGGTGAAACCCAGTTTTTCCACCGCATAAGCCGATGCTTCCCCACACTCCTCCGGCGTCGTGTAAGGACCAGGCCAGGTGTAGGCGCGGATGGCCTCGCGCACAGGGCCACCCCAGAGCCGGTAGATCGGCACATTGAGCACCTTGCCGGTGATGTCCCACATCGCTTGCTCTAACGCACTGATCGCGGTGAAGTCGGTGACCCCTTTCCAGCACGAGGTCATGTGCCACTTGCGCCAGTGCAGCTCAATGTCGAGCGGGTTCTGGTCGATGAGCAGGCGGGCCAGTTCCTGGATCGCGCCGATCACCGAAAGCTCTTTGCCTTCTAGCGTCGCCTCGCCTACTCCTTCCACCCCTTCGTCGGTATAAATCTTGACAAAGACATAGTTGCTGTCGCCAAAGTCAACCATAAAGGTTTTGATGTCGGTGATTTTCATTGTGGACACTCCTTGCGTTCGGCTTGTGGTTGCGTGGTCAGTTGGTTTTAATGAGCGTCTAAAAATAACTTCCTTACCCGAGCCTTGCGCGCCAGGGGCACCCGGTGACTCGCCCGAGTTGGTTGCGAGTCACGGACTCGCTGGGCGCTGAAGTTATTTCTAGACGATTACTTAATCAGGTGTATCGCTACCCTTTAGCCCTGCGCCGCCAGAATACTCACCCCATATGCAGCCAGCGTAAGGGTATCGACTAAGGTATTGCCGCCCAAATGATCCCGATATTGCACACCCGCCGGCAAGGCAACTGTCGCCGGAGCGGCATTGTGGTTGAGCACAAAGAGCAAACGCCGGCCAGCTTTTTCACGCACGGCCACCTCAACGCCAGCGGGCGTATCCAGCAAGGGTGCGATGCCATGCTGTGTCAATAAGCTGCCGTAAAAATCAACTAGAAATGCCTCATCGGCATCCGTGGCGATGTAATAGCCGTGGCCCTGGCCAAATTGGTTGCGGGTCAAGACTGGTGTCCCCATATAAAAATCATCCCCGTAGGTCGCGAGGACCGCGGCCCCTTCACTGTGGATGATGTCACAGAGGCGCGCACAGCTATATTCGCCACTGCCGTCGGCCATGACAATGCGATTGGTCTGCCCTTCGTAGAGCGCGTCGATCTCTTCGACGCGGATACCGAGCACCTGGCGCAGCGGACCGGGATAACCTTCAAACGCTAGATCGGTCTCATCGACTACGCCGCTAAAGACGGTGGTGACGAAAGAGCCACCAGCCTGTACAAAAGCCTCCACCCGTGCACCCACCCCCGGCTTGACCATATGCAACATGGGCGCGATCACCAAATCATAAGGGGCGAGATCCGAGTCGCTGAAGATCACGTCGATGGGGACATTGTGCCGCCAGAGCGCGCCATAATGTTTGCGCACAAAGGCAGGGTAATCCTTGGGGTTGATTGGCCCAATCGCCCCTTCAATGGCCCACCAGTTGTTCCAATCAAAGAGGATGGCGACGCGGGCCGGCGTCGCCGCGCCGATCACCGTGTCACCCAGCGCTGCTAACTCCGCGCCCAGTTGGGTTACTTCGCGGAAGACGCGCGTATCGGATCGCCCACCATGTTCGACCACGGCACCGTGGAACTTTTCGCCTGCGCCCCGCCCGCGCCGCCACTGGAAATACATCACCGTGTCCGCGCCGTGGGCCACGGCCAGATAGCTCCACAGTCGCAACACGCCAGGCCGCTTGAGTGCGTTGACCGCCTGCCAGTTCTGGCTGCTCGGCGTCTGCTCCAAGAGCATAAAGGGTTGCCCATCTTTGAGGCCACGGTGCAGATCGTGAGCAAAGGCAATATCACTGGTCTGGCCATTCGGTTTGGGGTAACAATCCCACGAGATCACATCCAGCTCTTTCGCCCAGGCCCGATAGTCCAAATGAGGGAAGGTACCCATCAAGTTGGTAGTAAAGGGGATTGTCGGGGTAATGCCCTTGATGGCATCCCGCTCTAGCTTATAGCAGGCGAGCATCGAATCGCTTTGGAAACGGCGGTAGTCGATGGTGAGGCCGTGGGTTACCCGTTCGCCATCGGCATAGGGCGGCTCGATCTGTGACCAGTCGGTGTAGGTGTGGCTCCAGAAGGGGGTCCACCAGCGCTGGTTCAGTTCATCTAGGCTGCTGTAGCGCGCCTGCAACCATTCCCGGAAGGCAGCGGCGCAGGTATCACAGTAGCAGGGCGTGGCATACTCATTCGAGATGTGCCAGATCAGCAGATTGGGCTGCGTGCCATAACGTTCGGCCAACTTGGTCGCCATCTGCACGGCAAAGCGGCGATAGGTGGGGGAGTTGGGGCAGTAGTTGGTGCGGTTGCCGTGGTGGACACGGCGACCGCGCTCGTCGGCGTGCAGCACATCGGGGTAGGCTTGGGACATCCACGCCGGTTGGGCGGCGGAGGGGGTGGCCAGGCAGAGATAACGCCCCGCCGCGGTCAGCTTTTCGATCACCGTGTCGAGCCAGTCAAAGGTGAAACGATCCGCAGCCGGTTGCAGGGAAACCCAGCTAAAGACACCGACGGTTGCCACGTTGTAGTGACACTGCTGCATCAGTGCGACATCTTCGTCCCAGGTGGCGAGGGGCCACTGTTCCGGATTATAGTCGCCGCCATGCCAGATAAAGGGGGCGCGGGGATTGATGGGTGGGTAGGCAGAGGGGGTACGTTGTGGATGGTCCACGGGAAGGCCTCGTTTCTAGAGAAAGCGTGGGTCATTGGGCTTTGGCTATTGAGTAATTTCAACCATGCTGGCGAGGCCATTCAATGTCACGACATGGCAATGATTGGCATGGAAGGCGTAAAGGATTGATCGTAATCGTAGGTATAAATCATACTGGCAGGTGCCATTCAATGCGCGGAGAACGAAACGTTAGCGTTGGCATCGCCTCTTTCTCCATGCGGCTAATCCACACGAACTCATCAGGGTATTGCGCATCAATCCGTCTGTATAAAGCTTCATGGTCGGGATCATGATCAATCAATTTTCCTTGATAAATCGCTACATACTGACCAAAATAGTTTTCTTTTAGCAGTGGGTGCAACGCAAGGTAGGCTTGCATTTCCGGAGGTATATCTTCATCCGCATCGGCTAGCTTGGTTTCTATACTTTCGTCTGGCCAAGCCTGCTCTACCAACGTTTCCAACAAGGTATTAATGTTTTGCCGGTGCAAGCTCGCCAACTGTTTGATTTTTTCAGCCAATTCTTCCGAAAATGTAATCGTAAGAGATCCTGCCACCATCTTGCTCCTTCTACCACAAAGATGATCACGCTAATGTATCAAGGGACAACAAACCGGCGTAGCGATTGCAATACCAATCCCTTACAAATTATACCACAAATACGCTGGCTGGAGACAGATAGAGAACATTTTTGGCAGTAGCCGAACATCTATGGATTGGTGTTCACTACGCATGCGCGTTTTCGATGAGAACCCATACCTGTTGTAAAATCTACTCTATGCTTAAACAAAAAGTTGATGACCGATTTCAAAGCGAGCAGCCAGCGCTAGTGCCACCGCCTAGTCGCCGTGGTCGGCTATGGCGTTGGGGATTGACGGCGCTACTCGTCAGCCTGCTTTTGGCGGCCCTCTTTGGGGATGTCTTCACCACGGGCGGTGGGCGCATCTTTCTGGCCCAGCGCTTTCAGACCTTTGTCACGATCTTCCTCGGCATCTTTATTGAGGCTGCGCCCTTTCTGCTGATCGGCTCGCTGGTCTCCGGCCTGATCGCGGTCTTTGTTGACCAGAGTATGCTCGACCGCTATCTGCCCCACCGTGCCTTGCCTGCGGCCCTTTCCGGCGCGGCCTTGGGGCTGATCTTCCCCGTCTGCGAATGTGGGGTGGTGCCAGTCACGCGGCGGCTCTATGAGAAGGGGTTGCCGATGTCGGTGGGGGTAGCCTTTTTGCTCGCGGCGCCGGTGATCAATCCGGTGGTGATGATCAGCACCTATGCCGCCTTTGGTTGGGGGCCGGTACTCTGGGGGCGCATCGCCTTTAGTTTTCTGGTGGCGACGATTGTGGGGCTGATCTTCCATGTTGCCCAGCCGGGCGAGGTCTTGCGCCCAACGCTTTTTGCTGCGCACGATGCGGCCTGTCACCATGATCACGGACAGGTGAGCAATGCTCCCCAAGCCAGTTTATGGGCGCGCATTCAACGGGCACTCAACACGGCCGGCGACGACTTTCTCGACATGGCGCGCTATCTGATCATCGGCTCGTTGCTGGCCGCGACGATGCAGACATTGGTCCCCCAAAATGTACTGTTGGCGATTGGACAGGGGCCGATCCTATCGGTGTTGGCGATGCAGGCGCTGGCCTTTGTGCTCTCGGTCTGTTCTACGGTGGACGCCTTTCTGGCGCTGGCCTTTAGCCCGATCTTCACCACGGGCAGCGTTGTCGTCTTTCTCACCTTTGGGCCGATGGTCGATATTAAGAGCGCGCTCATGTTCCTGGGCGTCTTTCAGCGGCGGATTGTGCTCTATCTGATCCTGTTGCCCTTGCTGCTCACCTTGCTGATTGGCATTTTCTGGAATCTAAATCTTGGAGTGTGACCGATGCAGCGTTTTCAAAACCCGATCAAGGCCATGTTGCTGATGGCGATGGGCCTCTTTTTCTATAGCCGCATCACTGGCGGCACCCTCTATTACTATATCAACGAACGTTTTGCCGCCTTTACGGTGATTGGCGTGGTTGGCCTGCTGTTGCTCGGCTTTAGTTATCGCTGGGATCAAACGCCAACAGAAGATGGCCATGATCATAACCACGCGCACGATCATGATCACAACCATGATCTAACCTGGGTGGGCGCGCTGATTGTGCTGCTGCCGATTATCCTGGGCGTAGCCATCACCCCCCAACCCTTAGGGGCCGCTGCGCTGGCGAATCGCGATGTAACGCTCAGCATGAGTGAGTCGGCGCTGCCGAGTGGGGTCCGCAACCGCGAGAAGGCGGCCACCGATAAGAACATTATGGATTGGTGGAATGACTTTCGCAGCACCGCCGGCGGCATGGAGACCTTTATTGGCCAGGAAGTTAAGGTCAGTGGCTTTGTCTACCAGGACGAGCGCTATGGTCCCGAGCAGTTTATGGTGACGCGCTTTGTGGTGAGCTGCTGTGTGGCCGATGCCAATGTATTGGGACTGCTGGTCCAATGGCCGGCGGACCAAACCCCACCGAATGATCAATGGGTCGAGGTCGCGGGGGTTTTTATCACCAACACGAATCCTAATTCGCCCATGCCGATGGTGGCTGCACGTACGGTCACCCTGATCGAAGTGCCGAATCAACCTTATATGTATCCCTAGCCGGTGAGTGAAGCGCCGGTAAAGCGCCGGTGAATTCATTCACCGGCTGATAGGCAAAACCCGTTAATGGAAATTAAGAAATAAGTTCGGCAAAAGAACCCCTCCCCGGCCCTCCCCTGTTAAGGGAGGGAGCAGCGGCCGGCGTAACTGTTCCTCCCCTTACCAGGGGAGGTTAGGAGGGGCTCCGGGTTTTACCCAATTATTTGCTTAATCTCCATAAACTGGTTAGTTATCCGTTATCGCGACATTACCTCTTATGCATACCCAATCCTATGATCCAACCCAAAACTTTACATCGTTTTGATCGCCTAGTCTGGTTAACAGCAGCAGTGGTCCTGGCGTTAATTGGCGTCGTGATTGCCCGCGGCGATCAGTTACAACTGCAAGCACTGACGGTCGCCCCGTTACCACAGAGTAGTAATATCTCGACGCGGGCCATGATTCGCCTACAATTTGATCAGCCAGTCGCCCCGCTTAGCTTGGCAATGTTCGCCCTATCCCCGGCGATTAGCGGCACCACCCAGTTACAGGGCGAAACGCTGACCTTCCGCCCGGCCACCGCTCTCCAACCCAACACGACTTACACAGTGACGTTGGCGGCCACCCTGCGCGGTCAACAGGGGGGGAAGTTACGCGAACCAATCAGCTGGCACTTTACCACCGGCGGGGTGCAGGTGCTCTACAGCACCGTTGACGCCCAGGGCAAAGAGCAACTCTATGTTGCCGACGCCGGTCTGGCCCAAGGCCAAACGGCCGGTCCGCCCACCCAACTAACCAAGGGTAACCTGAGCATCTGGGATTTTGCCGTGCTGCCGACGAGCAGCACCGTCGTCTATTCGGCGGTCAAGGAGGATGGGACCAGCGATCTCCTGCAGATCGCGCCGGGTGACGCCGAGCCGACGGTGTTGGTACCTTGTCCCAACGCAGTCTGCAATGGCATGAGTTGGTCACCCGATGGGCGGCTGCTGGCCTATAGCCGGCGGAACGCCACCGACTTTGGTTCGGCCCTGCTCAGCCCGCCGCGACTCTGGCTCTTTGACCCGATCAGCCAAGAATCGCTCTCCTTTTTTGATGACGGCCAGAAATTAGCGTTTGATCCGCGCTGGTCGGCGGATAGCCAGTGGCTGACCTACCTTTCGCCTGATCCGGCCGGGGTGGGGGTTGTCAATGTGACGAGTGGGACGGAACGTTTCTATCCCTCAGACAGTGGCGAAGCTGGGATCTGGCAACCAGGGGCAACGCGCTTTGTCTACAGCCAAGTACGTCGCGTGGATGAACTCTATGTCACGCAGCTGGTGGTGGTTGATCCGGTGGCAGATAGCCAAGTGAATATTAGCGGCGAAGCAGCCTTGGTCGAAGATGGTGCGCCTGCGTGGTCGCCCGATGGCGCGTGGATTGCCTTTCGGCGCAAAGAGTTTACGGGGCCAGGGGCAACGCCCGGCAAACAGATCTGGCGTATGCGGGCCGACGGCAGCGAGGCCCAACCCCTCACCGCCGACGCCGCGCTTGATCACAGCGCACCGCAGTGGTCACCCGATGGGCGTTACTTGCTTTATCACAAGTTGCCGCTCAAGGGGCCAAACATTATCCTCAGCATCTGGATCATGGATCTGGAAACAGGGCAGAGTTGGCTGGTGGCGGAGCCGGGGCAGCGGCCGGTTTGGTTGCCGTAGGGTAGGATGATTCAATCAACGTTGGTGAATCAATGACCGTCAAAACGGATTGATGATCAGGGAAAAACATGATATACTTCACATAAGCAGTTGAGTATGACAGTGATATAGGAGAAGTCCAACGATGTCTGTAGCCACCTATCCGGCGTTGGTACGCAATGGCAAAATTGAACCACTTGCACCTTTGGCGTTGCCCGAAGGCAGCACAGTATATCTGATCGTGCAGCCTGGAATTGATAAACGCACCGCGCGTAGGAGAGCTACTGGTTGGCTGATGGATCATGTCGGCAACTTGGTAGGGGCGGATGATGGTATGTTGGTACAGAAAGACAACCGCTGGATCTGGCAGTTCAATGCTTACTTGACATCACTGAGTCAGGCACGACGTGGACCGATTGGGCAGGTCGAATTGGATGCTGACACAGGAGAGTTACTAACCGATCAAAGTACAGTGGAAGCAATGTACGAACGTGGCCAAGCCTATATCAATACCCCATAGCCAACAGCTAGATGACGGTTTTTGTTTACCTGCCTGTGCCCAGATGGCCTTAAGCCATCTGGGCATTTCGCGTTCACAGAAGGAATTAGCGCGGCTGTTCAAAATGAGGGCAGGGTTCGGCACACCGATTCCCAATATAACCAATCTTCGCTCGCGTCAGATTGACGTTACCTATCAGCTGAATGGTTCGTTACCAACAATTCAGCGATGGCTTGAACATAACATTCCTGTCATTGTATGCGTGGAAGCAGGCGAATTGCCACACTGGTATGGTGTTCGTGCGCAACATGCAGTGCTAGTAGTTGGCATAGATGAGCAAGCCGTCAATCTGTATGATCCGGCGCTTACACAGGGGCCAGTCGTTGTTTCAGTTGGTGACTTTTTGTTAGCTTGGGATGAGATGGAGAACCGTTATGCCGTGATCACAAAACAAACGGGATGAAGTCTTCTGATCTCTCACCCACATTACTTATGTTACTTACTATATCACAAGTTACCGCGCAAAGAGCCGAACACTGTCCTCAGCGTCTGGATTATGGATCTGGAAACAGAGGAAAGTTGGTTGGTAGCAGAGCCGGGACAGCGGCCGGTTTGGTTGCCGTAGGGGCAAACGAGTAGTTGGTTTTGGATCAACGCCACGAAGGGTGGTAAACTTTATCATCAGCATGAGAAGAACAACATATTGCTTGTTCTGTGTAGAGAGAGGAAAGTACTAATGCAGTGGCAAGAGTACATCACGGTTGACCCGCGTGTCTGTCACGGCAAGGCGTGCATCAAGGGCACACGGATTATGGTTTCAGTGATTCTTGACAACTTGGCGGCAAATCTATCAATCGACGAAATTTTGCAGAGCTATCCTTCCTTACGCCGTGAAGCAGTACAGGCAGCGGTTGCTTATGCGGCGGCCCTGACGCGTGAGCGCCTAGTTGCGCTACCAGTTTAGAATGCGCCATGAAATTCAAAGTTGATGAGAATTTACCAGTTGAAGTCGCCGACCTTTTGCGTGCTGCCGGCTTTGATGCAGCGACCGTCCTTGAACAGACGCTCGGCGGCGAGGCAGATCAAACCTTAGCGGCCATCTGTCGAATTGAGCAGAGAATTATGGTAACGCTAGATGTAGATTTTGCTGATATCCGGACCTATCCACCGCATTTATACGCGGGTCTGCTTGTACTACGCTTAAAACAACAAGATAAGCCTTTTCTACTTTCGATTTTCCCACGTATTCTGAAACAACTCCAGATCGAGTCGATTGCCGGGAAGCTGTGGATTGTCGATGAGCAACGAATTCGTGTGCGGGAGTAAATTCTTGCTTTCGACCCACTGATCTTCATCCCACCAACTGCTCCCGCGCCTGCTGCTCCATCAACAACAGACTCGCATAGATAAAACTGTTAACCGGCGTCGCCACGTCCACGGCCTGCCCCAAACGCACCACCGCGCCGGTTTGCGCCTCTAACTCAGAGGGGCGGCCGTTCATGATATCGCGCTGCATAGAAGCCAAGAGGCCAGGGCCTAACCCTTCCAGCCGGGCCAGGGTATCTGCGCCGGCGGTCGGGGGTAGGGCTACACCATGTGCCCGTCCTACCGCTTCGATCTCGGAAATCGCATCTTTGAGCAAAGCGCGAGTCTCTGGTTGGCGACAGATATCATGGATCGGCATGCGCGTCACCGCGCCAACCCCACTCCAAGGCGCGATAATCATAAACTTCTGCCAGAGCGCCACGGTGATATCGTCTACCACATTGACCGTCACCCCTTGGCATTGGGCGAAAGCGCGCCGTACTACCTCGATACGTTCGGTGCGGGCGTTATCTAATTCACCGATGTTGACCACCGGTTGAGCGCCCCCGTGGCGAATGTGACCAGGAGCAATCACTTCGGCCACAATCACACACGAACCGCCGAGGACGTTTTCACGGCCAACAGCAGCGGCTAACTGCTCCGGCGCTTCCACTCCATTTTGCAAGGGCAGGACCACTGTGTGCGCCCCCATCAGCGGGTGCAGCGTTTCAGCCACAGCAGGTACCTGCCATGCTTTCACGGCGACAATGATCAGATCAACCGGGCCGACCGTGGCCGGATCAGCGGTGGCCTGGACAGGTTGCACGACAAAGTCGCCGGCAATACTCGCCACCCGCAACCCCTGAGTCTGGAGCGTTTGCAGCGTTTGGCCACGGGCGATAAAAATCACCTCTGCCCTGGCCTGGGCCAACCGCCCGCCAAAGTAACCGCCAACCGCGCCGGTGCCATAGACTGCGATACGCATCATGTACCCCTCTTATTCTTACAGTTGGAATGAGCATCTACAAAATGTAGAGTCTGACTGTAAATCTTGCAGATGCTCATTCCAACTGACAAACTTGAAGTGATTCGGGCAGGCCAGTATAACACAAGTAGCCATCGTTGTGTGAGCGTCAACAGGACACGGAGACTATACCTATAACTGTGTATTTTCCTATCTGAGTGATATCTAGTTAAGACATGTACACGTAATCTCAGGGTAAGACTGCCACCAAACCAGCTTGAAACGCAGGCGCGGCCACTGCACAGTGGGTGTTATTCACAAACATCTGTTCAATCAGTTGATGCTCACCGACCATCTTGCTAGTTAACACTCGCGCCAACCGCTGGAAACGTTCAACGCCGTGTTCTTCATATTCCAACTCGCGGTCAGCCGATGATAAATAGATCCGAGCCGATAGGTTCACCGTATTTTCGGTGAACCAAGGTTCGGTTTCATAACTTTCAGCGGGACTTGCAATTACATACTTTTGGAAGAGCGTAGGAAATGTGAAGAGCGCATACAGGGCAAACTTACCTCCTGATGAATGGCCGAGCAGGCAACGGTTGGTTGGATCAGCACGGTATTCACTCTCAATTAACGGCAGCAACTCATCCTTGACGAAGGCTAAGAACTGCTCGCCACCACCCGACCGAATGGTCTCATTCAGGGGAAAGGTGGCGTAGTGCCAAGCTTCAGATTCTTCATTGCGCAGCGGGTTGAAATCACGCAGACGCCGGTGGCAAGCTTGGGCTTGTTTTTCGATCAAGGTCTTACCATTTGGGTAGCCGATGCCAACCACGATTGCATCTGGCAATTCATCACAAAATGACACCCGAAAGTTCATGATGCGCACCATATCAACGACCATACCAAAATACCAGCTTCCGTCCAGCACATAAATGACTGGGTACGTTTTGTCCGGGTTCTCATCATAATGATAGGGTAGCGCAACGGAAATTACATACTCCTGATCGATTGCCCTCGCCTTGACTATGCGTGCTTCGGTTGCTGGGATTGTCGCAAGTGGTAATGAGCTCATCAATGGTTACTCCTATTATTAGTTTAGCAATCATGTTTTACGGCACCCACACGACAAAAACCGTCTGAACGGCCGGGTATTGAAAATCGGGGTAATTGAGAATATGATCGGGCGCATCGACATTGGCCAATTGCGCCAAATTTGCCGTTCTTCAGGGGGAAGTATAATCTTTTGGCTGCGCAGATGGCAAACCTGTAAATAGTCGCCGAGTAAACCTTTTCCACTGGGCATAACGACAACAGGAAATCAAAAAAATCAAATAGTTGGTTTATTCACCACTTTGTAAATCGCCTCGATCAGGCGGGCCATCTGCTCATCGACTTGTAGGAAGGTACTCATTGGCTTCTCCTAAAAATGCATTGGTTGCTAACGCTGATTATTGGAAAACTGCCTGGCTAATGGTAAATTATCGTCACACCGGTGCTGTTCAAACAAAGGAAACAAACAATGGATTGGCGAACATATATCACGGTTGATCCGCATTCTCCGGGGCCAGGTCAACGGCGCTAACTTTCCCACTTGGCCCCACTAATTCGGTCATGAGCGGCAAAAAGCTGCCACTGCCAGAGGCCCCATCTAACACATGCCAGCCGGGCTGTAGACCGACCCAGCGCAGCATCTCTTCATAATCAGGTTGCATGGCGAGAAAATGGACATCCAACCAGTCGGACTCGGCAAAGGTGTGGCCGGTGGAGCTGGCGTGGGGCTGAGCGGTTTGTGTGGTCATAGACGCCTTTTATCTTTCGCTGGTTCCGGTAAGGATTTGGGTTGTTGGTTAAGGCCGGACGGCATAAAGGTATATTGCTTCTTTTGATCGTTGATATCCTTTCTGCTATACTACACACATGAACTTCACGTGGGACGAAACAAAACGGCAAGCCAATCTCAACAAACATGGCATTGACTTTGCCGACGTTATCCGTATCTTCGAGGGGTACACGCTTACAATGGAAGATACGCGTAACGCGTATGATGAGTCAAGATTTTGGACAATTGGCATTTTAGGCGCAACACCGATCTTGGTTGTCCACACTTATGTCGGTGAAAAAACGATCCGCCTGATTTCAGCAAGAAGAGCAACAAAACATGAGCAAAAACGCTTTTTCACTTGAAGCTAAGACCGATTGGAAGCGATTGGAAACGATGACAGATGATGACATCGATTTTTCCGATCTGCCCGAACTGTCTGAAGCACAACTACAGATGATGCAACCGACTCGCCGTTTTTTTGCGGAACGTGGTGTGGCTTATGCCGCAAAGCCGGTTGAATCGATTACCTTGGAGCATGCCGACGGCACGATTACCACCCACAGCTTGGCCCCGCATGGCAATCTGATTACATTAGATCCCGATGTCCAACAGTATTTTCCGACCTCTGATGCGGTCAATCGCACGCTGCGCGCATTGATTCAGCTCGTGCCTGCGGTATCAGCTGAATAAGAATCGTTTACAACCTAGTTGGCGATAGACAAACCTCGGCCTATAGAGTAAGGCAGGCCGCAAATCTTTTGCCGATTTCATTTCATCGACCATCGCCATTGTCACGGGGGGTAAAGGGCGTCCTTCGACGAACATCTGCACCCATTCAATCAATGGATAGTGGGTAGCACCGATGTGATGGGCCGTCACGCCAACGGACCAGCCTTCCGCCTTGGTCACTTTACGCCAGTCATCTTTGCCACATTGCGCCACAAAATCGATGAGTTGCGGGTTGAAGGCGGCAAAGCGCGCGGCCAGGGCTTGCACATTGCTGTGATTTGTCGGCATCGTCATACTGCTTTAGGATTTAATTTTATCGTTTAGCGCTTGGCTGCAATAGCAGGTCAGGCAGGGAACGGTTAAATCGGATACTTTGTCACAGCAATGAGTGGTTGTGCATGTCGATGGTGTAGCATACCGCAACCAAGCCGTGGATGGACTCTCAACATACTTTCAGCTTACTCTCACCGACACGCAGGCCATCGCAACCGGTTGCAGCGTTTGCCACCTTGTGCTAAACTACAGACCACCAAAATAGTCTATTAATATCTTAGCCGTCGTCGTTGTGTGTAGCCCTTGCGAGTGATCAATGACAGCTACAGACGCAGCCCAATTACAGGATGTGAACAGGGCGCAGCAGCAAACCAAGCTGCTCCACTTGTTAACCAACTGGCAAAAACCCTACCAGGATCTAACCGCGCTCACCAGTTTGCGCCTCTGCCGCCAACTACACAATGACGATCAGACGCACACCATCAACGTGGTCTTAACCCGCGCCATCGCGCACTTGACCTTAAGCCACCCGGCCCATGCCGAAGTGTTGACCCAAAGTATCTATACTCAAATCAGAATGAAAACCCGAGTTTTAAATCTTCCTGGAAGGGGGCAGTCAATCTCGGGATAACACCAGTATAGGTGCCCCCTTCCAGGAAGATGGCTGCCCCGAAACTCCGCTTTTCATTCTGATTTGAGTATAGAAATCAAAGATTACGCAGATAGAGGGAAAAGTCTGCGTAATCTTTGAGGCTCATTGGGATCTCAGGGGGTTGACACCGCTGCGCCCAGTGGGCACCCGAACCTGCCAAGGGGGGCACACGCTGGCATGCACAAAACCCATCCAAAGGGTACCCGAAACCCCTGTTCTCCGGTTGAACCATCTTTGATGAACCCATTGCTAAACACTGCTTGAATTTTATTTAATCACCGCTCTTGTTCTCGAGAATTGCCGGCAGAATCTTGACAATTTGAGTGCTGGTATGTAAACTGGATTAACAAATTCTGATGTCCTCTGTTGTATGGTAGATGAGCGAAGTTGTTCCCACCGCTAAGGCTATTCCCGAAAAATAAGTAGACCAGGTGACAGTCACGGTCCGGCATAAGCGCGATCTGGATCATAACCTAAAAGAATAAGGAGCCATTCGGTGCGTTCTGCGAAATACGGTGCTTGGTTGTTTGGTAATAGCTTTCATGGCGTACAGTGAATGAGGCACAGATGATCGCAACGCTGTTAGGGCCGAAAAAGAAAACACTGATTGACCAGCTGAAAATGGCGGCCCCTGTCATGCAAAATGGTCATCATTCCCTGGTTTATACCACTGGCCGCAGTGTCCAACAAGCGACCAATCAACCACTAGTAGCTGAGATCACGACGTTATATCAAGCGCTTCAGCATGAGACCAAGCCGATGTTCAAAGTGCTGAGCGGGTATGTAATGGTGTTGGACGAGCAGTGGCAACGCTTTGTCCACCTGCACATCGACCCATTATTGGGCGGCACGCGCGGTCAACAATTGCACGATCTCGGGATTCAGATGAGCGCCGCTGAAAAAGATATGAACCGCCGCTTGATCTTAGCCGCCGGCAATATTGGCATTGCCCTGATGACGAAGCACCTTTTCCCGCCCTTAGCTGTGGTCAACATTGCCTTTATCGCCTGGGTCAATCTGCCAATCTATCAGCGTGGCTACCGAGCGTTGGTGGCAGAGCGGCGTTTGACTTACCCTGTCATCCTCTTTAGCGCCCAGCTTGCGATTGTTTTGGGCGGCCACTTTGTACCCGCTAGTGTGACGACCTTTATGGTGCGGGTCACTGAAAAAATTATTAATCGCACCGAAGATCACTTCCGGCGCAATCTTGTGGATGCATTGGGACAACAGCCGCGTACGGTTTGGCGATGGGCCAACGGCGGCGAAGTGGAAACCCCATTGGCGGCTATTCGTCAAGCCGACGTGCTGCTGTTCGGTGCCGGCGAGACAATTGCCGTCGATGGCGTGATCATGGCCGGCGCGGCCATGATCGATCAGCAGCGGCTGACGGGAGAAGCCCAACCGGCGGAAAAAAGCGTAGGCGATGTCGTGTTGGCGTCCACGGTCGTGCTTTCCGGCAAAATCCAGGTGCAGGTGCAAAAGACCGGCACCGAAACCAGCGCGGCACAAATTGCCGTGATCCTGCAACGCGTCGCCGGTACGCGGCTGACCTTCACGTCACGGGTGCAAACCTTTGCCGATAACATGGCCCTCCCCATGCTGGCATTAGGTGGCGCGGCTTTGCTGACGCTAGGTACAGAAGGGGCAGCGGCTATCATCTCGGTGGGCGTCGGCAGCATCGTACGCTTTGGCGGCCCGCTTGCCATGCTCAGCTATTTGAATATTGCGTCCCGCCATGGTTTGCTGATTAAAGATGCCCGCTCGTTTGAACTGTTGAAACGTGTGGACACGATCATCTTTGACAAAACGGGTACGCTCACCTTAGAACAGCCCCATGTCATCCGCATTCACCTTTGTCAAGCGGTGGACAAAGCGGCAATTAGTGAAGAGTTGTTACTCGCTTATGCTGCAGCGGCCGAGAGCAAACAAGCGCACCCGATTGCCAAAGCCATTGTGACCGCGGCGCAGGCCCGTGGCTTGTCGCTCCCGACAGTTGAAGATACCCATTTGGAAATCGGCTATGGCATCAAGGTGCGTCTGCCGCATGCCGCCCACCCAACCTTAGCGGTTGACGCGGGTTTGTTGGTTGTGACACCGCCTTCGGCAACAGAACAGCTCATTCATGTGGGTAGCCTTCGCTTTATGACGATGGAAGGGATCGCCATTCCTGTCGAGCTGGCAGCCGTGCAGGAAGCCTGTCATGCGCAAGGGCATTCGCTGGTTCTGGTGGCGGTCAATGGGGCAGTGGCCGGCGCGTTTGAACTAAAGCCGACGTTACGCCCTGAAGCGCAACAGGCCATTACGGCGCTCCGCCAACGCGGATTGGCTTTGTATATTATCTCTGGTGATCATGCCGCACCGACCCAACAGTTGGCCCAGGCATTGGGCATTGAACACTACTTTGCCAGCGTCTTACCGCAAGATAAAGCCAGCTTGGTTGAACAATTGAAAGCGGAAGGGCGTAACGTCTGCTTTGTCGGCGATGGCATCAACGACGCCCTGGCCTTGGGCAAGGCGACGGTGTCCATTTCGTTGCGCGGTGCGGCCACCCTGGCGACCGACACGGCACAGGTGGTGTTGATGCGCCAGGATCTCCGCCAGATCGAATTTTTGCTGAAACTGGCCCGTGAATTTGATCAATCGCTCGAATGGCTTTTTCGTGTTACCCTCACCCCGGTGGCGGTGGTGGCAGCCAGTACCTTCTTTCTGCACACAGGCATTTACACCTCACTGCTGGTTTGGCAACTGGGGATCGCCGGCGGGATCGGCATGGGCTTTTTGCCTTTGCTGAAGCATCCTGCCGGCAAGCAAAAAAAAGAGAACATAATCACCGCGCACGCGGCGCCAGTCATGGGCCAGCAGCCCCACAGCGCTAGTCCATGACTGGCGCCGCGTGCGCCGGCGTGGTATTTACAAGAAAAGTAGAAAGCAAATTAATCATGCCCATACCTCCCCAACCTTGCCCATTGCGTGTTGTTACCTTTAACGTTTACCCCCAGGCTTATGCGATTGTCTGCCAGTGGGCGGAACAAGGCGGGCACCGGATCGAACTAGTGGTCACGACGCCGGGATCCAAGGTGCGGCAGACGCCCAGTTATCAAGCGGTGCTAAGTAGCGCAGCCCCGACCAAAGACGTTCTCGTCACGACTCGGCTGCGGAAAGTGGCGCAACCTTTGATCCGCGCCTTACAACCGGATCTGATCATCTCTTTTTCGTTTCCCCACCGCATCCCCCCGGAAATCTGTGCGATTCCGCGCTATGGCGCGGTAAATCTCCACCCGACAGTGCTGCCGGCCTACCGTGGCCCTAACCCACTGCGTCCCATCTACGAAGGCTATCCACTGCTTGGTGCCACGCTCCACTGGACCGATGAGGGGTTCGACACCGGCAACATCCTGGCCCAGCACACGATACCGCTGCCGGCGGATACAACGCCGGAAGCGGTAAGCGCGCTTTGGCCGCCATTGCGCCTTGGTGTGCTGACGGAGGGGGTTGCCCGTGCTGTGGCCGGAGACGCCGGTACGGTGCAAGATCATAGTCAGGCCACTTATGCCGGCTTCTTTACCGAGGAGGAGTCTTGGCTCACGCCGGAGGACACTCGGCAGGTGATGCAGCGCAAATGCACTGCCCTCAGTTTCGCTTTATCTACCGGTGCCAAGTTACGACTCGGCGACCAAGTTTATCTGGTAACCCGCGTCGACCCGCTGGAAAGCGGCCACACAGCCGCGCCGGGTACAATCATTTTGGAAACTGATTTGGGCTTTACCTTGCAAGTCGCCGATGGCAGCGTACAGGTCCAGGCAACGCCGGCATAAAGAGCGGATTGATTCAGTGTCTCCGAATGGAGACGCTATGATTATGCGCAGAAATCCCATTGATTCGCGATCATAACCATCAACCAGCAAGCAAAATCGTCTTCAGTCGATCCAACACAACCTGCTCCTCGCCATCCGCCAGGAGCATCGGGTTGAGATAGAGGCTGTCAACCCCGCCTTGGTAGAAAACCGCAATGGCTGGCGCGCTACTTTCCAGCTCTTTCACAATTTGGTCGCGGCTACGACCGACACGATCTGCGTCAATCGTCACTTTGGCGCGCGGTAAAGGTTGCCCTCCTTGTTGCGGGAAAGAACGTTCCGCATGAACGCCAGGGATGCTGTTCAATGCGCTGCACCAGCCCGCCACCACCGCTTCACCCTGGGCCGCCCGCGCTTTATGATCCATCTTCAAGTAGCGCTTGACTGCGGTCAACAAACCGATCATCTCTTCCTTGCCCACCTTCAGCGATCGGCCAATGCTGTGGTTGGGGCTGCTATTGTCCCGACAAGCTTCGATGAGATCCTTGCGCCCCAACACTAGCCCAGAGGATTGCGGTCCGCACAGATCCTTCCCTCCGCTAAAGACCGCTAGCGCTGCGCCCATCTGGGTAAAGCGCCAGAAATTCTCCACCGGTGGCAACTGCGCCGCAGCATCGACCACCACCGGCACAGCAAAGTGGTTGGCGATCCGAATAACGGCTTCCAACGGCAGAGTGCCATGCTCACTCATGCCCCCTTGAAACCAGAAAATGGCCGCGGTGTTGTCATTGATGGCCTGTTCCAACGCCCACGGTTCGGTATGGGTAGCCGTGCCGATTTCGACGATTTTGACCCCGACCTGGCGCACGGCATGGTCATAGCCATTGCGGTGCGACTTGTGGATGATTACCTCGTTTTTGAGGCCGGTCAAGTCAGGCAGTTGGGCAATCGCCGCTGGGGCGCCACGGGTGATACAGGCTGCCGTTGCCAGTAGTAGTCCAGCCGCGGCGCCAGAACTGACATAAGCCGCCTCATTCTGGGTCAATTCGGCAATACGTTCGCCGACGCGCTGCTGCAACTCATCCAGGTTGACAAAATGGTGCGACGCCTCGACCATTGCCTCGACCACTTCGCGCGGCATAACCGAGCCACCGAGCCGCGTCCAGTTGATACTGGCATTAATCACCGGGCGAATCCCTAATTCATCGTAGACACTCATGCTAGAATCCGTTCTGTGGCGGTGTGTCAACTGTTGTGTAAATCGCGGTTGCCTTCTAGGCGCACCCACTGGGGCAATCTGAGATTTACACAATTTGTGCTACACCACCCCGTTCTCTGGTATGCCGTGGTATGTTGTGCGGAAAAACAAGTAGCAGGTACGTTTGGGTGCATCTCACTTTGGGGGCAAGCCGTGTGCGTCGCACTGGTCATGAGCGATCGGGTCAACGAAACAACGCTTGACCAGTGCGACGCACACGAGTGGCGCCCAAACTCGCCCCAAAGTGAGATACACCCGTACGTTTCTCTGCGTACCTGCTACTTTACAATCTTTTTTAAGCGATGGCAAGTGGCGCTTTTTGTTCTGATTAGGCGGCACAGTGGGTTGGAAGGCCAGTGTTGGCACGAGGGTGGCGGTTGGCGTGAGGGTGACGACACCCGTGTTGGTTGCAGCTGATTGAAGGCAGCAAAGTGTGCGGCCAGGGCTTGTACATTGCTGTGATTTGTCTGCATCGTCATACTGCTTTAGGATTTAATTTTATCGTTTAGCGCTTGGCTGCAATAGCAGGTCAGGCAGGGAACGGTTAAATCAGATACTTTGTCGCAGCAATGAGTGGTTGCAAGTCGATGGCATCGTAGACCGCAATCAAGCCGGGGATGGACACGCAACATACGCTCACTGACACGCAGCGCATCACAACCGGTTGCAGTGTTGGCCACCTCGTGTTAGACTACGCACTACCCAAAATAGTCTATTCAAATCTTATGTAGCCGTCGTCGTTGTGTGTAGCCTTTGCGAGTGATCGATGGTCTCGACAGACGTACCCCAATTACACGATGTGAACAGGGCGCAGCGCCAAACCAAGCTGCTCCATTTGTTAACCAACTGGCAAAAACCCCAAAATGGGTGACACCATTCATCACCATATCTCTCATCAAGCACAAAGGGGATAGTGAGAACTGCAGCTATGCAATGTATCTTTTTGAGCGAATACAGATATATCTAAACTGTGCTCACCGATTGGAAATTTGAATATACAGAGGTGTTTTGTGGCTTTATACAGCACAGCTGAATGGCGTAGTCATTTACGAAAATTTCTTAAACGTCGTGAATGGACGTATATCCGTTGGGTAAACGAAATTAATGGATGTTGCGTTCAGGACGGACACTATTTGCAACTGACAGAATTTACTCTGGCAAGGTGGCTCAACAGTGTGCCTGGTACCCGCGAATATCGCGGGCCTAAGTACCGCGATGATTACATCGATCTTGCCTATGCACTAATGCAGCTGAGTGTAATAAACCAGACAGAGGCTCATCAGTGGTTACTAAGTCAGGGCCTATACCCTCTGCCCCATGAAGCACACATCTTTGGACAAATGAGACTTTATACGTAAGGCCTAGGCTAACTTCCCATCAAAGCACTACGCATCCAGGCAATGAATGCCCTGAGCTATGCCTTTGGCCATTGACCCGACAGTTGGTCTTGGCCTTAGCACCCAAGATGGAGCAGGCCAGCCATCGTCAGGTACGCCCCACGCGCCCTGGTTGGTTGCGATCACCGGGCTGGGTGGCATTGGCAAAACGACGCTGGCGGATGCCCTGCTGCGCCGGCTGCTTGATGAACCCCAGTGGCAGGGCATTGGGTGGGTGACGGCGCGCCAAACCTTTTTTAATGCCGGCGGCACGATCACCACGCCCCCTAACCCACTGTTGACCACCCAACGGTTGCTCGATGCATTGGCTGGGCAACTGCTGGGGCAAGCTGCCCCGCATAGCCAACGCAGCCCCAACGAAACCCTGACCATGCTTGAACGGCTGCTCAAAGCCGACGCCTATCTGATTGTGCTCGACAACCTGGAAAGTGTGGTTGATCTCACCCACCTGCTGCCAGTGCTGCGCCGGTTGGCCAACCCCACAAAGTTTCTGCTCACCACGCGTGTCGGGCTCTTTGACGAAGCAGACCTCTATCACTGGGTCGCGCCCGAACTGAGCCAAGCCGATGCGCTGGCCCTGATCCGCCATGAAGCCCAGCTCCGCAATATTGTCGCGGTGCGCACCGCCGCGGATGCCGATCTACTGCCCATCTATAACACGGTGGGGGGCAATCCCTTGGCGTTAAAACTGGTCACCAGTCAGTTGCGGATTCACCCATTAGGCGTCGTGTTGGCGGATCTCACCCAGGCGCGCACGCGCTCGGCAGCAGCGCTCTATACCTATATCTACCAGCGGGCGTGGGCGCTGCTCGATGCACCGGCGCAGGATCTCCTGTTGGCCATGCCCTTGGTCAGCGAACAAGGGGGCGGGGAGGCGTTGTTGCAAGCCATGTGCGAACTGCCAACTGCTGATTTGCGCGCCGCGCTCGAAACCTTGGTTAGCTTCAACCTGGTGGAAGTGCGCGGCGACCTGCATCAGCGCCGTTATACCATCCACAGCCTCACCAGGACCTTTCTGCATGAACAGGTGCTGCGATGGCGGTAATTGATCAAACCCAACCGGCCAAATTTCAACGCTATCTGGCCCGCAACCTGCACTATCTCACCCAACTGGTTGCCAGCGCCCAACCGCTGCCGGATGAAGCGCTGCGCGTGCAGGCCATGCACAGTTTGAGTTATGCCTTTGGCCTGCCCGATCTCTGGCCCGTGACGCGCCGGCTACTCTTAACCCTGGCCCCGAAGATGGAGCAGGCCGGCCATCGCAGCGAATGGCTGGTCTACCTGGAACAGGCGACGCAATTAAGCGAGCAACAGCAGGATTGGACGGCCGCGGCGGAATGGTATCTGCAACGGGGTCTGCTGCACCGCCTGTTGAGCGAATTTCCGCAGGCAATTGAACAGTTACAACAGAGTGTGAACCTTTGTCAACAGCACGGGGCCGGACACGCCCAGGCACAGGCCTTGAATGAACTGGCCTGGGTCGCCTATCTACAACAGCAAACCGCCCAGGCCACCGCCTATGTGGAGCAGGCGCTGGCACTGCTCGCCGCCGAAGATCCCGAACGAGCCATGTGCTATCGCGTGCAAGGCATGATCGCAATTACCCAAGAACGTTGGGTCGAGGCAGAAGGGTGGCACCGGCAAGCTTTAACCATTTTTGCAACACAGGGTGATGACCGGAAAGCCGCGTGGAGTCTGCAAAATCTGGCGTATGCGCTACGGGGGCAGAAGCGTTATGCGGAGGCGATTGAGTATTATGAGCAGGCGGGTGCGCTGTTACAGGAACAGGGTGATCTCTATAACTGGTCGACGGTGCAGATGAATCTTGGTCTAGCCTATTACTATTCTGGTAGACCAGAAATTGCGATTAACTGCTATGCCGCGGCGCGATCAATTCCGAAGAGTCTGCTGGATGCATCCCAGCTAGCCCGATTATGTGTCAACACTGCCTTAGCGTTAATGAGTCTGGCGCAATTTGCGGAAGCAGAAAAGGAATTTCTGGAAGCCATTCAGTTATGTGCAAACACTGGCGCGACCGCGTGGCAGTTGAATGCAATGGATGGACTGGCCATGACCTATATTGGCTGGCAGAAATTCAATCAGGCAACCGAGGTGCTAAAACAAGCAGTGGTGGAATTACCTAGCGTAACAGGTGCACCAAACTACACCTATTTATACAATTCCCTTCATCAGCATCTGGAGGAAGCCCAGCGTGGCTTACATCCCAGCGGGTGAAACAGTATAAGACATACTGGGCTTCCTTTTGGCTATGCTTTAGCAACCACCTCCCATACCCTGACAGGCATGCGCAATCGTCGTAAACCAGGGGCTCGCGACAGCGATGCAGGCCAACACACCTAGAGTGGCCCAAACAATCAGACGATGACTTTGTTTGACGGATACACGGTTGTTCATCTCAATGCTCCTTGTTTGCAAATCAGGGAGTTTATTGAGTTCGGGAATTCCACCGCGGGCGCGGCGCACGTGCTTTCCCCAATCAACCCATTCGTAGTGTAGTAAGTCAGGTGAATGGTGCTGCGCAAGGTTGGCCAGTCGACACAGCCAACGATTGCACAGCCTTGCGCACCTGCTTAGGTTGCTTCAGGGGGCGAACAAGGCGCCTGTTCGGACCGACCTGAAGCGGTAGAACCACTATAACATGATTCAGCGTTAGCAACTTGCCGAAAATCGGCAACGGTGGTTGGTGCTGGCACGGCCACCTGGCCAAAGATTGCCGCCTCGTGGGGCAAGGGATATAACCCTTGGATCAGCAACCAATGACGCGCTTCAGCCGGGCTAATCACCTGGAGTTGGAGCAGAGCGTGCGCCAGATCGACATACTCTTCACGGTTCTTGGGGCCGCGGTATTCCCGTTTGCCTGGGGCACTGTTGCGCCAGCGGGTGAGGGTAAATTCAGTGAAACTTAGTGTACGCCCGCCGTGCAACGACTGGCGATTGAGCACCGCCGCCCAATGAACATCAGTCCACGGTCGGCGGTCAAGGAAGTGGCGTAGCTGAGTACGCCAAGCGGTGGTGCTGTAGAGAGCCATAGGTTTTCGCAGACGCTCCTTTGCATATCGTAGTGAAAAAAAATCACGATGCAGCCGTCAGAGATCTGCTGCATCGTGAGCTGAATTTTTATTATTGAAGCGAAGGGTCTGTCCAAACGTAAGGTATCTGATTTTAGACCGATTTACTCTGGTAACGTCACGCAAAATTCACTAGGTTATTTCTGGACAGACCCTAAATCACTGAGCGGCTTGATAAGCGCTATTTCTAAGTTTGCCGAGTAATGAGTGGTAGATAAACTGAATAGGCCTTAGAAGCTGCCGTTGTTGCGCAATTGACACCAGCACCGCCACGTCCACACATATCGGCTTTGCCGTCGCCATTGATGTCGGGGAACTGAATGGTGCTGTAATAAGCTGGGCTGCTGTCCCAACCGTTGCCGTCGCTGAAATTGTCGCTCCAAATCGAGGTTGTGCCAAAGGCAGCACCGGTGGAGAGTGCGCAGTTGACGCCAGCACCGCCGCGACCACACATATCGGCTTTGCCGTCACCATTGATGTCGGGGAACTGAATGGTGCTGTAATAAGCTGGGCTGCTGTCCCAGCCGTTGCCGTCACTGAAATTGTCACTCCAGAGTGAAACGGGTGTAAATTGGTTGTGATCTGAGCTAGACAAAACTGAATTTTCTCTGAAACTAGATTCTGCACTGGTTAATAGGTTGGAGGTTTGAGTCCAGGGTGTTTCCTGTGCTGAGTTAGCTTGCACAGATAAATTGATCTGCGAAATAAGCAATGATGCGATAGTGACTACGCCCATCAAAACGGTGTTGATTACTTTACTTCTGATCATGACTTTTCTCCCCTTCGAGTGACTAGAATATTTGATTAGTGTGAAAAATATGTCTAACCGTAATCTGCATAATCATTCACGACTTTCGTCCCCGCAAGCAGATCGTGGATGCAGCGCCGATCTTCGCGAAAAATACAAAGGGTATCAATGGTGGCAAAAAGTTGGCCGATCACAGGAATTAGCGAAAGGACAAAGATGATTGGCCCACGTAGCAGGAAATGTTGCAACAGACTCGGATGGACACCCACATCCGCCGTGACAATGCGAATTTTCAAAACTTTTTTGCCCAGGATCTGCCCATTGTGGAACAGGGAATAGCCCTGTACACTGAAGAGCAGCAGCAACCCCGCCAACAGCCAAACCGGGTTGGGGGAAGCTTCGGGTAATTTCTCGGGTTGGGCCAGATAAGCCGGTGCCATTGCCAGCAGAAGCAAGCTGGTGTCGATCAGGCTAACCAACGCGTCGCCCGATTCGCAAGCCAGTGATAGCGTGGCGAAGATGAGATGGTGGACATGGTTTTCTCCGTTCTTGGTGCGATTGTTACTGATAGGATTGGGTCGTAGATTTGACCTTCTATAGATAGAAAGTGGGTTCCACAGAAAAATCGGCATGAAGTTTTTACCAATTTTGCTTTAATCCCAAGCACAAAAACAGGAAGAGGCGCACCAACTTCGGTGCGCCTCTTCCTGTTCTATTCATTTACGGACAGTTGGTTTCCTACCGCATCACGAGCGGCAAGTAGACAAAGTCATCTGTACCATCCAATGGTGCCGACGGCGGCAACGGCGCATCTAACGGTGTACCAGCGCTGGGGGTGCCATAGGCAGCTTGCAGGAACTCATCCCAACGACTAACACGCGTAAAGTCAAAGCTTTTATGCCCCAGATAATCAGCATAAATCTGCGTATAGGCGACAACCTGACTAGCGCCATGCACTGCTGTACTGCTGTTGGCAGCGTTGTGCAATGCCTGAAGGCGTGGTTGGCCTTCGAGCGGATAATAGATCGACAACCCGTGCGCGCCACTTAAGTTGATCGCGGCACCGTCGGCATACTTGGCTGGTAATTGACCACTTTGTATACGGCTTGTCCAGATAACCCGATCGGCATCAGCGCGTTGCAATTCGTTGATTAACTTTTGTGCCAGCGCTGTAATTTCCGGGTTGAGCGCCGCGGCATGGAGGCGCGACAGCCAATCAAGAAGATCGATGTAATAGTCGATGGGGCTATTGGTAAAGGTGCTGTTGCTATCAAAGAATTGGCTCTGTTCACGTAGCGTCGTGATTTTTGCATGGCGCGTGCGGTTTGTATCATCGTTATTGAGCCAAGCGCCCAAGCGCGCCGCCAACTCATCCACCCCGTTGCGCACCGGCTCAATGCGCGCCAGATTTAAGGCGGCTAGCGTTGCCGGTAGCTGACGGCTTTTCGCCAACTCGCCATAGCGCTGGACCACTTGATAGGCTAGATCGGCCGGTTGGGGGTAGCTGCCGGCATAGCGGGCATAATCAGCATAGGCGAAAAAGTTCCAGCCCAGATATTGCGAAGCGATCAAAAACTTGACCTTGTTACGCACCTGATAGGCAAAATCCAACAATGCCATGCTACACGCGTCCAGATGCAAAATATCGACCGGCAACACATCGGTGCGGTTCAATGCCTGGCGCACCTCAGCTGCGGTTAGGTAGGCGCTACCGTCGGCGGCGGTGGTGTGATCCCAAGCCAGACCGCGCATGCCATCCCCATGATCAGCAATGGCTAGGTAGTAATGATCAGCGGGGAGTTGTTGCTGACCGGCAGCAATAAAGTCACCCAGGGTTTCGCTGGCATCCATCGCTAACTCAGCCGGCGTGAAGCCCGACACCTCCTCCATCTCTCCGCCAAAGCGTTTGCTATAACGATGGGCGGTGGTTTTGTAACCATCCACCTGTACAAAGAATTGTACACAGGCGTGGTCTACGGTTGCTAAATCACTTCGAGACTGCAAATAAGCACCGAACAAACTTTCATTGTCGTTATAATCTGCGTCTAGATAGAGTAGGAAGGTCCACAAGCCTCCTGCCGGACAGCTGGTTGGCGGTGGTGGCGGCGGTTGCACTGGATCTGGCATTGGCGTTGGTGTGAGTGGTGGTTGGGGACGCCGGTGTTCGACAAAGATCAACACGGTTACCGGCGCGGACCACTCCCCTTCATTATCTTGGACACGTAATTGCAAACGATGCACCCCAGCGCCAAGTGTATTCGCCGTCGTCGGGCCGGCGGTGGTGGGAATTGCGAAAATGGGCGAAGTAGTCGTCAACGTCAATCCTCGATCAGAAGACCATTGATAGGCTACGATTTGATTGGTTACATCACCATCTTGTCCTGCGCCTGTCACCGTTAACCTATCACCGGGGTGGAGTTCTACACTCGACAGATGAACGATCGTCGCGATAGGCGCGCTGACCGCCATCGGCACAAAATGTTGCACCCGGCTGTAGGTCCAGTCGCTGACATACAAACGCCCCTTACTATCTAACGCCACCCCTTCCGGCAATTGAAAGAGGCCGTCGCCATAGCCCTTACCGCCATACGCGGCCAGACATTGGCCGGTTGTGCTATCCACTTTAATTACACGACTGTTGCCCCGATCTGCGACATAGAGGTTGTGTCCAGGATCAACGACTAACCCATAGGGCTGACGCAGCGCGGTCGTTGATTGCCGGCTGCACGCCGTCGTCGCCGGGAGCGTCTGCCAGGCAACAATGGGGCTGATTTGCTGATTGGCAAAGGCTAGTTTCACCAGGCGGTTGTTGCCTGTATCTGCCAGATAGACCACGACGGCGTTGGGATAGGCCGGATCGTTTTCATCAATGGCAATGCCTTGGGGATTGAGCAAGGTTGGTGGCGTCAGGGTGCTCGCGCTCATAAATTCTGTCACTTTGGTCAACGTCGTGGGACTCTCCTCCCGATAGATGACCAGGCGGTTGTTGCGTTCGTCGGCCATGTAGATATAGCCCTGGCTGTCCACAGCCAGATCGACATAGCCACTAAAAACTGAAGTTGCGCCAATCGTTCCCTTCCACGGCCCGCCGTTGCGCACCAGTTGACGGCCATCGGCGCTGACAGTATACCGGGTGAGATCACGAGGGAAACCAGGGTCCATCACCCATAACTGCCCTTGTGGGTCAACCGTTAGCTTCCAGGGTGTCCAATTCGCCTCTTTGCCGGTGTCTGTGTAGGTCCAGCGATTGACCAGCGTGTCGGTGATGATCAAGGCAATGCTTGCATCAGCCACAAAGAGATGATCCTGTAAGGGGCCGGTATGGAGTAAGGCCAGATCATGCGGTTGATAAAGCTGTTGCGCGCTGTCATCAACGCTACCCCACGGCGCTAGGAAATTGCCTTGCGTATCAACTCTTGCCACTCGATGCTTGGTCTGATCAGCGATGTAGAGGGTATTGCCCTCAATCGTCATACCCAGCGCACCGTTGAGCAATGTTTCGTTGGCCGTGGGATAGTTCCATTGTTGCAAGAGTTGGCCTTCAGCACGCAGTGCGCTGATCCGTGGTGCGCCGACATTGCCATTGGCCGGTAGATCGGCCAGATAGACTTTGTTCGCACTATCGACGGCGATGCCAAAGGGAAAAAGGATAGCTGTGGTCGGTGAAAAAGGGAGTGGTTCACCGGTGCTGCTAAAACGATAGACCGGCGTGGTGCCATAGGTCGTGACATAGACCTCACCCGATGGTGCAATCGCAAGCTGTTTAGGGTCAACAAAGTTACCCCACCGGCCCAGATATGCACCATCTTGATTGTATTTATAGATTTGGCTCGAAAGGACAAGAACATTGCCGGTGCTGTCAACCGCGACATCGGCCGGCGCACCAAAAAAATTGGTTTGCAATTCCGTTTGATCCCAAATCGCTTTCCGTTGGCCGTCGCTATCATAAAGGGTGATGCGTTGATTGGCAATGTCAGATATGTAGACGGTATCCGTCCGCTTATCAATTGCGATTCCATACGGTTCCGCCCACTGATCAACATTATTCCCCTGTGTTTTTTGCCAATGAGGCCGCGCTAATATTGCCCCACTTTGGCTAAAGACCTGGACGCGAAAACCCAAATGGTCAATCACATAAAGATTGCCTTGACTATCACTGGCGATATCGCGCGGGATGCGAAATTTTCCGACTGCAGGACTTTCGTTCACCTGACCACCCACAGCCAGCACATCCGAATCATAGATCAGGAGATCCAGACGCTGTCCACCAGATTGCACCTGATACTGTCGCGGTGTGCTGTCGATGCCACTGTAACGGGCCGTCAGTGTAATAAACTCGCCGGGGGCGATACGAAAGGAACTGAGGTCAACGGTATAGTAGGGATTGGGTTCCAAGCCAGCTTGATAGGTTGTGGTTGTCGTAATGACAGCACCACTCGCCGTGTCAATAATCACCTCAGCATTCAGCATGGGTTGACCTTCGACAAAGACGAAACCGCTAATGCAGCAAACGGGCTGTTCTTCACCAGCTGGTGTACCACCAATACAACCAGGTGGTAGGGGATCATCGAATGTGCGCGGTTCGGTTGTCACTGCTGCGGCTTGAAGGCGGGCAGCACCAAGTGAGCCCCCCCATCGGTATATCACGGCAATGCCGCTGATGCTCAACAAAATAAAGCAAAACAAGGTAAGGATAATCGAACGTAATGAGCGATGGAACATGGTTCCTCCTTCTTTTTTGGGCGGTATAGCACAAATTGTGTAAATGCTAACTTTTCCAGTGTATCTTCCGCTTTATACACAATTTGGCATACTGCCTTTCTGGGGTGAAGCAGATCGTTGATACAAGGGACGCTTTAGATGGTGGTAACTTATGGCAGAAACAGAATGCATTACTGGCCTGCGCTAGCACCCTTGCTATTTTATAGAAAGCGCGCTGCTGAAAAATATCGGCATGGAAAATGCGGAAGTTAGCGCCGTGTTGAGGTGAAAGGTGCCCAGAGGGCCGGATGGCATAGGGTTGGGTCGGCGAGACACTGGCGTTGGGTCTGTTGTAACGCCTGTGGAACGGTCAAACCGCCGGTGAGTGCCCGGTAGAAAAGGGTCATCCAAATTGTACTGGCGTCATCAGCAATCGGCCAGAGCGTGGTGAGCACCCGTTGCGCACCGGCCAGCAAAAAAGCGGTTTGAAACGCGAGGAGGGCGCTTTCACTCTCTTGACCACTGGCGGTGGTGCAGCCCGATAGTGTTACCAGTTCTGTGCCATACAAGGGTAGCTCATAGCTCTGTTCAACGGTTAAGACTTCGCCGGCTAGCTGTAAACCGGTAAACAACGGGGCGTCGGCCCGCTGCAGGCTATGGGCAGCAATGTGAAGGATTTTGGGGGGCGCTTGTAATGTGCGCAAATAGGCAAGCGCTGGGGTATCAATAAAGAGGACACTGGCCGGTAAACTTTCTGCGATGCATTGCGCCTCAGCGCGCACATCTATCATGGTCCCAGTGGATGCGGCAATAATCATCGGTGACGAATGGCTTGTCGTGCTGGGTACTGCACCGGCCAGCAACGCGCCACTAGGGATTAATTCGATCTGGCAGCGTTCCCCCCAAAATTGTTGACCATCCCAGAAGGCTGCAAAGGGCAGGAGAAAGAGTGGATCACAGGGTGCGATGAGCACGCTGGTGGCCAATGCAGATGTTGGTATTTTGCCCACCAACGGTGCGATTAGCACTTGATAACATCGATGTAACAGGGGCAAACATTCGGCCAGCCAGCGCTCATTCCATTGGCGGCGCCGCGCCGCCGGTTGGGCCACCGCATTGCCGAAGCGCAATTGCAACCGGGCATTGAGATCGGCGATGGTTTCCACATCAACCAACTGAATACCCTGGCAGCGGCCTTGGCGATCAGCCACTATCCCCCAAAGATCATCGCCACAGCGCACATATTCCAGGAGCAGATCAGCCTCCATTTGGGGCAGAACCGTAGCCGGATCGAGTTGTGCAGTCTCAGCAAAGCATCGGTTCACCGCATGGTACCCGTAATTACGCTGCCGCCGCAGATCGAGCAATTGTTGCTCCAAAGCGGCAATCTGCGTGTGTTGTTGGTTTTGTAGCGCCTGGGGCAGGGCTGGGTCGGCGCTTATGGCTTGTTGCCAGCGCAGGGTTGCAATCTGTTGACGGGTCTGCGCAATTGCTACCTGGCTGGCGGTGGGTAATGAGGGCTGATCATGTAGTGCCTGGAGCAAATCGAGCAAAGCGCCTGCTTTGGCGCGCCAACTATAGGCCAGCGCTCTTTGATCCTGTTGTTGGGCAATCGCGAAGGTGATCAGATCATCAAATAGGTCGTTGGCTTGCTCATGAAAACTGGCCTTCAACTCTTCCACTGTTAATGTCTGTCGTAGGGCCGTGTCAATGGTTGCCGCCTGTTCAAAAAAGGTGATGGCACGTGCCGGCTCATCCATTAGCCAGCACTTACCTAATCCAACGCAAGCACTGCGTTCGATCCATCGTTCGCCATGTGTCGTTGCATAGCCGGAAGCAGTTTCATACGCCTGGGCAGCATGCTTGAGATCGGCAGCGTCTTGTGCTGTCAGCCGCAACAGATCGGCCTGCAACAACTGAAATTCGGCTTGCAACCGTAAGTGCTCGGTGGCCGCCGGCCACTGTTGTAGTAGTTGCCGAACTGTGGCGTAATCTTCTTGTTCCAGCGCTAAGGCGGCGCGTTCCAGCGCAACCATTGCTTGCCATAGAGGATTTTGCAACCGCTGCCAGACTTCTTCGGCTTGTTTTAGTAAAGTTGCGGCTTGCCGGTATTCACCCTCTTGCCGGCAGGCGATAGCATATCCAACCAGTAACTCGCCAACTTGAGGGAGCATCTGGCGTTGTGTAAAGTGGGACAGGGCTTGGGCATAATGACGAATGGCTGCACGCCGCGCCCCAATCCGACTCAGTAACGCGGCCTGACGAAAAAGAATGGAGGCGATTTCCATCTCATTCTCAAGCGCGGCAAATGTCTGTTCTGCTAGTTGAAAACGTTGTAACGCAGTCGCAACATAGCCTTGCCACGTATATAGATCTGCCAAGTTCATGTCAATGCGGGCGACCGTAAGCATCTGCTCATGTGCCAAAGCTGAAGTGCGTTCCGCTAAGAAGCCTGCTTCAACTTCGATTAAACGACCTAACATACCTAATGCTAAATGACGATTGACCTGAATCCCGATAATATTTGTGATAAATTGGTGATTTCGTGCAAGTTCTAAAGCAGATTCTAGTACTGATAGTGCATCTGCATATCGTCCCTGACTGTAGAGCAACCAACCATAATTTTGATCTAACCAAACCAAATAGAGGGGTGACTCGATTACGCATGCCTGAAATGTTGGACGCGCCGCCTGATAGGCCGCCTCCGCCTCGGCAAAACGACCACATTCCGCCAATACCCCCACGAGATTCGCATTCAAGCGCGCGACACTCAGCGTGTCACCGACGGCGCGGTAGGCGGGCTGCGCCTGTTGAAAGAGAGCAACCGCTTCCTCTGGGGCATGGAACATTGCCCAAAGGCCACGGGCCCACTGCGCAAGCGGCAGGGCGAACGGTTCAGCGGTCAGTTGTTCGGCGATCAGCAGCCCATACCGGGTTGCGCGCTCGGCCTGTCGCGGCTCAGCTAAAATATAGGCGGTGACGGCGTAGGTATCTTTTAAGGCTTGTAGGAAAGGCAGGGTCAGTTGGGGACGGTGGCGCTCAATCCAGGGTTGAAGCTCTGCTGGTGAGCAAGTTAGCAGCGTGTTGAGCAATTGCTGAACATCGGTAGGCAGTGGAACCGACGCGGCTGGGGCCATTTAACTATCTTCTCCTACCTTCAAAGCGCGAATCAGAATCTCTTCTTCATCAGTAAAAACCTGCAAGGCATAAACACCTGCGGCCAAGCCACGAAAGACAAACATCCCATCTTCGTCAAGGGTTGTCGTGATTTCAACCGGTGCGGTGGCAGCCAGTGGCTCAGCCGTGCGCAGGATCAGCTGCTCAACTTGGGTAAACTGCAAGCCTTCCTCGGTGCGCAACTCACCCCGCAGGGTCCAGGTGCGGCCTTTGCCGGTCGTTTTTTGGGTAAAGATGAAGATGTCGATGGCGGGGGTGCGAATCTGCGAGCGATACTGCACGCTGGGCAGTGTGCCGCGTACGGGCGCGCTGCCCAGCGTTGGTGGCAGGAAAAGGGCCTCAAAGAAACGGCGCAGCGGCGACGGTGCCTCCTGCAACGTGACGTCGTCAATCGCCACAAACATGGCGATATCGGTCTGGCATTGCGGGCAGATCTGGAGATGGTTATGGACGATCAACTGTTGTGCGCTGGGCAACGCCTTATCATGATAGGCCAGCAGTGTCTCTACCGCTGGGCAGGGTGCCAGCTGTAAGAATGCACGCAACACAGCAACATCCTGAGCCAAATGACGAGCCGCTTCGACACAGGCGGGGGCGCGTTCAATGGCAGCACGCTGTTCAGCCGGCACATTACCTTGGATATATTCTAGTAGGGTCGCCTCATCAAAGGCACAGGGTTCCAATCCGGGCATCATCGCCTCACCAATCGCAGAAAGCTCCGCTACGCTATAAGTAAGAAATGCCGCCCCCTCGCTTTTTCGGCGCGCAGATCGCAGATTTTGAAAAGTCGGTGATTTTTCGGCGCGTAGCCGGATGCGTTTGAGCGCCTGATTGAGATATTTGAGTTTGGCCTCTGTATCGCCGCCGGGAAAGAGGTGCGCATAATCCACCACCAGTTCACGCGGGGGCGTATCGTTGAGGAAACATTCCTGGGCGATCACGCGCTCCACATCGGTTTGTAAAATTTTCTGTAACTCTGCCAGAATGGCACTGACGTTTGTCATGGTTGCGGTGAAGTCATCCAGGGTTGATAAGGGTAACTTGCCCCCAGCCCCTGTGTTTTCAGCAGCACAATCATCGTTATCTTCACCGGCAAGGGCAGAGAGCGGCGCTTCTGTGGGCGGCGGCAGCTTGCGCGCCACCGTGGCCACCGCACTCATCGTGCATGTTTTCAGATAGGCAATAATCGGTGCGAGATCGCCACTGGTAAGTAGAGTTGGCGCTTTGGGTGCATAATGGTAGAAGGCAACTTGTGCTTCTTGTACGGCATCTTCCAGATCGGCAGGGCTAAAAGAGGCAACCCCTTGCGCCTGGCGGCTACGGGCCGCGGCCTGAATGTAACGGCGGATCTCCTGCGGGAAGAGTTGCGCAAAGATCGCTTCCCAGGCCAGGCGGTCATCCGCAAAGGCACGTCGAAAAAGTTCGACACAGGCTGGGGAGGCAACTTCCCCATGGCGGAAGAAAGCAATACGTTCGGCTTGGCTTTGACGAACCAATTCCTGCAGATCAGACATAGGTATGATGGTGGTTGGGTAGCTTTAACCAAAAATCTTTGCATGAGTGTAATGATTTCCACGCGACTTGTCAACCTATCGATGCTCAGTAGACCGCAACGTGTCGTTCGCATCCTCAGCTACGAACGGATGTCTGCATCAGGGGATGTAGACTACACTGTGGTCTACTGATACTGGCCACTTTACTCTGGAAGCGCGCCCACTAGCTTTTTACCCCGCCCGCCTTTATCGTAAAATGATGAAGCAAAACCCACTGTCGATCGCACCAACACCAGAACTGCGCCAAAAGGCCTTACTCATCCATGAACGGCTTTGCCAGAGCTATGAATGCCCAATTCCCTATTTTCACGAGCTTGATCCGCTGAGTGAACTAGTCTCTTCGTTGCTTTCCCACCGCACGCGCAATGCGGATTCCGGGCGCGCCTTCAAGGCTTTGCGCGCCCGCTTTGCGAATTGGGCTGCCGTGCGCGATGCGCCGCTGGCCGAGGTGGAAGCGGTGATTGCGAATGTCACCTGGCCCGAACAGAAAGCGCCGCGCATCCAGCAGATTTTACGGCTCATTACCGAGCGCCGGGGTGAATTGTCGTTGGATTTTTTGGCGGAGTTACCCGTACCCGCGGTGCGCGCTTGGCTACAGGAATTACCAGGCGTTGGTCCTAAAACGAGCGCAGCGGTGCTACTTTTTAGCCGCTTGCGTCAACCGGCACTGCCGGTCGATAGCCATCACCACCGTGTGGCGCAGCGCCTGGGGTTGATCGGGGCGGACGTCGCCGTTGGTCCCGCCCACGCGCTGCTCGAAGCCCAATTGCCCACCGATTGGAGTGCGCAACAAGTCTATGATAACCATGAAGTGTTGATGCTCCACGGCCAACGCTGCTGCTATTTTCGCAACCCAGCGTGTGAACGTTGCCCAGTGTTGGATTTGTGTCCGACGGGCCAGCAACGGGTAAAATGAACAGAGAAATGAGCGCTAGCAAATGATAGCAATTTGCCTATGCTATCACAATTTGCTATCATTCTCTAATGAAAGCTGCTCACCAACGTACACTTACAGCAATTTTTGCTAGTCCAACGCCAGCAAACCTCGCGTGGCGTGAGATTGAAGCTCTATTTGTGGCAGTGGGTGCGCAAGTGATTGAAGGACGTGGTTCACGTGTGCGGTTTGCACTTAATGGTGTGGTTGCGACGTTTCATCGCCCACATCCACAGAAAGAGGCCAAACCCTATCAGGTACGCGATGCGCGTGACTTTTTGACACAGGCAGGGATCAAACCATGAAGTTGATGATGTATAAGGGGTACGCCGCTCGGATCGAATACAGTGAAGAAGATGGCGCATTTGTCGGCCATGTGGCCGGCATTCGTGATGTGGTTGGGTTTCACGGTGAGTCGGTTGCGGAACTGCGCGCAGCCTTTGCCGATGCGGTCGATGATTACCTGGAAACCTGCACAAAGTTAGGCCGTGCGCCCCAAAAGCCCTACTCCGGCAAAGTGGCCTTGCGCCTTGAGCCGGCGCTGCATGCACGGGCGGCAGCCTTAGCCGAAGCCCAAGGCAAAAGCTTAAATGCGTGGACCCAAGAGGTTGTGCAGGAAGCTGTGGCACGGGCGTAACGTGTGCAAGTCGATAGCCCGGATTGTAAACACTGTCCGGTACTAATTTGTGTTCTATGGGACAACAAAATCAAAAAAGCAAGGATTAGTTGATGACATCAAAAATTACAGTAGTGATTGAAAAGGATGAAGATGGCTATTACGCGTATGCGCCTGAACTCAGTGGTTGCCAAACGCAAGGTGAAACGTTAGACGAGGTGATCGGGAATATGCAAGAAGCCGTTGCGTTATATTTATCAACTATGACGCCGGCAGAGATCTTACATCAATAATCACCCAATCTCCCACGTCCCCGGGTTCAGCAACCCCTCATCATCCAGCCGCAGGGCCGTCAAGGCTGCCAGCAGATCGGGCGACAGTTCAACCGCCAGCGCAGCTAGATTATCCGCCAACTCCTCAGCCGTACGCACCCCCACCAACACACTCTGAATCTGCCTCTGCGCCAGGGCAAAGGCGAGCGCAGCTTGGGCGGGCGATAGGCCGATCCCGGCCTCGGCCACCAGTTGGCGGAAGCGACGCGACTGGGCACGCAAGGTTTCCAGATGATCGGGCAAGTGTTCGGCCCGTTCGGTCAACGCGCCTTTGAGCAGGACCGAGCGCACTAACACGCCGACGCCCTGCGCTTGCGCCAGCCCCAACAGTTGATCGCTAATCCGCTGATCAAAGACTGAGTAGGTCACCTGGATCAGGTCGAAAAGATCGAGGCCAAGCGCCTGGACCGGCAACTGCGCGCCATAGAACGAGCCACCGCGCCAACTGATCTTGCCCTGTTGTTGGGCGAGGGCAAAGGTCTCGGCGACCGTCTCCCATTGCGCTAACAGTTGGGCGTCCACATTGTGGATCTGCCAGATCTCGACATGATCAGTCTGCAAGAGGCGCAGGCTGGTTTCAAGCTGGTCGAGCATGCGCGCTTGTAAGGCTTTACCAACCGGCAGGGTGCCATCGGGCAGGTGGGTGGATACTTTGGTGGCAATCACCACTTGATCGCGTTTGCCTTGAAAGGCCTGGCCGAGAATCCGTTCACTTTCGCCATAGCCGCGCGCCGTGTCGATCAAATTAATGCCGCCGTCAATCGCGGCGTGGACAATCGCGATCGCCGCGTCATCACTGGGCCGGCCAAAGTGCCCCGGTGCGTTGATCCCATAATCCATCCCCAACTCGACCGTGCCCAAAGCCAACGCCGAGACACGCAGCCCCGTGCGCCCCAAGATTCGATAGTGCATAGATGAGTCCTATGATTGCGTAAGGAAATTTTGATAGATTAGCCCTTGTCATTCCGAGGCAGCTTTTCGCCGAGGAATCTCGTGTTACCCAGCTCGAGATTCCTCGGCGATACTGCTGCCTCGGAATGACAAGGAGTACTACTCTGCCGCGCTCAGCAGCGGCAGATAAGCGCCCCAAACAACGGTGGCGTCCTCGCCAGGTTGTAAAGCCTGTGCCGTGGTCATGATGCCACAACTGCTGCCATTCACGGTAAAGCTGCTGGGGATAAGATTAGTCCCGCTAAAGGTGCCTTGGAAACCAAAGCCCTGGGTGCCGCCATTCGCCCCGATGAGGTTATTATACCCCAAGTTCGCCACCTGTACACTTTGCCCATTTTGTGTCTTTGCCCCGTTCCACAAATTGGTAATCACCTGATTGCCTGCGAACGTCCAGGTCACGCGCCAACCATTGATCGGCGTTGTCCCATTATTTTTGAGGATGACATCGGCAGTAAAGCCGCCCGGCCATTGATTGGTAATCGTATAACGCACCTGACAAGCGGCAGCGGGTGCACCAGCGGTGGCGGTCGGCGTTGGGGTCGCGACCATGGCAGTGGCGGTTGGCGTTGGGGTTGGCGGTAGGGAAGTCGGGGTTGGGCTAAGTGGCGTTGAGGTCGGCACGCTGCCGGTTGGCGTCAGCGGAACTGTCGGGGTCGCGGTCGCGCTTGCGCTGCCATTACAGAGAATGCCGTTGACAGTAAAACTGGCCGGGTTAGGGTTCGCGCCGCTAAACGCCGCTTGGAAGCCAAAACTCTGCACCCCACCGTTGGCGGCAAGTTGACCGTTGTGAGTGAGGTTGGCGACGGTAACCGCTTGACCATTCTGGGTCAACGCGCCGTTCCACAGGTTAACAATCTGTTGATTGCCGGGGAAAGTCCACTTGATTACCCAGCCATTGACGGCGCTAACGCCATTGTTTTTAATCGTCACATCAACGTTAAAGCCATCCCCCCATTGGCTGGTGACCGTATAGGTAACTTGGCACAGGGCCAATGTACCCGGCGTTGGCGTTGGGGTATTGGTCGCAGGGACAGGGGTTGCCGTTGGTGGCACGGGGGTCGCGGTCGCGCCCACTGGGGTGTTGGTGGGGACGCTGCCAGGGGTGGCGGTCGATGTTGCACTGGCCGCAGCGGTTGGAGTAGCGGTGGAGCTGCTACCGCCCGGTTCATTCCCAAAGACGCGCACGCCGTTGTCATAGACGGGGATGTTGGTTGCCAAGCTATGGGTACCACCAGTTGCCACCCCGCTGTAGGAGTGGTCATTGGCGTTGCTCCACGTGCCGCTGCTGGTCAGGCGAAACTGAATTTCTTTGCGATGGGCGCTTTGGCCGCCGGGATAGATGTTGGTGGGGGTGCAGTTGATCGTCACATAGTAGATGTTACCGCTCCACAGTTGCGGCGCCGAGACCACATTGCTGCCACAGCCGCTAAAATTCTGGCTCACGGTCACAGTACCGCCATCACTGGTGTAGAAATAGCGGAAGGAAAGTTTGTCACCTGGCCGCGCCGGCCAGCCCGATTTGTTGGTGAGATAGGCGCTGATCTCGACAAAGTTGGCCCCACTGGCGTTGACTTTGGCATCGACAAAGATTTCGTTGTCGCGTGTCTCGACGAGGGGGAAACTGGCCAGCGCAGTGCCACCCCACTCCTGCGCCATGCGTGCCAGGGCACCGGTAAAGCCGGCATTGTAATCCGTCGCGACTTCATTGGATTGATAATCGCCAATCACGTCGTTGTAGACACCTGACCGGTTGGGGCCACCCACCAGCGCGCCGTAGAGGACGTGGCGGTGATTGGCCGGCACGCTCTGGCTGTCGGCCCACGAACCGTGCGCGGTGCGGTGATGAGGATGTTGGGGCGGGTTGTTGCCAAAGCCGACGACATAACTGCGATTGGCGGGGTTGCTGCCCAACATATAGTTGATCCAACTGGCCGCCTTGTCGTGATAGAGTGTCTTCTTGGCGTGGCCGGTGGGCAGGCCGTCGCTGTAGATAAAGGCGACCAGCGCGGTATTCGCCGCATAACGCAACGAGCCCCAGTCATCCAACACTGGGAAACCATCGGCCAGTTTGGAGACACTCGCCCCATTGTAGTTACTGGTCCAGTAGTCGAGCCAATGTTCGGCGGCAGTTTGATATTGGGGTTGCCCGGTCAGTTGGGCGAGCAAGACATAGCTGCCATAACTCTTATCATCCCAGGCGTGGGTCCAGATATGTTTGCCGGCAATTGTTGGGTAGTAATCCGTGGCTTTGGTCAGATAACTGTTGCCGTAGCCAGCGTTCTGTGCCGCTTTCGCTTTGTGCAGCCAGAGCGCGCCCCAGACGAGTTCATCTTGATAGCCGCTCCACGAATTGTAAAAGGCCCCGGCATCGGTGATACAACTGCTGTAGGTGCCGCGATAGGTGTCGGCAAAGCTGTAGAGTTGCTCGGCATGGGTCAGCAGCATGTCGGCGTAGGCACTATCACCCCCAGTGCGAAAAATGATGGAGATGGCGGCTAAGGCGGCCGCCGTTTCACCGGCCAGATCGCTGCCCGGACAACTGGTGCTGATCTTGTAGGATGGCCTTGCCATCGGCATCACTTCAGCCGACCCCCACCAGGCGTGATCCTGGCCACCATTACCCACCTGGCCATAGAGTTCGTTGGGCGCGGTGTGCGCTTTGACAAAATAGTCGGCCACCCAGCGCAGGTTATTGAGCAAATGGGGCAACTGGCCGGTATTGGCATAGCCGGTGCGATATTCAATCCCACCCCAGGCCAACATCGTGGCGGAAGCGGCCATGGGAAAACCAAACTTGACATGATCGCCGGCATCATACCAGCCGCCGGTCAGATCTTTGCCGACATCAGCGCCATCGGTCAAGCCCGAATTACCCCGCCATTCGACGCGGCTCCAAGTTGGTTTTGGCCCTGAAATTTGGGCTTCGTAGAAGTAGACCGCTTTTTGCAAGGCTTCACCATAGTTGTGGGGGGACGCGCTTTGGGCCGTAACCACAGCAATCGGCAGCCCCGGCGCAAACCCACTACTGAGCACCAGCAAGATCAAAACACCGTTGCGTAACCGCGCCATGTGTGCAGGCAGCGCCGTGAGCAGGCGATAAAGTTGTTGGATCGACATGAAGACTTCCTTATGTGTGTATCTAGCTGATTGATAAGTGGTTGGGGATTGTTGAACCAGAGGAGTGGTCTGATCGGCATCGTTGATGGTGGCTCAGCATTTCCATTTTAGCATTGATCAGCTTACCGCCAACCCACAGCTTACTTACGCTTGGCCGACAGCACCTAGACGTTGGGTACGGGCGACCAGCACTGCACACCAGGGTTTGTTGACCACCGTCGCTTATAGTACCATAGGGGGAAAAGTAAAACATGCGACGTAAAACGTAAAAGGTGATACGTAAAAGGTGATGCATGGGGCGTAAGGCATGATGCGTGAAACGTGAAACGTGATGCGTAAAGCGTAACACGTAAAAGTTGCCCAGCTCTTTCACACATCACGTTTCACACATCACGTTTCATGCCTTACGCCTCACTATCAACAGAAAGCTAAAGTGGTATGTACACAGCATTGGGCAAGGTAACCCTCAAAAGTGGCGAGACGGTCGAAGCCGGCCTGATTCAGGGGCCGGATTTGGAATGGGCGGGGCGATTGGAAAAGCTGCTCTGGCATAAGGGTGATCCGTGGAACTGGCAGAATGCCCAATTTTTAGAGCGTCCCCTGCCGATTGAGACCTTCTTTTATGTCCTTCACCGCGATGGCGTACCACTGGCGAATCTCATGACGGCTGAACATCAAGGGGTCGGGCACTTTGGCCATGTCTTTACCTTGCCGGCCGACCGCCAAAAGGGGGCTAGCAGCCAGTTGATGGCGCGACAGATGGCTGATTTCCGGGGGCGCGGTGGGCGGGCGCTCTACCTAGGCACCGGCTATGAGTCGGTTGCCTACAAGATGTACCAGAGTTTTGGCTTTGCAAAGCTCGAAGCGGAGAGTGGCTACATGGCCTATTACGCCGACAGCGCCGACGCCTTCAGCCAGACATTTTTCCCGCCCCTGCCGCCAGAAAGTCCACTCGCCGCCACCAGGCTAACCTGGCAGGATTGGGTCATGGTCGCGCCACTGCTGTTGGGTGATTTTCGCGGCGTGATTCGTTGTGCCGCCCGCGGTTTGATTGGCCGCCGCTCGCCGGAGGGACCGCTGCTGGAAGCGCTGCTCGATGAAGAAAGGTTGGCCGCGGCCGGCGAAGGGCCGATGACTGCCGTGCTCCGCCACCCGATCACCGCCGCCGTGGTCGGCATCGCGGCCTGGCAATGGGATGGCCTTTGGCCGGATACTTGTCTGGTTGATGTCTACTGTCATCCCGATTACTGGGCGCACGGCAATCAATTGCTAGATACGCTCAGCTTGCCCGCGGCGGACCGGGTCATTGCCTATGTGGACACCAGCGATCGCGCCAAGGTTGACCTGTTAATGGCACGCAATTTCCATCCGATTGCCACGTTGCCCAACTTTGTCGCCCGCGATGTGGCCAAAACTGCCCTGCGCGACGTAACCGTGATGCAACACAATGGGAGCAGCGGTTGATGGCAGCGAGTGTCCCTGTGCTGCACGCCCCAACCACAACATTGTTCCGGCTGCTGTTGGGTCTGTTGCTTGGCCTAACCACGCTCCGCTTGCTCGGCTTTATGGCGCGCTTTGCGCTGGAAAGCCTACAGATGGATTTTGCGGCCTTCTACACGGCCGGCGAAGCGCTGAATGCCGGCCTGTCGCCCTACCGCACCCACCTGGCCACCAACCCGCCGATCTGGGATGGCATCAACGAATTTCTGACCAGCCGCTTTCTCTATCCGCCGCTGGTCGCGACGCTCTTTCAGCCGCTGGCCCGGCTGGACTATTTTGTTCCCTTCCTGTTCTGGCGCCGCCACTGGTGGGCAGTGGTGGGGTATGGTGTTGGCGGTGCGTGTTTGCTGGCGGTTTCGCTGGGGGTCAATGGCATCGATCAGGTGCGCGGCTATCTACAAGCGGAGTTACCCCGCATCTCCCGATATGGCGATCTAGGCGCGCCGGAGATGTTGATGGATCGGGCCGAGTGGAATGCCCTTCATCAGGAGTTGGCCGAGGGCTATACCCAGAAAGATAGCCGCACCTACCTGCCGGAGTCCTTTTTCTTTACCAAGAATGCCACCCTGGTGCGCAATCTACATTCGGTATGGAACAAAGTATTGGGCGCGGTGTCGCAATCAACGGTCTCGCTGGTCGCCTTTGGGGCGCTGTTCATCGGCGTCATCCTGTGGGAAAAGAGCAAGGGTTGGCCCAGCGCGCCGTGGACAGCGCAACAGCACTTTTTTTACTGGCAAGTCGTGCTACTCGTCATCCTCCTCACCGGGCCGATGACCTGGATCATGAATCTGATCTGGCTCTTGCCGCTGGCATTGGCCTTACTCGCCACCACACAACAGCCCCTTTCACCCTGGCAAGGCCGCTTTGTCGCACTAGCCCTGGTCGGCATGCTCATTACGGCGCTGCCCGACATCCACGCTTTTCCCCTGCTGGTGCCCTTTGGCGCAGTGCTGTTGCGCTGGCACTATGTTTTTGCCGAAGTGCTCATCTTGGTCGCCTTGCTGCTTTATCTAAACTCGGCGCTTATTCATCATCAGGAAAAATCATGGCCAAACGTAACTTAACTATCACCATCGGCAACCCGATCATGAAATTCATCCTACGCTCACGCTGGCATACAGTGGCGAGCAAGGATTTACTCCTGATCACCGTCACCGGCCGCAAAAGTGGACAGCAGTACACCACGCCGGTCAACTATGTGGAAGATGAAGCGAGTGGCATCCTGACCATCCTCACCCACAAACATCGCACCTGGTGGCGTAACCTGCGCGGCGAAGCACCGGTTACTGTGCGGCTGCGTGGCGAAACGTTGGCCGGTGTCGGTCACGTCTATGAAGATGGCCCGGAATTGGCCGAGCGCTTCTACTATTATCTATGTGCCAATCCCAAGTTGGCCCACCATTTCGATGTTGGCCTAGGCGAAAACGGGCAGCCGATCCGTGCGGATGCGGAAAAAGCGGCGCCGAACAAGATTATGGTGGAAGTGTGGTTGGATGGGGATTATGAAGAAGTCGATGAGTAAAGTATTGTTTTGAATTTCGTCTTCTCGATCTCCTAACGTTTGACAGAACGGGTAAGCCATGATATGGTTTATTAACTTAAAGTAAATATCGACAACCCGCTGGAGCCCCGGTTATCGGTTGTGGAATGTAGCTCGTGTGACGCAGATCGACACCCCTTTGCTTGTCACCTACACATTTCACAGCTATCGGTTAGGCCAGCCAAGCGGAGATGATCGCTCGATTTTAGCGTCTGCTGGTCAATGACTAGGCAGACGTTTTTTATTGGCCCATGCTGGTCGCAGTTGAAGCAAACGACTGTTCTGTGCAAAGTTTGATAGGAAGGCAAATCAGCTTTTTATGACCAATTCTTTACAGTATACAAATGCCGGCGCGCCCCAGCTGCTGGAACAACTCCAAAACCGGATTCTCGTGCTCGACGGCGCGATGGGAACGATGATCCAACAGTACAAGCTGACCGAGGCTGACTATCGGGGAGAGCGCTTTGCCGACTGGCCGATTGATCTCAAGAACAACAGCGACATCCTTTCGCTGACCCAGCCCACCGTCATCAGCGCGATTCATCGCGCCTATTTGGAAGCGGGCGCGGATATCATTGAAACGAACACCTTCGCCGCCACCGCCATCTCCCAAGCCGACTATGGGCTGGAAGCCTATGTCTATGAGATCAATCGCACTTCGGCGCAACTAGCGCGCACCGTAGCCGACGAACTTACGACCGCGGCGCGACCACGTTTTGTCGCCGGCGCGCTGGGGCCGACCAATCGCACCGCGTCGATCTCACCCGATGTCAATGACCCAGGCGCACGCAATGTCACCTTTGACGCGCTGGCCGAGGCCTACTATGAGGCAACCCGTGGCCTGGTCGATGGTGGGGTTGACCTGTTGCTGATTGAGACGATCTTTGACACGCTCAACGCCAAGGCGGCGATCTTTGGGGTGATGCGCTATTTTGACGAGACCGGCCAACGGCTGCCGATCATGATCTCCGGCACGATCACCGACGCCAGCGGGCGCACCCTCTCGGGCCAGGTCACCGAAGCTTTCTGGTACTCGATGATGCACGCCCAGCCGCTGATTGTGGGGCTCAACTGCGCGTTAGGGCCGCGCGCGCTACGCCAATATATTTACGATCTCAGCCAGGTCGCCGCCTGTTATGTCAGCATCTATCCCAACGCCGGGCTGCCCAATGCCTTTGGCGAATATGACGAGACGCCAGGCCAGATGGCCGACGTGTTGGGCGAATTTGCGCAGAGTGGGCTGCTCAATGTGGTGGGCGGCTGCTGTGGCACCACCCCCAAACATATCAACGCGATTGGTCAAGCGGTGCAAAATATCGCGCCACGCGTCCCCGCCGCGGTTGAACCCCGTTGTCGCCTGAGTGGCCTCGAACCGCTGGTGATCGGGCCACAGACCAACTTTGTCAACATCGGTGAGCGCACCAATGTCACCGGCTCGCGCCGTTTTGCCAAGCTGATCAAAGAGGGCCAGTACGACGAAGCGCTCACGGTGGCACGCCAACAGGTGGAAAATGGCGCGCAGATCATCGATATCAACATGGATGAAGGGTTGCTCGATGCCGAGGCAGCGATGGTGCGCTTCCTCAACCTCGTTGCCGCCGAGCCGGATATTGCGCGCGTGCCGGTGATGATCGACTCGTCCAAATGGTCGGTAATCGAGGCGGGGTTGAAATGTGTCCAGGGCAAGTCGATTGTCAACTCGATCAGCATGAAAGAGGGCGAGGAAAGTTTTATCAAGCAGGCCAAATTGGCGCGCCGTTATGGCGCGGCGGTGGTCGTCATGGCCTTTGATGAGCAGGGGCAGGCCGATACGGTCGAACGCAAAGTGGAAATTTGCCAACGCGCTTACAAAATTCTCACCGAACAGGTCGGTTTCCCGCCCCAGGATGTTATCTTTGACCCAAACATCTTTGCGATTGCCACCGGCATCGAGGAGCACAATGGCTATGGCGTGGCCTTTATTGAGGCGACGCGCCAGATCAAAGCCACCTTGCCCCACGCCCTGATCAGCGGCGGCGTGAGCAATGTCTCCTTCTCCTTCCGTGGCAACGAGACCGTGCGCGAGGCGATCCACTCGGCCTTTCTCTACCACGCGATTCGCGCCGGCATGGACATGGGCATTGTCAACGCGGGTCAACTCGCCATCTATGAAGAGATTCCGGCCACGCTGCTCGAACATGTGGAAGATGTGATCCTCAATCGCCGCCCGGATGCCACCGAACGGCTGGTGACGCTGGCCGAGAATGTCCAAGGGCAGCGCAAAGAGAAGCAGGAAGATCTCAGTTGGCGCGAGAAATCGGCGCGGGATCGGCTGGTTCATGCCCTGGTGCAGGGCATCAATACCTATGTGTTGGAAGATGTGGAAGAGGCGCGCCAACAGTACGAGCGCCCGATTCAGGTCATCGAAGGGCCGCTGATGGATGGCATGAATGTGGTCGGCGACCTCTTTGGTGCCGGCAAGATGTTCCTGCCCCAGGTGGTCAAAAGCGCCCGCGTGATGAAACAAGCTGTCGCCCATCTGATCCCTTATATCGAAGCCGAAAAGGCGCTCAACAACGACACCAGCGCCAAGGGCAAGATCCTGATGGCGACCGTCAAGGGCGATGTGCATGATATTGGCAAGAACATTGTCGGCGTTGTGCTGCAGTGTAATAACTACGAAGTGATCGACCTGGGTGTCATGGTCTCCGCCGCCAAGATTCTGGAAACAGCGCGGGCGGAAAAGGTCGATATTATCGGCCTCAGCGGCTTGATCACCCCGTCGCTGGAAGAGATGCGCCACCTGGCCGCCGAAATGGAGCGCGAAGGCTTTACGATTCCGCTGCTGATTGGCGGGGCGACCACCTCCAAGTTGCATACTGCCTTGCGTATCGAGCCGCAATATACGCGCGGGGTAACGGTCCATGTGGTCGATGCCTCGCGCGCAGTGGGCGTGGCGTCAACCCTGTTGAGCGATGACCAGGGCGATAGTTTTATCGAGCGCACACGCGCCGACTATACCGCGCTGCGTGAGCAACACGGTAATCGCGCCGCCCGCCGCGATCTGCGCACCCTGGCCGAAGCGCGCCAACAGCGCTTCCAACCGGATTGGGAAGGTTACACGCCGCCCAAACCCAATCACCTGGGGCTAAAAGTTTTTGAACACTATGACTTAGCCGAGTTAGCCGACTACATCGACTGGACCCCCTTCTTCGCCACCTGGGAGTTGGCCGGCAAATTCCCCCAAATTCTGGAAGATGCCACCGTCGGCAGCGCCGCGCGCCAACTCTACATCGATGCCCAGGCCATGCTGCAACGTATCATCGCCGAAAAGTGGCTCACGGCCAAAGCGGTGATCGGCCTCTTCCCGGCGAACAGTGTGGGCGATGATATTGAGGTCTATGGGGTGGCTGAGCTTGTCGAAGCCAAAGCGGCCCCAATCTCCGTCATCCACACCTTGCGCCAACAGATGGAGAAGCCGCCGGGGCGACCTAACTATGCCCTGGCCGATTTTGTGGCCCCGAAGGAAAGTGGCGTGAGGGATTATGTGGGCATGTTTGCCCTGACGGCGGGGATTGGGATCGAGGCGAAGCTCAGCGAATTTGAGGCCAACCACGACGACTATAACAGCATCCTGCTCAAGGCGCTGGCCGACCGCCTGGCCGAAGCCTTTGCGGAACGATTACATGAGCGAGTGCGCAAAGAGTTCTGGGGTTACGCGGTGGACGAGCAGTTGCCGGGCGATGCGTTGATCGCCGAAAAGTACCGTGGCATTCGCCCGGCACCGGGCTATCCCGCCTGCCCCGATCACACCGAGAAGGGCGAACTCTTCCGTGTGTTGGAGGCGACCTGTCATACGAGCATCGAACTGACCGAGAGTTTTGCCATGTTCCCCACCGCCGCGGTCAGCGGCTACTACTTCGCCCACCCCGAATCCGCTTACTTTGGGCTGGGGCGGATTGGGCAGGATCAGGTCGAAGATTATGCGGCGCGCAAAGAGATGCCGTTGGCCACGATGGAACGCTGGTTAGCACCAAATTTGGGGTATTGACAAACTAATCATGATCTCGTAAAATCTAGACAGTCTAGACAGAATACAGCATGTGCGTTTTGTCAATGGAACACAAACTAGGATGGTGGTAACAATGATACAAAGTTGGCAGGTACAGGAAGCAAAAAATAAGTTTAGCCAAGTTATCCAAGCTGCACAGGCGGTAGGGCCACAAGTCATTACTAAACATGGCGTTGAAGTCGCCTTTGTTGTCTCTGCCGCCGAGTATTACAAGAATGTGAAGCCAAAGGATAAGCTCTCCGAATTCTTTAGGAGTGCGCCACTCGACGATGTTGATCTTGACCTAACCAGAGATCAAAGCCCGATCAGAGCCGAAATAGTCCTATGAAGTTTCTACTCGATACGAACGTTATATCTGAACTAATCGCCCGCCAACCAAATCCCAAAGTAGTTGAGTGGATCGATAACGTCGCAGAAAACGCAATCTACCTAAGCGTGATTACGATCGGCGAAGTTCAACGTGGCATCGAAAAGCTGCCGGAATCACGCCGTCGGTCTGATTTGTTAAGTTGGCTACAGAACAATCTATTCGCCCGCTTTGGCAACCATATTTTGCCGTTAGATGTAGCGGTTATGCTACGTTGGGGCACTTTTATTGCTGATTTAGAAAAGCGCGGACGACCGCTACCGACAATGGATTCACTGATTGCAGCAACCGCTATTTATCATGGTCTGGTAATTGTGACTCGTAACACCAAGGATTTTGCCTTTACTGAAGCTGAAGTCTTAAATCCCTGGCAGGAAAGCTAGATTATAGCTAGCACACATCTATTTTCGACGCGACGATACGGCTCAGTCATCATTTAGCATTTTCTACTTGAGTAAAATGCTAAATGATGACTGAGCCGAGTATAAACCGTGAATAACGAGCCTACCTAGCTTCACTTTGTGGCGAAAAACAGAAGATCGGGTACAATGGACGGGTTGATCCGGCAGGGTCAACCCGTTTGTTTTGTGCTGAAACCATAGATTGCCTATCACATGACCGAAAACAAAAACGAACTTCCCCCCCAGCCCTTTCGCGAATTACCCGCGGCTGAGGCGCAAGATCTCGCCGCGATGGTGCGGACCTTGGTGGCGAACGACATGGAAATTGAGTCAATCCAGACGACGCGCGACCAACGGCAGGGCGCGGTGATGGTCCAGGGGCGACTCTTAAAACCCAGCCACGATCTCTTCCCCCGCTGGCTCGCCGAACTCAATGCGCGCGGCTTCACCCCTATGCTGCGGCCGCGCCCGGATCGTGGCGAACAAGATGTCACATTGCAGGTATTGGGCGGCGTAGCCCCCAAACAGCGCTCTAACCCCTGGATCAACATTATCCTTTTTATCGTCACCGCAATTAGCACGCTCTGGGTCGGCTCGCTCTCCAGTGGCTCGGGCATCGAAGTCAACGAAGCGATTGATCTCTTTCGCCCCGAAAACATTATCCGCGGCTGGCCCTTTGCGTTGACGCTACTGGGCATTCTCGGTGCGCATGAATTCGGTCATTACTTTGCCGCCCGTTATCACAAAGTCGCGGTGACACTGCCCTACTTTATTCCCATGCCCTTTGGTTTTGGAACGCTCGGCGCGTTTATCCGCCTCAAAGAGCCGGTGCCCGACCGCCGCAAGCTCTTTGATATTGGCGTAGCCGGTCCGCTGGCCGGTTTGGTGCTCGCCGTGCCCTTGCTCTTCTACGGCCTCAGCACCAGCCCAATGACCATCCCCGAGCCAACGCCAGGCTCCTGGCTGGAGGGCAACAGCGTGCTCTACTATTACGCCAAGGTCTACACCTTTGGCAAGCCGCTGCCCGATCCCCTCACCGGTGAAGATGTGATTATGAACCAAGTGACCACCGCGGCTTGGATCGGCTTGCTGGTCACCGCGCTGAACCTGCTGCCGGTCGGCCAGTTGGATGGTGGCCACACCGTCTTTGCGCTCTTTGGCGAGAAGGCACGCTATGTCAATCGGGCCGCGCTCACGGCAATGGCTGTTTTCGCCGTCGCTGGACTGGAGAGCGTGCAGGGCTATCTACCCTGGCTCATCAACGTTGGCTACACCGGTTGGTTTGTCTGGCTGGGGCTAATCTTCTTCCTGATCGGCCCCTACCATCCCCCCGCGCTGGATGATGTGAGCACGCTTAACCGCGGCCGGCGGCTGGTGGGCTATCTGGTCATCCTGATCTTTTTGTTAACCTTTACACCGGTGCCGTTGCGCCCGCTGCTGTAGTATTAAAATCATCATTGAACCCTTTACCCAGAACCATAGAGCTAAACTCCTTATGAACAATAACCCACCCACGATGCAAGCGGTGATCACCCGTCTCCACGAATTTTGGGCGGCTCACGGCTGTCTGATCTGGCAACCGTATAGTGAAAAAGTGGGGGCCGGTACGATGAACCCGGCTACCGTCCTGCGCGTCCTTGGGCCGGAGCCGTGGAACGTTGCTTACGTTGAGCCTTCTTTCCGCGCCGACGACGGCCGTTATGCCGAAAACCCCAACCGCCTGCAGATGCATCACCAATACCAGGTGATTCTCAAGCCCGATCCCGGCAACCCGCAGGAGTTATACCTGGGCAGCCTGGAAGCGATTGGTCTTGACCGCACGCGCCATGATATCCGTTTTGTCGAAGACAACTGGGAATCACCAGCGCTGGGCGCGTGGGGCTTGGGCTGGGAAGTCTGGCTCGACGGGCAGGAGATCACCCAATTCACCTATTTCCAACAGGCCGGCAGCCTCACCCTCGACCCGGTGAGCGTTGAGATCACCTATGGCCTTGACCGCATTGTGATGTACCTGCAGAACAAGAGCCAGGTCTGGGATATTGATGTCGATGGGCAACACACCTTTGCCGAGATCTATCGCGACCCGGAAATTGAAAACTGTGTCTACAACTACGAGCTGGCCGATGTCGAACGGCTCAAGCAACTCTATGAGATCTATCGCCTGGAAGCCGACGCCTGTATTGCACGCGGCTTGACCCTGCCGGCCCACGACTATGTGCTGCGCCAAAGCCAAACCTTTAATCTGCTCGATGCGCGCGGGGCGATTGGCGTCACCGAGCGGGCTAAATACTTTGCCGGCATGCGCGGCCAGGCGCGCCGGGTCTCCGAACTCTATGTACAGCAGCGCGAACGGGCGGAGTTCCCGTGGCTGAAAGAAGACAAGAGAGGAGACACGAGACACGAGATCGGGGCGATCGCCACCCGCCATGCGCCACCCGCCACCACGCCGCAATCCTTCCTGCTCGAACTGGGTTCAGAAGAGTTGCCCCCCCATGATGTCGTCGATGGGATCGCGCAGATCGAAACCAAATTGGGACAGTTGTTGGCCGATCACAAGCTCACCTATGCAGCGCTGCGCGTCACCGGCACCACCCGGCGCTTGGTGGCCCATGTCACCGGGCTCGCCCCACACCAGGCAGATGAAGTGGTGGAAAAGCGGGGACCGGCGCTGGATCGGGCTTATGACAGTTTGGGCGAGCCAACGAAGGCCGTGCAAGGCTTTGCGCGCGGCCAGGGCATCAATGTGGCGGATTTGGTCACCCGCGACAACTATGTCTATGCGATTCAACAGGTGAAGGGACGCCCCACCACCGAGGTACTGCCGGAACTCTGCACCACGTTGCTCGACAGCCTGCGCTGGAGCAAGACCATGCGCTGGAACAGCAGCAACACGGCCTATCCCCGCCCCCTGCGCTGGATCGTCGCGCTGCTGGGTGATCAGGTGGTAGCGTTCACCTGGGCCGGAGTGAGCAGTGGGGCAGAGAGCCGCGGCCCCCGCTTTGCCGATATTGCCGCCGACTTATCAACCGGTGGCTTTCTCACCTTCCCGGTGGCGAATGCCGATCGCTACTTTGACGCAGTCGCCTTACAAGGGGTGATTGTGGACCGGGAGGAACGGCGGCAACAGATTGCGGCGTTGGTCGCCCAAGCCGCAGCGACAGTCGGCGGCACGACCCCGGATGATCCGGCACTACTCGACGAAGTCACCGATCTGGTCGAAGCGCCCCAAGCATTGGTCGGCACCTTTGAAGAAAAGTATCTGGCCCTGCCCACACCAGTGCTGATCGGCGTCATGAAGAAACATCAGCGCTATTTCCCGCTCTTCAAAGATGGGCAGATGTTGCCCCACTTTATTACTATTGCTAACGCCCGCGACCTGGCCCACCCCGACGTGGTGATCGCCGGCAACGCCGGGGTGATCCGTGCCCGTTACGCCGATGCGGCTTATTTCTATCGCCAAGATACCGCCCGTCCACTGGAAAGTTACACCTACCGGCTGAGCACCCTGACCTTCCATGCCAAACTCGGCTCGATGCTCGATAAGGTCGCCCGGCTCAAGACGCTAGCCCCCGCGATTGCCCAACAACTGGGCGCCGATGCGGATCAACTGGGGGCCACCAGCCGCGCTGCCGCCCTCGCCAAATCGGATCTCGTCACCTCGATGGTAGTGGAGATGACCAGCCTGCAGGGCATTATGGGCGAAACCTATGCGAAGCAGAGTGGCGAAGCGGCCGCGGTTGCCCAGGCGATCCGCGAGCACTATCTGCCCCGCGCCGCTGGTGACGCCAACCCGGCCACCTTGCCCGGTCTCGCCCTGAGCCTGGCCGACAAGTTGGATAGCCTGGTCGGTCTCTTTGGTGTGGGTGCGATTCCCACCGGTAGCGCCGATCCCTTTGGCTTGCGCCGCGCCGCGTTGGGGGTCGTCAACAATCTACTGGCCAATACGACCGACTTTAGCATCGGTGCGGGGCTGGCCTTGGCCGCGGCCCAACAACCAGTCGCGGTGAGTCCCGAAGCCTTGCAGGAAGCAGCAACGTTTATTGAGCGCCGCTTCCAAGGGGTATTGACCGAGTTGGGCTATCGCTACGATATCATCGATGCAGTGTTGGCCGTGCGGGGCGACAATCCCAACGCCGCCCGCCGCGCCGGTGATGCCCTGCAAGCCCTGGTGCAGGAAGCGTGGTGGCCGGATACCTTCACCGCCTATGCTCGCTGCGCCCGCATCACCCGCAGCCTGGCTGAGCAATTTGAACTTAATCCGGCAGCCTATGTCGAAACAGTTGAGCACGAGTTGCATACGGCCTACACCGCCGCCGTGGCAACCCTGGCCGCCCAAGCTGAACCGGCCAACACGCTAGGGGCTGAGATTCAGCAGTTACAGGGGCCGATCAATGCCTTCTTCGAGAAGGTGCTGGTCAACGCTGAAGAGGAAACTCTGCGCCAAGCGCGTCTGGCCTTAGTACAGAAAATTGCCCAACTGCCGGCCGCCGTAGCGGACTTGAGTAAATTACAGGGTTTTTAAACCGTAACGATGCAGGCAGGGGCGCCTCGAACTATTAACGCGCCTCTTATCGCTTAAAAAGCGAGTATATAATGTCATGTGCTGCCGAGGCCAGCGCCCCGGCAGACTGTCAGGGGTTGAAATAAAACAGCGCCAATCCCCAATTGACAGCGAAGCACAAGCATGCTATTATATCGCAAGATTTGTGCTGCCGTGCAGTAGCAAATCACAGCAACATCCGGCGACGTAGCTCAGGCGGTTAGAGCGAAGGCTTCATAATCCTTAGGTCGGTGGTTCAAGTCCACCCGTCGCCACTAAATGAGAATTATCTTCGTATAGAGGGTAATTCTCCGCTGTATCTGTAAGGCCGTTTTCCTCAATTAAGAGGGAAGCGGCTTTTTTTATGTCCAAAATTAACAGCAAAATCTTTCGGTTAGCGGATGCCAAAGAACTCTTTCTTTTGGATTGTCAGTCGCGCCGCTTAACACGGTCTACCCTCAGCTTTTACCATCACCGCCTTGGCACGTTCATAGCTTGGTGCAACTCGCGCCAGATTGACGACCTAACCGGCGTCGATACCCACATCATTAAACGCTTTCTGGTTGACTACCAGGGCCATAGCGATTCGTACCAACATGGTCTAGCACGAGCTATCAAAGCTTTTTTGCGCTACTGTGAACGGGACAGCCTAATCGATCAGGCACCACGCGTGGTTATGCCCAGACTTGAGAAACGCATTTTGAGTGCGCTTACGCCCGATGAGGTCAAGCGCATTCTGAGCGCGGCACAGGGCAACCGGGATAAAGCGATCATCCTCACCTTACTTGATACCGGCTTGCGTGCTTCCGAGCTTTGCGCATTGACGATTGCCGATCTTGACTTCGATACGGGTACGCTCTCGGTTCAACTTGGCAAGGGGCAAAAAGGTCGCATTGTGCCTATCGGTACACGAGCGCGCAAGGCCGTGCGCCGGTACTTGACCGAACGTCCCCAGGCAAAAAAAACAGATCCGCTCTTTGCTTCACAGCGGACAGGCAAACATCTACGGCTTGATGGGCTGGTGCAGGTCATGGATCGATTATCAGAACGTAGTGGAATAGCGCATTGTACTGCCCACACTTTCAGGCGGACTTTTGCTATTTCCTGCTTGCGCAATGGTATGGATACCCATGTACTAGCGCGGATCATGGGGCATAGCGACTTGTCAGTTTTGCGCCAATATCTTGATTTCGTAAACAGTGACTTGGTTGAGGCGCACAGCAAAGCGTCCCCAGCAGATAACTTGGATTAGGGATTGCCAGGGCTGATCAGTGCTACTAACACGATCAACCCTGTAACCATACCGCTGACGTACCCAGCGGGCATGGCTTACTTCATTGTAGCCGATGCCCCAACAGCGGACCAAACACCGTTAGCGGTTGCAGGTGCAACCGCATGGCTACAAGGGAGAAATTCACATGAAAGAACGACAAACCGGTATGACTTGGCGCATTGGTGATTCTTGGGTAACTGTGCGCGCCAGGGGTTGCGGCATTGGATCGGACAAAGGGGCCAGCAGGGAAGATGCGCAGCGTTATTGCTCTGGTTGTGGGGAAGTTCGCTCAGCCGGTTGCGGCAGCAAAGATTGTAATCTACCGGAGGTGCAACGATGAACCGATCTATGCAGACGGACCGGGATCGCATCAGAGCAGCGATTGCCCACATTGACGGACGCTTCACTGAACTGCAACCAACGTTGCTGTCATTTATGTCTCGCGACGTTGCAGGACAGTCGGATTTTGCCTACACAATGGGCGAAGTGAAGGCGCTGACAGAGCTCGCCTGCATCTTGATGGGCTTAGTGGAGAAGGCTGATCAATGATTAGTCTAGCAAACCGGATCTACAGTGAACCGGCATGATTCTTTTGTTTGTTTGAGAATCGCCACGAGGGGAAGTATCGCTATGCGGATTTTAACTATGCTTGTAATGGTGGCAATACTGTCTCTCCTCACCAGTAACACCGCAGCGGCGCAACAGCTTTATGGGCAGCGTCTACGGTCTATCGATGGACAATGGACGCTGCCAACCGCAACACGCATGTTAGGCAGTACGGATGATGATCACGTTGGCCGGGGAAGTATCAATAGCTGGGATCTCTCAGCGTCCATTGGTTCACCGGTATTCGCAGCCGCATCGGGGGTTGTCAGGACTTCAGGCTGTTACCTGTACGAAAATCGAATCACGCCAAACCTGCAAGGGTATGGGTGTAGCGTACAGGTTGACCACGGCAGCGGGATAGTTAGTCAGTATGGCCACTGCAAAGAGGGTACGCTTTACGTCAAAACAGGGGACCAGGTAACAGCGGATTCGCTGCTTTGCCAGGTGGGGTTGACGGGGGTAACCGGCTGGCCCCATGTTCACTTTACCATCTTACGCAACGGCTCGCCTATCCGCATTGATTCGGTGTTTGACATTCGGCAGATGTACTACTGCAAATTCTGCAAAGCAACCAACGCCCCAAGCGCGCCGATTGTTGGCTACATCGGATCGGCATCAGGACAACAGTCAACCACCTACGATTCGCTGGGAATGCAGATGGTGCGAAGGGTGGGCGAGGCACTGGCGCGAACAGATCAGGCAAGCATACAGGCTAGATTGGCAGCAGTTATCATGGCAGTCCTGTTGGCGCTTTGGCTGTCACCTACCTGGGTGCGTGTGGGGATTGTGGCCGGGCTTGTTTCGATGGTTTGTGCGACCGGGGTTGCTTTGCTTTTTATGCCAATGCCCACGGTACAGGCGACGGGAAGTTGGCAGAACGCCTATCAGGTCACCATCGGTAGTGAGGGGTGGCAGCGCACAACTGACCCAGTGCGGACAATGGGAGGCGTTACACAGGGTGCTTACGATGCTTGGCGCATGTCTCAGGGTATGGGACCGGCTGATGTATGGTACAGCCTGACTGAAGCGCAACGCCAAGCAATCTTTGTGCAACGGTATTGGTTGGCAAGTGGTGCCGACAAGCTACCAGCAAACTTGGCGATTACTTACGTTGATCACGCCTTCAATGCTGGGGTAGGCGCAGCCAAGCAAGGCTTAGCGGCTTGTGGTTTAGATGTTCGTTGTTTTAATCGGTGGCGGTTGCAGGACTATCAAAGCAAAGCAAATTGCAGGCTGTACTGCACAGCCTGGATCAATCGTGTCAATAGGGTTCGTTCAATCACGGAGTAAGAAGAATGACTATCAATGAGTTTTATCAAGTGTTTGTGGGGTATACGCTGTGGGCAGCGGGCGGGGTTGTTGTGTTGTTGCTGCTGAATCGCTATCGCAAGATTGCTGAATCGGGCAATGTGCGCAAGATGGCAATCGAGACGGCTGCACCGGGGATCATGTTGATTGTGGCCATCTTGATCAGTGGTGTTGCCGTCGCCTTCGCTTTGCCTCGGATTAATGCCTTCTTTGCCAGTGAGCAGATCGTGGCAGCGGTACAGGCCGGTGACATTGCGACGAAGCAACTTGACGTGTGGCTCGATACGCCGCCCGTTTCCTCTAACGCTGGCGGCGGGTTTGCTGGCTTTCAGTCCGCCCAGTTTAGCAGTGGTTCCAACGGCATGGGTACGGGTTTATTTGGCGGTGCGCCGTCGTTTGGCGGTGCGCAGGTTGATCCAAGCGCGGCGGTTGAAGTGCCGGTGATTGTGCCGACCGTGCAGCCTACGCCGATCTCGCCACTGATTCAGCAGACCAGCGGCAAGCATGACAGCTACACGGTGCGGGCCGGTGACAGCATGTTCAAGATCGCTGAAAAGTTGCTGGGCAATGGCAACCGCTACCCTGAGCTTTGCGGGGCAAACGTGCAGCGGGTTGGCAGCAACTGCAATTTGCTCAAGGCCGGTATGACCATCATTGTACCGAGTGACATTCAAGCCTACACACCGCCCCAGTTGCAGCGTGCATCTGTGCAGGTTGCGCAGCCTACACGAGCAATCCAACAGGCCAGTGTGCGGTCGTCTGTACCAGTTGCGCAGCCTGCTAGCGGTGGCAAGTCTTACACCATTGCAGCCGGCGACAATATGTACAAGATTGCCGGTAAGAATGGTGGGATCGGCAAGCTTTATGACATCTGCCGAGCAAACATCAGCACACTAGGCGGGAACTGTGACCAAATCACGGTCGGCGCAACCATCGTAATTCCGTGAATGATTGTTTCCCCAACTTGCCCTATGGCTGGGGTAAGTTGGGGGATTAAGGGAGAGGGTTAAATCATGGGCATCATGTCAACGATTGAGCAGTCAGCAATCAGACTATTATCACGCCGCGGCAGCGGCATCACGCCAGAAACGTTTGAGATCGGCAAAGTCGCAGCGGCGGAGGCAAGGGTAATCAATGGCACGTTTCAGCAGTTGGGGATTCGTGCCATCATTAACACCGACAACGTGATAGCCTCGCCAACTGGTAATTTTGTGCGCTACCCATTGCGCACTTACGGCAAGATTGCCAACATCAGCAGTGTTGTTAATGACATCGAAATGGCTATTTCGATGCATCGGGGCATCGAAACGCAGGTACATCTACGTCAACCCATGTTGGCGCTAGAAATGGCTTACCCGCTCGAAACGCGTATCTTGACCTGGCTGGCGGCACAACAACGACTCAATGCCTTGCGACCATTCCAGGCGCTGTTGGGCATGGATTATACGGCTGACGATCCGCACCCCACCATTCTGGATTTTAGTTCCAAGATCGTGGCCAGCGGCTTGATCGCCGGGGCCACCGGTAGTGGCAAGACAACCCTAATCGCGAATATGATCACAAGTCTTTGCCATGCAACATCACCGGTACACTTGCAGATTTTGTTTTGTGATCCAAAATTCGATGAAGATTATAGCACTCTTGAGGGGTTGCCCCACCTCACCATGTTCAACGAGGGGGCAGACTGTGTAACAGCCATCCGCAGTGTCTACGCTGAGTTGGAACGGCGCAAACGGACCCCGGACAAGGCAAGTAGAATCATCCTCTTCATTGACGAATATGCCGACTTGGTAGGCAATCAAGAAATTGATGGCGACGAACTAAACCGCCTTATGGCACTCATCACAGCCGCAGGGCGATCCAAGGGAATTCACGTCATTTTAGCGACACAGAAACCCGTAGCAGATGTTGTTGATACCGTCGCCAAGGGCAACCTCACCTTTCGGATCGGCGGCATGGTGATGACGCCCAAAGAAAGTGAAATTGTCATGGGCCGGGGCGGGGTTGGCTGTGAAAGTCTAGCGGGCCGGGGCGCATTCTATGCCACCTTTGGCGGCGGGCGGGTGGTGCGGCTTCAATCCTACTATGTTGACGCTGAGACGCTGGAACGGGCCACAAACGCTATTACGGAACGCTGGCATACTGTAGACCCATTACGCATCGAATTAACCGCAGAGACGGCCACACCGACCCAGTACGACAAGGACGCGCCACTACTCGCCAAGATTAACGAGGCGCTGACCCGTGACGAAATTTTCGACGTAGACGGCAACCTGATCCGCGGGGCGCGGGCGAAAATTTTGCGCTTATTGTTCGGGGAGGGGGCGCGCGATAACGGAACAAACGCACGCACTATCGACCGACTTTTGACAAAGATGTAGCATTATTTGTTTTGCCCCATTTGCCCCACTAACACACTTGCCCCACGTTTCTACCACGAGTGATAGTGTGTCTCTTGGGGCAATGGGGCAAAGTAAAGACTGTATCATTTTGGAGGAAAAAATGAAAAGTTTTTTCGATTGGCTTTTGTTGGCGGGAATGGCTGCAACCGCACTTTTTGCAGCCGCTGGGGATTGGTTGCCGGTCATTCAATCACGCCTCGCTACGCTGCGCATGGTGGCTGTAGCGGGTGGTGGTAGTGTCGATTGGACAATGGCGGGTGGGGCGATCTTTCTGGTTGTTGTGTTGGTGATCTATAGCAAGGCCGGTAGGACAGCCACGGGTAACGCGGATGGGTTTGCTATCGATTACAGCGTGCCGCGCTACATCAAGGTTCGTGTGATTGAATGAGCAACCGATTACCTATCGTTTTGCTGGTGCTGTTCGTCGCTGCCGGCACCTTTCCAAACCAAGGGCATGATCTGGTTGACCTGGCAGCGAACATTGTCAGCGCGGTCTATGGGCTGCTGCAAGGGCAGGGCGTTCACATTGATCAAAATTCTGTTGAAACGGTTGTTACATTAACAATCATCCTAATCGCAATCGGAGCGCTGTCATCGGCAATCAGTGGCGGCAAACTGTTTAAGGGGAGACGGTGAGTACATGCGTACAACGATAGTAGCAGGGATTGTGATTGTCCTGGCGATTCGCTTGCTGGCGTGGGCATGGTCAGCACCGATAGAGGCGCAATCAGCCACGGGGGAACCATTAGTAACGGTTGTGCCAACAGTCGCACCAATACCCACTGCAACATTGGCGCAACTAGGCACACCGGTTCGGGTGCAATTCGACATTGGCACCTATGGCACATCGTTACAGGTAAAGGGCCAGAAAACCTTTGTACTTTGGGCGAGGGCCGGGCAGGTAATGCGGTTGACCTCAGATCGGACATTCGCCGCACGCATGACGGCACCGAACGGTGATGACGTGCCATTCAGTCAATTAGCGGCAACGTTGCCGTCAAACGGCGACTATGTGCTGACCGTGGCCAGTGACGATAGCTTCACATTTTGGATCGACATTCGGTGATCGGCCTGCACAACCGCGGTAAGCGCAAGCCGCTACTCCCCAACGGCACCGCCCGCTGGGCAGCGCGAACAGGCAACTAGGTAAATTTACCTAGTTGCCTGTGATGCAGGTTGAGTAGGTTTGTGTGGACATACGGTAGTCATAGAGGCAACAGATCAACCCCAACCTTAAAATTTTGCGCAAAACATTTCTTACGCAAGCGGCAATTCTTGTAAATATTTATGTTAAAAATCGGGTGATTTTAACCCATTTTGTTAAAAACGATGTCAAATTCTGCAATAAATTATGTTAACTCGTCCGACGAGTTATGTAAATTATGTCTATTATTAGTGCACCAATTTTCAAATTGGTCATCAATTATGATTGACTAGAATGAACGCATGTGCTACAATTGGAACACCAATGTTTCTGGAGCGAATCCAAGGGGTTCGACAGGGGACAACGGGAATCGGCGTAGCGGAGCAAGGCAAAACTACGCAGGGTGGCGGGGAGCAAGGCGAGCCGCTCCATATTCAACTTGGCTGAATGCAGCCTTTTTGAATAGGAGCAGCGCGCCTTTTTTAATTCCAAAAACACGAGGTAGCAATGAGCAAAATAGTTTCTTTACATGTGAAGATCGACCGACAACAACTGGCGATTCTTGATGATCTAGCGCAAAGACACGGTTGTAATAGATCGGAAATTGCGCGTCAAATTTTCAATAATGTTCAGATTGTGAACAAACCGGTTTTGGGATCGATTATTGAGGTCAGAGGCAATCATGCAACTTTAGAGGAGAAACATGTACTACAAATCGAGGCTACAGGGTAGCCGATATAGCGAACAACGAGGCGGTTGTGATCGGGTGTTACCAGCACCCGATCACAGGAGTGTCCGCTCCAAACTACGTAAATTTACCAAGATTTTTGTTGATTTAGAATGGACAAGTTTATTATGGCACAGCCCACGCGAAAAATCAATACCGCGGTGATCCGCAAGGATCACCCCACACATGACGCGGTGCTGAATAGATCAGCAACAGCACGTACCCTTGTCAATCCCAACAACATACCGCGGGAACTTTGGCAATATCGCCAGTTTGTCTGCTGGCGTTATGAGCCGGTTCCAGAGCGCGAAAAACCGGACAAAAAACCCGTCAACCCCAGAACCCTGGGCAATGCTGGATCGACTTACAAAAACACCTGGTCGGATATCCACATAGCGTGTGCAACCTACAAAGCCAAAACACACCTCGCCGGGATCGGGTTCGTTGTCACCCGTAACGATCCCTATGTTGTTATCGATCTAGACGACTGTCTGATTGATGGACAGATCAGCCAGTACGCCGCGGATATCGTTAGCACACTAAATACTTACACTGAAATTTCTCCAAGTGGCAGCGGTCTACGGCTGATTGTTCGGTGTAGGACGTTGCCCAAAGCACGCAAAGCCGACGATCTTGGATTTGAGATGTACAGCACGGCGCGCTTTGCCACTCTGACGGGTAATGTCTACCAAAGCAACCCCATCGCCTCTTTTGATGCTCTGGAATGGCTAATTGATCGCTTTGCTCCACGACCAACGAATGAACGGCCACCAACATCAACAGCGGAAGAGAGACACTTTTCTTTTTCTCCTACGCTTGATGACGCGGCGCTGTGGAAGCGGATGTTTGGCAGTCGCGCCGGCGACAAAATTCGGCGGCTGTACGATGGTGTCACCGCTGATTACGCAACCCATAGCGAAGCCGATCTAGCCCTGTGTGCGCGCCTCCTCTACTGGACTGGTGGCGATCTGGATCGGGTGGATCGTATGTTTCGCCAGTCAGGACTATACAGGCCGGATCGATGGGATCGGGCAGCGCGCCAGGGCGAAACCTACGGTCAGGGGACAATCAAACGGGCGAGATCGACGCAGACATATAGGGGGAGGGGGGTGCGATGAGTTATCAACAACCGGATAACAGTTCGCCCCTGACCATTGATGCCGTGTTGCAGGAAATCAGCAAATTGACGACCAATAAGGCCGCAACGCCAGCAGAGCGAAAGCAGCGGATCGTTAAAGAATTGGCCTCTGCTATAGGTGGCCTTGACCGGTCCGATCATGCGCTGGTAATCGAATCGCTCAGACGGGCAGACGCCAATTTTACCAAATCCGACGCAACCACATTTGTGGCCGGTTGTGTGGCCGATGCAAAACGGCGCGCCAAGGAACAACAGCGCCAACGGGCAGAGCGCGCCCGCGCCAACCTACTGACAGAGCGCGCCAGCAAGGGTAAGCGGTCAATCGATGTAGGCAACCGGCAACTATCGGATATCTGCGCAGACGCCATGCAAGCATTGATCGACGACAACGGCGATCAGCCTAGCACCTTCGTGCGCGGTGGGGCGTTGGTGCGTATCGGTCAGGATGAGCGGGATCATATCTCAATTCAGGAATATGGCACAGGTTCCTTGCTATCCAAGCTATCTACGGTGGCTGATTGGGAAACGGTAACCATTGATGGCGAGGGCAACCCAAAGACGCAAGCGGTATTTCCACCCAAAGACGCAATCACGGCCATTCTGGGGGCTGGTAGCTGGCCTGGAATGCCACCATTGGCAGGCATTGTCAACAGCCCGATCTATGCCAAAGATGGCGAACTACACAGCCAACCAGGGTACAACCCTAACACACGGTTGCACTATACGGGTGGCGTCAAGGTCGGGGATACCAGACCAACGGAAGAGAACATTAAGAGCGCTAAGGATCTGTTGCTCAACGAAATGTTGGGTGACTTCGCTTTCAAGGATGACGCAAGCAAAGCTCATACCCTTGCCTATCTGCTACTACCATTCGTGCGCGACATGATCCACGGTGCGACACCTGTATATGTGGTTGATAGCCCATCACCAGGGACGGGGAAGGGGCTGCTATTGAATGCTTGTGCTTATCTCGCTTTGGGCCACGACGCAAGCACGATGGCGGCGGCCAAAGATGATGAGGAATGGCGTAAGCGAATTACAACCTCTCTTATGCGCGGCGCTACGCACCTGATAATCGACAACGTGAACCATCCCCTAGATAGTGGCGTGCTGGCTAGTGCGCTGACCCAACCAGTTTGGGAGGATCGCACCCTGGGCGTCAACCGGGATGTGAGAATCCCGATTCGCACCGTGTGGGGCTTGACGGCTAACAATGTGCAGATGAGCCAAGAATTAACCCGGCGCGCGCTGTGGATTCGCTTGGATGCCAACAGCGAAAAGCCTTGGGAGCGAACAGAATTCAAGCACCCTAACCTTATGCAATGGGTTAGGGAAAATCGAGATCAGTTGGTGACAGCGGCGCTTACCCTGATTCAAGCATGGATCGAAGCTGGTCAACCGGCATTCAAGGGGCGCGCCAAGGGTAGCTACGAATCATGGGCCGCTGTAATGGGGGGTATCCTACAAACCGAAACCCTGGGTATACCTGGCTTTCTCGACAACGAAAGTGAGTTATACGAACGTGTCACCAGCAAGGCCGATATGCTTAGTGACTTCGTAAAGGCGTGGTGGGACAAATACGGTAGCGAGGCCACTTCCGCCTACTCGCTTTTCCAACTAGCCAGCTTTGCCGACAGTGAAGCGGGTAATAAGCTTGGCAACTGGCACAACCTATTAGGTGAGTTGCTTGGCAGCGGCAACCAGCGGGCGCGGCAAATCCGGCTGGGGAGAGTACTCGGAGAGCAGCAAGACAAGATTATCAGTGGTTACAAGATCCTTCACGCCAAGACGGCCAACGGCATGAAGTACTGGGAACTTCAGCCAGTAGAATACAAAGTAGAATACAAAGAGTCCTATTCTACCAACGATACCGGCGATCTACAGGAGAGAAAAAACGGTTCAGTAGAATATGTAGAATATGTAGAATACAAAACTGACCCCCGCGCGTGTAGAGAGAAAAATATTTTTCTTGCTTCAGAAGAAAAAATAAAAAGGGTCTCTACATGCGGACCGGGGTCAAATGATTCTACCTATTCTACCAACGGCCACGAAAAAGACGCTCCTACAGGTGGTAGCGAGTCGGTAGAATACAACGACTCCTATTCTACCTATTCTACCGAAACCGAGGTGCATACATGGACACTCTAACCCTGATCGAACAAGCCAAGGGGCTGGGCCTATCGTTAACCATTGTCGATGGCCGATTGAACGTTACTGGACCAAAGACAGCGGCGGTGGCGGCGTTGGTGCAGCGGATGACACCACACAAAGAAAAGTTGATCGCCGCGCTCGCCACTGACACCGATTATGACACCCTGCCCTATGGCGATCTCACAACCTGGGTAGGGCATACCGTAGATGCTGAAACATGGGATGGGCTACAAGATGAGTGCCAACGGCGCTACGGGCAAGCGTGGGAGTTCACAGCAAAACCGGTTGCGGCTGGGTGGCAAGTAACACGTTTTGCGTCAGCGGGTTGGTGCCGATAAGCCAAAAGCAGAGACACACTTCTCTCTCTAGGGGTACCGGCAAAGATCGGGTGTGGCGTCACCCTAAAGAGAGAAGTGTGTCTCTCAGTAGCAACTCTACCAGACAAGAGGCGAAAGAAAGGAGAATGAATCGTGCAATCAACTGGCGATCCCGCCTACAATCTGATCGCTGCAACCTATAAGCAGGTAATCAGGGATGCCCACAAAGGAGGTCCATGCGCAGTTAAGTGGCTGGAAATAGTAGTCCCTAATGGTGTGAAAAATGCCCTGCCAAGCAGCAGAAACCTGCAAAAACCGCTGCAAATGTAGGGATCCCGGCGCGCTCTCAATTTCAAAAAAGGAAGCATTACAAAAAATTCGAGCAAGTGCACGATAGAAAAAGCGTAGTGCTACGTAATCCATAATTGGGTGCACGCTGGGTTAAAGGAGGCAAAACGGCAGCCGATGTAACCTGTCCCAAATGTGCAGATCGCCTCAAACAAGATCAGAATGATCCAGAGATTAACCGTCGCATCCAAACATACTTACAAGACCGAGTACCGCCTGATTGGCAGTGAACAACACTTGGTAAATTTACCAAGTTGATCAATCCGCAGATTGCGACACATGCGCCGCCCCTTTGTTACATCCAGACCACTAGATTGACATAATCTGCGATCTGCCGTAAACTCCAATTAAATAAAAAGAGCGCGGCTGCAACCGCGCTCGCCCCACTGCTGAGCCGCCAAGCTACCAGCAGCAGGATCTAGCCGACATTATACCATACCTTTGTAAAATGCACCCCGGCAGACTGCTGTTTCGCTCAGTGGTTTGCCGGGGTTTTCGTTTGCCCCAACTTCGTCATCACCGATGCAATCACAGACTAGGTAACAACCGTCCATTATGTTTGAACAGGCGTTTAGAAATATTGACGACGTGCTCCGCAAAGAAGCCGGCTGCACAACCGAACTCGACTACACCGAGCAGACTTCGTGGCTGCTCTTTCTCAAGTACCTAGACTCTCTCGAACAGGATCGAGCGCTGGAAGCGGAGCTGGAAGGGAAGGCGTATGCCTACATCCTTGACACACCTTACCGCTGGGAAAGTTGGGCTGCGCCCAAAGATGCAGCCGGAAAACTGGATCGCAACGTCGCCATGACCGGCGATGACTTGCGCGACTTCGTGAATAAAAAGCTCTTTCCTTACCTGAGTGGCTTTACCCAAAGGGCTAGTGGGCCGGACACGATTGAGTACAAGATCGGTCAAATCTTTGGCGAGATCAATAACAAGATCGCTGGTGGCTACAACCTGCGTGAAATTATTGAACAGATTGATGAGCTACGCTTCCGCTCCCAGGTTGAAAAGCACGAACTCTCTCAGCTTTATGAAGAGAAGGTCAAGCGCATGGGCAACGCTGGGCGCAATGGTGGTGAGTACTACACCCCGCGTCCACTCATTCGGGCAATGGTGCAAGTGGTACAGCCACAGATCGGTGACACGATTTACGATGGCGCGTGTGGCTCGGCTGGCTTCTTGTGCGAAGCCTTTGACTACCTGAAGAAAGGCGACCTCACGACCAGCGACTTGGAGACGTTGCAGAAGCGGACCTTCTACGGCAAGGAAAAGAAGTCGCTCGCCTATGTGATTGCCATCATGAACCTGATCCTACATGGCATTGAGGCCCCCAACATCATTCATACCAATACGCTGGCAGAGAATATCGCCGACATTCAGGACCACAATCGCTATAAGATCGTGTTGGCCAATCCCCCCTTTGGTGGCCATGAGCGCAAAGAAGTACAGCAGAACTTTCCGATCCGCACTGGCGAGACGGCTTTCCTTTTCCTGCAACACTTTATCAAGATACTCAAGGCTGGCGGACGCGCCGGCATCGTCATCAAGAATACCTTTCTCTCCAATACCGACAACGCGTCGGTGAGCTTGCGCAAACTCCTACTGGAGAGTTGTAATCTACATACGATCCTCGACTGCCCAAGTGGGACGTTTCAAGGCGCAGGGGTGAAGACGGTTGTCCTCTTCTTTGAGAAGGGTATGCCCACGCGCCGGATCTGGTATTACCAGCTTGATCCTGGCCGCAGTCTGGGCAAGACGAACCCACTTAATGACAATGACCTCAGGGAGTTTGTCACCCTGCAAGGGACCTTTGCTAACTCACTTAAAAGCTGGAGCGTTGAAAGAAAGAATGTCGATTCGGCAACATTTGATCTTGCCGTAAAGAACCCGAACGGAGGCGAAACAGTCATGCTTCGCAGCCCTCAGGAAATCATGGATGAAATCTTAACGCTGGATGAAGAGAGCGCTGAGATATTGGCGAATGTTAGAGGGTTGCTATGAATGTAGTCTGGCAGGCCAAAAAGCTTGATGAGGTAGCTACTCTTCAAAGAGGCTTTGATCTACCCACCCAGAATAGGAGCCGTGGACAGTACCCGTTGGTTAGCTCCAGCGGAATTAGCGATACACATAATGTGAGAGCAGTTCAAGGACCTGGAGTTGTTACAGGACGAAGTGGAAGCATTGGTAATGTATTCTTTATTGAAGAAGACTTTTGGCCACTGAACACCGTACTCTATGTAAAGAACTTTCACGGCAATGATCCTCGGTTTATCTTCTACTTACTAAAGCACTTTGACTTGAAGCGCTTTGCAAGTGGCGCAGGCGTGCCGACACTTAATCGTAATTTTGTTCATGACGAGTTAGTTAGTGTTCCCCCATTATCTGAACAACAGCGAATCGTCGGCATCCTTGACGAAGCGTTTGACGGCATCGCCACCGCCAAAGCCAACGCGGAAAAGAACCTGCAAAATGCCAAAGAGTTGTTTGCAAGTCAGTTGCAGTCTGTGTTTATACCGCGCAGCGAGGGATGGGCGGAGAGGCGTTTCGAGGAGTTAGCGACTTTTCGGAATGGAATAAACTTTACCAGATCGAGCCGTGGCGACTCAATCAAGTTGGTTGGCGTTAAAGACTTCCAAAGCAATTTTTGGGCACCGCTCGATAACTTGGATACTGTTATCACCGATGGAACAATTTCAGATTTAGATTTACTAAAAGAAAATGACATTCTTTTCGTGCGGTCAAACGGTAATATCGAACTAATCGGACGATGCCTTCTAGTTGGAGAAGTTGCTGACAAAATTACACATTCTGGGTTCACTATTAGAGCGCGCTTGAATGTCAGTAAGGTAATACCGAAGTATCTCTGTAACTTCCTAAAATCGAGTAGGGTAAGAAGGGAAATGATTAACAGCGGTATTGGCGCAAATATCAAAAGCCTAAATCAAGGAACGCTTTCTAAACTTATTATACCAATTCCATCGAGAAATCAACAGCAACAGATTGTTGATCAACTTGATGCTCTTGATTCTGAAATCCAAAGTCTCGAATCGATCTATCAACAGAAAATAGCCGCTTTGGACGAACTGAAACAATCACTGCTCCACCAAGCCTTCAGCGGAGAATTATAGGAAAGGGCCATGAACGAAGCTGAAACCCGAGCTGAATATATTGACCCTGCGCTCAGGGCTGCGGGTTGGGGGGTGGTGGCAGGCAGTCGCATTCGCCGTGAATTTTACATTACGCCTGGCCGCATTGAGGGCCACGGACGGCGTGGCGACCGCCTCATGGCTGATTATGTGCTAGAGTATCGCAATACCAAGCTTGCCGTCGTGGAAGCCAAGGCTGATACCCAAGCGCTGACCGAAGGGGTCGGCCAAGCGAAGAACTATGCCGGTAAGCTGGCCGTGCGCTTCACCTATGCCACCAATGGCCGCGGGATCTACGGCATCGACATGGAAACCGGCAAAGAAGGCGAGATCGCTGCCTACCCAACGCCGGAAGAACTGTGGGCCCTCACCTTCACCCAACCCAATCCCTGGCGCGATCTGCTCGCTGCCGTTCCTACCCAGGATAAAGGTGGCTCCCATCCAAGCCGCTACTACCAGGAGATTGCTGTTGAGCGGGTGATGGAGGCCATCGCCAAAAATCAGCATCGGATCTTGCTCACCCTCGCCACGGGCACCGGCAAGACCTTTATCGCCTTTCAGATCGCCTGGAAACTCTTTCAATCGCGCTGGAACCTGAGCCGTGAACCATCCCGCCGCCCGCGCATCTTATTCTTGGCTGACCGCAACATCCTGGCCGATCAAGCCTACAACGCCTTCTCTGCCTTTCCTGAAGATGCCTTGATACGGATTGCCCCCGACGAGATCAAGAAGAAAGGCCGCGTCCCGAAGAACGGGAGCCTCTTCTTTACCATCTTCCAGACCTTCATGAGTGGGCCGCTCATGGATGGCCAGCCCTCTCCGTACTTTGGCGACTATCCGCCCGATTTCTTTGACCTGATCATCATTGATGAATGTCACCGCGGCGGCGCTAATGATGAAAGCACCTGGCGTAGCATCCTTGAATACTTTGCTCCTGCCGTACAACTTGGTCTTACGGCCACGCCCAAGCGCAACGACAATGTCGATACCTACGCCTATTTTGGCGAGCCGGTCTTTATCTACTCGCTCAAGGAGGGCATCAACGACGGCTTCCTCACCCCCTTTAGGGTCAAGCAAATTTCAACAACGCTAGACGAGTATGTTTACATGCCTGATGATACGGTGCTCGAAGGCGAAGTACAGGTAGGCGAGCGGTTCACAGAAGCCGAAATGAACAAGCTCATCGAGATCAAGGGCCGCGAAGCATATCGGGTCAAGCTCTTTATGGAGCAGATCGACCAGAACGAAAAGACGCTCGTCTTTTGCGCCTCGCAACTTCACGCCTTAGCCGTGCGCGATCTGATCAACCAAATGAAGAACAGTCGCAACCCCAACTACTGTCAGCGCGTTACCGCGAAAGACGGTGCGCTTGGCGAACAATTCTTGCGTGACTTCCAAGACAATGAAAAGCTGATCCCTACGATCCTGACCACCTCGCAGAAGCTCTCGACCGGTGTCGATGCCCGCAATGTGCGCAACATCGTGCTCATGCGCCCGATCAATTCCATGATTGAGTTCAAGCAGATCATCGGGCGCGGCACTCGGCTCTATGAAGGCAAAGAGTACTTCACGATCTACGACTTTGTGAAGGCACACCTCCTTTTTGAAGACAAGGAGTGGGACGGCGAGCCAATAGCCCCAGAACCGAAGGAATCAGGCGGCAGTGGGCCAGCAGTGGATGATGGGCCTCATTCCCGGCGCGAACCGAACGAAGAACCCGTTGGGCGTCAGAGGATTGTGATCAAATTGGCCGATGGCAAAGAACGCCAGATCCAGCATATGATGAGTACCACCTTTTGGCATCCCGATGGCACACCGATGACGGCACAGCAGTTCTTAGAAATGCTCTTTGGCAAGCTGCCGGACTTCTTTCATGATGAGGCCGAACTGCGGGCAATCTGGAGCGATCCGGTCACGCGAAAGAAGCTGCTCGATGGCTTGAGTGAGAAGGGTTTTGGTAATGCACAACTGGCCGAAATGCAAAAGCTGGTCGATGCCCAGCAGAGCGATCTCTTTGATGTTCTTGCCTACATTGCCTATGCTAAACCTGTCTTGACGCGTCTCGAACGCGCTGAGCAAGCAAAGGTGTATCTCGGCGGCTTCAGCACGAAACAGCAGGTCTTCCTTGACTTCGTGCTATCGCACTATGTCAGCGTTGGCGTCTATGAACTGGACTTGGAGAAACTCAACCCACTCCTTCGCCTGCGCTATCAGAACTCCATTATCGATGCTGTTGCCGACTTGGGCAGGGTAGATGAGATCAAGCACTTATTTATGGGCTTTCAGAAATATCTTTATCAGCAGCAGATCGCAGCGTAGACATAGCGCTTGCAGCATTCAGTGAGGTCTGAGCACAAACCGTACATACCAGAGGGCTAGCTTATGGACAGTGCTACTATCTTTGCTCAACTCCGTGATGCACTGGCGGTGCTCTATCCTAAAAAGGAAGACGCACGTATCGTTGTTGCTGTTGCGGGCCTCAACTCCACTAACATTGCTTTCAACGCCAGCGCTCAGACTAACTTTCACAACGGTAAGCTATCTACTCAGCGAGATTCGCACATCAATAGCTCCATTTCCATAATTTGATACTATAGTTTTGCTATTAAAGGGCTAGGCGCTGTATGTTTACTGAGGATCAATTGAAAGCATCAATTCTAATCGTTGATGATCAATACATAGTTAGGCAGGGTGTTGCTCGTCTTTTGCAGTTTTATGGGTTTGAAACCATCTTATATGCACATAGCGGCACTGCTGCACTAAAGATCCTTTTTGATCAAAAACCGTCCATAGATATCATGATAATAGATCTAATCATGCCTGGAATGCATGGCGATCACGTACTAGATGTGATTTCCAATCAATATGAACTCTCTTTGAGCATAATAGTAATGTCTCATTTTCCAGTATCAGAAGGTCAGCTTAGGCGTATTTTGAAGTCACCAGGGGTAATAAGATTTCTACAAAAGGATTTTATTATATCAGATTTGGCCTCTGCTTTGCTTCAAGGGCTTTGCTGCAAACGCATTGGATAGAATGGTTAGTGGTAGGTTACGAAATGCCAACCAAAGAACAGTTGTTGACCACTATTTTAGTAGTTGATGATGCAAAGAATTTGTGTGAAGCCTTCAGAGAGGTTTTACATTTTGTTGGCTATGAGTCGGTACTTATTGCAAATGATGGATTAGAGGCAACAAAAATTCTTACAAATTGCGGCTCTTCGATCACTGTCATGATAACGGACATTTTGATGCCATCTATGGATGGCTATGAATTACTGGAATGGATATCCAATAACTATGATTCCCCACTAAGAACAATAGTTATGTCTGCTATGAGTGGTTTGTCTGAACGGCGTGAATTTTTCATGAAATTACCAACAGTAGTGAGCGTTCTTCCTAAGCCCTTTTCTCTTGATGTACTTTTGGAAACTCTGCGCCAATGCATTGAAATGCGATAACCTATTACAGTTTGCACGTTGGGCTAGATTAAGCCTAGTGATCACTCAACATTCGATTGTATCGGCAAGAGATGTGGCGGCCTAGGTTAATTAGAAAAGAATCAATAAATGATGAATCCCATTAAAGTACTTGTACTATTTTCTAGCCCATCAGGGCTTACGCATTTACGACTTGATAGGGAAGACCGAGAAATAGAGTTGCTGGCCCGGCAATCAGGTCACCATAGCGTTGAGATCGTTCGACGGCACGCTTCGACACCATCGGATTTTATTGATCTGATTGGAACGGGAGAGTTTGAAATCATACACTTTTCTGGTCATGGAGATTCAGAAGGTATATATCTGGAAAATCCGGAAAACGGGCAAAACATAGTCCTAAACATTCATCTGCTCCGGCTAATTATGAGCCACCAACCTAACTCGAAACTCCGTGTGCTAATATTCCTCTCATGTTTTTCGTCCCAAACTGTCGCTAAATTAATAGGTTACTGTCCATATATTATTGCAATTGAAGGTCCTACATACGACGCAGAAGCAACATCATTTATTAAGCACTTTTATGCCTCATATTTTCAAGATCGCTCTGTACAGCGAGCTTTCGACAACGCGTCGCTACATATTCTAACAGGCGAAAAACCTGACTGTGTGAAACCACAACTTATTCAGCGTGCCAAGCATAACTCCGAAGGAAAGTTAATCGTCGAAGCGACAATGACCATTTTCCCTGATGTGATGCACATAGATTTGAGTTCAGTTGAAGGGTTACTAGACTCTCTTGATATGCCAAGAGAGCAAGTGCTAAATCTCATAGCGCGCAAAATCAAAATTCATGCATGGATTTTTGCTGTGCCTAGGGACAATGCCATTTTGTCAATTGGTGAAACCCTCATTGGAGAATTTTCCTGGAATGCAGCAGCAAATTTTATTGTTTGCAACAAGCTATACTGTGTCAAAGAAGATGTAGACCCTAAGCACTGGGGTCTTTGGTCACGGTTGTTGTTGCTTTACAATGATCTCTGCGGCGAAACATACCGCTCTCCCTTTACTCGATCTGCTTCTCCTTCGCGCAAAGAAGTGATCGATAAAGGGCTAAGGCGAATGAATAAAGTCCATGCAGATATCGCACATGACGTAGAAGCTTTAATCCAAATGGGTTTCACAAAGGTTGGTCTATCATATTCCTTGGCAACATCATATCTAGAGTTAGCAAACGAAAAATTTAAGGAGTCAGACTTACCGATGACAGTAGCTTACCTTGAATCTACCTTGAGTTCCCTCCATGATGCATTAAATTCGTCTTCTCCATCAATGCAACCGTGACCTAAAGCACTTTACTGTTTTCAAGGTACTATACGCGTAAAATGGAAGCCAATATGGTGATGCTTGCGGAATCGATAGAGTGGCAGCTATTGACTGATGAAAACCCAGCTAGTTGATACTCATTCTCATAAGAGGAACTCATGGCAGTCGATGACAGGCAACTCGACAAAGCCTACGTGGTTGACCAAGCCGCTTGAGCTTGCGGGGAGTGATTAACTGCTATGTGCTCTAAGCGATAGGTTATTGCAGTTGTTGAAGAAGAGTCCACTAACACATGCTTACTTCGCTAGGTAGCAAATTTGTCCACTCGGTAAATTTACCAAGTGGACAAATTTGCTACCTAGCGAAGTAAAGGCCGGAAGATGGCCAACAGCAAATAGTTAGTATGTGATCTTCACACCACGATTGCTCACTTTGCGTTTCTCTGCATATCTCATTGGCATTGCAAGAGATAACCAACCACCCCACGCAGCGGCAACTTGCAAATCGTTGTTCTTTACAACCTCATCAGCAGCAGTGTGTCTCAGATCGTGGGGTGACAGGTTCTCGACTCCAAAGCGCTGGCCGATTTCGCCAATGCGCTTGTTGATGGCCCGTACAGACATGCCACTGCTCGTCAACGCACCACTCTTGAGTGAACCGGCGATCAAGGGTGCTGTTGCTGGTCTATCGCCGATCAAGCACATGTACTCTGTCAGCGCGGTGTAGCTGTCTGCGGTTAGATCGTGCAAATCGGTCGTGCTTGTCTTGAGCCGGTTGATCGTCAAGCTTCGGGCGCTCAGATCCACATTGGCCATCGTAAGCGCTGCTACTTCACTTACCCGCAATCCATGATCTAACATCAGGCATAGCAGCACCCGATCCCTGTAGTCAGATGGCCGGTTACACACCATCCCCTTGAGTTGCGCAACGATCCCACGCTTGACGAAGTTAGGCTCAGCTTTCTTATTGCCCACCCGCCTTACCTCGCGCTTGGCGTCGAGCCGCCCGATTTCTTTCTGGCTGTACCCGCTTACCGCAGTGATGCGCAAGTACTCCCCCTCGGCGATCATCCCTGCTTGTTGGGCAAGTTTGGCATAGGTGCGCACCGTGGATAACCGCACATTGACGCTATGGCCATCATAGCCGGTCTTAAGCATCCATTGGCGATATGCGGCCACCAAGCCACCGGTAACAATAGCCCAAGCGCCGGGATGAACATAGAATGCTGCACCGTTCAACTGTACAGCACTGATCTCGGTGATGAATTGCCCAAAGAGCACCAGGTCAGCTTTCTGGCGGCGCAGGGTATTGTCCGCTTTGGTCTGTTGATAGACGCTGAACACATTGTCGGCAAAACTCTGGTTTGCGGCAGCGGCCACCGCTTGCAGCCGTTCGATCTCATATTGTTGCAGGGTGTATTGTTCAAGCTTTTCGATCTGAGCTTCCATTGATTAATCCTTTTTAGTACTGATTTGTATAAATAATCGGTATCTATTTTCATGAAGTTTGACGCCAATGTCAATAGAAAATGACGATCAATTTTGCCACTTGGTAAATTTTCCTAGTTGCAAGGTAAAGCCAGATCATACAAAGGGTAAAGCCTTGTACAGAAGCCCATAAACGCTACAGAACACGCACCGCCACTACTCGGCACACACACAACAGATTGCCACGTAGCGCCCCACCACGGCAGCCAGGGAGCCACGCAGCCTAGTAGCCGGTACGCTGTGGGTAACACTAGATCGGGCAGTTGGGTCAGTGACATAGCCTAATAAGGGAAAGGCTTGAGGGAAACTCGCTGATCGATAGAGATGGATCATTCATCCTCTCCCCTATCAGGCAGAGACACAGCTTGCTGTTCCGTTATAGTAGGCAGGGAAGCAGTAGATCAACTAGGTAAATTTTCCATGTTTCGATGCAGTGATGATTGCCACAGATAAGGATCTGGGGAGATCAGTGTGGTGATAGCCACCAGAGAGAGCGAGAGACAAAAGTGTGCCGCTAGCAACTGGGGTAGATTGAGGAATATTGGTGGTTGCTATGCTAACGGCTAGGGCAAGGGCAAATCACACGGCAACCCTTTCCATTAGGATCGATTCCCCTTTTTAGATCGGGCAGAAACTTGATGATACCCCCAATCCGCCAACTAAAAAACAAAAAGAGCTATACGAAATAATGGCAACTTATATGACTTGCGGGAAAACGGTACAACGAAATTTGGTGATCAAAAAACAAAAAGAGTTATATAACCGACAAAAAACACTACGTAACTTTGCCAAGTGGAAAACAAAAAGAGTTATATAACTCTACAGTTTCCCTACGGTTTCGGTAGAGCTATTGATATGTAGCGCAGATTGCGCTACAATAGACGCATGGCAAAAACAACACCAAATAGCTGGCGTCTGAGCAGCGAGGCGCTATTGTTGCTTCGGTCGCTATCGGATCAACTGGGAATTTCCCAGGCTGCGGTAATCGAATTGAGTGTACGCGAATTCAGCAAAACGAGGATCGACACAATGGACAAGAAAATCAAAATTCTTTCAGTTAACACAGAGCCGTTTTTGTATACCAACAGCGGACAGAGTGAGGAATCACATGCCATTCTGCGGATCTTTCCGGCAGAGCGCGCAGTCAAGATTTATCAGGGCGTCAGCGACGCTAGCGGCCAGGAACCGCGCGACTATTTTCGCTACTGGATTACCGAACACCTAAGCGGCGACGATGACAGAGAACCGGGGTATATAATGGTCAAGGAGAAACTCACTGAGTTCTTTGAGTCCCCGATTGCACAGACGTTGCTGGCGCAGATCTGTGACAACTATGTCACCTGGGATTTTCCACACGAGGTTGGAGGGCGGCACACCGACGAATCGAGGAGAGCGCTCGAAGAACTTCTAGCCAAGATCGGAAAAATTCCAACTACGCAGCTACAGGCATGGGAGGCCTCGGAGTGGTTACAGTGGGTAGTTTACGAGGAACTAATCGCCCGTAGCGCAGCCGATTGGGTAGCAGAAGCGCGCTCGGATAGCGCGATCCTGGACGAGTACGATGTCCGAAACTATATCGCTGGCAAGATCGCCGAACATGAGAAGGAAGAAGAGGAGGAAGATTAGGGCCGCAATCCACTATTAACCGATAACGGCGATCCTTCCCCGTTATCGGTTAATACCACTTGGCAAAGTTACCAAGTGGAAAACAGAAAGAGCATCAATTGTAATGCGCATTACATATATCAATGCCCAAAGCGGGTAAACTGTTGTGCATGAACAACTTTAATATTTACGGTAGTCGTCAAGCGGCGGAGCAAATTGGAATTACATTAAACAATTTGCAGATGTGGCTTGCACGTCACCCTGAATATCGCCCTAAGCAGCGTATATCAGGTGACGATCTGTTGTGGTTGCCGCAGGACATTGAGCGGGTAAAGGAAGCGCGACAGCGTACCGCCAAGCATGGCAATCGCAAGCCGGAATAGACGATCTAAACCTTGGGATTAACACTGTTAGCGTTTGACCAATTGACACGAACAAGTGTTCATGCTATTATACCGAAAGATTAGCAATTCACCAGAGGAAAACAGCAACTACACGTACAGCGGGGTAGGCGACGTAGCCGGGGGCCCTTTGGGCGCGGTTAGAGCGAAGGCTTCATAATCCTTAGGTCGGTGGTTCAAGTCCACCCGTCGCCACTTAAAAACAGCCCCATTACACTGGTACGCAACAGCATAAACTATCAATCCGTCTATTAAAAAGTGGGCGGATTTTTTATTATGCAGCGAAGAACTACCATAAAAAGTGAACAGGTAAATTGTGCGAGTGGGCAAAATGAGTATACTGTTGAACCAATGGAAAGCGTAGAGACGTTACCCATTCAACTTATAACCATCTACGAATCAGTAATCGATTATGAAAAATGACATCTTAAAAAATTTACGGTCCGTTCTGGTCAGGCTGTATCATACACCAGCGAGTATGCGCCGAGTTATTGATGATGCTGGCCTTGATTTTTCCCGTATCTCGCTTGAGCTGAATCCTAGCGACAGTTGGCACTCGATCTTAATCGAAGCGAAAAAACTAGGCCAAGTTGATGATCTACTCAGTGTGGTTAATGGCGAATATGGCAGCAATGCAGATTTTAGAGATGCGTACCAGACTTATCGCCAATCAGTAAGCCAAACGATTCATCGCAACACCACAGCCCCGGTTAAGCTTCAAGTGCAAAGCAATGCTCAAGTACAAGGTATGGGATATGCTATCTATGTCAATCTGCATCGATCAAAGATTGTCACCCATCTTGCCGATTGCGGCCATGTACAACAAAATAATACGCCACCAGATGACGAACACTGGTGGGAAAAGTGCGCAACACTGGGGGAAGCGATTACTATAGCAAATCGCCGACAAAGTGAACACAACGTAAGGAAAAATTATCCTTGTGCGCATTGTGTAAGGCGTGGGTTGAACGTCAAAGGATAACGGCGTTGTTAGGCAACCCGCAGATCCAGACTACGAAGTGACGGGCGCGCAGCGCAGGAGTACCGTCCCGGAAGAGAAGGTGTGGGTTTCGACCGGCTTGAGTCTCACGCTCTGCTGAAGCTGTGAGAACGCGGCCGTGCCGGCACCCAGGAAGATCGGGACATAGTAGAGGCGATATTCGTCGATCAGGCCGGCGGCGGCTAAGGCAGAGGCGAGGAGGAGGCCGCCGACACCGATGGAGCCGCCGGGCTGTGCCTTGAGTCGTGCGACTTCAGCGACCGCATCCCCGCTGATCAGGCGTGCGTTCCAGTCGACACGTTCAAGCGTCGAGGAGAAGACCACTTTGGGGATCGGCTTCCAGAGCTGCGCATACTCAACAATGACGCCAGGCGCCGCAGGGTCCTGGTCGGCCGTCGGCCAATAACCAGCCATAAGTTCGTACATGCGGCGACCGTACAGGAGGGTGTCGATCGCGCGCTCAACGTCATTAAAATGTTGGTGGAGCTCCTCATCGGGGATGACCCAACTGGAGTCGCCACCCGCAGAATCGATATAGCCATCGAGTGAGAGGGAGGTCGAGTAAACGAGTTTTCGCATGCCGCCGCCTTGGAGAAGTTAACACACCACCGCTTTTCTGTTCCTCATTATAGTCTTGTCCGAATTGTTAAACAAATCCATCATTAATGAGCGAACGGGTGAGAAATGCGCCCCCCACAAAGCCCGGAGCCGGTGGAAAGAATGTCAATTGCAAAAGAAAAAGAGCGTATGCGCCACCATTGGTGACGTATACGCTCTTTTGTCAGTTAGCGCGAGACGCATATCAGTTAGCGCTGAGCGGTTAGTCGGTGGTATCGGTCATCTCTGAAGTATCGGTCATGCCCATCGTGTCCGTCATACCCATCGTGTCCGTCATGCCCATGGTATCGGTCATGCCCATCGTGTCCGTCATATCCGACATGTCGGTCATGTCACTGGTATCCGTCATATCGGACGTGTCGGTCATGCCCATCGTGTCGGTCATGCCCATCGTGTCGGTCATGCCCATCGTGTCGGTCATCTCGCTGGTATCTGTCATCTCTTCTGTGGGCTCAACCGTCATCTCTACCGCCGGGGTGGCACCGGTATCGCCGGGTGTAGCTGGCATGGCACAACCGGCCAAAACCACGACGCCCAAGACTAGACAAGTGGCCCATCGTAACATATGTTTCATCAGTTTACTCTCCTTTTCGCCCGGCGATTTAGATCGTCAAGGCTTGCTTCAATTATGTTTGCAAACAACACAAGCAGGGACAGGTGCGAAAGGTGATCCCTCTCTTTACCTGGCAGTCGGTGGCAAAACGCCATTGTTTGCGCATTGCGCTGCCACTCCCTAATTTTAGGCGAAATGAACAGCGCAACCACCTATCTAGATATAGAGGTTAGATAGAGAGAAAGGCGAGAGTGGCGTTGGCAACAGTTGAAAGTGATGCGCCGCGGCCCCTAATGCGAAGGCGACCGCTTCTGCTTTAGAAAAGAGCGCTTTGCGCTCTCCTCCTGATTGTTTTATAGTAGATCGCACCAAACCAATCCCTACACAACCGGAGGCAGCGATGACAGCGCGTACCATGCAGGGCGTCTACCCGATTTTGATCACTCCTTTTCACGACGATGGCCAGATCGATGAGGCGAGCCTACGCCGCTTGATCGATTTTAATCTTGCGGCCGGGGTCCACGGCCTGGGCGTCGCCTTGGGCAGTGAAATCTTCAAATTATCTGAAGCCGAGCGCGACCAGGTGATCAGGATCGTGGTCGATCAGGTCAACGGCCGCGTGCCCGTGGTGATCAATACCGGTGCGCCGGGCACTGATCTCGCCGTCTTCTATAGTCGGCGCGCCCAGGAATTGGGGGCAGACGCCCTGATGATCATGCCCCCTGCCTTTATGCCCGCCGGCCCCGACGAGGTGCTCGAATACTTCTCGGCGATTTCGGCCGCAGTGACGATCCCGATCTTTCTCCAGGATACCCCCACCGCACCGATTAGCGCCGGCCTGGCGCGGCAACTGGCCGAGCAGTGCGAATGGGTGCAGTATATCAAGGTCGAGAGTATGCCAATTACCGCCAAAGTGGCGGCAATGGTTGATCAGGCGGGTGAGCAGTTGGTTGTCTTTGGCGGCGCAGGGGGCGGCTACTTTATCGAAGAGTTACGTCGCGGTGCGGTAGGCACCATGCCCTTCTGCACCCAGCCGGAAGCCTTTGTCGCGATCTGGCATGCCGTACAAGCGGGCGATGAAACGGCTGCGTTTGAAGTCTTCAACCGTCTCCTCCAACCGGTGGCCCGCCTCTCCGGCCAGGGCGTTGGCCTCTTCTACGCGGTTCACAAAGAGATCCTCCGTCACCGCGGCATCATCACCAGTGCAAAAGTGCGCAGCCCCGCCCCAGCGATGGATCCGATGACGCGCACCGAATTGAATCAACTTTTAGCAACGCTCTACCCTAATCGCTGAGTAAACCATCATCAGCTGATCCACGAAGACACACGAAGCTAATACGACAACCGCATATAATGATTTGGCATGCTTCACTTCGTTCAGCATCTTATCACTTACACGAGCAAGAAACCAAGATTCCTCGTCATTTCTCTCCGCAGAATGACAAATGTGGTTGTCGTCTTAAGCACTCTTTATTCGTGTACCTTCGTGTGTCTACGTGGATCACCAATCAAAGGAGTTCCTAATGAAAATTGTCGATCTACAAGTTATCCCCTTTCGCGTATGGCAACACCCGTTTCGCCACGGCGAGATCCTACCGGCGGTTGAGGGCATTCAAACCTTGACCAAAATTGTCACCGACGAAGGGGCCGAGGGCTATTACTTTGGCGGCCACGGCCACGGTGACCAAGATGGCTTTCACCCAGACGAGCGGCGGCTGATGGAGACACGCATCAAAAACATGGTCGTCGGCCACGATCCCTTTGACCGGGAAAAGTTCTGGCATTGGCTTTGGGTGGCCAATCTGCCCGAAAATATCCTCAGTGTGCTGGACATGGCGCTTTGGGATCTGCAGGCGCGCGCGTTTGGCTTACCGCTCTACAAGTTGCTGGGCGGCTGCCGCGATAAGGTCAAAGCCTACGCTAGCACCTACCCCAACATGGGTTCAATTGAGGTCTATGCCCAGCACGCGCTCGAATGTAAGCAGCGCGGCTACACCCACTACAAGATCCACCCCTACTACTTCTATGATCCGATCACCAAACAGGCCGATCCTGGTCGCCCTTCGCACATTGTGCAGGATATCGAAGTTTCACGTGCCGTGCGGGAGGCCGTCGGCGACGACATGGTGCTCAGCTTTGATCCGTGGGGCACCTACCGCACTTATGAGGAAGCGTACAAAGTTGGCCGCGCGCTGGAGGAATTGAACTTCTACTGGTATGAACACCCCATGCCAGAGTATCGGGTCTCCTCCTATGAAAAGCTCTGCCGCGAGCTTGATATCCCGATTCTCTCACCGGAAATCGCCGCGGGTAGCATCTACACCCGCGCCGACTGGATTAAACGGGGCGCATCCGACATGAGTCGCATTGACGTGTTACGCGGCGGCATCACCGGGGCCAAGAAGATGGCCGCGATCTGTGAAGCCTTTGGCGTCAAGTGCGAAATGCACATGAGCGGCTTTGCCAATCTGCAGATCCTTGGCTCGACCAGTGAAGATGTCTGTGAGTATTACGAGCGCGGCCTGGTCGCCCCTGGCATCGACTGCGACACGGCTCCCGCTTATCTCAAAACGATTGGGGACGCCCTGGACGCTGACGGTTATGTGCACCTGCCGCAAGAACCGGGCATGGGGTATCAGATTGAGTGGGACTATATCGAGGAGAATCGGGTGTAGAACGTGATGCGTAAAACGTGAAACGTGATAACGTTACCTCACGCGCATGGTGCTCATTTACGTTTCACGTTTCACGTTTCACTTCCCTACCGCCACATCGAGCGCGTCCCAGAGAGTGCGGACGCCGATGACTTCGATGCCTTTGGGCATGGAATCGTCGGCCTTGCCTTTGAGTGCGCTACGGGGGACAAGGGCACGCAAGAAACCCAGTTTGGACGCTTCGTTGAGCCGCCGGGGCAACTGGCTGACGCTGCGCAACTCGCCGCTCAGGCCGACCTCGCCCATAATCGCCAGATCGGCGGCGACTGGTTTGTTACGATAGCTGCTGGCAATCGCGGTGGCGATGGCCAGGTCAGCCGCCGGTTCATCAATGTGCAAGCCACCGACGATGTTGATAAAAATATCCTGGTCGCTCAGGTTGAGGCCGACCCGTTTGGTCAGCACCGCGCTGAGCAGCAGCAGGCGGGTCATGTCAACACCGTTGGCGGTCCGCCGCGGTTGGCTAAAGGAGGTGTGACTGCTGAGGGCTTGCACCTCCACTAGCAATGGCCGTGTCCCTTCCAAGGAGACGGCAATCGCGCTGCCTGATGCATTGGGCAACCGTTCGGCCAAAAACATCTCCGACGGGTTGGTCACCTCGACCATGCCCCCTTCGCCCATTTCAAAGATGCCCACCTCGTTGGTGCTGCCAAAGCGATTCTTTACCGAGCGCAACAGTCGATAGGCGTGAAAGCGCTCCCCCTCCAGTTGAAGCACCACATCGACCATGTGCTCCAATATCTTGGGGCCGGCAATCGAGCCATCTTTGGTCACGTGGCCGACGAGAAAAATGGGAATGTTATGCTGTTTGCCGGTGCGCAACAGGGTTGCCGCACAATCGCGCACCTGGCTCACTGTACCGGAGGCGCTAGCGCTGCCCGCGGTGTAGATCGCCTGCACCGAGTCAACGATCACCAACGCCGGCTGCATGGTTTCGATCTGTTCGACAATCTGCTCTACTTCAATTTCGGAGAGGACAAAAAGTTTGTCATCCTTGATCCCCAGCCGCGCCGCGCGGCGGCCCACCTGGTGCGCACTCTCTTCGGCGCTGACATAGAGGACTGGACCAATATTGCGCGCCACATCGGCGGCCATCTGCAACAGAATCGTCGATTTGCCGATCCCTGGTTCGCCGCCGACGAGCACACAGCCACCCGGCACAATCCCACCGCCCAGCACGCGGTTCAACTCGTCAATGCTCAGGGTCAAACGCTGCATACTCTCTTTGGGAATATCGGGCAGCGCGACCGGACGCACCGGCCCGTTGCCACCCACCACCGCGGCGGGCCGGCCTTTTTCCGGGGCGCGCACGACAAATTCCTGGAGTGTGTTCCACTCGCCACAGTCCGGACATTTGCCCATCCACTTAGATTGTGAACTGCCACACTCGGAGCAGACAAATTGAATTTTGGGTTTAGCCATGAATTGGGTACCTTGGTGCAGGGGACAATCGACAACGAACAGACAAAACAGAACACTTGTGCGTTTTATTGTAAACGGGTTGGCTTTGTATCGCAACTCTAGCGGGTCAGTACGGGCAATTTGTTAAAGCTAATTTGCATCCTATACTCAAGTCAGAATGAAAGCCGTCGTTTTCGTCAACCCATCTTCCAGGAAGGGGTCACAACTAGCCTGGTTAGCGAAGCTAGTTGTGACCCCTTCCTGGAAGATTAGAAACGACAGGTTTCAAATTGGCTTCAGTATACCACCTCATTGTCACCAACCGCCCACCAACTTGCACGTTAATGAGGCGTGCCTGGCTCCGTCTGAAAGCGTGGCTGGCCGGCATAGAGCATCAAAATCACGAAGATCACCAGATCGAGCAGCAGACAGCTCATGATCGTCACCATCGTAATCAGCGGGCCGGTATTTTCGAAGAACTGGCCGATAAACCAGGGAAAGAACATGGCCCCAATGCTGGCCCCAATAAAGAACCAACTGGTGATCTGGCCAGTAATCCGCATGTGCCGCCCGGCCCAGGTGAGTGTAACCGGGAAGATCGAGGCAATCGCCAAACCAGTGCCACAGACCCCGATCCAGAGCACGATCGACGAGGTCGGCCAGATCAACATCAAGCCGACGCTGAGAATCGCCAGCAACAATTCGCCCAGCAGCATATACCGGGGTCGAACCCGCGTCGTCAACGGAATCGCAATCAGCCGACCAAGCGTAAACGCACCCCAAAAACCAGAATTGAGGTAGGCTGCTTGGGCCGCCGTAAAGCCGGTCTGTTGGACAGCATAGGTGTAAATCCAGCCGCTAAAGCTCAGTTCAACCCCGACATAGACAAAGAGAAAGAGGATCGTCAAACCGGTGAGCAAGAAGTCGACCTCACCGCCGCCACCGCCGCTGGTTTTGCCTGCTTCCGTCACGCTACTGGGACTCGGCAACTGCCCAATCCACAGCGCAATCGGCACCAGCGCCAGGGCAAAGACCCAATAGGCCCAACTGATCCCCCCACTAAAGAGCACAACTTGGGCGACAATCAACGGTGCGATAAACGCGCCAACCCCAAAGAAAAAGTGGAGCGCATTCATGACGGGGCCCACATTAGGGCGATGCAACCAGACAATGAGTGTGTTAATGCCCACATCCATCGTGCCTTCGGCCAACCCGATCAGCAGCAACAGCCCCACGAGCACCCACAGCAACCCAATCCACGGCACCAGCGCCATCAGAATCGCCATAGCGAGGATCGCCAGCGCAACAATCGGGTGCCCCTGCCGCCGATCATAGATCCAGCCGGCCAGAATCGAGCCGCCCATGTAACCCAAGGCCCGCGCGGTAAAGAGGATACTGACGGCACTTAGCTGCGTCTGCGTGTTTACGGCCAAACCAGGCAACGTTGGCCCCAACGAGGCCCCCACCAGGCCGAGCCCAACAAACGCGATATAATAGCCAACGGTGGTCGCCGTGGTGCGCTTTGGCTTCGCCCCCCCAGCCAGCGTTGTGGTTGACGAACTCATGCCTCACCTGCCGCCAGTGCATAGACCCGCGCGCCATCGCTGGCATGGGTGGAGTAAACTTCCGGCCAGATGTTGGTCGCTTTGGGATACTTTTCATAGATGGCATCGGCAATGACCTGCTCGGCCCCTGGCTCGATCAAGGCCACGGCACAGCCGCCAAAACCGGCCCCGGTAAGCCGTGCCCCATAACAGCCGGGGGTGGCACGCATCGCCTCCACCATCACATCAAGCGCGTCGCTGCTCACTTCATAATCATCGCGCAGGCTATCGTGGCTGGCATTCATCAAACGCCCGACCTCCACAAAGTCGCCCTGCCGGAGCGCGTCAATGGTCTGGAGCACCCGCTCATTTTCGGTGACAACATGGTGGCAGCGGCGGTAGACAATCGGTGACAACAGTTCTTTATGCGCGTCTAACTGTTCACTGCTCACATCACGTAACGCTTGAATTCCAGGTAAGACGCGCTGTAGAATAGCGACCCCTTCTTCACACTCTTTGCGCCGTTGATTGTAGGCACTGTTGGCCAGGGAACGGCTGGCCTTGGTGTTGCCAATTACCAAAGCGACATTATCCGGCAAGGGAGCCAACTGATACTCCAAGCTGCGGCAGTCGATGAGCAGCGCGTTGCCTTCTTTGCCCAGCATGCTGATAAACTGGTCCATAATGCCACAATTGACGCCGACAAATTGATTTTCGGCGCGCTGCGCCGCCTTGGCAACTTCCGGCCCGGTCAAGCGATCGGTTGCGTTAGCGGCATAGAGCAGGGCATTGGCGGTGGCAATTTCCAACGCGGCCGAGCTACTAAGGCCACTCGCTTTGGGCACATTGCCACTAATCACGGCGTCAATACCCGTCAATGTGATGCCAGCCTCTTCCAGTGCCCAGGCCATCCCCTGGATATAATTGGCCCACAGGATCTCTTTGTCATAGGCCGGGGCGTCGAGATCATATTCAAACCAGCCATCATATTCAGCCGAATAGACCCGCATGTGACGATCCGTGCGTGGGCGGAAGACCAGCCGCACATCCCGCTTCAGCGCCACCGGCAGCACAAAGCCATCATTATAATCGGTATGCTCACCGATCAGATTTACCCGCCCCGGCCCAATCGCCACCGCCGTTGGCTCCGTGTGAAACTGTTGCTGGAAAAGCTCCACCAACGATTGCGTACGTGTATCTTGATTCGTCACAAGTTCCTCTTTCCTGATTACAGGTAGAACGGTAAATCAGTAAATCGGTAGACAGGGTATCGGGCGGATATCTACTGATCTACCGATTTACCGATTTACTGATCTACCACTTTACCTACCCTACCGCGTCAATACCGCGTACAAATTCAGATTACCCTCTTTGCCATCCGCGACAAAGGTGGTCAGCAGTTGCAGGCCGGCGTCGGCGGCCAACGTGGCCAATTCGGTTTCATCAACTTGATGAACATAGCGCACCGCATAGCCGCCTTGTTGCCAGGGCAGCAGGGCATCGCCAGGCTCAACCGCGTCGGCTGTCAACCCGATAGTTTGCCACGCGATCTGCTTGCGCACAAACCGTTCACTCTGTAAAAATTGCCAGTGAGAGAGCAGCAACCGGCCACCAGGGCGTAACAGGGCAGCCAGATCACGCACAACCTGTAAGCGCAACCGATAACTGGGGACATGATGCAGGGCCGCAAAACAGGCAACCAGATCAAAGCTGGCCACATCTAATCCTGCTTGCTGTGCCCAGCCGGCGACCGTAAAATCAGCTTGGGCAAAATCGGCGTGGATGGTCGTTAAGTCAGCGCTATGGCTACGCGCAAAGTCAAGCAACTGTGCATCAAGGTCAACCCCGCGATAATGGCCGGTGATGCCCCACTCGGCCAAAGCCCAGGCAAAACGGCCATTGCCACAACCAATATCAGCGATCTGTAGCGGTTTATCAGCAGCCATTGTGGGCAAATCGAGTACCCAGGTTTCAAGCCCCTGCCAGCCAATCGGCAGCCCGCCACGGGTGGCATCAAAGGCGGGGGCAACCGTTGCGTAAAAGGCCCGGTTCAGGGCGAGCAGTTGCATTTGTATGGTTGCTTTCATCTTGCCGACCCCATCCGATAGATCGTCTGTTGCGTTTGTGGTACAATGAGCGTAAGCGTGTGTATTTAGTTGCCGTTACATTGAAAACTCGACTTATACCGCTGCGTGCGGCGGCATGGCGGCATACGGGTTGCAAACCGAGCAGAATGTAAGTGTCATGAAACGTATTATCCCATTAGAAGAGATTCCCACCGATATCCTGGAAAAGAGTGCCGCCTGGCAGGCCAAACGCAGTGGCTATGATCCGGCCGGCCATAGTGCCCAGCTCAATGCGATCTTTGGCCAGATTCTGCTGGTGGATGAGCAAACATGGGATCAAAGTACCAGCCTCAAACATATTTTATCCCGCTTTCCCAAAGAGGGCAAAGGATTCTACTCCAAGGCCGACCTGATTGCCGGTTACCGCCATTTAGTTGCCGAGGGGGATATCGAGGCGGACCCATTGTTGATGAAGCGCATCCGCATGAAACCCATGCGCACGCAGAGTGGCGTGGCCCCGGTGACGGTGCTCACCGCGCCGGCAGGTTGCCCTGGCAAGTGCATCTTCTGCCCCGATGACTGGCGCATGCCCAAGAGCTACATTTACGATGAGCCGGGCTGTCAGCGCGCCGAGCGCGATGGTTTTGATCCCTACCGCCAGACGCTGGGGCGCATTCAATCCTTTGAGAGCATTGGCCATGATGCCGACAAGGTCGAATTGCTGATTCTGGGCGGCACGTGGAGTGCGTACAGCCAAGATTACCGCGAGTGGTTTGTCCAGCGCTGTTTTGATGCCATGAACGCCGCCGGCGACCCAACCTACACCGGCTCGATCTCGCTGGCTGCGGCGCAGGAGCATAATATCACCGCCCGCCACCGCAATGTGGGGCTGGTGGTGGAGACGCGGCCGGATTGGATCACGCCGGCCGAGATCCGCCACATGCGCAAACTGGGCGTCACCAAGGTACAGATCGGCGTGCAAAGCCTTGATGATGAGATCTTGGTCCAAAATAAGCGCGGCCATGATGTCGCCGCAGTACGCACGGCGTTGGGCTTGCTGCGGACTGCGGGCTTTAAGCTACACCTGCATTGGATGCCCAATCTCTATGGGGCGATGCCCGCAAGTGATCGCGTTGACTTTGCGCGCTTTTTCAACGATCCCGCCATCTGCCCCGACGAGTTGAAGATCTACCCCTGCTCGCTGATTGCCGAGACCGAGCTCTATGATCGCTGGCTGGCTGGTGACTATCAACCTTACAGTGAAGCGGATTTAGTTGCGCTGCTCGCCGATGTCAAGCCGACGATTCCCCCTTATACCCGGGTTAATCGGCTTTTTCGTGACATCCCCGCCCATCATATCCAGGCCGGGGTCAAGCTGAGCAATCTACGCCAGGTGGTCCACGAAGAGTTGGCCAGGCGCGGCACCACCTGTGGCTGTATTCGCTGCCGTGAGATCAAACGCCGCGCCGTCAGTGCGGACGAACTCACCCTGGAAACGTACCACTACACCACCGACCTGACCGAGGAATATTTCTTGCACTATGTCACCAATGCCAAGAGCGAGCATCCCGGCTTGATCGCCGGCTTTCTGCGGCTGAGTCTACCACGCGAACTGGGGGTCGGCAGTCGCGCCTTTCTCGCTGAGATCGCCGATAGCGCCATGATTCGCGAAGTCCACGTCTATGGTCCGGCCCTCGCCGTTGGCAAAGAGAGTGATGGCCAGGCCCAACATGTGGGCATTGGCACCCACCTGCTCAACGCGGCACGCCAGCTGAGCAAGGACGCCGGCTTTACCCGCATCAGCGTGATCGCCGCCACTGGGACGCGCGCCTATTATGCTGAGCGTGGTTTTACACAGGGCGAACTTTATATGTCAGGAAAGCTTTAATGAACACCATCGCGCTAGCCCACTGTACGGCGGAAATTTGCCGGCTGCATGACTTTTTTCAGGCTTGGTTCAGGGGCGACTTGGCCGCAGGTGAAGAAAATTTTCAACAATTTGCCGCGGTGATGAGTCCAGATTTTTTCATTATCGCGCCCGATGGTGGGTTGATGACACTGCCACCGTTGACCGCAAGATTACGCCAAGCCTATGGCAAACAACCCGGCGTCCGCATCTGGACGCAGCAGCATCGCTTGCATTATCAACGCGCCGATATGGCCCTCTGCACCTATGAGGAGTGGCAGGAAGGCGGCGGCGTAACGACGGCACGGTTAAGTAGTGTGTTGTTTCAACAGCATGCGGGTGTCCCGCATAGCATCGTTTGGTGCCATGTCCACGAAACGTGGCTACCCAGTGGAAAGTAGTTCGACAACGTTAAATTAGGTTGGCGGCCGGTTCTATGGACGCGGATTCAGGAAGCGCGGATGACAGCGTACCCATCCGCGCTTCCTGAATCCGCGTCTATACCCCTGCTGGTTCAGCTAATTTAAGTAGTTATACTAGCGAGCAGCAGTAAGTAACAGAAAGGTGCGTTAGCGAAAAGAGCCATCCTGGTGTAAAGTAAAGAAAAGGAGGCAAAAATGATCCGTATCACATTTACACAAGCAGAGATCG
>JALHQH010000022.1:0-149139 GCA_022842065.1 Caldilineaceae bacterium
TTCCCGATTTCGTTGACCCGCTTTTAATTACTCAGCTGCTTGACGCCATGCCCCCGCTCGGTGCCATTCACTCTGAACCAGCTTTCAACACCATTCCCTGACTTGGCGAAGGGATTGGTGGTACAACCTGATTATCGCGCTCAGATGTGAAGAAGATGTGAAGAAGATAAGTGCGTGGCTGTCATTCCGCGCCGAAAAGCCGGCGCGGAATGACGTTGGGGGGATGGTGCTTATTGCTTGTAATGCTCCTGCAAGCTGCGGACCCGTAACTCCTGCTGCGCCACGGCGCGGATGCCGTTAACCGCGGCCTGCGCCGCCGAAAGGGTGGTGATCAGGGGGATCTCCATGCGGGTGGCCAGGCGGCGGATCTTCACCCCATCTTCGCGGCTGTCACGGCCAAAGGGGGTGTTGATGATCAGTTGGATCTTGCCGTCACGGATGGCGTCGAGGGTGTTGTATTCGGCATCATCGACGCTGCCCTTCTCGATCACGGTGACGGGGGTGCCGGAGTGTTCGATCAGCGCGCCGGTGCCGGCGGTCGAGTAGATGGTGAAGCCTAGGCGATGCAGGTCACGCGCGATCTTGACCGCGCTGCCTTTATCAAAGTCGTTGACCGTGATCAGCACGCCGCCATCGGTGGGCAAACCGGTGCCGGCCCCTAGTTGGCTCTTGGCAAAGGCGTGACCAAAGCTTGAGGCATGGCCCATCACTTCACCGGTGGAGCGCATCTCCGGCCCCAGGATCGTGTCGATGCCGGTAAACTTCTTCCAGGGTAAGACCGCCTCTTTGACAAAGAAACCGGTCAACTTGGGCTCTTCGGTAAAACCCAACTCGACCAGCGACTTGCCGGCCATCACCTGCGCGGCCAACTTAGCCAGGGGAATCCCCGTCGCCTTGCTGACAAAGGGCACCGTGCGGCTGGCCCGTGGGTTGACCTCCAGCACGTAGACAATATCGTCCTTGACCGCGTACTGCACATTCATCAGCCCAAGGACACCCATCGCCAGCCCCAACTTTTCCGTATATTCGCGGATAATGTTGAGGTGGAACTGGCTGATCTTGTAGGGGGGCAGCACACAGGCGCTGTCACCACTGTGGATGCCCGCCTCTTCAATATGCTGCATAATCCCGCCGATGACCACCCGCTCGCCGTCACAGATCGCATCGACATCAACCTCGAAGGCATCTTCCAGGAAGCGGTCGATCAGGATCGGGCGGTCGGCAGAGACGCTGACCGCTTCGCTCATGTAACGGCGCAGCGCGGCCTCATCATCGACGACCGCCATCGCCCGGCCACCGAGCACATAGGAGGGGCGCACGACCACTGGATAGTTGATTGCCTGTGCCACTTTGACTGCTTCATCTGCGGTGCGCGCCATGCCATGCGCCGGGGCCGGAATCTCCAGGCGGTCGATCAGCTCGCCAAAACGATCGCGATCCTCGGCCAGATCAATCGCATTGGGCGGTGTCCCCAAAATCGGCACCCCGGCCGCGTGTAAACTATTCGCCAGGTTGAGGGGCGTTTGGCCGCCGAATTGGACGATGACACCCTTGAGCAGACCTGACCGGGTGACAGGGTGACTGGGTGAAGGGGTGACATCTGCGCTATTCACCCCCTCACCTTGTCCCCCGGTCACCTTGTCAAGGGTTGTCCCCATCTCGCGTTCGACAATGTTCAGCACATCTTCAAAAGTCAGCGGCTCAAAGTAGAGGCGGTCGCTGGTGTCATAGTCGGTGCTGACCGTTTCCGGGTTACAGTTGACCATGATCGTTTCGTAGCCGAGATCTTGCAGGGCAAAGCTGGCGTGACAACAGCAGTAATCAAACTCGATCCCCTGGCCGATGCGGTTCGGCCCGCCGCCTAGAATAATGATCTTGGGGCGGTCGGTCGGTGGCGCTTCGCTCTCCAACTCGTAACTGCTGTAGAGGTAGGGGGTATAGGCTTCAAATTCCGCGGCGCAGGTATCCACCTGGTGATAGGTGGGGAAGAGCCCAGCGGCTTTGCGCTGGGCACGTACGGCAAGTTCGGTGGGCGTGGTCAGTGACCCAGCATTGCCAGCCGCTTGATTGGCTGCCCGCAAGATCCGGGCCAACTGGGCGTCGCTAAAGCCCAGGCGTTTGGCCTGGCGCAGCGTCTCATCATCGAGGGTCGTGAGGGCACGCTCAAACGCCGCGATCTCAGCCATCTGTGTCACAAACCAGGGGTCGAAGCGGGTGAGCTGGCAGATCGTGGTGACATCATCGCCGCGCAAGAGCGCTTCGTAGGTTGCAAAAAGGCGGTCGCGGTTGGGGATGCGCAAGAGATCGTGCAGCGTCGTGTTAGCCTCATACCCTTTGAAGTTGCCGTCAGCATCGCGTTCGACCGGGCCGAGGCCATCGCGCCCGATCTCCAGGCTGCGAACCCCCTTTTGCAGGGATTCCTTGAAGGTGCGCCCAATCGCCATCACCTCGCCCACTGACTTCATCTGCGGGCCGAGTTCGCGGTCAACACCAGGGAACTTTTCAAAGGCCCAGCGCGGGATCTTGGTCACTACGTAGTCGATCGACGGCTCAAACGCGGCCACGGTCTGCTGGGTAATATCATTCTTTAGTTCATCCAGGGTATAACCGACCGCAACCTTGGCGGCCAATTTGGCAATCGGAAAACCGGTCGCCTTGGACGCCAGCGCGCTGGAGCGGGAGACGCGCGGGTTCATCTCGATGATCACCACGCGGCCAGTTTCAGGGTCAACGCCAAATTGGACATTGCTACCCCCGGTCTCCACCCCCACAGCGCGCATGACAATGCGCGCCTGGTCGCGCAGCCGTTGGTATTCCTTGTCAGTCAAGGTTTGCGCCGGGGCAACGGTGATACTGTCACCAGTGTGTACACCCATGGCGTCGAGATTTTCAATCGAGCAGACGACGACAAAGTTATCCGCTTTGTCGCGCATCACTTCCAGTTCGTACTCTTTCCAGCCGATCAGCGACTCTTCGACCAGCACGGTATGGACCGGACTTTCGCGCAGCCCCCAGAGCACCTTCTCGTCAAATTCGTCGGGGGTGAAGACAGTGCCCGCGCCGCTGCCGCCCAGGGTAAAGCTGGGACGGATAAAGATCGGGTAGCGCCCAATCAGATCGCGGGCAATCTGGTGTGCTTCTTCCAGGTTGTGGGCCAAACCACTGCGCGGCGATTCGAGGCCAGCTTCGGTCATCGCAATCTTAAAAAGTTCGCGATCTTCGGCCGTGTTCATGGCATGGAGATTGGCCCCGATCAATTCCACGCCATACTTTTCTAGAATACCCGCCTCGGCCAGCCGCACCGAGAGATTCAGCCCGGTCTGGCCGCCGACGGTGGGCAGCAACGCATCGGGTCGCTCTTTGGCAATAATCTTTTCAACGACATCAACGGTTAACGGTTCGATATAGGTGGCATCAGCCATTTCAGGGTCGGTCATAATCGTGGCCGGGTTGGAGTTGACTAGCACGACCCGATAGCCTTCTTGGCGCAAGGCTTTGCAGGCCTGTACACCTGAGTAATCAAATTCACACGCCTGGCCAATCACAATGGGGCCGGAGCCGATAATCAAGATGGAAGAGATGTCAGTTCGTTTTGGCATTTCACTTTATTTCTGTTGTATGAATAGCCACAAATGGACACCGATATACTTGGCGCTGTCATCAATTAACATTTTTACTCGTGGAGAAAATGTTAATTGATGACAACTGCGGGTATAAACACAGATTGTACTCAGCTAATATCTGTGTTTATCCGTGTCCACTTGTGGCAAAAATCTATCTCAATGCGTATCGAAACTTGAAAATTAGTACAGTGTCAGGGAAATTATAAGGGCTTAGCCTTCCTATTAGCCACGGAGTGGCGGCAGACGGTAGCCCGGCCTTTTAAGGCCGGGGTCCAGGGCGTGCGGACCCGCAGGTTGAAACCTGCGGCTACTATCTGCCGCCACTCCGTGGCTAATTCCTCAAACTTCGATTACAGTGGACTAGGTTACTCATCGGACATATTGCGATTAGACGCCCACTCGACCCGTTCGTAGATCCGGTCAAGCGACAACGCTAGATCAATCGCAATGATCCTGATTTGGTCGGTTAACACCTTGAATTCAGTCAACACCCAGCGACCATCTTCCCCTTTATGAAAATACTCAATATACACCTCATCTTGATGCGCCAAGATATAATCGCGGAAGGAGGGTATGTCACGATATAACTCAAACTTACTTTCTTTATTTTGCTCTGTTTCAAAACAACCGCAGGTTTGATCGTAATTTTTGGTGGCCGGTGAAAGCCCCTCAACGATTACAGTCGGATTGGTGATCACCTGGCGATTGGGATCAGCAAACTCAATTTTGCCGCAGACGATCATCGCATCAGGATAGGTGTAGAGTCCGTTCCCGTTGACCAGCAGCCGTTGATCACTGTTAAAAACTTCACAACGCCTACCCCGTAGACCGACATTGAATTCAGCGAAGATGTTGCCGGCGATCCGATTATGGTTCGGCGATCCACCCGCCATCATAAAAATTTCGCCGCGGAAGTATTCGCTTTTGGTCGTTGCCACTTCCTCTAGCGCCAGGTATTGCGCCGGCGTAACAGACTTCGGCTTTGTGAGGGCCAGGGCCATGAGTTTACCTTTCGTGCCAGTGATTAATCGCGGTCATCGACCGACGCTATCAACATGTACTATTCACAAAGTATACTGGAAATGGGGCGAAGTACGAAGTTATGGAAGGGGATTGTGTGTAAATGATTTTTGCCAGGGTAGGCTGTCCCGGCGGGACAGCCTACCCTGGCAAAAATTGCTAAACGATTGGGCATTAACCCGATTTTAACTGCGCCGCCCGACCAGTGCCGGCCCTTCCGCCGGCCCAAAACTGACATTCATTTGCGACTGGTAGTGCAATGCGGCGTCAACAAAACGGCAGGTGGCGGTGACACTGAAGGGGCGCTCGATAAATTGCACCTGCATGGTGTAGGTATCTTCAGCGGTCCACGCGCCACAGCCGGCGACCTGCTGACCGGCTGGCTGGTTGTAGGTCGTGGTGCCAATTTGCCATGCCCCGTGCCCACAGGTAACCATGTGTTCGCCACGCGCATCGGTCAACCAGCAGACGGTCTCGCCAGTACCAAAGGTGAGGCTAATGCTTTGCAGCGGCACATCGCGTGGATCTGGGCTGGCGGGCACATCGCTAAAGTGGTAAGTCTGCCCGGAAACTTGCGCGGCAAGGGCTGAAGTCGCCGCCCCCACTAGGGCTGGCAGCCGCAATTCTGTCAGCCGATGTTCCAGCGCCGCTTGGGCCGCTGCATCCGCAGGCAGTGGTTGGGCCGCCATTGCCGGCAGCAGGTGAGTCCACACCTGATCCAATATGGCTTGCATGTTGCCCACACCGCTGGTCATCGCCAACACGGCATCCTGCTCCGGCATGACGATACAATATTGACCAAACGCGCCGTCGCCGCGGTAGGCGTTATGTTGACAGCGCCAGAACTGGTAGCCATAGCCCTGCTGCCAGTCGATATTGTCGCCATTGTTGGGCGTTTGGTAGCTGGTGGCGTCGGCAACCCAGCGGGCGGGAACCAGTTGTTGCTCCCTCCATTCGCCCTGTTGCAGATAGAGCTGCCCAAAGCGCGCAATCGAGTCAGTAGTGATATTTAAGCCCCAGCCACCAGTGTTAATCCCCAGCGGACAGCTCTCCCAAACCGCGTACTCAATCCCCAGCGGGTCAAAGAGGCGCGGGCGCAGATAGTCAACCAGTTGTTGGCCGGTGAGCTTCTGCATAATTGCGGAGAGCATGTAAGTCGCGCCGCTGTTGTAGACAAAGGGCGCGCCAGGGGTATGTTCAACCGGCAGCGACAAAAAGCTGCGCACCCAATTTTGGTCGTGGGCACGCACCGTGCGTTCGAGTGAATCAGTGGCATGGCCGGTGGTCATGGTCAACAGGTGACGGACGCGCATCTCGGCCAAATTGGGGCTGACTTCGGCAGGTAAGTCGTCGGAGAAGAAGTCGACGACCCGATCGTCCACGGTCAACAACCCTTCGTGGACGGCCAGCCCCACCGCGGTGGAGGTAAAACTTTTGCTCAGCGAAAAGAGCATATGGGGCAGTTGCGCCGCATAAGGATGCCACCACCCCTGCGCCACCAGGTGGCCGTGGCGCAACAGGATAAAGCTGTGTACTTCCAGATTGTTCTGTTCAATTCCGTCAATCAAAGCCAGGATCGCGCTGGGCGCGATGCCTTGGGCGGCGGGGGTACTTTGTGGAAAGACTGTTTGAGCCATAAATAAGGTTCCTTGGTGATTGGGTGATTAGTTGATTGCTCGTAACGACGCTCCGCGTCGTTATGCAGGGCGGACGCTCCGCGTCCCTTGGACGCGGAGCGTCGGGTGCCCACTGGGCGCTGCATTCCAGCGGAGACCGCTGGAACGAGCCGTATCGATTTCTCTATCACTGCCAGCCCGTATTCAGCACATGTAAGATCAGCAGTACATATTCAACATGGGCGGCTTCGGTGTGAATGGCTTCGAATTCGGCCAGCCGTCGGGTCGCTTCGCTCCGAATGTGATTGCTGACGGAGCTAAAGTGATGGTCGGGCAATTCGGGCAGAACGGCCAGCAGATCGGCGATGCCGCCGGTCAGGTCGTCGCGCGCAAAGCTGTTAATACACTGGTCCAGGGCCGGTAGCACCGCGCCTTCCTGTTTGGCGGCTCGCTCCACTTTCCGTTTTACGCCATTGAGCGTCTGGGCAATCGTGGTCCCCAGGTCGCTGCGCCAGCCGCGCACCAGTTGGATAAAACCATGTTCATCGCCAACCAGGCGGGCCAAGGCCAGCGCCAATTCCAGCCGTGCTTTGGGATTCTCGGTCTGATAGAGCAGATCGAGCAGCAGATCAACCGATTTTTCATCCTGCAAGTTGCCCAGCGCGGCGGCGTAGGCCATTTGCAGCCCCTTATCGCTTTCGCCTGGCAGGCGTTCACGCAGCAGATCCGCCACCTCGGTGGCGCGCAACTTGCCCAGGGCACGCGCGGCATGGGCCTGGATCGAATGATAGGGCGAATCCAGGGCGAGGCGCAGCGGAGCAATCGCACCCCCATCACCCATGCGCCCCATCGCCCAGGCCGCCATCGTGGAGAGCGCCAACTCGGTGCCATGTAGAATTTCGGCCAGCGCCTCGGTCAGCCGGTGATCAGGGGGCATGCGCGCAATCGAGATCACCGCTTCGACGCGCACTTGAAAACGCGGGTCGTGCAATGCTTCGAGCAGTTCATCGACGGTGAGCAAACTTTTGGCATGGGCCAGCCGCTCGGTGACTAACACGGCGGCATCTTCGCCGCGCGCATATTGATAACGGAGCAGTGAACCCATCGCCAGGAAGGGATTGCCGCGCAGAAAGATGCCGGCAAATTGGCCCATGCCATAGTTGCCGTCGGCCTTGATCAGGCGAGTAATCGGCAAACTCAGTGCCATCAGCGCCACGCCGGAGAGAAAGAGCGGCGCATAAGCGTCAATCGTTAATGGCCCCCACTGGCCGGAGAGACCAGCGGTGAAATCGAGAATCCAACCACCGGCCAGTTGGCTGATGCCACCAAGCACGCCGATCCAGGCAAAGTAGAGCGCCATGTAGTCCGCCTTCTTGGCCGGCGGCACCACGCTGACATAGAGGATGCGCGTCGAGCCGATGCCCCAGCCCATGTCGGCAATGCCCTGGACAAAGCTGATCGCCACCGCCACATAGAGGCTGATCGGCGAGTGGCGGGGAATGAGGATCAGTAACAGCGGGATGATCATACGCAGACAGATCCCGAGGATCATCACTGGCTTACTGCCATAACGGTCGGCGACCCAACCCCAGAGATAACTGGTGATCAACGTGCCGGAAAGCGAACCCATCTGAAGCAGCACCGCGTTGCCGGCGCTCAGGCCGATCTGGTCAGTCATATAGAGCGGCACGAACGAACTGACCGGCACCGTCGCCAGAATGATCACCCCCACACAACTGAGATAAAGCATAAAGTTGCGGTCGCGCAGGGCCTCGCCCAGATTGCGCTTGGGCTTGGCTTCGCCAGGGGCAAGCGGGCGTGGCGCGCCGCCAGGGATAAAGGCGCTACACCAGACGGAGATCACCCCGGCAAAGACCCCCGCACCAATCAGAATCATAAAGCCAGTCAACCCTGGTTGCCAACCCAGCACATAACTCGCTATCCCCACTGCGCCAAAACCGGCCAGCGAGGTGAAGAAGTTGTTCATCGCCGTATACTTGCCCTGCATCGCCTGCGGCACATATTCCTGTGCCCAGGGAATGCGCGCCGTCTCCGCAATCGAGCGACAGATCGCAAAAAAGGCGACGATCACCGACACATAGAGCAGGGTGGCCTGCCCCCCATAGTTCAGCTGAATCCAAGGGGTAAAGAGCAAGAAGACGGTAAAGAACTTGCGGATGCCAAAGAAGGTGAGATAGGTCCGTTTATAGCCGAAGCGGGCGGTCCACGGGGCGATAAAGGGCGCAACCAACCCCAAGAAGGGCATGAGCGAAAAGAGAAAGCCCATCTGCCCTTTGCTTAGTCCCAGCTCGGCGAGGAAGAGCGGGAAGACCGAGCCAAAGAAGGTAAATTGGACAAAAAAGGTATTGCTGACAAAGGTGGCAATGCTCCAGGGCATGCCACGCAGCTTTTCCATCGTTGTTGGTTCAGAGGTCATGAGAAAGTGCTTCGTAATGCGTGATACGTAAAACGTAGAATGTGCTACGTGCTACGTACATGTTATGCTGGATCCGTTGGTTTTTCGACACAGATGCCCCAGGAAAGAGTTGAGAATTGTTGTACTTCGATTAGGGTAAAACCGATATCTTGCAGCACGGCCGTGGCGCTATCCACAAACCAGAAGAACTCTTCGGCAAAGGTTTCCACCATCTCGGTGTCGCCCCGACTGCTGTAATAGGCTTGTAGCTGAGCACAGGCAAGCTGGTTGGCAAACATTAAATCCCCAAAGACAGCCCGACCGCCGGGGCGCAGCGTGCGCCAAATCTGGGCAAAGAGGGTCGTTTTTTCCGCTTCAGTTAAGTGATGAACCGCATAGGTACTGACCAACGCGTCATAGTGTAGATCGGATTCGTTGAAGAACGCCAGCAGATCAGCCTGGACAAAACGCACCGGTAAATGGGCTAATTTGGCTTTGGCCAGCGCCAGCATGTTGGTCGAAATATCTACCCCAATCACTTCCTTGGCCGCCACAATGCGCTGCGCCGTATTGCCTGTGCCCATGCCCAAGTCGACAACGACAGCAGCAGGCCCAATCTGGGCGTTCGTCACCGTCCAGTCCAACACCGCCTCATAACCAGTGCGGATCGGATCCGCTTCATTGCGCACATGCTCATCGTAACCAGCCGCCCAGGGATCATGGTTAAAAAAATCGACATGTTGGCTTTGCATGGACAAGCTCCTTTGCAAGAAAATGCATTAACAGTTGATAATTCTCAGTAGACCGCAGTGTAGTCTGCATCCTCAGATGCAGACTACCGTTCGCAGCTGAGGATGCGAACTACATGTTGCGGTCTACTGATTATCAATTGTTAATGCCGAATGCCTAGACGCGCAACTGCTTGGTAAAATAAAGCGCCAGACTATCATCATTGAGCAGCGCCTGCCCATAACGTGCGTTTTGACCGTCATAGGCGACACCCAGGCCATCTGGAATGTAGCCACGCAGCACATACATACGCTGGGCCGGGCCATAGTCGGGATAGAGCCCCACGCCAATGCCCACCACGGCAGAACGTTCGCCGATCCGCCGCTCTGCTTCATCGAGCAGGCGTGTGCCGATCTGTTGGCGGCGATAATGGGGCAAGACGTTAAAATCAGCAATCTCGGGGATGCCGGCCGCGGCAAAGGGCTGATAGCCTGAATGCCACTCAATGGTGACATAGCCGGCAAAGTCGTCATTAACCAGTGCCACCAGCACAACGCGACCACCGGCTTCCTGTTCAGCCAGGTAACGGGCATATTGGCTGGCCGGTTTATTCCACCCAATCGCCGTAAAGGCATCGGCGATGATCATAATGTCTGTGCTTTGCAGCAGCCGAATCTTCAGTTGACCGTTCATAAAAGTTCAATTACCTGTTCGCTAGCACCTGAATGCAAAAGGGCCGTTTTGTATGGATAGAGCGAATCTGCGCGATTACGGTGGGATTGGTGCCAGCAACGTTCATGGTACACTAAAATCACCGCGAGACAAGCGGCAGATAGCGTAAGTTTATCACGGCTTGTAAGGCTGCCCAAACAAAGGTGGGTAAGCGTCCCTGATTTTGCGCGCTTGCACATTTGGCGAACCTTTCCTATGATCAAGCAGCTAGCTGTTTTGACCAACCACCGCTGGCCAATAATCGTCACGGTGGTTCACCTATACGCAAATCAGAAGGGAAACCGGCGTATTCGTCAACCCATCTTCCGGGAAGGGGTCAAGAGCCACTGCGGAAACGAGTTTATTTGTGACCCCTTCCCGGAAGATTAGAAACGCCGGTTCTCAACTTGATTTCCGTATAATTTAGAATAAGGAAGTAGCTCATGATTAGCTATAGCAAACAACTGCCGATCATCGCCACGCCGGATGTGCTTGTCTGTGGCGCGGGGTTGGCCGGCATTGGGGCGGCAGTGGCCGCCGCACGTGGTGGGGCAAAGACGATGGTGATTGAACGCAACGGCTTTGCTGGTGGCTTTTTTACGGCAATTATCGGCTCCGCCTTTGATGGCTTTGTCGATGAACGCACGGGGACGCCAGTGGTAGGTGGCCTTGTCTTTGAAATGCTCGAACGGATGGGCGTGATCGCACCTGGTCAGGGGCCACACCTGCGCTACAATGTCAACGGCGACTTCTCCTTTGTGGAGATGCACCCGGATCGGCTGATTCCACGCTGTGACCCGGAACGCTTCAAGCGCGCCGCCGATGCGATCCTGCTCGAAGCCGGGGTCGAAGTACTTTATCACACCCAGGTCGCGGATGTCATCGCCAGGGATGGCCACATTCAGAGTGTGATTGTCAGCAACAAAGCGGGGCTGGTAGCGATTCAACCCAAAGTGGTGATCGACGGCACCGGCGATGGCGATGTGGCGGCGTGGGCTGGCGCACCTTATGAAAAAGCCGAATCATTGCAACCAATGAGTCTGCACTTTCGCATTGCCTATCTGGAGCCAAGCTTTACCCTGCGCCGACGCTGTGCCGCGATCCTGCAAGCAGCCCATGAACGGGGCGAATTGGGCCTCTATGCCGGCCCCTATCCGGCCACCTTCTCTGGCCGGGATGTCTACTTTAACGCTACCCGCACGCCTGGCGATAATACCGTTCCTGCGGATTGGACGCGCGCCGAGATCCAGGGTCGCCGCGATGCCTGGCAGATGTTTGAGTTGTGGCAAGAGGCGTTACCGGAGTTTGCCGAAGCGTATTTTATGACCAGTGGACCGGTGGCCGGCGCGCGTGAATCGCGGCGGATTGTCGGCGATTATGTGCTGACCGGCGCAGACGTCCGCAGTGGACAACGGCATGATGATGTGGTGGTGTTGGGGGCATGGCGGCTGGACCGGCACCCGGCGGACCAGCCCGGTTACCACGACACACCATGGACGCCGCCCTATGACATTCCCTATCGCACGCTACTACCGCAGGGGGTGGAGAATCTCCTGGTAGCCGGGCGCTGTCACTCTGCCACTTCGGAAGCGCTGGCCTCCAGCCGCGTGACGGCCACGGCAATGGGTATGGGGCAAGCCGCGGGGATTGCGGCGGCACTGGCCATCACCCAACAGCGTCCACCTAGAGACATTCAGATTGCGCAGATCCAAGCACAAATTGTCGCCAGCGGCGGCATCCTCGAAGCCTCCGTTTCCGATGTCAACGTCGGCGATCCGCGGTGGTAGGGGTAGGTAGATCGGTACATCGGTAAATCGGTATACTGATTTACTTATCTACCGATTTACCGATCTACCTATCTACCTATCTACTGATTCATCACAAAGGAAGCAGCTCATGCAATATACCAACCTTGGCCGCACAGGCCTGAAAGTTAGTCGTCTCTGTCTTGGCACGATGAACTTTGGGACACAGACCAGCGAGGCAGAGAGTCATGCGATTATGGACCACGCGCTGGCCACGGGGATTAACTTTTTTGACACGGCCAACCGCTATGGCCGTGATGTTAGTCTCGGCTTTACGGAAGAGATTATTGGCCGCTGGTTAGCCCAAGGGGGACGGCGGGAACGGATCGTACTGGCGACCAAGGTCTTTGGGCCAATGGGCGATGGGGTCAATGATCGGGGCCTCTCCGCTTACCACATTCGCAAAGCGTGCGAAGACAGTCTGCGCCGCCTACAGACCGATCATATCGACCTCTACCAGATGCACCATGTTGACCGCAGTACCCCTTGGGCCGAGATCTGGCAGGCGATGGAGCAATTGGTACGCGAGGGCAAGGTGCTCTATGTGGGCAGCAGCAACTTTGCGGGTTTGCATATTGCGTTGGCGCAATTCGCGGCGCAACAGCGCAATTTTCTGGGGCTTGTCTCCGAGCAGAGCCTCTACCATCTCAATGCGCGCATGATCGAGTTGGAGTTAATTCCAGCCTGTCGTGAATTTGGGTTGGGGTTAATTCCGTGGAGTCCGTTAGGAGGTGGCTTACTGGGTGGCGTCTTACAAAAGGCGGCGCAAGGGCGCCGGGCCAGCGAGAGCATGCAGGCGCGCATTGAAAAATTGCGGCCACAGCTCGAAGCCTATGAAGCGCTCTGCCAGGAAGTGGGCGAAACGCCAGCCAACGTGGCGCTGGCCTGGCTACTCCACAATCCCGTCGTCACCGCACCGATCATCGGGCCGCGCACTATCGATCAACTGAATGATGCGCTGGTCACGGTCGACATGAAACTAGCGGACGATGTGCTGCAGCAGCTCGACGCCATCTGGCCAGGGCCTGGTGGTGCCGCGCCGGAAGCGTATGCCTGGTAGGTGCGAGACACGAGACACGAGACACGAGACACGAGACACGAGGGTGCCCTCTGGGCGCGAGACACGAAGTAGTCTAACTTTCAGTTGCAAGTCACCCAATCTCGTGTCCCCTTGTCCCCTTGTCTCCTTGTCTCCTTGTCTCCTTGTCTCCTTGTCTCCTTACCTCGCCCTACTCCTCGCGCAAAAACTCCTCAGCCTTCTCGACCAGCCGGCGGTGGCCGATAAAAAGTGGCACACGCTGATGGAGGCCTGTGGGTTGGATGTCGAGAATCCGCTGCTGCCCATCAGAGGCGTAGCCCCCGGCTTGTTCGGCGATAAAGGCCAATGGCGCGGCCTCGTAGAGCAGACGCAATTTGCCCTGCGCCTTCCCACCACTTGTCGGCTCAGCTGGGTAGTAAAAGACACCCCCGGCCAACAGGTTACGGTGAAAATCCGAGACCAGCGAGCCAATATAACGCTGCGAGAGTGCCACCCCTTCTTGATTATCCCCCTGTAACCACTCTGTATACTGCCTTACCCCAGGCGACCACCGCATTTGATAGCCCTGGTTAACGCTGTAATATTTGGGCTTGGCCGGGATCCGAATATTAGGATGGGAAAGCAAAAACTCACCCACCCGCGGGTCGAGCGTAAAACCATGGACCCCCTGCCCAGTGGAGTAGACCAACATCGTGCTGGAACCATAGATGACATACCCGGCAGCCACCAGATCACGCCCCGGCTGTAGACAATCTTCCAACGTGCCTGGTCCACTTGCACTCTTCCGCCGGTGGATGGCAAAGATGGTGCCCACACTAACGTTATAGTCGATATTCGACGAGCCATCGAGCGGATCATAGATCAGCACATACTTGCCGGTGCCGTAATGGGGCGGGATGGGGATGATCTCTTCCTCTTCCTCCGAAGCCATCACCGCCAGGCGACCAGTATGATCGTTCATGCGATAGATGGTGAGCTCGGCAAAGACATCCAGCTTCTGCACAGTGTCGCCGTGGACATTCTCGATGCCGGTAGTGCCCAGGATTTCGGCCAGGCCAGCGCGCGTTGTATGGCTGGCGATAATCTTGGCAGAGAGCGCCAGATCGTAAAGAAGGTTGGTCAACGCACCGGTCGCTTCGGGAAAGCCGCTTTGCTGCTCCCAAATATAACGCTCAATTGTGGTAATTTTGTTAGTAAACGAGCGGGGAATGTCCATAGTGGGACCCTTTCTGCCATTGAACGGGTGGACGAGTGAGAACAAAATTTATTGCCTTACACCTTATCATAACATGTTGCAACTGGGTTGCGAAATGACCTTTTCTGACAATCTGGTAACATTTTGGCTGGTAACATTTTGGCTGGTAACATTTTGGCTGGTAACATTTTGGCTGGTTAACGCAACCCCAAGCCCAATCTGGTCGCGGGCCGCCGCGCAGTGGCCCCTCCCCATCAAACGCACCAGTTACCTTACATCGCGAGAAAAAAGACAGTAACAACGCTTGCAGTAGGTGCGATTTTCTATTAAGCTATCACAATGAACGTGTGTTAGGTAATTGCTGCACCACTGCTGGTGCAAGGAGTGTATGTTGATGGAAGCGATTTTGCAGCCGTGGCCCTGGTATGTCGCCGGCCCGCTGATTGGATTAACCGTGCCGATCTTACTGTTTTTGACCAGTAAATCATTGGGGATTTCGAGCAGCTTTCGGCACCTTTGCTCAATTGTGCTGCCTAATTCGAAGCTTGACGATCTGCGCCAAAACAATTGGCGCAAAGAGTCGTGGAATTTGATCTTTGTCGGGGGCATCTTTGTCGGGGCCTTGATTGCCGCGAACTTTCTCTCGGCCACCCCGCCCACCTTTCTCCCGGATCACTACTATTCAGCCGGCGGGATAGCCAAGTTACTGATTGGCGGGATTTTGGTTGGCTTTGGCACGCGCTATGCCAACGGCTGCACGTCGGGGCACACGATTATGGGACTCGCCAACCTGCAATGGTCCAGCCTGGTCGCGTCGATCTGCTTCTTTGCGGGTGGCCTGTTGATGACCGCACTAGCAATTGCCTAAGGAGCGACCGATGCAACGGTTTTTTGTCTTTTTGATTGGCATTTATTTTGGGATTGTCCTCACCAAGTCAGAGGTCGTCTCCTGGTTTCGCATTCAGCGCATGTTCCACTTTGAAGAAGCGCATATGTATCTCATCATCGGCTCGGCAGTCATCGTTGGGATGATTTCCCTTTGGCTCTTCAAACGGTTGGGGCAAAAAAATATCCAGGGCGAATATGTCGAGCTTCACGGTAAACCATTTAATAAAGGGATCGTGATTGGCGGGGCCATCTTTGGGTTGGGTTGGGCCGTCACCGGCGCTTGCCCCGGTCCGATCTATGCCCAGTTGGGTAGCGGTGAATACCTGGCCATCTTTACCTTTGTCGGTGCCTTTATCGGCGCTTACCTCTACGCATATCTGCGCCCCTATCTACCCACTTGATTGATAAAACGTAACAATTCAGGGGTGTAGGCGCAATTGTGGTTGTCAACACGGGAGCAAGGGCCACCTGGGGTGTCTGCACACTAACGAGGGCACTATCAGCCGGTGCAGTTGGGGGCAAGGGCGTGCGAAATTTTACTGCGAAACGCGCACGGCGAAATTCTATGCACGCATGAACGCTTCCTGCCTACTTGCGCTGATTGAGGACTGATGCAAAGCAGGCGGAGCAGTCGGCAACTAAGTTTTGTAAAAACTTAGTTGCCGACCGCTCCAGCAGTTCTACGATGATTTACACTCAGTCATGCACAACCACTTCGGTGCCCACCGCAGCCCAGTCATACAGCAGCTTTGCTTCATCCGGCCGCATGTTCACACAGCCATGACTGACCGGTGTCCCAAAGTTATCGTGCCAGTAGGCCCCGTGAATGGCATAGCCGCGGAAAAAGTACATGGTCCAGGGCACGTTAGGCGTGTCATAACCAGGGCCGATCATCCGTTCCAAGGGCAGCTTGACGCGCACATTGTAGCTGCCAAGCACCGTTGGATATTGGGCCCGGCCACTGCTGATGATCGTCTGTAATACGGGTGTTTCGCCTTGCCAGGCCGTTAAACGCTGCTCACTGAGATCGACCTCAATCCAACGCCGGCCATCGGGCAAGCCGGCCCCCAATGGGCCTAGTGCTTGGGGGATCAATTCAGCCGTTGCCGTCTCAAGCGTGAGCAGCGAGGCAGGTGCATTGGGATTATTGATGACAATCGGCGTCAGATATTCGTCGTAATTTAGATTGCTGTGGACCACACGCAGGCGCAATAGGTGGTTGCCATTGGGATAGCGTGTGGTGTCCAGCATGGTCAGCAAAGCGGCAGAGGGCTGTGCAGCTTCACTGACGGCAATAAAGGTCGCGGCTTGCGCATCACCATTAGGCAGCAGATCAAGCTGCCACTTGCGAAAAGTTGGGTGTTGCGCCACGCCGGTTACTTCGACTACCCCTTGCAACGCACGATCAACCCCAGGCACCATGAGGCCATTACTATCCGCGGCCTGTGCTACCGCCCCGTGGGTCAACCCAAAGATCAAAATAAAAGCAAACAGCAACATCATCCGCACGATCGCATCTCCTTAATTCATTTGAAAGGGCCACTACCAATGTGTAGAATGTTTTACAACTGACAACCGCACAGGAATGACGGTCTGCATTGATTGAGTGATTATACCTACGCAACCCCTGCTTTGGAAACAGCCATTATGCAGAGAAATTGCCTCAATCTTATTTTGCCACCTTCCCTGCCACACAATGTGTAGAAATGGTTCCATATTTGTGCGCTTTTCAGTAGTCAATTACGCCATTTTGCTTACTTATAAAGATTTTGGGAATCGCCAAGTCAAAGCATCCTAGCCGAAATCGCCAACGCGTATCTTGTTGCTATGTATAGATACAGGTCAGCATAAAGGAGCTTATTGTAAAGTAACAGTACTTTACCCAAGGAGCGGAGATCTACTTTATGGCGACCGAAAAACAAACATCACCCAGCAATGCGGAAATTGCCGATCACTTGGATCAAATTGCTGACTATCTAGAGTTACAAGAGGCCAACCCGCATCGGGTCCGGGCTTATCGAATGGGGGCAAAGAGTGTGCGCACGGCCACAGCATCGCTCGCGCAGTTGGCAACTGATGAGGGCAGTAGTGCGCTGGAAGAGCTACCTGACATTGGACGTGGGCTGGCACGGCTGATCGGCGAACTGGTCAATACAGGGCGATCGAGCCAAATGGATCGACTGCGTGGCGAAGTAACACCAGAGGATCTGTTTCAGCGCGTGCCGGGCATTGGCACCGAATTGGCCAAGCGCATTGTCGATCAACTTCAGGTTGGCACCCTGGCCGAATTAGAACAGAGTGCTTACGATGGCCGGCTGGACACGGTGCCAGGCTTTGGGCGCAGACGGGTGCAGGCCGTACGCGATGTGCTGGCAACAATTTTGTCCAATACGGGACGGCGGTATGCCGCGTCGCAACCCCGTACCACCGATCAAGCCAGCAAACAACCCGCTGGACAACCCTCGGGACAACCACCGGTGGCAATGTTACTGGCAGTGGATGCAACATATCGGCAGCGTGCCAACGCCGGAACCTTGCGCAAAATTACCCCACGGCGCTTTAATCCGCAACAGCACGCATGGTTGCCGATTCTGCATATGGAAGTGGAAGATTGTGAGTTCACCGCGCTCTTTTCCAACACGGCGCGCGCCCATGAACTAGGCAAGACCGACGACTGGGTGGTGATCTATTGTGAACAGGATGGGCACGAAGGACAGCATACCGTCGTGACGGAGACAACGGGGCCATTAAAGGGCAAGCGAGTAGTACGTGGTCGCGAGCAAGAGAGCCGAGCTTATTATGAACAAAGCACCCTTTGAGATTGACCGGGCCATTGCATTGCTCCGCGTGGCAGTCACACCCTATCCGAAAGCCGCGATGTTTGCGTTAGCGCAACAGGGCTACACTTCTGTCTTTGAACAGCTCATTGCCTGTATCATCTCGATCCGCACGCGTGACGAGACAACCATGCCCTGCGCCTATAAGCTCTTTGCCCTCGCCCGCACTCCGGCAGAGATGGCCGCAGTAGAGATCAGTGCAATTGAAAGGGCGATTAATGAAAGCACCTTTTATGAGCGCAAGGCCCCACAGATCAAGGCCATTGCCCAGCAGATTCTTGATGAGTACAACGGCGAGCTACCCTGTGACTTTACCGTGTTGACTGCTTTCCACGGTGTTGGACCCAAATGCGCGAATCTGGCCTTGGGGGTCGCCTGCAACCAACCCGGCATTAGCGTTGATGTGCATGTGGATCGCATCACCAACCGCTGGGGTTATGTGCAGACCAATTCCCCCGAAGCGACCATGCGTGCGCTAGAAAAGCAACTCCCCCAAGACTACTGGATCGAACTCAACAGTCTGCTCGTCCCTTTTGGCAAACATGTCTGTACGGGGGTGCGGCCCCACTGTTCCACCTGTTTGCTGCTGGATATGTGCCAACAGGTGGGGGTGCAGGCCACCCGCTAACGGGTAATCGGGCGTGAACTAATGACTCCTGTATTTAGCCCGACCATATTTAAGCCACCAAAAAAGCGGGCGTGTTCAATCTTTACACAGGCATCCATGACAACTTGTAACCCAGCGGCACGCGCTCGTGCCGCCGCTGGTTCGTTGATTACCCCCAACTGCATCCAGACCACTTTCGCCGCAATCGCAATTGCATCTTCCACAATGGGGCCGACGGAAGCTGGATCACGGAAGATATCAACAATATCGACCGCTTCGGGGATGTCGCGCAGGGAAGCATAACTTTTGCGGCCCAAAATCTCAGTCTCGCGCGGGTTGACCGGGATAATATTGTAACCTTCCGCCAACATATAGATCGCCGCATAGTGACTCGGTCGAAAGGGGTTGCTCGACAGGCCGACCATGGCAATGGTCTTGGCATCTTTTAGAATTTGCAGGCGTTCAAATGAAGTCGTCGCGAACGCGCTGCGCGCCACCGGTGAATTGGAGCTAACCGCCCCCGTGTTTTGCATGAATGACAATCCTTGTCTATTTCTGTGATGTTTCCAGCGCCTGGGCGAGATCCCAGAGGATATCCTCGACATCTTCCATACCGACGGAGAGGCGGATCATTTCGGGGAGGACGCCGCCGGCGATCTTATCTTCGTCGCTCAGTTGCTGGTGGGTGGTGCTGGCGGGGTGGATGACAAGGGTCTTGGCATCCCCCACATTGGCCAGGTGCGAGATCAGTTGCAAGCTCTCGATAAATTTGCGGCCGGCCTCAAGGCCACCGTTGACGCCAAAAGTCATAATCGCGCCGGGGCCTTTGGGGGTATATTTCTGGGCCAGCGCATAATAAGGGCTGCTCGCCAGCGACGGAAAGTTGACCCAACTGACCGCCGCATGGTCCTCTAGATATTGGGCCACCGTTTTGGCGTTGGCAATATGGCGATCCATGCGTGGCCCTAACGTTTCGACGCCTTGCAAGAAAAGGAAAGCATTAAAGGGGCTCATGGTTGGCCCCATATCGCGCAAGCCTTCGACGCGCGCTTTCATGATGTAGGCAAAGTCGCCAAAGGTCTCGTAAAAGCGAATCCCATGATAGCCGGGGCTCGGTTCCAACAATTGGGGGAAAGGGCCTTTACTCCAGTCGAAGCGGCCACTATCCACAATCACACCACCGATACTGGTGCCATGACCGCCGATAAACTTGGTGGCCGATTCCACGACGATGTCGGCCCCCCAATCGATGGGGCGGCAGAGATAGGGGCTGGCAAAGGTGTTGTCGATCATCAAGGGCAGGTTATGCGCATGGGCAATCTCGGCCACCGCGGCAATATCAAGCAGGTTAATGCGCGGGTTGCTGATCGTCTCGCCATAGATCACGCGGGTGCGGTCGGTGATGGCACGCCGGAAATTCTCTGGATCATCAGGCTCAACAAAGACTGTATCAATGCCTAGGCGGCGCAGTGTCACATCAAACTGGGTATGGGTACCGCCGTAAAGGGTATTTGACGAGACAATCTGATCCCCAGCCTGCAAGAGGTTGGTAATGGCGATCATCTGCGCGGCATGGCCACTGGCTACGGCTAACGCGCCGACCCCATTATGCAACGACGCGATCCGTTCCTCGAAGACCGCGGTCGTTGGGTTCATAATCCGGGTGTAGATGTTGCCAAAGCGCTGTAAGTTAAACAGGTTGGCAGCGTGCTCGGTATCCTCAAAGACGTAAGAGGTCGTCTGATAGATCGGTACCGCGCGCGATTTTGTCGTCGGGTCTGGGCGTTGACCGGCATGGAGGGCACGCGTGTTGAATCCAAAGGGATGGTCATAATTGGTCGCCCCGCCGGCAGGGGTGGCGGTACTATCCGACGCCAGTGGGTTGGTATGCTCACTCGACATGCGTAACTCCTCTAAAATTGATGTAACGGATTAACCCGCACCAGCGGGACGGTTGATTTAGGTGGGAAGGTTGGCTCAGGTTGCGCCCTAAATTCAATACGCGCGAGGGGACAAAAGCGCGGCGGACCTACTGCCCCTTATAGGCATCTTGCCACCGCAGCCAGCGCCGCTCAAGCCGTTGCAGCAGCCAGTCACTCAGCTTGCCGATGAGGGCGAGCAGAACAATGCTGAGCACGATAATGTCGGAACGCCCGGTGTTCTGGCTATCAATGAGTAGGAAGCCCAAGCCGCGCGAAGCCGCGATCAATTCGGCCGCGACGAGAAAGAGCCAGCCCTGCGCCAGCCCAATGCGTAGCCCCGTCGAGAGGGCAGGCAAGGCGGCCGGCAAGAGAATATGGTGCACCAGTTCCAGAGTGCGCAGCCCATAGGCATGACCGACCTCCACCAGCTTGCGGTCAATGCCCCGAATGCCGGCCACCAGGTTGGTGTAGACCGGGAAAAAGACCCCAATCGCCACCAATGTGATCTTGGGGGCTTCATCAATGCCCATCCAGAGAATGAGCAGGGGCACCCAAGCCAATGAAGGCACAGCCCGGATCGCCTGCAAGGTCGGCGCGACAAAGGACTCGACCGTTAGCGAAAGACCAACAGCCAGCCCCAGCAGCATCGCCACCAACGAACCGACCGTAAACCCCTGCAGCACCCGCAATAGGCTGATACCGATGTGGATATGCAGCTCATTGCGCCGGATCATTTCCCGCGCCGCCAAAAGCACATCCAAGGGGGAAGGCAATTGGCTGCGATCAAAGACCTCTTGCACGACCACCAGTTGCCAGAGCCCCAGCAGCAAGAGGGGCAGCACCAGGGAGCGCAAATTTGCCAGCCGCCAACGTGGCATAGTTGGCAGTGTTACGGGCGCCGCGGCGCGGTTGGTCACAAGTGGTTGTTCCATCCTATCCTCCTGCTGCTTACTTCTTTTGCGCTGTTTCAAAGCAACAACTGATGATTCTACTGTAAAACCCTGATTTTAGCCACAGCGGAAAATGCATAAGGTGCGTCCCACGAAAGGGGCGAGTCGTACTACCTCCCCGGCACAGGCGAAAAATTGGTTCGTTTGCGTACTATTTCCTCGCCTGTGCCGGGGAGGTTAGCCCAAGAGTGACGCGTCCTAGTGCATAAGTGTGTTGGCTCTTTGGGAGATTCCGGAATTATTTTGACGCCACCCCCGAAATCCGGTTGAACCAGTGTGTTTTGCCAAGATCCATGCAGCAAAATGACGTGGCATTTTGCTGCATGGATCAGTAACCTACCGTGAAACCTTACTGGCTGCTCTGGCTCAACACCTGCTCGATAAAGGTCGTGTTGAAAAGTTCATCCAAGACGGCGGCGACATCGGTGCCCTCTTTCACCTGATTTTCAGCGGTGAAAATGGGAATAATCGCGGTGAGAGCCTCATGGTGGGCCGCGCCCGGCACAGCACTTTCGGTCAACACAGTGCGGTCAAAGAGTTCGCGCTTCGCGACTTCAAGGGAAAGCTTAGCTTCATCGGCCAGAATTTGGGCCGCTTCGTCGGGGTTATCCAGGATCCACTGCCGGGCGCGTTCGTATTGGGCGAGCACAATCTCGACATGTTCGCCATGTTGTTCGAGAAATTCGCTGCGGGCGTTGAGAAAGCCATAGCTGTTAAAATCGATATTACGGTAGATCAGCCGTGAACCCTGCTCCAACTCGGTTTGCGCCATAAAGGGATCAAGCCCGGCCCAGGCGTCAACGTCACCCCGCTCCAACGCGGTGCGGCCATCAGCATGTTGCAGGTTGACAATTTCCACGTCGGCCGCGCTCAGTTCATTGGCATGGAGCGAACGGAGCAAGAAGAAGTAGGGATCAGTGCCTTTGGTTGCCGCAATCTTCTTGCCCTTTAGTTCGGCCACCGCCTGGATCGGGGAATCGGCGGCAACCACCAACGCGGCCCATTCCGGCTTCGAAAAGATGTAGATCGTCTCAATGGGGGCGTCATTAGCCTTGGCCAACAGCGCGGCCGCACCGGCGGTTGAGCCAAAGTCAATCGCTTCGGAACGCAAAAATTCGTTGGCCTTATTACTGCCTGCGCTCAATACCCATTCGACGCTGGTACCCTTTTCGGCCAAGGCTTCTTCCAACCAGCCAAATTTGCGCATGACCAAGCTGCTCGGGTTGTAGTAGGCATAGTCGAGCCGTAAGAGTTCAAGTTCCGGGGCGGCAGTGCTCCCCCCAGTGCTATCGGCAGCCGGGGCACTAACCGGCGCGGCACAGGCGGTGAAGATCAGGGTAAGTAGAAACACGAGGGAGCAAATAGTGATGCGCGATTTCATGACAAAGGTTCCTTTCAAGCAGCAGCATTAATTTTATTTTACTAAACAACCCGCCGCTAATCTGCGCCGGGATGGGCAGGCTAGCGGCGGTTCAATCGAAAACGCCCACCGCATCGGGGTGCAGTAGGCGTTTGCTATTGTTTCACAGGATGAAAATGATGGGCTAGACCAAAGTGTTCCAGAATCTGGCTACGCAGCGCCGCCAGGTCACGGTGGCTACGATCGCGCGGGCGGGGCAGAGGTGATCGATAACTAGCAATAATGGTGGCGGGTCGCTGCCCTAGAATCACAATGCGATCAGCCAGATAGACCGCTTCGTCAATATCATGGGTCACCATCACCACGGTGGCACCGGCCGCCTCCACAGTATCGGCCAACAGATCCTGCATCTGCAATTTGGTCAAGGCATCTAGGGCGGCAAAGGGCTCGTCTAACAGTAGCACTTGAGGCCGGCCAACCAGGGCACGCGCCAACGCTGCGCGCTGGGCCATCCCACCGGAAAGCTGATGAGGCAAGGCATGGATAAAGTTTTCCAAGCCAACCTGCGCCAGCCATTGATCAGGATTGGCACTAGGATTACGTCCGTTACGCAAAGCCAACAGCACATTCTGGCGGACGGTTTTCCAAGGCAACAACCGCGGTTCCTGGAACATCAGCGCGCAGCGCCGATCAACGCCCGCGACTTGCTGCGTACCGATCTTGACGCTCCCCGCGGTGGGTCGCTCGAGGCCGGCAATTAGGCGCAGCAGCGTTGACTTGCCACAGCCACTAGGGCCGACAATCGCGACAAATTCCCCGGCATCGATCTGCAGATCGATCTTATTGAGAACCGGAATGGTGCCGGCAGTCGCAAAACTCTTCTGAATATTGGCAAAGGTTACGGCTTCAGACATAGATTCCCTCGCGAAAACAAAAAACGCCCAGGTCAATGTGACCTGGGCGCATCTTTTAATGCTTCAGTGGCCACTGTCTTCACCTGCGCAGAGACAGTGGCTTTTGTCTTCGACCTGGCTAGGCACTATCGCAAGCCAAGAGCAAAGAGCGCTGTCTCCGCAGTAGACAACAGCAACAACAACAAGCTGATTTGTGGATTGATAAGTAGCGAACGGGCATTACTTACTCACAAAATTAACAAGCATGGCTAGGAATCAGGGGCATCGTGCAACTTACAAGTAGTCTGTACACCCGGTCTGTACACTGAGTCTTTACACTAGGTCTTTACACGTAGGCTGTACTGGGTCATGAGTTACTATTCGAACCGGGACTCTATTTGAAGAACTGGGGAGCCTTCTCAACGACCGCACACTAGACCCAGCACAACACAGCCTACGTTTAATGAACTCCTTGGTAACAACCGCTGCAAATCATAGTGGATGAGTGGCATCGCTGTCAAATCCACTCTACCGAAAATGGCAGTTTACTTTTGGCATCAACCTTGCGCAGTGGGCTGCAAGCCGTCAACCGTGGCTCATCTACAGGGCTTAGGCTTTGCCTTTACAGAGAATCTCCCAATTGCCGCGCTGACAGATCTCATCCTTCTGATTAATTACTTCCATCTTGAAGTTGACTAACCCGCCGCCCATACGCCGCATCTCTTTCTTTTCCTCGATCGTTACACGCAACCGGATCGTATCGCCAATAAAGACGGGGCGGGCAAACTTCCATTCCAGGCCACGGAAGGCCATGATCGTATCTTCCATAAAGCCCAGGCGCACCGCCTGTCCACTTGCAATGCTCAGAATCAGCAAGCCGTGGGCAACACGCTGGCCAAACATTTCGCCCTTGCTATACTCAGCATCGGTGTGAATCAAGTTCCAGTCACCCGAGATCCCGGCAAAGTTGACGATATCAGTTTCGGTAATCGTGCGACCAACACTTTCAACGCTGTCGCCAATCGTAAATTCTTCAAAGTAAAGACCAGTCGGCTTGGCTAATTTACGCGCCGTGGTTGGCGATTCGCCGCTTTGGACTGCGCTCATCGGGATGGTTCCTTCCTAACAGTGATGAAAAAGTTGCTTATGATGAGGGTGTCGTGTAAGAATGAGAGGATTATAGAGGCAAATCTCTTTAGAAGCAATTGGGTGTAACTGCAGTTGGGTAGAGAGGCCAGCAGTTGCAATCTTCACACCAGGTAACATGCCGCACCCAAGGGGCCTCCGGCACCGCGCCCAAAGGGCCCTGCGATGAAAATTTTTCTACCGCGAAGTACGCCAAGGGCGCAAAGGTTCACAAAAGTTTTTCTTTGCGTAACTTCGCGTGCTGCGCGACCTTGGCAGTGGCTATTTTCATACCAGTAAAAACGGATTGATGCTAATCCCCATCTAAATGATAACCGGAGCCAAACCATGCGATTTGAAAATCCATTTAAGCGGGTTGAACGCTTAAAACGTGTCACGAATCTGCCGACCGGCCAGCAGAGTGAACGCGTGCCACCGGGCCAGTTTCTCACCGAGCGCTTTCCGGTGCTCCATTACGGCGAAACCCCTCACTATGCGAATCTAGACGAGTGGGATTTCCGGGCCTTTGGCTTAGTCGCCGCCGAACAACGCTTTCGCTGGCAAGATCTGCTGGCGCTACCCACCAAGACCCAAATTGTTGACATCCACTGTGTCACCCGCTGGAGCAAACTCGACACAAGTTGGACAGGCATTCCCTGGCGCGATTTTCTAAAGTTGCTCCAAGTCAAGCCGGAGGCCACCCATGTCATGGCGCACTGTGAGCACAATTTCACGACTAATATCGCGCTTGATGTGCTCGATGATGACGATACCATGTTGGCCTATCTTTATGGCGGTGAACCCCTAGAGCCGGATCATGGCTATCCGCTGCGTCTGCTGGTGCCCAAGAAATATTTCTGGAAAAGCGCCAAGTGGATCCGCGGCCTCGAATTCATGGACAGCGACCGCCCCGGCTTCTGGGAGCGCCACGGTTATCACATGGAAGGCGACCCGTGGCGCGAGGAACGGTTTGGGTGGTAGATAGGTGACACGGTGACAAGGTGAAGGGTTGACATGGTGACAAGGTGAAGGGTTGACATGGTGACATGGAGATACGAGACACGAGATTGGGAGATACAAGATTGGAAAGTTAGACTACTTCGTGTCACCTTGTCACCTTGTCACCCCTTCACCTTGTCACGTGTCTCGCGTCTCCTCGGGTGCCCCTTGGGCGCGTGTCTCGTGTCTCTCACACTTGTGTACGAATTTCATACTCAGTCAGCAGTTCACGGTGGGCGACGATATTTTCCAGATAGCATTGGCGCAGTTCGGGGTCGCTGATCTTTACGGCGCGTTCTTGGAGAATCGAGTAACCCATGACGAGCACCCCGTGGGCGCGCTCGTCTTCCAACAGGTGGAGAATCTGATAACAGGTGAAGTAAATACGAATCAATTCGACAATCCCGGCATAAGCATTGACGGTTAAGCGCGGGAGAATGATCTCGACATAGCTGAGGGCTTTGGGCAGTTCGCGGTAACGCTGGTAAGCACGCGCCAACCCGGCCACTGATTCCAGCTCTTGGGTCGGTTGGCCGGCCTGTTGCCGCAAGGTGACCGCGTGTTCATAGCTGTTAATGGCCTCGGGAATGCGCCCCAATTCGAGGAGCGCATGGCCCAAGCAAGTGCGCGCATAGGCTTCCGTATCACGCTCCCCAAGTTCAAGCGCAATTTCAAGCCCCTGTTGACAATACTCAGTGGCCTTGGGGTTGAGGTTCATGCGGTGCCAGAGAAAGCCCAGATTGCAGAGCAGCAGCCCCTCCATCTGCCGATCGCCAATTCGGCGCTTGATCGCTAACGCTTCTTCAAAGCAGCTTTGCGACGCCGCATAATCACCCAAGTGGGCACAGACCGCCCCCAAATTATTTAAGGTCAACCCAACAGCGGGTCGCTCCCCCATACGCCGATAGTTTTCTAGGCAGTGGTCGTAGTGCTCACGCGCGCGGAGGTAATCGCCGGCAAAGAGGTAAAACATGGCCAGGCTATTATAGGTGCGCAATTCATCGGGCAGATTGCCCAGTTGGCGGTAAAGGCTAATCGCTTGGGTATGATGGATCTGCCCCCCATCATAATCACCCTGGTAAAAACGGCTGCGCCCCATATAGCGGTGGGCGTCGGCGGTGATCTCCGTCAACGCGGCCCCCTCCGCCAGCAGCAGGCAATGTTGCAACTTCTGATCCGCCAACGCATAGTTGCCTTGACGATTCAACGCAATGCCCCACTGTAGATAACCGATTGCTTTCCCTTCCACATCGTCACTGCGGTCGGCATGGGCAATACAGGCTTGTGCTTCGCTAAAGGCGGCATCATAGCGACCCCGTTCCGTAAAAAACTCGGCGCGATAGCCATAGAGGTGTGCTAACAGCGAAAGCAGTGGTCGCCGGTCCGCTGGGGACTGAATAAACCAGTTACTAAATTGTTCGACAGCCCCATCAAGCAGCGTTAACCCCTCCTGTAAGAGCCCACGTAGCAGGTAAAAACGCATCAGGCCGGGCAGGATCTGGCGTAGCCGTTGGTGATGGTGATTCGCAACCGCATGGTGCCAGCCCGTACGCACATTCTCCAACTCGGTGAGGAGTAACAACGCCGCACTGCCGGCGGCCGCACTTTGGAGTTTAAGCGCCTGCTCAGCCACCAATGTACAAAAATATTGACAATGTTTTTCATGCAGCAATTGCGCCGGCAAGGGATTTTCGGCCAGTTGTTCCATGGCATATTGATGCAACACGGGATGCATGTGATAGCGATAATTACGCAGCGGGTGCTCATCGACCGTGCCATCTTCTACCAACTGGATCAGCGATTTGTCCGCAAGCACGCGCAAGGTTGTGGCCTGTACATCGGCAACCGCGACCGCGGCTTGAATCGTAAAACCATTCTGGAAGATCGACAACTGCTGAAACGCTTGGCGTTCCACGACACCAAGCAGTTGCCAGGAGTGAGTAAAAGCCGCGCGTAAACTACGATGACGCTCCGGCAAGTTGCGCATGGTGGTACTGAGAAAGTCCAAATTGCGGTGAATGGCAGTCGCAATGTCACGGCAACTGTAATTGCGCACCGATGCCGCCGCCAGTTGGATCCCTAATGGCAGCCCTTGCATGGTCTGGCAGATCTCCACAATCGCTTGTTGATGTTGCGTCGGTAGAAAACCAAGCTGCACAGCTGCCGCCGTTTGGATGAAGAGCTGCGGTGCACCATAAGCCGTCCACGGCTTAGTGGGTGGGGGGTGATAGGGCTTTGAACCGACCGGTGGCAGAGGGGGCGGATAGGGTAGGCCATCCAGTTCCAGCAACCACTCGCCCAGAAAGTTAAGCCGCTCGCGCGAAGTCACCAACATTTTGACCTGCGGTGCATGTTGCAAAATGTCCAGCAACAGATCAGCATGTTCTAACAGATGTTCCAAGTTATCGAGGACGAGCAGCAGATGGCGGCTGCGTAGATAATTCAGCAGCTGTTGGGTCTGATCAAAATTACGCTGAAATGTAAAGTTAATGGCATTGGCGATCACAGAGGGCAACAAGTCATCCGGCGTGATCCGCTCCAAGCGCACAAAGTAGATGCCATCGGAAAAGAGGGTGCGCACCGTGGGGGAGAGCACCAAACGGTGGGCAGATTCGATGGCAAGGCGGGTTTTACCAACGCCGCCAACCCCGATCACGGTTAACAGGCGACAGTCTGCGCTGGTCAGCCGTTGCTCAATTTGGGCCAATTCTTCTTCCCGCCCGACAATTGGTGTCAATGGCGAAGGTAGATTGTTGGGCAATGCCATTTGCAAGACTTCCGGCACCGGTACCGGTAATGTACCCTGCACCTGTTCAATACGCGCACCGATTTCATCGCGCGCGATCTGTTGATAAAGTGCGTCAAGGAAGGGTGGCGGCTCAACCCCTTCTTGCCGAAAAAGTGCCGCACACCCTTCGTAATGTTCAAGGGCCGCCGTGCGTTGGCCACTCTGCAGCAAAAGCAGCATTAACAAACGATGCGCATCCTCGTTAAGCGCGTCCCAATAAAGCCACCGTTGCGCAATGGCAATCCCAGCCGCATAATGTTCATGGTGCAAATAATGAATGGTCAAGCCTTGGGCCGCCTTGAGGGCAAGAATTTGATAACGTTCACGTTCAATGCGTGCCCATTCTTCAAACTGTTGCGCATCGCGTATATAAAAACCGGCCAGAAAGTCACCCCGGTAAAGTTCTAGGGCACGTTCTAGATTAAGCACGCCTTGGGCGGTTAATGGTGGGACCGGGGCTGATAGCGCCGGGGATGATAACGGGGGGGGTGATGGTTGCCGTTTGGCGCGTGACTGGACGCCGGACTGCTCTGGGGATGAGTGAGGTTGACGTTGAACCACATCGCGCAACAGTTGCTCAAATTCAACGGCATCGGTCCACACATTACCCGTACGGCTAATGCCCAACGTCTGGCGAGTAATCGCTAGCGCCGGTGCAACCGTCTGACGCAAGCTATTAATCACAACGCGCAAGTTGCCCATCGCCTGGCGCTGAGACCGCTCATCCCATAACAGATTAGCAACGGCATCGCGCAAGTGGGTATGGGGATTGCAGGCAAGATAGACTAAGAGCGCCTCTGCCTTACGCGAAACCAAGGTATGAATGGGTTTATCGTCTAGCTTGACTTCTAGACCACCAAATAAGCGGAGTTCAAGTTCTATTTTCATTGAACGATTGCTAAACGATTCGTGAACGATAAGTTGATAAACTAGATGGAGCAGCCTTGTTCCTGATCCCCCGGGGTAACAAGGTTGCTTTTTTTTAACGCTTTGCTGGCTAATTCAGCTTGATCATATCCAATAAACGTAAATAAGCCAAGTTGACAAACATTTTACTTAAGAAACAGCGTTTTACTCACTAAACAACGAAACTTACGGATACTTTGGATCCATTACTCTACTTTCTCACCGAAGTTAGCCAAGTTTCTTATAATAGACTTACCCACTTCCCGGCGGCTGCGCGTGCCGGAGCCGCCGGGAAGTGGGTAAGTCCTATTCTCAGGAGACCGCAATCCGTGTACTGGGTGTCCCCAGACGTCCCCGTTTGCATCAGGGAATGCAAACTACACGTTGCACTCTACTGATTATAAACGTTGTTGCCGAAAGACCTCGGTTGCGGCACGATGTAAAGTGCAGTGCCGGCGGGCCAAACGATCAATATCACGCTGATACCCGCCGCCGATTACCCCCGCCACAGGAATACCACGGCTAACACACTGAGTCAGCACATAGTGATCGCGCTGGTAAAGCCCCTCATCACTCAGCGCCAACTTCCCCAAAGTATCCTCCACATGGGGATCGACGCCCCCATCATAGAAAACCAGATCCGGACGGGTTTGGTTTAGGAGAGCTGGCAGCAAGGTGGTCAAGCGCGCTAAGTAGAGGGCGTCGGTTGTCCCCACCGGCAATTCAATATCCAGATCGCTCTGTTGTTTGCGAAAGGGGAAGTTGTGGCCACAGTGCATGGAAAAGGTAAAGATGGTGGCGTCATGTTGCAAGATGGCCGCCGTACCATCGCCCTGGTGTACATCAAGATCAATGATCAAGATCTGGCGCGCCAGCCCTAATTGCTGCATGCGCCGCGCGGCCACCGCCAGATCATTAAAGATGCAAAAGCCCGAGCCAAAGTCTGCGAAAGCATGATGCGTGCCGCCGGCCGTATTACAGGCAAGGCCAGTTTGCAACGCCAATTCCGCCGTCAACACCGTGCCGCCGACGGCCGCACAGGTGCGATTAACCAGGGCAGGGCTCCAGGGAAAGCCGATGCGGCGCATGGCCCGTGCATCGAGCGTCCCTTGCAAATAAGCATCAATATAAGCAGGCGCGTGGGCAAGCGCCAGCCATTCAGTCGGCGCACTTTGCCCAATATGAAATTGATCCAAGGTGGCGATGCCATCGCGGATCAGATATTCATAGACTTTCCCAAATTTGGCCATGGGAAAGCGGTGGCCTGGGGGTAATGGGGCCACATAGTCAGGGTGATAAACGATCGGCAGGGACATAGGTTAAGGGGATCCGAAAAGTCTGATGGACGGGTGGGGGTGGTGGGTAAAACGTGAAACGTGCTGCGTGAAACGTAAGGCACGTTTCACGTTTCACGCCTCACGCTGGCTTCCCTGGCACCTCGTGACAATCGCGACACCGGGCTTCATAACTTTCGCTACCACCGACCAGGATCACCGGATCATCATAGCGGGCAGGGCGACCATCGATCAGCCGTTGGGTACGGCTGGCATTCGCCCCACAGCAGACGCAGATCGCCTGCAATTTTTCCACTTGTTCGGCCAAGGCCATCAACAAGGGCATCGGGCCAAAAGGCTCACCACGAAAATCCTGATCGAGCCCAGCCCCAATCACCCGCTTGCCCTGATCCGCCAATCGGGAGCAAACCTCGGCGATTGACCAATCAAAGAATTGGATTTCATCAATCGCGACAACTTCCGTCTCATGCTTGAGCAAGGCCAGGATCTCTTCTGCCCGCTCGACGATGATCACATCTTCACGCGCCATCCCATTGTGCGAGGCCACGCGTTGTAAGCCATAGCGGTTGTCAAGCTTTGGTTTGAAGACTTGGACTTGTTTGCGCGCAATTTCGGCCCGGCGAATGCGCCGCAGCAACTCTTCCGTCTTGCCACTAAACATGGAACCACAAACGAGCTCAAGCCAGCCGCCGCCTGGTGGATAGGGCATGATACACTCCCTGCGCAGATAGGATTAAGAAAGCTGATGATTAACCATCAAAAACAATGAATGGCAGCAATTGGGGGCAAGGCAAGCAGGCAAAGAAATGGGGCAGAGGTCTGCGCCTCTACCCCATTTCCCCAAATCAAAAATTTTGTTGCATCACTACGGCAGGTTGGCAGCGCCGACATCTAGACGCCGTATTTAGCCAACACTTCAGCGGCCGCAGCTTCCGCATTATCACCACGGGCACGCGCCTTACGCGCGGCCTCATCAGCTTCACGCCGGGCCCGCACTTCGATTTCGCGGCGGGCGGCATCGCTCTGACGGCGCTCAAGGCGCTTCATAAAGCGTTCCACCTGGCCGGCGGTGTCCACAATGCGCTGTTCACCCGTATAAAAAGGATGACAAGCACTGCACACATCGGTGCGGATCTCAGGAATCGTACTGCCGGTCAACCAGTTATTACCACACGAGCAGATTACGCGCGCAGTGGAGTAATATGTGGGATGGATATCGGGTTTCATTTTGTCACCTGCTCAGGATACACACTAATCTGTTTGCGCGGGCCAGGTGCCCATTCAAAGGCAACATAACCATCGCTAGTGGCAAACAGGGTATTGTCTCTACCAATATCAACATTCAAGCCCGGATAGAACTTGGTACCATGTTGACGAACCAAAATATTGCCGGCGCGCACCTGTTGCCCGCCAAAGCGCTTGACACCCAGACGCTGTGAGTTTGAATCGCGTCCATTGCGGCTAGAACCGCCACCTTTTTTGTGAGCCATGATCTCTACTCCTTCTGCTTATACGCTGCTTTGTTTGAAAATACCGATTAACCGCCAGTAGAAACGCAGTCAACTTGCATTTTCAAAGTAAGCGCAGTTCAAAAAATATATGCCAGCGCTATTGGTCTTTGGCACGATCGGCACCGGCATCAGCTGCTGGTGCGTCCACAGTCGTCTCCTCAGCCACAGGTACTTCAGGCTGTGCTGCCACTGTGTTATCCGTTTCAGGGTTATCCGTTTCGGGCACCGCTACGACCTGTGGCTCCTCTGCTACCGCTGGGACAACGGTCGGTTCAACAATGGCAGGTGTCTGTCGCGCGGCTGGTGCAGGCATAGTAAATTCGTGCTCACCCAACTTGATCGACTGAATTTCCAACCGCGTGATATATTGGCGATGGCCTTTGCGCACGCGAATGCGTTTCTTGGGCCGATAGCGGAAGACCATAATTTTGGTTCCGCGATATTGGCCAGTAATGCGTGCGGTAATGGCCGCTTCAGCAACGGTCGGTTGGCCGACCGTCACATCGGCGTCGTTGGCGATCATCAAAATATCATCAATGGTAATGATCTCGCCGATTTCGCCGTCTAACTTTTCTACTTCCAGAATATCCCCAGCCGTCACATAATACTGCTTGCCGCCGGTTCGAATGACTGCGTGCATACATTTCCTTCCCTTTCTGTGCCGCGTCTGGTTGCCAATCGCAGAGAAGCACGCAGACAATCTGATTGTCTGCCCTCTGTCACAGCCAGCACTTGTCAGCGGCTTTGCATCTGTAAGGGTTGCGATGCAAATTCATGAATAACGCTGCCCCGACCCACGCGTTCATTGACCAGGCGACAAGGGTACTTACCCAATTACGCTTGCCTTGTCAAGAATACAATAGTAGATCGCCAACAAACGGTAATTATACGTCCGATTTTGATTTTTCGTCAAATACACAAAGTAGTGGATGGACTTCAATTCAGCGCCAACTTTAGCAGGCGCAAAGAGCAGCGTTGCGCACGGGTAATCGGGTTGGTTGCCGCTTTTATATAGGCTGCTATACTCAAATCAGAATGAAACCCCTAGTTTCGGTCAGCGTGCGTCGCACTGACCAAAGAATCTAGCGGACTGGAAACAGTTGGCGGTCAGTGCGACGCACGCGATCCCGTTAGCCAGCAAAACTCCGGTTCTCAACTTGACTTCAGTATAGCTCAGCTAATTTAACGCTGCCGTCCGATGTAGACGTGGTTTCCATTCCATCGCGTAAATAATACGCACATTTATTGCACACTATTTGTCGATGATTTGTCCCAATTGTGTATAAACCTACCGAATATTAGGTAGAGAGCCTGTACACTTTATGTAATGCTTAGTTGGACAGACAAAGGAAGATTGAATTGACACTATTAATCGAGGAACAGAGTGATGCGCGCCAGCGGGTGCTTGATACCGCAGAAGAACTGTTTATGGCGCGTGGCTACAGTGCCATCACCTTACGCGATATTGCTGATGCACTGCACATGAAGCAGGCTTCGCTCTACTATCACTTCCCCGAGGGCAAAGAGCAGCTTTTTATTGCGGTGGCGACGCGCACGTTTGCACGGCATCAGGCCGGCATGCAGGCGGCCATTGACAGTACGGGCGGTAATCTGCGGGCCCAGTTAGAAGCGCTCGCCGCGTGGTTTACGGCCCAACCACCGATCAACCTGATGGGGATGATGCATGCGGATATGCCGGCCTTGCACCCCGCCCAGCGCGAGCAACTGGGGCAGGTCGTCTATGACAGTATGTTTACCCCACTGCGCGGCATGTTTTCCGCAGCGCAGGCCCGTGGCGAAATCCGCACGGTGCAGCCGGAGTTGCTGGCCGGCTTTTTTTTGACGCTGATCGACGGCTTGAATCATGCCGTTGGGCGGCCGGGGGCCCAGACACGGGTGGCCATGACGGCGGAAATTGTCACTTTATTGCTTGATGGGTTGCTGATACGTAACGTGGCAGCCGCCCATCCGTAACGCGTAAACACATAAGACCTCCCTTGGTCTTACGTTCATCTAATTTGTTATTTGAGTTTAGGAGCATACTTTACATGCGACGATGGTTACTTACCTTACTTGTTCTCATTGGCATCGGCGGCGGTGGTTATTACGCCTACAGCGCCGGCATGCTTGATCGTTTTATCAATCCTACCCCAACCGAAGACACCACAGCAACGGCAGAGACAGCAGCCGCCCAAACGGTTGCCGACATTGGCCCGGAAATCGTAGTTGACGGGCGGCTGGTGCCGGTGCAGAGTGCGGACCTAAGCCTGACCACCAGCGGCATTGTCGCCGAGGTGCTGGTGCAAGAGGGGGTCGCAGTGAATGCCGGCGATCTCATCTTGCGGCTCGACCCCAGCGAACAACAAGTGGCGGTGGCCCAGGCCCAAGCGGAGTTACAGCGGGCACAGGCCCAACTAGCCGAATTGAGCGCCGGGCCGCGCAGCCAGGAGATCGCATCCGCCGAAGCGGCGTTAAGCGCAGCCAAAGCGCGCTACAACCGCTTGGCCGAAGCCTCGCTCCCCGGTGACATTGCTGCGGCCGAAGCCGCCGTCAATGGCGCGCAGGCCGGGCTGGCCAAGGTGATGGAAGGGGTAAATGAGCAACAGCTCATCGCCGCCCGCGCCGACCTCGCCAATGCCGAAGCCGCCCGCCAACAGGCCCAACGGGCCTATGACAAGATCAAGTGGCGCAACGATATTGGCGCCATGCCCGAATCAGCCGCGCTCCAACAGGCGACCAACAACTATGAAGCCGCTCAGGCCCGCCTTGCGGAGCTGCAAAGCCCGCCCAGCCAAGCCGATGTCGCCTCCGCCAGCGCCCAGGTGCGCCAGTCACAGGCCCAGCTCAACACGCTACGGGCAGCGATGCCCTCTGATTTAATCGCGGCGGAAGCGGATGTACAGGCCAGCCAGGCCCAACTCGATCTGCTGTTGGCTGGCACGCGCAGCGAAACGATCGCCGTTGCCGAAGCGCAAGTGGCAGCGGCCACCGCCGCCCTGCAACAGACGTTAGTCGGTTTGCGCAATCTTGAATTGCGTGCCCCCTTTACCGGCACGGTGGCGTCGATTGAACTGACGGTGGGCGAACAGATCACCCCCGGCACCAGCGTAGTACGCTTGGCCGATTTGAGCCAGTGGCAGATCGAGACCGCTGATCTGACCGAGTTGGATGTCGTTGGGTTGACCGCAGGCAACGGCGTGCAGGTGGCCTTTGACGCCTTGCCGGGTTTAACGGTGCCGGGGACGGTTAGTCGCATCCGCCCGATTGGTGAAGATAACCGCGGCGACATTGTCTACACCGCCATTGTCACCCCGCAGCTACAAGATGAGCGCTTTCTCTGGAATATGACCGCAGTGGTGACCTTGCCCGCCCTCTCGACGACTGCCGCACCGAATGGGGAAGCTGCCGCCATGCTACCGGTGCGTGAGGAGGTACAGTAACGATGGGTTTTTACCTTGCTTTTAAAGAGATCTGGCATAGTCGTGGCCGTTTCCTACTGATTGCTGCCATCGTCGCGCTGATTACAACCCTGGTGCTCTTTATTGCAGCACTGGCCGAAGGGCTGGGCAGCGGCAACCGCGAATATATCCAAAAGCTCAGCGGCGAGTTGATTATCTATCAGGAAAATGTTGACCTGTCGATTCCAGCCAGCCGCATAGGCCGCTCAACCCTTAATGCCGTGCGCCGCGTGGAGGGGGTGGTTGATGCTGGACAAGTCTTCTTTTCCGATGCCACGATGATCTTTCCGGGCGGTGCCGGCATTACCCTGCAAGATGATTTGGATGTCTCGCTGATCGGGGTCGAGCCGGGTCATCCGGGTGAACCAAGCGTGTTGACTGGCTCCGGGCTAGGGCGCAGCCGCAGCGACGAAGTGATCATCGATGCCAATGTGGCCGAGCGGCGTGGGGTAAAGGTCGGTGATAGCATTACGCTGAAGGTTACCCAGGGGACGGAGGAGACGAATTACAGCTTAACGGTGGCGGGGATCAGTGATGGCCAGCAATATTCGATCCGTCCTTCGCTGATTGTGCCCTATCTCACCTGGGATAAGATCCGCCCCAAAAGCGGCACCGAGAACAGTGGCGGCGAATTAGTCTCGAATATTATTGTCGCCCGGCTAGCCAATCCCAGTGCCTGGGCAACGATGGCCAGCAAACTTGAGGCTGAAGTTGGTAAGGTCGAAGTGGTGGATCGGGTCACCGCCTATGAAGCGACCCCCGGTTACTCGGCCCAACAGAGCACGCTGGACACGCAGCGCTACTTTACCTTTTTCATTGGGATCCTGGTCATCGGCGGCTTTTTCCAGATCCAAACGCTGCAAAAGGTGGCGCAGATCGGCATGTTAAAGGCGATTGGGGCATCAAACTGGACGGTAACGCTGGCCGCCGGCACGCAGATTGTGGCGATCAACGCGCTAGGCGTTGCGATTGGTGCGGTCGGTTCGTGGCTGTTGGGGTTGAGCTTTCCCCCCGGCATCCCGATTGTCTTTACCGGCGACGCGGTGTTAGCCGCGGTGACGGCCCTCATGTTGATTGGGCCGTTGGGTGGCATTGTCTCCGTCTTTGCGCTCTTGAAGATCGAGCCGCTGACGGCACTTGGTTTGGCACAGTAAGTAAGGATAAAACGTACAATGGAAGCAATTTTGCAGGCAGAGGCCGTCACCAAATTATATGGCACCGGCCAGAGTCAGGTCCATGCAGTGGATGGCGTCTCGCTGACGATCCGCCGGGGTGAATTTGTGGCACTGGTCGGGCCAAGTGGCTCCGGCAAGACGACCATGTTGGCGATGTTGGCCGGTCTACTCTCGCCCTCGGGTGGGACGATTCACATCGGCGGCAAAGAGTTGACCCAGATGAGTGATGCCAAACGCACCCGCTTTCGCGGCGAGGCGATTGGTTTTTCGTTCCAATCCAATAACCTGGTGCCCTACCTCAATGCGCGTGAGAATGTCGAGCTGATGTTGCGGCTAAATGGCAAACTGGACCGGGCTGCCAAACAACGCTCGGAAGAGTTGCTGGTGCGGCTGGGGCTGGGCGAACGGATGAAGAATTACCCTGGTCAGCTTTCCGGTGGTCAACAACAGCGTGTGGCCATTGCCCGCGCCCTGATCCACGAGCCGCAGATCGTCCTGGCCGATGAGCCGACCGCCAGCCTGGACACCGAGCGTGCGAATCAGGTGGTCGAAACCTTTGCCCAGTTGATCCACGAGCAAGGCCGCGCCGGGATTATGGTGACCCACGACCTGCGCATGTGCAAATATGTGGACCGCGTGATCCGCATGCGTGACGGCAAGATCAGCCAGGTCGTCAGTGAGCGCAAAGAGATTGACGAGTTGGCGAACATGTATGCACTGGCAAGTTAATAGAACGCGGATTTTACGGATTAGGCGGATATCCGCGGATAGAAATCAGCGTAAATCGCCTAATCCGTAAAATCCGCGTTCGTAACCACCAAGTCACCCCCTCCTAACCCGGGTACCCCGTTGGTGCAGCTTGGGGGAGGAACCGTTGTCGGCGTGACAGTTCCCTCCCCAAACTGGGGAGGGTTAGGGAGGGGTTAGTAGTTACCCGCGTTCTATTGTCAAATCAGTGGGCGACCAACCACCGTAAATCTACAATCCTGATGCCTCTTGCCCCCGTTGGGCCAGCCGATAGGCGGAGGGGCTCAGACCATAGTGTTGTTTGAACTGGCGCGAGAAGTAAAAGGCGGATTGAAAGCCGACCTGCTGCGCCACCTCTTCTATGCCCAACGCCGTAAAAAGTAACAGCCGTGCGGCCTGGCGCAGCCGGATGTCAAGTAAGGCCCCAATCAGCGACTGGCCGGTCTGCGCTTTAAAGAGATGGGCCAGTCGCGAGGGCGAGAGCGCCACCAACTGCGCCAACTGCGCCACCGTCACTTCCTCATGAAAATGTTGCTCCAGATAGCGCAACACCGTCTCCACCCGCTGATCGCGCAGCGGCGTCCGAATGCGGGCGTACTGCTGCGCCACTAGGATCAACAGCTCCTCCAACGCATTCAGCGCCAACGCCATCTGCCAGGGATTGCTGCCATGACTGTCCGCGAGCAACCGTTCCCAACAATCCACAACGCGCTGGCGCAAAGTGCCCTCGGCCAGTGACAAAAGCCGCAGCCCGCGCAGCGGTTCACCCCACTGTAACCACGGTGCCCAGCGCTCACGCGGCCAGAAGTGAACCCAATAAAAGCTCCACGGTGCCGCTTGCGCGTCCGTAGCATAGTCGTGCGGTGTCCCCGGTTCCAGCACCACCACATCGCCGGCGCAACAGGTCAACGTCTGGCCGGCCAACCGGTAACAGCCTGCCCCCGCAATCGTATAGGTGAGCAGCCAATCATGCGTGCCCGTGGGGCGTAACACATGGTAGTTGGCGGCCTGAGTAAAACGGTCGGCGACCAGTACCCCTGGTGGTGGTGCTGGGGTAACCAGCGGTGGTAGATTGGTCGTTGTATCGGTCAGTGGCATAGCAGGATTGTACAGGAAAATAGCGACTTGCGCTATGTACAAATTGACAAGCTACGCCGTATCATAGTCCACATTCCCAACCATGACAACCAGGAAATAGCAGAATGCGATAGTTTAGCAGAGAGAAAGCAGGGACTTGATGATCAGTGCAGAGCAACGTGAATTTTTTGATCAGAATGGTTACGTTGTGGTATCAGGGCTTTTTTCCAAAGAAGAGGCCCAATTCTACACCGAGCACTATATGGAACTGCGCCACGATGAGCGCGCCGGGGCCGACCGCCGGATCCGCGACCCCAAGCAGAAGGATCCGCTGTTGGAATATCCGCGCTTGATGCAGATGCACCGCTGGGATGACGTGACCCTCAAGTGGATGCTTGATCCCCGGCTCAACCAATGTATGACCGGCCTACTTGATCGCGAGCCATTGGCCGTGCAGACCATGCACTATTTCAAACCACCCAAAGCGCGCGGCCAAGCCCTGCACCAAGACAACTACTATTTGCGCGTCCAACCGGGCACCTGCATGGCGGCATGGATGGCGCTTGATCGCTGCGATGAAGTTAACGGCTGTCTGCGCGTGGTCAAAGGCAGCCATACCTGGCCGATCCTCTGCACCGAGAAGGCCAACACCAAGGCCAGCTTCACCGATGTCGTCGTACCGATTCCAGAAGATGCGGTCGTGGAATCGGTGATCATGCAGCCTGGTGATGTGCTCTTCTTCAACGGTTCGCTGGTCCACGGCTCCTTGCCCAACCGCTCACGCACCCGCTTCCGCCGCAGCCTGATCGCCCACTACATCGAGGGGGACAGCGAAAAGGTCTCACGCTGGTATAACCCCGTCCTGCGCATGGATGGCTCCCCGGTCAAAGTGGAGACCAGCGACCGCGGCGGTCAATGTGGTGTCTGGGTTGATAGAAATGGCGAACCGGCGATTGAAGTTTCGGGGTATGAATTGGTGGAGAAGAAGACGGAGTAAGGCGTATAACCACCTGCGGTTGGTATTGGCGCGTGAACGTTGATTCAAAGCGGGCTTTCACCCTCCCCAAGATTGATTTCACATTCAAAAAGGCCGCAGTCAGCGAGTGACTGCGGCCTTTTTGTTAACATAACACTACTTCAGCACCACCGGCAGATAGATCCGTTCAGCCAGCGTCGGCGTGGTCTGCAGGTAGTCCGCAACGCCGTTACTATCCAGATCCAGCGGATTCATTGCATCCGTCCCAACTTCATTCTTGGTCGGAATGCCGTCGCCGTCGTCATCGTCATCGCGCCAGTTCGCCAAGCTGTCGCCATCGCGGTTAGACAACGTCGCATTGGATGCCCCCGCATTGGCTGGGCCGCGACCACTCCCATCTGTATCATAGGCATCATCCAACCCATCATTATCACTGTCGGTGCCGGCAGGTGTGCGGTCAGCCACACCATCGCCATTAGCATCGTGCCCTTCAATTACATCGGGGACGGTGTCATTGTCGGTATCGGCGTCTAGGTAGTCGGCCGTTCCGTCACCGTCTGTATCGGTGGGAGAAGCGCCATGCGTCCCACGGATTGCCCCACCTACCTCGACCAGGTCGGGAATTCCGTCTCCATCACTGTCGATATCCTGGTGGTTTGGCTTGCCGTCACCATCGCTGTCAGCACAGGTTGCTACGGCGGCACACTCCTCCGGATCCAACAATGTGTCCCCATCGCTGTCGATGTTGGCCTGTACGGTTGCTGTCGACGTTGCCACCGCTGTTTCCGTTGCAGTTGGCATTGGCGTAGCCGTCGGTAACAGGGTCGGTGTGTGGCTTGGGATGCTGGTCGCTGTTTCGACTGGCGTCGCAGTTACGGTTGACGACGGCGTTGGTGTGGCAGTGTTACTCACAATGGGCGTCGCCGTCCCGGTTGCCGTGGCAGTTGTCGTTGTCGTTGCTGTTGGTGGCACCTCAACTGTTACCGTTGCCGTCGGCGTCGGTGTGGCCGGCGCGATGTTCGTCGGCGTTGGCGTAGCCGGCGCGATGTTCGTCGGCGTCGGTGTGGCGGTTGATGTGGCAGGGACAGTCGGCAATGTCGGCAACGTCTCGACGGCGGTTGGCGTAGCCGACGGCGTCGCGGTCGGTGTCGGCGGCGCGGTTGGCGTCGCGGTCGGTGTCGGCGTCCCTGTCGGCGTGGGCTGTGGATAGGCGGTCATCACTCGCGTGAGCGCATCTGCACCGCCATCGTTATCCCGCACGGTGATCGTCAAGCCGTAGCCGCCGGCACTCGTGTAGATATGGGTCGCCGTCACGCTGCTGCTCGCCGCCGGTAGATTCACGGTCGTGCTCAACATATCGCCCCAATCGAAGATCACTTCAAAGAAGTCCAACACGCCGGGGTCGCTGAAGGTTACCGTGATGGGCACAGCGATGCCGACGGTGGCCATGGTGTCACCGTTGTGGTAGACGATGCTTGGCGGCACATTGGCAACGCTCACCGTGGTCGTTGCCGTAGCGGTTAGGCTGCCACTGTCAGTCACACGCAGCGCAATCGGCTGCACCAGCGGCCCGTCAATGGCGGCAAAGGTCGTCGTGATGCCGGTGGCGTCGGTGATAAAGCTGCTGCCGTCAAAGCTCAGATCCCAGGCGTAGCTCAGGGTATGGGCCGCTTCTTCGGGGTCGCTTGACAGGGTTGCCGTCAGAACAACGCTGCTGCCTTCATTCAGGCTGTAGGGACCACCCGCATTGGCGGTTGGTGGGCTGTTGAGGGCGGTGGGCAACAGGGCCATGGCATACGGGGCGGATGCCGTTAGATTGTCGACCAGATCGCGTGCCTCTACGGTGACGACATAATCACCTGCTGCCAACCCAAAGGCAGTCGGCAAGATGAAATGCCAGTTGCCGTCAGTCAACGTCGCCGCGAAAAGAGTCGCCGCGCCACTCGTTGGTTGGAAACGGATCTTGACTTCACTCACCCCGCCACCATCATGCACGGTACCACTGATGATCAGGGTGACCGGGGCCGTGACTTCGGTCAGCACGTGGGTTACGGTGATCATCGGCCCCACGCTGTCGGCCTGGAAGGTCAGATCCAGCGCGGCGGATCGATTGCCCGCCCGATCTTTGCCATAGAGGCGCATAGTTTGGGTGACACTGTCCTGTCCATCGACATCGATAGCGAGCGGCCAAGCGGCGTTGGGCGTATTCACGCCATCGCTTAACAACCCATTGCGACAATATTCGGTAGCCTCTTCCAGCAGACAACTTTCAAAGCCGGCAACCGCCAGATCATCGGTGATGACGCCGGTGAGCAGCGCTTCAGCCGCGGTCATCACCCCATCGGATAAGGCGGCCAAGCTCAGCGCGGAGAGGGTAATGCCTGGCGCTGACGCGTCGACTTGGAGCGTCACCGCCGCGCGCAGTGGACTGAGATTGCCATTGCGATCAGTTGCCTGCGCTTGCAGTTGAATCGAGCTTGCGCCACCAAAATCACCAACCGTCCAGAGACAACGCCAGAACGCGTCTTCCGGCTGGTCATCGGGACAGACAAGATCGGGCGCACCATTGACGAAGAGTTGCACCTGGGCGATCCCGGCGCTGTCGCTGACGACGCCGCTGACCTGCACTTGGCTGTTGGCGCGGATTACGCCACTTGGTGCGCTGATCACCGGTGCAACTGGGGCCTGATCGTCGATCAGATGGTGTGTCCACAACCAATCATAGGCCCCCAGACGGCTATCGCTGACGGTGAGATCGAGTTCCGCCGCGGCCCCGCTCACCACTGATCCATTCAACGGCATGGTGCCACTGACGCCAGGGGCCACATCGCCAATGGTGACATTGCTCAAGCCACTTAGCGCGCCAACCGTCGCCACCTGAAGTTGGACGCCCAATGCCGGTGCGCGGCCGGTGTTGCTGTAGTGGACGGTGTAGTTGATCGTCGCGCCCGGTGCCAGCGGGGCAGCGTCATTGGCCAGCGGCAAGGGCTGGTCATAGTTGCCGTCAGCGCCGCCATCGATGGGACTGCTCGGCGTGAGCAGATCGAGCCAACTGCTGTCGAGGTAGCCCACCGTTGCACCGCCCGGTTCAGCAGTGATCCAGAGTTGCAGATCACTGCCGGCGGGGCGATTGTTGTTGGGCACCTGCCCCAGTGCCAAGTTGGTCCAACGCAGCGCATGGGTGAGGGCAAAGTTGTCAAGCGTGCGCTCATCCGCGGTTGCGCCAATCGCGCGGGCGCTGTTAAGCGGATTCTTGTCCGGCGCGGTGGCCCACAGACGTAAGGCATCTTCTTCACTCGCCACGGCCACAACCTGTAGTGGAGTGGCGGGATTGTAGCCAAGCAGGGCAAAGGGCAGATAGAGGGCGGTCACGACTTGGTCCACTGCGGTGCTCATGCGGAAGTTGGCACTATCCAAGGTGGCGGCAACACGCCAGCCGCCACCGTTGGCCGTGTAGAGCGTGGCGGTTGTGCCGTCCGCTACCCAGATCAGATGGCTGGCGCTCATGCCATTCGGCAGCCCGATTGTGTGCGTCGTCATGTACGGATTGTAGAGCGTTGTGCTGCCGCCGGTCGCGGTGTCGAGATAGACAAAGAGATCGCCGTCGCCGTCCCAATGCGCACCGAGCCAGTCCAGGCGCAGCGCCGTCTCATCCCACGCGACATAGAACGACTGTGGATTGGCGTCGGTTACTGAACGGCGCGCCGCCGCGTAATCTTGCGCAACGAGCGAACCACCGGTACGCCGCCACCCGTTGTTGTCCAACCCGATCATATCAGGCGTGGTCGGGCCATCAGCGCCAAAAGGGCCAACGGTCGTCACGCGCTGGTTACCGGCGCTATCGTAGGCGACGAGATGGGCGTAGCGCTGTTCGCCTTCGCCAATTGCCCCGCTATGGCTCTGTGCGCCGCTGCCGGGATAATCCTGCAATGTGCTAATGGTCGGCGTTGGCGCGGCAGTAAAGCCGAGGTAGAGGCCAACGGCATCGACCGGCACCACAGCGGTGATGACGAGCGTCGCTGCGCCGGTGGTGATCACCGTGCCACCGGCCAGCGGTGCGCCGTTGTGGCTGATCCCAAAGTCGGCCACGGCTGCGACGCTGAGATCAACGCGCAGCGTTTGGCTGATCGTGGTGGACGCCCCGGCGTTGTCAGTGGCGCGTACGGTGAGCAGGGCGTTGCCGTCCAGCCCGCCGGCGTTCCACAGGTAAGACCAGAGTGTGCCGGTGTAGGTAGCATTTGCCCAGTCACCATCATCGAGTTTGACTTCAACCGCGGCAATGCCACTGCTGTCGGTCGCCGTGCCGGTGAGCACCAGTTGTATGCCGACCAGATCCTGGCCGCTCAATGCGGTGGGACCGGCGTAGGTGATTACCGGCGCGGCGTTGTCAACAGCGATGGTGACGATCTGCGTGCTGGTAATGACATTGGTCGTTGTCGCCCAGTCGCTGGCGCGCACGCGCAGGATGTATTGACCATAGGCGGGCGGGGTCCACAGCGTGCTCCAGTTGGTGGTCGTGATGTGGGCGGATTCGAGATAGTTCTGCGTGGCGGCCACGGCGTTGCCACTGCCGTCATCGACCAGCAGATCGAGTTGTTGCAGCCCAATCCCACTGTTGACGCCCACCGTGACGCTGACCGGGGCGAGCGTGGTGAAGCGAGTATCAACCGTCGGCGTGACGATTTCTGCCGCCAACACCGGCGCGCTTACCCCCGGCGGCTCGGGCACATCAACCGATACGAGTTCTTCCACCACCGGCGCAGCAACCGGGCGATAGGCGGCCAGATCGACCAACACGGTGTACGTGTCGGGGCAAGGCGCCCCCCCATTCCGTTCGGTAATGCGCAGATAGTAATCGCTCACCGCCAGATCCGTAATGATCAGACTGGCGCGCAAGCCATCGTGATCGTCGTTGGTCGCCACGAGCGTTGTGCCGTCCGCCCCATAGAGTTCGAGCACTGTGTCGAGCACCGGGCCGTCGATATACGTCTCAATCAGATAGGAGCCGCCGGCGGTTGGCGTGAAACGGAACCAGTCGGCGTCGCTGTTGCTATCGAAAGTGAGCGGATCGCTCGCACTGCCGACGGTCAGCGTTATCGCCTCTGTGTTGAGTTCATTCGGCTCGCTGCGATCGGGATCGACGGTGCAAGAGATGGCTGCTGAGGCGGCAACTGGCCACGGTGCAGCCAGGCCGATACCTTTGCGGGCCGGCATGACAACTGCGCCCATGGTGGCAGGTGTATCGACCGCGCCCACCAGCGCTGGGAAGATCGTCAGATCGTAGAGATCGTCGCACGAGGTCGAGCCGCCGACGCCGTAGATGTGCAGATAGTAGGTCTTGCCATCCTCAAGCGTGATACCAGTGACTTCACTGCCGACCGTGCCGGTGTAGGCGTTATCATTTTCAGCGATTAGGGTCAGTGTCACGCCGTTCGACTCATAGATCTTCAGGTAGGTGTCCAGTGCGCCGATGCTCTCAACAGCGATGTCATAGGCACCCGGTTGGGTGGTCTCACCTGTACCGACATTCACAAAGAACCAATCTTCATCGGTCGTACTGTGCAGGCTCAGCCCAAAAGTTTGGTTGAACTTCCACGTTTCGACGGCGGTGACGGATGTATCATTCGACTCGAACATGTCGCCGGCACTACAGGGTGTTGGCGTGATGGTCGGCGTGGCGGTGTTGGTCGGTGTGTTCGTTGGTGTGTTGGTTGGCGTCGCCGTTGCCGTCGGCGTGTTCGTTGGCGTCGCCGTTGCCGTCGGTGTGTTGGTTGGTGTATTGGTTGGTGTGTTCGTCGGCGTCGCCGTTTCCGTTGGTGTTGGCGTGAGGGTCGGCATCGGCGTGTTCGTTGGTGTTGGCGTGTTGGTCGGCGTCGGCGGCACATCGTAGCCGAGAATCATCGGTTCGTCGGCATAGCCTGGGTTCGGGTCGGTGAGCGCGCCTAGGTTGGTGACGCCGCTGCCGTCCACATTCATCGTATAGAGATCGCCGTTCTGTTGCCAATAGAGCTTGCCCAACGCGGCGTCGAGGACCAACCCGGCGCGTAGTGTGTCCGCGGGCAGCGCCAGCAGTTGCACCGGCGTCCCCCCATTCCAGTCAAGGCGATAGATGCCGTCGGCGCGCGCCAGGTAGAGATAGCCGGCGTGCCCATCCGCAACCATGTGATAGAGTTCGGCGTAACCCGCGCCATAACGATCTTGGGTGTAGATGCGTTGGGACGCGCTGCCGTCAAGCGCACTCATCTCAATGCCCGCGTTGTTATCCACCACATAGAGTTTGCCGCGCACAGGGTCGACCGCGATGGCATCATAACGTCCACCGCGCTGGGTGCGCAGCCGAACTGCGTTCGAGCCGTCGAGGTCGGCGCGCCAGAGCGCTGCCATCGACCAGTTGGAATAGCCAAAGCCATTATAGAAGCGGAAGAAATACGGTTCACTCCAGTAGAGCTTGCCGCGCTCGGCATCAATCGCCAGCGAACGGGCCGCATTCGGGCGGGTCACCAACGTCACCAGATTGGCGCCATCGAGATCGGCCCGTTTGATCATCTTTTCATCGATCCAGTAAAGCTGGTTACCCGCAATCTGCACACCACCATTGGCACGATTGGCCGTGGCGATCAGTTGACGCGGCATCGATGTGTCGAGATTCCAGCGGTTGACACCATTGCCCGGCATGCCGTTGGCCCAGTAGAGATAGCGATCCATGCCCGCGGGGGTGGGGGTCGGCTGGGGCACAACTTCCTTGCCGCCGACGATGACGCTGTTGTTGCTGAAGTCGCCATCGCTTTGCGTGGCCGCCACAACGGCCCCGTTGATCAATTCGCTATAGAGCGGTGCGCCGGGGTTGAGTTGGAGCGGCAAGTTAATTGTTTTGCTCGTGTTGGGGCGCAGCGTACCCAGGCTACAGGTCACTGTACCGCCATTGGCGGTGCAGCTGGCCACCGGGGCAGCCAGTTGCATGTTGGCGGGTAAGGTATCGGTCAGCACCACATTGGTGGCGTTGAGAATGCCCACGTTGCGCACCGTCAGCGGATAGGTGATCACCCCGCCGGGAATCGGCAGTTCCGCCGGTTCGACACCCGTCAGCGCCAGATCAATGTGCGTGGCGACGCGACCGGGCAGGCGGGTGATGACGGCATTGCGCACGGCGACAAAGCTCTCCTGTGGCTGCGTGTGAAGCGAGTAAGCCTCGCTCTTGTACCACGGATAGCCGTCGCTGATACGTGTGATGCTGCTGCCGTTGTTGGTCAGATAGACCTGCGCGGCGCGGCCATCAAAGCCCACGGGCATACCGGCATAAACGCTGCCATTGAAACGGTAGTCGCCGATGTTGTAGAGATCCAGGGACGGCGCCAAGCTTGCACTTTGCAGCTTCTGGTTCCACCAGAGCAACGCGGTTTCATAGACGCCATAGTCGATCAACGCCAACCCCCGGTAAAGACCACTGCCGCAGAAGGAGCCCGGCGTACTGTCGATAAAGTTAATCAGCTTCGCCGCGCCACCAACAATCGACATGGCGTACATGTCGATGAGGCGGCGACCCGTACAGCCGGCCACTTCATGTTCGTAGCCGGCATTGGCGAGCCAGTAGAGCCGGTCGCGGTTCTCATCGATAATGATCTCGCCAATGTAGCCCTGGCCGTATGTGGTGGTGTAGACGGTCTCGACGCCACTACCGTCAAGGTTGGCGCGGCGCAGTCGGTTGCCCTCACCGTAGTAGAGCTTATTGCGCTTGTTGTCGAGTGCCAGCCCCAGGGTAAAGCGGTCGTTGTTGATATCCCAGCCGGGCAGGCCGCCGATCACCAACGCAGTGTTGGTGCCATTGAGGTCGGCGCGCCAGATTTGGGCTTCGCCGCTGTTCGCTTCGATCCAGAAGAGTCGGTTGCCGTCGCTGTCGACGACGAGATCCTGTGGTGCATTCGTGCGCGGCAGGAGCAGTTCGACCCGCCGTTGGTTGAGCAGGCTGGTCGCCCGCCAGATCCCGCGCTTGCCGCTGTCGTCGGGATGATAGGGGCTGTCGCCATTGAAGGCTGTCCAGTAGAGCGCGTCCATCGCCGGGACGGTCGCCGTGCAGTGACCATAGGCGTCGCAGAGTTGGAAGGGTTCGTAGGCATTCTGGTTGCCGGTCTTGTAACAATCCGGCGTCAGGCGGTTGAGCCGGGGGGCACCGCCGCCGTACGCCTCCCACCATGCGCTCGTGTCATTGTGCCGATCCTTTGCCTCCAACCCGCAGACAAAGCTGTACTCTTGGGTACTCAAATTGAAGTCGGTTGCTTCGGCGCGGTACACCGTGCGTGCGATCCGGGTATTGAAATCTAATGTGTTCGGGTTGACATAGTAGAGCGGCACGATCTCATAGTCGACCGTGGCATTGACCGCCGGCGCTTTGGTATCGATCAGCCCGCGCCACTGTGGCCACGCGCCGCGCTCGTCGTCGTTGCGGTTACCCAAGGCATCCTCGGTGCGCATGTCGATCTGATAGTAGCCCTCGATGCCCGCGGGGATCGGATAGCGCCACGTTGCCGAGATTGCGCTCGTCGGCGTGAGCGTGACGGGCAACCAACGGCGGAAGATCGTGGCGGCATCGGCGGCAGATAGCGCGCGGCCATAGATCACCACTTCATCGAGCAGGCCGGCAAAAGCGGGTTGCCCCGCGGCCTGGCCCAAGCGCACAATGGCATTGGTGACTGGTGATAAGCTCTTCACTGTGCCCTGGCCCACCAATTCGCCATCCACGTAGAGTTGGTGACCGTTGGGGCCGATGCTCTGAAGCGCCTGATGCCACTGGTCGTCGGCCAGGTTGCCGATGGCAGAGCAGATCTGTTCACTGTTGGCGGTGGCACAGAGATTGCCACCGCTCAGGGCAAGGCTGCGTTCATTGGCCGCGGTCGTTCCCGTGGCGAAGAGCGCGGCGTTGCCGTTGTTACTTTTGAACCAGAGCGTGGCGGCGACATTGTGCAGCGCCACGGTCGTCGTAAGGGTTAGCTGATCATTGAGGCCGTCGAAGCGTGCCGCGTTGCCATAGATGCCGGCTTCCCCGCTTTGCGGACAGCTATCCCCGACACAGCTTGCCGGTGGCGCAACATCGCCCGCGCGGTTAAAGAAGGTGGTCGCGCCGATGCGCTCGTTGAGATAGAGTTCGAGCAGCGGCTCATCGATGGCATCGACCAATTGGGCGGGGGTGAAGGCGATCTCAACCTTGGCCGGACCGGCGGCATAGCTCCCCAAATCGGCTACCTGGCCGCTCAGTACGAGGGGGGTAGTGATGACTGCGCTGTTGTCAAACGGATCCATCGTGGCGCGTGGCGCAGAAACGTCAACGTTGACATGGAACTGATGGATGTCGTTGTTGCCGACGTGGTCGGTCGCCATCACTTCCACGGTGTAGTGACCGGTCGGCTCGATCAGATAGCCGAGCGCACCATCGGTGACGCTGAGCATGTAGTCAAGGCTCCAGCTATCGCCGTCGAGGGTGGCCGGTTGCCAGCCGCCGCTGTAGGGCATGATCCGTACTTGAACATTGCTCAGGCCGCTGCCGCTGTTGCCGTCCACCGTCGGATCGGGGGCCGTGCCGTTGAGGGCAAGCTGCCAGCGTTCATCCGTGCGTTGCCGCATGGTGACGACCTGGTTATCGGCGACGGCGCTGGCAATCTCCGGCGCTGAGCCATCGACGATTATGTCGACCGCGGCCTCGCTGCCCCGATTGCCAACCGCGTCGGTGGCGCGGCTGCTCAGTTGGTAGATCCCTTCACTGTCGGGCGCGGTCCAGGCATAGGCCCAGGCCGCGGCACCGGCGGCGGCCTGCCAACTGCCGCTCGCCTGGCGCACTTCGACACCGGTGACATAAGAAGTGGCGTCGCCGGCCTTGCCGCCAACCACCAGCGTGTCGCCGGTTTTGATGTGGCTGGGCAAGCTGTCCCACGTTGTGCTGGGCGCGTCGGCGTCGACCTGAAGGGTCAGTTCCTGGCTGGTCGAGAATCCCTGGCCATCGGCGGCCATATGCCCTTCGGTGCCGCGGATAAGGGCGTTGACGCTGCCGACAATCTGGACCGGACCGGTGCCGGCACCGCTATTGACATGGAGGGTCGCACTGAGCGTATCTTTATGCTGCTGGAAGAGCATGATCGCCCGGTTCACTGGCCCCTCGACAAAGGCACCGCCAAAGGTAGCGGTGTGATCGCCATCCAGATAGACGGGCTCGTTGAATTGATTGGTCAATGTCTGGAGATAGCCGACGGCCGCACTTGGAGCCAAAAAGCCATCGGCATCATTGAGTGCCATGTCAATCGTCACGGTTTGGTTGGCCGCCGCGGGGTGGAAGGGATTTGCCGTGGGGTTGGCGAGGTGTAAACTCTTTTCCGCGCCATCCCAGAGGCCGTCGTAGTCGCTGTCGCGCACCAATGGGTTGCTGTAGGCGCGGCTCTGTTTGCCTGAGCCATAGGTAAAGAGCCAGCCCCCTTCCCATTGCTCGGTGACACAGTTGTAGTGGAAGATCTCCTGCCCATCGGTCAGGCCGTCGCCATCGGTGTCGGCCAGATCGGGGCGGGTGCCGTGGCGTGCTTCGTCGGCATCACAGAGGCCATCGTTGTCAAGATCGCGATCAAGGATGGTGGACTTGGCCACGCCACCGGCGCTGATCGCTTTGCCTTCCCACCCCAATTCGGTCTTATCGGCCACGCCGTCGCCATCGCTGTCCCAGGTGGTGTCGTCGGGATCGGTACCTTGCCAGTCGCGCTTCACGCTGTCGATATAGTTCCAGTCGAGATCATAGTTGAGCCCTGGCAAACCGGGCGGGTGCGTGGGCTTGGTAAAGGGACGATTCAGGCCGTCGCCATCAAAGTCACGTGGCGCAAATGCGTTGTTGGCTAGCGCTAACTCGCTGATTGCCGATCCTACCCGCCAATCCCAGTTCCAGGTCATGCCATAGAATTCATCGAGCGTGGCCGGGAAGATGTCAAAGGTCCACAGGTCATTGTCGCCAACCGGCACATCAAAGCGCTGCTTATCGGGATCGACATTGCAACTGAAGACGGAGGTGAGCACCGGATAGCTCATCGCGACGTTGAGCTTCAAGGAGCTTTGTTGCTGATTGTAGCCGGCGCGGGCAGGGTTAAAGGTATAGACCTGCGTTTCGGCTGGTGTGTAGACGCCGTGGCGGTAATAATAGGTCTCATATACTTTGCTATAGAGAAGATAGGTCTGATAGACACTCTTTTGGCCGTTGAGCAGTGCATTGCGCCGGGCATCCGCTTCGTAGCCTTGGCCAAAGAGGAAGACATCGCTCGTATTGCCATAGGTAGTGGCCGGCGGCGTTTTGCCCAGGCCAGATTGCACATTAATCCCGGCGGCAACATTTGCACTGTAAGGCGTGATGCAGTTGCCGGAGGTATCAGCCGGCAGAAAGTGCATGCGTGTACGTAACGAGAATTGCAGCGGGTTCCCCACCACAAAGCCCTTGTCCGGATTGGTAAGCGCAAAGTCAAAGTTGTCGATGGTGATAAAGTCGGTCTGCTTTTCGTCCCCAATCTTAAAGATCGGCTCGTTGCCATAGATCAAATTGGCGATGGAGCCGGCGATCCCACCGCAGAGCCACTGGAGACCGGAGGCACCGCGGTTATCCTTGCCGATCTGACAAAGGATATTGAAGATCACGTCGATGATCGCCAGAATGGCGGCGACCAGCAACCCAATCGGGCCGAGGAACGCCAGCGCCAGCGCAATCAACGCCCAAACCGTGGCGACCACGGCGAGCACGGTCTGTTGATTGAAGGAGGCGGTGCCTGCTTCAATTGCCCCAGAGGTGAACAAGTAGATAAAGACGCCCCACGTAATGCCGATGATGATGATCGCGCCAATGACCGCGATAACGGCACCTACCTTGTCGAGCGCCGATTTAACGCCACCAAGCACGCCGATCATTGTGGTCTCCACCACGGTAGTAGTAAGGATCTGGCCGACTTTCAAAGCTTCGACAAAAAGCTTGATGTTGTAGACCGCGGTGAGGATCGCCAGCAGTGACGAGGCGATCAAGGTCGTCCAAGTGGTTGCGGCGGCGGCCGCGGGTGTGCCCACCACATTGAGGATGATCAGCGTCACCACCCACGTCACAATCGCGACGATGAGCAGCGCGCCCACGGCAATCAATGCGGCCCGCGCCCCCACGGCAAAGCCCTTAAAGCTTTCGAGCGCTTCTTTGAGTGTTGTCGTCAAATCTTCCACGGTATCCACAACAATCGCGGCAAAGGCGACGAAGAATTTTTTGTAGCTGCCCAAATTTTGGGCGACCTTGAGCGCATGCGCGACATATTGCACAATGATCGGCGCGACGATCCCGGTAATGCCGGCTGCGGTTGCCACGATTTCGCTATCGCTGTTGGTATTATTGCCAATGACAATCACACTACCCACGCGCACAACGCGCTGCATACCGTGGCGCAGGGTCAACGCCACGAGATGAGAGACGACAAATTTGCCTTCAGCCACATTGCTGTCCGTCTCATCGGCAAAGGCACCGCCATAGCGATCACGCCAGAGCGTGAGATAGGCGTCGGGCGTCAACGGTGACCAACTGTCACCATCGTGCTGGTAGGGCGTCCATGAGATGCCCGCCGTGACAATCTCCGGCTGGCTGCCCATCTGCACGGCCACCTGTTGCCCTGTCCATTGCAACGTGGCCGGGCTGTCAAGATTGGTGGCGCGGAAGTGCTGTTCGGTCGCATAGAGCAATGTGGGAATCACCGGGTTGTACCCGGCAAAGTAGGTATCGAGCAGTGGGATTGCGGCTTCCCGTCCCGACCGCATGGCGAGGTCAATATAGCTGGGGTAGCTGTAGCGCTGGACCCGTAAGGTGTTTGCGATGCCCCAACGCTGTTCTGTGGTGGCTGCACCATTGGTCGGGTGGTTGAAGCGGTCATAGAGGACATCAACCGTCAGATCGCGCTTGCCGTCGCCCATACATTGACCATCACCGTCAGTACTATCACAGTCACGGGCGGAGAGGAAGGCATCCTGTAGGCCAAAGGCGAGACGGGTCAGATTGGCATCGTCGTTGCGGTTGCTGTCAAGCGCCGGATCTTCAAAGACAATTGCCAGATCTGAACCGCGGTCCTCGCGCACATCGAGGCCGGTCAGGGTCCACTCGTCACTGTAGGTGTGAACGATCGTGACCTGGTTCTCCTGTGGACAGAGTTTGTCATTGTGCGGGCCGCAGGGCACTTCCAAATCGTTGAGTGCCTGCACCGCCCAAACCAGGCGCACCGGCTGTGCGTTACCCCAACTGCTGCCCGGCAGATAGAGCATTTCGCCGCGGAAGCCGACGCGCTCGCCGCTCTGCTGGTCGGTCATCAGTTGGATCGGCACATAGGCGGCGTAGCGATTGGTATCAAGCTTTTGAATGCGAATGTTGTAATTTTCGTAGAATTGATTGACGGCGCTCGGCGACCCGGCCGGCAGATTGGTGTTGCTGCCGTTGATCTCGATCTCCAGCATGGGGATCAGTCGCACATCGCCATTTTGCGCCGGCAGCGGATCGAGCAGCGCTTGTTGATCGGGGGCGGCGACATCCCAGAAAGTCTTGCCGTCGACATCGCGTACCTGGCCCTTGTCGTCACCCTCGATCCAGTCGAGCACATTCATGGCATACCAGAGATGATCGGGGTTGGTGGGGCGCAGTTGAAATTCGACAAAGGTATAGGCCTGCGGTTGCAGACCGTTGATGATCAGTTGAAAGGGCTTATCGGCGCTAAAGATCTGATCGTTGCGTTGCGTAAAGGGGGAGCTGTCGAGCTTGTCCGGCACGCCGTCGCCGTCGTTGTCGAAATCAAAGAGATCGGGGATGTTGTCGCCATCGGTGTCCCAAGTAGTGGGGCCAAAGGTGTGGCCCATCCACTCGGCATCGTCGGTCAGACCATCCTGATTGGTGTCATTATCCAGCGGATCGGTGTACCACTGCTGGCCGGCAAATGTGAACCCTTCGATCTCTAGCGTGTCCGTAATAAAATCGCTGTCGCTGTCGATATGGTAGGGATTGGTACCCAGCAACGTCTCTTCGTAATCGGTGAGGCCATCGCGGTCGCTGTCGGTGAGATCGGTGACGGCGGCGGGTAGATTGGGTGCGGCGAGCGCACTCGCAACGGCGCTGTTGACGGCCGTGACCGGTGCCGCCACCAGCGGGTCGGTTGCCAGTAACAATTCTGCCACATCGGTACGACCGTCTTTGTCCTGGTCAGCACCATTGTCGTTGCGGATCAGCGTAAGCGCCTCGTGGGCCGCCGGCTTGGTTAACCCATCCGTTTCCGCAGTTTTTTCCGCCGTCACCAACTCAGTCTGGGCTTTCGTCTCCGCCCAGAGCGCGGTTGTGCGGGCCTGACGCGCAGCGAGGCGATCAAAGGCGACGGCATGTTGGGAAGCCTGCGCCACCGGTGTCATCACCATCGAGAGGATCACCACCATCGTGCCGATTGGCCGCGCCTTTGGGACGCGCAGAAAGAGCACGACGCCGCCCAGTGCGCTGAGCACAAGCGCAAGAATCCACCCGATTTGGCCGGCAACTTCCTTGGCCACGGCCAGATCAACACCGCCGCTTGGCAACCACCCCATTGTCGGCATTGGTTCACGGCCGTAATCACGGTAGCTGATGTCGATGGTCGCTGCTTGTTTGCTCTGCTCTTGCGGCGGGAAGTCAATACGCACCAGCTGACGCAACGGCAGCCCATTCGCCGCCACCCACAGTTCGCCGTCGCCACTCATGGTGCGATAGAGCTCGGGTAAGCTCAATTGCACACCGGGCGGCAATTCGCCCTTGCGTCTCATCTCTTCCTGCATCTGGTCGCGCACATAAGCGGCGATGCGTGGACCGTTGAGGGTAAAGGTGTAGCGCGTAAAGGCGATGCCGCCGCGGCTCTCCGGTTCTGCCTGCTGCACCCCATCGGCACCGGCCAGGAACGCGCCGAAATCGCCGCCCGGTGCAGCCCATTCGATGAAGTTGGGTGCCGCTTGCCAATCGCTATTCCCCTGTTTGACAAAGGTCTGATCGCCCTCAACCTTGATCTGTGCACCGCTCATCGGATCAACCACGCTGCCACCTTGATTCCAGATGGTCATCTGCATGGTGCGTTCGTCAAGATTAGTGATGCCTTCGATATATGCGGTCTGTTCACTGCTGCGTGCGCCAAGATTGGTGACGGTGGCGAGCGGCGTCGTGCGCTGCGTCACATCCAGGGTGAATGCATAGGATTGAGCACGGCGCATCAGTTGCCAGCTGTCAACGATCTGTTGGCGCGGCGCGAGGGCGCGCGAGGGTAGCGCCGTCACTGTGACCAGACCGACACAGAGGGCCAGAACAAGGGGGAGACTATACCAGGGAAAACGTCGTGCCATAAAAGGACCTCATTTTTGGAAATGATGAAAGATGTATAGCTTGTCGTGGGCTGCGATACGTTTGTGTGGAACCTATTGTAGGTAACGAGCGCACCAAAAGCGCATCAAACGGGGCATAAATGGTCAGGCAGAGGTAGATTTACAGAAAATTATGCAAACCGATAAGACAAATTGTTTAGCGATGGCAAACAACGCTCTGTCATTTGTCTGCAACAGCGATGGGGAAAGGAGAGATAAGTGTACCCGCTGCAACACAAAAACTGACAAACGTATTAGGATCTGGTATAAACAGATCACAATATAGTAAGCACAATGACACAAAAATTACAATCATCAATATGATCAAACTTTATTTGTTTGGCGGGTTTCGTGCCGAAGATCATACGGGCACACCGATTGCATTTGCAACGAACAAGACGCGCGCACTGATCGCCTACTTGGCGACGGTGCCGGGCCAAGAGCCAACACGTCAGTTCCTGGCGGATCTCCTGTGGCCGACATCGACCGATGGTGTAGCCCTGCGCAATCTCCGCAACACACTGGCACGCCTCCGCAAGAGTGTTGCGCATCCAGCGTGGTTGACGGCAACCCGCCAGGGCATTCAACTGCTTGCGGAACCACATACGTTGTGGACAGATGTCACGACCTTTGATTACTTATGGGGGCACCTCCATACCACAACAACCGTACCGCCACTCCAAGAAGCTTTGTCTACCCTCTCTGCGGATGACCAATTACGCTATCGCATCAAATGGATGAAGGAGGCCGTTGCCCTCTATCAAGGGGAATTTCTGGCCGGTCTTTTTTGGCAGGAAGATGACAGCGGGGCGTTCTGGCGGTGGCAGCGGCAGAAACAGGAGGAGTATCATACAAAAGTGCTCTATCTGCTGGATCAGCTTATCGAGCATGGGCTAACAAGCGGCAACTACCCCGTCGCAATCGACTATGCGCGCCGCCAACTGCTCTTGGAGCCATGGCGCGAGCAGACTCACCGGCAATTAATGGTGGCATTGGCAGGCACAGGTGACTATAGCGGCGCATTGGCGCAATATGCGATCTGTTGCCAAACGATCAGATCTGAGCTGGGGACCGCGCCGGAAAGCGAGACCCAGGCACTGTTTCAACGGATCCAGGCGGAACGGCGGCAACGCTCTAGCGCCGTCGGTGTGCAAACTGTGCCATCCGCTTTGCGCCCGCCACCTGCTTTCAGCGCGCCCCTTGTGGCTGGTGCTACGAACAAAGCGCGGCACAATCTGCCGCCGCAACTCACCCCATTTATCGGCCGTGCAAGCGAAATCGCACAGTTACATGAGGCGCTGCAAACTTCTGTCTATCGGCTACACGTTGTGGCCGGGATGGGGGGCATGGGCAAGAGTCGGCTGGCCTTGCAGGTGGCGGCAATGGCGCTTGCGCACGTTGGCGATGGGCGCTTTGCCGATGGAATCTTTCTCGTGCCGCTTGCTGATGTGGCCACGGTTGATGAGGTTCTGCCGGCCATTGTGCGTGCGCTAGCCATTCCAATCCAGAATGAGCGGCCACTGCGTGAACAACTGTTCACCTATCTACAGAATCGCCATTTGTTGTTCGTACTCGACAGCGTCGAACATCTTTTGGATGAAGGAGAGGCTGATCAGAGCGCCTTTGTCACGCTCTTACTTGCGTTATTACACAACGCGCAACATCTCGTTGGGCTCGTAACATCGCGTCGCCAACTGAATGTGCGCGCCGAGAATCTCTTTTTGTTGGATGGCCTCGCCTATCCAAACGAAGCCATCCCCACAGCCATCACCGATGTGACCGCTTTGCGGCAGTACGATGCGATCAACCTCTTTGTCGAACATGCACAGCGCGTGAAAAAGGACTTTTCCCTCGCCGACGAAGCCCCGGCTGTCGTTCAGATCTGCCAACTGTTACAAGGGATGCCGTTGGGGATTGAGTTGGCCGCAGCCTATGTGCAACAGCTCGATTGTGCGACCATTCTCGCCGATCTCACCCACAATCTTGCCAACGGTAGAACGGCTCAAAATGAATCGACTACGGGTCATTTTGGCGCGCGAACGCTGGGTACAAGCCGGATTTCATCCACCCGAAGAGGAAACTAGGCGCTGACAGCCATTAAGTTAAGCGAGTAGTGTGCATCCCCAGATGCACAACCCCAGATGCGCATTCCGTCGAGGCGGGCTTAGCGCCTAGGGGCGCTAAGTACACAGATCCCCCTTAACTTAATCCCTAGCCCCGCCCATTGACGGATCACCCCACTTGTAGTAAGCTTTATGCCACAAGCAGTGATTACCTGATATTCCTAACCCTCTGGAGGGACAACCCCATGTCCACCCCATCGTCCTTTTCAGCCCAAACGGTGAACACCAGCGGTGGTGCCGTCATCACTGGCACGGTGAGCACCGGTGGCGGTAACTTCATTGGCCGCGACTTTGTCCAACATATCCACCAGACCGGGGCGCGTGAGGCGCTTTATGTCAATGTGCCCCCGCTGCCGCCCTATCTCTTTGGCCGCGAAGCATTGGTCGCCGAGTTGGTGACACGGCTGACCAATGGGGAGAGTACCGCGCTTTCTGCGCAGGGCTTGCCGGGGGTGGGCAAAACGACGCTGGCGGTGGCGCTGGCCCATCACCGCGCCCTCCTGGCCCACTTTAGCGATGGGGTGCTCTGGGCCGGGGTGGGACCCCAGCCGAATGTCGCGCTGATCCAGGCGCAGTGGGCGACGGCGCTGGGGGTCGATCTGGCTGATCTCGCTGACCCCTATGCGCGCCGCCAGCGGCTCGACAATGTGATCGGCCAGCGCAAGCTATTGCTGGTGCTTGACGATGTGTGGGATCGGGAAGCGGCGCAACAGTTGCGCAGCGCTGGCCCCAATGTGACCCATCTGCTCACCACGCGCGACCAGGCGTTGGCCGCCACTTTTGCCGGACGTGACCGGGCGCTGGCGGTGGCAGTCCTCGACCCTGATCCGGGCTATCAATTGCTGCAAGCCCTGGCCCCTGACGCCTGTGCGGCGGACGGAGTCGCGGCCAAAGCATTGGTGGGCGCAGTGGGCGGGCTGCCCTTGGCCCTGGAACTCTTGGGCGGCTATCTCGCCGCGCCCGAACGGAGCCTCTTCCCAGACCTCAGTCAGGAAGCCTTTGCCGCCCTCGCCGATCCCCAGGCGCGGTTACAGTTGGCCGGCGAACGCCTTGGCCGCCCCGGCGCGCAGACCACCCTCCAGGCGACCATCGAATTAAGTCTGGCCGCATTGGCCCAAGTACGCCCCAGCGCCGTGACCACCTTCTACGCCCTCGGTGCCTTTGCCCCCCGCCCAGCCATCTTTACCCGCACCGCCGCACAAACGGTCACCGGCGGTGACGGCGGCGACCTCGCCCTGTTGATTAGTCGCAACCTGGTGGAAAAAGTGGCTGAGCGTTCACCGGCGGCTGAGCTTGTCGAAGCCAAAGACAAACACTCCCCCGCCGAACCCCAACTAGCCCTGCACCAGACCCTGGCCGATGTGGCGCGCACGCAGACGACCGCGGCACAGATGGCGGCGCATCGGGATTACTACCAAGCTATCGTGAACGAAGATCAGAAAAATTGGCAACGGATTGAAACGATTTATGACCAATTCGTCCATGTTTGGCAGCGTGAGGTTGACACCGATCCAACCAGTGCGCTGCTCGTGACGCTGGCCGCTGGTATCAACCGCTACCAGCGCTTGCGCGGGTTGCGCCAGGCAGAATTGCGCTGGCTGCAAAAAGCACTCGCTGTCGTTACCGCCGCCGAACAGCGTCACGAAATTGCGCGGTTCAACAACAATATCGGCTTGGTCTACGATGCCTTGGGGGAGAAGCAGCAGGCGCTCGCCTACTACGAGCAAGCCTTGCCCCTCTTTCGGCAGGTCGGTGACCGCGGCGGCGAAGCCACCACCCGCAACAACATAGGCTTGGTTTACGATGCCTTGGGGGAGAAGCAGCAGGCGCTCGTCTACTACGAGCAAGCCTTGCCCCTCTATCGCCGGGTCGGTGACCGCGGCGGCGAGGCCACCACCCTCAACAACATTGGCAGTGTCTACGATGACTTGGGGGAGCAGCAGCAGGCGCTCGCCTACTTTGAGCAAGCCTTGCCCATGCACCGCCAGGTCGGCGACCGCGGCGGCGAGGCCACCACCCTCAACAACATCGGCAGTGTCTACGATGCCTTGGGGGAGAAGCAGCAGGCGCTCGCCTACTTTGAGCAAGCTTTGCCCCTACGCAGGCAGGTCGGCGACCGCAGCGGCGAGGCCACCACCCTCAACAACATCGGCGGGGTCTACAATGACTTGGGGGAGCAGCAGCAGGCGCTCGCCTACTATGAGCAAGCCTTGCCCCTCTATCGCCGGGTCGGTGACCGCGGCGGCGAGGGGGGCACCCTCAACAACATCGGCTTGGTCTACTCAGCCTTGGGGAAGCAGCAGCAGGCGCTCGCCTACTACGAGCAAGCCTTGCCCATGCACCGCCAGGTCGGCGACCGCCGCAGCGAGGGGGGTACCCTCAACAATATCGGCGGTGTCTACGCTGCCTTGGCGGAGAAGCAGCAGGCGCTCGCCTACTATGAGCAAGCCTTGTCTATGCACCGCCAAGTTGGCAATCGCACGATGGAGGCCACCACCCTCAACAACTTGGCGATTCTTCTTTATAGAGATGGTGCGTATGAGCGTACAGCTACGTTTTTTGGCGAGGCCGTTAGTTTACAGGAGCAGATTGGGGATGTCATGGGGCTGGCCAATACGCTCTATAATCTAGCCTTTGTGTTGCATGGTCAGTTGGGCCGTAGCGAAGAGGCAATCAGCTTGCTCCAGCGGTCGGTTAGCGTGTTACAGGATAAAGGGTTACCGTTTGATGGGTTTGGGCGACCGGTCGTTGAGCACCAGCGTTTGTTGGCGGAGATCGAAGCGGCGGTAGGGGAACGGAGTTAAGCGGAGGCTGAGCTTGTCGAAGCCGTAGCGGGGCCGCTGCGGCTTCGACAAGCTCAGCCTCCGCTCGATTGGCGGGTCTACACAAACTCATCCCCCGCCCGCTCGCTGATCGAACGTCCTTCCGGTGTACCGGGGGCGGCGCGCTCGCGCCCGTGGCGCTTTTTAGGGCGACGGCGCTGGCCGTCGGCGCGGCTAATGGTGGCTTGTTCGATCACCGGGTAGCGGGCGAAGACCGCGTCATCGTCGGGCTGGCCGCTGAAATAGAGGCGGTCGCGGCGCAGGGTGCGGGCGAAGTCGTCAAGCCCCATGGCGTCGACCACTTCGTCGGGGCGGCCGGTGGCACCGGGGCGCTGCTGGACGCGCAGGAAGATGCGGTGCTCTTCGCTGGCCGCGTCATAGCCAACGTAGTGCAGTTCCAGGATCAGCGGGCGCAGGTTGTAGGTGTAGGGCTGCCCTTTGCGTTCGCGCTCGCGCCAGATCTCGGTTTGGGCGAGAAAGGTGGCAATGCGTTCCTCAATCAGCGCAGGTTCAATCTCACCTGGCTCAGCAAAGATCAGGATCGTGTAATCGGCCCCGATTAGCAGGCTTTGTAGGGCGTCGGTGCGCAGATCGACTTCGATCGCGTCATGCAAAAAGACCCCCGGCGGCAACTTGGCGCGGATGCGCAGGGTTAACTCGTCCAGCGCCACCGGCGGGCTAAAGGTGATATCGAGATATTCACGGACGCCGGTGATGCCCACCCCCAACGGCGCGGCGATCTGCATATGGGGCTGCGGGTTGAAGCCCTGCTTATAGAGGATCGGCAGATCGGCGCGGCGCAAGACCCGCTCCCACAGGCGAAATTCGTCTTGGTGCGAGATAAACTTGGTCTCCTCGCCTTTTTCATAGGTCAGGCGGACGCGTTGGGAGAGGGGTGATTGTTCAGTTGCTGGTTGGATCGGGCTTTGTTCAGTCATTAGATTTCAATATTGTTCTCGCAATAGTTGATCACGCCGGTATTCCAGATGATCCAATCGCTGAAAGTCATCCCAGGAATCCGCCTCTTTGAGTTGTCCAAGTTCGTACTGTGCTTCCATCTCTTCAACCGAAGCGACTTGATAGCGGTTTGTGATCTCAAAAATTTGGGTATTGAGTTCCATCAACTCTTTTGACACCAGATTGCACATTGTGCTCTATAACCTCATTACCAATCTCGAACAGAAATTTTGGGGCAAAATCTGCCCCATTTGGCCATTCGATGGTGCCGGTTTCATCATTTAGGTAAACTTGCCCAAAAAAAGGAAGCGCGACGAGTGGTTCAAAAATTTCCCCAGCTAACTCATTTTGCAGATCAACAATTTTTACGACCTGATTATTAAAGGTTAGGCGAAGTCGATATTTGTCCAGATAACACAAGCGCGTCACATGTAAAAACATCGTTCGATCCTTTTATTGGGACAAGCGACACAGCTAAATTAAGACGAAACACGTTTACCGTCGCAGTCGTTGAATGATGGGAGAGACCGCCCGGCGATAAATCGCCGGGCTAGTGAACAGCGCCCGCTGAAGCGGGCTGATGCAGCCAGGCAAGCCCGCTTCAGCGGGCGTTGTTCACTAGCCGGTGGCTTTAGCCTCCGGCGGCTCCGGCAGCCGCCCATCATTCAATGGCTAATCATCCCCCGCCACCAACTCGATCTCTTCTAAAATTATCTCCTGCGCCGGCAACCCAACCACCCGTTTGTTAACCGTCCCATGCCGTCGCTGGGGGACGCGTTCGGCAAACTGGCCGGTTAGCTCTGGTGACATTTCGTCGCTGAAATAGAGGGGCACGGGGACGATGTCAACCGGCTGGCGGGTTTTGTCGCGGCCCAGAGGCGGGCAGCACCAGGCTTGATCATCGGCGGCGCGGCGTTGCTCTTTGAAGTAGCCGAGAATGCCGCAGCTAAAACAATGTTCGCGACAATCATCGACGACGCCGCCCTGATAGGTGTGGATATATTCTTGCACCAGGAATTGTTTCTTGAGGCCGGCCGAGATGTGATCCCAGGGCAAGACTTCGTCGGTCTTGCGCTCGCGGCGGGCGTACCAATCCATGTCCAGCCCAGCATCGGCAAAGGCTTGTTGCCAGGCCCCAAAGTTAAAATATTCACCCCAGCCTTCGAGCTTGGCCCCCAATTCCCACGCCCGTTGGATCACGTCCGACAAGCGGCGGTCGCCACGGGTGAGGAAGGCTTCGACCAGCGTCTCTTCGGGGTTATTCCACGAGAAGTTGATGCCCGGCCCGCGCAATTCGCGCTTGAGCAGGTCGATCTGGTCGCGGATCACCGCCTCTTCTTCCATTGGGGCCCATTGGAAGGGGGTATGGGGCTTGGGCACCAGGGTGCTGACGCCAATGCGCACGTTGGCTTTCTTCTGCACCCGGCGACCCACCTTGAGCACCTCTTTGGAGAGATCGGCGATGGCCTGGACATCGGCCAGGGTCTGCGTCGGATGGCCGATCATAAAGTACATCTTGATCGTGGTCCAGCCACGTTTGTAGACCTCTTCTGCGGTCTGCAACAGCTCGGATGAGGCAATCGGTTTGTTGATCACATCGCGCATGCGGTCGGTGGCAGCTTCGGGGGCAAAGGTAAAGCCGGAGCGGCGGCGGCCCTTTTCAAGCAGATCCATCAGGTCAACGCTAAAGCTTTCAATGCGCAGGCTGGGCAGGCCGATGCTCAACTTTTTGGCCCCATGTTTTTCCATGGTACGGCGCACCAGCTCTTCCACATGGGTATAATCGCTGCTGCTCAGGCTGAGAAAGCTGACCTCTTCAAAGCCACAATGTTCGATCATTTCGTCCACCGCGGCCAGCACTTCGTCGGGTGTACGTTCGCGCACCGGGCGGAAGATCATGCCGGCCTGACAAAAGCGACAGCCGCGCGTACAGCCGCGCATAATCTCAATCGAGGCGCGGTTGTGGACCACATCAATGTTGGGCACGATAAACTTCGTCACCGGCGGCGGCATCACGGTGACGACGCGCTTGAGAACTTCGGCCGGCGCGTGGGGATGATTCGGCATAATCGCCGCAATCGTTCCGTCAGCTGCGTAGCTCACATCATAAAAGGCCGGGACATAGACGCCGGGGATACGTACTAACTTCTCCCATAGCGCATAGCGTGATGGGTGATTCGTAATTCGTGATTCGTGATTCGCCGGTGCTCTTGGGGCGCGTAATTCTTCCTCACCTAATTCTGCCCGCCACGCCTCATACGCCGCAATCACATCAAAGATCACTTCTTCGCCTTCGCCGATGATCATGGCGTCGAAGAACGCGCTCATTGGTTCGGGATTATAGCAACCCGAGCCACCGGCAATCACCAGTGGGTGTTCAGCGGTGCGATCCGCGGCGCGCAAAGGGATGCGGGCCAGATCGAGCATGGTGAGCACATTAGTATAGAGTTGTTCGTAGGGCAGGCTAAAGCCGATAATGTCAAATTGGTTGGCGGCGTGGCGCGTCTCCAGGCTAAAGAGCGGGATCTCGTCGCGACGCATGATCGTTTCAAAGTCGGGCCACGGGCAGTAGATCCGTTCGGCGAGCAGCGTCTCGCGGCGGTTGACCAGATCGTAGAGCACCATTAAGCCGAGGTTGGAGCCGCCCAGTTCGTAGATATCGGGAAAGGCCAGGCCAATTTTGGTCTGAATCGTGCCATCGTCCCAGGGTTTGACGATGCTGTTGAGTTCGCCGCCGGTGTAGCGGGCTGGTTTTTCCACCTTGTGGAGCACACGGTCAAGGGCGCGGGTGATCTGTTTGGGGCTCTGCAACATTTGTTTGACTCCTTATACTTTGCTCTGACACAGCGTAAGAAAGGGGCACGGATCAGCGTGCCGCGGCTTGCCGCTGCTGTGTAACCGCAGTATCCATCGATCCACCAAGGCCATAGATTATGGCTTGGGCGGGATTAGAACCCGCATTGGAGTGTTTACTGATTGCACGGACTAACAAGGGCACCATTATAGCAGTCAATCGCTGAATACCCAACTCATTGCCCACTAAACAAACGCGTACTACATTTTCCACCCCAAACCTTACGAAATCACGATCATTTGACCGATGCATTACAACTTGTGCTCATGAATAATGATCAATGCATCCTGGTATGTCAACGCAAGCTGACGACAATTTACCAATTTGCTATCCTTTTCACTGTAAACCAAGCCCAAAGCAATCAAACTCAAAGGAAAATCTACCATGTTTCAACAACTTACGCTGGTCGGTCATCTGGGCGGCGATCCAGAGATGCGTTATACCGCTTCCGGGATTCCCGTCACCAATTTCAGTCTGGCCGTTTCCAAGCGGCGGACCACTGCAGAAGGCGAGTCACAAGAAAAAACGACCTGGTTTCGCGTTAGTCTCTGGCGGCGACAAGCCGAAATTGCCAGCCAATATCTGACCAAAGGGGCTAAGGTCATGGTGATTGGCGAGATCGATAATGCCCGCCCCTGGACCGACCGCAATGGCAATCTCCAGGCGACCGTGGAAGTGATCGCCAACCAGTTTCGTTTTCTTGACAGCCGCAATGCCAATGGCAATGGTGCGCATGGAGACAGCGTTGAGGGCGAGTTGGAGGCGATTAGCGCCGAGGGAGAAAAAGCAGAGATTCCCTTCTAACTTTGTGGGCAGGTCAATCGTTCCCAGGCCCATTGGGAGATGATAAATGGAGTAAAGACGTGACGACTCCGCCGTAACCTGAATCATTGTGACAAAAAAACGCCCGACGCTGGTTAGCGTCGGGCGTTTTTTTGTTGGCGGCACGGTTTTGCAGGGAGCAGCTTAGTTTGGGGTCAAGCCGTGTGCGTCGCACTGGTCAAGCACTATTTCGTCGCCCCGATCGCGTACGACCAGTGCGACGCACACGAGTGGCGCAAAAACTCGCCCCAAAGTCAGATACACCGGCTTTGCCACAACCGCCGCCCTACCGCTGCGTATTGTGGTATAATAAATCACAATCGTTACCAATGAACTGTAAAGTAGGCATGCTGGTGGAAAACACAACCATTCTGGTCCCTGGTTTTAATGATGACACGCGCATTTTGCAGCCACTTGTCAACTATCTAGAACAGGAAAGGTTGCAGCCACTGGCGCTGTCACCACAGCCAAGCAATGGGGCCGCCTCGATTGCAAGCTTGGCCCAGCAGCTCGCGTGCCTGATCGAACAACAGGTGCCGGCCAAGCAACGGCTCAATTTGGTCGGTTTTAGCATGGGCGGCTTGATCTGCCGGGTCTACTTGCAACAATTAGGGGGGGCCGCCCGCAGCGACCGCTTAATTACAGTGGCAACGCCCCATCAGGGGACGTGGAGTGCTTATAGTTACAACCGACCAGCCTGTATTGAAATGCGACCGGGCAGTCAGTTTCTAGCGGGGCTGAATCGCGATCTCAGCGCGCTACAGACGCTGGCGGTTACTTCAATCTGGACACCTTTTGATATTACGATTATCCCTTCGATCAATTCGTATCTTGCAGTGGGCGACTGTCTCGCGATCCTCTCGCCCTTTCACCAGACCATGCTGATGGATGGGCGGATACAACGTGTCATTGCTGATACAATTCGGCGGCCAGCAACAGTGTCGGTGCCAGCCAATCAACCGCAACAACCGGCGACTGACGGCTACCATTGACTACTATTGACTACCACAGGCGTGAGCGTTACCAGACATTAGTTGTGCCACGCACGTTGTCTTAATAGCTGCCCTTGACGCGAAAGACATCGATCAGGCCATCAAATCCTTTAAATTTACAGGGCCCCATTGGCTGAATCACCCCATCGGCCAACTGAAGCGCGTCAAGATCAAGCAAGCCATAAGTGGCCTTACTGATCAGAATGTCGCCTGGTTCACTGGTTTCCTCTAGGCGTTTGGCCAGATTCACGGCATCACCAATCGCGGTATAGTTAAGCAAGCGAGGCATACCGATATTACCTACCACCGCCTCACCGGTGTGAATGCCGACCCGAATATTCATCGGGACTTTATGGGTGCGGTTTTTCAGCATTAACTGCTGATACATGTCGAGTGCAGTCCGCAATGCTCTGGTCGCATGATCGGGCTGGGGCGTCGGTACATTGAAGAGCGCCATAAAGCCATCGCCCATAATTTTGTCCATATAGCCCCCATGCTCAAAAACGGCTGAGCCCAAGGCGGCGAAGTAATCATTCAGCAGTTGCAGCAAGTCATCGGCGGTCAAGTTCTGTGCGGTTGGGGTCGAGTTACAAAAGTCCATAAACATAATGGTGACGACCTGACGCTCACCGCCCAAGCTGGGCAAGGAAGAGCTGGCCATTAGACTTTCGACTAGTGGTGCAGACATGTAGCGGCGCAACTTCTCATTGGCGGCGATCAATTGCTCTTGTAGCGAGCTGTTATGCCGGCGCAGATGCACTTTGTCCATCACCTGGCGGATGTGCATCCGAATTGTCTTGAGTTTGAAGGGTTTGGGGATATAGTCATCTGCCCCGCTCAACATAGATTTGACGGCCAATTGCTCAGAGGTCAGGGCACTCACCATGATCACACCGGCGAGCCGATCCCGGCGCCGGATCTCCTGCAAAACGCCAAGACCATCGATCTTAGGAATGACGACGTCAAGCAACACGAGATCAGGGCGTGTGCTTTCAAACATTTCGATGGCCTGCAAACCATCTGCCGCTTCGAAGACCTCATGCCCATCTGCCTGTAGAATCTTGCGTACAAGCTGTAATGTGCCTGGTTCATCATCAACAAGTAAGATGCGAAAGGTCTCAGTAGATGGATTTATGTTGGACGAACTAAAGAGAGATGTGTTTAATGGATCCATGGAATGTTCCACAAACTTCATTTTGATGGTACGATTTTTGACGACAACGACCGTTAAATTTACTATTACCTTAATTTAAGATTATACAACATCAGGCGTATGTAGTGAAGTACAAAAAACCAAGGATTTTTTAGCGCTGCAATGATGCAAGAAGATGCGTCCTTTTCCCGATCAAGTGATAGTACCATATTAACGCTTTTTCAGCGCGTGCTTGAGATCGCCGAAGCCTTTGATGCTTGTACGACTGAGAATCTGATCACGCTCAATACCCAGTTGCCGCCGCCAAATACGAAAGTGGAAGGGCAGCAGGCAAACGCGTTACAACAGCTACAACGCTGGCAAGCTTACCACACCCAAAGCCAAGAACTGAAGCGGATACTCGGTATTCTCCACCAGCAACTCATTCAGATGAATTTGTTGTACAGTATCAATGATCTCTATGGTAACCGTGTAAGCAAAGATCAGGTAATTGAAACCGCACTGGAAGCGCTTTGGCAAAAAAAACCATTACGTTTTGCGGTGGTGGTTCTAGGCGAAAGCGAGTTGGGTCCCTATAGCTATCAGAAGTTGCGCGGGGTCGCCGAAGCTTGGCACTATCTAAACCAGGAGTGCCCTTTCCCTCTATGGGGGGTTTTGGCGCGCGCGCTCTTACCGCGGCTGGATCCAAACGAGGGTGATTATCTGGTCATCAACAATGTAGCGGAAGCCAAACGGCCGCTGCTGGAAGAATTCCCCTGGATGCCGCTAGATGGCTCGTTGATGATTTTGCCCTTACGCGCAGAGGAACAGGTCGCGGGCGCGATTCTACTGGGACATAGCACAGCCAATGCCTTCGTCGATCCACAATTGTGTGCCGATTACCACCTTATCGCGCATCACACCGCGCGGGTGCTGCAACTTGCGCAAATGCACCAAGAATTAAACGAACGCTCTAACCAACTGCTCAGCTTGCAGCTCTTTACCAAGTCAATTGCCAATGCTTATGATTATGATAAGCTAGTCGATGTCATCATTGAAGGCATCTTTGAGGCATTGGGGCGAGTGGATGTGTCGATCATTTTGAATGAACAGCTCTGGCACAAGGGCGTCAATGGGGAAGCAGCAATCCCACCCCATGTCCGCCGCATTATTGATTGGGCCATGCAGGCGGGGCAACCAATTTTCTATGAACCGGATGATACCTCCGGCAGCTTAGAACGGTTTTATTACAACGAGTCTGGTCATGCCCTGATTGTGCCACTTGTCCGCAATGAACGTACTTTGGGTGTGATCCAGATCCTTTCGCACAACAACATCCGGCGCTTTGAAGATGGGGACCTGATTGTGTTGCGGACCATTGCCAACTGTACAGCCGTTATCCTGGAGGGAATGTCAGCCTGATTTTGCCAACATCAAGACGATCATGCGCCTTCTTGCAACTCAGATAAAATAGGTTACAATTAACAGCGCAACCCTACACAAATTAGCAAAGGATTGATCTCGTCGTTGCAACCCTCGCGACGACAAGCGTGTGCAACAGCCTAACGGCACTTGCCGATTCAAACCGAACAGTTCTCAATTTCAACACATTCATCATAGTCTAAGGAGAATTTCTACATGGCGAGCACAAAGTATCTGCGCGTCCTGGCCATCATGATGACGTTCGCTTTACTCTGGACGCCGTTGGCCCAGGTCGCGAACGCAATGCCGGCCAGCGTTGAAGAGGATAGCCGGCCTGTCGTTGCCGCATCTAATCGGCTGATTGTTGAGCTTGAATCACCCCCGTTGGCAGCAGCCTTTCGTAGTGAAGTAAGTGCGGCGGCGGTCAACGGCAAGTTGGATGCCAATGTACCGGCAGCGCAAGCTTATATCAATCAATTACAGGCAGAACAGGCGGCGTTTGTCAGCACGATGCAATCGACCGTGGCGGGCGCAACGGTCGCCAACTTTATCAATGAAAGCGGCTTTAGCGAAGCAGCAACCTATCAGGTGGTCTTCAATGGCCTTGCCATTGATGTCGGGCCAAACGATCGCGACCAATCGCTCATCCAACTCGCGAAATTGCCCGGTGTTAAAAATGTCTATCTGGACCAGCCCTATTACACCCAACTTTATACCAGCACAGCCTTGATCAATGCGCCGGTGTTGTGGAATCAGTTGGGTGGTCAGGCCGGGGCCGGCTCCGGGGTCAAAGTGGCTTCAATGGATGGTGGTGTTCACCACGCCGCCCCCATGATGGATGGTACGGGCTATAACTATCCGCCCGGCTATGGTCCCAATGGCCTTGGCTTAACTGCGAACAACAATGGCAAAATCATTGCCTCGCGCGCCTACTTCCGCCCTTGGGATCCACCCGCAGTTGGGGATGAGAATCCTTGGCCCGGCGAGAATGGCACCGAACATGGGATGCATACTTCTTCGACCGCCGCCGGCGATGTGGTCACGGCAACCTATAATGGCTTTAACGTAGGCGAGATGAGTGGCGTGGCCCCCAAGGCATATGTGATGAGCTATCGCGTCTTTTACGAGAGCGTCACGGCCAATGGTTCTTTCTACACGGCAGAAGGGATTGCCGCACTGGAAGATATTGTGCTTGACGGTGCCGACGTTGTCAACAATTCGTGGGGCGCTGGCCCTGGCAGCACGGGTGGCCCCTTTGATCCGCTCGACCAGGCGCTGATCAATGCGGTCAACGCTGGCATTTTTGTCTCAATGTCCAATGGCAACGCTGGTCCTGGCTCCGGCACGGGCGATCATCCATCGCCAGACTACATCAACGTGGCCGCCAGCACGACCAGCGGGACACTGGCTTCTGGTCGGGTCAGCGTACCCAACGAGCCGACCCTGCAAGAAATTGCTTTTGCCACTGCCAGTTTTGGTGCACCACTCTCCATTGGCCAAGTGCAAAACTATAATTACCTGCCTGCCCTTACGGTTGCGCCCACTAACGTCGAGGGCTGCAATGCGTTTCCCGCGAATGCGTTTGACGGGAAAGCCGCGCTCATCATGCGTGGCAGCTGTGAGTTTGGCGTCAAGGTGCTAAATGCTGAGCAGGCTGGTGCCGATTTTGTTGTCGTTTACAACAATCCAGCCAATGGCAATGGTCTCATCAATATGGGGCCAGGCGAGGTCGGTAATCAGGTGACCATTTCCTCGATCTTTATTGGCAATACCAATGGCGATGCGCTGGTCACACTCTTTACAAACCAGGGAGCCGCGGCCGCCATCTTGCGCGTCGATACCACGGCCTTCCAGGCCGGCAACGATCCGGACCAAATCATTAACTTTAGTAGCCGTGGTCCCGGTGTTGGCGGCACGCTGAAACCAGACATTGCTGCGCCAGGGGTCAATATCCTGGCGCAAGGCTATACCGAAGGCGTGACCGGCGAAGCACGCCACCTTGGCTATGGGCAAGCTTCAGGCACCTCGATGGCGGCCCCTCATGTGGCCGGCGCGGCGGCGCTCGTGAAACAAGCCCATCCGAATTGGTCGCCGGCCTGGATCAAGTCGGCGTTGATGTCCACCTCGAAATATATGGACATGTATCTTGATGACGGTGAAACCCCAGCCCAACCACTCGATATGGGTGCGGGTCGCCTTGATCTGACCCGCGCTAGTAACCCTGGGGTGATCCTCGATCCGCCGAGCCTGAGCTTTGGCTACATGATCAGCGGCACGCAGAAGACGATTAGCGTCACACTGACCAGTGTTGCCACTGGGACAGAGACCTACAATCTGAGTACGCTTTACACTGGTGGTGGCTTTACCCAAACCACAACGTTAGCTGGCTATACAGTCAATCCAACGGCCGTCACACTGGCCAGCGGGGAGACCAAAACGGTCCAGGTGACCTTTAATACCGTTGCCGGGTCGGGCTTGGGAGATAACCAGGGCTATCTCATCTTGGATGGGGCCGGCCACGACGCGCACATGGCAGCTTGGGCACGGGTGACACCGGCCTTGCCGCTGGCCGATGTGCTCATCATCGACAATGATTTCAGCGACGAAATCGGTGCGAACGACTACCGCTGGTACTATACGAACACGCTCGACGAGCTTGGGTATGACTATAACGTTGTCAGCACCAGCGATGGGGTGGGCAACCCCACCACCATTCCCGACGCGGCCACCCTTGCCGGCTACCGCGCGATCATCTATTTCACTGGTGACAACTTCCGCAGCAATGGTACCTTCAGCGTCTCGACTGGCCTGACCGCACTCGATATGGATCGCCTGGTCGAATATCTGAACCAAGGCGGCACAGTGATTGCCATGGGGCAGGATCTGTCCGCGGTGTTAGGTGCCGATGAAACTGATTCCGGCAATGCCCACTTCTTCTACACACCGCTGCTCGGTGCCAACTGGATCCAAGACAGTGTTTCCGACGGGATAGCCCCCGAGCATTATATTGTCGAAACCCAAGAAGCGCCACCGGTGCTTAATGGCGTCACTGTTGATCTGACCCGCCCACGCGCGTTCAAGGCAACGGGTGTGCTCTCCGGCACACAAGAAGTACCACCGGTAAACACCTTGACGACCGGCGAGTTCGCGATCTTCCATGATCTCGACCGTGAATACACCGAATTCTCCGTAACGGTTACCCCATCGACGACCAACCCGATTACCATTACGGGGATGCATATTCACGTGGGCAACACTGGTGCCAACGGGCCGGTGATTGTCGATCTGGCGGACAGCGCAGGAATCACGTTGCCGCTCTTCATCACCGACAGTTTGACCGTGGCAGGCATCGTTACCCCCAGCTTGACCTTGACGCAAGTGCAGCAAATGGTCAGTGATGGCACCTACATCAATGTCCACACCACCGTCAATCCAAGCGGCGCCATTCGCGGCCAGATCGAACCAGCAGTGGTAAATAATCATTTTTACGTTGACGAAATCGATAATCGCAAACACGACGGCGGCGAAGATCCAACGGGCATGGATAGCATGCGAAGTATCCCGCTGCTCAAGTATCAAGGGCCATACAACATCTTCGATGGCACGGTTGCGCTCGGACGGCACGATCAACCGTCGCTGGAGAAGCCTGGCATTACCTACAACGGGCGCAGCGTTTATGCCACCTTTGGGCTGGAAGGCATGAGCAATGACTTTAGCAACGCGCTTGCCATTACGCCAACGACGCGCAGTAAACTGCTGGGTGCTTTCCTAGACTGGAGCTGGTCACAGCCGCCAACTACGGTTGCGATCAGCGACACCGCGGTGGTAAGCAGCACGCTCTATCTCTTTGATGCAGCAGCAGCCTATGGGGTCCAAGCGAGTAATGTCAGCGCGGTTGCCCCTAGCCTCGTCCACTATCGCTGGGACTTTGGTGATGGCAGCCCCTATGCGATGTCGGTAACCTCTGAAGCCAGCCATATTTATTTGTGTGGTGACACCAACACGCACGTCGTGCGCGTCGAAATCACCGATAACTATGGCAATGTGGTGATCGGTAGCAAGACGATTGATGTTAGTGCCAACTGTAGCACCAATGCTGGGCCTGATACGGTGCTTTTCCTGCCGCTCATTGCCAAGTAAGCAGCAGTAATCAGTGAGTAAAAAAAGCGGGCAACGGGGCGACGTTGCCCGCTTTTTTTTGCTTGCGCTCTGCCGTAGATCAGGTACAATATAAATAACCCAATCCCTTCTCGGCACTGTCACAGGTCAATTGTTAGTGGATCGACCGCAATTGTTGCGGGCAGTCACAGGCAGCGCGAGAAAACGGAATAAATTAGCCACCCCACCCTCACCCGCCCCTGCTAAGGGAGGGAACCCGCTAGATCCCCTCCCTTAGCAGGGGCGGGTGAGGGTCACTGCCATTAAGTTAAGGATGGCAGTGCGGGTTAGGGTGGGGTCGTAGTTATTTACTACCAAAGTTATTCACCAAAGGAGCAAACCATGCTTTTTGAATTGCGTGTTTATGAGTGCAAACCCGGTAAGCGCGACGAATGGGTGCAATTTATGGAAGAAGAGATCATTCCCTTTCAAATCGCCAAAGGGATGGTCATCGTTGCTTCCTTTGTCGCCGAGCAGGACGATCACACCTATGTTTGGATGCGGCGTTTCGTCGATGAAGCGGATCGCGTCCGACTGTATGCCGCCGTCTATGAATCCGATCACTGGAAAAATGTCATTTCACCGCGCGTTGGGGATCTGATTGACCGCTCAGCCATCAAGGTAACCCGACTGACGCCAACGCCCAAATCGGTTTTACAGTGAGGTAGGTTAGTAGATCGGTAAATCGGTAGATCAGTAAATCGGTAAATCGGTAGACATACCCGCCATTATCCGTTTACTTGCCTACTGATTTACCGATTTACCTGTGTACCGATTTACTGATCTACCGATTTACCTGTCTACCTAACGACCATTCACCACTCTAAAATACCTATGAACCTTCCAAATGACTATACAGAACGCGTTTATGCTGGTGTGTTGGGTAAACTGATTGGGGTTTACCTGGGCCGGCCCTTTGAAGGCTGGAGCTATGAGCGCATCATGGCCGAATTGGGTGAAGTCAACTACTATGTACATGAGCGCTTTGGCGTCCCCTTGATTGTGACCGATGACGATCTCTCCGGCACCTTTACCTTTCTGCGCGCGCTGCCCGATTATGGCAACTCGCGCGCACTGACGCCGGCGCAAATCGGCCAGAGTTGGTTGAATTATATTATTGAATTGCGCACGATCCTCTGGTGGGGTGGTTTGGGTAATTCGACCGAGCATACTGCCTTCCTCCGCCTGCAACAGGGCATCCAGGCCCCCGAGAGTGGTTCCATGGCGCGCAATGGCAAAGTGGTGGCGGAACAGATTGGCTCACAGATCTTTATTGATGGCTGGGCCATGGTCTCCCCCGGCGATCCCGCGCAGGCCGCGGAGTTTGCCCGCCGGGCCGCCCTTGTCAGCCACGATGGCGAGGCGGTCTATGGTGCACAGGTGATCGCGGCAATGGAAGCGCAAGCCTTTGTGGAGCATGATCTCAATAAACTGCTCGACACTGCGGTCTCCTTCATTCCCAAAGACTCCATCATCTATCGCGTGATTGGCGATGTGCGCGAATGGCATGCCAAAGAGCCGGATTGGCGCAAAACCAGGGAGCAGATCGCGGCCCACTATGGCTACGATAAATATGGCGGCAACTGCCATATGGTGCCGAACCATGCGCTAATTATTCATGCCCTGCTGCATGGCGAAGACGATTTCCAGAAATCACTGATGATCGTCAATACCTGTGGTTGGGACACTGATTGCAATGCGGGCAATGTCGGCTGTCTGCTGGGCATTAAGAATGGCCTGGCCGGCCTGGCCACTGGCCCCGATTTCCGCGGCCCCGTAGCCGACCGGCTCTACTTGCCCACCGCCGATGGTGGACGGGCGATTAGCGATGCCGTGACCGAAACCATCCACGTCGTCAATATTGGGCGGGCCTTGGCAGGGGAACCGCCCATTGCCCCCAAACAAGGGGCGCGCTTTCACTTTGAACTGCCAGGGGCGGTGCAGGGCTTTCAACCGGAAGCCAGCATCGAGGTTGCGGGCACGGTCACAGTCGAGAATGTGACTGGCCATAGTCATAGTGGCGCACGTAGTCTGGCGCTCCACTATCATGCCCTTGCCACCGGCCGTTCGGCACGGGTCGCCACCCCCACCTTTACCCCATCGCGCGCGATTGCTGACTACTTTAGCGAGCGCGGTTATGCGCTCATGGCTTCCCCCACCCTCTACCCTGGCCAGGCGGTTCACGCCGCGGTCCAGGCCGACGCCGCCAACAGCAGCCCCGTCAACGCCAATCTTTATCTGCGCTACTATGGTGCGGGTGATGTGCTGCTGATCCGGCGCAGCGACGCGGTGAGGCTCATGCCGAATCAGACTCACACCTTTCACTGGCCGATTGCCGACCTGGCGGGCGCGCCCATTGCCGAGATTGGGGTTGAACTCAGCAGCGAACAACGGGCGGACGGCACACTCTACCTGGACTATCTGACCTGGGACGGCACACCACAGGTGACCTTGGGCCGACCGCCTTATGCAACGGCCGTCGCCAAGCGCGACCCTGGCGGCATCTCGAGCAACATGTGGCGGATGGCTTGGGTCAATGGCATGGATCAATATGATTGGTGGTGGCCGGAGGCCTATCGCTTGGTCCAAAATCGGGGGCGCGGCCTCTTGATTCAAGGGACACGGGCCTGGACTGATTATCAAGCCGAGGCGACGATTACGATCCACCTGGCCAAGGCGGTTGGCATTGCGGTACGGGTGCAGGGCATGCGTCGGTATTATGGCTTGCTGCTCTGTGATGACGGCAAGCTACGCCTGATCAAAGCGCTCGACGGTGATACGATTCTGGCCGAAATTGATTTCCCCTGGCAACAAGGCGAGCGCTATCAATTCCGGTTACAGGTCGTTGGTAATCAACTTTCGGGCTGGATTGATGGTGAAGTGCGGCTAAGCGCTAGCGATCAACAAGAGGCCTTCAGCGGCGGTGGCGTTGCCTTTGTTTGCGAAGAGGGGCGGATGATGAGCGAAGCGATGCGCGTTTGGGGCTAACTGCACAGTCCAAGTGACGATTCACTCCGCCTAGCCCGCCTTGTCAGGGCGGCTAGGCGGAGTGCCTGAAACGTTATCAGCCCAAAATAATTAGCTTTTTTGCTCGCCAAGGATCTGACGATCCCTGGCGAGCAAAAAAGATTCTACCCCAGTGCGTCGATCTGCTGTTGTGCCAGATCCGCGCCTTGCGTTAAGAGCGCCTTGACTTGTGCCTCGGTGCGCCCTTCGGCATAGATCCGCAGGACTGGTTCGGTGCCGCTAGGTCGAATGAGCAGCCAACTGTCATCATCGAGGATATACTTCACCCCATCGCGATCGCTGACATGGGCCAAGGGGTGGCTGGCCAATTGCAATGGCAAGGCCCCCATCAGGCCGGCGACCAAGGTCTTCTTGTTAAAGGGGCGTACACTTTGGTCTAGCCGCGCATAATAGAAAGGGCCCATGTCGGGTGCCGCCATTAACTCGGTGAGCAACGTTGACAACGTTTTGCCGCGGCTGGCGACCATCTCGACTAACAACATGCCCATCAGCAGCCCATCCCCTTCCGGAATATGGCCCAAGATGCTGATGCCGCCACTCTCCTCGCCCCCTAACAGAACAGCTTCACTCATCATAAACGCGCTAATATGGTTGAAACCAACAGGCGTCTCATGTAACTCAAGCCGATAGCGCAAGGCCAGCCGATTAAGCATCTGCGTCGTGCTGACGGTCTTGACAATGCTGCCGCGCAGCCCCCGTTCGTGGACCAGATATTCGACCAACAGTGCCATAATCGCATGGGGATCGATAAAACGGCCACTCGGATCAACAGCACCAATGCGATCGGCATCGCCGTCGGTGGCTAGCCCGATCTGATAACGGCCAGAAGTCATCTCTAACAGTAAGGGTTTCAGATGACGTTCAATTGGTTCGGGGTGGATGCCGTTAAAGCCGGGATTCATTTCGCTGCGCAATTCCGTCACCTGGCAGCCGGCATCTTCGAGCAGGCGGCGCAGGTAGATCCGCCCCGCGCCATACATGGCATCCACCACGACGCGCACATTGGCCTGGCGGATCACATCGAACTTGACCAATTTGCGCAGTTGCGCTTCGTAGGCGGGAAAAGGATTAAAACGCTGGATCAAGCGGCTTTCCAGCGCGCTTTCCAGCGGTAGCTGGCGCGGCTGGATCCCCGCACTGTCATTGGCTTTAATGCGTTGCTCGATCTCTTTGGCATCGGCGGGGCTGGCCGAGCCACCATTGGCAGCCTTGAGTTTGATGCCATTGTAACGGGGCGGATTGTGGCTGGCCGTAATCATTACCCCGCCGTTGGCCGCTTTGTCAACAATCGCAAAGCTGACCATCGGGGTCGGCGCATCACCCTGCGCCAGCCAGACGGCGATCCCATTCGCGGCTAATACTTCAGCGACGGCAATCGCATAACGGTCAGACAAAAAGCGGGTGTCAAAGCCGACAACCAGCGTTGGCTGGCCGGCAAGCTGATCGCCAAATTTGCCGGCGGTGGCATCGGCTAGCGTTTTGTCGGCAATGGCCTGGGCCACTTTGCGTACATTGGCAAAGGTAAAATCTTCGCTAATCACGGCGCGCCAGCCATCGGTGCCAAATTCAATTGACATGTGCATCTCCAAGAACTGTTTTAGATCGGTCGGGGGCAATGGGCTAACCACCGACCAATGGTGGGGGCAAGATTGATCAAGCGCCGACTAAGCTGGCGTTGACCCCAATCTCGTTGATCATCTGTTGGATCTCTTGCAAATAGATGGGATTCATGACAATAATCACATTGGGACGGTAGGTTTGTAAAAAGTCCGGGGCCACGATCTGCTGTCCCGTCCCAGTGATAAACATCCCTTGTTTGCGAATATTCAGATCCACCGCATATTCGATCTGTTCCTGCAACTGTAACATGTTCAGGAAGGTGATACCTTTAGAGCCGGCACCCCAGATCACGACCTTCTCACCCGCCTGCTGGATCTGGGTCAATGCGGCCTCGGCGGTCGCCACCTTTGCGCGGTAGCGGACGGCAAAATCGTTAACAGTGGCAGTCAGCGCGGTGGGTGGCTGGTATCGACCAGCGTGGGTTTGCGCATCTGGCACCGGGACGACAGCGGACGGCTGTTCGACCCGTGGGCGCGCTTCAATATAAAGGAATTGGCCTTCGTAGGTCGGCTGGATATCAATCACATCAAAGCCACAGCGCTGGAAAAGGTAAGTAAGAGCCTCTTCACTAAAATAGGCACAATGTTCGTAGATGATATCCCACACGGCCAAATCTTGTAAAGTAAAGCGCACATTAGGCACTTCAAAGTAAACTGGAATCGGGCGATCCCCAATCGTCCGGCGGACCATCGTGAGGAAGGCAACGGGATCTTCAATGTGTTCCAGGGTATGGCGGCAGCAGATAAAATCAGCAGGATAGTGCGCATAAGCTTCGGAAAAGAAATCCTGCACAAAAGTAACGCGACTGCCGGGTAACGCATCGGCAGGTTCGGGGACATAGCTGGGGTCAAAGCCGTAGCCCTGATTTTCGCCCAATGCACAGAGCATTTTGAGGAAGTCACCTTTGCCACAGCTGATTTCAACAATCTTTTTGTGGTGCAAATCATGTCTGGCCACCAATTCGGCGGCCAGCGTTTCGGCAAATTGTTGAAAGCGCGGGGAAAAATGCAAGGAGTTCTCGTAGACTTGTGAATAATCCATTAAAGCGACGTCAAAGGCGGGGTTAAAGATGTAGCCACAAGTGGCACAATAGGCCAAGGGAATATCGACCCGGCGCACGCTGGTCGCTTCCGCTTTGGTGGGCCAGAGAATGTTGCAGAGCACAGGCACTTGGGGCACTTCAACAAAAACTTGGGGGTGCAGGTTGCCACAGATGGGACACGGCACGGTGTTGGACGTTGCCTGTACCGGTTGGGGCGCAACATGAATGGTCATTAGCGTCTTTATATCCTCTTATAATTATAATAGGAAGTTGGCATCAGCATTAAGCGATAGCCCGATTTCTGATGGTTCATTCTTTATTTTCAGAGCGGCTGCGGTTGCGATAGAGGGTTGGATCAATTACGGTCGCCATTGCGACCCCATCGAGACGATCACTTAAAAAGTGATTGACCTGGGTGACAAATTGCTGCGGTGCGTTGAGCATTTGGTTGTAATCAATGGTCAAAAGCTGGAAATTCGGCTGGCGGACAAGCCAGCTTTTGACATGCGCAACATGGATCGTCAATAACTGGCCAATTGCCGCCTCATCGATCCGATCCGGATCTTCGCCGCGGCGCACCAACATCTTACGTTGCGAAGCCAAGACTTCCTGCAGCTCGCGTTCCATAAAGATGACACGATATTGATAGGCGGTCGGCAACTGCTCCAAGAGGGCCGAGATCACTTTAACAGCCTTGCCCTGTGCCCCCTCGACCCACGCCTGATCGCCCTTCTCCAACTGCTTAACCCGCTCGAATTCATAATAACCCTCTGGGTTATCTGGATCAGCCTGGCGCAATTGATCCGTCAGCACGGCCATGCCACCGGCCGCTAACATCCGCATCATCATCGAGGTGCCAGAGCGCGGTACGCCCGAAACGACCGTGACGAAAGTAGGGGTTGGTTTGAAGATTGTCCGTATTCGTTGCCACATCGTTCAACGATCCTCCCGATGAGCAGCATCTTATCGATGCTGCGAAGCCAAAACGCTACAGTAGCATAAATGGCAGCGTTCGTCAAAGGATAGAGAACAAATCAGGCCCGTCAGGTTACATGCACCTGACGGGCCTTGCATTTGCCAAACAACAATGAGCAGCTGGGGGTAGTACATGGCGCTTATCCTGGAGGCAAGCGCCAGTTTGTTTTACTTAGAAACCAAAGGCATGAACACTTTAAAGGAGGTTGGTCCCCCACCAGTAACCGTGACAGTACGGGTGACCTGAACCGCGCGGTTGCCGCTCAAGTCGGTTACATTGTAGGTAATAACGTAGCTGCCCGCTTTGCTGGTATCGACGGCCGCACCACCAACCACAATGCGGCTGGTAATATTGCCATCAATTGCATCAGTGGCAGTCGCCCCCGGATCAGTGAAGGTCGCACCGATAGCCAACTGGAGCGTACTAGCCCCATTCAGCGTAATGACCGGTACAACACTATCCACCACATTGACGACACGTCGGACCTGTGCTGCTTCATTGCCGCTGGAATCCATTACATCATAGGTGATAGTAAAGACCGCAGGTTTGGCCGTATTGACAGTGCCACCGCCAAGCACGGCGATCACAATCTGGCTGGTCAGGTTACCGTCGAGATTATCCTGGGCCGTTGCCCCTGGGTCCGTCCACGGTGTCCCCGCTTCCACGCGGAAGGGATTGGCACCCAGCAAGGTAATGACCGGCGGCGTTGTATCACCATCAGGGACGATGTTCACAATCCGCGTCGCCTGGGCGGGGTTGCCACTGGCGTCGGTGACCGAATAGGTCACGGTGAAGGAAGCGGGTGCAGCTGTGCTCACCGTATCGCCACCCACAACAATCTGGGCAGTGAGATCGCCATCGACATCATCGGTGGCGGTGGCACCCGGATCAGTGTACGTCGCGCCAACCACAAGCACCAACGGGTTGGCACCATTGAGGGTAATGACCGGTGGGGTAATATCGGTATCTTCAAGGACAAAGGTCGCGGTAACGGTGGCAGGCCCCTCAATCAGTAAGTTGTTGGGATTCACGCTACCACTTAAGGCACCAGACCAGCGGGCAAATTTGAAACCTGCGGCAGGTTGAGCCGTCAACTCCACTGTTGTATTACAGGCATAGACTGCTTGCGCTGGATTTAGGCTAACCGAACCATTATCAGAAGGAGTAATCGTCAGCGTATTGGGCTGGCTGCTATCTTCCGGATTGGTCGGTGCGGTGGTGTCAAAGAGGTAATCTACCCCCGTGCTATAGGCCGCCCCACCCGCATTGGCCGCATAGACGCCGACCTTGGTGACCGTAAGCGCTTGTTCAAAGGTTGAGAACTGGACCCACTGTGTCCCATCCCAGTTTGACATCGTCCACGTATTGGCAACCCGTTTGAGGAGCAATTTCAAGCCCATGCCGGGCGTAATCGGGGCACTCTTAATTTGCAAGTTGTTGCCGTTCAGGGTGGTCCCAGTAAACGCTCGGAGCGAGGTCCCATTGTGAAAGACATCAAAACGGATAAAGTTACTCGCATCTTGCTCCACCAGCAACCCTTGATCATTGGTATTGCCGGTTGGCTCAGTATCAAAGGAGACTTCGATCTCAAAATCACTGTTTTGTACCGGCTGCATGAGGCGTACCGCTTCATTGGGTTGGTCAACACCCCATGCATTATGCGTCGTGCCCGCAGGCACGGTGAGTTTCGCCAACGCATTGCCAGTACCAACCCCAACCACTTCATAGGAGCCGGCCCCCAGGGGATTGACAAACTCCCAGGCCTGGTTCAACAGACAGCGATCAAAATCATCGGAAAGGACAACCGATGGCGCAGAAGCGCTGATTTCAATGGCCACATTCGCCGCAGCCGACCGGGTGCCATTGCCTTGACCAAAGCCATCATCACGCACCGTATAGGTGAAGCTATCGGCGGTCGCTGCCGATCCGTTATGCTGATAGGTAATCTGGCCGGTCAATGTATTGACGGTGGCAGTCCCATGTTGGGGCTGTTGTTCAATGCGGACGCTGGACGGGTCAAGCAGACCACCGGCATCCGTATCATTCTTCAGCACATCAATGTAGATGTTACGCGTGGGAGCAACGATGGCACTGTCGGCATTGGCTTTGGGCGGGAAGTTTTGCAACGGACTGCTCAGGCCAACCGGTGTCACCGTTACATTGCCCAAACTTACATCGGCTCGATGGACCACAAAGCTGGGCGCACCACGTTGTGGCTGCTGCAGGGTGGATTGACCGGTAATGGTCCAGTTACTTGGCTCAGGTTGGCTCTCTTCCCACATCTTCAGGCTGTAAACGCCACCAGTAGGGTTCGTTTCCACGCGGGCTTTAAGCAAATAGGTCTTACCGACCTCAAGCGCAAAGGGGGCGCTGGCCAGAATCGTATTACCATTGACATAGAGTTCTAGATCACCATCATACCACCAGGCAATGACGCCGAGGGGCAACCAACCGCATTTGGGCTGGCTACAGTAGACGGGGTAATTGGTATGGCCATTCCAACGGAAGATCATCCCAATGCCGTTTTTCTGGGGTGGGATAGCGTGAATAGTGATGGGGGCCAACACTTCATAATCGTTCCAGCTAATATCACCAAAGCCGATCATCCGGTCGTAGCCAGGTTCGGCCGTCCGGACCTTGTTGTTTTCCAGCCGCCATTTGCCGTCAATGGAATGGGCGACACTCTGGATCTGGGCGTCGTTGGTGATAGTGTTCCAATTGATGGTGTAGGGCAGATTGGTCACAGTGGGTTGATAGTTCACCGTCACCGTATACATGCTCGTGTTATTCAAGCCATCGCGGGCGGTCAGTAAAACCGTGTTATTACCGACTTGTAGCCGCTCGGTGGCAATATCAACGGTAAAATCACCGGCATTTGCCAAACGACGGTTATCTGGGCCCATGGAAAGCCGGGTGGAGGTTGTCGCGTTGTTGAGGGTATAGCGCATAGCAACCACGCCATCCGGATCAGAGACATTGCCCAAGACATTAAGCCAAGCCTGCGGTCGGCCCTTCAGCCCGAAGCTCTGCTGATCACCATACCAGACGTTGATCGTCGGACCAACATCATCATTTGGGGTGAAGAGCACGGTCTCCGCGCTGCCAGTCGTACGATTGGCGGCACTGTCGGTGGCGACAATGCGGTAATGGTAGGTTTGGCCGGCCGTTAATCCAGGGATGGTTACTTGATGGCTATAGCCGTCACCGGTGGCGGTGACGCTCTGCCCATAAGCTGCGGTCGGGCCAAATTCAACAACGTTACTGCTTTGCTCATCCGTGTGCCAACGAATCGTCAGCCCTTGGCCCTCGGCAAACGCTTGTACGCCGTGGAGCAACGGGGCTTGTGTATCGGACTGAGCGCTTGCCACGGCCGCAATGGCCAGCTCTGCATTGCGGAAATACTCAACCTGTGCCGTAAACGCCGGCGCGGCATCCTCTTCGGCATGATTGGCCACATAGGGGCCGACAGCCGTGAGCACCAGGGGCAGGTCGAAAGTGGCGACTTCGGTCCAGGTTGTGCCATCCGCACTGTAAGTTAGTTGCCAGCTATCGGCTTGACGGTTGACCCGCAGCCAGGTCGCAGCCGGCACATCGATCGCGGTCACTGCTTTGACAACCGACACACCGTCGATCGTGGCAATCGCGACCACTTGTAAAGCGAGCCCATCGTGTTGGACTTCGAAGCGCAGGCCATTGTAGGCATCTTGCTCCAGCACGATCCCCTGCATCTGGTAGGCCGTTGTGGGGACAGAGGCAAATTTCACTTCAAGGTCCACTGCGCCATTACTCACAGCTTGCATGACACGCAAAGCCCGGTTGGCTTGCCACGGATCATGCGAGGCACCCCGGGGCAGTGCCAAGGTCAATTGACCATCACGCACGGTGATCCAACCATCGTTCAAGGGATTGACCAATGACCAACGGTCAGTGGTCAGGTTGGTACCGACAAATTCATCGCTCGCCACCACGCTGGGCGCAGCACTGGCGGCGGCGCGCAAGGCCTTCCCATCCTGGGCGGCATGATGATCCGGCATGGTCAAATCACCATATTCGCCGATTTTACCAGCTAGATAGCGGTTGGTAACCTGACCAGGAACAGCAGGGCCATCAACATCAGGCACTTGGTGCAGTGGTGCCGCTTGGATCGCCTGGGTAGGCAGTGAAATGCCAATCAGGGTGACGATAGCGATGATCATCATGCGGGCATTGACGTGTAGCGGGCTTTGTTTAAAAGCACACGTCAGCGAAGATATTACTGAAGACATTCGATATCCTTCCTCAAACTTAACTTAAAAATCAAGCATCTGTGTTATGCGACGATAGATAATAGGTAATAGGTAAATTTAACTGTAAAACATTTTTCTGGGGGTTGAAATTCCTACAGCTTTTCCATATTACACATTGTTCGCACGAATTGCCTAAGTCAAAAGGCTATTGATCAACATTAGACATTCCTACTAAGTATATCAGAAAATTACAATAATTGGGCTTTCAAGAAACTTACAGCAATATCCACGAAACAACGCAGTGCCGATAGCGTCTGCAGTTAGCTTTCGTATCTCCTGGATTTTACCGCCAAGGATGGGCAATATACAGCATAAATCGTTTGTCGGCATGTGTGATAGGCTGGCAATCATCGCTGGGGACGTACGTAGCGGCTTGAGTGCAAGCCGCTACGTACAGTGGGATTACTACTTATCCAGCACGATCAAGGGGAGATAGACCTGCTGACTTTTGCTAAAGTTTGCCACAACGGTCAGATTGTCGGTTACCGGCAGGGTAATGATTGGCTCGGCCAAGCGTGTCACGGCGGCCTGTTGCGCAGCGCCGCTAATCTCCCAACCCGCAAAGATATAGCCTGGGTTCGATATCGCAGTCAGGGTCACTTCCTGCCCATAAACATACGGTCCGGGCGGATCAACTTCAACCCGACCACCTTCCTCAGTACCACTAACAAGGTCGATGGTGTAGGTCAATTGCTGGAAGGTGGCCGTCACCGCCTTGTTGCTATCGATCAGCAGCGTAGCCGTGGGGACGGTGCCGGTCAGATCGCCGCCCCAACTGTCAAAGGCCCAACCGGCATCGGCAATGGCAGTGACCGAGATCACGGTACCGGCCGGATAGGTTGCCTGCAGCGGTGCGAGTTGCACCGCTCCGCCACCGATCGTCCCGCTGGTGACGCTGAAGCTGCCAGGCGTATCGGTTGCCGTACTCGTTGGCGTCGCGGTCACCGTCGCTGTACTAGTCGGCAGGGGCGTATTGGTCGGCGTCGGCGTCGCCGTCTGGGTTGGCGTATTGGTCGGCGTTTCCGTCGGCGTATTAGTCGGCGTCGCCGTTGGTGTATTGGTCGGCGTCGCCGTCGGTGTATTGGTCGGCGTCGCCGTTGACGTTGGTGTATTAGTTGGCGTCTGCGTTGGCGTATTGGTCGGGGTAGGCGTCACCGTCGGCGTCCGCGTGGGTGATGGGGTGCGGGTAGGCGTCGGGATGATACCTGTATAATTTTCCCAACCACTAAAGGTCGCGCCCTCGGCCACTACCACCACCGTAAAGCGCATATCAAGCGGATACCACAGCGCGGGGTCTTCCCCATTCCAATTCCAGCCGCTAAAATCACTGACCGGTAGGCCAGCTTCATTTTTGATCGCGATACCATAACGTTGGCGCGGCGTTGTCCAATCGATGGGGTTCTTTACTATAGCCAGGCTGTCCATAGTGTTACTCCAGGTGACTACCGTCCCGCTGGCACCGGGAACATTGCGCAAGCTCCCGCATTCTTCGTTGGCAAACTTAGCTTGCCACACGCAAAATTGTAAGCGCATATTCTGCACCTGGGGCTGGCTGCGAATCTCGGCCCGAAAGTAGAGGGTCCCTGCGGCATAATTGACCGGTGTGGTCCAATTACCATTGGCTGCAGCCAGCGGCGGGTCATCCTTGGGGAAACCGCGATCCTTGGTTGTCACCGGGCGATTCACATCGAACACAAGAAGCTCGGTGTTGGTCGACCCACCGGTTGGGGTCGGCGTTGGTGTCGGCGTGCCGTCAACAAGTTGCACCGGCGCGGTTTGTACCGAAAGATCGCGATAAGCATTGTTAATCTTTTGGCTTGCGGGGGCAAAGGCAACTGTATCGATCAGCCCAAAGGTATAATAGGCTGGGGTCGCCGTCAGGTGCGCCTTGACACCTTTGCGCCCAAAACCAAAGACGGTCATTGAGCCGGCGGCTTCGGTCATGGGATAATAGGAATCAATCAGCGTATCATTGGCATGATTGGCCACAAAGAGGGCGCGATCAACGCCGGGATCCGCAAAATAGACCCATTCCGGGCCGCTCAGGTCGCCGTCCCAGCTGGTGCCGGCACTGGTTTGGGTGCCGTCAGAACGCACGACAAAATCGGTCTCCATCTCCAATGTGCCGCCTGGTGTCCCTTCGTACAGGAACCAGTAATTGTGGTCTTTCTTAAGCAGCGTCATGCGGGCATAGGTTGGGTAAAATTCCCAAAGGGCTTCCCATTTGCCGTTATTCATAATTGAGTGAACCGTAATTTTCAGTGGCCCCTGGTTGCGGATCGTGCTGGTGGCATTGGTGTCACCGGGGTGAAACTGCCCTTCGGGAAAGATCATGTTCGGAATGCCACGGTAAGCGCCGCTGGCACCGCCGTTGGGATTGTAGCTCAGCCAATCATTACCTTCGGGATCCAGAAAACTCGAAAAGCTGGCCCCTTGTTTTTGGTAAAGATAGGTACCAATCGGGGTTTCGATCTGATAGCTGCTCAGCCCTTCGTCCATCACATCGTCGGTTAACGAAATCAAGGAGGTAAAGGTCGGTGCAGTAAAGCCTTTGCCCGTTAGGTCAAAATAGAGATGGTAGGTACGGGATGCATTGGCGGCGGTTGCCCCAGTTAACATAAAAACCAGGTTCGCAGCCGCATTGCTGGTGGCATTGTAGGTGGTAGCGGGATCAAATTGAAAGGGCACCGCATCATCGACCACGGCACCGGCACCATCAACTTCCAGCACGCGCAATGAGTTTGGATCAAAAGTGCCACTTATGCTGTAGCCGGCCAATAGTTGGGTAAAATTCAGGCTGACATCGACCAGCTTATTGGTACGGGCCACGCCACCACTGCCAACCGTCAGTGGCAAGCGATAGGACCATTGCGCATCCCACCAATCGGCCGGCGGCTGAAAGGCGGGCTGGGTGCCGGCATTGGCCGGCGACGTGCGGAACAAAGCAGCAACAATGAGTAAGACCAAAGTCAAACACAAGATTAATTTGGGCAAGCGGACCATAGGGTAGTTCCTTTGAAATGCATGTTACTTTGTAACTTTACCTAAAACGGCAAACGTTAAACAGACTTATTCCGCCTAGCAGAATAGCCAGAAAGACGTAGTAGGCACCTAAAACAAATAGAGATATTTGACAGCCCCAGGCTACATAGTTTGACGTAGCAGATGCTGCCTACTATAGTCGAAAACGGCCGTTTTTCAACTTACAGAATACTTTCACTTTTAGAATGGGTAAAAAAATGCAGCAGAGGGATAGAAAATTAGCACCGGCGGTGTCAATCCAAGCGCGTTAGGCCCTTTGGATTGACACCGCCGGTGCTGCTGGCAATGGCTGAATAAAATAAGTTCAAAAAAGAGGATGAGTTCGCTTAGACAGAAGGCGACTTTTGCAATACCAGCAGATCAAGCGGCCCCGCAATATAATCACGGATGGCAAAGTGTGAGCCAAAGACCTTGAGCACTTCGTAGCGCGTTTGGAAGGTATCCCAAGAACCAATCAACTGCGTCGAGACCGAGGCATTGGTACACTGCGCATCCAAGATGTAGTGATGATTTTCTTTAAGCAGCTTGATTTCTGCCGGCGAAAGCATCTGCTGTTGGTGGTAACGGCCAAGGACAGTACATAGCAAAAAGCCCCCAGGCCGGATCACACGGTGGAGTTCTTGGAGCCAGCGTTCCTGCGTATCGAGCGGAATATGGGTGAAGACGGATTGGGCAAAGACCAGGTCGAAGAGTTCATCTTCGCAAATCGGCAAGGGGGGCGTTAGCTCATTCACATAGAATTCAATGCCAGGGACATGCGTTTGGCACCATTCAATAAACGCGGGCATCACATCAGTACCAACCAGGCGTAGCTCATCAATACAGCGCAAATGGCGAATCAGGCGGGCCGAACCACAGCCAAACTCCATGATCGCCCGCGCCGTCCGCAGATTAAAACCGTGATATTCAAGCCGCTTGAGCCAGGTATACATTTCGCTGTAACCCGAGCCAAAATAATGGTCGGGGTTAGTCTTTTTAGCAATCTCTTCCTTTGCCAACACCGCGGTACGGAGGATGATCTCTTTGTCGCCAACCGGCCCAGGATCGACCCCGACCATAAAGCCACCCACTTGACTGCGAATATACTCCTCAAAGCGTTGCTTCGCTTTCAGATGGAAATGGGCACTTTGGTTGGCTGGTGGCAGCACTTTACAATAAAGTTGCTCAGCGATTTGTGTAATTTTTGCCATACATTACCTCTCGTTCAAATATTGTAACCATAAATGACAAAATGCATATCGTACGAAACATTTGTCACGGCTGGCACCATTCGTACGATACGTAAACGCAGACGATGTTACCAAATTTAGCAATCCGTTATCTGAGCGCGCCCAACCCAAAGCGGGCAGCCACTTCGGGTTGGGTTCTGTTTAGTAGAGTCGCATCACCCGGCCAGGTCTACCGAGTGATTAACGGCAGATAGACTTTATTACTTCCAACCACGATTTCCTCAAAGACAGCGACAATAATTTTGGCGCCATCCATCACCACGGTGGTGGGGTTCTCCGTCCCGGTTAGGTCGCCACGCCATTTTGTAAACGACCACCCATCCGCCGCAATGGCATGCAATGTTACCGCTTGGCCACGGGTATAGGGCCCTGGTTGATCAACCACAATCTCCCCTTGACCATCGGGCTGCGTTGCCAAGGCAAGCCCCGACTGGCCAAAGCGGGCAATGACGTTGATGTCGCGATCAAGTAGGATGGTCGCGCGCGGCTGATTGCCGCTCAGATCGCCCGCCCAACCGAGGAAAGTCAACCCCGGTGCCGGCACGGCAGTCACGGTGATCGCGGTGCCATAGGCATAGGAACCAGCAGGCACGCTAGATTCAATCGTGCCGAGGCCTTGCACCTCGGTTGCAAAGTCGACCATTTCACGCGTAAAGACAGAGCCCACCAGTTGGTTTTGTTGGATCACAAGCTGCTGTGGGTTATCAACCCCGGTCAAATCGCCTTCCCAGCGCACAAAGGTCCACCCACTGGCCGGGATGGCACGGGCCGTGACGACCGTGCCGGCGGGGTAGGTCGACAACTGGGGATCCAACTGAATTTGGCCTTCACCGATGTTAACCGTCGAAAGGGTATATTGGCCTTGGATCAGTTCGGTAAAGGTCGCCGTAATCGACTGTGGACTGGTGATGACTAGATCAACCTCCGCCGCGGTTCCCAGTGCACCACTCCACCCCACAAATTGCCAGCCCTCCGCCGGAATGGCGTTTAGCTGGATGGTAGCACCATGGGGATAGGTATCAGCAGCCGGGGTACGCCGGACTTCGCCGTTACCAACCGTCTGAATCGTCAACCCATAGGAGCGCGGCACCAGGGTAGCGGTGACCTGTTGCGCGGCGTTCATCGTAATCTTGACCGGATTTTCAGTGCCGGTTAGGGCGCCGGACCAGCCCACAAACTGCCACCCCTCAGCCGGGACGACGCGTAGTTCGACCTGCGTGCCATGGGGGTAGCTGTCACCAGCGGGGGTACGCGTGATGACGCCATCGCCAACCGTCTGTGTTGTCAGCCCGTAAGCGTTTTGGCTCAGGATGGCGGTCACATGCCGGTTCGCGCTCATGGTAAGCTGGGCCGGGTTCGCATTGCCAGCGAGATCGCCGGCCCAACCGACAAACGTCCACCCCTCGGCGGGGAGCACGGTCAACGTGATCACTTTACCCGCGGCATATGGCCCTACAGCTGAGCGCTGAAGTGCGCCATTACCTTGTACCGTCGTCGTCAGTTGATAGGTAACAGGGGGTGTATCCGGCGTAAAGGTGGCGATCACGATCTGATTGCGGGCGGCGGCAACCGTCGCCGGATTTTGCACGCTATTCAACGCACCACTCCAACCGGCAAAGGTCCAGCCATTTGCCGGCGTGGCGGTCAAGGTGACCGTTTGGCCACAGGAATAGGTGGTCTGATTTGGCGTCAGCGTAATGGTACCGTTGCCACTCTGTTGGACAGTGGGCCCAATCTTATAGCCATCTTCCGGCACAATGGGGGCCGCGCTGTTATAGAAGTAGTCGATCAGCGCGGTATGGGCGGGTGGCGTGCCACCACTATTGGCGGTATTACCGGCAAAGACGCCACTCTTGGTCACTGTCAGCGCATGCGCAAAGGTGACATTGGTTAGCCAATTCGTCCCATCAGTGGAATAAGCCTGGGTCCATTGATTACCCGTGCGGCTAATGCGCATGAAGAGCGGCTGGCCGCCGGCAATCACCCGCGTGGCGCGTTGAGTAGGCTCACCAGCGACAAACGAAGCGGCATAAACTCGGGTATTGGTGCCATCATGAGAAAAGTCAAAGCGCAAGTAATGATTGGCGTCTTGCTCCACCAGCACCCCTTGCATCTGGAAGCGCGCGCTCAGCAGCGATTCAAACTTGGTGATCACCTCAAAGTCCTGATTAGGGGTCACTTGCATAATACGCGGGGCAAAATTACCGCCACTCCAGACATTATGGTCAACCCCGCCGGGCACAGCAATGGTCAATTGTTGACCGTTGACGCCGATGGTCGCATCACCACGCGGATTCACCACGCTCCAACGGCCACTGTCCAATGCACACGCATTAAAATCATCCGAATACGGGGCCTCAACGGGGTTATTGGTGAGCGGGGTCACAGTAACCTTACCAAAGCTGGCATCCACATGATGGGCCACCAGCAGCAGTGAACCGCGCGTTGGTTCGGCGGCCACCCCGCGGCCTTCCATATGCCAGGCCGCCGGTTCGGCTTGGGCAGCTTCCCAGACTTTGAAACGGTAGATATCGCCGGCATTCGCCACCGATTCGACCCGCATCTTGAACAGATAGGCTTTGCCAAATTCAGGAACAATCGCGGGATTGGCGGCCAGTTCTTTATTGAAATAGCCAAGCAATTGTAAACCGGCAGAAATATTGCTATTAGCATCTCTTGACCAGCGAAACCAGCCCAATGCGCCAAGTTCGCGCCAGCCGATGCGAGGTTGTTCGGTGGTTTCTTGATAATGGCCGGACCAGCGCATAATCATGCCAATGCCAGGGCCATTGCTCGGCGATTTGAAACCATCAGCGGCGTCGATCGCATGAATGGTGATGGGTACCACGACTTCGTAATCGGTCCAACTCATATCACCAATGCCAATCAGTCGATCATAGTCGAGCCAGGTCGGGCGAATGGTATCGCCAGTTTTGGCCCACTGCCCGTCAACAATTTGGGCTACGGCTTGAATTGTCGATGCGCTGCCCCAATCGGCGGTGTAAGGTAAGGGCCAAGTCGTGCCGGCGGTGTAATTGACCGTCACATTTTGCACCGTACTGACATTGTTCTTATCCGTCGCGGTAACTACGACTTGATTAGCACCGGCCTGCAGTTCGGTAATATCGAGTTCAATATTAAAGTCACCGGCCTGGGCCAGACGGCGTTTATCGGGGCCAAGAGACAAGGGACGTGGTGCGCCCCCGTTTAGGGTATAGACCAACGAACTGATTGAGGTCGGATTTGCCACATTGCCCAGAATGTTGGCCCAGCGTTGTGGATTACCCTGCTGGCCAAAGGGCTGCTGCCCGCCATACCAGACGGTCAGCACTGGCGCGGCGGCCAGCGTAGCATCAGTGGGTTTTGCCGGCGTATCGACCTGGGTGGTAACAATCACCGGGGTCGTCACCAGGGTGCCACTAGACAAGCCGGGTTTTTCGTCGGCCGCGAGGGTCGGGGTGGGGGTCAACGGGACAACTGGTGTACTTTGCCCATTGGTGTTGGCAAAAGCCAGCGTGGTGTGAAGCAGCACAAGTAAGGCGGCCGTAATGGTAACAGCGAAAATAGGTTGATTAACAAAACGTTGCATAGATCTCTTTCTTTTACTTCTATCTCCAGTTGCCCGCCACTATCATCTGGGACTTACAAGAAGAAACGAAGAGAGCAGAGAAACTAGGTTTTTGTGGAAAACGTAGTTTCGATTAGCGGCGTAAGTCTAATCAAGTTTAGGTTAGGGCAAGACAAGGTGCCGTTCAACGAACTAACATAGGTGCTGTTTGCAACAATAAGATTGCCGTGCTTTGAAAATGTTGGCGTCGGCATGGGTAGCCCGTGTCCTATACTATTAGGCCGCGCTGTCCTAGATTTTTGTTTACGCAGCGCTGGCGTAATGGTTATGGCAGCGGCAACAGAGTGGTAGGCGGTTGCAGATCGCCGGCTAAAGGTACTCGAATTTTGTTTAAATCGAAGTTGCCGCGCTTATATACAGCTAGGTATTGATCTTTGCTAATAGTAGTTGTATAGTTGTCTTCTTTAATCTTTAGCACCCAAGCTTGCATCTTCGCAACTTTAACATTTGATACGCTGGCCATAGTAATATTGGTATTGTCGTATGCACCTAACTCACTACCTACATTGGTCCCAAAATAGCCAATATTGTCAGAACGCTCGATCTTCAGTGCCTTTTGATTCTCAAATTTTGCGCCAAAGATGACTACATTTTTGCTATTGATAATCTCTGCCTGCCAGGATGTATCGGGGCAGGTCAGAGATTGGCCGGCAGGACAGGCAGCACCGTCTTCAATATTAAGATTGTACAGAAAAAGTGGTTGTGTGGTCCCCGTAATCATCATTTTCCGATAACCAGGACTGGCAGGGAAATTAGCCGGCGGCAGACCTTTTGCCCCTGCACCAAACCACTTGCCTCCCCCCTGACCGGAATAGCGGATTTCTGCTTTGGGGTTAGTTTGCGACTCAGCACTCCAAAGCGAATTCGTAAAGACATTCTTTAAGATCGAATATTTGCCCGCCTTCCAATGCAATGCAGTTATCCAATTATGTGCTTTGGGTCTTGTCGGCACCTTAAGTCGGACATCGGCTAACATGGTCGTCGCATTGGCATCGTTAACCGTCGTGATAAAATCGACTTCCGTTGTGGGTAGCCATTCAACCAGTTGTCGGGTAGCACTCATTTGGCTGGAGGGGGTAAGCGCCGTAAACGAATGGGCGAGCCCGAGCAACTGTGTATCTGCCCCTAATGTCAGCGTACTGCCAATAAAGTAGTCGCCTTTGGGCAGCAAAATCGTAGGACAGCGGTCAGAGTCGATCATGGCCTGCAGGCCAGGCTGGGCATCAGCTTGGCTATTGGCCTGAATGGCAAATTCGTCATTCGCATCAAGTGCGTTACAGACCCCAGAATTAGGCCGCGCCGCCAACAAAAGCAGATGATCGGGTGAGCGATAGCGTGGCCAAGTGTGATAACGGCCCAAATCTTCCGGTTCGCGGGCGACAGGGACCAATGGTGTATAAGTAGTGGTTTGGGTTATCACCTGATTAATCACCGCAACACTATCAGTGGCCGACTTGCCATAAAATTCGGCGAGCTGTTGCCAGCCACTAGCACCGATTACGCGGTCATTTTCTACTGTAACAGCCTGATCGGCATTACGAAAATAGACATTAGTCAGCGATGAGGTTGATGAACTGTTGTTTAACTGCACAACGGCAACATCAGAATTGCGCGAAATATTGATCTTGCCATCCACCAAAACCAGACCACCTTTGCCACCGGTAATTTTAATGGCAGGCGCACGCTGCTTTCTAATTTCAAACCCGACCAGGGTAAGAATTGGAAACGCATTCGTTTCAATGGCAGCAACTTTTTGATTAATTAGTTTTATGTTAGTGAGCACGGGGTTGTACATAAAGTAGCCTTTAATGCCATAGTCCCCACCGCGTACAACCAGATTCCCGATCACAGAAGCTGGCCCAGGAATGGCCGTGAAGCCGGCATAGCCGGATTTGAGCATGTCAACTGTAATATCTTCAATAAAACTATCCTGCGCCGCGGCAAAATAGACACCGACCGCACCAGGATTACGATAGCCGACCTCGACCATAAAATTGCGAATGCCGTCACTAAAGTAATTGCCGGGTTGGCCTTCACCATCAACGAGATTGTTGGGTTCTTTGCACAGGCGCACATCTTCGCGCTCATCCGCGCCACATTTCCGCCATAGCTTAATAATCGGCTTTGGTAATTCCACATCATCAAACCCTGGGGCCTGATCTTTAAGTTTGATAACAGGTTTAGCCCCTAACGTGGAACCGATCAAAACAAATGAATAATCGTCACTATTGTGATGAAGATTTTCATCCACCATATTCAACGTATCAGAGACGAGGTAAACACCACTTGGCAATAGGGTGACTAGCCGATTTTGATAGCCATAGTTAAGGATCGCCTGCAAAGCAACGGTATCATCAGTGACACCATCACCTACAGCATGCGGAAGACCCGATACTTGGTGTGTTTTGGCATTGAGAATACCATAATCTTCAAGCGCCGGCGTAGCCAGCTGATGGGGCAAACCCATCATATGCGTCATAAAGAATAGAATCAATAGTATCATTAAGCATCAATTATTCAGCTTGCGCGGTACGCGCCAACGTTAGCTCAGGTGTAAGGTCAGCATACAGCGCATGCGGTTATTCAACTATACCCTGTTTAAAACCAGAGGTCCATTATTTCCGAGCGTGCCGGTTGCAAAAACCACCGGCACGAAACAGGCCCTTCTAGGCACCGACATCCTGCCAACTTCCTTTGATTTATCTAATAGACCTAGTATGTTTTCCAAACTGCGAGATCAACGCCAATCAACTGTTCTAGCTGTTCGGTATCTTCGGCATATATTTCTGTTAATTTAGCCCGCAGATGGATCGGCAGGACAGGAGCCTTTTGTAAATTTGATTGGGCAAATAGACTAAAACGACTGCGAATGGCTTGCGGTATATAAGTCCGCACATAACGGTATTGGCGTAAAAAATTAACGATTTTTTGGCGTGTTCGGCTCTTGGGCAGGCCGCCAGTATTGTGCTGCTGCCCGACATCTGGCACAAAAGTGCTGTTGACCCCCAAAAAGTTGTATAATTGTTGCATCACCACCAGTGCATCTTTTTTTATCGCCTCAAAAAGGACGACTTGAATTTGTTCAGGCGGGAAGTGGGTATACCAGCGCGCAAGCGCTTTATAATATGTGCGGGCGCGTAACAAGGCGACATCTTCAGTAAAGGCCTGTTCTACACTTCTCGGCTCAACACCACCACGCACACGCATCAAGTAATCGGAATAAGCACGATCAACCGGATTGCGTAGGCTGAAAATGAGCTGGACATTCGGAAGCGTTTGGTGAAGTTTATGGACGGCAATTGGGCTGCTCATATAAACCGGTGATGCTTCACCGATTGCGGTGGCGGTCGTCGCATCAGCAAAAAGATTGGTATACTCTGCCAATGTACGGATCGGGAATCTTAACCGATCCGCTTGTTGATGGTTTTGATCGGTTTCATCATACGCAAAAAAATTTGTCTCTTTGATGGCAGACATATAAATTTGTGGATGTTGTTTGAAATATTCATAGAGTGAAGTTGTTGCCGATTTTTTAGCACCAGCCACAATAAAGGTTGGTAACGTCACCTGATTCATTAGTTGTACCTTATAACTATACTGATAAGCTGGGCGCCTTTCTTGCAATCCGGGCAATGATTATAGTAGTAAGTACGACAAAAGTACAACTCATTATATTACACAAGTCCAGATCTATCAGCTTGCTTTTGACTTACAGAATATGAATGCAGCCATTATACTCAAATCAGAATGAGAAGCGGCGTTTTGCCCAGCGTGCGTCGCACTGACCAATCATTGTTTTCATTCCGTTAGATTCCGTGGTCAGTGCGACGCACGCGATCCTAGTTGTTACCCAAACTCCGGTTTTCAACTTGACTTCAGTATAGTGTGACTAAGCTGACGAGCGCTGGCGTACAGTGTGCCAGGCATGTAAAGCAAGGCTCTCTGGTAACTCAACATCGTCAAAGGTCAAGATTTGCCCAGGTTCAACCGCACGGCGCAGGACCACATGGTGAGCTAAACCAATAGGCAGATGATTTGGCTCCTCAGCAATCCGCACAGCGACCCCGCGCAGGGCGAAGTTACGCATTTCATCATCAAGCTGTTCGCCGAGTTTTAATGGTCGTTTCGCCAACGCAGCGACGCTGATCCGGGGCGTTGCACTATTGTTTAAGAGCACACCGCCCCCTTGTAACACACGCCGGATCGTTTTGATAATCTCCAGATGGGGTAAGAAATAAGGCCGTAACAACGTATAATATGGCCCATCGCCAAGCTTGTAGTAGCGCAAAAAATCATGATGCGCCTGGTCATGGGTCGCGGTGATAAAGACGCCGGCCGGCAACTTGGGGGCCGGCGGCTGGGCCGACAAGAGACAATCGCTGATCGGTCGACCATGTTCCTGCGCAATGGCCGCCAGCATTTGCGCACCAGCATTGACGCTTTCAGCCGCCAGATAGGATAAGCCTGGCTGAGCAATATCCGCGCCCAGCCCATTCGCAACGAACGACTGCTCTAGTTGGATTTTTGTGCCATCCGTCGCGCCGGTAACCTGGGTGAGGCTGATACCCTGCTTTTTTGACCAAAATTGCATCTCTGCCAAGGTCGGTTCATTGTTCAAAAACCCTTTGATATTGCCATAGACCAATGGCTGAAAGCCCATGGCGACAGCTTCTTCATGGAGAGCAGCCAAACAGCCGGGCTGATCACCTTCGGCTTCCGTGATCAACCCTTTATCGACAAAGTAAGAGCCGGTCGTGACATGAAATTCGGCATCCATCGTCACCACCGGCAAACCAGCAGCCATTACCACGGCCAGCATGTCAGTCGCATGGATGACATCCCCGCTACATTCAACGACCAAATCACTTTGGGCAATGAGTTCATGAATCGAGTTCGTCAGTAGCTGGGGTGCGGGGAATTCGGTACAAGTCGCCGGCTCACGGCGGGTTAAAATCTTTGAAAGCGATAGATCGGTTTGCTGCAGAAGCAGCAAAGACAAGCCGCGCGCAATAAAGCCGGAGCCGATGATACCAATCCGCGCCTTTTTACCTAAATCCATTGCAGCCTCCATCAAATATTATCGATGATCATGACCTCAGGATGAGGCAAAATAAATTGTGAGTGTTGATTACCAAAGCGCCGGACCTTCTGCATAATTTCAGCCTTGTAATTCCAGACGGTGAGCAGATAGTAGTCCGGTGGATTAGCCAAAGCTGCGGCTTCACTGATCACCTGGAGTTGGGCCAATGGGATAAATTTGCCCTGCTTGGTCACGGTAGAGTCAACAATATAGGGAATGAGCGCGGCCGTAATGTTATAATAATTCAACAGGGTGGTCGATTTTGCAGAGGCCCCATAGGCATGAATGGTTTTGCCTTGGGCCAGTAACTCGTGTAAAAGCTTGGTCAAGGCATCACGATTACGCTCAACTTGGGTGATAAAAGCCTGGTAAAATTCTGGTCGATGCAGATCTTTTTCCAAAGCAAGGTACTCGTATAAGCGTGGGGTGCCAACCGCCATTGCGGCAAATTTGATGATATAGACCATGGTCCCACCATGGATATCGCTGTGATAAACATCGATTAGTTTCATGTCATACTTTTCGACGATAGCCGCGATACTGCGCAGCGAGTGATAATACATATGCTCATGATAAATCTGATCAAATTCGCCGTGGTAGACTGTATCCAGAAAATAGGCATTTTCAATCACCAAGGTACCATTGGGCGCTAGCAATTCAACCACCCCATCGAGCATCAGCCACGGCTTTTCATTATGGGCGAAGCAGTGACGCGCAACGATGAGATCTTTGTAGCCCTCTTGCTGCAGGATGGCCTGGGCAGTTTCTCGATTAAAAAAAGCATTGATCGTGCGGATGCCAGCTTGATTGGCCATTTCGGCAATATTGACCGCCGGATCGATCCCAAGTGAGGCAGCAACATAAGGGCGCACAAAGGCCAAGAAACGCCCAATATTGCTGCCGATTTCGGCCAAATGGGTTTCACTGCTCAGATAACCATGTTGTAATAAAAAGTCAACAATCTTGCCGTAATGCGCAGTCAGTAAAGCACTCTGCGGTGTAATATAAAGATAGTTGGCATAGAGCTCATGGTCATCGGCACAGTAGCTTAACTGTGCGGTGGCACAGGAGCGACAGACATGAAGCGCCAGTGGGTAGCGTTTCACATCTGCAGTGGGCAGATCCAGCAGCGCGTTGGCAAAAGGGTGATTGCCTAGATCCAAGAGGCAGAAGGTCTCTCCGTTACAAATCCGGCAGGCAAAATTCCAGCCTTCGTGGCGTGTTGATTCGGCAAGTGGCATTACCTGCGACAAAGGCAATGCAGACATAGGTGATAACATGATCGGCTCCTTTACACAACAAAACACCGACTGCTTGCAATGACATATAGAGTGAGCTTAGCTAAACCTAGGGGCACAGCAAGGGCTGCACGCACCAGGTTTAGCTAAAGTTTGATAACACGCTGTAGTAGATTCAGCAGCGTAAGGTTAACAGTAACCGGATTGCGCGAACCACTGAATCACACGCTGGTGATCCAAGTTGAAAATGCGGTTAAGTTTACCATTTGTCTGCTTTCGATGAATCGTCTTGGCGAGCAACAAGTCATAGAGCCAACGCAGTCGATCCGTGCTGGTACAGGCCTGTAAATAAGTCACCTTTGCATCAAAGCATTTGTTGATCAAAAAATAGTTAGGTGCAAGATAATGATGGGTCAGGGCAATGACGTTTTTAGGTTCCAGCGAAAAAGCGATGTTGAGTAGACCACTGCCATTTAGACCAATGATCGTCTTATGTTCATTATATATACGCACCTGCTCTTCAAAGGAAAGCATTTGCGGGTGGATCACACGGACGCCGCGCGCCGACAAGAATGTTTCGATGGGTTCTTCGCCACGGAAACCCGATAGATCAGAGCTCAGCAGCCGTCTTGAAACATAAAGTGGTTGATCGGTTGTGTTGAATTTTGTCCCGGCTATCGCTTCAGTCACTTTGCCACATAGTTCTTTATATTTGATAAAGATATGGCTATGAATCTGAAAAGCTGGCTCGGGCACTACAACCTGCTTTAACTTGGTCGGTTGATCAAAAAAAATCATTTTATCCCGATCAATCTTTAAAGCATCTAAACAAGCGCGAATGTAGGGTCGATCGAGTGCTTTTGGGTCACGGAGATGCAGCAAGTAGTGTTGCGTTTCATCCACATTTTCAATTAAGGGCCACCAGCGGGAGAGAAATTCCAACAAAAAGTGCCCATAATGGGGTAGTAGATGCCCAAGATAAAGCAGCGGCTGCTCATAGATCGGTAAAGCATGGGCGTCTTCGGTAAATTGGCGACTATCTTGAGTTAAACAGGTATCCGTGATACCACGTTTGACACAAGATGCTTCAATTCTCTCCTTTTGGGCATCGTACAAACAACCGTTGAATAAGGTTTGCCGCAACGGCTGATAGATTGCATCGGCATAAGTATCTAAGTTAGGTGGAGTTTTAATTACGCAGTAGGGTCGTTTGACCTTAAAAACACGATGAAGATTAGTATAATGGACAAAAGTAAAGTCATCTTGTCCGATGGGTACAACTGATACGTCTTTACTTATCGCAGCAGATGTTACAAGAGGGGCTGTTCTTTGCAATGTTCCTTGCATGGCGCGATGATCTCCTAGCAACCTTGAGAAGGACGGCGGCGTGTAATGAAAACAAAGTCATCACAATACAAACAGATTATTATTGAAAAAAAATGGGTTGTCAAGTCCTAAATTCCTTACGAATTTACAAAATGCAAGGAAAATAGACCTAATTGTAAGCTAAGAACCAAAAAACGCTTCAGCAGACGTGGATTCACAAGGGGTAGCGAGGAGAGATTAAGGAAAGTTGCGGAATTATCATAGAAACAGGCGCGACCGATGGGTCGCGCCTGTTTCTATTCGAGCAAGCTGCGCAAAGCAGTCGCCATATTTTAAGAGCAGATCACATTGATGTGCGGGACAAAACTGTATAAACAAAATCTCGTTGGTTAGGCAGCAATCCGGTTCATGCGATATCTGCCCTGTACATTCTTAAACAAATCTTTTAGGCGACGCAGAGAAACTTGAAAATTTGAGTACGTTAAGGAAGGTACCTGCAGCGTACGCGGCGTTGGCTGTGCGGTAATACTATGCGCAGCCAAGAGGTCCTGAATTTGGCGCAGAGATTTTGACTTAATCAACCGTTTATTAACCGCTGTTTGTAAGGCGGGATCAGCAATCTCTTTTTTATAGATGGTACGATAAGTTTCCATGCGGCTTTTATCGAATGAGCGCGCAACAAACTCATTGGCATCTTTCTCGGCCATTAGATGCAGTCGTGCAGAGTAGTTACCACCCAGCGTATGATGCTCTTTGTGCCAATATTCTTCTTTGCCGGCAAAATAGGGAATCTCCACATAGTCACAAATTTGTTTCAACAGGGCCGGGCTTTGAGCTAAGTCCGCATATTTGACGGCGCGCCATTCCTTGATCAAAGAAAAATAGAGCCGATGTGCGCTGGTCCACGTTTTTTCCCAAGATTCTTCTGGTTGACGTTTTTTAAGTGAATAGGCAAATTCGAGCGGCGTCTTCCAAATCAGCAAATGTTTTACGCCGATTCCCTGTTTTTGCAACAAGTTCTGTTGATGTTGTACCCAAAAAGGATTTTTGGTAGAGTCAATCACAAACTCAACTTCGGGGAAGAGCGTAAAAATGGTTTGATAGAGACGATCTTCACCGGCTTCCGCCACAGTAGACCATACCTTGCATTGCGGATCACCACAGGCACAGCGACGATGCATATGGTAGGGCCGATGGGGTCGGAATAACCAGGCCACTTCGCCACAAGAAAAACCCCTTGGATCATTGGCCAACATGAATTGTAAGAGAGTTGAGCCACTAAAGGGTGCTCCACCAATAAAAATTACTTGTTTCATAACAAATTCCACCTTATTATTCGCTACGCGGTTTGGGCGCTGAAGTTTTGGCAGTAGGGGCGTACAGTGCCAAGAAGCTCCATGCACAAAGCAACCGAATATTGTTAACTCATATCCCACATACTTAAATCGATTCGTAGCAGATCTTGTAACTGCTGAACATCTTTTTTGAGAAGCGCTTTCAGATTATGCGCTGTTTCAGTTTTCATCGGTGGAATAGGCTGCGCATTGTAACTTTCGATAACTTTTTGGACAGATGCCGTCCGCGAACTAAGCCGGCGTAAAACACGCGTCACATACCATAACAGCTTAGAACGAGCGAACTTACTCATTGTCGTTGCTGCGTTAACTTTATTATGCAGATAAGATGGCACAAAAGTGTCGTCAACCTCTAGGAATTGGAAGACCTCCTTAATTACTTTTTGCGGCGCCGTCTCCACATCATCAAAGAGATAGAGATGGAGTTGCTCACGGGGAAATGAGCGCAAGTAGCGTTCAAGATGTTGATAGTATAGGCTGAAATCAATCAAGTCGGGATTGCTTTGTAGCATCTCCTCAAAGGTAACTTCTTGGGGAATCGGAAATTTAGCCTTTACCAACCAAAAATGCGAGTAGGTCCGTTCCAGTGGGTTACGCAGCGAACAGATTAACTTTGCCGCGGGTAGATGCTGCTTAATGCGCGTGGTCGCCGCGACACTAGACAAATAGCCTGGCGAAACCTCGCCAACCACCGGTTCACCCTTCCACTTTGGGAACAGACTCTGATAATAATCGATCCCTTTTGCATAGTTCTCATCAATATCAAAAAACACCAGCTCTTTGGCCCACGGGATGTAGATATCCGGATGCTCATCCAGATTACGCGCCAGCCATGTACTGCCGGCGCGGGTGGCGCCAATACCGAGAAAGGTTGGTAACATACTTACCTCATACTTAACTAGTTAACCAAGCCCTCACCTACTTACAAGAAGGCTGTCACTGTGCTATGGTCTTCTCAAAAAGCAGGTGAGGGCTTGGGTTAATCCATCATTTTTGTTTTAACGTTGGCAAAGGCCGACGCAATAAATGGGTTACGGCGTAATCATAAACGGCTGTATTAGGCCGACATAATTCCTGAACTTTAGCTAGGACCTCAGCTGAAACCTGCTGTTCCTGCTTCTGCTTAGTGACGGGGCTACGATTTTTATTCGCGATTTGGAGTTGGACAGCAAAAAGGCCCTGGAATTGTGCGGCAAACGTCTCTAAATGTTCTAAAGCGCCAACTAAATGAAATTGTTGCAAGTTGGCAATTGCCTTGTCAATCGCCGGCGGCGTAGCAAAATCAGCAACATGATCCTGGGGCGGGGCCTGATCACCGGCAAATTGCATTACATAATCACAGCCATAACCAAGCGCCGCTGGGGAGTCAACAAAATCTTCCAGATCGGCCTCAATACGAAAAAAATCACCTTTTTTATAACGGTTATAGAAATAAAGTGAAAACCATTTCGCAACTGGTTCACGTAAGATTGTGACAAAGGCAAATTGTTCTTGATAGGCAGCATAAGCCGCATCGCTATAAGAGAAATGGCCAGAAAGATATTGATACTCACGACTGCCCAAGAAATAAAGTGATAACTCGCGCGCATAAGCCAACGGATCGCGGCCGGCAATCACAGCCGCCTGATGGGCCGCAAAGGGATCGAGATGAAAGAGCCGCCGATCAGTTGCCGGATCAAGCCCAATATAATGATTGCGGAGGGCATTATGGATCGATGTCCCACCACATTTGGGCACATGCATAAAAAAGATTTTGTGGTTTAACCGTCCATAGCGACGTTGATAAGCACGCCACTTTAAACGCGACACGAATTGCTTCAAGATAGGCTGTCTCATAAATTGGATTGATTCATCGGTTCAACATCAATGGTTCTACGCATCCGTTAACGCGCTTAATTACTGGATCGTACTCTCGCTGTTTCGTAAACGACGACCCATGCCCAATTTTCGTGGCACGAGGGCACGTAGAATCTGCCATAATTCACGAATTAGGTCACGTTGTGTGATCAGTAACAGAACCAGATAGATAACAACACCGGTTCCCACCAGGGTCAACAAAGCAGGTAGGTTATCGAGATTACCGAAAAACTTTGCCACAGGCACTTTGACGAAGTGAACACCAAGGGCCATGATAATACCGCTCAACAGAATAGGCATGGTGATTTTTAGCGTTGCCTTCGCTGTCCCTGGTAAAAGTGTGTTGATCTGATAAACATTATAAAAAGCACCGATCAAATGCGAAAGGGCAACGGCCAGGGCAACGCCTTCGATCTGCCACTGGATTAAATACAACACACCAGGAATCATACTTGCTAACAAAACAAAACCGGCACGCGTATTGTAGCTGGGCAGCCCCAACGCTTGGAAGACTGGGGCAGAGTTTTCCGAAACCGGTCGGGTTAAGATCAGCAGCGAAAAAATTTGGAGAACGGTTACCATCGGCATCCACTTAGTGCCGAAGAGGACTTGCACCAATGGTGCCGCAACCACCGTTATCCCGAGTGCAAATGGCGTAACAAACAGAAAAACCAGGCGTACCGTCTTCAGGTAAGCACGCGCTAGCCGCACTTTGTCATCTTGGATCTTTGCGTATGAAGGGAAAAAGACCATGCCAATCGTATTTTTGGCGAGCTGCCCGATTGTGCCATTTGAGAAATCGAATGCTTTGCTATAGAAACCTAAAGCAGTTACACCTAACGTACGACCAACCAACCAATCATCCCAGTGCGTATGAAAATAACCGAGCAGACCACTGCCGGTGACCTGTACGCCATAGGAAAACAGCCGTTTCATAAGGGCATTATCCCACGGCTTGGGAATAATCCAGTCCCATCCTGGGCACCAGATCCAGTGTAGGATTGTCGCAACAACGGTCGAGAGCAAATTGGAGTAGACCAGGCTCCAAATTCCCCAACCTGAATAAGCCAAATAGAGTACACTAATCGCATAAACTATAATAGAGGCTAGATTTGCCAATGAAATATATTGAAATTTCAATTGTTTACGCAGCAACGACGTGGGGACCACAGACAATCCCCCCAATAAAACAATTGCACTGAGCCAACGCAAGATGGGCGCAGTCCGCACATCACCTAACCCGAGCGCAAGGGTTTCGCTATAGGCAATCATCAGTCCACAAAATAAAGCGCTAGTCATAAACACGATCACAAAAGCCTGGAAGGCAACCTTCTTAATATCATCTTTACTCTGAATGATCGCCTTATCCATCCCTAAATTTGTGAATAAGTTTGAACTCTGGACAAGGACGAGGGCAAGCGTAATCAAACCAAAGTCACCAGGATCAAGCAGCCGCGCCAGGATGATCGAAAGAGTAAAATTAATGGGGCGCATGATCAGCAGCACCCCACCCATAAACATACTATTGCGCGCCGTTGTTAGCTTCAGATTCATATAATTAAGTGCCTAACTATTCTTATCATACGTCTATGCATCTTGTATTTTGCAACAGATAAAAAGCATTATCCTATAACTGCCCAAAAAGTAATTCAAGTTATTCACGTCACCAATAAAAGAAATCTAAGTGTTCAGACGGCATAAAGTTCCAAGTAGCAACTAAAGTGAAGCGTTACAAATATGAGGTTCAAGCTCCGATTGATATATCGCTGTGCATTCGCTAGCCACTTCGTCGTTGACTGATTATCAAAACGCTGGTGAATATATTGTAGTTGCGCATAATAGCGTTCAGCAAGATAGCGGCCCCACTGCACAGGCAGTTCCTCTTTTGCACCAGCATTTACCTTTTGGTGTACCACTGCTGCATACAGTTCCGGATCAGTATGATCTACACCAAGAAAAACATATATATTGCGTAATAATGCAACTGGATCTTCAGCAATCTGCTCAAAAAAGCCAATAAAAATTTGTTCTTGCGGATAAACACTTTCCCAAACTTGCAGAATATCTACATAACTTGACCGCTGATGAGGATGCACATCCTGCATAAATTTGTGCAGAACAGCTTCATCAGCATGCGCCCCGTTTGCCAATACGCGGCGGTATTTTTGATTCGCCTGCGACCAGGTACGCTCAATTGGATCACGTAATAATAGAATAATCTTCAGGTCGGGCATTAAGCTGTGTATTTCCGCAACAGCAGCTCGCTCTAAAATACTATATTCTGGGGTTGCCTCACCAGCAACTTGTCCACGTTGTGGCTCAAACAGTGAGCCATACCAGCGCATGTTTCTTGGAAAAAAGAAGTAGCGTAGGTACCAGCGAATATCACGTCCCTTATAAGCTTCTCTGGCCATACGGCGCAATAAGATACGAGCGCGATAACGCATCAATGGCTCATGTGCATGCGCGATGAGCGAAGGTGCCATCGACTTAAAATTAAAGTAATGCAATTCTTTGATCGGAGGTGTCCAGATTTGTGGATGGTGGGACAACGCCTGATTCAACCAGGTTGTCCCAGCCCGTTGTGCGCCGATGCATAAGAAATTAGGAAACATATTATCCTCACCTTTTGCAGGTAAAAAGGGGGATTCACACAACGGTTAGCAGTTTTTGATAGACCTCTTCATGTCTGGCTGCGACTTCTTCATGTGTGACCCCACGCCGGATCTTTCGACTGGTAATAGAGATTCGCGCCAAAAGTAGAGGATCTTTAATGAAATTTAGCATAGCGGATGCCCAAGCCTCCGCCCTATTTTTGACCAAAAAGCCATTCTTGTCATTCTCAACAAAATCGTGATGTGATCGCACATCTGTAGAAATAATTGGCAGCCCCACGGCACGATATTCCAAAATCTTGATCGTGGGTTGAAAGTCCCAGGTCGGCCGTGCCGGATTATAAGCAAGACCAACATGATACTTTGTCAGTAACTCTGGAATTTCGCGATAGTGAATCGGGGGTTTGATCGTGACAACATGATCAATCCCCAGTTCCTTGATCAATGTTTGATAGTAACCATCGGCCATATCAGGCCCGATTAAATCAACACTGAACTGATCGGTAGTGGCCGCAACTTGGCGAATCGCGTGCAAAAGCAGTTCTAATTCACGAAAGTGGGCAATCGTACCAATATAAATAAACCGTACGTCTGTACTTTTTGTCGCTTCAAAGGGTGAGGTAGCAACAGTTAACATTGCCGGCTCGATTCCAACCGGAATTGAGGTTGCACGCTGCGACCAAGCTTTGCCTAGAATTCGTTCCGCCGCCAGCGGATAGTCAAAACAGGCATAATCATAGATAAAATTTGCCGTAAACCACCAGATGTTGCCCAATGTCCAGTCACGAACGCGCGCCGCCAAGGTGGATTTCACCCCCATGTTAATTTGCTTAACATCAAAGATAAATTTCATCAATGGTGGCATGGCCAAAGGAATCAACCAAGGAAACATTTCCGGATTAACCTGTACAATCTCTGGGTTGACTCTTTTTAGGAAGCGGCGCAGTCGCAGCACAAATCGCAATTGCGCATACCGCTTATACAGTGGTAAAAGTCGGCGATTTTTATAGGCCCTTAGTTGCCGGTGAAAGCCCGGCAACGTCTCACAGCTCCCCTCACCATCTGACAGCTCAAAATCGCCGACGGCGTTAACTTGCCCAAGCCAAACCCGATGGCCGCGTTGACGTAAACTTGCCACCGTATTAGGATAATCAGGATTAGGACCTTCATAAAAATGAACAAAAACAATATGCATAATGATTATTTACTTGGGTGTAAGATGGCAGCCGGCAGATGCAATAAAGACGATTGCGGTGAAGCCCGAAAGCTTTGCCCCACATGGTGAATCGCTGCCCACCACTGGCCTTTTTTCCAGACCGAACGCGCAACCCGACGATGGGCGGCCGCTAAGCCAATTTGAAAGCGCTTGCGCAATACCGGTGAAAGATTTGGGATAGTAGCAAGTAAATCCTGGTAAAGAATGACATGCATGCTTGCGCCAAGATATTTATCAACATCATAGGTTAACGTCAGCCGGTTTTGAGGCAGATCATCACCATTCATCTGTGCGCCGCAACCGGCCACCGCACAAATGGGGCCAGTAATGCCTAACTTCATAAACAGATGGGTATCATCGCGGTAGCGCAACTGTGGATGAAAACCACCAGCGGCAACATAAGCTGCTTTGCTAAATACACTTGCCTGTAGCATCATCGGCTGGCGCCCATCACAGACCACCCACGCCGTACCATCCAATGCGAATTGGTAGGCACCTGCAATGTTAAACGCAAGCACTTCCCACAGCCGTTTGCCACCTTTTTCTGGTGGTTCAATGGTATCAGCAAAATAAAAAGATGCGCGGCCATTGGTATCAGCAATCGCATGGGCCATGTTGGCTAAATGAGTTGGGAGCCACATGTCATCCGAGTCCAGTAAGGCGACCCAGTTGGATTGTGCTTGCCGGATGCCATTGTCGCGCGCCTTCGCTGAACCACCATTCGGTTGGTGTAAGTAACGCACTGGTGGACCAAAGGCAGTAACAACCTGTGCTGTATTGTCAGCTGAGCCATCATCAACAACAATAATTTCTAACGGTTGTTTGTGCTGTGCTAATGCGCTTATAATCGCGCGACTAACCAGATGCGCACGATTATAAGTCGGAATCACAACACTAAACTTAATGTCTTTAGGATCCATAAATATCCAGTAATCGATAATCTTACGATTTTTATCCAACAGCCATCATCGTTATACCATCTCAATCGCTGATATAAGACGGGTTGCCAGGGTAGGTTATGCCTCAGTGGCAACGCCTGGTCATAAGTTAGGCACCACCGACAGAGACCATTTGGCGCGCCGCCCAGACCAGTTCGCTGCGCAGATTTTTGCCTCTGCGTTTCATCCAACGCAACAGATGAAAATAGCACTTCAATTTTTCTGACAAAGAAAGAGGGCTATACCCAATGGCAATAAAGAGTTCGTACAACTGTCGCCATTTTGGAAAGACCAGGCGATTACGCAATTTAGGATCAAACCAGGATGAGCGTGATTGCGCATCTGGCGTGACCACGACTGAGCTTTTAACATGAATACGATGCAGAAATAACGGTTCAGGAATTTCGTAAAAAGGACCATAGAGGCCCAAAACCGCCAGTAGCGTACGGTCAGAATCTGTATAATTGTCGATCATCTTTGTCTTACGCAGAATATCGATGCGAATTAACCCAAAAACTTCTTCACAATTGTGCAAGGGGTGAACCCGGCTTAACCCAAAGAAACGGCGATGCGCTTCAGCGGCTTGTGCATTAACAGTTGATTGTTTCACAGCCAACAAATTGCCGTTACTGTCAATATCTTGTGTCCAGGTAAAACAAAGCACCACACGTGGATGTGTTTCTAAGATTTCCACAGATTTTTCAATTGTCGTGGGCGCAAGCAGATCATCATGCGCTAACCAGCGAAAATACTGGCCTTCGGCCAGCGCAACCACACGGTTATAATTCCATGCGGCCCCATGATTCTGGTCAGAACGAACATAACGTACACGGCTATCTTGTGCCGCGAATTGCCGACAAATCTCAGCTGTACGATCTTGTGAACCATTATCAGAGATGATTAACTCAAGGTTAGTATAGGTCTGTGATAGGACAGACGCAATGGCGTCGGCCAGATAGTTGTCACCGTTATAAACTGGTAAACCAATCGTGACAAGGGGTGTGTGCTGCGACACAGGTATACTCCTTAAATTTCTAAAGATCTATGATTTTGAAGTCAACTTTGCAAAACTCATAGATCTTGCCCAGTAATCGGCCAGTACGCTACGCAACAGTTTTCCGCCACCCAGTCGCCATCGTTTATACAGACGCTCGAAGAATTCATAGCTGCTATAGGCGATTACTGCGAGCGCCTTTACACGAGCAGCCATCGTTACGGCTTCCGGTGGATAATGCAATAGTTTCATTTCTGACTTGGTTATCTGCTGGCAAAGCGCAACGGCCTCTGGTTTCAGGGTCTTCTTCCATTTTCCTTTTGCACTATTGCTGATCCCTTTCTTTACCCCGGAATGCGCGACGGTTGCGTTTACCCAAGCAACCTCTAGCATGGCATCGGCATATTCCAAATCCAAGAATGCACAGATGGATTTAACTTTATTTTTCGGATCTTCGACGAGATCTTCATAACGAACCCGCAAGATTTGGGCTGGATATGTTTGTGCAGCAAGATTACCGGCCCGGATCGCTGTCGTCCAGCCCATACTATCCCAAATCGGATCGTAGCCACCGCGCAACCTAGCAAATTCGCGGGCAGCTTCATCACCTTGCCCGATCCACTCATCAGATTGGCGACGAAATTTAGAAGCTAAAATATCACGTGGATCACGAACAACTTCAATAAAACGGGCTGATGGAATCGCCGCCAAAATTGGCTTGACATGAAAAATATGGCGCGGTGTTTTTTCAATCCACCTGGTTTTGTGCGCAGCCATGGCTAAGGCATGATAGACAATCACAAATATTTCTTTATATTTACGGCTTGCTTGTGCTTCACTAACAATTTTTGCGAGCCATTCTTCACTAATCAGCGCGCCTGCCCCAGCGATTTGGGCTGCTTGCCGCCCACTGTAGTTGGTATTTGCATACCCCAGTTCGATAATCTTAAGTAAATAATTGATATAATTGTATAGACAATCGTCATCTTGCAAATCTGGAAATTTAGCGCGGATCAGCTCAAAATGAGCAAAGAACCTTGATTCTCCCTTACCCAAGTAGACAGTAGGATTTAAGCCAAGAATCTTTTGCATCAAGGTTGTTCCTGAATGCATATAACCAACCACAAAGATCGGTTTCATCTCTTGTATGCCAGATGGGTAGATAGCAGCCATGTTTATACTCTATTTCACATTCGCTATAGACCGCAACAACGCAGACCAACTTCGATAAAGCTTAGGCGCTGCGGCGATCAGTAATTACAGTCACAGTCAAACCAGATTTAGCAGAGACTATTTTTGATCCAACTTGCCTAGTGGATGAATTGACCGAGGTTGTCACTTACGGCCTGCTCTTTTTAGCTTGGCCCATTGACGCCACAGCGATCTTTCCCAGGGGATTAGGCGTTTGGCAACACCCCAACGCAAATCAAGGGCACTGTTACGCGCCGTCCGCACCACCGGAGAAACGGGCTCGACCTGGGCCACATACCCCAATTGTTGCAATTCTTTACCCGCAATCCAGTTAAAGCGATCATGCAGTTGCTGATCCCAATGTTGCCAGCGTTTTGTCGGCTCAAAATTCTCAAATTTATTGCCTTCCCAGTGTACCTTCTGGTTACCTTCTGTAACCAGTTGGGACGAACCAAAAACGGGCAGCTCGTTCATCGCTGCAAAATCATAGTGCGCGCTGTCTAGATTTAAGAAAGGCAAAATCTTCTGCATCTCCGCTGCGGTATTTTGCTGTAAATCTTCATATTTGACGATCAAATACCGACACTCTGCTTCTGTTTTTACTAACTGTTGAATCATACGTGCGGCGTCAGCCCATTCATGCATTACTTCGTCATAGCTGCGCTTAAAGCTTTTTACACTAGACTCAACCACGGCACGACCATCACGGACCATAATTAGCAGCTTTGCATTGGGGAAGAGCTTAAAAAACAAGGGCAAATTGGCGACATCAGGCGTTTTTGTCACCAGCCGCGTCGTCAGATGACCGTTGGGGCGATCCTTCAACGCTTCTGCATCTAAAAACGAAAGCAGACCATCACCCAGATACTTCATTAACGGATCAGGCGCATCGAATTGTTGACGCCAGCTTTTGTCCCAGGCCCGGTAAACCGTCTCGGTGTACTGCTGCAGAATATCAGCATGGGTTAGAAAAAAATCTTCCCGTACAACATCACCCGCGCGACAGTCTGGATGTAACAGCAGCAATTGGAACAGAAAATTCGTACCACAACGGCGGCCAATCCCCAAGATAAAAATAGGGTCTGCTGATTGATTTTCTAGCATGGGACTCATCATCTACTCTGTTATCTTTTTATCAGGATACTAGTACCGGCATCGCAACGCAGTTTGGTGTAGATAAAGTGAATCTCTACTTTTCACAAGGAGCGTTATACCCAACCGCTGTATCGTTATTTGGCTCGTCGATTCGCTAGCAGATTCTGATAGAGATTCTCCAGCGTATCGACCACACGGTCCCAGTTATAGACACGTTCGATCCGTTGTCGTGCCTTTAAGCCCAGTTCAGTAATGCGCGCTGGGTTTGCCAGTAGCTCACCGAGCATACGCCGTAAGTCAACGGCATCGCCAGGTGCGAAAGCCAAGCCGGCATCGCCAATAGTTTCCCGATTTTGCTCAATCCCATTGACAACGACACACCGCCCACAGGCCATCGCACTCATCAGCGCCGGCGAATTTCCCTCCATCACCGAGGGTTGGACGTAAAGCATACAGTTGGCAAAGAGCTGACGGGCGGTATCACCATATTGATAGCCGACAAAATGGACGCGCGCATCAGCATTCGCTTTTAAGCGCTTAACATAGGCCGGATCATCAGGATTATCACCGACAATCACAAGTGGTATCGTCGTTTCTAATTCCCGATAAGCCTCAACCAACAGATGGACACCTTTGTCGGGGCGCAACATGCCGACAAACAAGATATACTTTTCTGCTTCTAGACCCAGTCCAGCCAATTGATCGGTGCCCGGTGATTCCCATAACTCAGCCGCCAAGGTAATCAACTTTGGTTCACGCTTAAAGAGCGCAGCAAATTGCCGTTGTGAGGCCTCATTATCGGTATAGACTTCGTCACTCCAGCGAAAGGCGGCTGCCGCTCCCCACTTAAGCAGCAACTGGGCTGATTTACCCCATTTCGGTCGCTCCCAGTCGATCCCATCCATGTAGACGACCGAGCGCTTACCAAAGAGCTTAACGAGCGGTAGATAGAGCGCATTGCCCATGCCATGATAGTTGATCACATCCACGCGCTTAATAAGCAAAGCGTGCAGCGTCGAGAAAAGCGTGTGCGAGAGCATCTCTAGCCCAGGCTTGTTTAGCGCAGGCAGCGCGACCAGGTTGATCGCCTGGAAGGGGGCTGGGGCTTTGCCGGTGTAACTTTCACGGCAGTAGACCGTTACATCATAACCGCGTGCAACTAAACGGGTTGTTTTCGCTTCGGTCTCGCGCTCACCACCGCCGGCACCAGGCAGATCAGCGGGCAGCCCTTTCATCCCAATAAAGGCAAGCCGGCTGGGTTTCGCCGTCGTAGTTGCAGCGGTGGTTTCGGCAGTGGCTTGTTTCATCGGTTGCTCAACGTACAATTTGGTGGCCATTGGTTAACACTCGGTTGCCTAACAGAACAGTTTGAATATAATCCTCTAATGCGGCCTGCCATGGGCGCATCCAGTTGATGCCACGCAGGTCCAGATTGTAGTTACGTGCGGCCTCCATGCGGGGGCGTGGTGCCGCCAATGGAAAGCGTGCTGAGTTAACCGGCTCAACCTGGCAGGTGGTAATCCCCGCAAACTCGAGGATCTTCTGGGAGAATTCATAACGGTTGCAATAGCCACCGGTATTAACCATATGATAGGTGCCAAAGAGGCCTGTCTCGGCGATGTTCACAATCCCATTGCCAATATCGTGCGTATAGGTTGGGGAACCAAATTTATCATCAACGACCGTAAGTTTGTCCCGTTGCATGGCAAGTTCTATGATCTTTGCCACAAACTTCTTATCTTCTGGGCCACCGCCAAACATCCAACCGGCACGCACAATGTAGTAACGATTGAGCAGCTTCTCGACAATCAGCTCACCCTGATACTTCGAGCGGCTATACCAGCTTTGCGGGTTGGGTGTATCAAATTCAGTATAAGGGACAGGACTTGTACCATCAAAGACACTAATCGTACTAACATAGGTCATCAGGACATCCATTTCCTGACAGGCTAGCGCGACATTCTGCGTGGCAATTGTATTCGAACGGAATGACTCATCGGGGTCGCGCTCACAGGCATCGACATCGGTCATCGCAGCGAGATGGATCACCCATGCCGGTTCGACCTCATGCATGATCTCACGAACCTGCTCACGGTTGCGCACATCCATCTCACTCAGATCAGTAACAACCACTTCATAATTACGCCGCCGCAGGATCTGACAGAGATCGCTGCCTAACATGCCCTTGGCACCAGTGACTAAAACCTTTTTCATTACGAATTTATCTCCCGTTTGATTTTTTACAGTTAAGCAGGCAATTTATCTGGTGCAATGGCCGTGAGTAGTGGATTTTCGCGGTCACGGCCCGACAGAATTGGGTCTGTTATGCCCCAATCGATGCCTAATGTAGGATCATTCCATACCACGCCTAGCTCATCAGCAGCATTGTAGTATTGATCAACAATATAAGTGAGGGTTGCATCGGTCAAGGCCACAAAACCGTGGGCCACGCCCGAGGGAATGTAAACCCCCATCTCATTGCCACCGCCAATTTCCAGCACTTCAGTCGCTCCATACGTCGGCGATGAGCGCCGAATATCGGCAAGGGCGACGCGAATCGTACCGATCGGTGCATACCAATAGTCGATTTGATGAAAATGATAGTGCAGCCCACGCAATACACCAGCCTTGCTATCACTACGATTCGTTTGAAAGAGTGCCCAAGAACGCTCAGGAAACCACTCTTTGCGAAATGTCTCTAGAAAGCGACCACGCTCATCGCCGAATGCCTTGAGTTGGACAAACTTTACATCCGCGATTCGTTCCGATTGAATTAGCTTTGCCATTTGGCGGCTTGCCCCCTCAGTTTGAGCGGCAATCTATGACGATTGTCGCAGAATGCCCATTTTTGCGTTGCCAATTTTGGCACTCAAATTGTACACCCAAAATTATACGCTTTAGCTTACAGTTTCTTGAAAATATTCAGAACACTGTTATCGTTTGCACAACAACAGTTAATGGATAGGGGAATTGCAGTAAGGAGTACCGACGCGCCGCCTGCTGAAACGGCAAAGCTTCAGTCATTGCGTACCTGCAACGATTGATACAGGTTTAGCGTCTGCGCATAATGGGAGGTAGCGTTATAGTGTTGTTCGACCTGCTGGCGCGCCTGCCGCCCCATTAGCTGCATCCGTGCCGGTTGATCAATGGCAGCTTGCATGGCCTGCGCAAGTTGGGTCGCATTCCCTGGTTCAAATAGTAAGCCAGAGGCGCCCTCTTGGACTAGTTCGGGAATACCGCCAATTTTTGCCCCAATCACAGGTGTAGCGCAGGCAAACGATTCAAGGACCGACATGGGGCAATTCTCATACCATTCAGAGGGGACAATCATACCGATCGCACGTTGGACAAGCGCCGTCAGCGCCGCTTGATCAAGATGACCCACCAGATGCACATGATCCAGCTTGTGCTCGCTAATCGTTGCCCGCAACTCAGCTTCTAGCTCACCACCGCCAGCAATGTAAAGCTTTGCACCAGTAACCGAGCGCATTGCCGCCAAAAGGGTACGGACACCTTTGGTTTCGACCAAGCGACCGGCAAAAACAAAGTAGTTATCGGCTTCGTAGCAGGGCGTAAAGCGATCAACATGGATGAAATTAGGCAGATAGGCAACATGATTTTGAATCCCATGTTCGATCACCTTATCACGTAGGAAGCGGCTTGGCGCAATAAACGTATCAACATTGCGTTCATAGATTTGCAGCGCTTTGTGGCTATATGCCTCGATCCCGGCCAACAAACTAGCCGGCAAAGAATCACGTTTACAGCGACGCCGAACCACATTATAGTAACGGTGTCCTTTACATGCTTCGCACACTTCGCCCTGCGAGACAAAATTTGTATTCGGACAGACCAATTTATAGTCATGTAAGGTCTGCACCACGGGGATACCAGCCGCCTTTAGTGCCGGCAAAATTGAGGGCGATGTCTCATGGGCAATCCCATGCAGATGCGCAATATCCGGCTTCGTTGCGGCAATTAATTGCTCAATCTTTGCTTTTGCTTCCCTGGAATAGATGACGCGCTCGGCGAGTTGGACTTTACCGGTAATGCCAGCCGCGCGCCCCAACTGCGTGGGAAAATCCATGTAACTAATAAAATAGTTAGCGTAGGGTGAAGGCAGATTTTGGGGATGCACCATGCTAAAGGGAATCACCTCATGGCCATTCGCTTCCAGCAGTGCCGATAGATCAAAGAAGCAGCGTTCAGCACCGCCACGCAAATAGAAAAAACTATTACACATGAGTATACGCATGGTGGCTATCCCTCAGCAATTCTGGCAGCAGCAACTGCCAGTGGTGGTGTCATGCCTGGGACCAGCACAGAATGCTGCCGCGCGATTTCATAGCAACCATCAAGTTTGGCGAGTAATTCTTGACAAAGTTCCTCAATCGGTGGTGATAGATTAATCTGTTTGCCGCGACTGACTGATTCGGCATGGACTTCGCAGATCACATGGTCACCTGGATAAGGTAGCCCAATAAAGCGATACATTTGTTCGGTTACCTGGCTGGGTGACATGACCCAGTCTTCGTATCGCCATAACATAATGCGTGGATTAAGATCAAGCGCCAATTCAAAGAAGATCCGATTACGTGCATACCAAAATAGGGCAGCGGCATCATAAGGATTCATTTTTTCTGAAAAATATTTGCGCACAGTTTCCTGCACTGCGGCAGAAACGTGTTCGGAGCGCCAATTATTTTGATCCCCAGCCACAATTGGGCGCAGATCATTGATGCCCACATCCATCCCAAAGGCTTGCATACTCGATATGGCAACGTCCTTATAATGCCGATAAAGCCATAGTCCTTTGGCATTAGGGAAAAAGTCTAAAAATTTGGTTGCGGTTTGTGATTCAACCAACGGTTTCAAGACGATTAATGCGGCCTTATCTTTTGCAAACACAGCTTGCAGTTTAGCGAAAGCGTTGAGGCGCAATTTACGCCCAGGACTTTCGCGATCATCGGAAGATAAACGACTACTCTCACGATAGACCTTGACATTAAAATCACGAAAGAAGACTCGTGTCAACAAACTAGTGCCAGAGCGCTGACAGCCCCAAATCGCCAGAATCTGCTGTGTCGTTGGCGCTTTAGATAAAGATTTTTGGTAAAGTTCCTTGCGCAGATAGATTGATACCAGCTCAAGCGTTACGTTGCGAATCCCTAAACGGGATTGAAGTCGTTTGATATTAGTTCCAAACATAGTAGTCATCAACCTATCGTCCAATGGCAACTTTATGTTTCTTGGGTAAATTGTATTCTATACCTAAAAACAACGCGTCACTTAACTTTTGAGCAGCTGCTGCCCACGACCAATGGTTAGCAACACTCGCTGCTTCGTCCCCCAATGTGGCTAAGTGCTGGCGTTGCTGCCATAATTGCTGCAACGCCAGCAATAAATCGGCTTCAGTAGGGCTATCTGCCCAAAAGGCGTAATGCCCCTTTCCAACCACATCGGTATGGCAGACATTACGCGTAGATAAAATCGGCATACCAGCCGCCAAATATTCAAACAGCTTCACAGGACTCGATGCTTGATATTTGAGATCATCCTGGCTGGGCAGCGAAGTAACCCCAACATGGGCTTGCGCCAGTAAAGTCGGCACAACGGTATGGGAAACCGGTGCCATGACCACAACCGCGCCATTACTTGTGTCGGCAAACTCGGTCAGCAAGGCACGCATCTTGCCATCCCCATAAAGTGAGAGTCGCAAGTTCATCCCTTGTGCATTGGCGCGCACAACTGCACGGCTAAGTGGCAGCAAATTACGTTTTTCGACAAAACTGCCGATATAAATAAGTTCAACTGGCCCATTTGCAGCTGGCCATGTCCGTTCGCGACGGGCAGGCGCAAAGTTAGCAACATCTACCCCAGAAGGCCAAAAGCCCAGCCGTTGCGCTGTCGGAATCGCCACTAAATCGGCCATACGCTTGGTAATGGCAGTCTGGCCATCGGCCCAACGCCGTGCTAGCCCAAAAACAACGTTGTGGAAGAACCAAAGCCGCACACGCACACGCCAACTTGCGGGTAGCAGATCAGCCAAGTCGCGTGTATCCATCACAAATAATGGTCGTTTCTGCCATAAAATTGCCCTGAGCCAGCGCACTGGCAATAACCAAATCAGCGAAATCTGATCAAATAGCACAATATCAACATTGCGCCAGACGCGTAACAAAAAGCAGATCACATAAAAATGGTAAATGAGTCGCCCGACCAAATAGAGATTGGGACGCGGCAGACAGATGACATCAATACCGCGAACAGAGGTAAGACTACGTGGCCCAACCCCGATCAAAGCCACCTGCCAACCAAGCGCACGCAAATGTGCAGTGGTATCTAACCAAGTCGCCGCATCTAATGTGCGATCCGGCATAATGGATGAAACCCATACCAAAGATGGCTTTTTGTCAGTCATGTCAAGTTCCAATGACTTATTTTTCATAGACAAGTCGGTCGCAACGGCGCGCATAAAAAACATAGCCAATGGCAATCCAATAGAGCAGCATTGTCTCCCGATACCAAAGCACTGGTTTATACCAGAGCCATAAAGGCCACAGTAGCGTAAAAATGAAGAGCGCCACACGTAATTCAGTGGTCGGTGAATTCTTATATTTTTGCATGTCCATTAGCAAGTGGTAGTTTAATAGAGCCATAAAGAATGCCATGATAACAACACCCAGTAGCCCCATCTCTTCCAAAAGAACCATGATGCCTGTTCCCGTGGTGAAACCTAATCCATCCTGCTCAAAAGCAATACCAACCAGGCCCAGGGAGCGGCTCTCCGTTTTTGCACCTAAGCCAAGTCCAAAAAATAAAACGGTTGGATCGGGATGGGTCCAAATAAAGTTCCACCCATATTCCATGGCAAAAGTACGCCCGATCTTATAGTCCACGCGGAAGTCATTTACAGAGCCGGCATCACGTACATGGGAATTGTAATTTTCACTGGTTTCTTCATCGAAGAAGAATTGTTCAAGTGGCCGTCGGTCTGCGGCTGGCACCAGCAGATTATAAGCAGCGAAGAAGAGGAGCAACCCAGCAAGAAACAAACCCAGATAAGGCATCAATTTCCATAATTTGCCGCCTAGTATAAGATATAGTGCGGCAGCAATACCGACCATCAATGGTGAAGCAACGGCAAAAATTTTATTTTCTGCAAAAACGCTAGAACCAAGACCAAGCACAAACGCAATCATAAAGGAGCGCCAATCACCAGTCGCAACGCCATGCCCCAATGTAAAACTAATGGTGATCACACAGAACATCAGCAAGGGAGAAACCCCGAAATAGCCAAAGCTGCCAGCAAGGCTATCCCCAATCGGTTCCCCAGTCGCATATTGGAAAAGTTGTATAACTAGCTCAAAGGCAAGAATGATGACACAAAGGCGGCGCAGGCGCGCCGGAAATTCATCTGGCCAGTGCGGGTTAAGATAAGCATAAACGGCAAACAGCGGCAATTGAAAGGTACGCCACCCCCCCCACAACGTAGTTGCAATTGATTGTCCCTGTAAAGTTGCCTGTGTAATTGTGATCAGGGATATACCCATAATCAGCCAAAACCCCAAAGGAAATCGATCAAACACAAACATTCGCAACAACAGGACACCGGTTACAACGATAACGGCCAGATCAGGCAACCACCGAATCTGTGAAGGCAAAAATCCCTTCCAGATGAGAAATGGCATCAGTAACTCACTAAAAAAAATGAGATATATCAACCAATTAACCTGGGGTGAAGCCATCGTTATTGGTGGCTTTGCCGATGGCAGCACAGGCCACGTTGCTGGTGTCGAAAATGTAAGTTTAGTCATTATCCACAAGGAAATTGGCTTGAATGCGTAGGTCAATATCGTTGAATCGAGACATAGCGTATCCCCTCAAAGAAGCGTGCGCTCAACTTGCGTAAAATATTCCGTTTTGCGCCATAGCGACTCAGGGCTAAAATGCCTTGGGTACTGATGTCAATTGTGCGCCAGTAGTTTCGCATAATCGCTGGTGGATTGTGATCGCTAGTGGCATTGGTTGGGTTGTAGTCTAAATCCGCTAAAAGTGCCCCCCCAATCTTTTCTAGATCAGCGATCTGGCGCGTTGAGAAATATTCCTTCCATTTTTGGCCAGTAGCAACGATCGTGCCCGTTTTACTTTGGGCGCGATTTGCCGACAACGAGTTCACAAATGGCATGGAAGATTGTAATAGCTGCGGCTGATAGTCAATACCGATAAAGGCACAAATCTGTTGCATTGTTTCTTCAGGAGCGCCGGTGAGTTCTTCATACTTTACTTCAAAATAGCGTTCGCTACCTAACTTTTTGCCATCTTCACGTCCTTGCTTGACCACTTGTTTCCAACGATACATAGCAAGGTATGGATTTTTGTGCCAACGCCGTTGATTAGATTGAGCCACATCACGCCCATCGCGATAGATATGGATAAACTTTGCGGTGGGCATTTGCGCGATAATTTGCGGCATGAATTGTACATTCATGGGCGATTTTTCGATCCAACGCTGTTTACCACGTCGTTCAGCTAGCCTGCGATAAACCGCGTCCACAACACCATATAATGTGGGCTCAGCTACATCTGCTACGGATAGCTTTTGCTTTCCAAGCAATGTTTTGACGACATAAAATCCACAAAAGGTGTCCAGTAATCGTTGTAAATTTTTGGTTACTTTTAGATCGCCAAAATCGTCAAGCCGTTCAATTAACCAGGGCACCATGCGCGTTTCCCGGGGAAAAGCATAAAGCGCCGGTGAGTTCTCTAAACAATCTGCCAACATGGTAGTGCCGGACCCATTCATGCCGACAATAAAGATAGGCCCTTGTTGTTGATGCTTTATGGTTGTCATCAATTTTCGTCCATTTCTCTGATCAATTTACCACAAGCCCAATCGCTTTGGCATCAACATTGTTTAATTGCCGGAGTGCACCATGTAATGTATCCCGTTGTGCCTGTTGACGTGACACTACAAAGACAATTTCATCGACCAAAGGGGCAAGGACCATCGCATCAGTCACATTTTTTAACGCCGGTGTATCGAGCAGCACAATATCGTACTCTTGGCGCAACTGCTTTAAGATTGCCACCATCGTTGGCGAGCCAAGCAGATCAGCCCCCTGGTTCAGGCGATCCACTAATCCGGCCGGCAACAGCGCATGTGAACCATTGGGGGCCGATAATAGTTGCCGGCCACTCGTAATAATTGATAGACGCGCGGTTTGGGTCGACTGCACCGTGCCGACCACTGTACTTTGCCCCATGAGAATTTCAGTAAGCCCAACATCGTTGGGCAGTTCGAAAAATTGATGGAGAGCTGGCTGATGAATGTTACAATCGATCAGGATGACGCGGCGCCCCGATTGGGCCATCGTTACCCCTAAATTAACAGCGACCGTCGATTTGCCTTCTCGATCAGCTGCGCTGGTGACCATAATTACTTTGGGTGGCGCTTCGGCGTGGGGCACCAGCACATTGACCCGTAGACGCCGAAATGCTTCTAATTGTGGCCGATGCCCATTTGTAGAGTGGACAACGCGCAATGGTTCTCTGGTGCGCGGAATCTCGCCAATGATGTTCACCTGGGCAGCGGCCTCGATTTGCTCTTTGGAATAAAGGCGCTTGTCCAAATTGTCCACCAAAAAAGCAATGGCGATCCCACTAAAGAGACCGATCAGCACCCCTAACGCCAAATTGATATCCTGGCGGGGTGAAGCCGGGCGCCGGGGCAGATTCGCCGGCTCAACAATATAGATCGCATTGGCACGCAAGGCTTCGTTAACGCGTGCGGTTTCATATTGTTCGAGTAAGGTAGAGTAAGTGCGTTCTTTTAACTCGATTGATTGTTGTGCGGCATTTAATTGACCATCGGTCGTCGCCGGATCGTTGACTAAACGCTCATAGTCAGCACGTACAGCAGCCAGCTCTTGATCAACCTGCTGCAGTTGGCGTTGCAAAATCTCTTGCATCGTCTGGCCACCGCCAGTAAACTGTTGCTGACTTTCGCGGATGATTACCGCGGCAGTTGCCCCAGCCACATCCTGCGCAATGGTCGGGGTGGTCGCTTCCGCTTGGATCCGCATCAACTCGGTGCCACGCACAACCGTTACAGCAATATTTGGCTGCTCTTGTAAATTCAGGAGCGTCATTACTTCAGCGCGGACACTAGCCCCACTAACAATTGATGAGTAAGTACTCATCAGCAATTGCGTATAGTTTGTATCAGGACGGCCACCTAACTCACTCCCAATCGTAACCACGCGCAGCGTGATGGTCGATACATACATCGGTGTGGCAAGATAGGTAGAGACCAAGGCTGCGCCGGTAACCACCAACGTCACCAACAGGACAATCCATTTTCTACGCCATAAGATATTGAGATAGGTCTGTAATTCCATTTAGATACTCATTGTTTGCGGCATGAATAGCAACGATGCTTCCGTAACAGGAAAAAACTTACGAATCTGTTCTGTTATATACGCAACCGCTTCATTCGTCAACTCAGGGAAGATGGGTAATGACAAAATATTTTCGGACAGCTGTTCCGCCACCGGGAAATCCCCAGGGCGATAATTCAATTCAGCATAAGCCGGCTGCAGGTGGATCGGCTTGGGGTAATGCAAGCCGGTGGCCACACCGGCGGCCGTCAACTGTTTTTGCAACGCGTCACGGTTTTCGGTCTGGATCACATACAGGTGATAGACTGGTTCGATAGCGGCGGGGGTAAAGGGGGTTACCAGCGGCAGCCCTTGCAAACCGTCAGTAAAGCCGGCGGCGACACGGCGGCGTTCAGCATTCCACCCATCCAGGTAAGGCAGTTTGACGCGCAACACAGCGGCTTGTAGCGTATCCAACCGGCGATTAAAGCCTTTGATTTCATGGTTATATTTGACGCGTTGGCCCAAGTTGCGTAACAGGCGAATCTTGTCGGCAACATCAGGATCATTGGTCACCACGGCACCACCATCACCATAGGCCCCGAGATTTTTGCCCGGATAAAAGCTAAAGCCGGCGGCATCCCCCAGCGAGCCAACTCGCCGTCCCTTATAGTAGCCGCCATGACCTTGGGCAGCGTCTTCGATCACGCGCAGGCCATGTTCACGCGCGATGGCCATAATTGGATCCATATCAGCCGGCTGACCGTAGAGATGGACAGGCATGATCGCGCGCGTGTTAGGCGTAATCGCGGCGGCCAATTTCATCGGATCCAGATTATAAGTGGCTGAATCGGCATCCACCAATACCGGTGTCGCCCCACAGTTAGAGATCGCAAGCACGGTCGCCACAAAGGTATTGGCCGGTGCAATTACTTCGTCACCGGGGCCAATCTCATAAGCCCGCAAGATTAATTCCAGGGCAGAGTAGCCGGAATCCACGCCAATGGCGTAGTCAACATCACAGTAGTGGGCAAATTCTTCTTCAAATGCATCGACCGCGTGGCCAAGAATAAAATCAGTATTTTGCAAAACTTGCATAATCGCGGCGTTTACTTCGCCTTCAATGGCGCGATATTGTGCTTTAAGATCAACAAATGGAATGTTCATCGTTTTATAATCCATCTTTTTTGGATAGTATATCGAGACAGGATAGATGCCAACGAGGTCCGGTAAACAAGCGAAATTCAACCTTTTGGCAAAAATTGAACTTCGGCAAGTTGTACCATTTATCGCACTAGCTTAGGCCAGTACAGTGGGTAATGCAGTCCCATTCATGGTGAAATGCGGTTTAAATTCATGCAGTCCACCACCATTACGCAGCGACTTTTGCGCGGCTTCGACAATTTCAACCACCCGCAGCCCACTATAGCCATCCGTTAGTGGCTGCTTACCTTCGCGGATCGAGTCGAGAAAATGAGCACATTCGACCCGTAGTGGTTCTTCAAAACGAATATAAGGGCTAACAATATCACCATAATGATAGGCAAACTGAAACTCGCCAAAGGTATCTGTATGGCGAATCGCCTTCACGCCTTTGTCATAGACCTTGAGCTTCTCTTGCGGTTCAACATCATCATAGATTACCATTTTTTTGCTACCAACCACGGTAATCCGCCGCGTCTTACACGGATCCAGCCAACTCATCCGAATATGCGCCATTACATTGTTAGAAAAGCGCATAGTCATGTAGGCAACATCTTCGATCCCATCCTGCACACAAGCTGTGCCCTGCGCTGCGACCCCGATCGGCATCTCGCCCAGCAGGTGAAGCAGAATGGAAATATCATGGGGTGCCAAATCCCAGATCACATTTAAATGGGAATTAAAGAGCCCCAAACTAACACGCACCGCATCAATATATTGAATCTCGCCTAGTTCGCCGCTATCGATCATCTGCTTTAGCACGCGTACGGCGGGGTTATATTCAAATGTATGACCAACCATCAACACACGATCCTGTGCTTCCGCAATACGGATGAGATCACAGGCATCGGGACTGTTGAGGGTCAATGGTTTTTCGACCAGGACATGTAACCCATGTTCTAAGCAGTTACGTACAATCCGGTGATGGGTGTGGGGTGGGGTCGCCACAACAACGGCATCCAATCCACAATTAAATAGCTCTTCATAGTTACGTGTTGCCAATTTAATCTGTGGATAACGCTCTTGCACATGTTTTAGCCGAGCTTCGTCCAAGTCGGCAACAGCATAGAGTTCAGAGCCGGGAAGTTCGACAAAGTTGCGGATAAGATTCGGTCCCCAATATCCATAACCGACTGCACCGACCTTTAACTTTTGCATCAGCTTACTGTGCTCCTCGTTTCAACAAAACAGCGGGGACAGTCCCAAAGATAATTTTGAGATCCAGTCCAAACGATTGATTATCAACATATTCGACATCCAGACGGACCATATCATCGAAGCCTAATTCGCCACGGCCTTTGACTTGCCACAGCCCGGTCATCCCCTGTTGGGCTTCCAGACGGCGCAAATGCCAGGTCGAATAGCGCTCTACTTCATATGGGATTGCCGGTCGTGGTCCTACCCAGCTCATGTCACCTTTGAGCACATTCCAAATCTGTGGCAATTCATCAAGGCTGGTCTTGCGCAAGAATTGGCCAACACGTGTAACCCGTGGGTCCCCATTCAGCTTATACTTGGTATTGCCACTCTTATCCGGCTGAATGGAAGCCATACGAGCATCATCACCAGCAATATAGGCTTCGACAAACTTACGATGCAGATTTTGATCAGCATCAATACGCATACTGCGGAATTTGTAACAGGTAAACAACACCCGCTCCCAGTAAGTCTTGCCATTATAGCGGCGTAGCCGTACCCCTACGCGTTCCTGCGCAAAGAAGGCTGACCCCGGTGAATCCAGTTTTACCAACAGCGAAATAATTGCCAACAACGGCCACAAAAGGACTAAAGCCAACAGGGCCAGGGTTATATCAAACACCCGCTTAGAAAAAAAATAATAAGACCGATCCGCAGTCTGCAAAAGAGTACCGGCAAGTTGTCTGTCGAGGTCGCCTTCAAAGAGTGCATGGACCTCTGCGCCAATCTGACCACCATTGGAAATTGATTGAAGCGGATTTACTTGGGGTGTCGCTTGCGCATGTTTTGGACTGACAAATACTGTTTGCATGGGCTCGTCTCCTACAACATTAAAACAACTATCCGAATAATTGCCAGGCTATCTATCTAAAAATTTGTGTTTTCACAGCGGTTGATGAGAACGAAGGTGCTGCAATCACAACCAAATCTAAGACAGGCGCTATACCGCGATTAGCGCTGCCTGTACGCCTATTGTCTCAAGCTCACGTTGGATCTCAGCACAATAGACAGGATTCATCACAATCACAACTTCCGGTTGATAGTTAGCCAAAAAGGCGGGATTTACAATTTCATGACCGGTGCCTGCCATGAAGGTACCTGCTTTCAAAGGGTTAATATCAACGGCATAAGCAATTGCATCACTACCTTGCAACGTCGTTAAGAAGGCAACCCCTTTAGAACCACCACCCCAGATCACTACCCGTTTGCCAGCTGCGCGATACGCCGCCAGCCGTTTTTCCCACATTGCCCGTTGTGCCGCGCACTCAATCACAAAGGTCTTAACATCCTGTAACGTCTGGGCGACCAGTTCCCCAGTTGCAGCAGTGCGGTCGTGCACGGCTTGCGGTTGCGCAAGTGGCCGTGCCTCAATCATCAGGTATTGGCTGTCATACTCCACCTGCGTATCGATTACCGCAAAACCGCTCTGCTCAAAGAGAAAGCGCAGCGAGCCTTCACTAAAGTAGGAGCAATGCTCATAATAGATGTCCCAAAACGCTTGTTCACGCAAAACATAGGTGGCGTTTGGCACTTGGAAAAAGACCGTCGTGTCGTAATGTTCACCGATTGAACGACGAACCGTTTGCATAAATTCCAGCGTATTCGGAATATGTTCCAGTGTCATCTTACAGCAAACAAAATCGGCCTGATAGTCGGTATAGGCTTCACCATAATAGTCAGCCACAAAGCGGACATTTTCACGCTGCAGCTGAGCACTTTGTATGGGGATGGCACGCTGCGGATCATAAGCGGGATCAAAACCAATCCCACTATTTTCCCCCAGCGTACAGAGCAATAGCAGAAATTCACCTTGCCCACAGCCGATTTCAATCACGCGTTTGTGACGCAAGTCATAGCGCGCAATGAGCCCTTCAGCCAAGCGCTTGTGGAAGGCATTAAAGGTGGGTGAATACCCCTGTGTTGCCTCATATTCAAGCGAATAGTCCTGCAAATGGGGGTCATAAAGACGGTTAGTAATGAAGCCACAGTGCCCACAGACCGCTAATTGAATATCACCAGTAGTGAACGTGAGGGCCTGTGCGCGTGTTTTCAACAATTGGACGCTATGCACAGGAACCTGCGCGACTTCGTAAAATGAAGTCAGTTCGTTACCACCACAGTTGGGGCAAGCAGTTGTTGTCACAAGGGGTGTGGCAACAATTTGCGCTTTGTTATTTGGGAAGGTCACCGTGGTCATCATCGTTTAGCCCAAAATCTCTGGTTGCGGAATGGGAATAATGAACTTCCCCCCTTGCTGGCGGTAGCTGTCCTGCTGTTGCATGATCTCTTTCGCAAAGTTCCAGGCGAGAACCAGCACATAATCTGGCTGATCTTCCACCAGCTTTGTCGGGGCCATGATCGGGAAGTGATTCCCACCCATGTAACGACCTTGCTTAAATTTATTCAGGTCAACCACATAATCAAGGTGGGCACGGTCGATCCCACAGTAGCTCAGTAAGGTCGTCGCCTTTGCGGCCGCGCCATAACCCACAATCCGGTGGCCATCGCGCTTGACTTCAGTCAGAATGCTCAGCAGTGCTTCCTTGACGTGGCGAATCCGTTCGGCAAAGTCCAGGAAATAATCGATTCGATCGACGTTGCGTTCTTGCTCCATCGCCAGCAACTCGCGCACAGAATCCTGTACATTCTCCTGCCGCTCGACAAAGAGCCGCAACGAACCGCCATGAATGGCAACGCGCTTAACCCGGTTAAGATAGAGCCCGTGGCGGCGGAAAAGTTTATCCAACGCCGTCACGGAATAGTAACAGAGATGCTGATGGTAGATCGTGTCAAATTCACAGTGATCAACCAGATCCACCACATAGGGCGCTTCAATCACCGCCATGCCATCCGCTTTGAGGATCGTACCAATGCCGGCGACAAAGCCGTTTAGATCAGGCACATGGGCCAACACATTATTGGCCAGAAAAATATCTGCCTGTTTGCCCGATTCGGCCAACTGGGTTGCCAGTTCACGACCGAAAAAAGTAATCAAGGTGGGTACACCGGCAGCACGCGCCGCTTCCGCAGGAGCCTTGGCCGGATCAATCCCCAACACGGGGATCCCCTGTTCCATAAAGTTCTTGAGCATATAACCATCATTGCTGGCTGCCTCAACCACCAAACTCTGGCTGTTGAGTGGGCGCCCATCCTGACGGCGCAGTTGCAGCGTATCCGCCGCACTTTCACCAAAGTGGCGGAGGAGTGACGGTGAGATCGACGAGAAATAAGGATACTCGGCGTAGAAAAGGATCTCCGGATCCACCGTCTCGAGAATTTGCACCAGCGCACATTCAGTACAGAAGGCAAGGGTCAAAGGTGCCTGTAGCTCTGGTTTACTGAGTTGTTCGCTCGTTAGCAAACGATCAGCCAACGGGGTCTCACCGAAGCCGATGATGGTCTGTAATGCACTTGCCCCACAGGAGCGACAACTTTTTTCAGTTCGATAGATCATAAAATCGCTATTTTGATAATTGGACTGCCCTGACGCCGAACACGCTTTATCGATTACCAAGCGTTTCAACGCAAGCAGCGGTATAAGTTAGATTAGGCCAGCACTGGTTCACGCCAGTAAAAATTCTCATCCAGCCGACCGCTCTCAATCAATGCCTTGATCTGGCTGATGCGGCGGTAGCGTGGTCCTTCAAATTCTTCCAATTTCAAGCCAATTTGCTGATAGGCAGCATAGAGCTCTTCGACCCCGCGCTGGACAGTCCACTGGGGCTGATAAGCAGGCAAGGTCTTTGCCAGTTTGCTACTGTCTACCCGATAGCAGCGCAGATCCGGTTCAGCGCCTTCGGCAAACTCAACGCGGCTACCAGGGACGACTTCGCCAACAATTTTGGCAATATCGCGGATCCGGTAATTTTCTTCCGGGCGCCCAACATTAAACGCTTCGTTATGCACCAGTTCACGCGGGGCCTGCAACACAGCCAGAAATGCGCGTGACATATCTTCAATATGCACAAAGGGCCGCCAGGCCAGACCATCGCTCTTCAAAAAGACCCGCCCCGTGGTATAAGCCCAAGCAGTCAGGTTGTTCACCGCCAGGTCAAAGCGCAGCCGGGCGGAAACCCCGTAGGCGGTTGCGCTACGCAAAAAGGTGGGGCTAAACGCATCATCAGCCAACGGGGCGACTTCTTGTTCCACCCGCACCTTGGAAATTCCATAAGGGGTCACCGGGTTGAAAGGTGAATTTTCCTCAAGCCAATTATCGCCACCCGCCCCATAGTTGCTGCAGGACGAGGAGAAGATAAAGCGCTCTACGCCGGCTGTTTTCGCCAGTTGGGCCAAGCGGGTCGAAGCCCGTTGGTTAATATCAAAAGTCAGATCCGGATTCAGATCGCCCAGTGGATCATTGGATAGGCCGGCGAGATGCAACACAGCATCAAAGCCACGCAATTCGTCAACCGTAATCTGACGAATATCCTTTTCGATCTCATCGATCCCAAAGTGTGGTTCGGGGCCAAAGGTTGAGGCCTGATAGTAATTGGTATCAAGACCAACCACATCATGGCCGGCAGCAAGTAACATTGGGGTCATCACGGCACCCACGTAACCGTTGTGTCCTGTCAGAAGTACGCGCATTACGACTTAATCCTCCCAGATTTTCCAAGGCGGGTTGGGGCTCTGCCAGAGCTGTTCTAAAATATGTTTTTCGCGCAGCGTATCCATACACTGCCAGAACGAGGTGTGGCGGTAGGCCATCAGTTGCCCATCGTTGGCAAGATTACGCAAAGGCTCTTGCTCAAACATCGTCTCATCATCGGCAATATAATCAAAAACTTCCGGCTCTAAGACAAAAAAGGCACCATTGATCCAGCCTTCACCGATCTGCGGCTTTTCGGCAAATTCGACAACTTGATCACCGTCAAAGCTCAAATGGCCATAACGGGCCGGCGGACGGACGGCGGTCAACGTGGCCAGTTTACCGTGTGCTTTGTGAAAGGCGAGCAACTCATGCAGATTGACATCCGAGACCCCATCGCCCCAGGTGACCATAAAGGTCTCATTGCCGACAGAAGGGGCAAAGCGCTTAATGCGACCGCCGGTCCCGGTCTCCATCCCGGTATCGAGCAACTCCACCACCCAGTCCGGCTGAAAGCCACCATTCATCTTGATCTCACCCGTGCGCATATCAACTTTGAGGTCGCTACTGAGCGACGCATAGTCGACAATATAGCGCTTGATGACTTCACCTTTGTAACCCAAGCCGATCATAAAATCCTTATGACCGTAATGGGCGTAATGACGCATGATGTGCCAGAGAATCGGCCTGCCACCGATTTCAACCATCGGCTTGGGCTTGATCGTTGTCTCTTCTGCAAGTCTGGTACCCTTGCCACCGGCTAGAATTCCCACCTTCATTGCGTTGTCTACTCCTCTAAATGTTACTGTTGAATGTTACGGCCAGGTAAATGTTGTTTTGTAATCGGTGCTATGCTTTATTCTGTCGCTGACTAGGCTGGAGTGCAATCAGCGAAAGTTACATAAAAAACACTTGTCGGATACGCAAAATGTCGTACTTTTGTTAAGGAGAGTATACTGCAAAACATTTAGTGATTACCTTGCAACATTCTTACAGTTAACATTGTTTGGCTGCTATATTTGTCCTGCTATTGCTTGTTATATTAATCGTCGGTAGCAGTGTGATTCCTTCGCGGTTTGCTTGTAAACTGCATAAATGTTAAAATTTACTCCTATGAACCACTCGTCAAAGCCAGCACGCAGGGCCAAACAGCACCCATTTTATTCCCAAAATTTTTATCCTAAAGCGCTTTCGACCAAGGCCGAAGTGCAGACAGCGCTGGCGCTTTGCCTTGCTGCCACAGCAACCGTTGGTATAGCAACAGAGAAAGCGCATCTGCGGCTAGCCTATATACACCTGAGCCCAAGCCCATGTTAAATCCGAAACCAGAGGCCGATAAAACGTCGACACCACTTGCCCAATCTGATCTTGCCGCATTTTTTGGGCCGACCGGACCATTGGCCGCTGCGCTCGACGGATACGAGTTGCGCCCCAGTCAGCTAGAGATGGCACAGGCGGCACAAACGGCTATTCTCAATGCCCAGCATGCGCTCATCGAAGCGCCCACCGGCACTGGCAAGTCAATTGCTTACCTGATCCCGGCAATTTTAAGTGGGAAGACAGTCATTGTCGCCACTGCCAATAAATCGCTACAAAGTCAGCTTTTCTTTAAAGATATTCCCTTTCTTCGGCAAGTGCTGACGCCATTACTCGATCACGAGATCAGTGCAGTCATCGTCAAAGGGCGTAGCAACTTTGTCTGTAACTACAAATGGGAGAAAGAAGCTGCCACCCAAAAGCAGATTGCCCTCTATGATCGCGAGCATGAACAGGTTAAATTCATGCAACAGTGGCTACAAGAGACCGACACCGGTGACGTTGATGATCTGCCCTTCCTGCTTGATAGCGATCTGCGGCCACGACTTGTCAGCTACCCAGATGATTGTCTGCATCAGGATTGTCGCCATTATTTCGACGGCTGTTGGGTCAATAACATGCGTGACAAAGCGGCCGAAGCCCAGATCCTGATTACCAATCATCACCTACTCCTCAATGCCTTAGAACTGGGTTGGGCCGGTGAACGTTTATTGCCCCCGGCCCAAATCTATATCATTGATGAAGCCCACGGCCTTGAGGGCACGGCGACGGCGGTCTTCGAGACCAGTATCACTGACTATACAGTAGAGCAGTTGCTGAGTCGCGCCCTCTTCACAGAACACTTTGACAGCGATGAGTTGGATGAGCGCCGGTTCCAGAATACGCTGGCCTTTCAAGAGGTCGCCCACCTGAGCCGTGACAATGCGTATCGCATTGAAAGCGATCTAGAAGAGATGAAAAAGCTCAGCCGTAACCTGAGTGCCATGGCCCAAAAATTACGTCTCAACAATCCGTTTACGGTGCCGGACCCAGAAGAGGATGCCCCTAAACCCAGCACGAAAAAGAAAAAGGCTGACAAAGGCAAAACGACAGCCAAAGGCGGCAGCGAAGAAGATCAAGCCGAAGCCCGCCGCGCCTATGAATTAGCAATGGAAGCCCTCAGCAGCACGGCCACAAAATTGCTAAATGTCGCCACCAGCAACCGCGACAGTGACATTGTGCGCTATGCCGTGCGTGTCTTTGATCGTCGCCATACGACCCTAGAAGTACATGCTGCCCCGATTAATCCTGCCACCTACCTGCGCGATTATCTCTTTCACCCCGAAACCAACGAGCCGGCACCACCACCGGCTGGCAACGAAGATGAAACCGAAGCCGAAATAGCACCTGTGCGTACCGTCATCTGCACCAGTGCCACGCTCGCCACCGGCGGGAACTTCACCCATTTTAAACAGCGTTGCGGCCTTGATCAGGTGGGGGTCGAAAAGATTTTGCCCCCAGTTTTTGATTATGACCGCCAGGCCTTGCTCTATCAACCCCCGTTGCCGGCCTATGACTATCGCAACGCTGACGGCTATTACAGCGCCGTCGCCGCCGAAATTGACCGCTTGCTCCAGGTCAGCCGTGGGCGGGCGCTCTGTCTCTTCACCAGTTGGAGCGGCCTGCAACAGGTCAACGACCGGCTGCGCCACGCAGATCGCCCAACGATCTGGCCCCTACGCGCCCAGGGCGATGCCCCGCGTGATGCGCTGATCAGCTGGTTCAAAGAGACCGACCACAGCGTATTGCTCGCCACCCGCTCCTTCTGGGAAGGGGTTGACATTCCCGGTGACGACCTGACGCTGGTCGTGCTGGACAAGATGCCCTTCCCCACCCCCAACGACCCGCTGCACAGTGCCCGGATGCGCCTGCTCGACGGCAGCGGCGGCAACAGCTTTGGCGACTACATGATGCCCCTGATGAATCTCGCCCTCAAACAGGGCTTTGGTCGCCTGATCCGCCGCGGCAGCGACAATGGCGTGGTCGCGATCCTCGACGAGCGGCTTAGTAGCAAACCCTATGGCCGCCAGACCCGCCAAGATCTGCCTCCGGCTCGCTTCAGCCGTCAGTTCAAGGATGTACACAAGTTCTATCAAACGAGCTTGGCTTCAACGGCTGAATTTGCCCTCAACCTCTGGGCTTGGCCAATGAAAGGTGATCCACTGGCCGACGATGAAGAAACTGGCCCAACCATGCAGTGGCGCTGGCAACTGTTGCGCCTGCAGGATGGTAAAGCGGACGAAGCCCAAGGCCGGAGCCCTTTTGCCAACGGTGCCGACGCTGAATGTTTTGCAGCATTGCAAGCGCTGGCAGATTTGCGCAACCGCATTGAACGCGCCGGACGCAAAGCCAGTGATTTCAGCGTTGAGTTGCGCTGCGCAACATTCGAACCAACGGCACAGGCATCTGACAGCGAATTGACCCAAACCTGGCAACACGAGGCGGCACGCTGGCAAACAATTACTCGCCTGCCAATTACCGCTGCAGGCCCACTTATCGCCAAATAAATCCCTGGCCAACCGATTTTGATTAGTCTGCCATCGTCTATAGCTTACCATACTTTTGGGCGCGCGAACCTGGAGAAAGTCTATCAATTTTCGCAAAGAATCTATCAATCACAAAGCACAAACTCGCAATCTGTATAGGATGAATCAGCTCACTTGTTTGCGCTTCGTTCATCAACAGCACAACGCCATTTGACAGCTCGTTAAGCCATGCTAGAATCAGACGAACGTTTTTAGTAGCCATCAATCGGGAACGTCTGGAGAGCGTATGTTATATGTGGCAGAAGTTAGCGGCAAGGGTCGTGGGGTCTTTACGCATGAAGCAATTAAAGCGGGTGAATGCATTGAACAAGCACCCGTGTTGGTGATCAACCTGGCCCAATGGGAGTACATTGAACAGACCTTTTTATTTAACTATTGTTATGCCTGGGGCGACGAGATGGCACTGGCCCTGGGCATGGGTTCCCTCTATAATCACGCCTACAACCCCAACGCGCGCTACGAGAAGAATCTTGCGACCACTATGATGGAGTACATTGCCTTGCGTGACATCGCGCCCGGCGAGGAGATCACGGTCAACTACAATGGCGATCCGGACGATCACGATCCGCTTTGGTTTAAGGTCGTCGCGTAGCCGCGTTGGACCTACGCAGCGCGCCAACTTGGCGTCGGCTCAAAGCCGTGTTCCAACAACCAACCAATGCTGGGGCCGCGCCACCGATATGCCCGCAGATCGATTCGTTCGTTGGCATCGATCTGCACCCCTTCTTCCTGCAATAGCAAACGTTGCCGGCTAGTACTACCACTGTCAGCACGTGGGCTCACTTTACCCTGTGCATTAACCACCCGCTGCCACGGGGTTTGGGTATCCCCAGCCAAGGCTGCCATCGCATAACCGACCATGCGGGCAGTACAGCCCCCAACAATTGCTGCAATCTGCCCATAAGTTGCCACCTGCCCAGGGGGAATTTGTTGCACGACTAGATAGATACGTTGGTAGATCGGTGCTTGCAGCGTACCGGCCATTGCCTTTTCCTCACTTTTACACAAAACAGGTCAAACAAGACGGAGTAAACAAGTAAAAACACGCACACGATAGCTTTGTATCAGACGCCTAGCATACGTTTAGGCGACGAAAAAATTAACAGGTAGACCGCGTTGCACCAATGATTTGTGGCTGGTTGGTAGTAAACAAAGACATTACAGCTGTTTTTCGTAAGGAAAAAACAAAACGATTTGAATACCTAATCGTCTACTTGCTTTCTAATTTGTTTTTAACCTTAGTGATTACAAAATTTTCATTGTCTTAGTTGCAAAAAACTTACCAACTACAGGAGGAAATAAGTATTAATGTGGCTTGTGTATAGCTGAACACCGTTTATTATGCATATTCCATGCTCAATGCACGCAAATTTGATCAACTTTATTTGAGGGATTTGTAGGGTCATAGACGATTAATAAAGTAGAACAAACGTAAGAAAATGTTAATACAAATAGATGAGCCATTTTACGAAATGGGTACATCATTGGTAGGATACCATCGGATAGGTACATTAGTCAGATCACAAGCTATGCTTCCAGTACTTCAGTACAGTAGATCGCAACGCCAAGTGTTAAGCACGCCCACAGGGCACGCGGTAACTGATGGTAGGTCATGAACCACACCGCATGCGGGTTGCGGTGGTCTACCGAGTAGATGTACATTAATGTTGCACCTGCCAAGCCGTTCAACACCTAATACCGATCACCCTTAAAAGTGGCAGCGAATTTCTCATCGCCAATTTCTTGTAACAGAATGCGGAACTGCTGCTTATTCATCTACCGATAGACTATTAAGTATGAAACGACAATTGTTGGAAACTGATAGTTGTGGCTTGATCGGCTAGCCTTAATTTCCATCATTTTCCAATAGCGTATATTACGCATGAAATAGAAATCAAGGCTATCATCAGGTTGAATCAGAAATTGCGGACAACCTTAAGGAGAATCAAAATGACTAATATTGTAATTGTTGGGGCAGGCGTCGTTGGCCATGCCACCGGTAAAGGATTCGCCAAACGCGGTCACCAGATTACCTACGTTGATGTCAACAAAAACCGGCTCGAACAACTACGGCAGCAAGGGTTGAACGCAATGACCAGCACCGAAGTAAATTGGTCGTCCGCGGATATCGTGATGCTTACCGTCTCCACACCAACCGTCAATCAACAGATCATTCTTGATCACATTAAACAGGCTGCCCAAGAGATTGGGCGCGGTCTTGCAAATACGGCCAAATATGTTTGTGTCGTTGTGCGCAGCACCGTGCCCCCCACCACAACCGAGCAGATCATTCGCCCCATTCTAGAAAACGCATCCGGCAAATTGAGCGGTGTTGATTTTGGGCTGGCCATGAATCCTGAATTCCTGCGTCAGCGCACCGCCGAGAGTGACTTTGATCGCCCTTGGATTACCGTCCTTGGGGTCGGCGACCAACTAACCATGCAGGTGCTTTACGATCTCTACATGCCCTTTGGCGGCTTGATTGTTCACTGTACCCCGACCGAAGCCGAGATGATCAAGTATGTAAACAATATTTACAACGCCGTCAAGATTAGCTACTTTAACGAAGTGCATCAGATCTGTGAGAATCTGGGCATCGACAGCAATGTCGTCGGCTCGATTGTGGCTCGCAGCGCCGAGAGTATGTGGAACCCAATTTATGGCACCCGCGGCGGTGCGCCTTATGGTGGGGCCTGTCTGCCCAAAGATACCGAAGCCTTTATGGCTTTCTGTAACGCACATGGACTAGAGCACAAAATGTTAGAAGCCACGATTGCCGTCAACGAACAATTGCTGGGCACGCGCCCAGCCGCAAGCACCCCTGAAGAGATCGAACGGATCCTGCTCATGGCCAATCCGGCAGAACGGGCCAATAGTGCAGGTTCCCGCAATGGCAATAGCGCTTATGGCAATGTGCAGGTCTATACAAATGGCCATAGTACCCCCTATGGCAACGGGATCACAAACGGTTATACGCCAACACACGAATGAGTGATACCTGATGTTATACGCAAATCAGAATGAGACCCCTAGTTTCGGTCAGCGTGCGTCGCACTGACCAAAGAATCTAGCGGACTGGAAACAGTTGGCGGTCAGTGCGACGCACGCGATCCCGTTAGCCAGCAAAACGCCGGTTCTCAACTTGACTTCAGTATAGATGGTGAACATGCCGCCAGCTCTGGCGGCATGTTCACCATCTAACATCAGGGGGTAAGGGGTTTGACAGAAGCTTACTTAACCTCGAAGATCACTTCCACTTCGACCGCATAATCCGAGGGAATTTGCATACCGACGGCGCTACGGGCATGGCGCCCGGCTTCGCCAAAGACTTCGATGAAGAGATCGCTGGCCCCATGAATCACCGCGGGCGTATTGCTGAAATCCGGCGCAACATTGACCATCCCTAACACTTTGACGACGCGCACCACATTGTCCAGGCTGCCGGTCAGGCTCTTCACGGCCTGTAAACAGCACAACGCCGACAACTTGGCGGCTTCATAGCCCTCCTCGACACTGACCTCGCGCCCGAGCTTGCCGATAATCTCTTTGCCGCCAAAGCGCGACACCTGGCCAGAAGTATAGACCAGATTTCCAGTACGTACAGCATGCATTAACCGCCCAGCATTCATCTCCAGCGGTTGCAGGGTATAGCCCATTGCTTGTAACTTGGCTTCGTATGACACGATGCGTCTGCCTTTCTACAAAAACGTGGCTGCGCTCCAGAGCAGATCGGGACAGTTGCCCAGAAAACGCATAGATTAATCATCAACGGGTCTATTATAGTAGGTGATGCAGGGGATGTCCACCCAAGCACAGGGACAAGTGTCAATTTTATGGTGCAGGGTAGGCGCTTAGTTGGTCAATTACCCAGCCGCTTTGTATAATCTGTAGATCACTATAACTTAATGGCCTTGTGACATTACAGAAAAAGCAGACTCATGGCAAACATTTGGCAATCGATGGGTATCTGGGAAGGCGGCACCGTGTTGGCGCTTGCCTGCTCGCCTCACTTTCAACACGATCACCTCGCCCTGGCAGCCACAGCGGTGGGCCTCTGGCGCTCAACCGATGGCGGGCAAAGTTGGTCGCACAGCCTGACCGGCCTCACTGATCCGAATCTGATCGCGGTCCATTTCACTGCCCCACCGGCCACAGAGGCTGCAACGCCGCCGCTCGCCTTTGCAGCCAGCCAGGGGGGACGGCTCTTCCAGTCAACCGATGGCGGGCAAACGTGGCAGGAGGTGAGCAGTTGGCAAGGGTTAGGGGTCATCAATGCGCTGGCCACTTCACCCACCTTTGCCCAGGATCAAACCCTCTTTGCCGCCACGGCAGAGGGCGTCATGCGCACCCAGGATGGAGGCAACAGTTGGGAAAGCTCAACCTTTGGCCTGCTCGATCTGGAGATCCTCTGCCTGGCGGTCTCACCCACTTTTGCCGAAAGCGAGACGCTCTGGGCAGGCAGTGCGGGCGGGGGACTTTATCGTTCGCGCAATGGTGCGCGCTCTTGGCGCGATGCGGGTGATGGTTTGCCCGACACCGCCCTGCTTTGTCTGGCCCTTGACCCGGATTTTGCCACCAATCAGACGCTTTATGTCGGCACCGAAGGGCATGGGATCTATCGCTCAACTGACGGCAGCGCGACCTGGCAACCAGTGAGCGCTGATCTTGCCGGTCTAAGCATCAATAGCCTGAGCCTAAGCAGCGATGGACGCGCTTTGTTAGGGGGCAGCAGTGAAGGCATCTTGCGCTCGACCGACTGGGGGCAAAGTTGGCAAGCAACCGCCGCTGGCCAAGCGCTCGTCTTTGCCCTGGCCAACGGGACCGATGACACTGTGCTGGCCGGCAGCTTTCTGGATGGGCTGCTGCGGTCAACCGACGGCGGTGCGCAGTGGGAACCGGCCAACCAGGGACTGGCCGCCCACGCCCCGCCGGTCACTCTCTTGAGCAGCGATGGTCGCCTTTTTGCCCTGGATCGCGAAGGCGTGCTCGCTGTCACCGCGGATGGAGGCGCGCACTGGCCACCACTCAACCACCTGTTGGATGATCTGGCCGCCATCGCCCTGGCCCAGCCGCAGCAGCCCCAGCAGAGTGCAGTGTTGGTCCTCACCGAAACCGCGCTCATCACGATTGCGCCGGCCCCCGACGAAGAGGCGGCACTTGAGCGGGCGCGCAGCGAACCACTCCCGACCACCATCCTCCAGCCGACCCAGTTGGTCTTATCGCCTGACTATGCGCAGGATCAGACCTTGCTGGTGACCGATGCGGCCGGGCAGATCTTCTGCTCTACGGTGGACGGGCATACTGGTAATGTCCATTGGGAACAACGAACCACCCCGGCGCCCGATCAGACAATTTTGCAGCTCTGTTTTTCGCCGGCTTATGCCACCACGCGCCGCCTCTACGCGTTGACGATGAGTGAAGCAGGGCCGGCTAACTATCCCATGCAGCTTTGGCTCAGCCACGATCAGGGGGACAGTTGGACCGCGCTGGCCGATTTTGCGATCCCAAGCCCAGCGCTTGGCGTCGCCATCCAACAGCACGGTGACGGCGAGACGCTCTGGTTGGGTACCCACAACCGGATCTTAAAATTCTACCAGCAGCCAAACGACAACCACTGGGCCTTTGAGCAGTTCTTTCTGGCCGAGGCAGTGCGCATTACCAGTGTCGTTGCGCCACATCACCCTGACCAACCCTGGCCGCTCTATGTCACCACCACGCAGGGCATCTATGCCAGCAGCGATGGGCAGCACTGGCATAGTATTGCGGAAAGCCTGGCCGCAGAGACATGGGTTGCCCTGCACTGTGATCAGGCGGGCGCGCCACGTTATGCCGTTGCCCTCGGCGGGCGGCTCTGGCGCACAGGGGACTGAAGGAATAGCCCCTAGTTTTGGGCCTACCAAACTATGACCTTACATAGTCTGCCGCTATAATGGCCCCACTGATGTTTAGTCAATGAGGTAACCCCTCCCTAACCCTTCCTGCTAAGGGAAGGAACCTGGGTCTCCCAGCTAGATCCCCGCCCCAAACTGGGGAGGGTTAGGGAGGGGTTAATGGTTATATTTTTATTCAGGAGCAAAAAACATGTCTGACATTGTCTATGAATTAATTGCACAAGAAGAAGTGCGCCAGCGCGAGATGATCGGGCTGATCCCCTCAGAGAATCACTTTTCACCGGCGGTGGCCGGGGTGCTCTCCTCTAGCCTTTCCAGCAAATATGCCGAAGGCTATCCGGGCCGCCGCTACTACGAAGGTAACCAAATTGTCGATGAGATCGAGAATCTGGCAATTGATCGGCTGAAGGGACTTTTTGGCGTGCCCTTTGTCAACGTCCAGGCCCATTCGGGTTCACCGGCCAACAGTGCGATCCAATTCGCCCTGCTCGAACCGGGCGACACGTTGATGGGGTTGGCGTTGGGAGCCGGCGGCCATCTCACCCACGGCCATCCCAGCGTCACCTTCTCGGGACGCTATTTTAATGCCGTACAATATGGGCTCGATGCCAACGCCCGCATTGACTTTGACCAGATGTTGGCACTGGCCAAGGAGCACAAACCCAAGATGCTCATTGCCGGCACCACTTCGTACCCCTTTGTCCTCGACTTTGCCAAATTCCGTGAAGTGGCCGATGCAGTGGGGGCTTGGCTAGTCGCGGACATTTCACACATCACCGCGCTCGTGCTGGCCGGCGAACATCCTTCACCAGTACCGCATGTTGATGTGATCATGTCAACCACCCACAAGACCTTCCGCGGCCCCCGCGGCGCGATGATCCTGGTCACCGACCGGGGCATGGCGCGCGATGCCAAGATCAGCGGCAAGATCAATTCGGCGATTATTCCGGGTTTACAGGGTGGCCCGCACTTGGCGACGACCGCCGGCATTGCGATTGCCGCCGGTGAGGCCGCGCAACCAGGCTTCCACGGCTATGCGCGCCAGGTCCGCCGCAATGCCGACACCTTGGCCACGGCGCTCATGGAAAATGGGCTGAAGCTGGTCGGCAACGGCACCGAAAATCACCTGATGGTGGTTGACTTCACCTCCTTTAGCGATGGGCTGGGCACGCAGGTCGCCTTTGCCCTGGATGTCGCCGGCATTTACGCCAACCGCAACGCGATTCCCAACGAACCCTGTTCACCCTTCTATCCCTCGGGTCTGCGCGTCGGCACCCCCTTGGTCACCACCCGCGGCATGGGCGAAGCCGAAATGCGCCAGATCGCCAAGTGGATTGCCGCCGTCACCGATCATGTAAAAACGGCAACTTTACCCGCCAACACCAAAGAGCGCGCCGCCTTCATCAAACAATTTAAAGAAACGACCGAGAACGATCAGACGCTGTTGCAGATCCGCAGCGAGGTCAAAGCATTGGCCACCCAATTCCCCCTCTTCGCCGAGCCGGCCACCGTGCTCAACCAGAATGGCCATGTCGCCGTCGCCGCGTAAATGCAATGACTGACGACTGTCCACTGTTAGCCGCCATCGGTCATCAGTGGACAGTCATCAGTAGCTTCTTCCTCCTCCCCAACTTGCCATTAAACGGTTAACTTTCCCTCTTGCGTAAGACGATTCAAATCAAGTATAGTACCTGTACAAAACAAATTGAGCCAAGTGCATTCCATGTTGTTTGTGTGCAGAATGTAAGATAACAGCTTACATTTACCCAGTACACTTTACGGAGCGGAGCAACATGTCAGGATTGACAACGGTGCCGACGCCATCGCTGCGCGCCCAGTGGGTGGGTGGACGCTACCAATGTTTAGATCTGCTGGGGGCCGGGGGTATGGGGCAGGTTTATCGCGCCCTTGACCACTTGACCGGTGAGACTGTCGCGCTGAAGCGGGTCAATACCAGGGGGTTGCACGGGGCCGGTGATCCAGCGTTGCATCTGGCGTTGGCCCACGAATTTCAGGCGCTGGCCGGGCTGCGCCATCCCTATATCATTGGTGTGCGCGACTACGGGTTTGATCTGGCATCCACCAGCGAGACACCGAGGGAGATGCATGGCGATGCACCGCCGGTTAGGCAGCCCTATTTCACCATGGATCTGCTCTACAACAGCCGCTCGCTGGTCGCCGTGGGTCAATGGCTCGACCCCAAAGCCAAGGTGCGGCTGTTGCTGCCGGTGTTACACGCCTTGGCCTATATCCACCGCCGGGGGATGATCCATCGCGACCTCAAACCTGGCAACATTCTGGTCAGTGGGCAAGAGGTCAAGGTGCTTGACTTTGGGCTGGCCACGATTGGCGATCACACGACCCCTTCCTCTGGGACCCAGCGCTACATGGCCCCCGAAATGTTGCGTGGGGATAGGGCCACCGCGGTGAGCGATCTCTATGCGCTAGGCGTGATCGGCTATGAGATGTTCGCGGGCTGGCATCCCCTCGCCCCCACCGGGCAACAGTTGAGTGTAGCGGATTTGCTCACGATTGAGCCGGATTGGCACTATGTTGAGATCGATGCCCCGATCAAGGCGGTGCTACAACGGCTATTGGCCAAAGATCCAGCCCTGCGTTACCCCGATGCCACCGCTGTCATTGCGGCGTTCAGCGATGCGATTGGCGAAACATTACCGGGCGAAACCATTGCCACGCGTGAGAGCTTTTTACAGGCGGCCCCGCTGATTGGTCGCGAACGCGAGTTGAGCCAGCTAATCGGCGCGCTGGAACAGATCGTCGCGGGCAACGGTAGCAGTTGGCTGATCGGCGGCGAGAGTGGCGTGGGCAAGTCGCGCTTGCTTAACGAATTGCGCACCAATGCCCTAGTCCAGGGCGCGCTGGTGCTGCGCGGCCAGGCAAGCAGCGGCGGTGGCGGCGCTTATCAGCTCTGGCATGAGCCCTTGCGCTGGTTGGTGTTGCTGGCGCCACCAACCCCTTTGGAAGCCGCGGTCTTAAAGCCCCTCTTGCCCCAACTGGCCAGTTGGCTTGGTCAACCGGTCGGTGATGCGCCGGCCCTGGAAGCCAAGGCCGCGCAAACTCGCTTGCTGACCACGATTGCGACGCTAGTGCGCCGCAGTGCAGCACGACAACCACTGCTGATCCTGCTGGAAGATCTACACTGGGCCGATGAAAACAGCCTGGCATTGTTGGCATGGTTAACTCGACCCGCAGAATTGACACGGCCTGAAACAGCCGAAGCGTCGGCAACTGGGTTGCTGCTGATCGGCGCTTATCGACGCGGCGAAGCACCTAAATTGCCCGAGCAGTTGCCGCACATGCAAACAATGCTCGTGGCACGCCTCTTGCCCGATCAGATCGCAGCGTTGAGCGTTGCGATGTTGGGCCAGGATGGGGGGCGCGCCCACCTGGTCAACTTTTTGCAGCAGGAGACCGAAGGCAACACCTTCTTTGTGGTGGAGGTGCTGCGGGCGCTGGCCGAAGAGGCCGGTGAACTTGAGCGCGTGGCCACCATGGGGCTGCCCAAACAGATCTTCCCCGGCGGGATGCAACAGGTGATCCAACGGCGGCTGCAACGCGTGCCGCCCGTTTATCAACCGCTGCTCCAATGGGCGGCGGTTGCCGGTCGCCAGCTTGATCTGGCGATCCTACAGCGTGTCAATCGCGATGTGACGCTCGATAGCTGGCTCGATCGCTGTGCCAATGCCATGATCTTCGAAGTGCAGGCAGAGCGTTGGCAATTTACCCACGACAAATTGCGCGAAGGCATCCTCTTGACACTCAGCCCAGAGCAGCGCCGGCCCTTGCACTATCAGTTGGCGCTGGCCATCGAAGCACACTATCAGGAGTTACTTTCCCCCCATTATGCCCAATTAGCCTATCATTTTGAGGCAGCAGACGAAGCCGAGCGGGCGCGCCACTATCTGGGGTTGGCCGGCGAAAGCGCCCAAGCCGCCTATGCCAACAGTGCTGCAATTGACTATTACGAGCGAGCCCTGGCACTATCCGAAGCAGAGCACACCGCGTATGAGCAGCAGATCGCGGTGCTGTTGCGCCTGGGGGATGTCCTCCAATTTGTCGGGCGGTGGGCCGAGGCGGAGCAACGGTACCAACAGGTGCTTGCCCTCACGCCTAGCGATGGGAATGTCAGTGAAATTCGGGTGCGCTGCTACCAGGCCCTGGGGCTATTGCAACGCAACCGCGGCGATTTCCCCGGTGCGTTGGGCTGGTTACGCCAGGCGGAGCAGGGTTGGGCACAGTTACAAGATCAGTCACACCTAGGGGAAGTGCTGCTCGAAATCGGCAATGTCTTTTATCTGCAAGGCGATCAAAAAGCGGGTTGGGACTATCTGACTGAGGGCCTGGCTGCGGTGCAAGCGGCGCAGAATCTGCCCGCGGTTGCCTCAGCCCTGCATCGGATGGGCAGCGTCCACTACTCAAGCGGCAACTATGGCGAAGCGCACCGCTATGCGGAACAGGCGCTGACTCTTTACCAACAACTCGACAACAAAGTTGGCATGGCCAATGCGCTCAACAACCTGGGCAATATTGAACGCAGTACCGGCGACTATGTTACTGCCCAGGCCCGGCGCGCAGCATCACTCACCCTGCGCCAGGAGATTGGCGACAAATGGGGGGTGGCGGCCTCGCTCAACAACCTGGCCGTGATCCCCTACATCAAGGGTGATTATGCCACGGCACAACACTACTGGACCCAGAGCCTCACCCTGCGCAATGAGTTGGGAGATCGCTGGGGGGCTGGGCAGACATTGGATAATTTAGGGCTGGTCGCCTTTTCGCAAGGTGATTACGCGAGTGCGCGTCGGCAACATGCCGAAAGTTTAGCCTTGCGCCAAACGATTGGGGATCGGTGGGGCATCGCCACCTCGTTGAGTAACCTGGCCCATGCCGAACTCTATATCGCAGCCTTCACTGATGCGGCGCAGCATTACCAGGAAAGTATGGAACTGTCATTGGCATTGGATGACAAACGGGGCGTCATCTCCTGTGCGATTGGGCTGGCCGGCGTCATTGTCCACCGTGGTAGTAAAGATGAAACCATGCTCACGCGTGCCGTACAGTTGTTGGCGATTGCCCGGCAAATCACCAACCAAACCAATGCCGCCTTGGAGCGTGATGAAGAAGTGCTTTATACCAAAGTGGAGGATAAATTGCGCGCCGCGCTCCGGGCTCACACCTACACCGAAAGTTGGGCGGCAGCGCAGCAACTGTCGGATGCGCAGATTAACGCATTGCTTTTGCAAAAGGAGCAATCATGAGCACGTTGCTGGCAGAACGGTTGGCTGCCCTGCGCCAGAACCGGATCGTTAAACGCGAAGCGGAGTGTGAACTCTTTCAAACAGCCCTGAGTGCCGCCGAGTTACCTTTTCATCTGCTTTATGTGCTTGGCCCCGGTGGGGTGGGCAAAACGACACTGCTCACCGAATTCAGCCAGTTGGCGAGCGCTGCCGGGGTACCCCATCTGCAGCTTGACGGGCGCAACCTGGAGGCAACGCCGCAGCTCTTTCTCGTTAATCTGCACCAAGCCCTTAGTCTACCCCCCGCCCAAACCTTCTTGCAATATCTGGCCGTACACAACGGTCGGTTTGTCCTCTTGATTGATACCTATGAATTATTGGGGGGCCTCGACAGCTGGCTACGCGAAGAATTCCTGCCCCAATTGCCGGGCACAGTGCTGATTGTGTTGACCAGCCGCAACCCACCATCGCTGGAATGGCGTACCGATCCCGGTTGGCGACAGTTGATGCGGGTACTACCCCTACGCAATCTCAGCATGGAACAGAGCCGCCTTTTTCTACAAAAGCGTCAGATCCCCGCCGCGCAACATGAACAGGTACTCGCCTTTACGCGTGGCCATCCACTGGCGTTGGCGCTGATTGCCGATGCCTTTACCCAGCACCCGGCCATGCACTTTCAACCAGCCGATGCGCCCGATATTATCGCCACCCTGGTTGAGCGCTTTATGCAGAGCGCGCCCACGCCTGATCATCGCGCCGCCCTGGAAGCCTGCGCCACCGTGCGCCTGACCACAGAAGGGCTGCTCAGCGCCTTGCTGGAGATCGACGACGGGCGCGCCCTCTTCAGTTGGCTGCACAACCTTTCCTTTGTCGAAGCCCAGGCGCGCGGCATCTTCCCCCATGATCTGGCGCGCGAAGCGATCAGTGCTGACCTGCGCTGGCGCAACCCCGACCGCTACCAGTTGCTCTACCAGCGGGCCCGCGCCTATTATTTGGCCCAATTTAGCCAGAGTGACAGCGTGCTCCAGCAGCAGGCGCTCTCCGATTATCTCTATCTCGACCGCGATAATCCACTGGTGCGTCCTTATTTTGAATGGCAGGATAGTGGCGCGATTGTAGTTGAAGAAGCGCGCCCAAGCGACCACCCCGCGCTGCTGGCGATGATCGAAAAGCATGAAGGCGTAGAGGGGGCGCGCCTGGCCCAACAGTGGTTAATCCAGCAACCGCAGGGGATTCGCCTCTTGCGCGATACGCGCGGCACTCCGCAAGGATTGTTGCTGCTGGTCAGCATTGTGCCAACGGCACCAACTGCCTATCAGCACGATCTCGCAACCGCTGCAGTCTGGCGTTATCTGGAACAACAGGCCGAGCTACGGCCAGGCGAAGAGGCATTGTTGGCGCGCTTCTGGTTGGCGCATGATAGTTACCAAGGGGTCTCGTCGGTACAGAGTCGCATCTTTTTGCATCTGGTGCAGCAAGCTCTGACCAACCCGACGATTGCCTACACCCTGATCGCCTGTGCCGCCCCCGACTTCTGGCGCGATATCTTTGCCTATATCCACTTTGCCCGCCTGACTGGAGCCGATTTTACGGTAGGCGCACAGCACTTCGGCATTTATGGCCACGACTGGCGCGCCCAGCCGGCATTGCAGTGGTTACAAACCCTTGGCGAAGGCAGCGCAGCCAGAGAGACAAAACGGGTCAGCGCGGCGACAGCGGCCCCCACCTTTGCTCAGCTCAGCGAAAGCGAATTCGGGGCAGCGGTGCGCGAAGCCTTGCGCACGCTGAATGCTCCCAATGCCCTCAGTCGCAACCCGCTCTTGGGCACCCGTTTGGTCGCCAACCAGGCTGGCCCGCAGAGCAACACCGTCCAGCGCGCCGCCGCGCTCAAAACAATCTTAGCAGAAACCGTCGCCAAGTTGCAGGCCACCCCGCGCCTGCGCAAGTTGCACCGCGCCCTGCACCACACCTACATTCAACCCGCCCCCACCCAAGAAGCCGCCGCCGAACTGCTCGATCTCCCCTTCAGCACCTATCGCCGCCACCTCAGCGCCGGCATCGCGCAGGTTACAGAGGAGTTGTGGCAGCAGGAAAGGAGGTAGGTGCGAGACACGAGACACGAGATACGAATTACGAATTACGAATTACGAATTACGAATTACGAATTACGAGGCAGTCTAACTTCCTATCTGCGGTCCGCCAATCTCGTGTCTCCTTGTCTCGTGTCTCCTTGTCTCGTATCTATTTCTCCCACCGGGTTACTTACCGGCGCTTTCTACGTCATCCTCTAATAACAGACAACATAATCGACCAGTAAGGATAACAAGATGGCTGCACCTGATTACATTACCTTGATCGACCGTTATATTTGGGAGGGGGGCTTTGCAGGGGCCGCCGTGATTGCCGCGCAACATGATGAGACGGTGATCGAACATTATGCCGGGATGGCGGCGCCGGGGTTGCCGGCCTCACCAACCGTGCTCTGGCCGCTGGCGTCGATCTCGAAGCTCTATACGGCGGCGATGATCATGCGCTTGGTCGAACAGGGGGTGCTGACGTTGAATCGGCTGGTCTGTGACCTGCTGCCCCAATTTCGCGGCGGGGGGCGGGAGGGGGTGCGGCTGCGCCATCTGCTCACCCACACCGCCGGCATGATCTACGAATCACCTGAGATGGATGCACGTTTGGCGGCGCGTACACCTATGTCGGCGCTGATTGAGGAGATGTACACAACTACTTTGCGCCACAAAGCGGGCACCGCCTTTGGTTATGCCGATTATCACTATCTACTCGCCGGGCGCATGGCGGAAGCGGCAACCGGCCTCAGTTTTGCCGAGTTGGTCGATACATTGGTGTTGCAGCCGATGGGGTTACAGGATAGCTACATGCAGCCGCCAGCCCATGAGTATGGGCGGTTGGCCAAGGTACGCGGCGTCATGGCGGAAGGGACCGAGGGGGCGATGTATAACTCCCCCTATGCGCTCTCCATCGCCCATCCTGCCTTTGGCACGGTGACCACGGCGCGCGATCTGCTGCGTTTTGCCCGCCATTTTGCTCCCGGCGGTCCCCGGTTACACAGCACCGCCACCGTGCGCGTCATGACCACCGATCAGACCGGCGGTCGCGCCATGTTACAGGATGAAATGATGGGTTCGCAGCCCAATCTGCCCGTGCCGTGGGGGATTGGCTTTGCACTTAAAAACGTCCACCAGCCGCAACTCTTTGCCGATCTCGCCTCTTTCCGCGCCTATGGGCACGGCGGCGCCAGCGGCTGTCAACTGGTGATTGATCCAGAAGCGGAGACGGTGATCGCCGTGCTCACCAACACCCATGCGCGCACCGGTCGCGAACTGTGGTATGCGCGCTTGCAGGCGATTCTGAATAGTGTCTTTGCGCAGTTGGGGTAGGGGTGGTTACTTCCGTAATATAACGATTTCACCAGCAAATTGAGGAAATAGGCGCACAAAGTCGCGTCCGTTAAGGGTGATGACTTTGTCCACCCCCATTTTAATGGCAACATACATAATCAGCGCGTCGTATGTTACCCCGCCAACCAGGTTGCGGCTCTGTAGATTCTCAAGAATGGCGATATAATCCGGTGGTGTCAACCCGACAATTTCAAATGTCCCTAATAAATTTTCACGGATCAGGGTTAAAGCATCTGATGCTGAAAGTTTGGGTTGCAGCGGCATCCGCGTCAAGGTAGAATAAAGCTCAGCCAACGAGTGTGCAGAGATGATACCATGATGCGCACCAGTCAATACTTGATCCAGCCAGGGATGTGCAAGCTGATGGGCATCATGCTGCTGTAATAGCGCAGCAATCAAGGTGGAAGTATCAAAGAGAACTTTCATTCTACATTACTGCATTCATACGCTCATCGCGGTCATCTAAAACCGGATCTGACACAGGATTGATTAATTCACCGGCAAAAACCAATACATGATTTTCATAACTCAGATGCGGCGGCATCTTTTTGACGCGTAAGCGGACACCATCCTTGGTATCCTCAACAACGAGTGACATTCCTGGCATTAGTCCAAGTTTTTTACTTAGCGCTTCTGAGACGGTAATTAGTCCCGGCTTTTCGAGCATGATATCTGCTGATAACATAATTGATCCCTTTTCTCCAGCTTGCGCCTTCGCATGACTTTCGTTCTATTGTACAACAACTATGCTAAAAAGTTAGCATTAACAGGGGTCGCTAAGAGAAACAAATCACAAAGAGGCAAAGACTTTTTCCGCAGGGATCATTTGTGCTTGGCTGGCCGCAACGCCGGCAATTCGCCGGCGAATTTCGGCCAGCCATTCGGCGGACAATTCGAATTCTTCTTCATCATCTAAACTTTCCAATAACCGCTCCGCGACAAAGGCACGACTGGGCGTGGGCAGTTGCAACGCTTCGGTTAGGATTTGCTCGATTGTCATAGAACACCTTTCACTTCGCACAGCGGACGTAACCTAGTTTGATTACACCACAAATAGGGCAAACATTTCCATTTCCTCAGCCGCCGCCGATGCCGCAAAGTGTCCCACTGCGTGGCGCGACTTTTGCCAACGCTCATCCTTTAGGTTTTGACTATTTGCTTGCCGATTTGCCTTCCGCTACAATCTCTGTGCGTGCAGCAGTTTTTTGCAAGATAGTGCCACTGCACCCGCAAACCTTAAACTGATTTGATCGCATCAGAAAGTCAACCCAATGTCTACCCTACCCACACCCTATTTCACCCAAACCGATCGCCAAGCGCGCCTGCTGGATCGCTGCCCTGATCTGGAACCGCTCTTCCGCCGCCATGTGGAACGTCATCACATTCCTGGCGTTGCCTACGGTGTTGTCGTTGACGGCGAGTTGATCTACAGCCACAGCTTTGGCGTGCGCAATGTCGAAAGTAACGCAGGGGTTGACGCCGACACCGTCTTTCGCATCGCGTCGATGACTAAGAGTTTTGTGGCGCTGGCGATTCTGCAACTGCGGGATGGCGGTCAGTTACGGCTCGATGAACCTATCGCGACCTATGTCCCCGAATTTGCCGACCTCGTCTATCCCACGACTGATTCCCTGCCGATTACCGTGCGCCACCTGTTGAGCATGAATGCGGGCTGGCCGCAGGATGACCCGTGGGGGGATCGCCAGATCTATCGCAGCGACGCGGCAATGAGCGACTTTTTTCGGGCAGGGGTCAGTTGGTCCAACCCGCCGGGGGTGACCTTTGAATACTCGAACTATGGCTACATGGTGCTGGGACGGATCATTACGAACGTAGCCGGGATCGGTGCGCTGGACTATATTACCAAGCAGATCTTACAGCCGCTGGGCATGACCGCCACCGTCTGGAATCCCGGCGACGTGCCCACGGATCGATTGGCGCGGGGCTATCGCTGGGAAGATGAGGAATGGAAAGCCGAGCCGCTGTTGACGGCGGGGGGTGATGTGGCCGGCTTTGCGGGCTTGTTTACCTCGATCAACGACCTGGCGCGCTGGGTGGCGCTCTTTCAATCCGCCTGGCCCCCTCGCGATAACCTGGGTGATGAGCGGGAAAATGGAACGCTGCGCCGCAGTTCCCTGCGCGAGATGGGGCAGATCTGGCGCACCGATACGCCCAGCGTTACCGTGCCGGCGCTGGGCGCAACGCCCAAGGTGATCGCCAGTGGTTATGGCTTTGGTCTCTCCATACGTCACAACGGTATTTGGGAAAGTGTCGGGCATGGGGGTGGGCTGCCTGGTTTTGGGTCGCACATGCGCTGGGTACCGGCCTATGGGGTGGGGGTGATTGCGCTGGCTAACCTGACCTATGCACGGGTCACCGGCAGTTGTATCGAAGCGCTCGACCAGCTGATTACGGCCTGTGCTGTAAAGCCTTATACCATACCGGTCGCGCCGGCGCTGGCCGCCGCACGGGAAGGGTTGATGGCTCTCCTGGCCGGTTGGGATGAACAATTGGCGGCCACCCTCTTTGCCGAAAATTTCTTTTTGGATTGTGACGTTGCCCACTGGCAGCAAACATTTGACCAACTGCGCGCCCAACATGGCCCGTTGACCCCTGATGGTCCCTTTGTTGTTGAAAATTGGCTGCGCGGTAGTTGGCGCATGGCGGGCGAACAGGGCTGGTGTACCGTATCGATCACCATGTCGCCGACCGTGCCGCCCCAGATCCAGGAATTGGACATTGATTCGACGTTGCCGCCGAATGAAACGCTGCAGCGGGCGATGGCGCAGGTCGCTGCTTTAGTCAGCAAGCCAACCAAGCGCGCCTTTAGCCGCCTTTGCGCGCCAGGGGTTGATCAGAACGCGTGGTGGGATCAAGTCCGGCTGGCGCATATTCTTTGTGATCAATGCAGCGTGGGGGATGTGACTGGTGGCGATGGGGTCACCTGGGTGGCATTTCAGTTAGTTGGCACGAAACGCACCCTAGCCGTTACAATTAACGTAAATGTGCGCGGTAAACTCGATAACCTTAGTTTCGTTGCGGGTTGATCGGCAGCGGATGGAGCGGACCCACCATCGAGCGGACCCACCATCGAGCGGACCCTGAGCGTGTCGGAGGGGAAGCGGACCCACCATCGAGCGGAGGCTGAGCTTGTCGGAGCCGGAGCCGCTTCGGCTTCGACAAGCTCAGCCT
>JALHQH010000022.1:149149-190202 GCA_022842065.1 Caldilineaceae bacterium
CCTACACGCGCCCCCTCCGCTCGATTACCACATTTATTACTTACCCTCTCTTTCATACCAGCGGAGCACACCTTATGACCAACCAACCCACCCCCCGCCCCGTCGTCCCCGATGACCTTTTCCAGTTGCACTTTCTCCAATCGGCGACCCTGGCCCCCAATGGCGAACAGATCGCCTATAGTATCAGCAGCTATGACGCCACCGATGATACCGATGACGAACAGCTCTGGCTGTTGATCCTGGCCACCGGCGAGCAGCGCCCGTTGACCTTTGGCAAGCAGCGCAACCAAGCCCCCCAATGGTCGCCCGACAGCAAAACCCTGGCCTTTATCTCCAACCGTAGCGGCAAGGCCCAGATCTATCTGCTCGCTGCCGATGGCGGGGAAGCGCGCCAACTGACCACGTTCCAACAAGGGGTCGGCGGCGGGATCGCCTGGTCACCGGATGGGACGCAGCTTGCCTTTAGCGCCCCGCCACAACCCGATCAACCCCACGACCCCAACCTGCCCTATCGCCTCACCCGCCCGGTCTACCGCTTTGACACGCTGGGCTATCTCGATAGCGCGGTCCAGGATCTCTATGTGATTGCGGTGGAAGGCGGCGAGGCGCGCCGGTTAACCGACGATGGTTGTCAGAACGCCGCGCCCCAATGGTCACCCGATGGCAGCCGCCTGCTCTACGTCGCCACGATGACGCCCGACAGCCATCGCGCGCTCTCCGCCATCCTCCGCAGCGTGACGCTGGATGGTCAAGTTGAGACGGTGCTTGATCACAGTTGGGGCCATCTCACCGGCAGCGCGGCCTGGTTACCCAGCGGCGAGCAGATTGCCTTTGTGGGGGTCGAAGCGGGTCACCCCATTGGCACGCAGAACAATCTCTTCGTGATCGAGTTGGCGAGCAAAACCATCGTCAACCGCACTGCCGGGCTAGATCGCCAGGTCGGGGCGCAGCTCCAAGCCGACATGCCGGCAGGGATTGCGCGGCAGTTGAACAAAGTCTTGGTGACAGCTGACGGCGCGGCCGCCTATGTTCAGGTGCAAAGTGGCGGCACAGTGCCGATTTATCAGGTGCAGTTGACAGGCGAACCGAGCTACATCCCCGTGGTCAACGGAGACCGAAGTTGCTACTTGCTCGATCAACACAAGGCGACTGGGCAGCTGCTTTACGCGAGCAGCGATTTTACTAACCCACCCGATCTCTATCTGGCGGATGGCAATGGTGAACAGGAAACGCGCCTGACCCAGCTTAATACCGCCTTCCTCGCCGGGCTGCAACAGCCCGTAGTTGAGCCGATCTGGTTTCCTGGCCAAGATGGGGTGCAAGTCGAGGGCTGGTTTATCCGCCCGGCAGGTGGGACGGCACCTTATCCCACGATTCTCTATATTCATGGGGGGCCGCACAGCGCATTTGGATCAGTCTATCACTTTGACACGCAACTGTTGGTGGGGGCCGGCTATGGGGTGTTGCTGATCAACCAGCGCGCCTCAACCGGCTATGGTGACCACTTCTCGACCGCGATCAAGGGCGATTGGGGCAACCTGGATTATACGGACCTGATGGCCGGGGTTGATACGGTCATCGCCAACGGTTGGGCCGATCCAGATCAGCTAGGCGTCTGTGGCCTCTCCGGCGGCGGTAATCTATCTTGTTGGATCGTGGGGCAGACCGACCGCTTTAAGGCCGCGGTGCCGGAGAACCCGGTCACCAACTGGCAGAGCTTTTATGGGGTCAGCGACATTGGCGTCTGGTTCGCCGTGGAGCAACTGGGCGGTCATCCCCATGAGATCCCGGAGGTCTACACCCGCTGTTCGCCGATCACCTATGCGCACCGTTGCAAAACCCCCACGCTGCTGGTCCAAGGCGAACATGACTGGCGCTGCCCCGCCGAACAGGGAGAGCAATTCTACACGGTGCTCAAGGTCAACGGCTGTCGGGTGGAGATGGTGCGGCTGCCCACCATGCCCCACGCCGGCGCGATCAACGGCGCGCCCAAGATGCGGCGGGCGCAGAATGAGGCGTTGCTGGGGTGGATGAAGGCGTATGTGAAGTCGGGGTGATCGCATGAATTTTGGCCGACCCTATGTCGGCCAAAATTCCTCATCCAGCAATTGCGCGGCAGACCAAGGACATTCTACCGGAAAGCTTTGTTTATCCAAACCGGTTTCAGCCGCGGCTTTTTTAACGGCAACGGAATAGGCTTCGGCAATCAGTAGCGCTAAGTGAGCACGCAACGTAGGATTATCGGCGAGCAAAGGCTCTAAGTCCGCACGCTGGGTAATCACCGTGGTGCGCCAGCTACGCGTACGGCGGGCCGGCTGATACTGTAGTTTGAGTAAATGCATGATCAGGATCGTAAGTCGGCTACGGACTTCCTGGCGCTGACTTTTCCCCAAGCTGTCGATCTCCTCAATCAGATTATCCCAATCGACAGCCTCGAACTCTTCGGTACGCAGCAGTGCAACCTGGTGTTGAGTCCACGCATAGAAGTCGGTGTCGTAGAGAGTAGTAGGCATTTCTCACTTCCTGATTGAAAAAGGATTGCTTCAACCGTTGATACGCTTCATCAGTTAAAGTAATAGTTTTCATCTTTGTATGATAACACGAGCACACGACGGGGTACAATTCAGCTATTCCCGCCGCCGCACATAGCGAAACCCACCCCCGCGCGCCACCTGCATCACATGGCCGCGCCAGTTGATGCGCGCCGGCAACAGGAACGCGGTCAGCAGTTGCAAGGGCAGCAAGAGTTGGGCCACCGGCAGCAGCCAACTCCAGCGCAAAGGGGTTGCACGCCCCAGGTAGCGCCGATCCAGGTCAAGGCAGATCAGATAGTTCACGAGCAAGTAACCCCCAGCCACCCACCACCAGGTCGGCTCGATCAAGCCCCCAGCCAACAGCAGCAGCGGGGCCAGCGTGGGGATCAGCGTGTTGCCATAGAGCACCCCCAGTTCATGCCAGGCCAGGTGGCGCAACAGTGACTCCCGCGGGAAAGTGAGCCAGCGGGTGAGCAGTCGCCAGTAGGCACCCCCGGTCACCACATGGTTGCTGACCGCATGGCGCAGCGGCGATTGGATCAGCCGATAGCCATGTGCCCGCACCCGTTGCGCAATCGCAAAGTCATCAGCCAGGATCGGTTCCAGCCCAGTAAAACCGCCCAACTCATCCAGCACGGTGCGCCGCAGCAGATAGAACATACCGTTGATCGTCAACGGCTCACGCAGTACCAAGTAGGGGATATAGGTAAGCAGGCTACTACTGTTGACAAAAACAGCGACCAGCCGCGACCACAGGTTCGAGAAATCGACCTGATAGGGCAGCCCAAAGACCAACCCGGCCCCCTCCAGCGCCAGGTAGGGCAGCGCATCGGCAAAACCACTTTGGGGCAACATCGTATCATCGTCGAGCACGCAGATCACGTCGCCGGTCGTCAGCGGCAACGCCGCGATTAGTTTAACCGTTTTGGGGTTATGCCCTTGAGGAGCCGGCGGCAGTAGGGTCAACCGGATCGCCATCTGGGGATAACCCGCCATGATTGTCTGGCAGATCGCCTGCCCCGCCCCATCACTTTCATCGACCAGCCAATGGAACGTTACCGTACGGGGTGCCAGGCGCGTCATCACCGCCACATTGTGCGCCAGGCACGTGGGCATGGTCGGGTCACCACTGAGGATCGGCTGCAAGATGCTGATGTGCGCTGCAGTGGGCGGTTGCGGGGGCTGGGGCCGCGCAAAAAAGCGCCCCACCAGCCACCACTTTCCCAGCCGTTCGAGGAGCAGGATCAGACCGGTGAACCAGAGTAGTTGGGTCAAAGTTGTCTCCTTGGTGTAGGTAAATCGGGACATCGGTAAATCGGGACATCGGTAAAGAGTAACCGATACCGATTTACTGATTTACTGATTTACGCTCTCCTCTTCCCTTCCACATAATCAAACCCACCCCCTTTATGAACCCGCAACCGTTGACCGCGCCAGGTAATTTCGCTGCGCCCGATCATCGCCGCAACGATCTGCAGGGGTACGATCAGCGCACTGATGAGGGCCAGTGACCACCAGCGACGCGGGGTAGGATGGGCCAAATAGCGCCGCTCACACAGCGCGTTGATCAGCGTAAAAAGTAGTGCGCTGCTGCCAAAGGCGGCGAGCACACGCGGTCGTCGCGTCAATAAGGCGAGCAAAGCGAGGAGCGGCAGCAGCACCTGGTTGAGGCTGCCAAAGGTCATCACCGCCAGTTCGCGACGGCTCATGGTCGGCATCATCATCTGCTGGGGAAAGACAAACCAGCGTTTCATTTGGGTGGCATAGGCCGCCAGCGAGGTAAACCGATTGTCGACATCGTAGATCAGCCGTGTTTGGACCACCCGATAGCCCAACGCCCGCACCCGCCGCGCCAACTCGTGGTCATCATCAAGCCGATTGGCCATGTCGGTGAAACCGCCGGCCGCGTCAAAAACCGTTCGGCGCAGGGCAAAACAGTGGCCGGTGATCGTAAAGGGTTCGGTCAAATAGCGCAACGGGATATAACTGAGCAGCGCGTTGCTGTTGACAAAGGCACTCATCAGGCTCGTGGGCAGATTATGCCAGGCGGTATAACAGGCCAGCCCAAAGACCGCACCCGCGCCTTGGGCGTAAAGATCAGACAATAAGGTCGTCAAGCTGGCAGGGCGCAGGGCAACATCGTCATCGACAAAACAGAGCACCTCACCCCTGGCGTGGGGCAACGCGGCGTTGAGCTTTTCGATCTTGGTCGCGATTGGATGGGCCGAGGCAGCGAGGATCAGCTGATGATTGGCGGCGGGCAGGGTTGCGAGCCAAGCGGCGCACATTGCTTGGGACTGGTGATCTGTTGCATCACAAATCAGGAGGTGCTGCACCGCCCCGACATAATCCAAGCCGCCGCGGCAAGCCAAAACCTGGGGCAGATTACTTGCACCACGCGTGATTGGTGAAAGGATCGTCACTGTCGGCCAGCCGGTGGCAGGCGGTGGCGACGCAGGTCGGCGAAAAAAGTGGACCACCGCCGCCACCTTCCAGAGTCGATCCAGGGCAAAGAGCGCGGCGAGGCCGATAGCCAGCCAATCAAGCCAATGATTTAGAACGCGGATTAACGCGGATGGACGCGGATACAGCAGAAAATCCGCGTCCATCCGCGTTAATCCGCGTTCCATGTTTTTATGCATTCGCATTTCTCCCCTACCTTTACTCATGATGCCAACCAAAGCACCCTTCTTCAAGCCGTTTGAATCCGTGTCTATCCGCCTAATCTGCTAAATCCGCGTTCTATCTTGCTTAGCCACACTTGCCCAAAATGCCCCATACGCCGCGATATGGTGATCCAATGCATTTAAAGCGCTGCGATGCCCAGTGGCGGCAATGGTCAACCGGTTGGCCTGGGGGTAAGCGGCACCCAAGGCGCGGCGTTCTGGTTCGTCAAACAGATTGTCCCCCTGCGCCTCCACAATCAGGGTTGGACCATGCCAACTCGTGATGCCCGTGCCACGCCACGCCAGCTTAACAAAAAGGGCGCAGCGGTGCCAAAGCCACTCGCGTGTCAACTGGGGCAACAGGGCGTAAAAATAGTCGCGCCAAAACCGTTCCACCCCGATGGTAGCGGCGAGAAAACGTTGAGTCGACCAACGCATGAGCCGCAATAAAAGCCCTGGTGGCACGATCATGACCACAGCCGCCAGCAGGGCAAAGGGTAACACCCGCCGATGTCGGGGCAACCCCGTGTTGGCAAAGATCAGCGAGGCCACGCGCGCCGGGTAACGCTGGGCAAAGTGATGTGCAACTGGCCCACTGTACGAACCACCAACAAGGTGCACCTGGCCGACTCCCTCGGCGTCTAACAGCGCGGCCAGCCCCGCCAGCAGTTGATCCAGTTGCCGGGCTGCGGGCGGATAGTCGAGGGAGAGCACCCGATAGTGTCCGGCAAAGGCCAGCATATAGTGAAAGGAGGTCTCCGCCACCCCCAGCGCGCCGGGCAAAAGCACCACACACACCTCGCCCACGCCAGCAGCCAAATAGGACCAAGTCACCCCATTGATCACCCGGCGGATCGGCGGATGCGCATGGCGAAAGTCCCGCAACAGTTGGTGATGATCAGTAGACCGCAACATCCGCTCGCCGGGGATTTGACAATCCCCGGCCGGATCTGCGGATGTTATTTGGGTGCCAGACGGAGCGGTCGCAGCGTCAAAGAGATCCATCGCCAACCCCCGTATCAGCGCCAACCATCGTCTGAAAACGCCGACGCTGGGCAAAGAGCAACCGTTCAACCAACCCCGGAGCCAGCCGGTAGCAGACGCGCAACAGCTGTTCACCGTCCCACCAAATCGCTTCGCGTTTTCCTGCAACCAATGCCCGCACAATCGTCTCACCGATCTGCTCTGGTGTGGCCAAGGTGGGTTGACGTCCAGTGCTGGCCTGCGTTCGCGCTGCCATCGCCGCAGTCATCGCCGTGGCCGTGGCCGGTGGATAGGCGATCAGCAGCCCAATCCCCAAAGGAGTCAACTCGTGGCGCAATGCTGCACCAAAGTGATGGAGACCGGCCTTGGTTGCGCCGTAGAGAGCAAGATAAGGCAAGGGCACAAAACTCGTGGTGCTGCCGACCAACACAACGCGCCCCCGTTGTGCGATCAGATCAGGCAGCAGCAGACGGGTCAACACCAGCGGCGCGGTAAAATTAGTGGTCACACAGGCCTGCATAGTTGCCGGCGATTGGTCGAGCAGCGCGCCACCGGCCAGGATGCCGGCATTATGGACCAGCGTGTCGATTGGTCCCCATGCCGCGTGGACCTGTTCGACCACCTGCCCCCAGGCGTCAGGGTCGCTGAGATCAGCCGTAAAACTTAGCGCGGCTTGGCCGAGGGTACGCAGTTCCGCCACGGTTGCCGCCAACGGTTCCGGCCGCCGCCCGACCAGGGCCACCGCTACCCCGCGCCGCGCTAAGGCCAAGGCGATACCGCGCCCGATCCCCGTGCCGCCCCCTGTGACCAGCGCCACGCGCCAGCCCATCTCCCTCAAAAGTTCACCGCCAGCGCGCCGAAGGTTAAGCCGGCACCGCTACCCAAGAGCAGCAACCGTTCACCTCGTTTGATCTGCCCACTTTGCACCGCTTCGGTCAACGCCAGCGGGATCGAGGCGGCAATACAGTTCCCACGCATGGCCAGGTTAGAGATCACTCGGTCGGGAGCAAAGCCGCCGCGCAGGGCCAAAAATTCCAGCCCATGCCGGCTGGCCTGGTGGGGCACCACCCAGTCAAAAGTGGTTGGTGCGGTCGCGGTCTGCTGCCAGTAAGCGGCGAGGAAAGGCAACAAGAGCCGCCCGGCCTTTTTAAAGATCGCCGGCCCATCCATGTGAAAGAGATTCATCTCACGGGTGGTCGCCGGGTGATTGGGGTGATGGTGCGTCCCGCCGCCGAGTACGGTGGTCAAATCAGCCCCGCTGCTATAGGTGGTAAAGCGCCCTGGCCCAATCGCCCCGGTTGTGCCCGGCGCGGTGCCCACCAACACGGCGGCCGCCGCGCCATCACCAAAGAGCACCGCGCTCTCCGGCTCGGCGGGGTTGAGCGAGCGGGAACCGAGTTCACTGCTGAAGACCACGACCGTCTGACATGCGCCCCCGGCGATCAGTTGGGCCCCATTTTGCAGGGCAACCAAAAAGGAGAGACAGGTGGCATTCAGATCAAAGCAGAGGCTGCCACCGTCGGGCGCGCCTAGGGCACGCTGGACCAAAGCAGCGGTACAGGGGATCGCCTGGTGGGGTGCAGTCGAGGCTCCGATGATCAGGTCGATCTCGTCCACCTCTCGTTCGGCCATGCACAGTGCCTGGCGGATCGCAGCCACCGCCATTTCGACCGCACTTTCCGCATCGGCATAACGCCGTTCACAAACACCGGTACGCCGCGCGATCCAGCCTGGTTCGAGCCCTAACTGTGTTTCTAACGCCGCACTGGTCACCCGCCGTGGCGGCAGATACGCGCCAAGCCCGGCAATCGTGACCGGTAAACTGGTTGGTTGTTGCATACGTTTATCCTAAGTTTATATTTGCTGGGGGGCCAAAGCGTTCCGGGGACGCCCCAGCATACCATTGGGTCAAGTGAATTTTTGTGGGGCGTCCCCGGAACGCTTTCGGTTAGACGTCACCCCACAGCGCTCCGCCAACCACGCCACCGCCGTAGCCACCCCATCCTCGGCGTGCAACGCTTGTTGGATCTGCTGGGCTTGGGTGCGGAAGGCGGGTTGGGTTACCACTTGGTCAATGGCTGCGGCTAAACGCGTCGCCGTTAGTTGGACGCGCGGCAAGGGAGGGGGAGCAGTGCCCAGCACTTGCAGCCGGTCTGCCCAAAGCAACTGGTCACCAAAGACCGGCACAACGACACTGGGCAGGCCAGCGCGCAACGTCGCAGCGGTGGTCCCCGCGCCGCCGTGGTGGACCACCGCCGCAGCGCGTGCAAAGAGCCAATCATGGGGCGTTGCGTCAATGGCAAGCACGGTTGACGACAACTCAATATTGCCCAGGTCACCCCAGCCGCGGTAGATCAACCCTCGTTGACCGCTTTGCGCAAGGGCATCGACCAACAGTTGCGTCATCTGATTGGGTTCACGACCACCGAGAATGCTGCCAAAGGTAATCACCACCGGTGGCGCTCCAGCGGCCAGAAAATCAAGCAGGGGCGCGGGCGGCTGCCACGCCGCTGGTTGGGGCAAAAACCAATAGCCAGTGATGGCAGTTGCCGGTGGTAGTACGCAATCTGACGCCAAGGGCGCAACGGTTGGGCTATAGGCAAAAAGAGTTGGCAGGGCTTGCTGCGCACGACGATAGCGCGCCCAGGGCGAGAGGGCCGGCAAGTGTAAAACGGTCCGCCGCGCCCGGTTGAGCAGCGGCGACAACAGTTGCCAAAGCCCATGCCGACCGAGCCAATAGGTCAACTGATGATAGGCGGGGGCCAACGGCAGCCAGGCTGGTGCGCTGGGGAAATTGACATGGGCACGATCTGGCACGGCGAGCAGAGGATGGAAATGCACGGCCACTAGGGGGCAGGGCCGTTTCTCGACCAGATCCAAGCCCAGATAAAGCCCCAGCGTCGAGACGAGCAACAGGTCGGCCTGCTGTGCGATCTGCCAACAGTCAGCCAGGATCGTGGTCAAGAGGGGGGCCAACTCGCCGAGAAAGGCACGGGCAAAGTAGAGCGGGTTGTGCGCGCCGTCGAGCAGTTCGTTGACCAGCCCCATGTTCATCAACTCAGCCACATAACCACCCACTGGGGTAAAAGGCACGCCATAGGCCCCAGCCAACGGGCCATAATCTGCCGCCGCGGCAACGGTGACGCGATAGCCTCGTTCTTGCAACGCCACCGCCAGCGCCACAAAAGGTTGGACATCCCCACGCGAGCCAAGGGCCAACATTACAATGTGCATGGTTCACCCGCTAGCCGCTGCACCCGCCGCTGTTTGGTGATCGGCAAACGCGCCGGCAGGCCGTAGGCCACTGTCACTTGGGGTGGTTGACAGCCATAGGCACAAATTGCCGCAATGACCTCAGCTTGCACCTGCTGGGCAAACTGTGCGTGCGCCAAGGTTGGGAGCGGGGCCAGGTAGATTTCCAATTGCCCATCGTTGGGTTGCACGATCTGATAGTCAACCGCCGGTGGCAAGCACGCCCGCACCAGTTGACTGAGCAGGGCGGGGTAGAAGGGCATCCTTTGTCCGTCCATGCCCACAAAATAACAGATATCGGCCACCCGACCTTCCACCGCGGCCAGCGTGCGAAATGATCCACCACAGGGACAAGGTGCCGCGTCCACCTGGAGAATATCCCCCAGCAGGTAGCGGATGATCGGCTGGGTGGTGCGCCAAAGGTCGGTGATAATCGGGGTGTAGCGGGTTGCAGTGCCGGGCAGGGTGGGCAACGGTTCGAGTTGCACGGCGACCAGATCTTCCTGGAGGTGCAGCCGACCGTAGCGGCAACTGATCGCCAGCAGCCCTTCGGTACACTGGTAGATCTGATGCACCGGTACGCCAAAGCTAGCCTGTAACGCTGCCGCGTCGTGGGCTTCCAACACTTCGGCCACGGCGATCAACCGCTGCGGGTCAATGGTCAGCGCGCCCGCCGCTTTTTGGGCAGCGAGTGCGGTCAACAGCGAGGGGGGACCAACGAGTAGCTGCGGGCGAAAGTGGTTGAGCGCCGTCACCGCACAGTCAAGCGGTTGGCTCAGATCAAAGTAGCGCAGGTGCAACCACGGGTTGTTGACCCCGGCGTAGAGATTGCTAAAGGCACGCAGAAAAAAGGCAACCCGGCACCCTTGCCAGGGCAACCCATGCAACGCCCGCGCCAAGATCACCCCGGCCCACGCCCCAATTTCGGCTTCGGTCACCAAAAACAGCCCCCGCTGCCCGCTGGTCCCCGAAGAGAGGCCGGCGGTGAGGGTCTGCCCTTGTGCAGTGCGCAGGGTCGGGCGAAAGTCACGCAACTGTTCTGCGCTGGCGGCCACCTGTTGTGCGGCCATCTGCGTTACGCCGACCGTGTTGAACCCATCAAAGTGCGCAACCATCGCCCGTTTGTCAACCGTGGGCAGGGTACGCCACGCGGCCAGATCGTGCCCCTGCCAGTGGTCGCGATAAAAGGGGCTGTGGCGCTGGGCATAAGTGACAATCTGCTGGGCGCGTTGGTCCTGGTAAGCAGCGAGGCGCGCCACATCCAATCGCTGCCAACGCCACTGCGCTGCCGACCAGTGGCGCAGCACGGTAGGAAGTTGGCCCAGCTTCATCGGCTCGGCTCCACGTCACGCGCAAAAACTTCGGGGCAATGGGTGGGGATCAGCCGCCAAGTTGGATGGGCTTGGGCGAAGGCGTGCAAGTTAACGAGGGTGCGCTGGACCGCCACCCAATCATCGACAATCAACTTGGTGGCGCGGGCGGGGGGCCGTTCTTCGCGAATGGCGCGGCTTAACCAGGCCCCATCGGCGACAAAAAAATCATCCCCGTGAACGGTGTGGGCAAGGAGTCCGATCTGGCCGCGCGCATGGCCGGGCAGGTTAACCAGCCGCAGCGCCCCATCGCCAAAGAGATCATGGCTGGCTCCCAGGCAGGGCAGAGCCGGACCGGTAAATGTGGGCAACAGCGTGGCCCGTTCGGCAAAATCGGTGGGCAGCAGGCCGGGCAGATAACCAGCACGCAGCGCCGCCAACCCGGTGCGCGCCACAAAATGGTCATAGGCCACTTGGGTAGCGACAAAACGCGCCGTGGGGAAATCGCGCAGCCCGGCAATATGATCAGCATGAAAATGGGAGATGATAATCGTACTGATCGAGGCGGGCTGTAACCCGAAGCGCCCTAACTGGGCCGCCACGGCCAGCGCCGGGTCCAACCGCAAGGGCGTCGCCCAGCGATAGAAACGGTAAGGCAGGCGGGCGGTTTCGGTCAACATATGGGGGGCATAGCCGGTATCCCAGAGCAGCCAGCCGTGGTGGGGATGGTGCAGCAGCGCGACCAGCGCATGGCAGGCCACTTGTTGCCGCCGCCCGCCCTGGATCATCGTCGACTCGTGGGCCAGACAGTAGCCGGTGTCGAGGAGATGGCAGTGGGTCAGCGCGACTGTGGGTACAGCCATCATGGGTGGCTTCCTTCGACAGTTGGGAAGGCAGCCAGCGTGTGCGCCAACCCTTCTGCGACCGAGACAAGCGGTTGATAGCCCAGATCCCGTTGTGCCGCGCTGATATCATAGGTTTGCGTGCGGGCGAGAATCCCAACGGTGTAACGGGTCAACAGCGGCTCGCGCCCCGTCCGCCGGGCATTGAGTTCGAGCAAGTGCGCGATCAGCAGCGCCACCCCTACCGGGATGGGGCGCAGGGCAGTGGGCAGTTGCAACTTGCGCAGCACAGCGCGGATCGTCGGCCAGAGCGGGCAATGTTCGCCATTGGTAATAAAGTAGGTTTTACCAATCGCCGCATCGGCCTTTGTGGCGAGGAGCAGGGCATGGACGACATTGTCAACATAGGTAAGATCGACCAGGTTGTAGCCGTTGCCGAGCTGGGGCAGGCGCCGTTGGCGCGCCCGCTCGATCAGCCGGGGCAAGAGGGAGCGGTCACCAGGGCCAAAGATCGCTTTGGGGCGCAGGATCACGGTGGGCAAGCCTTGGCGGTAGGCAGCATTGACGAGATCCTCACCCAACTTTTTCGTGGCGGCATAAGCGGAAGAAAAGCGCTGGGGGTAGGGACAGCTTTCATCGATTTCGTGGTGATCGCGGCCAGTGAAGATTACGCTGGGCGAAGAGACATAAATTAGGCGACCCACGCCGTGCTGCAAGCAGCCGTCAACCACGGCGCGTGTGCCCTCGACATTGGTCTGGTAAAAATCGTCCCAACGGCCCCACGCGGTGGAAAGCGCGCCCACATGGTAAACCAGATCATGGTCGGCGCAAGCTGCCATCACCGCCGTACGGTCACGCAAATCTACCCGCAACAGGGTCACACCAGCCGCAAGTTGCGGCTGCAGCGTCGTGAAATCGCGGCCCAAGAGGGTGAGTTGGTGGCCCTGGGTTAGGAGCGCAGTCGTTAGATGGCTGCCAAGAAAGCCGGTTGCGCCGGTGACGAGGATCTTCATAGCGTGGTCGTGTATCGATAAACATTAAGAAATTGTTTGATTCATTACTTGTTATCTTACTACAGAAAGGGGCGCAATGGCAATGCAGACGAATTGTTAAAGCAGGCCACGAATGTAGCTTTAGATAGTGGCCAAAACAACCGTTTCTGCGTTTAGAAAGTCGCGCAGCCAGTCGGGGACGCTGTCCGCATATGCTGCTTTATGGCGTTGGGATAACGAGCCCGTACCGTGATGCCAGGTGAGCGCGCGGTTCGCCATAGACAGACGATTGGCTACCGCAAACGCGGCCAGTAATGTCTTGCGGGTGGCGAACTGAGTCCATGGTTCGAGATAGGCATCGCGCAAGCGGATCAGCTCTGGACCATCTTCAGCCAATTCGAGCCGGGCGGAGATGGCGCGGATGGTCACCAGCGACATGAAGAACGGGTGGCCGACGATGGCTTCACTCCAATCGGTGAAAATGAAACGGTCGCCATTGTGCAACACATTACTGCTGGTGACTTCTTCATGCACCAGCGTTTCCGGCAGGCCGATAGTGGCCAGTTGGGCACAGGCGTCGGCAACCCAGGAGCGCAACGCGCGCAGCCGTTCATACTCCGCGGGCGTTAATCCTGGCTCTAGACCGATGCGCAAATTTTCATGCCCTTCCATCAGTTCGTTGTACAAGCGCGCAAATTGGGCCACCCGCCGGTCAGGCACGCCGATTGCCAACAGGTCGGGCACGCGATCGGCCATCGCCAGCTGTAGTTCGACACAGAGCGACAGCAGTTTTGGCCAGTGGGCAAGTTGATCCGTGGCTGGACTTGCTTCGTGTAAGGTGGGTCCGGCATCAGCGGACAAGAGCCAGCCGCGCACCAGATCGACGGCCAGCAGTTGCACCGTGCAATCTGGTCGCCAGCGCGCCAACGCTTGGGTCAGCGCGGCTTCGTATTGGCAATCGGGTGCCGGCGCTTTGAAATAGGCGATGCCGTTGGTTGTGGGCACACGGGCAAACGCTGACCACGGGCGCAGCCGCACAAGCTCAACCGGGCCAAGGCAGTGCCAGCCGTGCGCGGTCAACTGGGCCTGAATCCACGCGGTGGCCTCTTCAAGCCAGCCCGGCGCTTCCCAAGGTAGTTCTATCGGGTAATCTTGCAACATGCTGTTCTTCTCCAGTAGATTGATTTGAGCTTGCTTGATTAAGTCATCCTAAACCAACAACCCCATTTTCAATAATGGCAAAACGACGCTGCGCACAATCAAGCTCGGTCTGAATTGAAGGTGATGCCGTCCACATTTTTCATGACTCCGCATTTTCTCGACAACCTTACGTCTCCCTTATCAACTTCACCTGTGATCCAAGACACAGCGCGTTGGTGCGTTAAGTCATTTGCCCGTCGCTGCGCAGCCACTATGATGGCATAATAGCACGGACATCCCGATCATCACCCAGCAATCGCGCCGTAGTTAAGCAACTTGTGGTCAAGCAATTTAATAGTTACTCCCCCGTAATGCGCTTTGGACCACCGGCCGCGATCTGCCTTTCCTCATTGCCGCCTCATTGCACGTTCGTTGCCTACACCCTATACCCTGCCCTGTTTGCAAACCGGTATGCCCGCCCTGGCGATTGACAGTCAGGACAAGTATCAGTTGGCAAGACCAGCGCAGTATAGCAATTTTTTGCGTCTGTTTATCGGTCGTGTAGTAGTTCCATCTCGATTTGGTCACACAGCTTAGCTGCTAGCCTTGAAATCACCATTGGTCAGCTAACCCGTTTCTTCGCAAAGCGGGTGCAAAGCACCAACGGGTTTTGCGTATCAGCAGGTGAATGAATTCACCTGCGGCTAAGCCGCTGTGACCCCAGTAGTAAAGAAGGTATCTCGAATGATCGCCAATTATCAGGAGGATCGATATGTATTTGAGCACAAATGATAAGGGAAGCAGGAAAGCGCCGCAGCCTAATCCGCGCCGGCTGCGCATGCGGTTGTTCACGAGCTTTAGTTTGATCCTGGTCCTGGCCGGCTTGCTGCTGGTTAAGGGCATTGTCCAGGCGCAGGGTCTGCCGATTGTCATCACCAAGCTGGCCAGTGTGGAAGAAGCGCAGGTCGATGATCTGATTGGCTATACCATTGAAGTCACCAACAACGGGCGCAACAACACGCCCACGTTGGCGATGACCGATGTGCTGCCCGAAGGGGTCGCTTTTGTCGATGGGAGCCTCGAATTCAATCGGGGCGAAGCAGCCTTCGACCGCGAAAGCCGCACCGTGCGCTGGGGCGGCGTGCTAAAAAGCGACGAAAAGGGCACGATCATCTTCAAGGTCAAAGTGCTGCCGGTGATCGAAGCGGCCAAATGTGAAGCCCTGATTATCAACCAGGCCACCGTCGCCGAGGCGCAGCCCACCGGCACCGCCGTCGCGATTGCGCCGGCGATTGTGCAAGTCAAGCGGATCTGCCCCGATCTGGGTGACGCGCCCGACAGCAGCAACCATGCCGGCGCGACGATGACTGCTTACCCTGGCCCGGTCATGGCCCGTTATCCTACCGTCTTCGACCCGGCGACCGGTGCGCCCCAAGGGCCGCGCCACCGTTTCCCGCGCGCAGATGCCTGGCTCGGTAACCGCGTCAGTGGTGAGCGCGACGCCGATCAGTTGCCGGATGAAGATCTGGCCACCAATCTGCACCCTGGTGCGGACCTGGCCGATCGCGATAATTTCGACGATGGCATCGCCAAGTGGCCGACGCTCAAAAATTGTACCCAAACCGATATGGCCGTCAATGTCACCGTCGTCGGTGGCCTGAAGACGCGCTATATCAACGCCTGGATCGACTGGAACCGCGATGGCGACTGGGAAGATAGCTTTGAATGTCCCGGTGCGCTTGTCTCCGAGTGGGTCGTCCAGAATTTTGCCACCAATCTCAATAATGGAGTCGCTGGCGTGCCACTGCCCCCCTTCCTGGCCGCCGATTCCCCCAACTTGCCCGACAAAATGCGCTGGCTGCGCGTCAGCATTGCCGACCAGCAGGCTCCAGCCAACGCCAGCAGCCAAAAGGCGGATGGACGTGGCCCGCAAGGTGGTTACCGTTTTGGCGAGACCGAAGATTATCCGGTGAAATTTGAGCCACCAGCCGAGCCACAACTGTCAATGACCAAACAGGCTGATCTCTCGGTGGTCAACCCTGGTGGACAAATCGAGTATTCGATCACGATTGTCAACAGTGGCAACGCGCCGGCCAATGGCTTCTATATGCAGGATCCAATTCCCGCCGGCACCACCTATCTCCCTGGCTCGGTGACCGCGACGCAGCCAACGCCCAACTATAATGCCGGCATGAACCGGATTGAGTGGACGGGCAATATCCCGGCAGGCGGCAGCGTCACCATTAAATTTAAGGTGACTGTTGCGCGCGACATTGCCTGTGACGCTGTGATCCGCAACCGGGCTGAGTTGCTCGCGCCCACCGGTGCGCCGATCCTGGATGCCACCGCCTTTGTCAAGGTCAATTGCCCAGGGCAGCCGATCCTTGATATCAAGAAGCGCGCCGATGTTGCAGTTGTCACCCCTGGCGGTATCATTGAATATACGATTGTCGTTGTCAACGGTGGCACCGGCCCCGCCGCCAGCGTCACCATGATCGATGCGATTCCGGCGGGCACCACCTATGTGGCCGGCTCAGCAACAGCAACGGCCCCAACCGTGACCTATGACAATGCCAACAACTGGGTCAAATGGACTGGCCCCCTGGGCGTTGGTGGCAGTGTCACGATTACCTTCAAGGTTAAGGTCAACGAACAGATCGACTGTGGCACGGTGATCCACAATCGCGCTGGGCTGATCGGGGCTAACAATGAGCCGACCCTGGTGGCTGACGCGCGCACGGTGGTGGAATGCCCACGCCCCGTGCTGGTGATGAAGAAGCGCGCCGATGTCGCGACCGTGTTGCCCGGCGGCACGATTGAATACACGATTGTCGTTTCCAACACAGGCAGTGGGCCAGCCAATGGTGTCAGCGTCATTGACCCAATTCCTACCGGCACGACCTTTGTCCCTGCCTCTGAATCGTCAACGCTGCCCGCGGTTGTTTACGACAACACCAACAACTGGATCAAGTGGACCGGCAATATCCCGGCCGGCGGCAGTGTCACGATCAAATTCAAGGTGACGGTCGAACAAGGGCGCTGTGACTATGCGATTGTCAACGCCGCCAAGCTGATCGATGCGCAAGGCACGACGATCACAGGGGCCGAGGCCAAGGTCTGGGTTGGTTGCCCCGACAAGCCGATTCTACAGATTAATAAGCGGGCCAATCCAACCGTTGTCACCCCTGGTGGCACGATTGAGTACACGGTGGTGATTGCCAATGTCGGCAGTGCGCCGGCCATCGGCGTCACCATGATCGACCCGATTCCCAGCGGCACCACCTTTATGACCGGCTCCGAAACCGCCACCGCGCCCACCGTTGTTTATGACAATACCAATAACTGGGTGAAGTGGACGGGCAATATCCCGGCGGGTGGCAACGTTGTCGTCACCTTTAAAGTGACAGTAAATACCGATGTCCAATGTGGCACCCTCATCCACAACCGCGCCGGCATCATCGCTGATGGCACCACGGGTGCCCAACTCGTCGCCGAGGCCGATGTTAAGGTGGACTGTGGCGAACCCAAGTTGGAGATCAAGAAGCGCGCCAATGTTAACCAGACGACTCCTGGCGGCGTGATCGAATACACGATTGTGATCGCCAACAGTGGCACCGGTGCCGCCAACGGCATTACGATGATCGACCCGATTCCGGCCGGCACCAGCTATCTGCCCGGCACCGCCAGCGCCACCGCGCCGACGGTCGATGATAGCAACCCGGCCCAGATCAAGTGGACGGGCAATATCGGGCCAGGCGGCTCAGTTACCATTACCTTCAAGGTCGTGGTGAGCATGGATATCGCCTGCCAGGAAACCGTCTGGAATCGCGCCCAGCTCTTTGGTGCCGGCTTCCAGATGAGCAGCGAAGCCGTCCCGGTCCAGATCATCTGTGACACGACGGACAAATTCCCGGACTTTGGTGATGCGCCCGACAGCAAGTCCAACCATTCTGGGTTAGGCAATACGGCATACGCCACCGGCCCTGTTGCCGGTCGCTTCCCCACCGTCTGGGACAACACCCCAGCCAGCGAAGGCAGTGGCCCACACCACGCCCAGGCCAACCAATATTGGCTCGGCGACCGCGTGACCCGTGAAAAAGATGCTGATCTGCTGCCCGATGATGATGGCGTCACCAATATTCTCAACAATGGCAGCGCCGATGTCGCTGACATGGACAAAGCCGACGACGGCTGGCTCAACCCTGATGCGCCCTTCCTCGATTGCCGCGAAACGGTGCTCAAGGTGCGCATCTCGCGGGCACTGATTCCGCCGCCCGTGCAACGGCTCTACTTGAATGCCTGGTTTGATGGCAACCGCGATGGCGACTGGGAAGATGTGGGCAGTTGCCCGCAGATCAATGGCCGCTCCTTTGAGTGGATCGTCCAGAACTGGTGGATCGACCCGACGACAATCCCGCCCGGCGGCTTTGTTGATGTGGCCGTCGGCACCGTGCTCGTCCACAATACCCAACCCGGCGCTGATGCCTGGCTGCGCTTTAGCCTAAGCGAACAGAAGGCTGTGCTGAACCCCAGCACCAGCCTGGGTGATGGGCGTGGTCCCGCTTTCCCTGCGCCTTTCCGCCTGGGCGAGACCGAAGATTACTACCGCAAGGGTGTGACCCAAGGCACCCCCGGCCAGATTCGCATTGAAAAGAAGGCCAATCCGGCTGGCCCCGTCAACGTGGGTGATGTCGTCACTTACAGCATCCTGGTGACCCATGTTGGTGGCACGGCCCCCGCCTTCACCACCATGCAAGACATCTTGCCGGCAGGGGTGACCTTGGTCGCCGGCCCCAGTGTTACCGAACTGACGCCGAGTGCAGCCCCCTTGGTCGCCGGCTTCAACCCTGGCACCGGGCCAAGTGGCGCCGTGACCTGGGCCGGTACGCTGTCGCCCAACGCGGTGGTGCGAATTGACTTCCGGGTGCGGGTACGTACTTGTGTCGATCTGCTACGCAATGTGGCCACTGCCCAAAACACCGATGGCACGATTGTCCAGGCCGTCACCGAAACCGATGTCAACTGCCAGCCGACCACCCCCGGCATCACTCTGACCAAACGGGTCGTCGTCCAAACCGCGACCGGCCAGGCCACCGAAGCCGACCTGCTGGCCAGCGACACCGCGATCTACTATCTAAGCTTGAGCATGACCGATGGGTTGACCCACACCGTTCACATCAGCGATGACATTCCGAGCGGACTGGTGGCGGTGGGTGTCAGCAGCAGTTCGGGCGTGGCTAATATCATCAACAGCGGTCATACGGTGATCTGGGATGGCGTGGTTAGCCCGGCCAATTCACCAATCGCGATCAGAATCCTAGTGCGCCCCGACGAGAAGTTTGCCTGTGACCAGCGCTTGGTCAACATCGCCCAATGGCGCAGCGAAGGGCATAGTGGCCAGAGCAACGAAGTGATCCTGCGCTCTGCCTGCCGTGACCTGGGTGATGCGCCGGATAGCACCAACCATGCCGGTACTAAAATGAATGCCTATACCGGCGTGCAGGCCAACTTCCCAACGGTTTTCAATGTGGCAGCGCCCGAACGGGGTCCCCGCCACGACCGCCCCCGCCCCTTCCACCTGGGCAAGGGGGTGAGCCCGGAAATCGAAGCCGATCAGAACTTTGATAGTGACGGCCTCAACAACATCTTGCCGGCCACTGATCAGGCCGATAAGGATAAGGCGGACGACGGTGTGCTGCTCTCGACGTTGACCGTTAACCACTGCCAGACCGGCAACCTGCGCGTGCTGGTGAGTATTGACACCACCGCCGCCGCGCTGTTGGCCAATGGCACCGGCTATCTCAACATCTGGCTGGACAGCAACCGTGACGGCGACTGGGCGGATCGTTTCGACTGCCCGCAAAGCGCCACCGGAGCGCCCGGTGTGGCGCTCGAACACATTGTGATCGACCAGCCGATCAACGCCGCGGCGTTGGGGGCAGGGTTACACACGGTCAATGTCAACACGACTGGGCTGGTAGCCTGGCCGGCCGACCTGGCGGGCAAAGCCGTTTGGCTGCGTGCCACCCTGAGCGAACGCCCATCGAACAAGCCCTTCACCACCTATGGCGATGGCCGTGGTTATGATGACCCCTTCCGCCTGGGGGAGACCGAAGATTATCTGTTGCCCGGTCGCGTGGACCCGCAAGGCAGCGGTGACGCTGACCCCGTGGTGACCAAACGGGGCGAGATCTGGCCGGACTTTGATCCGGTGACCCAAAGCCGCCGCTGGGTGGTGGGCTGGGTTGTCAACTATGCCAACCTGGGCAGTGCTGCGGCCACCAATGTGCATGTCGTTGATACCTATGATGCGCCGCAAACGCTGTTGGCCGAACATTCGATTCCGCTGGTGCCGCATACCCAAAGTGGCAACACGCTGGATTACAATGTAGGCAACCTGCCGGTTGGTGGCTCTGGGCTGGTGATTATCCGCACCGAGTTGCCCTTCAACACGGCACCCGGCACCGTGATCCGCAACAGCGCCGTGGTCAACAGCAGCAACGACAGCAATACGATCAACAATACGACCGTGGCCACCGTCACCGTGCCACTGCTGCCGCCAATGATCACCGACCCGATTGCCGGCACCACCTGTACGCAGACAGTGACCGTCAACGGTCATGCCCAACCCAACGTCACGGTTGATCTCTATGTTGACAGCGCAGTCGCCGCCACCCTGACGGCGGATGCGAATGGCGAGTGGGGCACCACCCTGACCTTGGCCGCCGGCAGCCACAATCTGCATGCGATTGCCCGCATGGGCAGCCAGAGCAGCGACCCGTCACCGACCGTGACGATCATCGTTGACCCGACGCTCTTCTGGAATCCGATCAGCTTGCGCTTCCAGGATGATCTCGGCCATGTGATCATCCCCAGCGGCCGGTTGGACGAGAGCGGCTGGAGTGTCTTCCTACGCCCTGGCCACACCTACACGGTCAGCCTGGATGTCTGCTGTGCTGATCCGAATGCGCAGGTGACGATTGAAATCGGCGATATCTCGCTGACGCTGAGTGACCCCGATGGCGACCGCACCTTCACCGCAACCTTCACCGTGCCCACCGAAGGCCGCTTCACCGGGACGGTGCGCATCTGTGTCACCTGTGACCTGATTCGCCGCTGTTCGGATGGGCAGGTCACGATTGACCCCGAAGGCACCGTCTTTGACGTGATGACTGGGTTGCCGATTGCCGGCGCAACGGTGGCCTGTATGCAAGCTGATCTCAGCGCCGCCGACAGCCAGCAGCGCTTTAGCCTCTGGCCGGCCGCCGACTTTGACCAGATCAATCCGCAAAGTGTGGCGGCGGATGGCTACTTCAGCTTCTTCACACCACAGGGTACCTATCGCCTGAATGTGAACAAGACTGGCTACCAACCCTATGAAAGCATTGACCTGACCGTAGTCGATGCGCCGGTCCACTTCGATGTGCCATTGACCCCGCTGGTTACTGGCGAGACTGACGAGCAGATCGGCATTACCGAAAATGGCTTCGAACCAGCGGTACTGACGGTCGAACCGGGCACCGTGATCGAATGGATCAATGCCGGCACCAGTGTCCACAGCAGCACCAGCATCACCCCCTCGGTCAGCTTTGATGGGGCGACGGCGGCTGGTGCCAGTAATGGCGGCTGGGACAGCGGCCTGTTGACCACCGGTGAATCGTACAAGCTGCAATTGACCGCAGAGGGTACGTACATCTACCGCGATAGCGCCAACACGGATGCGACCGCGACGATCATCGTGAAACAGACGTTGCCGGTGTCAACGGTGACGAAAATCTATCTGCCGGTGATTAACAAGTAACAGAGAACGCGGATTGAGCGGATTTGGCAGATTTTCGCTGAAGGATGCGCTTAATCCGTGTGCGAGTAGGTGGAACTTTATAGGGAAACAAAGGCCGTTCGTACGGGCACGATAGATCGTGCCCGTACGAACGGCCTTTGTTTATGTCCCGCCGAATGGCGTAAACAAATTGTAGAGATAGCTAGAATCGGCTAGAATGAGCCCTAACCCAGAGCAGCACAACCTATCACCTCTGTTTACATCGAAAGGGAGCACGTCATGACACAAACGCCGATCCGCGTGGGGATCGCTGGTTTAGGCCGCAGCGGTTGGGATATCCACGCCCACCTGTTGGCGCCCTTGGCCGCCGAATTCCAGGTGGTTGCCGTCGTGGACGCCGATGCGGCGCGCCGCGAGGAAGCCATTGAACGCTTTGATTGCCAAGCCTATGACCAATACAGCGATCTGCTGGCGGATGCTGCGGTCGAGTTGGTGGTCGTTTCGCTGCCCAACTTCCTGCACGCCGATGCGTCGATTGACGCGCTGGCCGCGGGCAAACATGTGGTCTGCGAAAAACCGATGGCCACTGCGTTGGCCGATGCCGACCGCATGGTGACCGCCGCCGCGCAGAGTGACAAGGTGCTCACGATCTTTCAACAGCGCCGTTACAACCCCGACTTTGTCAAAGTCAAGGAGATCATCGATTCCGGCCGGCTGGGGCGAATTGTGCAGATCAAGATTGCCGAGTCGCGCTTTGGTCGCCGCTGGGATTGGCAAACTTTACAAAAATTTGGCGGCGGCAGCACCAACAATACTGGCCCCCACTTTCTCGACCAGGCGCTGCAACTCTTTGGCGACCACGAGATCACCGAGCTCTTCTGCCACCTGGATCGCGCGCTCACCCTGGGTGATGCCGACGATCATCTCAAGTTGGTCTTCAAGGGTAAAGACGCGCCGACGATTGACCTGGAGATCAGCAGTTGCGCGGTCTATCCCCCCGAAACCTGGACGGTGATGGGGACGCGTGGCGGCCTAGCCGGCTCGACGCGCGAACTGCGCTGGCGCTGGGTCGTCGATGAGGAGATGCCGCCCCATACGCTCGACACCAAACCGACCCCCAACCGCAGCTACAACCGCGATGAGTTGACCTGGCACGAGGATAGCTGGACGCTAACCGGAACGGCCAACGATGCCTATGTCAACTTCTATCACGACCTCTACCAGACGATTCGCGGCGACAAACCATTAGTGATCACCGCCGAAAATGTACGGCGGGTGATCTGGCTGCAGGAAGAGTGTCATCGGCTTAATCCATTAACGCAGAGCTTCTTTTAACCGCATGCCACCAATTTCCTTCCAACAATTGACCATTCTACTCAGCTGCCTGGTCGGCTGGGGGTTAGCGCAGGGGGTTAAGGCGCTCATCGGGATTATCCGCGTGCGTAGCTTTGATCTACGCAAAGCTATCTTTGCCACCGGGGGCATGCCTTCGGGTCACGCCGCGTCAGTCAGCGCCCTCGCCGCGGCAATTGGCTTGCATGAGGGGCTATCGACTGCCTTTGCCGTGGCCGTCGTGCTCATGTTCATCACCCTGCGCGACGCGGTGGGCGTACGGCTGGCCGCCGGCGATCAGGCGCGCATTCTCAACGAAGTGGTGCGCAAGAATGAGCTGAACTACCCGCCGCTGGCGATCAATCACGGCCACACCCCCCTCGAAGTCGGCGTCGGCGCGTTGGTGGGGATTGTGGCCGCGTTTGGCCTGTGGCTTTGGGCATAATCGGGAACAAGCAGAGCGTGTACTTCGCATCCCCTGCGGCGAGTACTTGCGGGGGGATGCGAAGTACACGCTCTGGACAATGAATCAGTTCGTCCCAGAGGGACGCTTGACCTTAGGAGAATCAACATGCAAGATCTCTACCCACTAGCCTGGAGCACCCTTGGTTCGCCGGGCTGGTCATTTGAACATACGGTGGAGCAGGCGGCAAAATATGGCTATCGCGCCCTGGAAGTTCGTTTGCTTGACGGCGAGATTATCCCCGCGGATCTGAGCCAGGAACGGCGTAAAGAAATGAAGGCGGTGATGGCTGCGCACGGTGTCGAAATCCTGGGGCTGGGTCTTTCGACGCGCTTTTCCGCAGCCGATGCCGCGGAGCGCCAAAACAATGTTGAGCAGTTATGTCGCTATCTGGAACTGGCCAATGACCTGGGTGCGCCGATGGTGCGGACCTTTGGCGGCAATGTTGCCGCAGGTGCCACGGTTGAACAGACGATTGACTGGGTGGCACAAGGTCTGCTCGGCGCAGTGGCAACCGCCGAGGCGCAAGGGGTGACGATTGTGCTTGAAACCCATGATGCCTTCTGCCGCGGGGCGGAGGTAGCGCCAGTATTAGCCCAAGTTAACAGCCCCTATGTGGCCGCGGTCTGGGATATTCACCACCCCTATCGCATGGGTGAGCCGATTGCAGAGACCTGGCGGCTGATCGGCGACCGGGTTAGACATGTGCATATCAAGGATGGGCGCAAAAAGGCCGATGGCGACTGGCAGTTGGTGCTGCTGGGTGAAGGCGAGTTGCCTTGTCGCGAGGTCATCGCCTTGCTGCATGCCCACGGCTACCAGGGTTATCTGAGTGCCGAGTGGGAAAAGAAGTGGCATCCCGAAATCGAAGAACCAGAGGTGGCCATGCCGCAACATGCCCAGATCATGCGCCAATGGTTCGCCGAGGTCGGGCCCCAATGAGCCATCCAGTGAAACATTATGACGAAGTTGTCCCCAATCTGCGCCGTGCCTATGACGCGATGGTCGCCGAACGCGAGGGCAAGACGCTCTATTCGTGGAAGGTGGCCGAGCGGGCGCGCTTTCTAGCGATGGTGCAGGCGGAAGGCAAACAATCACTGTTGGAGATCGGCGTTGGCACCGGGCGGGACAGCCTCTTTTTCCAAACGCAAGGGCTAAGGGTGACCGCGACTGATCTGTCACCGGCAATGGTGGATCGCTGCCGGGAAAAAGGGATCGACGCGCAGGAGGTTGACTTTGCCAGTCTCGACCAACATTTTCAGGCCGATAGCTTTGATGCCATTTACGCGGTCAACTGTCTACTGCATGTACCAAAGGCGGATCTGCCGCCGATCCTGGCCCAGATCCGCACGATTTTACGCCCCGATGGCCTGTTCTATTGGGGACAATATGGTGGCGTTGATGAGGAAGGGGTATGGGCAGGCGATCATTATGAGCCAAAGCGCTTCTTTGCCCGTTACACTGATGCACAGTTAATGGCATTGGGCAGCGCTCACTTTACGATTGAAGCTTTTAGCCTCGTCCCCCAAGGGGAAGGCAACACCTTTCATGCCTTGACGTTGCGCAAGCTATAACCACCATCATTTGGATGGCAAACATCCAAATGATGGTGGTTGATCGTTATCTCTTCAATCGTCAGGGTCAAGCCGAACCCAAAAGCAGCAATCACTTGCGCTACTGCCGCCGCAGACAACCACATTCAAATCGCGCACGTTAGGAGTAAAGAATACGGCAGCGAACGGTTGTCTGCGGCATAATGCTTTCGACCTAATGCCCATCGTGCTGCTAAAGCATATTCATAGAGTTAAGCCACCGCCATGCACAATCTAACCGCCCAGCCCCCTCATTTACAACGCGAAACTGTTGCCCTCTCCAGCCTGCGCCGGCGATGGGTGGGGGTGGCACTACTCTATGGCGGTGCTTGGTGGCTCGGTTATCAGCTACTGCAAGCGTTCTGGCGCGCGCCCCTGGCCGATCGCTGGCGGATCTTTTCGGCCGTCATGCTCGTCCTGTTGCTGGGGATGCTCTGGCGTGGGCTGCGCAACAACCGGCAGAACGAAAGCAGCATCCTCTGGCCCACCTTTGGCTATGGCAATGGCCTATCGCTGGCGCGCGGTGGGTTGCTCATTCTATTAGCTGGTTTTCTCTTCCTGCCCCGCCCGACGATTGCGCTCACCTGGCTACCCGCTTTACTCTACACCGCGGATCGGATTATTGATCTCTTTGACGGCTATCTGGCGCGCGTCACCGGCCGCGAGTCTAAATTGGGGGCGATGCTCGATATTGAGTTGGATGGGTTGGGTTTATTAGTCGTGGTTTTGCTAGGCGTGCAATATGGGTTGCTGCCCCCTTGGTATCTGATCTTGGCGGGTAGCCGGCAACTCTTTGTGGCCGGCATGTGGTTGCGCACCCGTTGGGGCAAACCGAACCGTCCGCTGCCCCCCAGCGACAACCGCCGCGTAATCGCCGGCTTCCAGACCGGCTTTCTCAGCGTGATGCTCTGGCCGATCATGACACCCGAGATTACCAACCTGCTGGCGATTCTCTTTGCGATTCCGCTCTTCTATAGCTTTGGCCGCGATTGGCTGGTCGTGAGTTATCTAATCGACTCCCATTCAGCCGCCTATACCCGCGGGCGCGGGTTGATCAAAGCATTCTTTGAGCAGTGGTTGGGGCTAGGGTTGCGCATTGTGGGGACACTGTTGGTGCTACAACTGCTTTGGCAAGGGTTCCCGACCTTTGCCCAGTGGACGCCCATTTTGGTGCAGATGGGCTGGGGTGATGCATTCGGGTTGCGGATTAGCCTGGCGCTGATCATGGCGGCAGCTACCCTTGCTTTTGGGGTGGGTTATGCGCCGCGGGTGGCCGGGTTGCTGCTCGTTGCCTTTGCGATCTTGAACATTCATGCCACCAGTTTCGGTTGGAACAACAGTACCCTCTTGCTCGTCTGCGCCATGATCGTCGCCCACTTGGGCAGCGGTCCTTGGTCAAGTTGGCAACCAGAGGATCGCTTTTTGCGCACCCAGATGGGGGGGCAGGGTCAAAAGAGACGAGAGTCGTAGACACGAGACACGAGATTTGCACACCTGAGTTGGGGAGTTAGACTACTTCGTGTCTCGTGTCTCGTGTCTCGTGTCTCGTGTCTCGTGTCTCGTGTCTCGTGTCTCGTGTCTCGTGTCTCGTGCCTTCTATTTCTTCTCCGGCAATTTATATTCAATGCCCTTATTCTCTTTGAGCCGGCGTGCGGCTTCTTTGTCAATATCTTCTTCAGTGCGCCCTAATGACCAACCTGATGCGCGCACATCGGCGACTTCGATCCGGAAACTAATCTCTTTATCAGCCTCAGCGAAAACCTTGTCCCAGCCCTTCAATCGATCCCAAGACATGGCAATTCTCCTATTTGGTCGATATGCTGCCTACAACCCAGTGCGCAGGCGACGTATATGTCCACTATAGGATACTGATTTTTTAGGTAGATTCAACCCCCAATTCGAGGCAAAAAGTCCAAAATAGCTCACTTCAATTTACCACAAAAGCAAAGCAGTTACGCCTATTTTTTATTCACTTTACCTGCGCTTTTGCAAGCTAACACAGGCCACTAAGGTAAACTGTGTATCGTCTTACAATCATTCCAATAATTGCGTATAAACCGTTTGTTGCTGCGACAGTGCAGTTTGGTGAAGGGCATGGCGATTATCATCTGGCAGATAGGTCTGGCCAGTTTCTGGTGGTAACTCGCTGCTGTGGCTGATCTGCCCCAGTTGCTCCAACGCCAACAGTGCCACGCCACGGCTAGTAATCTCATGCTCGGTCAACGCGATAATCGGCTGGTTGAGGGCATCGGCCATGATCTGGAGCCAAGCAGGCGAACTGAGTAGACCACCGCCACTGGCAATAATCTGCTGCTTCGTGGTTCCCAGGTGAGGCTTAATGCGCCCATAAATGATCGCAAAGCGATAAGCGATGGCTTCCAGCGCAGCCTGCACAATGTCGAGGGGACGGGTATTAAGACTAAAACCGACGAGACTGGCGCGGGCACTGCCCTTCCAGCCAGGGGCACGTTCGCCGGCCACAAAGGGCAAAATCGTCAAGCCATGACCGGCAGGTGGTCGCGCCGCCAACTCTTTTTCCAATTGTTCAGCGGGGGGTAGTTGCAAGGTTTCGCGCAGCCAGGCATAGAGGTTGCCCCCTTCGGTCGTGGCGCCGCCAAGCAAACCCTGCTGCTGTTTGACTCGGTAAAGCCAGAGGCCGGCGGGCACAACAGGCAGGTCGGGGGGCAGCACGACGCGCATGGCCCCGGTCGTGCCGATGGTCAACGCAATGCGCGCCGGGTTGTCACAGCCACTGCCGATGTTGGCCGCAGCGCCATCCCCAATCATGGGCAACCAGGGGAGATCCTTTAACACGGGCCACCGTTCGGCCCAGGGTGGCAACAGGCCAGTCAGGGCATCATCAACATCGCCCAGCGGCGATAGTTGCGCCTCATCTAGCGGCAACATTGCCAGCCAGTCGGCGTCCCAGCCCAATGTCCGCCGATTGAGCAGCCCGGTCCACGCCGCCACGCTATAACTTGCCACCCGTTGGCCGAGCAGTTTCCAGTAAAGATATTCGCCAAATGAGAGCCAGTAGACCGCACCGCGCAGCCAATCCGGATGGGTGCGTTGTAGCCAGCGAAAGCGCGGCGGCAGGTAGGACGTGTGAACCAGACAGCCCGTCCGGTCGTGCGCGGCTTGCAGAGCACTTTCCCCCAGCTCGGCGCGCAAGGCTTCGCTGTCGGTCGCGTTACGAGTGTCGGCATAGGTAAAGAGCGGCGTCACCGGGTCACCAGCGCTGCTCACCCCTAACAGATTGCTGACAAAGGTGGCACCAGCCACGGCCGCAATGCGCGTGGCGCGCCCCCCGGCCATTGCCAGCACTTGATCGATGACGGCGACCACATTTTTAAAAAGGTCTTGCGCATCAAAGGTGGCACCGCCGTCAGCCGTCGTCTGCAAATGGTTCGCCACTTGGGCGATACAATCAGGCAAGGCATGGCCACGCGCGTCAAAGAGCAGGGCACGGGTTGATGTAGTACCAATATCCAGGGCAAGAATTAAAGGAGTATTCACAGCGGCTCCATATATACTTAGCGTCGGCATAGATGGTGCTTTGCGCCCATTGCATGAAGAGAAGCTTCGGCTCATGTATACAAGCAATCTTTATGCTTATCTACCCAACCGCAGTATATGATAATGTGGTCAGCAACAGCTTAAAAACTTACCGCAGAGACGCAAAGTTGCAAAGCACCGCAAAGTTTTAGCCCGTTCCGCCAATACCCTCTGCGTTTCTCTGCAACTTTGCATCTCTGCGGTAAAATGTTTGTTTGCACCCCAGACTTAACTAATACACTTAATTCTATTGGAAGCTGCCGATTGCCGGGCGATAGATCAGAGCTTCAGCCCACTCATGACAACACCGCTGACAAAGTAGCGTTGCGCTAGGGTAAAGAGCAGCAACACAGGGACGGTCATCATCGCGGCGGCGGCCATGAGCAGGTGATCGCGCGGGTCGCTGGTTTCCATGGGCATGTATTGGAACGTACGCATGCCCACTGCCACCGTGTAGAGTTCGCTGCTGTTGATGTAGATAAAGGGGGCAAAAAATTCATTCCAATCGCGCAGGAATTGCAGGATAGCCACCGTGGTGAGCGCCGGCTTCATTAAGGGCACGATGATCCGCCAGAGAATTTGCACGGGGTTAGCCCCATCAATGGTGGCGGCCTCATCTAAATCGCGCGGAATGCTCATAATAAATTGGCGCAAGAGAAAGACCATAAACGCGCCACCACCCAGCCAGGCCCCAATCGTCAATGGCACATAGGTATCGATCATTTGGAGCTTGAACCAGAGCAGATATTGGGGAATCAGCGTCACGGTACCGGGGATCATCATGGTGCCGAGCAGTAGAATAAACCAAACGCCTTTGCCGACAAAGTCGAAGCGGGCAAAAGCATAGGCCGTTGTGGTGGCGGTCAATACGGTACCGGTAATCGTGATCAGCGCGATCAGCATGCTGTTAAGCATCCAACGGCCAAAGGGCGCGGCGGCAAAGACATCGCTATAGTTGCTCCAATGGGGGGTGGTGGGGAAGATGTGCGGCGTATAGGAGCGCAACTCTTGCCACGTTTGTAAGGAACTGGAGACAGTCCACAGCAAGGGGAAAGCAAAGGTGATGCCGACGATGGTCAAGAGCACATAACTAATCACCATGCCGACCAAGCGGCGCTGTTTAATCGCGGCCGAGGCTTTACGGTCGATGCTCCTGTTTTGGCCCGTAATCGTCGGTGCCGCCGTGTTGGATGTGGTGGTCATAAACCCTTACTCCTGCTAATCTCCATAATAAAAGACCCACCGGCGCGAGATGCGCATCTGGACAATTGTTAGGGTCACGATAATCAACGCAAAGAACCAAGCCAAGGCCGCGGCGTAGCCCATGTCAAAGTAATCAAAGGCATGTTTCCAAATGTGCAGGGCATAGAACCAGGTGGCAAAGCCCGGCCCACCGCCTTCGGGTGTTAACAAAAAGGCAGCTTCAAAGGTTTGCAGCGCGCCGATAATCCCTAAAACTGTATTGAAAAAGATCGTCGGGGTGAGTAGGGGAATGGTGACATGGCGGATGCGTTGCCAGCTATTCGCCCCATCGATCGACGAGGCATCATACAATTCGGTGGGAATGCCCTGTAGCCCCGCCAAAAAGATGATCATCTGGGTGCCACCGATGCTGGTCCACAGGCGCATCATGATCAACGAAGGGATGGCCCATTGGCGGTCGCTAAACCAGCCGGGCGGATCGAAGCCCAGACCGCGCAAGCCCTGGTTGACAATCCCAAAATCGGTGTTAAGCAACCATTTCCACAAAATCACCGAAGCGACCAGCGGCACCAGCGAGGGCATAAAAAAGAGGGTACGGAAAAACGTTACCCCGCGCAACTTGTTATTCAGCAGGATAGCGAGGATCATCGAGCCAAACACACCCAGCGGGACGCCCAAACCGGCAAAGTAAAAGGTACGGCCGAGCGAAGGCCAGAAAAGCTTATCGGTGGTGAACATTTTGACATAGTTCTCCGTGCCGATAAATTCCGGCGACCCGATGACATTGTACTTGGTAAAGCTCAGATAAAGCGAGGCCAGCCCTGGGCCAATAAACAGGCCAAAGAAGCCAATCAGCCAGGGCAAGAGAAAAAGATAGCCGTACAAATTCTCGCGCCGTTTGATCCTAGAACCACCGCGCTTGGCGGGCAATGGTTTTGCCCCTACGGTGTTTGTCATACTTGCCATCATTGCTCCTCTATCGTATCACCAAGCCTCCTCACCCTAACCCTCACTGCCGTTAAGGTAAGGGGTGGAATGTGTACTCAGCGTCCCCAGACGCTGAGCCCGGCTTGCTGGGCTGCGCATCTGGGGACGCGCACTACACGCTTAACTTAATGGCAGCGCGGGCGGGGTTCTGGTTACGACGGCTCCAGATCCAACACGGCTTGGATGTTGTCGTGCAGATCCTGCAAGCCCTGTTCAAACTCGACTGGTTGGTTGGCGTCAAAGAGCAGGGTCGCCCATTGCGCACAGGCATCGGTATATTCGCGGCCACGTGAGTTGGCGGGGGCGTGGGCGGGAATCCCGTTCTGTAGGTTGGGGATAAACCACTCGTGGACCTCATCCTGCTTGACCAGTTCATCGACTACGTCGGGGCGGACAAAGGCACCTTGGCCGGCGACCAGGTTAAAGCCATAACAACCCTCAGTGCTGGTGATATGTTTGAGGAACTGGAAGGCCTCTTGTGGATGGCCACTATCCTTGAGAATATTCCAGGTGCCGCCACGGATCTGTGAAGGCGCCTTACCATCCGTGCGCAGGGGCAACAGACCCTGAGAGGCTTTGGCAACCGCTTCATCCTTGATGTCGCGCTTAAAGTTGCGCACATTGAGCGAGCCGCCCCAGTTCATGGTCAACTTACCCTCTAACATGGCCGAATCTTTATTTTCCAGATCCGTGGTTGAAGGCAGCACCTTATCCGTGACGGCCAGATCATAGATCCAGCGCAAGGCGGCCTGGGCATTCTGATCTTCCAGCAGCAGACATTTTGTGCCTTCGGCATCGATCAGATCGCCGTTGAAGGCACGCGTCGCGGTGACCAGGTGGCCTTCATCGTAGCCAATGCCCAAGCCAAAGCGCTCACCCTCTTTGTAGAATTTGCGCGCCCATTCGCCATAAGTCTCCATGGTCGTCTCGTAACCCACGGGGTCGGGCAATTCGATCCCTTCCTGCTCAAAGTGCAGGGCATTGAGCACCATCGTATCTTGGCCGGCCCAACCCCAGCTGGGCAGACCAAATTGTTTGCCCTGGAAGACTTGCAGCCCGATAAATTGGTCAAACCACTGGGTCAAATCCAAATTGTCCGAAGCAATCAGATCATCTAGTTCGCCGATGATACCGCCGTTGATTGCACGCCAGAAATGAAAGTGCGAGGGGTCAAAGGCGCAGATGTCACCGAGATCGCCGGCAGCAAAGAGGGCGTACATCTTGCCATAGTTGTCCTGCTGGCTAGCCCCGGTCAACGGGCGGAATTCGATGCTAACATCGGGGTTATCCGCCTTAAAGGTGTCGATACGTTCCTCATTCCAACCGGTGCCGGGACCGCGGAAGGTGTCCCAGACCAAGTTCACGCCGGCGCTGGTCGCCGCTTCGCCCCCCTCCGCGGCCCCACCTGCGGGTGCGGTTTGGGGGACACAGGCTGCTAACAGACCAACGGTGGCCGCCGCGCCACTGATTTGCAAAAATTGCCGGCGCGATAAGTTGTTTACCATACAGTTCCTCCTGGATTGTGTTCAATCAATATGTGCGTAATATGTAGAGTGAAAGGCTCATTGTCAACACGATTGAAGCGGGCGCAGTAGGGTATACTTTGGGGTATACGTAAGGGAGTAAGCGTCCGCGGTCGATAGTTTTGGTTCTCTTTTATGCTGCGCTACATTACATCATAAATTGTATACAATCGCAAATGTAATTTTTGTGGCTGCTTGGCAACACCAGAGGCAGTCGTAGCGTCTGTGCCGATGATGCTGCGCCAATGCCGGTTTGCAAGCCGCGCCACACTGGCCTTTGTGCGATTACGTGATTGGTTTTGGCAATCGCTCCAGAAACGCCTCCATAGTGGCAGCCGTGAGTGCGGCATCAAGTAGCACATTCAGTTCAGCCAGGGTGGCACTGCGTAAGCGCTCGCCGACAGCGGTTGGCACTGGCCCCAAGCGCCGCTGCAGGATCTGTTCAATCAGCCGGCTGGTCGCCAGCAACTCGCCTTTTTCAATGCCTTTTTCAATACCTTCTTCACGGCCTTTTTCAAAACCTGCGTCAAGGCCCTGGGCAAACGAGCTTTGTTTGAGTTCTTCCTGATGGGCTTCCTCAAACATGGCCGCGCGCTCAGTTGGGGTTACCCGATCCTTCTGGATGATCTCAAAAACTTGGTGGATTTCCGCACGGGTGTAGTCGTCGGCATCGACCGTTTCATCCAGACTGTCGTCAATCGCCAACAACCACTGGCGGAGGGGGGCCGGCGTCTGTTCAGTCACATACTTGGGGCAGAGGTAGATCACTTTGTGCCCAATCTCGCCTAATGGCTTGCCCTGTAAATCATGTGGGTCAAAATCGATGATCGCAATGTCGGTTTTGTGGTGGTCACCGGAAGTCAGCACCACAATCGTGTAGACGGTCAGGTGGGGGCGATAGTTGTCGGCGTTGGCCACCTGCTCGAGTAAGGCGACACAGTGATAAGGGAAAAATCGCGCCCAGTGGGCCCCCGAATGGTCCGAAAAGCGCTCGTGTTGGATATCGACCACGATCCGATTTTTTAGATCCTGGGCAAAGAGGTCAAACTTCACATCGACGTTGCCGATGGGCGGCGCAAAGGGCTTTTCCGTCTCGACGTTGTCGATCTCGATCTCGATCTTGGCCCCAACCGTGTCCTCCACAAAGGCAATGAAGATTGCCGGCACGCTGAAGGCTTTTTTGAAGATCACGCCGTAGCGCAACGATGCCACTGCTTGCATGAGAGGTGCGCTCCTGGAAAATCCGCTTTGGTAGGCCGTTACGATCTGCGCCCGATTATATCACAAAAGCGCGGTGCGGGTTGGGATTCAGATTTACGCGTAAGCGCCTGCGATCGACAACTTTGGTTGTCTTTTATCAGCTGTGCTACATTACCATATAAATCGTATCCAATCGCAAATGTGATTTTTGTTTTCAAGGCACTGCTTATGCTATTGATCATGCCGATTGCCCTGCTGCTAATTTTGCTTGGGCTCTGGTTGCGCCGGCGCAGCCAACAGACACAACAACGCCTTGGGCTGCCGACCGGCGAAATTGTCTACAGTGATACGGGCAGTTGGCGTGCCGTTGCCGAACCCCTCTTGAGCCGCCGCTATGGGTTGGTCGGCAAGCCGGATTATCTGGTCGTCATCAAAGCAGGCGGGGGAGAACAGACTGTGCCGGTAGAAGTCAAGAGCGGCAACCATGCACAGCAGCCACGGGCCGGCCATATTTTACAACTGGGGGCCTACTGTCTTTTGGTCGAAGACAAAATGGGCGAGCGGCCCCCCTATGGGTTATTGCACTACGCCAACGGCACCTTGCAAATTCCCTATACCGACGCCTTACGCGCCGAAGTGTTGGCCGCGATCACGGCGATTCAAGCGGCAGAAGAGGCCACCGATCTGCCCCGCAACCATCACGAAGTGGCGCGCTGTCAACGTTGTGGTTATCTATATGGCTGCGGCAAAGCGGCATTGGCACCAACCGCCACCAAAACGCGCTCACCTTAAATATACTCAGGCAAAGGTTGGGGAGAGCGTTGCCAGATCCGTCGGTGAGTCAAGATCAAAAGACAAGGTCGGCGACTCAAAAAGTCGGCAAGATAAGTCAGCCAACAACGCTAATGAGCGGTGGAAAGCAAAGCTGTGCGTCCCAAAGGCAAAACGCAGCGCCGTGGCGGGGGACAAGAGCAGCGCATTTGTGCCACCATCGCCGCTTGGTGCGATCACCACATTGGCCCCACCCGTTGCCAACGCATAGAGCGCCCGCAGATCCGCCGCGGTGAGCAGCGGCAGATCGGCCGGGAGCACCAGAATTGCATCAGCGCCCCATGCCAGCGCCTGTTGCCGTCCCTGTTCCAGGGCGCGATTAAGCCCATCACTGCGCTCCTGGACAAAGGCCACCTCCAGCCCGGAGACGCCATCCAGCACCGTGGCATCTTGACTTACCACCAGCGCCCCGGCCAGGATCTCGGCTTGGGCGGCCTGGGTTAACACATGGTGGAACATGCGCCGATTCAAGTCGGCACGTTGTGCGGCCGGCAGCGCTTCGGCCAATCGACTTTTCCCCACGGCAAACGGCTTGACCGGGACGATCAACCACAGCTTCATGGCAACGGTTCGTCCACAACCACGCGCACCCCATCGCCATCGGGGCGGCGCGCCGGGTGTGCGGTACCATTGACCAGTTGCTGCGCAAAATCGAGCAGATCTTCAGCTAGGCGGCGTTTGCTGGCCAGGTCGGTCATTACCGTATCGGTCACCAGCGTCGGAATCTCGATCGAGGTACACCAATCCTCATCTGCGCGATCAACCACAAAGCCGGTGAGCAGATCGGCATAGTGGTCAGCCACAGTGATCGGGCTGATCATGACGCCCAACTCCTTCATAATCTTGGCAGCCGGCCCTTTGATCGCCTGGCCACTCACAATCGGGCTGACCGCGATTTTGGGCACCTTGGTCCAGCGCAAATGTTGACGCAAACCGGGAATACTGAGGATGGGATCAAGGCTGAGGTAGGGATTGCTGGGACAAAAGACAATCAGCGCGGCATTTTCCAGCGCGGCGTGGGCAAGCTCGTTAAAGCGCGCCTCATTGGCCCCCATGTAGGTCAGATCAATCAGAATTGGCTCGCAGCGCCGGCGCACAAAGTAATGTTGGAAGGGCAGATCACCCTCATCCGTGTGTACCAGGGTGCGCACCGGCGTATCACTCATCGGCAGAATGATCGAGGGGATGCCAAAGCCGCGGCGCAGCCGGTCGGTCACCTCACTCAGTGTGACGCCTTGGCGCAACCATTCCGTGCGCCGCAGATGGATGGCCAGATCCTGATCACCCAGCATAAACCAATCTTCGCCACCGATCTGGCCCATTGTCTCGAGGATGCGATAACTCTCGTTGGCACGTCCCCAACCACGTTCGATATGGTTAACGCCGGCCAGGTTATACATCACTGTATCTAAATCAGGCGAAATACTAAGTCCCCAGTGTTCAAAGTCGTCGCCGGTATTAACAATGACCGTTAATGCGCCTGGAGGCAAAGCCGCCTGCAACCCAGCCGCCAGCTTTGCCCCTCCCACACCGCCCGCCAGGGCCACTACCTTTCTATTCATGATCGCTCTGTTTTCCGCCATAATTTCACCGTCATTTTACGAATAAAACCGGCCAGTACAGTGTTACGCAAGTTCTGCAGGATTAAGCCACGGCGTGACGGCAGACGGTAGCCCAGCCTTTTAAGGCTGGCGTCCTGGACCCGCAGGTTGAAACCTGCGGCTACCGTCTGCCGTCACGCCGTGACTGGATTCGCGCGGCGGGCCAACTTGTTAAACTGGCAAAACTTAGCTGACACTGTACTTAGCGCCAAATGACTCGATCCACCAAGCCTTCGCGTTCTTTAGATTTCGCTTCCGCCGCATACCCCAAGGTGATCAACGCCTGTGGCTGCCAGGCCAGGGGCAGATCTAAGACCTCGCGTACCAATGCCGGCACAAATAAGGGGGCACACATCCAACAGGCACCCAAGCCATAGTGATGGGCCGCCAATAAGAGATTCTGACAAGCCAGGGCGACACTCTGTACCGCCATTGTCCATTCAGCCTCATTGCGTTGGGCATCGGGGTAGTTATCCATGGCTTCCATACTCACCGCCGCGATAATCAACGCCGCTGCCCCAGTGATGCGGGCGTGGCTAATTGCCACCCGCCGCTCAATTGCTTCGTTGGCTGCCCCATCACTGCCCAGGTCACGCCGCCACTGTTCAGCCATGCGGGCGCTTAAGGCCGCTTTGGCTTCCGCAGCGGTGACCACACAGAAGCGCCAGGGTTGACGGTTATGTGCGGAGGGCGCCCAGGTGGCGGCCAGCAATAATTTTTCTAAGAGGGCCGGCGCAATGGCCCGCGGTTGATAACGGCGAATGGAACGCCGCTCCTGAATTAGCTGCCAGAAATCATCGTCAGTCAAGGCGCTCTTCTCAAACTTTTTCTGGCGCGACATTGCCCGATTCCACAATCGCCCGCCGCACATTGACAAAGATCAACAGACCCAACCCCAAGGCAAAAAAGATCGCAATCGAGAGAATGGCGGAGCGATAGCTACCCGTATTTTGCAAAACCAACCCAAAGAGCAGAGGGCCCAGCCAACTGGTGCCCCGTTCACTGATTTCATAGAGGCTAAAATATTCGGCCTCTTGCCCTTGCGGGATCATCAGCGAGAAGAGTGAACGACTGAGGGCCTGGCTACCACCAAGCACAATCGCAATTACGCCCCCCATAATAAAGAATTGTAGCTTTGTCTGCAAAAATGCGTAGGTATAAATGCTCACACCAAGCCAGATCACCAGGCTAAACATGATCGCGCGGCGGCTGCCAATCCAACGGGCCAAATAACCAAAAGCCAGCGCCCCGAAAAAGGCGATAAATTGGACCATCAGGATCAAAGTTACCAGATCACTGGTCGCCAGCCCCAACTCACGGCTCCCAAATTGGGTTGACATGGCGATGATCGTTTGAATGCCATCGTTGTAGAGCAGATAGGCAATCAGAAAAAGCATGGTATGGGGGTACGTTGGCAATTGGCGCAAGGTATGGCGCAATTGTTGAAAGCCGATGGCCAAATAACTTTTACCCGTCGGCAAGCTCTTCATCGGTCGCCGTGCACGCAGGCTGATCAGCGGAATCAGCGTAAAGATGGCCCACCAGATCCCCGCCGACGCCAAACTAATGCGGATCGCGTCCCCGGTGCTGATGCCCCAGCTTTCGGCCAGAAATTGCACAAAGACCAGATTGAGCGCCAGGAGAATGCCACCCCCCAGATAGCCCATGGCCCAGCCTTGCGAAGAGATGCGGTCGCGATCATCAGGGGCTGAAATTTCCGGCAGAAAAGCATTATAGAAGACGATCGAGGCCCCAAAACTCAGGTTGGCCAACAAAAAGAGCCCACCCCCCAGCAGATAGCGATCACCCTGCAAAAAGTACATGCCCAGGGTTGCCAATGCGCCAACATAGGCAAAGATCCCCATCAGGGTCTTCTTCAGGTGTGAATAGTCGGCGATCGCGCCTAGCACGGGCAGAAAGAATACCTGCAAAACCACTGACAGTGAAACCATATAGGGGAAAAATGAATCAGCTAAAATCGGGATGCCCAAAGGATGAACATAGCCATTGCCATCAGCCGCATTTTCGGTAATCATGCTGAGATAGGGGCCGAGAAAAACAGTAACGACGGTGGTTGAAAAGGCTGAGTTGGCCCAATCATAGAAATACCAGCCGATCTGTTCGCTCCGGCTATACAAAGTCAAGGCAGGGGTTTCTTGCATGCACTATCCCTTAGTTTTTTATGCACAATTGTGTTAATCAGGTGCGCTCAGATCAAGCAGACCATTCGTGGGAATCGATTGAGGTTGGTATGGCACGATAACATGCTTTAACCATTTCGTCAATTTGCCTCAAGAACCGCGTATCGTTCAATGGGCGTGCGGTGCAAAAGGTAGCTGCCGGCAGGCGGTTCAACAAAAAATTATGAATCACCCCCCCCCAGAATAGGGATTTCAAAATGAAAACTGTATAATTGTTACGCCGCATTGATCGTAATTAAGCTGCGGTTGTTTTGAAAACAATCGCTTTGACTGCCAGCGCGAAAAGCGGTTGTTTCAGGCAGGACGCATATTAATTGAGTATATAAAACGTTGTGTTTAGCAAGGACGGACAGAAGCAAAATGCGATTAGTTCCACACAAACTTTTTTTAACTCGTGGCGTTGGTGTTCACAAGGAGAAGCTGACCAGCTTTGAATTGGCGTTGCGTGAAGCAGGGATCGCCCACTTCAATCTGGTACGGGTCTCCTCCATCTTCCCCCCGCGCTGTAAAATTATTGAACGTGAGGAAGGCTTGCAACTCTTGCAGGCTGGCGAAATTGTCTTTGCCGTGATTGCCGAAATGTCTACCAACGAGCCAGGCCGCCGCATTGCCTCTTCGATTGGCGTGGCGCGCCCAGCCGATGCTGACAAGTATGGCTATCTCTCTGAGCATCACACCTTTGGCCAAACCGAGCAAGAAGCGGGCGACTATGCCGAAGATCTCGCGGCCACCATGTTAGCCACGACCCTGGGCATTCCCTTTGACGCCGACAAGGATTACAACGAGCGCCGCGAACAGTACGGCATGGGTGGCGAAATCGTTGACACCACCAGTATCACCGTCGCCGTCAATGCCTCGCCCGGTGGCGTTTGGACGACGACCATTGCCGCTGCGATTTTGATCTAATCAACGGTTAATGGTGTAACAGTATAATGATTCTAGATCTTACGCAGTACCCGGCGGCTGAGTGTGTCGAAGCCAGAGGGTACTGCGTAAGATCTAGATTAATCATTAGCCATTGCACCATTAATCATTAACCGTTACACCATTAACCATTCCTTATGGCCTATAACGATTTTCTCGACCTACCCGAAGCCAACGCTGAATTTGAGCAGGCGCACGTCTTGATCTTGCCGATGCCCTTTGAGGCGACGGTGAGTTATGCGGGCGGTACCGCACACGGTCCAGCCGCACTGATCGAAGCCTCCCATCAGGTGGAACTCTATGACCGGGAGTTTGACAGTGAACCGGCGCTCCAATATGGCATCCACACCCTTGACGCGCTGACTTTGCCCGCCGACCCAGCCGCCGCCGTTGACCTGATCACCGATGCCGTCGCCACAGCCGTCGCCAGTGGCAAAATGGTGGTGGGACTGGGTGGCGAACACACGGTCAGTGTTGGCTTTGGCCGCGGTCTGTTGCGCGCACGCGAGGGTAACATTACTGTCGTCCAAATCGACGCACACAGCGATCTGCGCGACGAATATGAAGGCTCGCCCTACAGCCACGCCTGTATTGCCCGCCGCTTGCTGGAGGATGAACGCATCGAGCAGGTACTGCAACTGGGGATCCGCTCGGTCTGCCCGGAGGAGGTGGCCTTTACACGGGCCAACCCAGAACGCGTGCGCGTCTGGTATGCCGAAGCCATCCACGAAGCGGGCTGGCAAGAGGAGTTGCGCAAACGGGTGCGGGGACGCGAGGTCTATCTCACAATTGATGTCGATGGGCTCGACCCGTCGATTGTCCCCGCCACGGGGACGCCGGAGCCGGATGGCTTGACCTGGCGCGAGACCTTAAATATTCTGCGCATCGTTGCCCAGGAAGCCAAAATTGTGGCCTTGGACTGTGTGGAACTGGCCCCCGTTGCCGGGCTGCACATGGCCGACTTTGCCGTCGCCAAGCTGCTCTACAAGGCGATTACCTATGCGGTAACCAGCCACGTCGACAGCGCCGATAAAGTAATTTTTGAGAATTGGATCACTGAAGCATGAACAACGCAAACGCCATCAAGGCCTTTATTAAACAACATTACCGCCACTTCAATGCCGCCGCCCTGGTTGATGCCGCCGAAGCCTATTGCACCTTTATCGACAAGGGTGGGCAGATGTTGCTGGCGATGGCGGGGGCAATGAGCAGCGCCGAAATGGGCCTCTCCCTGGCCGACATGATTCGCCAGGGCAAGATCCACGCGATCAGTTGCACGGGTGCCAACCTGGAAGAAGATGTCTATAATCTAGTGGCGCATGACCACTACGTGCGCATCCCCAACTGGCGCGATCTCACCCCGGAAGATGAGCACGAACTGCTCTCGCGTCACCTCAACCGGGTCACGGACACCTGCATTCCCGAAGAGGAAGCGATCCGCCGCATTGAACATTCGATCCTCAAACAGTGGACCGACGCCGACGCCGCGGGCGAACGCTATTTCCCCCACGAGTTTCTCTACCGCATTCTGCTCAGCGGGGAGTTGGAACAATATTACCAGATCGATCCCAAGGATAGCTGGTTGCTGGCCGCGGCCGAGCGCAACCTGCCCATGTTTGTGCCAGGCTGGGAAGATTCCACCTCGGGCAACATCTATGCCTCGCACTGTATTCGTGGCAATGTGAAAAATGTCCACACCGTACGCAGCGGCATCGAATATATGATGGTGCTGGCCGAGTGGTACACCAAACAGACGAAACAGACGCCGATTGGCTTCTTCCAAATCGGCGGCGGCATTGCCGGTGACTTCCCGATCTGTGTGGTGCCCATGTTGCGCCAGGATATGGAATTTGAGGATACGCCACTCTGGGGCTACTTCTGCCAGATCAGCGACTCGACGACCAGCTATGGTTCTTACTCCGGCGCGGTGCCCAACGAGAAGATCACTTGGGAGAAGCTGGCGATTGACACCCCCCGCTTTATCGTCGAATCGGACGCCACGATTGTGGCACCGTTGATCTTTGCTTACGTGCTGGCGGATTAGTTACCGCTGGTGTGGGTGACAAGGTGAACCTGTCGGCCTACCTTACAACAGGGTTAAAACCCTGCCCTAACAGCGAGAAGCCGCCTCAGCGGCTGAG
>JALHQH010000023.1:0-140797 GCA_022842065.1 Caldilineaceae bacterium
AGCTCTATACCCACAATCTTGACCGTTTTCACGCCGCCATTGATTTCTGCACCAGCCAGGCGATCACCCTCTATCGCTTTACGGCCAATCTCTTTCCCTTTGCCGACACCGAACTGGGCGCTGCCGTGCTCACCGCCTTAGCGCCTGCGGTCCAGCAAGTCGGGCAACGGGCCAGCGCGGCTGGCATTCGCCTGGTTGTCCACCCCGAACAATTTGTGGTGCTCAGCTCCGAGTCACCCACGGTCGTGGAAAATAGTATAAAACATCTGGCCATGCAAGGGTGGATTATGGATCTGCTGGATCAGCCCCGTTCGCCGTGGGCGTTGATGGAGGTTCACGGCGGCAAACGCGGGGGTGCCCAACGCATGGTCGAGGTGATCGCCGGCTTGCCGCCTGCCATCCGCAGCCGGCTCTGTCTGGAAAATGATGAATATGCCTATAGTGCGCAAGATATTCTCGCGGTCTGTCAGGAGGCAGGGGTGCCGATGGTCTTTGATGCCCATCATCACATCTGTAAAGAGCAGCTGACGGATTACGCTGATCCCAGCATAGCGGCAATGGTAGCAGCAGCACGCACCACCTGGCCGGATCCAAGTTGGCAGGTCGTCCATCTTTCGAATGGGCGCGACCATTTCGGCCACCGCAGCCACAGCGACCTGATCAGTGCGGTGCCGCCGGCCTACAGCACGGTGCCCTGGATCGAAGTTGAAGCCAAACACAAGGAAGTGGCGATTAACCAGTTGCGGGCCGATTGGTTGGGGGAAAGTGTTGCGTAGTTGGTGGTTGCGTAGTTTGGATGACACGATGACACGATGACACGACCACCAACTATGTGACGCTTTCCCCTCACTCGTCATTAACCCTCGCTGACTTCACGATTGGGTGTCGCTTTGGTTAACTGGAGCGGTGCTTCGGCTTGGTTGCAGAGCCAAACCTTGCCTTTGAGGCCCACGGTCTGTTCAAAGTAGATGCTCCCGGTGATATGCAATTCTTCACAATTTACTAGCGAAGGTACCCCATTGCCAAAATGCGCTTTCAACTGGTGAAAAAGCCCATAGTGCTGCGGGTCGAGCTCGACCAGTAAGTCGCCGGCAACTGTGCGCGCTGGGTTGCGCTGGATCGTATAATCGTCGGCCAGCACATAAGCATCGGACCAGAGCGCCAGCAGGTCGTTGGTGTTCTTGACTGGTAAGAAGCGACGACGCGGGATCTCGACCGCTTGGGCTGCCGGGAAGAGGGCAATCGCTTGCCCCATTGCCGTCTCCAGTTGATAGACGCGTCCACTCTCCGGCTGCGTGGGGTCGATCGCCTTTTCGTTGCGAATCAAGGGCAGCGCTAAAAAGCCACCATGCTCGACTAACAATTGTTGCAAGGTGGGCAGATGTACCCAAAGATTGTTAGTGTTAAAATATTGGTAATGCGCAATATCCTGAAAACACTCCAGTTCAGCCGGCGGGCATTGGGCGACTTCGCGCAAGATCAAGCCTTGGGTGGCATTTTGGGCCAGATGGCCGCCTTTGCGATCCGCCGGTTGGCGCCTGGCCACTTCCATCACAAACGATTGCCCCGTGGCCGCAAAATAGCCCAACAGGGAGAGATCAATGGTTGCGCCCAGATTGTCCGCATTGCTCACAAACGCATATTCATAGCCTTGGGCAAGCAAGGACGCCAGTAGACCGCTGGTTTGCAAAGCCAGGTAGATATCGCCATGCCCCGGTGGACACCACTCCTTCGCCGGCTCGTCGGGCCAGTGCGCCGGCGCAAAATCGGCCTGTTGGATCTTCGGGATCTGGTGTTGCAGAAAGGTCAGGGGGACATCTTGGGCAAAAAGGTCGGGATGGGTGGCCAGCGCAGCCTGGGTTGCCGCATCCGTATTAAAGCTATTCATCAACACCAACGGCAGTTGCACCTGGTATTGGGTGCGCAGATGGAGGACCTGCTGCACAATAATATCCAGGAAAGAGTGACCAGCCTTGACCTCGACCAGCGCTTTGGGGCCAGTCAACCCCATCGTCGTCCCCAGACCACCATTCAGCTTGATCATGACCGTGCGGGCCAGTGCCTGTGTCCCTTGTGCCTCATACTGCGCCAATTCATCATAGATTGGCAGTGCGCTCACGGGTTGGGCCGCGTCACCGCCGATATAGCCCGTTTCGCCTTGGACCAACTGGGTGTAGTAATGGTAAAAGGCCTGGATCAGTGGCTCCGGCTGCCCCGCCGTGCGCAGCTTTTCGGCAAAGGGTACAAAATTGGCCCCCCACCGCTCATGCGCAGGAGACTCGACCAGGTGTGTGCCATCATCGGCAGCCTTTTTATAGGTAATGCCCTGTGGCTGGCGTAAATTTAATTTATTCATCGATCTCCCTCAAAGTAAGCGCTGCCCCGCGGGGCAACGCAAGCAAAAGTCATGAAAAGTGAGGCAAGATTTCCTTTTCATAGAAACGGAAAAAGCCTTCCTGGTCATCACCAATCTGGTGAATGTAGACATGGTCAAAGCCAGCCTCGATATATTCACGGATGCCGGCAAGGTGGGCCTGGGCGTCTGGGCCACAGATCACCTCTTTGGTGATCTGCTCCTGCGTCAACATGCCCGTCGCCTGCTCAAAGTGGGCGACCGTGCGCAATTCCTGGGAAAGTTCGCCTTGCAGACCGGCGTTGGGCCACTGCTGCTGCACGGTCGCCTTGGCATCCGCTTCATTGGCAGCCCAACAGACAGTCAGTTGCCCATAACAGGGTCGCGCTTGATTATGCGACTCGCTGCCCGTGTGAAAATTATCGACAAGCTGCTTTTTGGGTGAGGTGCTGATGAAGCCGTCCCCCACCTTGCCGGCCAATTCGGCCATTTTGGGGCCGCTGCCGGCGACCATGACAGGCAAGGCGGTCGGCGGCAAGGTAAAGAGCCGCGCATCTTCCACCCGGTAAATTTGCCCCAGAAGCTCGTCGTCTCGCCCTCCCAGAGCAGGCGCATCACTTCGATGGCCTCAGCTAACATAGCCGAACGCAGATCAAAGGGAGCCCAGCGGTCACCAAGTACATGCTCGTTGAGATTTTCGCCGGTACCGACGCCCAGGAAAAAACGATCGGGCAACATCGCGGCCGCCGTTGCTGCGGCTTGAGCAATAATCGCCGGATGAATGCGCATGGTCGGGCAAGTGACCCCTGTGCCCAGGCGCAGTTTTGTGGTCGCTTGGGCAATCCCACCGATCACACTCCACACAAAGGGACTGTGTCCTTGCGCACTAACCCAGGGGTGGTAGTGATCCGAGATCAAGGCAAAGGAAAAGCCGACCTCTTCTGCACGCCGCGCATCACGCACCAAATCATTCGGATGATGTTCTTCACTGGAAAGGGCATAGCCAATGTGGGCCATTATAATACTCCTATTATCAGAAAATAGTCGGGGCCATTGTTTCCAGCTGCGCCGTTGCAGCGACGATTACAGCGCAATCAAAAAGATGGCCCAGCGCATGGCACCATCACGACAGCGGCTACTGGCAGCGCTTAAAGGAGCAGAATGAACGCAGTGGCTGATGGCGCATAATCTATCCATGACGAATTAGTTCGATGATCGACTGTCTGCTCTTCGGAGTATAAAGGCTGGGCGATCAAGCGCTATGTGCTTTGATACAGGGGTAAGACACAAATCTATACCTGCTACAACTATCGTGGTATATGGCAAGTTAATGGCTCTCTTTTTATACTAGAGAACATAGTATCCATAAGCATCTGGCAGTTGAATGGTAAAAAATAAGCACGGTGCAGGTACGGCGCACTGGCCAAAGAGAGATCGGATGATCCACTTTTTGCTGGACAGTACGCCGCACCTAAATCGTTACAAAAAATAAGGGAAAGACAATGACCGCGGTGCCGCCACTGGCAACTGACGCGCGACATCCAGCCCCAGCAGAGATTGCGGCGCAGGCAAAACTGCGCTACGTTAACAACCACGAGACCGGCTTTACCCGCAAACGGGTCGGGCGCGGCTTTAGTTACGTTGATGCCAAAGGCGAACGCATCACTGATCCCGCGTTGCGGGCGCGTTTTGCAGCCCTGGTGATTCCACCGGCTTGGCGCGAGGTCTGGATCTGCAAATCACCCAATGGGCATATCCAGGCCACCGGCCGCGATGAGAAAGGCCGCAAACAGTACATCTATCATCCACGCTGGGCAGCGGCGCGCGATCTAGTCAAGTTTAACCGCGTCCTGCCCTTTGGGCGTGCCCTGGCCCAGTTGCGTCAACAAGTTGCTGCGGATCTGCGCAAGCGTGGTCTTCCCCATGCCAAGGTGACCGCCTTGGTACTGCGCTTGCTCGATGAGACGCTCATCCGCATTGGTAATCTGGAATATGCGCGCGCCAATGGCTCGTTTGGGTTGACCACCTTACAGGATGAGCATGTCGAGGCGGAGGGCAATCAGGTGAGCTTTTCGTTTATCGGCAAGAGTGGACAAGCGCGCGAACTAACATTACATGATCGCCAACTGGCGCGCTTGGTCAAGCAGTGTCAGGATCTGCCGGGGCAGGAGCTTTTTCAATATTTTGATGAAACGGGTTTACAGTGTGTCCTCTGTTCCGAAGATGTGAATAACTATCTGCGCACTGCCACCGGCGACGATTTTACCGCGAAAGATTTCCGCACTTGGGGTGGCACAGTGGCAATGGTGCATGCGCTCGAACAGTTGGGGCCAGGCGAAGATGCGAAGGCACGGCAAGCCAACATTACCAAGGCGGTCAAAGCAACCGCCGCTGAATTGGGCAATACACCGACCATCTGCCGCAACTATTATATTCACCCAGCAGTGATCAGTGCCTATGAAGCAGGCAGATTATTGCCGCTGCATGAACAGATTGCCAAGCAGATGGCAGATTATCCGGCGTTGGATGAGGATGAGGCAACGGTTATGGTGCTCTTAGCGGAGGCAGGCGGGTAAATTCACACTCGCTCCGTTAGCGCGTCTTGGCTGGCAGCAACTTCGTCTCGCTCTTCCTGAACCACGGTGGTCTCTTTGCCGGCGGGCTCAACTTCACCGCGCTGCTGTAACCACCACATGGCAAACCAACAGAGCACCGCCCAGACAGCACCGGCAGTCCACCCGGCCAACACATCCGTCGGCCAATGCACGCCCAGGTAGACCCGACTAACCCCCACGAGCAGCGTAATCAGCACCGCCAGCATGAGGACAAAGAGCTTTAGCCGGCGGAGGGTCTGGAGCCGGGCCAGTAGCGCGCCCAGGGTTAAATAGGTGGCAGCGGAGATCATCGAGTGGCCGCTGGGAAAACTGGCAAAGTAGACAATCGAGCCATGCGGCACCAGATCCGGACGCGGACGATCAAAGCCGCTTTTCAACAATTGGCTTAAGATCATGCCCCCAACAACCGCAAGCACGATCAACAACGCCGCGCGCAATTTACGCTGCAAGGCCAAGTAGAGGATCGTACTGCCGGTCAACAAAATCAGGACACCGCCCCCGCCCAGCGCGGTAAAATCACGCATGGTTTCTTCTACCCAAGGGGGACCAAGGGGATCGCTGATATCAGTCGGGCTACGCAACGCCAGCAAGATCGTCTCATCAATCTGTGCGGTAGAGCCTTCCACCACTTCATCCGCTAGTTCAACAAAGAGCCAGATCCCACTAACAATCAACACCAAGGGGATTAAGATTGTCAGTTCATAGCGCCCAATGCGAGTCCAGAGGAGGCGCACCAGCGCACCGAGCCGAAACCCAGACTGGGTCGTAACATTTTGCCGAAGAGAACCGGATTTAGTTGATATTTCGCGCTCTTTATTCATGCCTTTGGTAGCTGCTCCTGCTGGAAATCTTTTCGACGAATAGGCGATAGCTGAAAATAAATGTTCGCCATGACGAACATTTATCAGCCGGTCAGCTTGATTAGCTAACCATTACTCCTTATTTTCGATGTAACGCTTGAAATTGCGCAAATCTTCAGTCAGCTTGCCTTCGGGATCGTCAAAGAGGCGGGCAAAGAGATCACCAGCGATGCCGGCGGGGGGCACATAACGGAGCACAACGGTCACTTCGACATGGCCGTCAGGCAGCGCGTTAAAGGTCACCTGGCCACTGGTCTTGAGATCACCACTGGTGCTGCTCCAGGCAATGCGCTTGTTCTCTTCCAGGCGGGTGGTCTCGGCATCCCATTCCAAACGGGTGTGTAACGGTCCTTCCATCGACCAATGGCTGGTGCGTTCGCCGGTCTTGGTCACCGATTTGATATGCTGCATAAAGTGGGGGAAATTTTCAAAGTCCGCCCATGCATCATAGACCTTGGCCAATGGGGCCTTGACGAGAATATTCTTCACGGTCATGGGTCGGTTGCTGTCAAGCGCCGAGGTCCCGATGCTGCCCTGGCCAAGGCCACTGCCGCCTTGACGCAACTGTTTGATGGGCGATTGCCCGGTAAAAGCGTAATAGATAAAGCCAACACCGATGCCCATGAGGCTCAGGCTACCGAGTGAACGCCGCAAGCCATAGAGGGCCAGTAATCCACCGCCGACCAGTGCCGCCCAGCGCTGAATTTCACGCACATCCTGAAACTCTGCCCACTCGCCACTCTTCTGGCCAGCAGTTTGTATCAACTTTTTGGCCCCGGTTTCTACGCCTTGGCGCAAGGAATCCCACTGCTCTTTACCGGCGTTGGCGAACTTTTCACCCTTGGCCTGCCAATCGGTATCGGTCACCGGGTTAGACGAAGCAGGCTGGGTGCGGTCAACGGTCGCATGATTTGCGGTTGGCTGGGCGCTACCGGCCGCCGGTGCGGAGATCGCGGGGCTGAGGCCTTTATCGACATCGGCCTTTTTTGTTTCTGCAACCGTCTCTTTTGCTTGAGGGGGCGCCGGTAGGGGGAGCTTCGCATTCGGCCCGGATGAACCAGGCTGGGACGAACCATTCGGGCCATTTTGCGCTTTATCTTGCTGCTTATCGCGCAGGGCGTCCTGTTGACCATTTTTCTGCGTCATTGTCAATCTCCTGTTACTATTGGCTTGATAAACCAATCGCCGGTTAAACCATTCGTTAAACCATTCGATGGAATTTTGGGGGAATTTTGGAAACGATAAAATGTATCTGGATCTATTTTAGAGGATAGCCACCATCTGTAATTCTTTCATCCTTCTATATACAGAGACGGGATATACATTCAGACATAAAGTGCAGCGCATGGTTGGTGCGCCTTCATGCCTTTTGTGTAACCACCTTCTCGTTCTTGATAGAGTGCAAACCAGCAACAGCAATGTACCAACGCGCTATATCCTTTCCCATCTACAACCCCACCAAGGGGGTGTAAAATTCGGTTATAGCCTGCGGTAGTTTGGAAATCAATCCCCACTTTCCAAAGAGAGCAGCGTATTGTACTGCGGTTGAAATGAGAACCGATATTTCGATCAGCATAAAAATCACAGTCGATTCTCATTCAGAGCAAGTATAGACAGAAAGGAACGAACCATGAACAGTGATATCTTGAAGGGCCGTTGGAATCAGCTAAAAGGCAATGTCAAACAGCAGTGGGGCGACCTGACTGACAATGATGTGGCACGCATTGAAGGCAACTACGATGAATTTGTCGGCGTACTCCAGGAGCGCTACGGTTACAGCCGCGATCGCGCGCAGCGCGAGGTTGACACCTATTTGGAACGTCATCCAGCCTAAATTAGCTAACGGCCTAATCGCTTCCGTTTGTCGGTAACAATGGTTAGTTACTGAGTAAATCGAATTACACAGCAGCGCGCTTTGAAAGGGTCTTGACACTTGATGTCAAGACCCTTTTTTAAGTCCTAATGTAACGTTGTCGTAATACTTAGTTTGTATCACGATTCTGTGTCGAGATCGATAGCAATAGGTAGGGAAATATAACAAGATAAGCGCAGTAAAAGTACTTTGGCAGCAGAGCGGTTGCCAGCTGCAAGCAAGAGCCTTGGCAAACATGCGGGAGATCGCAGAAAAGTGAGGAAAAAATGGGTGGTAGGTCGATTATCACAGCGGCAATTGGTTGCTTGGCAATTTTAATCGTTGGGATTGTGGCCCTCGTTTTTTTTGTTACCCTCCCCTTTACAATTACGTGGCGGGAAACTACCACAACGACAGCCGCACCGGTCGCGCAAACGGCACCAGCGCTTGTGCGCGACAGCGAAGCCGTGCGCGCCCAGGTTGCCGTTCCGACCTATACGCCTGGTGCCCCGCTTGGTGCGGACAGCCAAGCGGCTGCGCAAGCCGCCGATCCCAATCTACAACTAGCTTCGACTTCGAATTTGCTGAGTGAACGCTACCGCCAGATTAGCCCTGGGGTCGTCAACATCAGTGTCTTTGTCAGTGGTGCCCAAGGCGGGCAGGGGGCTGGCTCTGGTTTTGTGCTCGACACCGCAGGCCACATTGTGACCAACAACCACGTCATCGAACAGGCCGCCCAAGTCACCGTCGTCTTCTTCAACGGCATTGAAGCACCAGCGACGATTATCGGCACCGATGATGACAGCGATCTGGCCGTCATTCGCGTCGAGACGCTGCCCGAAGAGGTCTATCCGCTACCCCTGGCCGACTCGTCTGATGTCGAGGTGGGCGATTGGGCAATTGCGATTGGGAATCCTTTCGGCCTGGGCGGCAGTATGACCTTGGGCATCGTGAGCGCAGTGGGGCGTGTTATTCCCTCCGGCGTCTCCGGCTTTTCGATTCCCCAGGCGATCCAGACCGATGCCGCGATCAATCCCGGCAATTCCGGTGGGCCACTGCTCGACCTCTCCGGCGAGATTATCGGCGTCAATGCACAGATTCGCACCGGTGGCGCAAATGCCAATAGTGGTGTCGGTTTTGCCATCCCTGCCAATGTGGTTCGGCGGGTTGTGCCCGTGCTGATCGAGCAGGGCGCCTATCAGTGGCCTTGGCTGGGAATTAGTGGCGGTCCGGTCAACCTGCTAATTGCCGAAGCGAATGGCTTGGCCGCCCAGCGTGGGGCCTATATCGCCAGCGTCATCCCCGGTGGACCGGCAGCTGAAGCCGGTCTCCAGGGCAGCAATCAAACCACAACCATCGATAGTTTTACCGTGCCGGTGGGCGGCGATATTGTCACCGCCGTGGATGGGGTCACCATTACCAGTTTTGACGCCCTGCTCACCGAAGTTGCCTTCAAAGCGCCCAACGAAGAAGTAACGCTCACCCTTGTGCGTGACGGTGAAACGATTGAACAGACAGTACAACTAGCCGCCCGGCCTGATCTGACTGACACCGAGGTGCAGTAAGTGAGTTAGTTGTTTGGTTAGTAGTTCACCACCAGCCAAACAGCCAAACCAACCAACTAGTACAGTGCGGCGCAAATAAGCCAATCGCTTGTCTGTGCCAAGCTAGTGGGTGACCAGCGCTGGTCACCCACCAGCTTGGCACAGTAGAACTCTGGGTCTATTTAGGCCGTCGTGTACCAGTCAACCAACCAACCAACTGAAGCGAGCACAACCATGACAGAATCCAGAAACCGTGAACGGCCCGATCAAGAGACCCCCTGGTGCGAAGATCCCGACAGCGCCATGACCAATCTGCGCGGCGAAAAGCTGGTGCGCGAGGGCACCATGGGCGATGATGAGCCGATTGAAGAAGTGAGCCTGGAAGAGTTGGAGGAGATCGAGGCTGATCTGCAACGTGATCTAGAGAGCGATCAGATTTACGATACCCAACATACCGATGGCTCGACCACCAATCCCGAACAGGCCGAAGAGCAAGGGCTGGTCTACATCCCCCCCGACGATCCACCCGTGATCCCCAGCGATGACCTGCAAGGGGTGGAAATTGCCGCCGGCTTTAGCGATTCCCTTGATGGCGAAGATCCACGCGCCGCTGAGCTGCCCGAACAGTTGTTGGGCAACGATGAAGATCTGGAAGAATTGGTGATGGCTGCGCTCGCCAAAAACAGTGAAACTTCCACGATGAGTGAGGTGCGCGTGGCGGCCCAGGATGGGGTGATCCATCTCTATGGCGTTGTCGCCAGTGATGAGGAGATGGCAATTGTCGACCAACTGGTCCGCGACCTGGATGGGGTTGATGATGTTGTAAACCATTTGGATACCGAAGGCTAATCATTTGCCCGCTCCCATCAGGCCGTCCCACTCGTGCATTGTCCCATCGGGACACTTGACCTTATAGACAAAGCAAATAGAGTTGACACAAAGCGGGCTGCGCATCAGGGGATGCGCAGTACACGATTGTGCCAGGTTTGATTGTGTTATCTATTAGGAGGTGCCAAGATGAACGCGAAGCAAATGCGCATGACAAAATTTATGCACCATGACAGTCTAAGCTGTTTGTCAACCGCTTGGGTTGAGCCACGTCCCCATAGTCAGATTAAGTTCGCTTGGTGGCAGCAACGGTGGATCCAGCGTCGCCGCAGCATAAATACAAGCATGACATTCTTTGCCGCTTTTGTCCTGACCTTTCTACTATTGCTCGAAGTGGTGAATCGGATTGTGACCTAAAACGCTTACTTGACCACCAAAAACAAGTACACCGTTAGCGAAATTCTGTAGGTTGGCGCGGCCGGGATTTGACAATCCCGGCTGCGCGGTAAACCCTCGCCAATCGTGTACTTGTCCCCAGCACATTGCGTGGCGCGTGCGCCATTAGCTTAACTCGGCTTGAATCGTCGCGGCCGCCCACAGCGAAAGGGCGGCAATCGTCAGCGTCGGGTTGGCGGTACCGACGGTGGGAAAGACGCCGCTGCCCAACAAAAAGAGATTGGGATGATCGTGGCTGCGCTGTTCCCGGTCAACGACGGAAGTAGTTGGATCATTGCCCATGCGATAGGTGCCCATGACATGGCCGGCCCCTTGATGTCCTTCGCCATGTTCGCGAAAGCTGACCCCCAGCGCATCGAACAGTTGATCGGCCACCTGCCGTGCTTCCGCCATGCCTCGCTCGACAAATTCACCCAGCCGATAGTCGATCTGGGGCCGCGGTAGCCCAAGGGCATCGGTCTGCGTGGCCAGCGTGACGCGGTTTTCGGGCAGCGGCAACTGTTCAACCAGCAGCGCAAAGCGAAACTGCCGCGCGGTGCGGGCGTTTAATTCTGTCCGCAATGCAGTGCCTCTTAAGCCATCCTGAATCAACTCAGTCGCTAACACATCGGGCGTGGTCCCAGGGAAGGACCAGCCATCTTCACCAATGGCAATGCGAAAGGCTGAGCGTTCCCGGCGAAATGCGCCATCGCGCAGATCCTCAATGCCGGCATTTTCCAGCGGCGACCGGTAGGGATAGAGCGGATCATTGGCCAGCGCCCAGCTCAGTTGGATCGGATGATCCATCAGGTTGCGCCCCACCTGATCGCTGCGGTTGGCGACCCCAGTGGGTAAGGCCTCGCTGTGGGACATCAACAGCAACTTGGGGGTTTCAATCGCATTGCCTGCCAACACAAAGATGCGCCCCTGCGCCCGCCCCTCACTGCCATCAGGGCGCTTGAAGTGAATGGCTGTTACCTTGCCGTCAGTGCCAACCTCGACAAAGTGAGCCACCGCCTGGTCAATGATCTGTGCGCCCAGGGCTTCCGCCTTTTGGGCATGAACCGAGGCATCATACTTGGCTGCAATCGGACAGATCGGCACACAGGAGGCGTTGCCACAACAGGGTGGCCGCCCATCATAGGTGATCGAGTTGCGCGCTTGGGGGGTGACATGAACGGTGTAGCCTAACGAAGCGGCAGCAGTCGCCAGTTGGCGGTCCAGATAGGTAAGCGGCAGCGCGGGCATGGGAAATTCGCCACTGCGCGGCGAACCGAGATCTTGGCGTTTATCGCCGGCCACCCCCAATGCCGCCTCGGCCGCGGTGTACCAGGGTTCCAACTCGTCATAGCCGAGTGGCCAGTCGACGGCAACGCCATAGCGGCTTTGTAATTGGAAATCGCTGGGCAAATGGCGCAAGGCGGTGCCCAACCAGTGCCAGGTCGTGCCGCCGACGCGGCGCTCGTAGGTGCTCTTGAATTGCACTGGCCCGACCTGGACATAATAATCATCCAGCGCCGCGACGGTCGGACGCGGTGCGTAGGGCAGATCGGGATAGGGCGATTCGGGCGTCTTGGCCACGGCTTGGCGATAGATGGCTACCGCTTCCGCCCGGTTGACCCGTGGCCCCGCTTCGAGCACAAGGACCCGCACCCCGGCCGCGGCCAGTTGCCAGGCCGTCAATAGCCCGGCCACACCTGCCCCCACAATCACCACATCAGCTTCATAGTTTTCCATTGGAGTTTCCTGTGTTTATCTCTTCGGCGCTTTCAAAAGGTAAAATATCCATTCGTAGGGGATGCCCCTACGAATACTTAAAGCCTTATGGCACTACCAGACGGCATCAGCCGGCGGCTCGGCCCAAAAGTTGGGTGAACCACAGAGGGTCGTAGCTTTGGTAAAGCTGAGTACCTGCCAGGCCAGCGCAGCGGTATAGGTGACCACCTGGGCATCGCCTTCGGCGTCGATATATTTCCCCGTATACCACATTTCGATGATCTGGTCCGCCCGGGTGCGTTGCCCTTCATCGGCAAAGAAGCCGGCTGCTTCCAAATCAGCAAGGGTCGGGGCCGTCGATGAAGTAAAGCCGGCCTGGGCATAGAGGTCGGCAACCGTCACGCCGGCCGTCGTTTGCAGCGCAGCCAAATAAATGCCCCCCAGGGTTGGATCAAGTTGATCCACACCTGTCAACACAGCGGAGAGGGCGAGAAAGGTGCCGAGGGCTGCCTCGGTGCCCGCCGGCAGGGCGGCGCTGTCGTCTGGGCGCGGGCCAGGTAAGCCGCGCGTCTGGGCGGTTAGCTGACCTTCATTGGTAAGCGACTGATCACGCCGGGCAGGGGTACAGGCTGCAAGCAGCGTACCAGTGGTAACAGTGGCACAGAGCCGTAACAAGGTGCGGCGGGTAAGTTGGTGCGGCATGGGCAGCTTCCGGTTCTTTAGATAGAGTGGAAATCCTCAACTAGTGTTTCGTGAAATAAGTAATGATAGGCAGGAAACCCCTCCCTAACCCTCCCCAGCTTGGGGAGGGAACCGTTGTCCTACCAGCTGCGATCACGGCTCCTCTTCCAACCTGGGGAGGTTGGGAGAGGGTAAAATTTACCTATCACAATTTAATTTACAAAACACTAGCGCAGGCTGTAGAGATAGGCGCTAATATCGCGCGCTTCCTGATCACTTAGACCGACATTGGGCATGGCGTTGCCTGGCTCGATCGCCTGTGGGTCACGCAGCCAGGCGATCATATTTTCGGGGGTATTGAGCAGATTGCCGGCAATGTAATGGCGTTCGGCCCAATCGTTGAGCGGTGGCCCGACGTAGGAATGCGCGCCGCGTACGCCAGGAATGACATGGCAAGCTCCACAACCATAGTCGCTGATCAACTGCTGGCCGCGGCCAATGTCGCCATCGACCACCGGGCTACGCTGGCTACAGCCGATTAACAGGAGGCTGAGCAAGAGCAGCAGGCCGTAATGACGAGCGGATAAGGTGACGTTGAAGCGGTCCATAAAAGCCTTATACCCAACTACAGGGTTGTAAAAAGATCAGTGCGCCACCAGTAGCGGCGGTTGTTAAGATAAACAATGGGTTTAGAAAGAGCGCGCCAAAGGCAAGGAAACGGGCCGCGTTCTGTTCACTCTCGCCCGTCGCGGTCTGCTGGTAGGTTCGCACGGCAATAGGCAACCCAGCACCAATAATACCCACCGTCACCACCGTGAGCAGCGCTTCGGTTGCGGCCAGTCCTTCCATGCCCAAAAAGGTAAAGCGCAGCAGATCCGCTTTGCACGCCGCTTCGGCCACCATATACCCGACGAGAAAATAGATTGAATAGGCAATAGGCCCCACCAGGAGGCTGAACCAGAGTGGGCGCAGCGCTTGGTGATTGGGTGATTCGTGATTTGTCATGGGTGCTGCCGGGACAGGCCGCATACTTTCGGTCACAGTTGAGTCCTTTCCTTCCTTTTGCAATTGATCAGCTCTAACGCAACCCCTCCCTAACCCTCCCCTGGGAAAGGAGAAAGTGCGCATTTTGCGCTAGATCCAGTACGGTGCGCCCCAGACTACGGTGACCACTATCAGCCAGAAAATACCCAGGGCAGACCAGAAAAGAATGCCAACCTCGACCGCCACATGTTCACGCGCCGAGTAACGATTGCGCCAGGCCCACACTTGCGTTGCCAGATTTTGGCCCAAGCCAATGGCGGTCACCAGGATCAAGAAGCCGGCCAGCCCATAGTGCAGGGATCCATAGGCATGGAGTGCTTGATCAAACGGCAGCAGGCTAAAGTCATAGAAGAGCAGCGCAAGGGCGGTGGCCCCAGAGAGAAAGGCCAGGCCAAGGCCACCGCGCAAGCGTCCCTGTTGTCCCTGGGCAATTCCCTTGAGCGCCCAGCGGGACAAGGCGACGGCTACCCCAACGGCACCCAATGCCAGCAACGGCCAGAAGGGGTTAGGCAGCGGGATATTTTCCGGCGGCCATTGCACGCTTTCCAGCCGCAAGTAAAAGTAACTGAAGAGCAAGGTAGCTAGCGCCACTGACAGGATCAGGATCATCAGGTACATGCCCCAGCGCGCAACGGCGCTGCTGCCATTCGGATGCACGGCAATGCCATGTTCCCGCTCAAAGGCCAGCTCTTCCTCCGTCGTTTCAATCGGATTCGGCCAGTGCCAACCAAGCAAGCTGACGACGGTCAAGATCAGACCAGAGAGCACGAGCCAGCGCAGCGAAAAGATCTCCGAAGCGAAGATGGTAATGACCCCGATCGCAGTAAAGAGCGGCCAGATCGAGGGGGTCGCAACGCGAAAGATCTCTGTGGGCTTGGCATCGACCATGCTACTGGTCAGCGCACCGCGCCAGCGCGTTGGCCACCGTCCCAATGCCTCCACCAGCCGGACGGTGCGCTCCTGCCCTGTATAAAGATCCTGCTGATCCCAGAGCGGGTGGCGGCTGCGCACAATGGGCAGGACCGTAAAACCGTGGGCAAGCGGCGGCGAATCACTCGCCCACTCCAGCGAATCGGCCCCCCACGGATTAGGCCCAGCCAGCTCGCCCTTGCGCGTGCTGTAAAATAAGTTAACCAGGAAGAGCGCTACCCCAGCGGCAAAGATAAACGCGCCGATGGTTGAAATCATGTTATAAATATCCCAGCCTAAGCCCGGCAGATAGGTGTAATAACGACGAGGCATCCCCAACAGGCCCACGATATGCATGGGGAAGAAGGTGACATTGATGCCGACGAACATGGTCCAGAAGTTCCACTTACCCAGCCGCTCATTCATGATGCGGCCCGTCCACTTGGGGATCCAGTAGTAGAGCGCCGCAAAGATCGGGAAGGTGACCCCACCAATCAGCACATAATGAAAGTGGGCGACGACAAAGTAGGAGTCGTGAACCTGCCAGTCAAAGGGGACAACGCCGACCATGACGCCCGTGATGCCGCCCAGCACAAAGATAAAGAGAAAACCAAGCGCAAAGAGAAAGGGGGTCTTCCAGACCGGACGACCGGCAGCAATGGTGGCGATCCAGGCAAAGATCTGAATCCCGGCGGGAATCGCGATCAGAATGCTGGCGGCGCTAAAGAAGGACATGGAAATCTGTGGCATACCCACGGTAAACATGTGGTGGGCCCAGAGGGCAAAGCTCATAAAGCCGGTCGCGACCAGGGACATGACAATATAGTTATGGCCAATCAAGCGCTGGCGGGCAAAGACGGGAATGATCATGGAGATCATCCCTGTGGCCGGAATAAATTGGATATAGACTTCCGGATGGCCAAAGACCCAGAAGAGATGTTGCCAGAGCAGCGGGCTGCCCCCCACCTCGGCGTTAAAAAACTGAAAGCCAAATTTGCGATCCATCTCCAGCATGGCGCTGATCACAAAGAGGGTTGTAAAGGCAAAGAGAATCGAAACGGCCGTGATCAAAAAAGCCCAGGCAAAGATCGGGATCCGGCCCATCGTCATACCCGGCGCGCGCATGCGGACAATGGCGACAATAATCTCGACGCCGGCGGCAATCGCCCCAATTTCAGCCACACCCAGGGCCAACAGCCAGAAGTCCATGTCAATGCCGGGTGAATAGCGCGGGCCGCTCAACGGCACATAGGCAAACCACCCAGCATCCGGCACCGCATTAAAGAGGTAGCTGGCGTAGAAAAGCAGCCCCCCCAGAAAAAAGGTATAAAGACTAAAGGCCCCCAAGCGGGGAAAAGGCATCTCCCGATTGCCCAGTACAAAGGGCAGTAGCAGAATCGCAAAGCCCTCCAACATGGGCACGGCGAAGAGATACATCATGGTTGAGCCGTGCATGGTGAAGAGTTCGTTATAGCGATCCGCCCCTATAATGGTCGCTTGGGGCCAAGCCAGTTGGAGACGCATGAGCAGCGCCGCGACACCGGCCACCAGGAAAAAGAAAAAGGCGGTGCCCATGATCCGTGAGCCGAGCGCGTCATTCTGGATCGACGAAAACCAGCCGACAAAGCCCGTTGGATCATTCCAAATGCGCTCTAGTTCTTTTTCGCTAGCCGGATCAAAGGTCGCGCTGGGGCCGGCGGCTTCCTGGCCGGCAACCCCCGCGGTTTCCTGGGCACGCGCCTGCTGTTCCTCTGCCGTGAGTGGCCGGTGTCCCTTTTGTGACATCGAAAGCGCCATGGTATTTCCTTTGTCTGTTGATTTTGTCCCCTAGGGACGGGCTAATGCTGCAAAACTTTATTCAAGCGTCTGCAGATAGGCCAAGAGGGCCTGTAACTCTGCGCCGGTCAGATCAGTGGTGGGGGGCATCAGATTGCCTGGTTTGAGATGTTGCGGGTTAGCGATCCAGCCGCCTAGGTTACCCACATTGTTGGGCAGTATCGCCGCGCCCAGGGTGCGGCGCGAGGCAAAATGGGTGAGATCAGGCCCTAAGTCGCCGGTGGCGGCGGTGCCGTTGATGGCGTGACAATTCATACAGGTGCTCTCCATGAAGATGGCCGCGCCGGCTTGGGCAGCGGCCGCGGTGGGCGGTTGGGCGGGCGCTTGTTGCGCCGCCAGCCATTGGTCAAATTCGGCCGGGGGCTGGGCAATCACCAGGAACATCATGTTGGCATGTTGGACGCCACAGAACTCAGCGCAGAGTCCACGATAGACCCCAGGTTCATCGGCTTGGATCACAAAGCGGTTGGTCCGCCCTGGAATCAGGTCAAGCTTGCCATGCAGTTCGGGCACCCAGAAGCTATGGATCACATTATCTGAGCGCAGTTCAAGCGCAACTGGCTGTCCGACCGGGATGTGGATCTCGTTGGCAGTTTCAAACCCTGCCGCTGGGTAGCGCACTTCCCACCACCATTGCTGGCCAATCACTTCAATGGTCAGCAGTTCCGGGGTTACCATGGCACTGAGCGCACGCAAGGTTTGCACTGTCGCAAAGGTCACAACCGAGAGGACGGCAAGCGGCAGCACAATGCCTCCTAGAATGACCGGCCGCAAGCCTGGCGTGCGCGTGACAGTTGGTGCGGCAGGCGGTGATGCAGAGAGCGGCTCAGCTCCGTTCGACCGTTTCCGCCAGAGCGCCACGGCCAAATAGAGCATAACGAGCACAAAGATCACGCTCCCCAAACCGGCCAATAACCACCAAAGGTCAGCGATATAACGCGCTGCGCCCTGCGGGTCTAACACCGAAGGCGTACCGCCCATGGTGGATGCTCCTTTCGTGCTGGTATCGGTCAGCCGGCAGGACACTACTCCCGGTCGCAACGGCTGCAGATCGGTTGATTATTGGGTCGTATAAACGGTAAAACCATCACCATAGTCGTTGACATAGGCATCGCGCGGCTGGCGCAGCAGCCACCCCACCGCGACCAGATCACCCACTGCGCCGGCGGCATTGATGATCAAAAAGAAAAGCAGCGCCGGCAACAGTTCATAGGCGATCCAGGGAATAAGCATGGCCCCCAACAACGAGAGAATGAGCAACGGGGCCAGCGCCACGGCGATATGCAGATTGCGGGGGATGTACCACTGTGGGGCCGCAGCATAGGCATAGATCCCTTTGAAGCCAAAGGTGGCCCATTCCCCCGTAAAAAAGCGAAAGAAGAGGGCGTGGATCAGCTCGTGGATGACCACAGCCAGCACAACGACGAGCAACGCGCCCCCCAAGGTTGGCCAGAAATTCTCCCGACCGATGCTAAAGGAAAGTTCGCCCCCTTCACTGTTATAGCGCGAGACCGCGGCGAAGATAGTAAAGAGCAAGGCAAAGAGAAAAAACAAGATCAGCCCCAGCACATTCAGCCCAATCGCCAATTTTCGGTTCTGTGAGAGATCGAGGGTCTCTGTCGCTTTGTAGTTGTCCGGCAAAATTTTACTTGGTTGCATGATGGTGCGTCCCCTCTATCCTTGGTGCTGTCATCATTCAACACTCTTACTGGTGTAGAAAATGTTACATGATGACAACCGCTGGTATACGTTGCACATTTTAGTCAGTCGACTCTTGCTCGTCACCGCCCAATGATTGCGCATCAAGCGCCTCAGCCGGATCGGCAAAGGTGGCAATCAGCCCGTTAATCAGTTGCCCCTTTTCCAACGTCGAGAGCGCCGCTTCGGGGTGGAGAATTGTGTAATAGGACAAAGGCATCAGATCTTTAGAGACCAGGTCAACGGCTTCTTCAACTGTATGTTCACGCGCTGCCTCGGCGCTCCACTCGGAGTAGTTCAGCACGAGTCGCCCTTCGCGCACATCATAGGCGATCATCCATGACATGGGCGCAACGTAACTGTACCAGGGCCAGCGCGTCTCGTTGCTATGACAGTCAAAGCAGGCCCGATCAACCAGCGCCAGAGTCTGTTCACTGTCCCAGGCCGGCTCGGCGATGACCGGTGGATTTTCGCGACTCAGCCCGGTAGGCAAAAATTGGATCACGACAAAGCTGACCAGCAAGGCGGTCAGGGCAACCCAAACAACCTGCTTGAAGCTCCAGCCCCAGCGCGTGCGGCCCAGTTTGGCCAGATCCTCATCTGCACCAAAGCCATCCGCTTCCGTCGGTATTACCTCAGTTTGTTCTAGCTGATCGCTTGTGCTCACTCAATTGCTCCGTAACGTATATAGATACGCGCTCATATCGCGCGCTTCCTGTTCAGTCGCCCCCAAATTGGGCATGGCACTATTTGGTTCAATCGCCTGGGGATTTTGCAGCCAGGCGATTAATTCATTCGGCGTGTTCGGCAAAGAACCGGCAATATAGTGGCGCTCGGCCCAGGCTGTCAATGGTGGCCCCACCAACGAATTGGCCCCCAGCACACCAGGGATGACATGACAGGTATGGCAGCCGTAGCTGCGCATAAGGCGTTGGCCACGTGCGACATCACCGCCGGGCACGGGTTGTGCTGGCACAGCCGGCCCCCCACAGGCACTGGCACTGATCAATAGCGTGATCAGCACCAGCAGCAACCAGCCACGCGCAGTGGGGCGCAGAAAGTGGATCAACATGGTAAGTAACCGCAAAGTGCTGCTCATTCTAGTGTCATCAAATAGGCCAACAGCGCCTGTAATTCAGCGCCACTCAGGCTGCTGGCCGGCATCAGGTTACCCGGTTTGATATGCTGCGGATTGGCGATCCAACCACCCAACGTGCCAATGTTATTCTCAAGAATGCCGGCGGCCAAGGTGCGCCGGCTCATCAGGTGCGTCAAATCTGGGCCAAGGCGGCCACTGGCGGGAGTACCGGCAATGGCATGGCATTGATCACAGCCGGCGGTCCAGAAAAGAGCTTCGCCCGCTACAGCCACGGCAGCGGTCGGTGATTGGGCGGGGCGTTGTTGTCCCGCCAGCCAGTCAGCAAAGGCGGACTGTTCCTCGGCAACCACCACAAAGAGCATGTTGGCATGTTGAATACCACAGAATTCCGCGCAAAGGCCCCAATACTCACCCGGTTCACTTGCTTCGAGCCAGAAGGTATTGGTTTGGCCGGGAATCATATCGAGTTTGCCATGTAATTGGGGCACCCAGAAGCTGTGGATCACATCGGCCGTGGCGAGCTGAATCTGGACTGGCTCACCCACTGGAATCCGCACTTCATTGGCCGTGACAAAACCTTGATCGGGGTATTCAACTTCCCACCACCACTGGTGGCCGGTGATGACGATGGTAAGCGGCGCTGAACTGCGCACCGTAGCGAGCGAGCGCAGTGTTTCAATTGTCGCGCCATAGACCACCGAAAGGACCGTAATGGGCAGGACAATCCCACCCCACACCACCATGCGCGTATTTGTCCGCACCGGTGGGGAGGAGAGCGGTTGTAAGGCAAGGGCAGGTGGACGACGATAAAGCGCAAAGGCAAGATAGCCCATGACCCCCAGGAACACTAACGTCCCGAGTATCAAGAGCAACCACCACAATTGGTTGATCTCGCTGGCAGCGCGGCCTTTCGGCGTAAAGATTGCTGGTGCCCCGGCGCAACCAGTTGTCACCAAACCGATCAATAAAAGCACACAGCCCAGCAGGCGGCGCCATGCCGACCATCGGGGCATCGCCCGGTCTTCCCGTTGTCCAATTGGCAGATCCATTAAGTGGGTCTCTCCCTGGTGATTACGCTGTGATCTGATTACTTTGCATACGGTTATAGGTGCTCTTTCCCGCATGGCGCTTGGGAAGTTAAGGGTAAGGCTGCCGCCGCGTGCGGCGGCAGCCCGAAGATTGCCATCCTGATTTCCGGCCAATCCCTTGCCAGGGTCAGGCGGGCACCGGCTCGATCTCATGTTCATGTCGTAGACCGATAATCCGCTCGATCTTCGAGACATCTTTGGGTTTGGCAAAGACAGCGACTAAACGATCACCATGGCGAAAGCTATCTTGATAGAGGAAAGCGTCACTCTCAGCGGCATTGCGACTGATCAGGGCACTAAAGATCAGGCTGAAAAAGGCCGCAATCAAGGCCCCATAAATCATAATTTCCAAGACAATGCCCACCGGCTGGCTGGCGATAAAACCATTAAGCTGGGGAAACAGCGTAATGTGAAAGAGCCCATAGATAATCCCCAAGAGCGCACCACTGAGCGCACCGAGCAGGACACCGGTGATAATCGCTTCGCGCGTGGCATGGGAGCGGGCCTGCAGGTCAGCCATATCAACCGGGATCTCATCCATGTCCGTGACGGTGATATCATCAGCGGCAATGCCGTTCTGTTCCAGATGGTTAATGGCTTCATCGGCGGCATCAGCTTGATCAAAGAGCCGTAATACCAACTGTTGCTCGGTTTCCCCAGCTAGCAGTTCAAGCCGCCGGTAGCTCTTGCGTAACTGTTCATGCTGGTGGTGGACAACATTTTGCAGCGCAGCCGGCAACCCCGCAGCCTGGACTTGGGCATAGGTGTCCAGCGTTGCTTCTTCATGTGGCAACAGATCGCGCAGTAATAAGCGCTGTCGATATTGACGGCGCACGGTCAGCGCGGCCCGTAGTTCTGACCACCCCCGTTGTAGAAAGCCACTGCCATCCGCGGTCGCCAGGGCCGAAGGTTCGTGATCAAGTTGCGTCGTCACGGTGCGCAATTGCTGGGCAAAGTAGGCACGCTGTTGCGCGTAAGCCTTGAGTAACAACTTGGCGGCGCGATTTTCTGTCTGTTCGGCGGCCGTATATAAATTTCGTTCGCTCTCTTCAGTCACAGCAATCAAGTTAGTGAAGGTTGTCTGTAACTCGTCAATTGATTTTTCCATCATTTCATCCTTTGCTACACCAGTGAAGGCGGGAACTAAATCACAAGTGGGGTAGCCGCAAATTGCCAACCAGCGAGCGCTTATCATCGCCGTATCTATGGGAGTTAATCTATGGGAGTTAAGCAATAGCATCCATGATTATTGAGTTTACTACCGGGGTTGAATACGCCTGTACTTTATTTGGTTTCGTGAGTTTAGGGTAAAGGCAATCTTTCTTGATGCGCATAGAGAATGGCACAGCAGACAGATATAGCAAGAGACACAAGGCTTCACACGTGCGTAACTCTATCTATATCCTATGGTTATACCTACACGCATATGCAAAAGATGATCGATGCGGTAAGCTGAAAGGAGTAAATCGAGTCTCATTTAGCGGTGTTACCCGACACCAGTCAGCGGAGGAAAATGCGATGACAAACCAAATCATCACCCAATTAGATGAAACTACGGCGGCAGAGCTAAAAGAGCTACAGCAGATCAACTTAGATGGTGAAACTGGCTATAAAGCAGCTGCGAATGATCTGAAGAATGAGGAGTATCAAGCGCTTTTCGTCGAGTATGCGCAACAGCGGCGCGCACATGCCGCTGCGTTGACCGACCTGTTGCGCACCCATCACTATACCCCGGACAAAACCGGGACGCTATCGGGTGTTTTTCACGAAGGCTGGATGAATCTGCGGGCGGCATTCAGCAGCAGTGATGTTGCGGTTTTTGCCGAGTGCGAAAAGGCTGACGAATTGGCATTAGCCGCCTATCAGGATGTGATGGGGCGAACCACCGCTGAGCCGATTATGGAAATGTTACGTCACCAGTTCACAAACATTCGCAATGCGCATGAGCGCGTGAAGGCGTTGCGTGGGGCACTGGAACAACAAGCCGGCTGACCAGCAGTAAAAAGCATAATACGTAGCGGGGCAGATCAGGATGATCTGCCCCGCTACGTGCGCGTCCCCCGCCTTCCCCATTCCACTCACAGCCACATACTTGCGTGCGCAGTTGCACCGGCCACCCTCGTGTATCGCGAAATGGCGTACTTTCAGCCCCTCAAACATTTGTGTAATGTTGCCTCTATTCTTTAAAATGAGCGCGCCGTAGTATGGTTACATCGCACCCTTTGGCTGCCCTTACCCACCGCCCGCCGCCCAGATCACTCAGCCAGATTTGAACGCCCACTGATGGGTAATCTTGCCGGACGACAAGCCGGCTGCAGAGATCATTCCCCCGCCCTTGACATAATGCGCACGGTTTTACACCGTCGTTTAGCGTTTAAAGCTGTACACGCGAATGTTTAGCCAAATCATTATTTTTGATCAGATACGACAGAGAGCTAAAGGAGAGACCCATGCGATTTTCGCAACCGCAGCCATGGCGGGCAATCATCCTGGCCACATTTCTATTCAGCTTAGTGGCCTGCACCCCAATTCAGCCGGCTGGGGTGGTTGCCGTTGCCACCGCGATCGCCCCCAGCGCAGCCAGCACAACGGCACCGCCCCCCACTACTATGCCAACCCTCGCCCCGACCCTCCCCCCAAGGACCGCCACGCCCAGCACCAGTAGCACAGCCACGAACGAGCGGCAGCTGCTCTGGCTCTGCTATTACTGTGGCGGCAATCAACTTTGGGAATTGACCGGCGACACCGCCCGCCAGTTCCAGCTTCCCGTTGAAATTGGCGTCTATTTTGATTATGCGCCAGCCACTGGACAGGTGCTCTATGGTAGCCATTTTCCCTCTACTGGTGCCGGCCCCGGCGAGATCTCCGTCACCGACCTGTGGCTGCTGACCGTAGCAAGCGGTGCGACGACCCCACTCTTCCCCGACGATGAAATTATTGAAGCGCTCTGGGCACCGAATGGGGAAGCCTTTGCCTACGTGCGCGCCACCGCTGACAGCTACGAATTACGCTGGCAAACAAGCGCCGGCGAAGATCGGCTATTGGCCACCGATGTCGCCTTTACCTTTAGCATTGCCCCCCGCAGCGACCGGGTTGCCTTTACGCGCGAAAGCAGTTATGGCGTGGGAGGGGAACCGGGCCTCTACGTGGTGGATATCGCCACGGGCGTGGAACAACAGATTGCGAACATTGACCGCGCTGGCTCGGGCAGCCTGGAAGATCGCCCCGTCTGGTCGCCACTGGGCGATTATGTGATCTTAGCCTTAAGTGGACAGGCCGAAAACACGGGTTTATTACGCGCCGCAGCCGATGGCAGTGGGACGACCATCATTGCCTTTGCCCCCCCACTGGCCAACGAAGTGTGGTATGATCTTGTCCCCACAAATCTAATCTGGCCCGAACCAAGCCAACTGATTGGCACGACCTATGTTATGAGCGACACCGCCACCATGGGTGGTGAGCCGCAGGTCGTCGTCTATCAACTCAACGGGGCGCTTGATACGATTGTTGGGGGCACGGTGGCGGCACCGGGCGTGCTCGTCGCCGTGGATACTGCCACCCCGTCACTTTGGGTCCAAGCCGGCGAAGTGATCCAACGGGTGCCATTGGGCGTGCAGAATGTCCAGGCGGTCATCGCGCCGACGGCCGATATTACGGACACCGTCACGACAGTCATTACTGGGACCGCCACTGTCACCGCAACCCTAACACCCACAGCCATACCATCCCTAACACCAACCAATACAACAGCCCCGACCAACACGCCGCGTCCCACAAATACAGCAACCATAGCACCAACGGCGACTGCTACCGATACACCTGCGCCAACTAACACCCCAACCGCGACCGCAACGCCGCGGCCAACCAATACCCCAACCGTCACAGAGACCCCAACCCCGCGGCCGACCGCGACACCAACCAATACCGCAACCCCAACAGAGACAGCAACGCCAACAGAGACCGCGACGCCGCGGCCAACCAACACACCAACCGTGACTGAAACGCCAACTCCCTTGCCCACTGCTACCGCCACCAAGACGCCGCGGCCAACCAATACTGCAACCCCAACGGAGACAGCAACGCCGACTGACACTGCGACGCCGCGGCCAACCAACACGCCAACCGTGACTGAAACGCCAACCCCCTTGCCCACCGCAACGGCAACCAATACCCCGACGCGCACCAGTACCCGCCCCCCCACGCGGACCCCAACCCCAACACGGACACCGCGCCCAACCGCGATCAGTACACCCACGGTAACAGCAACCAGCACTGCCACCCCAGTACCGACGGCGACTGCCACGCTAGTTGTTGTCAACACAGCCACTGCGACGGTCAGTAGCACGGGGCCATTACTCCCGAAGGCGGCACTCTTGCGGATTCTAACTCACCAGCCGTTGGATGCAGCCTGGTTCAACGAGGATTTACTGGAACAAGTGCCCTTGAGCGAGTTGGAAACTATCATTGATGGCATCGCGATTGGCTTGGGTGGCTTTGAACGGGTAGAGGGTGAAAGCAACTCCTTTACTGCGGTCTATGCCCGTGACAGCCGCATTGTCGATCTGCTGCTCGATGGCGAAGGGCGCATCTACCAACTCTTCTTTTACGAGCCAGGCAAACAGCCTACCCCTCAACCCACCGCAGAGCCGACAGCACAGAGTAACGGCGGCTAGTACACAAACGGCCTAAATAGACCGACGGTTCTGCTGTGCCTAGCTGGTGGGTGACCAGCTAGGCACAGGCAAGCGATTGGCTTATTTGCGCCGCACTGTACTACAGTGTCAAGGAAGTTTTGCCAGTTTAACAAGTTGGCCCGCCGCGCGAATCCAGTCACGGCGTGACGGCAGACGGTAGCCGCAGGTTGAAACCTGCGGGTCCAGGACCCCAGCCTTAAAAGGCTGGGCTACCATCAGTCGCCACTCCGTGGCTAATCTAGCATAATTTCCCTGACGCTGTACTAGTACTTTGTAAATAGGCTATCAGCCACAGAAGGTCAGCGTGCGTCGCACTGACCAAAGAATCTAGCGGACTGGAAACAGTTGGCGGTCAGTGCGACGCACGCAATCCCGTTAGCCAGCAAAACTCCGGTTCTCAACTTCACTTCAGTATAGTAACCACCACCCTATACCCCACAAATAGAACCTACATCTAGCTCCCTTCATGGAGAAAACCAGCCCCACTGCGCGGATAATGTTCGTGACCTTGAACATACACGATACACAAAACAGGTCAACATTGAAAGGCAGCAGGAGGCAACTATGAACAAGCGCGCACTCGTAGAGGAGCTACAGGCGGAAAATCAGCAATGGGAGAATCTGCTCGACCAAATCAGCACGGCACAGATGGATGAGCCGACAGTTGCCGGTGACTGGTCGGTCAAAGATATCGTGGCCCATATCAATACCTGGCGGCAACGAACGGTGGATCGGCTGCAAGCCGCGGCTGACGGCAGCCAAACACCGCCACCACCGTGGCCCGAACAGCTGAACAGTGATGATGAGATCAACGCCTGGATCTACGCCCTGCATCACCTGCGTCCAGTCAAAGCCGTCCTGGATGATTCACGCGCAACCTTTGCGCAACTTATTGCCGCGATCCAAGCGCTGCCCGACAGTGCCTTTACCGAGCCAAATTATTTTCCTTGGCTGGAAGGTGAGCCCTTGCGCGCCCAAACCTTCTTCGCCCATTTCCACGAAGAACATGAACCGGAGTTGCGCGCCTGGCTGGCACAACAGCGCACAACACGGATGTGATGCATAAATTTGACTGCTGTAAAAACGCCAGTTCCCCACTAAATTCTCCACTAAAGCAGTGTATCAAGGAGGTTCGCATGACAAACACAAACGATGTCCGCACCGAATACGGATCGGTTGACAGCACGCAGCGCAACGGCATTACCAAAGGTCATGCCGAAGTACATGGCGCGCAGCTTTATTTTGAACGGGCCGGCAGCGGCGGGTGAACTGGCTACCCAACTTTGGTTTGATGGCCCCAACCGGCACCCAGAGGAAGTAAATGCCACGCGCCGTGCCGAAATGAAAACATTGATTACCGAACTCGAAAAACCTGATGAATTTTATACAACCATCATTGATTTCTTAGAAGGCCTTGCCTTGTTTGATGAGCCCGAAAGTGATCTGGCCACCGGTCTCGACGGGACAGTCGAGCGTAAGCTGGTCGCACCCGAGCCCTGGAAAGCCCGATAAGCGAGATTGATTCAGTCACCAAAGGAGTAGCTGATGAGTAAAACTGCGACCAAAATTGACCGCCGTGAGGATGTCAACCCCGAAACCGGCGAACACAAATATGGTGATGTCGAATTTGCCGACACCACCAACAACAAATATCCCATCGACACGCCGGAGCATGTGCGCGCGGCGTGGAACTACATCCATCACAAAGACAACGCCGCCAAATATGACAAAGATGAAGTGGCGTTGATCAAGCAGCGCATCAAACGTGCCGCCAAAAAGCATGGGGTTGAAATCAGCAAGGAGTGAGCGCAAAGGTAGCGATGCGTCAAATTATTAATTTAGGTTAAGCGATGACGGACGACGGCTATGGGCCGTCGTCCGTCATCGCTTAACCTAAGTTATTCACCTACTGATCGGGTAATTATAGCGCCAATCCTAGGGTACATAGTGCTGCAAGGCCGGCATTTTTACCAGGCGCAGGGATTGGGCGTTCATCATCGCATCGTCGGGAATCAGGCCATTTTGCTTTAATAGCCAGGCCGTGATCGCATAGACTTCGTCGTCACATAAGGAGAGCCACCCACGATTGCGCCGGCCGGTGCCCGCTGTAACAGGAGTTGCGGTGCGTTCGTCATCACCATCTTGCATCCTTCTGCCGCTGGGGCGCATTCACAACGCTACCAGTGAGCGAAGCGCAAAAAAGTTAACGCTGTCTGCTTAGGCGATCATTATACCAAAATTCATATGTCGATCTACTTGAATTATCCCTTTACCTATATCCACCATCTCTACCCTGATAGAGCGCGTCTGACCTGATTGAGCAGTCTTATAAGGGGGCCATTTTGATCAAGCGCAGCAATTGCGCAGGGAGAGAAGTGTTTACAATGAATGACAAACTGAACAGGACTGCAACCTATGCATACACCCTCGTGCTTTTGCTTGCCAGCTTGGCACTCGCGAGCTGTACAATCGAAATACAGCCACTGGCGGGACCAGACGGGGCGCGGAACAAAACCATGCCGCCCGCCACGGTTGGGCCGCTAGCCAATACAGCGTGGTATTTGACGGCCCAGGGCAATACGCAGGTGGCCATTCCCGCCTTAGCCCAAAGTCCGGTGACCTTAACCTTTGGCGCGGATGGGCAAGTAAGTGGCAACAGTGGCTGTAGCGCGTATCGCGGCACCTACACCAGCACAGAGAATCTTGTCACCATTGCTGCACTTACGCTGACGCCGACCACCTGTGCCGATCAAGCGGCCGCCACCCAGGAAGCCCAATTTCTGGCTTCGTTACAGAACGCGGCCACTTTTTCGCTGAGCAGCGAGCGCTTGGCCATCTGGTACGGCGAACAGCGTGGTATGTTGACCTTTACGGCCGCAACCGCGGTCACGCCAACCCCAGCGGTCACCGCGCCACCCGTGGCCCTGGCCGAAGCACCAGTCGTCACGGCCACGCCCTTTCCCTTCCCGACGGTCGATGCGCCGACGCCCGACGCCCAGCTCCTGCCCGCAACCGCGGTGGCCTTATCACCGCTCGCAACGCCCAGCCCAGGCTTCCCGGATGCAACCCTCCCCCTCTCGCCAACCGTCTCCCTCACTACCCCAGCCGAAAGTGACAGCTTTGCGCTGCCCGCCCCGACCCCGATTAGCTTTGCGCCTGGTATAACCAGCACAGAAGTTGACGGCACACTTGTAGAGGGAGCGACCAATCCCTATTTAGTCCAGGCACAGCAGGGCGAAACCATGACGATGACGCTCACGTCGCCCAATAACGATGTGCAATTGCGCATCAGTGGCCAAGATGGGACAGTGCTGAAGCGGGCGGAAGAAGGACCATCCACTTGGACGGGCCAACTGCCCACGGCACAGGGTTACTTGATCGAGGCGATTGCGGTAGGGCCGGCGACGAATTATACATTACAGATGGCGCATAAACCTTTGGCGAGTACGAACACCGCTGAACGAATCGAGTGGACGCCGGGCACGACCATGGCGGAACGCAGCGGCACACTGCCGGCTGGGGTAAGCAACAAACAATATGGGTTGGGTCTCACCACCGGCCAATCCCTCACCATCGATCTAACCAGCGATAGCACGCCCCTCAATTTGACCATCAACAGCCCAACCGGCAATGTTTGGACAGCGACGATGAACCCCACGGCCAATGGATATGCGGTGAATTACCCGCTCACTTTGCCAGAGACGGGCGACTATGTGGTGACCCTGAGCAAGGCTGATCAGACCCCGGTGGCCAACTATAGCGTACGCTTCACGGTGCAATAAGTCCTAATCAACGGAAAGGCGAGGGCGACCCCGCACCATTTTATACCAGTGGTTGTCATCATTTAGCATTTTCTACACGAGTAAAAATGTTAAATGATGACAGAGCCAAGTATAGAAGGGAGTGTCGCCCGCCTGATTAGTCGATGGGTACTTAATTTTATGCTTTTGAGGAGGTTATCAAATGAAAGGACAAACGTTACTAATTTCTGCCATCGCTGGTGCGTTAGTCTGGATGCTATCACCCTGGCTGACAACCCAACGCGAACCATGGGACGCCGCCGGTTTCTACTACGCCATTGCCCTTTTGAGTGCAGGGGCAGTTGCGGGTCTACTGCGGCCACGGCCCTTCTGGGCGCATTATCTTGGTGCGGTTGGTGGCCAGTTAATCTATGCACTGCTGGTCCTTGAATTTAGCCCGCTGTTGATTGTGGGGATTGTTTTCTTACTGCTTTACACACTGCTCTTTCTGCTGGGGGCGATGGTTGCAGCCCAAGTGCGGGCAGCGTTTTTGGAACGGCCTTTGCGGCAGTAACCTGGAAACAGAGCGCATTACATAAAAGGAGAACATCTTGTATAAACGACAATTCATTTCCCTACTACTGCTGATTGCGCTGCTGACAGCCTGTACGGTGTTGAAGCCAATCAGTGAAAATGGCACAACCATGTCCGCCACCATCCCCGCAGCGGAAGCAACATCAGCCGCAGTGGCCGCGCCGGCCGCGGCGAATGACCAAAGCAGCACGGAGTATGTTGATCCGGCTGGTCGCTTCCGTGCACCCGTCCCCACTAACTGGACGGCCACGCAGCAGGAGGGATATGCTCGCTTCGCCAGCCCCAAAGACGGGATCTTGATCTACTTGTTGGCCATGCCGGCCGAGAGCGGTGAGGCCGCCATTGCCACGGGCTGGCAGCTCGTTGATCCCGCCTTTGCGCAACCAGTGGACGAGACCATTGCCCCACCGCCAACCGGCGGCGTCGAAGCGCTTACCCTCATTACCTACGAATTTGACGAGGTGACCGAACGCTTCTATCAGGGCGTGGCGCGCCTGTACGACGGCACCTACTACCTGCTGCTCATCAATGGCAACGTGACTGATCTGCAGCAGCGCCAGGCGCAAATCAGCATTATCGACAGCGGCTTGACGATCAGCGCATTGGAAACGGTTGATCTTAGCGGCGTCGAACCACTGCGCGTCGGTGAAGTGATTACCGAGTTGGCAAGTTTTGTCGAAGAGGGACTCACCCTCTTTGGCCTGCCCGGCGCGGCCGTGGCGATTGTGCAAGATGGGGAGGTGGTCTACAGCAATGGCTTTGGCGTGACGGAACAGGGGGGCGACACCCCGATTACGCCGCAGACGCACATGATGATTGGCTCGACCGGCAAGTCGCTGACGACCATGCTGATGGGCACGCTGGTTGACGCAGGGGCAATGACCTGGGATACCCCAGTCATTGATCTGCTACCCCAGTTTGCCGTGCGCGACCCTGAACTGACCGCATCCATTACCGTGCGTAACTTGGTCTGTGCCTGCACCGGCGTGCCCCGCCGTGACTATGAGCTTTTCTTCAACGCCAACGAGCTTTCGGCAGAAGATCTGGTTGCATCGCTGGCCACTTTTGAGTTCTTTACCGATTTTGGCGAAGCGTTCCAATACAGCAATCAATTAGTCGCCACTGGCGGTTACGCCGCCGCGGCCGCCGACGGGGCGGACTTTGGCAACCTGTTGGCGGGCTACAGCCAATCGCTGCAAGAGCATGTCCTCACGCCGATTGGCATGACGAACACGACCCTGGCCTTTGCCGAGGTGCAGGCGCGTAACAACTACGCCATGCCCCACAACATAGGCATCGACGGCACCTATAAACCGCTGCCGCTGGCATTTGAAGAGATCCTGGTGCCGATTGCCCCGGCGGGCGCGCACTGGTCAACCTTGGAAGATATGACCCGCTACCTGCTCACCGAGCTCGCGGTCGGGGTGGCACCGGACGGTACGCGCGTCGTCAGCGCGGCGAATCTACGCGAAACGTGGCAACCGCACGTGCCGGTCAGCGCCGATATGGACTATGGGCTGGGCTGGTTTGTCAGCGATTACAAGGGGCTGCAATTGATTGATCACGGCGGCAATACGCTGGGCTTTACATCAAGTTTTGGCTTTTTACCAGAGGTTGATCTGGGCATCATTGTCTTAAGTAATGGCCAAGGGGCGAATACTTTTACCGACAGCGTGCGCGCCCGGCTGCTGGAGTTGATCTTCCAACAAGCGCCGGAGGCCGCGGCCAACATGGCGTTTGTTTACGAGCAGATTCAAAACCAGCTTGCGCTAACCACACGATTGCGCGATGCCGTTGATCCCGCCACGGTTGAACCATACCTGGGAACATACAACAATCCGGCATTGGGTGCGCTGGAACTGCGTCTGGAAGGTGACGTACTGTTAGCCGATGTCGGTGAATTTGTCGTGCCCCTGCTGCCGCTTGAGGAAGAGAACGAACCTGACACGTTGGCCGGCTATATGGCAACCGAGGCACCCATCATTGGGTTACTCTTTGAGCTGAGCGAAGACGCGGCGGGCGCGCCCGTCGTCAAGTTTGGCCAAGGGGCCGAAGCTTATACCTTTGCGCCAGCGCCATAATTATAAGGCTGGCGGCGGGGCTACCGCTCCTGCACACGCTCACCAAAATGACATAACAAGGAGAACGTCTATGCAAGCACGCATTACCGTCATTACGCTTGGCGTTGCCGATCTGGAACGTGCGGTGCACTTCTACCAAACAGGACTCGGTCTGCGCACCGCCGGCATTGTCGGCAAGGAGTTTGACTACGGCGCGGTGGCCTTCTTCGACTTGCAGGCCGGGTTGCGCTTAGCGCTCTGGCCGCGCCAAAGCATTGCCCATGATACAGGGTTGCCGGTCGCCAGCCCAAGCGCAACGGAATTTACGCTGGGCCATAATGTTTCATCGAAAACGGAGGTGGATGCGGTGATGCACCAAGCCGCCGCAGCCGGGGCGGTCATAGTGAAGCCCGCGCAGGAAACCTTTTGGGGCGGTTACGCCGGCTACTTCCAAGACCCCGATCAACATCTGTGGGAAGTCGTCTGGAATCCGCAGCTGTTGCCGCCGGCAGAAGCGTAAGTCGATGAGGCTCTGCTCTCTAGCCTGACCCGCGCAACGGTTGGGCTGCTCGGCCCGTCACTGCCGATCACCAACAGCACCAGCCTGACGGCAACGGCCCCAACATTGACCGCAACCACGGCGCTGACAGCGACAACGGCAGCAACCGTAACCGGTGCCGTTACCGCCACCACCACGCCCACGGCAACCGCAACCACAACCGGCACGGGCGTGCTGACAACGACACCCCTGGTCTTTGCCAATGTGCGCCTTTTTGATGGCAAGACGGTGATCACTACCACGAATGTCGTGGTTGAGGATGGTTTGATCACGGCGGTGGGTCCGGATGTCGAACAACCGGCTGACGCCCAGGTCATCGACGGCACGGGCAAAACCTTGCTGCCCGGCCTGATCGACGCCCATACCCATGTCTTTAGTCCTGATGTGTTGCGCCAAGCCCTCGTCTTTGGTGTGACGACCGAGCTGGATATGTTTATGGATGCGCAACTAGCGGCTCAACTGCGGAGGGAGCAGGCAGAAAGCGGTGCCGTCGACCGTGCTGATCTCTTCTCGTCCGGCACACTGGCCACCGTGCCTGGTGGGCATGGCACCCAATTTGGGTTGACCATTCCCACCCTGACGGCTGCGGATGAGGCCGCGGCCTTTGTTGCCGACCGGGTTGCGGAAGGCTCCGACTACATCAAAATTATCCTGGAAGATGGCCAGGAAATCGGGCTGGATCTGCCAACCTTGGACCAAGAGACAGTAACGGCACTGGTCGCAGCCGCCCAGGCCAATGACAAACTGGCCCTAGTCCACGTTCAAACGCTAGCCGCTGCCCAGCAAGCGCTCGACGCCGGCGCCGATGGTCTCGCCCATATCTTTACTGACGCCGTGCCCGCTGCGCCATTTGTACAGCAGGCGGTTGACCAGGGCTTCTTTGTGATCCCCACACTCGCCGTCTTTCAGAATATCGGCGATGAACCGACCGATCTCACCGTGATTGACGATCCGTTGCTAGCGCCCTATCTAACCACGGCGGATCTACAGTCGCTGGCAAGCCCATATAGTGGTTTTACCGCCTTGAGCCTGGCCAACGGTCAGGAAGCCATGAAGTTGCTTTTTGACGCCGGTATTCCGATCCTGGCCGGCACCGACGCGCCCAACCCCGGCACAGCCCACGGTGCCAGTTTACACCGTGAATTGGTGCTGCTGACCGATGCCGGCTTGTCACCGGTTGACGCCCTGGCCGCGGCCACCGCGGTCACCGCCGATACCTTTGGCCTGTTCGACCGTGGGCGCATTGCCCCTGGTCTGCGCGCCGATCTGCTGCTGGTCAACGGCGACCCAACCACCGACATTAGCGCCACGCGTGATATTGCGGGCATCTGGAAGCTTGGGGTGGCGGTTGATCGGGAGGGCTATCTGTCAGAACTGGAAGCACAGCGCACCGCGACTGAGAACCAGCAGCGCGCCTTTGCCGAGGGTGAAACAGCCCTGATCAGCGATTTTGAGACCGGCGATCTAACGACGAACTTTGGTGCGGCCTGGGCAGCATCGACTGATGAACTGGCCGGCGGCACCTCGACGGCTGAACTCACGGTTGTCAATGACGGTGCCAACGACAGTGGCTCGGCACTGGCCATCGCCGGTGAACTCACCGACGCCGTGCCCTTTGCCTGGGGTGGGACGATCTTCATGCCAGGGGCAACGGCCTTTGCACCCTTTGATCTATCGAGCAAGCCGGTGTTGCACTTCTGGGCCAAAGGCGATGATCGGGACTACCGTGTGCAACTCTTCTGCGCCAACTTGGGCCAGGTGCCGGTCGAACAGCCCTTTGCCGTGACCGCCGAGTGGCAGGCGTTCAGCTTTGATCTCAGCGACTTTGGCGGCTGTGATACGACCGGCGTGCAGGCGATTGTGCTCTCAACCGGCCCCGCGCCCGGTGAGTTTGCGTTCCAAATCGATGAAGTAAGTTTGCAACAGCCGTGAGCGCAGGGATGCAGATAGGGGCATGGAGTGAGACGACGGAACCAATCGTGTCTCTGGGCTGGTAGAGACGCCTGAGAAAGGATAATCCGTTGCACCAGGAAGTGGTCGGTATCAAACGAGGATCGGGAGCGCAGGTAACCTGGCTGGCCTACGGCGCTGCACTTTGGGCTTTTCTCTTTGCTGCGCTGAGTTTCTACTGAGGACTTGGCGGCCGCGCTGGGGCCGTCACCCTCGGCCCGGCGATTATGGCCGCAGCCAATGATCCTTGGTTTGGCGCCGTTGGGTTATGGGGCGTTGGCGTGGTGAAAGCGCTGGGTGGGCTAGTGGCACTGGCGCTGGTGCAGCCGTGGGGACGCCGGTTGCCCCGCTGGCTCTTGCGCGCCGCGACCTGGGCCGGTGGCGGGTTGGCGCTGCTTTACGGTGCGGCCAGCTTTGTGCAACATACCCTCATGCTCAGCGGTTTGATTGCCGTGCCCGCCGGGTTGGGGCGCAGCGCCGCACGCTGGCATTTGCTACTCTGGGATCCATGGTGGATCTTGGGTGGCGTGCTCTTTGTCGCCATGGCTTGGGTCAGCGGAGCCGCTCAGGGAATTAGTACAGGACGGCATAAATCGCGCAATGGTTCGGACTGAGCTGTAGAACAGTAGGTCAGTCACTTCAGTGATTGACCGCTGACCGCACACCTGGACAGGAAGGAGCAGCGATGGATCAGGCTAAACTGCGGCGACGCTATCAGTGGCTCTGGACGGGGGAAGCGGTTTCGTCCGCGCTCTTTGCGGCCTTCCTCCTCTGGTTTGCCTATCAAGATGGCATATGGCAGCGGTGGATCGCGCGCACCTATAGCGTCACGGTAATCATTCTCATTCTGCTGCAGGGCATTGTTTGGTGGCGTGCGAAATTGCGGCTACGACAGCAGCACCAACGCCAAATGCCTGCTCACACCTTGCAGGCGTTTCGGTGGTGGCGCCGCGTTAACTGGATGTTAATCGGTGCCTATCCGCTGGTAGTGATCATCGCCACCCAATTGACTGCACAGCCACTATTTTCTCCTGATACGTGGCTTGGGTTACTCTTTCTGGGCGGCGCGGTGCTGGAACAGATCAACTATTATTATGTGCAACTGATGTACGACTCCGCCTATGATTGGAGCTACCTGCGGACACAGCAGCGCTTACGGCAGGGCACTATTGCCAAAGCGCTTGCTTCGCGCCCGGCAACCTAAATCTGCGTTGAACCGTGGCCCATCGATTGAAGCAGCAGGCGGGCAAAGCTTTCTGGAGCAGTGGTGGGCTGAGGTCTAAGGAGACAAAGATGAAAAATGCCTACGTTTACCTACTTGATACACTGGCCGACTGGGAGCTAGGCTATGTAATGGCCGAACTCAATTCGGGGCGTTTTTTTTAAAACCAGGGCGAACGCATCCCTGTTAAGACCATCGGCGCAACCGATGCGCCGATTACCACGATGGGCGGTATGCAAGTCACACCTGCGGCCACGCTGGCGGAGATTACCCCTGCCACCACCGCCATCCTACTCCTGCCGGGGGCGGATACCTGGCAGGAGCCGCCGCATCGACCGATCATTGAGAAAGCCGCCGATCTGCTCGAAAGTGGCACAACCGTGGCGGCGATTTGTGGTGCCACCAGCGCACTGGCGCAGGTTGGGTTATTGGACAATCGACCGCACACCAGCAACGGTCTTGATTATCTCAAGATGGTCTGCCCCCACTATCAAGGCGCGGCCTTTTATCAAGCGGAAAAAGCTGTTGCCGATGGCAATCTGATCACTGCAAGCGCGGCAGGCGGGTTGCTTTTTGCGCGTCATATCCTGGCGCGGCTAGATGTCTTTGCGGCGGAAACCCTCGCAGCCTGGTATCAATACTACGATACCGGTGAAGGGAAATATTTTTACGCGATGATGCAGACTTTGCCGCAGCAGCATGCTGCTGACTGATTACGGCGCGACTGTTCTGGGCAGTGGAAATGGTTGCTGTGCTGCCAACCGAGCGACGCTTAGCGCAATGTTTTGTGGCTTGTTTGTGGTTTCGTATGAGGAAGTAGCGACAAGGAGCGATAAAAATGAACTCAGTCAGTGTGCGTTACATCGTTGACAACGTCGACGCGGCCATCGCATTTTACACCGAGCACCTCGACTTTCAGGTCGATCTCCACCCTGCGCCCGGCTTTGCGAGCCTGTCACGCGGCAATCTGCGCCTCCTGCTCAACGCACCCGGCGCGGGGGGTGCAGGACAAGCCATGCCCGATGGCCGCAAACCCGCCCCTGGCGGTTGGAGCCGCATCCAACTCGAAGTCGAAGATCTCGCCGCCAAGGTGGACAGCCTGCGCAAGGCGGGAGCGCATTTTCGCAATGACATTGTCATCGGCAATGGCGGCAAGCAGATCCTGCTTGCCGATCCCGCCGGCAACTGCATCGAGCTATTCGAGCCGCCACAGCAGTAACTTAGCGGGCATGCGACAGCTGGATCGAACTTGGGTTAGGCAACTTTGTCAACGCCACCCCTGGAGCTGGAGGACTTTTTGATCAGAATGTGAAGAGAAAGCACCATGAACATGAAAGAGCATATCCTGGCTGCGCTACGCGCGCAATTCAATGCTTGGGAGAACCTGCTGGCTGATCTCAAAGTGGCGCAGATCACTGTACCGCAGCCTACCTCTACTTGGTCGCTCAAAGATGAGATCGCTCATTTATACGCCTGGCAACTGCGTTCGCTTGCCCGGGTTGAAACCGCTGTGCTAAATCAGGAACCCGCGTTTCCCGATTGGCCGGCAGAACTTGACCCCGAGGTGGAAGGCGAGCCGGATCAACTGAATGCCTGGCTTTATGAAACTTACCACCAACAACCCTAGTCTGCGGTCTACGCACAGTGGCGTGAAGGATTTCTGCGCTTTTTGGCATTGGCCGAACAGATCTCCGAACGAAAGTTACTGGACGCTGGGGCATATCGCTGGTTGGATGGCCGCCCACTTGCGCTTGCCCTCCTCGCGACCTATGACCATCATCAAGAGCATCTCGAAAAATTGCTGCCCCGGTTTGCACAAAACAAGCACAATTAGGGTCGATTCTCGCCTATACCCATGCTACGATACAGATGAATCAAATGTGGGTTAACTCGAAAGCAAATAGGCGGTGAATCGATGACAATTTGGGAAATCGCGGGACGACGCCTTTACCAGCAACGGCTCAGCCGGCCAACGTTTACACAGCCGGAAGCAGTGGTCAGTTGGTTGGGCGCGGTGCAGGCGCAGGAGTATGGCCCAACGCTATGGAGCATCGGGCAGCGGATGCCCAATGCACAGGAAGCTGACATCGAAGCAGCGGTGCATGATGGTCGCATCCTGCGTACCCATCTGTTGCGCCCGACCTGGCACTTTGTCACCCCCCAGGATATTCGCTGGCTGTTGCAGATCAGCGCACCGCGCGTGCATGCGATCAATGCCACCATGTACCGACAACTCGAACTGGATGAGACGCTCCTACAGCGCAGCAACGACGTGCTTGCGCGTGCGCTACAGGGTGGCCAGCAACGCACGCGCGAAGAGCTGGGCCAAGCGTTGCTGGCCGCTGGCATTGTGGCCAAAGGGATGCGACTGGCCTATATCCTACAATTTGCTGAACTAGAGGCGGTGGTCGTGCAGGTCAAACCATTTCGTCCGTTGACCGCTGCCGAAGATACCGCCGTACGGGCGCAGGCGCAACAGTTTGGTCAATTTCTTGGGATGAAGGTCGTGATCGAATAAGCAAGTAAGCAATAAAGGTGTGGTTCGGTTTGATGGTATGGAAGAGACGGCGGCGTTCGCAGGTCGGGCCATCGCAGCGCTTGCCCAAGACAGCAACGTCATCGGCGGGCGCGCAGCGTCCGCCGATGACGTCAACCGATAACGAGGGGCAGCGCTTGCCCTGCGGGCTACTTGTTGGACTCCGTTGGGAACGCCAGTGCATCAGCGTGACGATGAATCAACTTCCATTCGTTGCCTTCACGGCAGAATAGTTCAGTCACGCGCAAGTTGAAGGGCACAGGTTCGGTAGCGCCACGCATGTGCGCCGTAGCGCGTTGAAAACCGACCCAATAGGCATGGCCGTCACTGGCGGCCATGTGCAGGATCTCGAAGTGGCTATCGCCGCCCGACGCAAAGGCACCCGCATCCTTTTCATACCTTGCAGCCACCTTGCCCGCCCCTTGTTCGCTGCCGCCGCCAGGTCCGAAAAAAGTGGCGGGTGACGCCTGTGCGACCACACGGCCCAAGAGTGCAGCATCACCACCCACATAGGCATTGGCAGCTTTTTCCCGCTGCCGCATAAATTGCTCGAAATCATGTCGATCGTTGTGCACAATTATTCTCCTTTGTTCAGGTGGAAAACCACGCTGCGCTCCCCCGTTTGCCCACTCCTTCACCGCCTTGCATTGAAGAAGCGGTGTCAGCTAGCCCATCGTTCCCCGCTCGCTTCCTCTTACTTTAAACAGTCATCCCACAAATGAAACGGAGCGGGGTAGAATCTTGCGATATAAAATGGATAGAGGCACCTGGATAGACGCGAATATAGATAGCGCGGATGCCATTATCCGCGCTATCTATATTCGCGTCTATCCAGGTGCCCCATCGCCTACGATAACGTGGGTTTACTCGTTCCCAGTCCGGTTTAATATCGCGACGGTCGCCGCGTTCGCCGGGAAAAAAGATTCGAGCGCCAACTCCGCCAGGGTGATATCAACCGGCGTACCAAAGACCGTGGTGGTGCTGAGGAAGGCGAGTGTCCCCTGTTCGGTTTGCAGGCGCAACGGTACCGCAATCCCGGCATAATCCCGTTCAGGCATGGTCGACCGGGCATGATCGCGTATCGGGGTGGGATAGGAGCGCAGTTCGGTCAATAGCGCAATGAGCATGGCGTCGGCCGTTAGCTCAATCTGATGACGCAGGCGGGCGAGCAGGTGGGAACGCCATTCGGCAAAATTGACAATATGGGGTGCTAGCCCTTGTGGATGCAAGCTGAGCCGCAGCACGTTGACCGGCGGCTGCAGCAGCGACGGATCAACACCGGCCAGTAACGGCGCAACCGCCCGATTCGCGGCGACCAGCGTCCAATGGCGGTCAATCGCCAGGGCTGGATAAGGCTCGTGGCCAGCCAGAATCAGGTCGATCACTTTGCGCGCGGCTTGCAATGCCGGGTTGTCCAATGGGCGTTCGGCAAAAACGGGGGCATACCCTGCTGCCGTCAACAGGATATTCCGCTCGCGCAGCGGCACGTCGAGTTGTTCGGCCAGATCGAGCAGCATGTTGCGACTGGGTTGTGCGCGGCCGGTCTCGACAAAACTCAGATGTTTGGTCGAGATATTGGCCTCGCCGGCCAGATCAAGTTGGCTCATGCGCCGACGTTGTCGCCATTCACGTAGCAGGTGACCAACGGGTTGGGCTTGTAATGTGTTCATAATGTCGATGATACCACAAATTAGCGCAGCAACCATTACCTCCGAGGTAATTGATCCTGGCCGGCGCACCCGCTATAGTGTACCTACCCCCGAGCAGCCAAAACCGATTAATGGCTGATGGTTGACGCTTTTTCGTAACAGGTAAAAATAGAAACAAACAGGAGATCCGATCTATGTCAACATTGACACGAACTTCCCCTTTGCTGCGCTGGGTACTGCTGGCCGACGCCGCGACGTGTGCGGCGATGGGCTTACTGTTGTTATTTGGTGCCCCTTGGCTCGCCCAAGTCTTAATGCTGCCCCCCGACCTATCGCGCTTTGCCGGTGCCACTTTACTGCCCTTTGCGGCGTTGCTGGTCTACAGCGCGGGCCGCACCCCGCTTGCCCCGGCCGCGATCTGGACGGTGATTCTGCTCAATGTGTTCTGGGTGATGGGGAGCCTACTGCTCTTAGTCGAGGGTTTGATCGAGCCAAATAGCTTGGGGATCGCCTTTGTCGTTGTGCAGGCCGGCGGGGTCGCCCTCTTTGCGGCGCTCGAATATTTTGGTTTGCGTCAGTCGCTTGCACTAGTTGATTAAACAGTTTCAAAAGTTGGTAAGCGGCGGTGGAGCGGGTGACGCTCTGCCGCCGCTGATTACGCTGCCAAACGTTTCAAGCCCATTATACTTAACATCACTTGGCCTGCACCGCGCTCACCACCTCATCCGCCAGCCGCGCCACAATCTCCGCTGGATACGGGAAGCTCAACGTGTAGACAAAATGAGTCGCACCGGCGTCGATAAAGCGCTGTGTCCGTTCGCGCGCACGAGAGAGAGCATCACACTCAACCCGCACCTGGGTGGAGAGGGTAATTTCGTTAAAGTCGCGGCCCACTGCCTCACAATACCCTTTCCACACATCCAGTTTGTGCTGGAAAACATCAACCGGACCAGCCACAAAATTCCAGATATCGGCATGTTTGGCCACCATGCGTAAGGTGAGATCCTGACTATTGATTAAGGCCACAGCCGAATGGGACTGACATGAAGTACACCCTCTTGCGGTTCGTCGGTTTCCACGCCAAAGGCAAAGTAGCCGATCTGCTGCAAATCGATCGCCCCATTCTGTTGCGGTGACCATCCAGTGCGCATAAAATAATCGAATGAGTTCAGCGGCAGAGTCAGAACGCGCGATTCGTTTGGTTGCAACATGAACGCAGTTCGCCAGACTTCCCCAGTGAATGGTTCTGTTCCACAGCGCTTTCCTTCGCCAAATTGCAGAAAGAAAGTGACCGCATGATCAGTTGGATTGCGGATTGCCGTGTCGAGAATGGGCGTCTGTGACCAGTCTTGTCCTTCGTCGAAACATCGTTCCAGCCCAACATAGCGCTGACCCGCTTCGCCTTGCATGTCATATTCAAGCAGCAATTGATGGCTAACCGCATAGGACTCCCAATAACGCGGACTATCCAGTGGGAGAACAGTTGTCGTTAGCCGGTTTCTGCCACCTGCATCATTGAGCTGATAGGGCTGTGCAATGCTTTCTAGCTGATCAGCGAAGTCATCAATCACTCGAATACCTGGCGGTTTAGCGGCAAACAAGTGGCTATGAATGGCCTTGCGTGTAAGCTCTTCATGAAGGTCAAAAAGTTCACGATACCTTGAAGCAACCTCGTAAATGCGGGCAATATTGATCCATGCTTCAATCGGCAACCCCATGTACAGATAGTTGATGGCAACATCGTCCACAGCAAATGGATCATCTGGAAATTGTTCAGCATGCGCCACGATTTCAGGCAAAACCTCTTCATAGACTTGTGGGAAACGATAACTGCCTCCAATATATCCCTGATTTGGGACATAATGCAACACAGCTAAACCCAAATCGCCAAAGGGTAAGCCCTTGATGACAAACTCAAAAATGCCATCCTGATTCAAATCCCTGAAGTCACCTCGCCCACCTCCCACATTTGGAAACCCCACATCCCAAAGTTCAAGTAATTTTGTTGGAACAGCCCCCAATGAATAAAGAGCAGTCCCCTGACAACAATGACTTCCTCCGGCTCTCATTAATAGCGCAACATCAGGATACCCATCGCGATTGATATCACTGACTGGGAGTGGCTGAAGCTGGTTCGCATCGGGAATGATCAGTTCGCGACCATTCACATGGGTCAAGGTGGCAGTGCCATAGTAGCCGCGACCCGGTAGGTGATCAGGATAGTTCGACCCATGCCAAATGCGCACTGTATAATTCTCCATCTGCTCCACAATATTGGGTACTGGTGTGCCTACCATGATTGTAGGCGCCGGAGTCGCAGTCGACGTTGGTGTAAAGATAGGCACCGCATTCGTTGGCACGGCAGATGCCAATTGATTTGAATTGTAAAATGTAAACGACTCGAGCAATGCATTGAATATTTTGTCAAACATGGCTGAGTCGGTTCCCGATAAGGCGGCAACTGTGACCCGCACGGTTGGTGATGGTGGATGGCTAATGAGCAACTCTTTGAGCAAGAGTTCTTCTTGGCCGCAACGGTATTCTGTCAAAACAACTTGGTAACGGTTGATGGCGAGGTTGGCAGCGCCAAATGCGATATCGTCTTGTGCTGGTTGGCTTCGGCAGTTGGTATCGATTTCATTTTGAATTGGGTCTGCTACAACTGGCACAGGGTGTATGTCAAGCTCCACATAGGCGTCGTCTGGATGTTGACGATCCAATGAATTGCTATCGGCAGGCAGCAGCAGCAGGTGGACCTCATCATCAGCTGCCATCCCGGGGCCAGCAATATCAAGTTCAAAGCCAAAGCCAAAACAGTAAATTGGGGTGGAAAAGGAGGTTCCCTTATCTATTGGACTAGGACATTGAGGGATTCGAGCAAGAACTGTTGCCGGCTCTTCGTCTGCTACCGGTTGATTGGTCGTTTGTTAGTCTGTTGCCGGCGCGTTTGTCTGGCTGAAGGCTGGTGTCGGTGTAGGGATAGAGAGTGAATGATCTGTGGCTGTAGATCCCCAACGCAAATCATGGCCGCGTACGCCCAGCTTCACTGGCGGCTGATCGTCGGCAACCAGCCAAGAAATTTCTCCATTGGGGAGTTCTGCTTTTGTCTCTGGATAACCAACCATGACTGCACCACTGCCATCAGTTGACCAAAGTACTTCCTGTACTTGATGTTCGTCTAAGCGTAATGGTGATAGTGTATCAGCATCATTGATCTGTACCATTGTTAAAAAATAGGGCCAACCAGCCGCTGGCGGTTCTGTCCCAATAAATGCGCGCAGGAAATCTTTATTACTGTAGGGATAGGCAGCCCACGGGAGCAAGTCGCCGGTTGATTGCAATGGCTGCACCATGGGCGATGATTCGCCAGTTGTTGCCGACACAAACCAAAGCCCCGGATAGACTTCGCCCAAGCCAGCGATTGCAAAATAGAGACCACTGCTATCGTATCGCCAGGTTGGGGTACAGCAGCCTCCCGCCAATCCGACCATCGTTTCATCTTCGATGTTAAAAACATAACTGTTCCAACCGGGTCCTCCCCCCCATTGGTAGACCAGCAATGACCTCCCATCGGGCGACCAGGATTCAACAGTAAAGCGTTCGAAGTCAATCTGATGTTTGAGCGGAATGCGTAACGCTGGGGTACTGCCGGGTGAAGCGATATAGATGCCTTCAGGACCGTCATAGGCATATTGTTTACCATCTGGGGACCATCGGATAGTCGAACTTTCCGTCACCTCAGCCAATATCGCTCGATTGTGTCCCCAGGCATCTGTCATGATAAGTTGGGTAGGCACTTCCTGTTGCGTAGGAACGTTTTCTTTGACCAGATAAATCAAAGAGCCAGCAATCGGTGAAACATCGAAATCAATAATCGGCTGCGATTCCGCCGTTAGTTGCGAATAAGTAAAATCATTGCCGGACAATCGCCAGATCTGCTGATCCTCTCCCAGAAAATAGAGCGGCGCAGGCAGAACGTTTGCCGCCGTCGCGCTGACCGTTGTCGTTGGAATCGGCGTTGGCATAACGGTTGGCAACAGGTTTGCTGTCGCGGAGATTGTAGATGTCTGTTGGATAATGGCGGTTGGGATTAGCACTGGTGTTGCCGGTACGCTTAATGGTGTGGATGGCACGGGTTCGATAGCATGGCAACTTGTAGTCACAAACGCCACAGCGGCTAACATTACATAGAGCCAACGAGGGATAATTTGCATAATGATTCCTGGTTGAATTGATTGAATTGAATGCACATCTTGAATTGCAACAATTTTAGACAGGCTGCGGTAACGGTTATGCGCCTACCCTTTGCGCCAAAAAGCTGCAAACCGCCTCCATATAAGCCCCGAATTGCTCGCGACGAATGTTGTGGCCCGCGCCGGGAATATGCACGGTTTGCAATTGGGGCAGCAGCCCCTGCATCTCGGCGGCCCGTTCCGCGCTGACACCACCACCCAATTCGGGATCGGCGTAGAGTAGCAGCGCCGGGCAGGTGATATTGCCCAGTAATTGCGCCCAGTCCAGCAGCACCGCGTCGCTACGGTCGAGCGCTTTCAGGTTGAACCGCAATTTGGCGTGGGCCCACGGTTCCAGTTCCGGCTCGGCCCAGGTGGGGGTGACGGTGTGGGCATGTTCGATCAGTTCGGCATGGGTTTTGCGCTGTAACATCGCCATGCGGTCGTGCCAACCCTGCAACCGGGCCAGCGCCTCGGGGCTCTTGTCCGCCATGATATTGCCGGCGCTGGCATCTTCGATGATGATCGCGCCGGGAATGTCGGGGAAGAGACCAGCGAGCGCCATCGTGGTCGCCCCCCCCATTGAATGGCCCATCACGACCGGCTTGGTGAGACCCAAAGCCATGATCACCCCAGCGAGATCGGTCGCCATCGTCTGGGCATGGTAGCCACCGTCCGGTGCAGCGGAACGCCCGTGGCCGCGCGCATCGACCATGATCACATCGTAGTCTCTCTCCAATTGTTGGGCGACCGGCGTCCAACAGAGGCCGTCATCGGAAAAGCCGTGCGCGAGGACGATGGGTGGTTTGTCGCCGCCAGTGCGCGTGTAGTGGAGGGTAATGCCGTTGCTGGGGATTTTGTTTGAAGTCCAATTGCTCATGCTGGGTTCTCCTTGTGTGATTGAGTGAAAAATCTACCTCCCGCCTAGCCTCACTGCCAGTAAGGTAAGCGCGTAGTGCGCAGCCCCCGCAAAGGCGCGTCGCATACACGCGGCGCTTCGCTTGCGACGCCTTGCGCATCCACGGGAGTACCCGATGCGTATACTCGCCGCGATCCCAGATGATCAACGGCTGATTTTCACCTTGTTCGGGCAAGTAGAGATCGAGCTTTTGCCGCTCATGGCCATCGGGCACATAGACCAGGTCACGATACGCGATAACACCAGCGGGGGGCTGCGGGGCAGGGAGTTCGCTCCTCACTTGAATAGAGATGACTTATTAGGCCATCGCGCCACGCATTCCACGCCAGACCGTGCGATGGCGGTGCGGCGCATGATTCAACCAATATGATTTTGGCTTACATCTGCTCGCGGCGGAAATTCGGAAAATCGACCGGCTGGCTGCGGTTGGCCACGGACTGTTCCGAGAGCGGACCAGGTGCGCTCCACTCGACCGCATCATAGACATCGATATCCGGCGGCAAGCCCTGTTGGATGGTCTGGAGCAGGCGGTAGATCATGATAAAATCCATGCCGCCATGACCACCGCGCTTGCGCGCCAACTCACCCAAGTTGGTCCAGAGCGGGTCTTCCCATTGGGCTTTGTACTCCTCCAAAGGGAGCCAGGCCTCGTGTTCACTCAGGCCATCGAGATAGAGCCGGGGCGGATAGTCGCGAAAAAGTCCCTTGCTGCCGCTGATGAGGAAATTGCGGTCATAGGGGCGCGGGGTGTGGGAGTCATGTTGGAGGAGAATGGTGCGCCCTTGTTGGGTGCGAATGAGGCTGCTGTTCATATCGCCACAGCGGTAGATCTCGTCACGCTTGGGATCGCCAGTTGCCAAAACGCCATCACGATATTCACTTAGCCCCTTTTCGCGGCTGCTCATGGAGATCAGATAGTCAAAGCGGTCGTCGCTGCCAATGCCCAAAATCTTTGCCACCGGCCCCAAGCCGTGAGTCGGGTAGAGATTGCCGTTGCGTTCGATGTGGGCGTTGCGGCGCCACAGCCCTTCGCTGCGATCTTCCAGCAACATCTGCCGCAAGTCATGAAAATAGGCGCACTCGGCATGGGTAATTGTACCCAGCACGCCGGCGGTCACCATGCGTTTGACCAGCGTTTCCCAGTAGTCGTAACAGCAATTTTCGAGCATGACACAGTGGCGGCGCGTCCGTTCGGAGGTCTCCACCAGTTGCCAACACTCCTCGATCGTCGTTGCCACCGGCACTTCCACCGCCACATGTTTACCCGCCTCCATCGCGGCGACGGCGTAGGGCGTGTGGGTTGTCCAGGGCGTCGCCACCAAGACCAGATCGAGGTCAAGGTCCAACAGCTGACGCCAGCTATCGCCGCCGGTAAAGCTCTTTGGCGTCGGTTGGCCGGCGGTGATCACTGTATCAACCGCTTGGGCGGCGGCCGCGGCGCTCATATCGGCGATCGCCGTCACCTGTACGCCATCACAGGCGACCATCTCGCGCAGCAAAGATCGCCCCCGCCCGCCGACACCGATAAAGCCGACGCGGACGGTTTCGCAGCGTTCAAAGGGCATACCGTGCATTGTGTTCATGGATTGTTCTTTCTTCGTCTGTCTTTGTGTAAGTTTGTGGATCGTCTTCTATAAATTATACCGCCGTGTGCGTCCGGATGCTAAACTACCCTGCAACAGGAAAATCCAGCGGAATGTCCGGCACACGCAACGACTCGGCACCGGCTGCTGGCGCAAAAACCGTGGATCGTGCCGATCCCTGACTCGCGCAAGATCGAGCGCTTGGATGAGAACAATGGTGCGGTCGATATTCAACTGACGCCTACCGATCTCAGCGCAATCAAAGCGGCCATGGCGGCGATCACGATGATCGGCGACCGCTATTAGGGCTAAGTATCCGCCATTGGCCTCGGCTGCATGGGCATGAGCACCAACTATGGTATACCCCCGGACCGGCAAGCGATGATCGACCTCATGCACGCAGCGGTGGCGCGGGGGATTACCTTCTTCGATACCGCCGAGGTCTATGGTCCTTTTACCAACGAAGAGCTGGTCGGCGCGGCGCTTGCTCCTGTGCGTGACCAGGTGATCATTGCCACGAAATTTGGCTTTGATATCGACCCCGTGACACGGGATCGCAGGGGTTTGAGCAGTCGTCCGGAACATATTAAGCAGTCTGTGGAAGCATCGCTGCGGCGGCTCAAGACGGATACCATTGATCTGCTCTATCAGCATCGGGTCGACCCGGATGTGCCCATTGAGGATGTAGCTGGTACGGTGAAAGAATTAATTGCGGAAGGCAAGGCCAGATATTTCGGCTTGTCCGAAGTGGGTGCCCAAACGATTCGCCGCGCCCACGCCGTCCAGCCGGTCGCCGCGGTGCAGAACGAATATTCGCTGTGGGCGCGGGATGTGGAAGCGGAAGTATTACCGACTTGTGCCGAGCTTGGGATTGGCTTCGTGCCATGGAGTCCGCTCGGGCAAGGCTTCCTGACCGGCACAGTTAGCGCCGACCAGCGCTTCGAGCGCAGTGATATACGCAGCCGCTTTCCCCGCTTCACGCCGGAGGCGATGGCTGCCAACCAGCCGCTCGTTGATCTGCTTCACCGCATCGCTGCGCAGAAACAGGCGACAGCGGCCCAAATCGCGCTGGCATGGCTGCTGGCGCAGCAGCCGTTTATCGTGCCGATCCCAGGCACGCGCAAGCTGCACCGTTTAGAGGAGAATATGGGGGCAGCCGCTATCGTACTGACACTGGACGACCTGCGCGCGATCGAAAACACACGAAGACACACGAAGAACGGCTTTTCTTCGTGTGTCCTCGTGGATGGCTCAAAGCCCACTACGCAATCGTTTCAATGTGGGTACCACATCGAATAGCGAAACGCCGCCCGTAAAACACCAGAGCGCAATCACCGGATCACAAAGGAAGCAGCCCAAGGAGGAAGTCGCGGCAAAGGGGACAATCGGATTGCCGTACAGATGATGCAGCAGATCCCACCCTGTATACAACAGCCAACCAAAACCGATCCAGGTGTATGATTGCAATCCTCTGTAAGCGACATAGGTCATACCACTGGTAAAGACAAACTCCCAAAGCCCAAAACCGCCGCTCAGATAGGCTGCCCCAGCCCCAGCGATCATGACGGCATTGAAATTTCGGCGTGCAGGTTCCTTCAATAAAGAAGCAAGACCGATAAAGATCAGGGCAATCATGAGTGGAATGAGGTTGAACATCCCTAGCTCTCTCATATCTTGCCAGACTTTTAAGCTGGCATCACTAACGGTTGGCATGGTAGCTCCTTATTGGTATTCTTCATTTGGATTAGGACTGACGCCGGGCGCGCTGGCCTCGACACACTCAGCCGCCGCGCCCGGCGTCAGTCCTATCTATTCTTCACGAAGTGGCATAGATGGTGCGTGTCATCAAGCCAATCGCAAGGATACTCAGAAGCAACATAACCCAAGCCCAGCGTTGTGCCCGGCGCAGCGAGCCGGCTTTGGCAGCCTGTTTCAAAGCCGGACGCAACAGTCCATCGCTGATGCCGAGAAGGGCAAGGGCGATAACGAAACAACTGACAATAATCCCGCCCCATTCGCCGCCGCTGAAAACGGTGGTAAAGCCACGCGTCCGTGTGATCAAAAGCAACCCAAACAAAATGGTGGCGCTGCCTGCATAGCTGAGTAGGCGCGCCACTGCAAGCGTTAGCCAGATCAGCAGCGCAGTCGCCTGTCTTTGCAAAGCTGGCATCAAGATCATTGCCAGCAAAGCAAAGCCGCCGACCCAAATGGCACCACTCAACACATGTCCATAACGCACCAGCCATGTCACAACTATTGTATCCATTGTTTTTCTTTCTACGCCGATTGGCTCCATAATAGATTCGTCTTATCATAGAGTGAATAGGCAGCGCAAACAAGCAACAGGAGCAGCTACTTGTGCAAAGTTAGACAAATTGGGCAGATTGTCACATGGGGCAGCAAATTATGAGCGTCGCGCGCGGTCAACGCCAGGCGGAACGGAGCAAACGCGCATTAATCACAGCCTTTGCGGAACTCTTACACCGACAAAGCTATCAAAGCATCACGATTCAAGTGATTACTGAACGCGCCGACATTGGCCGTAGCACCTTTTATCGTCATTTTCAATCCAAAGCTGATGTGCTGGTGGAGATGCACAAAGATTTCTTCACGCATTTAGCCTTAGGAGCGCTTCCAGCCAGCAATCTGCCGACACACAACCCATCGCCCCGTTTGGTGCACATGTTGACACTGTTCAAAGCGGCTGGTGCCTTACCTGTTTCTTTGAGCAGCTTGGGCGAAGATGCAGACTATGTTTTCCGGCAGATCAGCGTGCTGCTTTGCCAATCGATTGAAGAAAGACTTCACGATTTTTTGACCGAAGCAGAAAGCACCATCCCGCTTGCGCTTTTAGCCCAGGCGATGACAGGCGTTTATATCGGTTTGTTGCGTGGTGTACTGGAAAACCCAACGGCCGTTAATCCTGATCAACTTGCCAAGACCATCGAGCGGCTCAATGGTGCGTTATTGCGCGAGGCGGGAATGAAGGGGTAAAACTTGCCCCTTCACCAGTTGTTACTACGACAACGTTAAATTGGTAGTTACACTGGTGTGTCTGGCTGGTCACGGGCTGGTCACGGACCAGCTAGACACGTAATTTAACGTTGTCGTATCACCTAAGTTTACACCATCAAAGGAGTTCAAAAAATGGAAATCAAACGCAACGGTTCACAGCCCTCCGGCAAAGGATCATCTGACTATTTTACCGGCACGGTCCGCGTTGACCCGCTCTTCGAGGCCCCGGATCCAGCCCGCGCCCGCGGTGCTAGTGTCACCTTCGAGCCGGGGGCGCGGACGGCCTGGCACACCCACCCGTTGGGGCAAACGTTGATTGTGACCGCGGGCTGTGGTTGGGTCCAGCGTTGGGATGGTCCCATCAAGGAAATTCGACCGGGGGATGTGGTCTGGTTCGAGCCGGGAGAGAAGCATTGGCACGGTGCCGCGCCGACCACGGCCATGACCCACATCGCCATTCAAGAAGCGCTCGATGGCAAGGTGGTTGAGTGGCTGGAACAGGTCAGCGACGAACAATATCAAAAGTAACTTAGCCTATACCATTAACCGTAATTGTGCGGTTAATGGATGTTGTTGCGACTCCGCCAGGGTTAGTGCAGCCAGCCAAGCTTCTTGGGCTTTTTCATGCTGGCCGGCAGCCATATTCGCTTCGCCTAACTGCCGTAGGATATAAACCAGGTTAAATGTGTCCTGGACTGCCAGCAGTAAGTTCATGCTCTCCTCACTGGCTGCGATCGCGGCGCTATAATTACCAAATTGCGTGTGCAGCCGACTTAGTTCGTGTAAAGTAACAGCCTTAAAGCCACGGTTGCCGGTTAGTTCGCACTGTTCAATCGCACGATGGGCAAACTTTTTTGCCGCATCAAGCTGTTCTTGACAGCGGGCGACGACCGTTAAGCTATAGTAAACGGCAGCCAATTCACTACGGTTATCAAGTTGCTCACAGAGCATTAACGATTGGTTACAGTATAGCGCCGCAATCTCATATCGCTGCTCTTCAAGCGCGATGTCCGCCAATAATCGCAAGGTGGGCAACCGAGCAGCGAGCTGATCAGCGCGCGTGTCCATCTGCAAAACTTGACTGCACAGGCGCTTGGCGGCTTCTAGATCACCACGCCGATAGGCTAGCAGCGCCTGCTGCGAGAGCGTTATCGATGTCCCCAAAGGATCGCCACTGCTGGCAAACTGTTGTTGGCTATCGTGGAGCAAATTTTCTGCCTTATCGTACTGGGCCTGCTCAAGCGCAATCCGGGCCAAATGGTACTCAGTGTTAGCAACTTCATTGCGTCGACCGAGCTGCTGCTGCAGTGTGAGTGCAGTTGTCAGTAGCGCTTCGGCCTCGATATAGTCATACTGTTCCACACAAGCCCGGCCCCAGCATAACAGACAGGTGGCTAATGCGACCTGATCAGCCACCTGTTCTGCCGCTGCCCTAACGAGCTGGTAGGCTTGGCGCGCCTCGGTATAGCGGGCGCGGGTAAACCAGGGTTCCGTTAAGGTTTGGGCATAGTCAAGGACCACTGGCCACTCCTGCAACCGATGGGCCGTCGCCATCGCCGCCATCAGATTTTCCCACTCCGGCTGCAACGCCGCATAATCGGTCTGATGATCTTGGGCAAAGGCCAGATAGTAGCGCACCATGCGCAGTTGCGCCGCCCGATCTTCCCCCAGTTGTTCACAAGAAAAGTCGGCCAGCAGCGGGTGCTGCCGGTAGCGCAGCGTCCCCTCCCCTTCGTTCTCGACTTCGATCAGCAAGGAGAGCGCGGTTAAGGCAAAGAGTCGATCTTCGGTGATATAGAGATCGAGCTCGGCGATCGAAGCCAGCGCTTCGGCGCGAAAAGAGCGGCCGGCAAAGACGCCCAAGAGCGCAAAGGCACGGCGCAGGTTACCATCCAACGATTCCCAGCTGACCATAAACGAGGTGCGCACGGCGCGATCGCTTACTGCCAGATCAAGCCGCTCGCCCACATTTTGCAGCCGAGCGGCAATGTCGGACAAGCGACGGCGGGGGCGTGAGAGCAGCCGTTGGGCGGTAATCTCCACCGCCAGCGGCAGGTTTTGCAACAGCGTGCAGATCTGGCGCGCCGCGTCGAGCTCAGCGTTCACACGCTCCTCGCCGAGGATGCGCGCCAACAGCCCTTCACCGTCCGCCGGGCTCATTTCGGCCAGTAAATAGGGTTGCGCGTTGAGGGCTGTGGCTACTTCTAGATCGCGCGTGGTGATCAGCGTAACACTGCGCTCGCCGCCAACCAACAAGGGCCGGATGCGCGACGCGCTGCGCCCATCATCGATCACAAAGAGGATCTGCTTGTCGGCCAGGACACCGCGCAGGGCGACCGCCCGATTTTCCACATCCGAAAGCGCGCTAAAGTCATAACCCAAGGCACCGGCCCAACTGCCCAGGATATCGAGCGGTTCGCTACTGGCGGCATAAGCCCAGAGCACACCATCAGCAAAGTGGACACGCAAGTCATGCGCAAGATGAGCGGCGAGGGTTGTCTTGCCCACGCCCGCCATGCCAACCAGGGCAATGGGGCGATTGGCGCGCGTGTTACGCAGTTGCGCCTGCAACCGCGTCAACTCGGCGGCACGACCGACAAAGTGGAGCAACGCCCCAGGCGCTTGAAAAGGCGGGGCATTGACGATTACCGGCATGGGCAGCACTGTCGGCGCAACATCGGCTTCCCACTCGCCCTGCTCGATCTGATCATACAGCGCGTTGGTCTCATCCGATGGGGGGACGCCAAATTCATCATAGAGAATCTTGCTGGCCGTTTCATAGTGGGCCAAGGCCGCGCTCCGTTGCCCACTGCGCGCCAACAGCCGCATGAGCTGTTGATGCGCCTCTTCCAGCCAGGGCTCCTGCTTCAACAATTCGGTGACACAGGCGATGCCTTCGGCATAGAGCCGCCGCCCAATGTAATGTTCCACCAGCCGCAGCCGGGCCTGGCGTGCCAATTGCCAGAGTCGCTCGCGCTCACTGGTCATCCACTCTTCAAAGAGGGGGGCGTCGCGCAGGAAAAAATCTTCCAAAAAGTGGCCGCGATAGAGCGCCACGGCCTCCTGCAATTCGGCAAAGGTCGGTTCGTGACTGCGCAGACAAGCTTCAAAGCGCGTCACATCAAGGGCATATTGGCGGGTCCGATCAAACGCGAGCGTATCGCGCGCCGTGGTGATAAACGCATCGACGTGGTTGCGTAGCTTGAGCAGTTCCACGCGTAGATTGCGCCGTGCCGCATCTTCAGCCAGATCGCTCCAGAGCAAACCGGCTAGACTTTGGCGTGCGTAGATCTGGCCGGTCAGCGCCAGGTAGTAGAGCAAAGCCTGTGCTTTTTGCGAGACGATCTCAACCGGCACATCATCTAATTTGATTTGTGGTCTCCCAAGGAGTGCAAGTGCCAACACTGACATAGATTTTGCCCAGTGGATTCAAAAACAGGCGGATAGTGAAGTTGAACAAGGCGCGATCAACGCAGAAACAACGCTAGTTCAACTTTACCCGATTAAAATGCTAGATATGTAGTAAGCGTGACATGATACCGCCAATTGCGGCTTGCCTTTACGTAGAGCCTAACAAGATTCGGCGACCGCAGCTTATTATAAACGATCTTATCAAATTATCCAGGTACGCATTTCTGTAATTCCATCACCACCCACGTGTGCCTGGCGCGTTGGTTGATCTTGCCGCTGTGCGTTGTGCCTTTCCCCTCTGGCACAACGCACAGAGACGAGATGTCGGGACAGATAACGGGAAAGATCATCATGAATCAAAATACGCCCACCGTTGTGCGTTTGGAAGCGGTCCAGGTAGCGCCGATCTGGAATGGTTGTGGGGAAGCTGTGTTAGTACACGAAGCCATCCCCGTCAAGCAGCGGTCGCGGCAAACGCTCACCGCCGTGCGCACCCTGGCCGAGAGTTTGCGCCTCTACAGTTGGCGTGTGGACGCGGGTGGCAAGGTCTATTGTACAGGGACAACCACGGCGGAAGTAAGTGACGTAGCACAGATCGCCCTGGTGCGCGCCCAGAAGTATGTGACGGCCTGTCGCACGGCGAGCTTTATTCAACTGCAAAGTTGGGATGTCAGTAACACCGGCGCGATCTACGGGCTAGTGCCGGCGGCCATGCTTGCCGGCCGTTTCAGTTGGTTCACGCTGCTTGCGCTGAGCACAACACAGTTAGCAACAATTGCGTTGACCCAAGCGGGGACGTGGCAGTTGATCGCCTGGCACCTGGATGAGGATGGCATTTTACACCGCCGCGATACAGTCACGCTGCAGGCGGCAACGACCGGGGCGTTAGCAGCCCTGGCCTTGCCACCGCTGCCCGAGGGAAATGAATTTGCCGTGGTCAGCCACAGTGCGACGGATCAACTTTCTTGGTCTCACTGGCGTTGTACGCCTGACGGGCAATTTACGTTGCTTGCGCGCCGGGAGCAGACCTTTGCCGATGTGATCGAATTGGCGTTGGCCTGCCAGGGTGACGAATTGCTCACACTGATACAGACGGCGCAAGGCCAACTTTCACTTTTGCGCGGGATGGGATTTGTATCGCGCGTAGAACCACAACTGCCATTGGTCTCCTACCCGATTGCACATGATGTCGCTCATTTTGCCGTTTCGGGCAAGGCTGGGCAATTGTTGATTGCCTATAGCGACAGCGCCTGTCCGCCCACCCTTGCAGCAACCCCGGTAGCGACTGACCAGAGGACAGTACTGGCGGCGCAGCAGCGCGCAACGGCCCAAGTGCATTTAGAGCGCTGGCAACCAACCTTGCAAGGGTGGCAACCCTGCGCCGCAGGCACACTACCCCTGACCGCCGCCACCGGTCTACAACTTTGTGATGAAGCCCTGGATGGGCATGCCCCCTACCTGACGGCAATTGGCACTGCCGACGGCGCGCTACACCTGACAACTTGGCGGCAGTTACCAAATTGAGAAGAAGGTGCAATGGCATAAAAAAGAGCGATGCGTCTGCATCGCTCTTTTTTATGCCATTGCACCATACTTCACGGCCAACGCGTTCGCCAGCCGATACGCTCGCACCAACCGTTTGGGCGGCACATCAGGCTGGACAAAGTGGCCGGTGCAGAAGATAAAGCCACCACCAGGCGCATAGATTTCAAAACGTTTGGTGATATATTCGTCGAGCGCTTCGCCCTCATGGCTATAAAGTCCATCAACTACGTCCAACGCACCGTAGATGATGAACTTATCACCATAGTCGTTTTTGATCGTCGTCGGGTCCATGCCCGAACTCTCCTGGATCGGGTGGACGAGGTCGTAGCCCATGGCCACAATGTCATCCATGATCTGCATCATATAGCCGTCGCTGTGCAGCATGACGTGGAGGCCGCGGCTTTTGGCATGGGACACGACCCGCTCGGCATAGGGGCGGATCAACCGCCGCCACATGCGCGGCGAGAAGAGCATCGTTTCATTGCTGCCCCAGTCATCCGAAAGGGTGATCATATCAACGCCAACGTCGGCACAATTATCCACCAGGCCACAGAGCCAATCGGCATAACGATCGAACCAGGCGCTCATCAGGTCGGGTGATTGGCCCAGGTTGAGCCAGCAATTTTCGATGCCCAGAAAAGTGCTGGTCCCCTCGACAATCCCCCAGAGATGGGCGCGGATAAAGCGTTTGTCGCCATACCATTCTTCGGCCTGCACCACGTTGACACCAGCAAAGTCATAGTGCCAGTCGTTGTGCGTCACCCATTTTGGGTCGCGGGGATCATCCAACTTGATGTCGGCCAATTCCTTGACATCAAATTTACGCCCAAATTGGTTGGGATAGGGTACAAAGCCGGCAAAAATGTCGATGTTAAACTCATCGAGAAATTCCTCACGCGAGCCATAATCAGCCCCCAGCATCTCGACAAATTGTTTCTGGTAGAGCATGCAGTCGAGCGGGGTGCGATCAACTGGTTGGCGGTTAATCGTGGCCAGGATGCGTTCGCGGGCATTCATGCCTTAATCCTCCACCGCAACTTTAACCACCACTTTTTTCACGGGGTGGGGGTTGCCCACGGCAATCCCTGGCATATGCCCATCATCGGGCATCATGATGGCAAACATGCCCGCCGGTAGCAGAACAAAGCTGCCCGCCCCTTCATGGATCAGCGCATCTTTTTCGGCATCATACGCACCCAGCGTCAATTGCGAGAGATTGGCATACCCCATCTGCTCTACGCCACTGACCACATACTGGACATCCAAATATTTGCGGTGTGATTCCCAAAAGCCCTGGCTGCTGGGCTTGGATTGATATTCCTGGACCAAGGCAAAGACGCGGTCGCCGTCGATTTCAACTTTGCCGGGTGCCGTATTTTCCAGATCAGTCTGTTGTAAATAGTCAAAGGCAGCTTGCAGGCGCGCCGCCAGCCCCGGGGCCTTGCCTTGGGTAGAGAGCAAGTTGGGATAGAAGCCGGATTGGACATTGGATAAGCGGTCGATAATCATGGTTCCCTCGTGATGGTCAAAAATGGTTGGCTGATAGCAAGACTGGCTTATTATACCATGTCATGAGGGAAAGCATAGTTGCGCGAAAATTCGAGGAAAGCAGCGGCAAATTGATGAGCATTTACACGATTATTAACGCTTTGCGCCTGTCTATGCCCGTAGAGCGAGCGAGGGCATTCTGGGTGGGGCGTTAAAGGATTTTGCCAACCGCGCTCAGGTTGTCATCGCCACCAAAGTGCGTGGCAGGAGGCAGGAGGCACGATGGTACCAACGTCGATGGGCTTTTTGCCCAAAGTGATCATGAGTCAGCTTGATGCCAGCCTCAAGCGTCTCGAAACCGACAATGGTGAATGATCTTCGCTTGTCGAGATCATTCACCATTGATCGTTGCGCGCGATTAACATATACTCGCGGTTGTCACGAAGTAACACTTTTTAGGCCCCTCCAAGATTTAATTCATCCACGAAGAGACACGAATTTTCACGAAGAAAAAGTGTTACTTCGGGCAGCGCATCTGCATAACCGAATCGATGCCCATTGATTATTCGCTCATCTGTTCAACGTGTGAAAACGCAATAATTAGCGGTGGGCAAATCATCGGTTTTCACACGTTGAACAGATGAGCCTGATTATTTTATCACCACGGGCAGGTAAAGCTGATGCTGATCGCCATCTTCGAGTTCCACATCATCCACACCATCGTGCGCATCGGCACTTTCAGCCGCTACCGCGGTGACGCTGTTCAGCCCCGCCGGCACATTGCTGACCAGCAGAGCGTCGATCACTTCGCCGCCGATGCCAATGTTCGCGCCATCCAGGAAGAGCGTGTAATTGCAACTAGTGGCAGCACCGGAGACCAACGAGCCGCAGCGCAACACATCCGCGCCGTCGCCGCTGACGCCATTCACCGCAAATGCGCCCAACGTGGTCAGGTAGAGATCGCCATTAAAGCGCGAAGCCCCCAACAGATCCTCACTGGCGCTATCCGCCAACCCTACATCCGAGCCATCAAAGAAGAGCGACCAACTGCCAACGGTGGCGTCGCCGGTCTGGCTGACGGTCAGCTGCGCCAGGTCTTCGTCATTGCCCGCCAAGCCAGGTACATTAAAATCGCCGGTGGTGCCGATCAAGAGCGTCACGCTGCTGCCCGCCTGGCTGACCACGGTGAGGCTGTCGATGTCTTCACCATTGGTTGTCAACCCGACGTCCGAGCCGTCAATGTACATGCTGAACGAACCGGCGGTGGTTGTGCCGAGCGACGTTGGCGCAAAGCGCAGCACGTCCGCATCGTCGGCGGCTATGCCATTGACCGTGATGGGGTTGTTGAAGCTGAGCAACAGGCTGCCATCATTGAGTCGCGCAAAAGCATCTACATCGCCCGTTGCTACGCCTACATCGGAGCCATCAAAGAACATAGCCCATGTGCCAACCACGATGTCATAGACCAAAATATCTTCATCATCGAATCTGACGCCGCCCACATTGCCACCGGTGGTGGAGCTGAGATAGAGCGTGCTGGGCGCGTTGCCGGCAACCGGCGTGGCGGTCGGCGTTGGTCCTGGCGTGGGGGTGGGTGGGGGGGTGCCGCCAAGCGTGAACAGATAGATCGAGCCTGCCAGTGAACCGTTGTCGTCGTCACCAACGGCGCCAATCACCACGTTTGAACCAGAGATGGAGACCGAGCCGCCAAAACCGTCGCCGGCCTGACCATCGCTGGCCACCAATTTCGCCTGCTGCGTGGCTGTTGCAATCTCAAATAGATAGGCCGCGCCCACACCATTGTCAAGCGGCGCGCCGACAAGCAAGGTTGCACCATCGATGTCCACCGCGTCGCCAAAGCGCGCGCCGGCCTGCCCATCTGCCGCGGTGATTTTCGAGATCTGCTGCCCCGTGGTCGCATTAAACAGGTAGACGGCACCAGAGCTTGCGCCGTGATCATCATCAAACGGTGCACCAACCGCCAAGACTTGATCATTGATCGCCACACTGAGCCCAAATAGATCATCGGCAGCGCCGTCATTGGCCGTAATTTTTCGCTGCTGTTGCGCGGTCGCGGCGTTAAACAGATAAACTGATCCAGAATCAACACCCCGATCATCATCGAAGGGAGAACTGATTACCGCCGTGCGATTGGAAACCGCCACGCGACGACCAAAATTATCGGCAAAATCCGGATCGCCGGCGAAAATTTTGCTAACCACTTGCCGATTGCTCGCCCTGTAAATATAGGCCGCACCACCGCCGCCATTTGCCCCTTCAACATCGCCAGGTGCGCCCACAACGATGTAATTGTCCGAAATGCCAACCGAAAATCCATAGAAATTGAAGCTCGTATCGTCGTTGATGGGCGAGAACGGCAGCAATCGCGTAATGAGATTGCCGGTTGTCATGTTATAGAGATAGACCGCACCACTATTTTCACCCCCTTGGCTCTTAAGCGCTGCGCCGATCACGGCCACGTTATCCTCCACCGCAACCGACTCGCCAAAAAAGTCCTCGCGGTTGCCCAAGATTTCATTGTCGGATGCGCGATCAACAGCCAGAAGCTTGCGAAGGACGGTGCCCGCATTGGCATCCACTTGATAAGCCGCGCCGGCTTCCCGTCCCAGATCCTCATCAAAGCGCGCGCCGGCCACTACCGTAGAACCGCTGACCGCCACGCTAAAACCAAACTGATCGTCTGTCGCGACCGCGGTCGGAATGACTTTATGGGTCTCGGCAACTGTTTGGGCAAAGACCGCTGTAGAGAGTGACAAGATAACCAGACCAAGCAGCGAGAGATAGAAGAGCTTTGATAGCATCTTCCAATGACGTCTATCCATGTGAGACACAGCAGATTTCCTTTCGCGTATGCGATTTAATAGGAACGTACACAATTGACAGGGCAAACGATGGCTTTGATAAATTCTGGCCCCTGGCCAGGTGAAAGCGACAGAATTCAGCAAGGCAGCGTTCAAGTTGCGGGGAATGAGATGTGATCACAACACTCAATCAGCGAGTATAGTGGGGCGTGGCTGGGGCTTAGGTAGGAGTACCTACATTAGATATTACGTAAATATTACCTGTTTTCGCTTGACCTACTTTCGGCCAAAGCCAACTTCAGTACCCTTAAAAGTTCGCGCGAGAATTGCCTCCACCGCTTTACGATGAGCGCAAGACGCGGCAGCCGTCATCGAACGGCTGCCAAGACCGTCACGCATTGTTTTGAGGACATCACACGATTACGCTGCTGTCCATGCTGATCCTGGGTGAGAAAGTAGGGCCGCGACGGTGGGCGGCGCTGGGTCTGGGCTTTCTGGGCATGCTGCAGATTGCCTGTCCGCCCCGGTTTTGCCGCCTTCAACCTGGGATCGATCTTTATTCTGATCTCGGTGGATGGTGAGCGGACCTTTCGTGTGGATTGAAAAAAGCAGGTGTACAGATCCGCTGACTGCTCACCTTCTGATGTTGGGGTAGGCTCAACGCTAGGGAAAGCACACCAGTGCGGATCATCTACTCTTCGGTGGCTTAACTTATGCCGTGGACTTTGGCCTGTCTGAGGCAGAGCAAGATGCATTACAGAAATCGGACTTTTGCAGTTGGTTCATTAATTTTCTGTTAACTGAGCATTGGTATAAAGAATAGGAAACAAGGAAACTACTCTTTTACCCAAGCGCAGTATCCCCCCATTCCAGAAAGGAATATAGAGTGAAAATTTACCCGATCAAAATTTCAAGTTTGGTACTGCTTGTCGTGGCGATCCTACCGCTATTGCTGGGTACAACGAATCTAGCAATAGCAAAATCAATCACAGTGGCAGTGCAGTTGCAAGCAGCAGTCGCACACACTTTTCCAAAACCAAGGGCGGTTCCGGGGCAATCGACCCCAAAGTGGGCGAGTTTGTCACAGACTAGCGTCTTTGTCGAACAGTCACCTGTGATCGCCCCCGATGGCGCAGCTTATGATTCTTTTGGTAGCGCTGTGGCACTAGATGGCGATACGCTTATTGTTGGTGCCGGCACGGTTTCGGTAAGTGGCAGTTCTAGACCAGGGGTAGTGGATGTCTTTATGCGTAGCAACAGTAGCTGGAATCGACAGCAGCGGTTGTTTGCTAATGACGGCGCAGATGGTGATGGATTTGGTTACCGGGTAGCGTTGGATGGTGATACCGCTGTGGTCGGCGCTTATTTTGCCGGGGTAGACGGTAAACCGCAACAAGGAGCGGCATATATCTTCGTCCGTACGGGTACCACTTGGCAGCAACAACAGAAGTTGGTTGCCGCTGACGGTGCAGCAGGCGATCAGTTCGGTCAATCACTGGCAATAGCCGGCGATACGGTTGTGATTGGCGCTGCTACGAGCAATATCCAGGGGGCGGCGTATGTCTTCATGCGTAATGGCACCACCTGGAGCCAGCAACAAAAGCTAGTCGCTGCTGACGGTGCAGTCAATGACCAATTTGGACACGCGGTGGCATTGGTTGGTGACACTGCCATCATCGGTGCACCTTTTGGGCGAAGTGATAGCTGGCAGGGAGCGGCGTATGTATTTGTGCGCAGTGGCACCACCTGGAGCCAGCAACAAAAACTAGTCGCTGCTGATGGTGCAACCAGAGATCAATTTGGCATGTCGGTGGCACTAGCGGATGATACTGTCTTGATCGGTGCCCCTGGGGCTGCTGGAAACCAGAATCCCGTTCAGGGGGCGGCCTATCTATTCGTACAAAACGGCACTACTTGGAGCCAGCAGCAAAAACTAGTCGCAGTCAACGGTACAGAAAATAACTTATTTGGTCGGTCGGTAGCATTGGATGGCGACACAGCAGTGATTAGCAGTAGTATGGGTGACAATATCTGGCATGGCTTGGCCTATCTATTCGTAAGGAGTGGCAGCACTTGGCGCCAGCAACAGCAACTGATCGCCGCCGAGAGCACCGAAGATGATCTTGATCTTTTTGGCAACGCTGTGGCCTTGGACGGCGATACAGCGCTATTCGGTGCTGCATACGCCACTGTGGGTGATAATGCTGAACAGGGCCGGGTTTATGTTTTTGAAAGACAACTACTTGGTAACGAACTTTATCTGCCACTAGTTGCGCACTAACGTAGCAAGCGGTAGATCAATGCACTATTCCACATAGAGATAGTCCCTCATACGACAACGTTAAATTGGCCGTCGCGCTGCTCTGTACACGAGTCGAGTACGCTCATGGCCCTAGCTGCGCCCAATGGGCACATAATTTAACGTTGTCGTATGAGGGAAAGCATAGTTGCGCGAAAATTCGAGGAAAGCAGCGGCCGCAGACAAATCAGCCGAATCCAGAAAATTCGCGTTCGCTCTTCGCTGCTAAAGGTTATGCCAACTGACTTTCGTGGCCCGCAAACGGTCACCGCTGGATCGGGTAATCGGCTGGGTTCTTTGTATCGTAATTGCACTTGATTGATTGAACAAACACTGCTGATCATCCCCGAACAATCGTTAGCTTTTGCGCTAACGATTGTTCGCGTTTATACTTAGCCTCATGGATCACTATCCAGATCAACTCAACCAGATCTTTCAAGCGCTTGCCGACCCGACGCGACGTGCGGTGTTGCAGGAATTGGGCCGGGGTGTAGCCAGCGTGGGTGAGCTGGCCAAGCCATTCGATATGGCCTTGCCTTCCTTCATGAAACATATCCACTGTCTGGAGGAGTGTGGTTTGATCCGCACCCACAAGGCAGGGCGCATACGGCTGTGTGTCATGGAGGAGCACGCATTGGTGGCGGTCGAAAGCTGGCTCACGGCTCAACGCGCCCTTTGGGAAGCGCGCACCGATCGGCTTGAACAATTCGTAATGGCTAGTCAACAACAGGAAACAGCACCATGAACCAATCTTTCAATCCAACCCTTGACTTGGTCATCACGCGGGTCATCAAAGCGCCACGCGCCGCAGTCTGGCGTGCCTGGAGCGATCCCAGCAGCTTTGCCCAATGGTGGGTGCCCGCGCCGGCCCAATGCCAAGTGGTGGCAATGGAACTTAGCCCTGGTGGTGCTTTTATCACCCAAATCAGCGAAAATGGCGGCGATTTTATGCCCCATCTTAATGGCTGTTTTCTCGCCGTCGAGGAAACGGAACGCCTTGTCTTCACCACTTGCCTGGTCAGTGGTTGGCGACCGGCCGAGGTGCCATTTATCACGGCGATCATCCGCTTTGCGGATCATCCACTAGGTACGGAATATGTGGCCACTGTCATGCACAAGAGCAATGCCGACCGCAACAGCCATGAAGAACTGGGCTTCTACGACGGGTGGGGAACGGTCATCGAGCAACTTGCCAAACTGGTGGAGCAAAGCGCATAACAGAGGAACGATGAGAAAACTTGTTGTCGGTTTCGAGCCGCCATTGTGAAAAGAAGCTCACCAGCCGATGGAGGGTATTGTACACCGTCGGCGACCGAGATTAAGCAAATCCAGCATTTTCCACCCGCAGCTCGGTAAAATAGCCTTCCGTGCCGATGTCAACCCACAGGCCAATGCCGCCGGAGGCATTGGCACCATGCTTTAAATCGTTCACGATTAAGACAGGATGCTCGCTGCCGTTTAAATAGAGCTGCGCTTTCTCATCCCTGACCTCGATCTTAATCGTGATCCATTCGTTAAGCCCCATGTCGGCGTATGATTCATATTGGCCAGGGGCTTCTTGCCGAAGGCGATCAAACTTGAAGGCGGGATAGGAGAAATATTGCGTAGCACGGTTTCTGCGCACCTGATCGGCGGCCCGACCATTGGTTGGGCGAATATAAATGCACTCGAACTGCGTATTGTTTTCATCAATTCTGAACGCAACGCCGATAAAGCCGCGGGCGAAGTCGGGGGCATCGGCCAACAGCTTACTCAGCACGGTAACCTCAATGATGCCATTTTTGAAGTCAGCGTTGCCGAGTCTGGCAAAGGTCGCTTCGTCAACAGCCGTTACCTTGGGATCTTTGGTGACGCGGAGTGCCTCTTTGCCTTCGATTCTGGCTGTGCTGACAAACGTGTTGACTGGACGAAGGTTGGCGAGTTCTTCACCGACCAGGGTCGTTATTTTCTTCATCGTTGTTTCCTTGCCATTCTGTGTTCTAGCGGATTCAGGGTAGACCCACGAGCTTGCCGGTAGCATTGTTTGCTTCCATATCGGCATGTGCGGTGACAATCTCATCAAACGTGTACGTATGATGCAGTGGCACGGTCAGGCGGCCGCGCCCAGGGGGCACCCGGACTGCTTCAAGAAAAGATTGCAGGACAGCGGCCGGGAGATCGGTGGCCTCGCCACTGTAGGCGGTCAGCCGTACACCACGCGGTAAATACGCGATTGGGTAGAAGTCGCGAACAGTCCACTGATTACTCAACATGCCGGTGAAGCAGACAACGCCGTGGATCGCTGTCGCGCGCAGCGTGTCGGGCAACGTGGGCGTGCCCACCAGTTCAAGCGCCGTATCGACGCCGGCTGGAAAGATCGCCCGCACCTGGGCGGCGGGTGGTGGCGAGAACGGTGAGACCACGATCTTTGGCCAACACGGCGGCGGCCATCCCAACCGCCGCTGTGCCGCCGCGGATCAGCAGGGACTGACCGGGTTGCGTATCGAGACCGATGGTTAGCGAGCCATAAGCGGTCTGCAACATCTCGGGTACGGCACCAAGGGTCGCCCAATCCAACGGGGAATGAAATGGAATGACCTGGAGGGCGGGGACACATGTGTACTCGGCGTAGCCGCCGTCGAAGGTGCGGCCCATGCCCCCCATCATCGTGGCGACCTGCTGGCCAACGGGAAATTCGCCCCCTGGCGCGGCGGCGACAATACCCGTGGCCTCGATGCCCAGCACTCGTGGAAAGGTCACCCCTTCCGCAAGGTCAAGCCGGGTGTGCAGTTCGGAGCGGTTGAGGCCAAAGGCTTTGACGCGGATCAGCACCCAGCCCGGACGCGGGGGGGATGGGCAGTGTACGGATTTGCAGCGCATCTGGTGGACCCGGCGCTTCCAGCACAACGGCTCGCATGGTAGTTGTCATAGATCTTCTCCATTATTGGCTGCGTTCAGCAGACGCTTGACGAGGCTCATCTGGATCATGTCAAAATACTCGGCTCAGATATCTGGGGATTTGTATTGAAGATTTGTTGAAGGACGTTTTGCTGCTCGCTTTCTGCAACGGATAATGGCTCAGCCATTGCTTTTGTATTTATTTCAGCTAATTTCTACCACATTTCTTTTGGCTCTTGATTTGGGAGGGGAAGTGGGATGAGGGCGTGGTCTGATTTAGGCTAGGTCTGCTGTCTCACTTGAACGGGTGCCGCGAGGCAGCAGACCTAGGCTAGGGTGATATCAGGGGTTAGGCGACCGGTTCGGCCAGGAAGACGGGGATCAGGCGGTCGGTTTTGTTTTGGTACTCCTGATAGGGGGGAAATGCTTCGACCGCAATCTGCCAGAGGCGTGCGCGCTCCCCTGGATCAGTTACCTCGCGCACGCGCATGGCATAGACTTCGGTTTTGTCGCGGATCTCCACATCGGGGTCAGCCTTCAAATTATAGTACCAGACGGGGTGGGTGGGCGCGCCCCCCTGCGACGCCACGAGGATATAGTTGTCGCCATCCACCGCGCGCATCAGCGGGGTCTTGCGGATCGCCCCTGTCTTCCGCCCACGATTGGTCACAATGATGACGGGCAGCCCCGTATCACGCAACGTCACCCCTGCCGTCCCGCCGCTGCCTTCATAGAGGGCAACTTGATCAGCTACCCATTGCGATGGACTCGGTAGATACTCGCTCATGATTCGTTTCCTCTCCACTATACTCCGACAGTTCGATAAGTTGATTCTTTTCATCTTTCCAGGAATCACCACTGAGATCAAGTTCCCTTAGCTCTGTAAGTTGCCAAAGCGAGTCGGGTAACTCAGTTAATTGCATATTGCTCAGGTCGAGTTTCGTTGCGCCTGAGCGCCATGCTGCTGCGATTTTCTGTTCTGCTCAACGGTATGCTGCATCTCGTGTCATGGGGTTATGCTTTTCGACAGTTGTCAACGCATAGGATAGATGATCATTGATTGTGGTTGCCGAATTTACTTTTTAACTCCTATCAAGCACCAGCAAGCACTGAAAGCAGGCGGAATCATCACTCAACAATCTCCATTACCCAATCATCGATGGTCTTGGCCTGGCTGCTGAAGTTAATGCCCAGCAGCACCTTGGGCCGCGGGTCGGCGGCGTACTTATCGGCATAGCCACGCGCCTTAATTTGGGCGAGCGCAGTTGCGGCGCTCTCATCCAGTTTGAACTCCAGAATGTAAATGTGTGTCGGAGTTTGGACAACGCAGTCAAGGCGGCCATTGTTGGTGTTGACTTCGCTCTCAGTATACTGACCGAGATAGAAGAAGACCAGGTAGATGAGGCTGTGATAGTAGGCTTCGGCCTTGCTCAGAAAGATCTGCGAAGGAATGTTCTTGAAGATGCCCTTGACGAGTTTGATGACCTCTTCCAGGTCGTTGGTGCGAAAGGCTTGATAGAGCTGAATCACCATTGGCGTGGCGAGCAGTTCCTGTTCATGGCGCAGGTCGCTAATCATATATTCAAGCATCGACTCTTTGACTTCGGCATTGGGGTAGTCCAACGTGTATTGACCAAAGCGGTCCTTGGCTTTGATGGTCAGGTAGCCGGTCTGAAAGAGGATGGGAATCGCCTGCAACTCTTCAATATCATAGCTGGTCAGTGTGCGTTCACTCACTGTCAGGTCATTCAGTTTGTAGAGCCACTGTTCGCGCATTAGCTTGAGCAAAAAGGTGGGTGTCCCTGTCTCAAACCAGAAATTGCGGAAATCGGCTTTGCGGAAGAAGCTCAGAATCGAGAATGGATTGTAAACGTAGGTAACGCCATCCCACGAATAGCCATTGTACCAACGGCGCAGTTGCGCAAGCAACGCTTGATGGGTCAGTCCGAGTTGTTGTTCTGCCTCTGGCATGTAGGGGGCAAAGGCGTGTTCTAGCTCGGCTTGCGTATAGCCCGTCAGGGCGGCAAAGGTGCGGTCGAGGGTAATATCATCCAGATTGTTCAAGTCCGAAAAGATCGAGACTTTGCTAAACTTGGAGACGCCGGTAATCAGCAGAAATTCAATATAGGGGTCAGCATCCTTGATCACCGAATAGAAGGTTTTGAGGATATTGCGATGGGCGATGGCCTGCGCTGAGTCATCCAAGTAATCGATAATCGGCTTGTCATATTCGTCAATCAGCAGCACGACTTTACCCTGCGCGGACAGCTTACGCAGAAGTTCAGCGAACATGCGATCGATGCCGATTTGCTCAAAGCTGATGCCAAATTGGCTGCCGACCAGCCGCAGTTCTGCCTCAATCGCGCCCTCCAGTCCCTGCGTCTTATAGCCAATGCCACTAAAAGAGAGATGGATGACAGGATGAACTTTGTTCCAATCCCACTGCTCCTCAATCCACAGGCCCGCAAACAGCGCCCGCTCGCCCCGATAGATCGAAGCAATCGTCGAGAGGGTCAACGACTTGCCCGAACGCCGCGGGCGGGATAAGAAAAAGTACCCACCGGAGCGTAACAGGCGGTAGATCAGGGCAGTCTTATCGACATAGAGGTAGTTCTCATCAATAAGCTTGGAAAAGGTTTGAATGCCGACGGGCAGTTTTTGCAGGGCCATGATCTTCTCAACTGATTGAACAGCACTTACTCACTGGGGTTCCGTTGCCATTAATAGATAGTATATCACAGCGAACCACGCTAAAACCAGTCATCGCGAGAATCTTACCCTAAAAATAGAACGCGAATTTTCCGGATTAGGCGGATAAATCCGCAAAATTCAGCCGAATCCGCAAAATCCGCGTTCTATCTTCGCTCCCAGCAATTACGCCAACTGATCGAGTTGCTCAATCTCCTCGGCGCTTAGCGTAACTGCGCCGGCAGCCCAGTTCTCCTGTTGACGCAACTGCTTGCTTGATTTGGGGATCGTAATCACCTGTGGCTGCTGGATCAGCCATTGAATTGCCACTTGCGCCGGGGTGATGTTATGCTGCTGGGCAATCGCCTGCACGGTTTTATCGGCCAAAACGTTATCGAGCAGCGGGGAGTAGGCGGTCACGAGGATGCCCTGCGCCTGGCAATAGGGGATCACCCCATTCTGGACGTATTCTCGATGCCGCACATTATAGTGGACCTGGTTAGTCGCCAATGGCGTATCACACAGGCGGACCGCTTCTTGTAACAGGGGCAGATCAAAATTGCTCACGCCGACATGGCGGATCTTGCCCTCGGTCACAAGGCGGTTCAGGGCGCGCATACTCTCATCCAGCGGGATCGTCGTGCTGGGCCAGTGGATCAGATAAAGGTCGATGTAGTCGGTCTGCAAGTGCTGCAGGCTGCGTGCACAGGCGGCCAACAGATCATCGTAACGGATGTGGCTGGGGCTGACTTTGGTGGTGATGAAAAAGTCGCTACGCTGGTAGTCGCGCAGCGCGCGCCCCAGCAGCTCTTCCGAGTGGCCACTGGCGTAGTATTCCGCCGTATCAAAGTGGCGGTAGCCAATCGCAATGGCGTTGTGAATGGCCGCCAGATCGGCCTCATCGCGGCGATAGTCTGGCGCAGTGCCCCCACCAAAGTCCCAGAGGCCCAAGCCAATGGCGTCGATGGTCCCGCCGCCGGGTAATTGTTTCTGTTGCATAATGCTCCTCTCCTGATGATTTGTGCCAGCGGTGTGTCGGCTTTTAAGAACGCTGTAGCAATGCCCCTTATTACGCCAACTGTACCGTCCGCCCCTCACGGGCCGAGCGGCGCGCCGCATCCAAAATCCGCACGGTGGTCAGGGCATTTTCCAGCGACCAGAGATTGCCCGGTGTCACAATTTCCTCGCCCCGCACCACCGCCGCCAGATAATTAAAGGGATCTCGAATCTGATCTGGTGCAGGGGGGAGGATGCGTGTCGTTTCGGCGGCTTCGCCGCGCTGGCGCAGCCGCAGGTTGAGCGCATCCACCGCCACCAGATAGCCATCGGCACCGTAAATCTCCATGTCTTTGCGCCCCACGGGCCAATTCCACGACCCTTGAATAATGCCCTGCGCGCCTGGGTAGGTCAGGATGATCGTGGCTTCATCATCCACGTTAGGATAAATATCCGGTTTGAGCGTTTGCAGCACCGCGGTCACCGTCAGCGGCTCGGCACCGCCCAGCAGCCAGGTGATCAGATTGGCCCCGTAACAGCCAAAATCGACCACCGCACCGCCGGCGTGGCGCACAGGCCTCGACGACTTGCAGGTGTTCGTAGATCGAGCCAAAGGCACAGACCGCCTCTGGGTTGGTAGCGTCGAGCATGGCCGCCAGATCCGTGTAGACCAGCTCTAACGGGAAGTTGTATTCCGCGGCATAGCGTTCGGCCAGGGCGCGGTTTGGCTCCCAAAAGCCGACGATCTGCAAATTGTCACGTTGCAGCGTGCGTAGAATCCAATGGACATGGCCGTGGCTCATCCCGGCAATGGCCATGCGGACGGGTGGGGGTGTTGGGTTGGTGGTTGGCATTGGGTGGGTTCCTTGCTATGTGTAGAGTACGCGACCCTCGTGGTTGCAGCTGCGCAGGTACATTATGTTCTGTGACTTTATTGTACCATGTGCCCCTTGCGCCTGCTAGCACTAATTTTTTCAACCCAAACATAATCCATGTTGACGAACAATAGCAGCAAAAATACGAATTGTAGTACAACCAGCGGCACTTTATAGTTGGCGCTGATATCATTTAACAGTTTTACTCGTGTAGAAAATGTTAAATGATGACAACCGCTGGTATATATACAGGATATACAGTTTTTCAGGGTAGCAACTTAGGTAATCAATATGACCAAATTAGCGATAGTGGGCAGTGGCCCAATGGCGCTTTATACGCTAAAACATTTGCAGAAAAGTTCTATTGCGCTCGCCATCGAGATTTTCGAGGCAGCCGATCATGCTGGTACAGGCATGCCGTACCGCGCAGATATGAATGCCGACTATATGCTTTGTAATGCGTTTAGCAGGGAAATTCCGGCTGTTACACAAACGTTGATTGCGTGGTTGACTAGTCAGCCGGTCAGGGAATTGAATGCTTGGGAATTGTCATGGCACGACCTCAATGCGCGGGCTTTTTATCCACGTGTTCTGATCGGGGAATTTCTGCAGTCAGAATTTGAGAATATGTGTGAGCTGCTACGCGCCGCTGGCCATGCGGTAACGGTGCGCACCCGGCACAAGGTGACGGATATCGTTCCCAAACAACACGGGTTTGACCTGCACTGTAACGTAAACGGGACCAACAAAACGTTTGCCTGTGATGACGTGATTATCGCAACAGGACACAGCTGGTCCGGAAAGCCCAAAATCGGGGCTGTCGAGTTGATTTCCCCCTGGCCCTATACGCAGATCACAGAACTGCCGGCCATTGCCATTGGTGTGCTCGGCTCGTCACTTTCTGCCATCGATGTCGTGATCGCGCTTGGCTTTGCGCACGGTGGATTTGATGAAGCGGACGAAGACCGCGTGCGCTGGACGGCCAATGGGGAGAATGGTGACTTTACCATCAGTATGGTGTCGCATAAAGGGGTCATGCCCGAGGGCGACTTCTATTATCCCTTTCCGTATGAACCCCTGCAGTATATTACAGAGGATGCTGTGCTGGCGGAAGTGGCGAAAGGGGCAGCTGGTTTGCTCGCGCGGGTCTTTGCGTTGCTCTGTCAAGAGCTTGACCACAGTGATCCGGACTATCTCCGTGCGTTAGGCAAGGGGGCACGAACGATAGCCGGCTTTGGTGACGCTTATTTTGCCCGTCGGCAAAGATTGGGCGGTTTGGCCGCTGTCAAACGCGATTTCGCCGAAACACGCGCCTCCATGCGTGAGAAGAGGACAATCCCCCACCGCTACGCCCTTTTACGGGGGCACGAAAGCTTTGACTTGGCGCTTAGACATTTGTCTGAAGAGGATTATGCAACCTTTCAGCAGCATCTCCTGCCCGTATTTGGTGACTGCTATGCGGCTGTGCCCCATCTCTCACTCGCCCGCATGATTGCGCTTTACGATGCTGGTGTATTGAACCTGTATGCAACAGGCACAGATTCGACCTTTTGCCGTCTAGATGACGGCAGCATTCAAGTTTCGACCGATGACGAACCGCTACAGTTTGACGCCATGATTGATGCCCGCGGACAGGCTAGCCACAGTGTCGCTGATTTGCCTTTTCCGACTTTGGCAAACAGCGTAAGCGATGCCGATAAGCCAGTCGAAGAACCCTTCCGCTTAGCGCTGAAGACCATAGAAAAAGGGCGAATTTACTGTTTGGCCATGCCGCAGCTGCTTGAGCGTTTTCCCTTTTCGCAAGGCCTGCCCAACTGCGACGAACTCACCGCAATTGTTGTCACCGACTTTTTGGGCGCAGCTGAGGAATAAGGGCTAATTCATGGATCTGGTCGCTGTGATTGGGCGATAGGCAGTTGTAGGATGGCTAACGTTGCTTGCGTCGGCGTTGGTCTACTTTAACAGCTTGTTCTTCTTCCGTTCCCAACCAATAAGTCCGCAGGAAAATCTCTCGGTAAGCAGGGTCGTCTGAGTGTAACATGGCGATGAGATCATCTACACGCGAATCATCCCCAAAAGCTATATCGCGCAAGCAATGTGCGATCCGCAATGGTGCAACATCTTTATCACGTGTGAGATCAGCAATTGAACTATAGACTGACGTAGCTTCTTCACCAGGATCCTCGTATAGATGCAGGAAGCTGTCAAACAGTAGATACCAGCTCGCCAGATAGTGTTCTGTTGGACCGGCGACATTATTCCTAAACGCTTGTTCAACCTGCAACTGTTTTTCGTTGTCAAACAAAATATAGAGTTCACGAGGTATAGTAGGCAAGAACTGCCTAATCAATGCCTGTTGCCAGCAAGTTTCAGGTTGCAATGCTAACGATTCACATAAGAGATCAACAACAACTGAAGATGCATCTGGTGTTTGAATGACAATGCTCCAATAATCCAGAGCCCGATCCAGAGCCCGATCCAGAGCCCGATCCAGAGCCCGAGCCCGAGCCCGAGCCCGATCCAGAGCCCGATCCCGATCCAGAGCCCGATCCCGATCCCGAGCCCGATCCAGAGCCCGATCCCGAACCCGATCCAGAGCCCGAGCCCGATCCAGAGCCCGATCCAGAGCCCGATCCCGATCCAGAACCCGATCCAGAGCCCGATCCCGATCCAGAGCCCGATTCAGAGCCCCATCCCGATTCAGAGCCCGATCCCGAGCCCGAGCCCGAGCCTTCACAAAATCTGAAGGCATTACACATTCATTCGAGAATGAGGTTGAAATCAGATAAAGATTGTGATCTCTATACGGTCCCATGTCTAGCCCTATCGCCATGGTAACTAATTGATGCTCAAACTCACGCTTAGCGCCTTCCATTAATCCAATACGCATTGTGACAGCAAGTAAGGCCGCTGCTACTGCATTACCACCACTAGAATTGGATGAGAGCATATCAAGTAATCCATAATGGACATCTAGTGTGCGCCTCAACTCAGTCTCTGCCACTGCACTGGATCGGTTGCGTAAAAGCAAATTCACCCAGTAGGTAGAATACTGATCGTTAATTCTCTCAATTTTGTCGATAAATTCCGGAATCTCATTTCTCCAATTAAGTGAATATAAAAGCAAAGTGTATGATAACCGATGATCAGCATCAATAGTGGACAACAAGGCTTCTGCAACTTGCTGCACACATTTGATGTCACACAACGGTTGCTGTAAATAGGCATTTAATGTTGCGGTTACTCGGTTGAGATGAACACTATCACGCGCCTTTATGCCATCTAGGAATAAAGAATGAAGTATTCTGTCCAAGCGCTCTTCAGCTGATTCTATCCCATCCAGTAAGAGGCCGCCAAGCAGGAGAGCGTTTTTTTCACTGTTATCAAGTAATTTATCGAGAAGGAAATCCTGACTCTCTTCCGATTTTAAACCGGCAACCAACAATCGAATCACCTCATACCACTGTGATTCAAATTGATGAGATTCCAATTCTGCCCACATGGTTTCGACACCGGTTGTTTCGCCGCGGATGATAATCTCGGTTGAAGTTAAGTATTCCTGAAAAGTCAGATGCACAAAGCTGTATTGTCTGTCACCAACTTCAATGAGTAGACCAGCCTTTTCCTTACAAAACGCAAGAAAATCCGTGGCGATATCTTCTGGATCATCGTCCGGGCGTAGCGACTTTTCATTTTGTGTAATGTGTGCCACCAAATAATCTAAGAGGTCAGCTTCACTAACAACAGAACGCTTTGTCGCACCTTCGTCAGTAATCTGCTGATGCATCCAATAGGCGATTGCTTCGATCCGCCGACGATTGCGTCTCTCTACCTGTCCTCGTCGTTGTGTACCGCTGTCACGAAATTTCCACGTATGCCAGGTATTCAACAAAGTTTCTGTGCACTTTTGATAAAGAACGACTCGCTCGTCGGGTAGAACGGCGTCCACACGATGAACCAGGGCAATAATTGTTAACAGCAGGGGATTGGCCGCAAGCTCGCGGATCGCTGAATGTTCATCATTTCTTAAAATGCGAACCAAATCATCAACATTGAGGTTGCGTTCTGGGATATTCGTAATCCGAACTTTATACCAGTCGGCCACAAATTGTTCCATGTCGGCAAGTAACAGATCTGCCACACGGTAGTGTCCAAATTCATTCTCGTCAAAGCGAAACGGGTGCTCATAGCCAACAATACGTGAGGTAACAATAACAGTATTTCCGGGGTAAGTATTGGCTAATGTCCGTATTCGCTGACTAACGATCTCCTTGAAATACGAATCGGGCAGTTCATCCATGCCATCAAACAATAGTATGGTCTGCCCCGTTTCGAGATAGTACTCAAAAAATGCCAAATCGGCACTTTCTAGACTGAAATCTGCCTGAATATTGGCCACAATATAATCGATCAATGATAAATTCTTATCACTCTTCAAGGCGTCTGCATAGCGGCGCAAAATGACAAGAATGGGAAGGCGATCATCAGCTTCTGTATGATAGCGTTTCTGCAACTGGGATGAGTTACCACAGAGTGCCAGAAAGCGTAAAAGTGTCGATTTGCCAGAACCAGGATCACCCAGAATCACATGCTTGGCACCCGGGCGCAAGAAATTGATTGGATTCCGTCTGCCATTATTATCTTCTCGTTCATTAGCTGTTTCTGGAACCACTTTTAACGGAATGTAAATATCTTCCATGGGTACACCACGAGTTGCTTCGGGTTTATACACCGACATCCCAACAAACTCGATATGTTGATATAGTTCAAATAGATTTCGTATGTAGCGAAGGGCTGAGTCATGCAATGATTGGCGGCGCTTTTGTCCACTTTCGATTAACTCAGGATAGTGAAATATGCACATGGTAGGCGTCTGCATGAACAACGCCAATAACTGTGCCTGTCCCCAATGCTCCACAGCTAATTTCTCAGCAGCCTGATTCTGCAAGTTTTCAAACCATGCTCGATCACTCGATGCTTGATCGGACAAGTTGGCAGGCGTTATAATAATCCACTTTTTAACAGGGCGTTTATTTTTATCTTCATTTTCTTTGCTCAACAGCTGTTGATGATGTGTTTCAATTATTTCGCGCTGTTTCTTTGTAAATGGACTCTGCCAAAACGCATATTCATATAAAGTATTCCCATCTTGATATATATACTGTTCTTCAATTCTTGATCTTTCATCATGATAACCGCTATAACCGGTTGGAAATGAGATGTTTCTTCCCGAACGTCTTGCGCGATGATACAAAAGCAGGTCTATGATCTGGGCAAATGTACGTTCTGGATGCCCAGCACTTTTTAATTTTTCATAGAGACTGGGCGCTTCAAGTTCCTTCAAGAAGATACGGGCAAAATTTTCATTCAAAATGCGCACTTGCGCTTCGGTTTGCGCTGTATTGCATGCAATCTCAAAATCGCTAAGGGCACGCAACCTTTCTCGAAGCTCATCAATCGCAATGAGTTCAGTGCGCAAAATCTCTAAATAGGCTGCAATTGCTTGCTCAACACGCCAGGGATCAAATCCTTCTGGCAGATCGCGTTCTAACTTACCCCGAAAAGTTTCCTTCAGAATTGGTTGTCCTGGATGGTCGTAAAAATTGCGAATCGCCTCTTGAACAGATGGCAAAGTGCTGAGTGGAAGATCCTGGACAAATCGCGTCAGATCTTCATCTTTATACTCGGTCAGCCAACGCCGCTCTGCATGTTCAGCCGCCGCTGCTATCTGCTTTTGTAGACCATGTTCAACGAGAGGCTTTTTGATCCGCTTCTCGAATTCGTCACCAACGAGTTTTTTGAATGTTCCCTGCAGGATGTCGATAGCTAGTGCACTTAAGCTCATAAGCCCCTCTGTGGATTCTCACAAATCTCAGATTGCAGTTAGATATAAAAGTGTAGGTATAGATCGCCAATCTATTTTACAACAGTTGTCAACAGATTGGATGATCGAACAGAGACGAATCGTGGTTACCCAAAGATTACTGTTTCCCAAGCTATCACTTGCCCATCTGGACAAACTACACCAACAACAGTAATTATTACGCAGTCAGTGGCCTTAACTCATCTGGCAGAGATGTTCGGTAAGAGTCGTTCGTTGGTCGGCTAAGGTTTTGATAGAAACCAGCAATGTGTACGACCCTATCAGCTCAGGCTTTTGCGGCTGTAGACAAATATATCAGCATGTGTTGTCATTTCACAAGGCAACCTTGCTCTATTCAAAAACCAAACGTCCTGGTCACTTTGTTCGTGACCAGGACGTTTGCAATCAATATCAAGCCTATATTAGCTTAGCTACTGCCCCACAACCTCATTCACCCACACAATAAAATTATCCGCGCTGTTCCCGGTCCGTTCGGCCTTGGTATGGCCTTGCCCCCAGACGGGGTAAATTGGACATCTTCGACACCGTCGTAATTTTCCCGCGCCAGGTTCACTTCCACGGTTGACGCGGTGTCCCCTTGCTCAATGCTGGTGTTGAGGCACCAATATTTTGCAACAAAGATGAAGCGGCGTTCGGTGTCGCTGGGCAGGCTGCGCCCACTATAGATTGTCGCTATTGACAATTTATAGTCATGGGTGTATTATATTGTCAATAGTGATAATCTATTCGGCAATCTCGACGCAGTGGATTACCCGCACGAAGCATCTACAGCCTTATTATGAGGGAAGCACATGGGACGAAAAGATCTAACCGAAGAGCGCACGACCGAAATCTTGGAAGCGTTTGCCCGGTGTATTGTCCGCTACGGCTTAGACACATCGCTCGATCAAGTGGCACAGGAAGCCGGCATGACCCGCAGTATTATTCGCCACTATATCGGCAACCGCGAAGAGGTCGTCAACACGCTGATCGAGCGCATTGCCCAGGGCTACTTGGCAGAACTACGCGCCGCCGCCGCCGCAATTCCTGAAGACCAAATGATCCCAGCAACGTTAGATTACCTCTTTGGCAACGCCGCGGACGAGGAAGATTATGAGAAGTTGGTCTTCGTTGTCATGATGACAGCCAAAGAGCGTTACCCACAGGCCAAACAAACGCTGGTCGGGATGTTTGAGACGTTGGTCGATCTGTTTAGCGCAGATTTGCGCAACGTCTACCCACAGGCTGACGCATCCCACTGTCGCGGGGTCGCCTACAGCATTCTGGCGCTGGCGATGAGCAACGATTCATTTGCCTGGATTGGCATGGCTGAACGCTACGGCTGCGCAGCCCGTGCCAATGCAGAAGCGCTGATCCAGACCCTCGCCGAGTACAGTGTGACGTAAGTTATGCGAGTTTAGCCACGGAGTGGCGGCAGATGGTAGGCCAGCCTTTTAAGGCTGGTTTTCAAGATCCGAGGGTTAAAACCCTCGGCTACCATCTGCCGTCACTCCGTGACTAATACGCATCCTAATCCCGGAGCGAGGGATCTGGGCTTGCCGAACACGGGATTCCTCGCTTCGGGTGCCCTCTGGGCGCGGAATGACAGAGCTAAGTTCTACTAGTTTAATGCTCAGCCAGGATTGTCAAATCCCGGCGTGAATCGGGGATCTGACGATCCCCGCAGCGTGATGTTGCAACTTTGGTGGTGAATCCGTCACCGCCTAGGTTTCCTATTGCCCATTTCAGGAGAATGCGATGAATGCTACCACCTTTCACCCCGTTCAAGAACGGATTGTCGTCCTCGATGTCTTACGTGGCTTTGCGCTCTTTGGGGTCTTTCTGGTCAACATGTTGGATTTCAGCAGTTCGGCCCTGCGCACAGATACCCTCGGAGAGCGGGGCAATTTGCTCGATCAGATCGTGGATATTGCAATTGCCTTCTTTGCTATCACAAAGTTTTACTTGTTATTCAGTTTTCTCTTCGGCGTTGGGTTTGCCGTGCAGATGCGCCGGATGCAAACGACCAGTCGATCCTTTGTTGGCTTCTACCTGCGTCGGCTCTGCGTGCTTTTTGGGCTTGGGATGGCACACGCGATCTTGATCTGGGATGGCGACATTTTACGGCTCTATGCGGTGGCAGGTGTGCTGCTCTTGTTGGTCAGGCAGTGGTCAAACCGCGTGTTGTTGTGGTTGGCCGCGGCCATTGCGCTGTTCGGCCTCGTCTACTTCAGCTTCGTTCCCCTTGACGCCGCCAGCACCTCGACCAGTGGCCGCGAGCTAGGGATCTATGGTGCGGGCAGTTACCTCGATCTGGTCATCCACCGCTGGAACCAATCCATTGTGCTCGATATCCAGATCCCAATGGTATTGGTCATGTTTTTGGTCGGGCTAGTCGTGGGGCGCGCAGGGCTGCTCGATAACGAACAGTCGTATACGCCCTTTCTCCGCCGGGCATGGCCGTGGGCACTCCCATTTGGGCTGATCGGCAACCTGCTCTTTCTGTTTGGCTTTGCCGAAGGCATCCCCTGGCTGGTCAGCGTCGGCATTCACGTAGGTGCGCCGTTGCTCAGTTTCGTCTATGCCGCTTGGGTCTTGTTATTTGCTGAGAAACTCTGGTTTTTTGCGCCGGCGGGACAAATGGCATTGAGCAACTACCTGGCGCAATCACTGATTGGGACCTTTCTGTTCTACGGGTATGGGTTCGGCCTTTACGATCAGGTCGCGCCAACCCTGACGCTGGTCTTGGTGCTGGTGATCTTTGCGCTCCAATTGGTCTTTAGCCGACAGTGGCTGAAGCAGTACCGCTATGGCCTCATGGAATGGCTCTGGCGTACCTTGACCTATGGGCAATGGCAACCCATCCGCCGACCGGGGGCATGAATGGACTGCCACTCATGCCCCCGGTCACCTTAGCCCCTGGTCGGCTTACTGGCTCAACCCCGCGCCGTAATCATTGGTAGGATCACGGAACATGGCGTGGATGTGGTCAATCGCTGCGCCGCCCATCGACTGGGGTGAATATTCGATGAACAGCGTCGGCCCCTGGATGCGGTAGTAGGCAGCTTCGCCATTCGTGGTGGGGCCATACCAGGCAAACCAAGTTTCGGCCAGATTGGCTTCAACTTCGGCCAGCTTGGCTGCCGCGTCATCCTCCTTGAGCATGCCAACACGCACGCGTACCAGATCGAGCAGCAGCACTTGCTGGTCGGCATTTAGATTGGACACTTGAATGCCTTCGGGCTGGATCGTCTTGCCATCTTCGCCAGGGCCAAGGACAGGATTGATATAGCTGTCGCCCAGAATCGCTTGCCCCTGCTGTTCAGCATCCAGCGCGTTGATCAGGGCAAAGGCTTTGTCATTTTCATCCTGCCACAGATAGACTTCCCGCCCATCAACGGTGAATTGGATCGGCTGGCCGCCGGTCAAACTGGGGGTGAGCGCAATTGTTCCGCCCACGATGGTGGCGTTAATGGCCAGGTGATGGCCGCCAAATTGCCACATCCACGGGTCGGTGGGGGAAGGAGTGCCGAGAATGGAAAAATAGAACTCATCCTGCCCAAAAATCAGATTGCCGCCGCCATCGCTGCTTTTTAAGACCTCGTCACTGGCCACCTGATCCAGAACCCGCTGATACCCTTCTGGGCTAAGCGTTGCTTCAATCACCGCATAGACCGCAGCGCGCTGTTCCTCACTCAGATCGCCCATGCGCAGGCCGGCCCGCTGATAGATGCCGGTGGGGAAATTCGACCAGTTAGCCCGTTGCGCCGCATCATCGAAGGCAAAGAGCACGGTTTCCTGTTGGGCCTTATCCAACGTCGCCAGCAAGGCTTGCGCAGCGGCGACCACGCCGGCAGTCGTTTCATCGGCCGCCGTTGCCGCGATCGGCGCATTCACCGCCACGGGCGTCGTATCGGCAATATTCACGGTAGCGACATTGCTGCTCTCTTCGGGACCACCGCTGCCAGGTAGCCCGGCACAGCCGGCCAGAAGCGCAGCCGCCAGCAACGCGTTGACCATGATCATCTTTGTTTTCATCATTATCTCTCCTTTAGATTAACTTGCTTCGATTTTACTGCTCTGTAGATTAATTTTCCGATACACCCATAGGGGCATGCGGTGCGGCGAAGGCGATCTAGGCCAGCGCTCCAATTTGTATCGCCGCACTGCGTGCCCGTCTTGGCGCGCGGTAAATTAAATTTGGGGTCTTTTGAACGACGGGCGCGCAGTGTGGCGCGGCAAGTTTTCCGACTGACGTTTGGATTGGTCACGCCACACCGCATGCCCCAACGGGAATTCAAGATTACTTACTTTATATTGCATTTATCGAGCATTACCCGATAAATTTCGGCCTTACCCCAAATAGGCCGCTAACCCATTGACCGTAATCCCAACCCCCAACAAGGTGACAATCACAGCACTGACCACGGGTAAGGCACTGCTCCAGCCCCTGTTGAGCCCGCCAAAGCGTTCTACCAGCGTGTGCGAACGCACCAGTAGAATGCCGATGACAATCAATACTGCGGCCAAGCCAAAGCTAAACGCGACGATCAGCCCCAGGCCGAACAAGATGCGATGAAGCCCAATTGCAATGACCATGATCCCCAAAGCCTCTGGGCAAGGCACCAGTCCGCCCGAAACCCCCATCACCACCAGGTTACGCAACTTGATGCCATCCGCTGGTGGCAGATGGCGATGGACGTGGCCGTCGCCGTGGCTGTGCGTATGTTCATGGCTGTGGTCGTGGCTGTGATCATGATCATTTTGCCCGGCGCGCAAGGCGAACCAGCGCTGCCGGAGCAGCCGCACCCCAAGGTAGACCACCAGCAGACCAGAGCTAACCTGCAAGATTGGCGTCAACAGACTCGGTACGATATATTGGCTGGCAAAGAGCGCCACCAGGCCGATCACGATCACCGACGCGGTATGGGTGAAGGTCACAATCGCGCCGAGGGTCACGGCGTGGCGCACCGTGCCGCGGCTGCCAACGAGATAGGCGGCGACCAACGTCTTACCGTGGCCGGGCGTCAACGCGTGTAACCCGCCCAGCACTACCGCCAATGCCAAGCCTAGCAGCAGCATCCACGGCGAGCTTGCCGGTTCATAGAGATAACGCAGTAGTTGCTCGCCCTGTCCCGCAACGCCTTCCGGTAGGGCAAATGTCGTGGCGAATGCGGTCGTCGCGACTGCGGCGGCTGGGGCAACCGGGCCGATGGTATAGTCGACCGTCATGCGCTGCTGCAACTCATCGCGCTGCTGTTTGCCCAACGTAGCCGCCAGATCGCCCGTCGCATTTTGTTCGACAAAGGCGTTGACCTGATAGACCACACCGGTCGGCGCAAAGTTGTTTTTGTAGTCAATCGCGTGCGTGCCTGTCGTGAATTCACCGGTTACAGCGGACAGATCGGCGGTCATCGTCATGCGGATCTCACCGTAACCGGCCTGGAGGTTGAGATAAGGCGGCGTCTCCAGCGCGGTGACGGTGAGCGGCACTAGTTGGCTATCCACTTGTAGCACCAACTGCGGTACGACTTGATCGACATAGGCCTGCCATTCGGCCTCTTCGATCTGCTGATCACCATTGGCATCCAAGGTGGTCAGCAGCTCTGGGGCAACCAGCACAGCCGGTGCGATCTTCAGTTCCACCACGATCTGCGTCGGCTGGACCGTAATGTAGGTGGCTTGGAGGTAGACATCAGCCGGATGGGCTAGCGCCGCCGTTGGCAGGGCAAATAAGGTAAAGAGCACCCCAATAAACCCAAGCCACCTGGCCCACCCAGCCCAACGACTGCTGTGTTCGAACTTCTTCATTGGCATTTCACTCACTTTATCAATAAGCCTCCATAGAAAAATTTCAATTTCATCTTATGTCCCCGGTTTTGTTGTAGACAAGCATCAAATTGTCGTCAAAATTGTTAACAATTGGTACATAAGATATATTCGCATAACTTTCTCAAGAAAATGTCAAGACAGTGTTGAAAAGTTGTTAGTGAAGCAGTGAATGGCCCATTGTCTCACTATCTCACACAGGGTTCAATGGCCCATTGTGTCCGAGTCGACCCGCTTTTCTGCGCCGGTATCGAGCGCGGAGATGGCCGCGGCCTCGTCGGCGGTGAGGGTGAAGTCGAAGATATCGAGATTCTGGGCCAGCTGTTCTGGGTTCGATGACCTAGGGATCGCCACCAGCCCCCGCTCAATGTTCCAGCGGAGGACAATCTGCGCAGGCGTCTTGCCATAGGTTGCGGCGATGGTCGCCAGCGTTTGATCTGCCAGCAAACCCTTCCCTTGCCCCAACGGGCTCCAGGAGACGGTGACAATATGGTGGGCGCGGTCATAGTCTACATGATCGGCCCGTGTGATTGTACGGGCTTAACTGAATCTGGTTAGCAACGGGGCGGATCGTCGTTTCGGCAAAGAGCCGCTCCAGATGGGCTGGTTTGAAGTTGGAAACGCCGATTGACCGCGTCTTGCCGGTCGCCAGTAGCTGCTCAAAGGTCTGCCAGGTGGCGACATACTCATTACGCTTCGGCAGCGGCCAGTGGATCAGGAGCAGATCGACATATTCCATATCAAGCTGCCGCAGACATTCATCGAGACCGGCAATGACCCGGTCACTGCCCTGAAACTCGCCATCCAACTTGGTGGTGACAAACAGATCTTAGCGCGCGATGCCGCTGTCGCGGATGCCTTTGCCCACGCAGCGCTGGTTGCCATAACGGAAGGCGGTGTCGATGTGCCGGTAGCCGGCTTTAATGGCGGTCACGATCACCGGCGCAGCTGTCTCATCGTTGAGCGAAGCGGTGCCCAGACCGATCTGGGGGATGGTGTGGCCGTCGTTGAGCAGGAGGGTTGGTGTGGTCATGGTGTGATCCTTTCGTTGATGCCCAAGGTTCCTGAATTGAATTGTTGCTTAGTTCGCTGGCGCAAGTGTACCGCCAGGAAAGGTATAAAATCAAGCTTGGTTTTTCATCCCGTAGGGAGGGCTGAGTTTAGGAACGCGAAAATCATAGAGACGATACATCACCTGCCTCTCCCTAGTTACGGCGGCAGGGGCAGACCTGAAATCAATGGGGTTGGACTATGATGCAACCGTTAGCCCCAAGAAGCGCTCCAGGAGCTGTTGGCGCCAGATAAAGCGGATCAGAAAAAACCAGACCACCACAACCGCGAGGATACGCAGGTAGACCAAGCCCGGCTTTTCCAACAGGCCGAAATAGGCACCGACGCTGGGAAAAAAGTACAGAAGTTGGAAGACGATCAGTAAGCCAATGGCCAACAGGGCCGGACGTTTGTCCTTGCTGACTTCCTTACGCCAACCGGTGAAGAAGCGATGGGGCGGCTCGAGAAAGAGCAGCAACAGAAAGGCAGTGTGCGAGATAAAGATCGAGAGGACACCCTGCGCGGCAATCGTACCGAAGGCATCGGCAAAGGCCGGATCGTCGGGGCTGACGCCGGTGTACGCGCTGTAGCTGGTCAATAGTTCATCGGGAATACTGATGACCTCGGTACCGTCGTCCGCCCCACTTGCGCGTTGGTAATCATCGATGTAGAGCCCAACGCCCAACAACATGGTGAGAATGGCGACGGGAAGCACAAAGCGCACCAGTTTAAGCAGAATGTCCGGCTCTACTGTGCGCGGTTTGGCCCACAGGGTGAGAAAGAAAGCCGGAATACCGACGGTGAAGGTGGTCAACGCGACCTGCGCCGGGTCAAAGGGAAAGCTCAACCCAACCATGGTCACCGCAATGATCAGCAGCGTGGTCGTCAGCGAACGGGCCAAAAAGAGATAGAGTGCGCTGGACATGCCGGAGATAATGCGACGCCCCTCACTAAAGGCCGGGCGCAATGCTGCGAACGAATCGTTGAGCAGGACCATATCCGCGACATTACGTGCGGCGCTGCTGCCCGACTGCATGGCAATACCGAGCGATGCTTTCTTGAGCGAAAGCACATCGTTGACGCCGTCGCCCATCATCGCCACATAGTTACCCTGGCGCAGCAACGCATCGACCAAGTGCTCTTTCTGCTCGGGGGAGATGCGGCCAAAGATCGTCGCTTCGCTGGCTGCCTGGTCAAATTCGGCGGGGCTCATGCGGGCCAGATCTGGGCCAGAAACGAGTTTGATGTCATTGGGCAACCCAGCCTGTTTGGCCAACGCCGCCACAGTGTGTGGGCTGTCGCCGGAGATCACTTTGAGGGCAATGCCCATCTCCATAAAATCGGCAATCGTCTCTTTCACCAGCGGGCGTAACTCGTCACTCAGGCTGACCAACGCAAGCGGGGTCAGGGGCGGCAGGGTTACTTCACCTGCGGCGTTGTGGAGGGTCGTGACCGCCGGCGCATGGGCGAAGAGCAGCACCCGTAAGCCCTGTTCCGCCCAAAGCTGCATTTGCTGCGCCAGTTGGGTCGCGGGTACGGCCGCGTCTTGGACGAGATGCGGCTGCAACATTTCAATCGCGCCTAAGACATAGAGGCCACGCCGTTCGGGTTGATCAAAGGCGACCGCGCTCCATTTGCGGGCCGAAGCAAAGGCCACTTCATCGGCCACGGGATGTGCCGCGCCGGTGGTGCCGGCCGCAATCGCCGTGCTGGTCTGGTTGCCGCTGGTGACGCTGCGCGCAAAGTCCCCCAGTGCGCCTTTGATTGCTGCTACACTTTCACTGCCGAGCGCATAGACATCTTGAAAGAGCAGGCGATTAGCAGTGAGGGTGCCGGTTTTATCGGTGCAGAGGACGTTGATGTTACTCAGCGATTCGACGGCGTTGGTCTGTTGCACCAGTGCCCCCTGTCTGCCGACCGTAGCCGCACCCAGGGCATAGGCCACCACGATCATCAGAAAGAGACCGTAGGGCACCTGCCCCGTCAACACCGCAGCGATCTGCACCAGACGAATGTTGCTCAACCCTTCGAGCAGGGAGGCAGCGAAAATGAGAATACTAAAGACGGCGACCAGCAACATCACCAATTTGACCAGCAGGTTGATCTTCTGCTGCAACGGCGTTTCGATGATATTCATCTGGCGAGCGGTAGCCGTTAGCTTGTTGGCAAAACTGGCCGCGCCCACTTCTTCGGCCACATAATAGCCCGCGCCCGTCACGCAAAAACTGCCGGAGCGCAACTTGTCGCCCGCGCTTTTGCGGATCAAGTTGGGTTCGCCGGTGAGCAACGACTCGTCCATTTCCAGCACCCCGTCCCCCAGCACCGCACCATCGACCACGATCTGGTCGCCGGCATCCACCCGCAACACATCTTCCTGGACAATTTCACTGGGGTCGATCTCTTTTTCCTGCCCCTCGCGCACCACGATGGCGTGCGGGCGGGTGAGCAGGGAGATCTGGTCAAGCTGGCGTTTGGCGCGAATCTCCTGCAGCGTGCTGATGAAGGCGTTCACCAAGCCAATCCCCACACTGGTGAACGCGTCATTGACTCGCCCCATTGAGATCAAGGCGATGCCAATCACAAAAAGGATGTTGTTAAAGAGGGTAAAGAGGTTGGCGCGGGCAATGTCCCAATAAGAACGCCCGGAACGCTGGTCGACATTGTTGCCCAAACCTTGGGCGCGCTTGGCTTGTACCTGTTGTGCGGTTAGCCCTTGGATCGTGTGCATCGTTTGTTAGTCCTTGTTCTGGTTTCCTGGGACAGCGCAACGTTGCCAGGAAAGGGTGGGTTGTCATCGGGTGATAGCGTCGGTATATAGTTGGCAGATCGACGAACAGCATCAACATTGATCTATGATTTTGATCAAATTTTGCTTAACTGCGAGAAGGTTCGTTCCCATTGTTCCCGATTGTGTACAACATTGTTATCAATCTAGTCAAAAAAGAATAGACCGGAATATAGGAACAAAGAATGTTGTTCGCTAGCAGTATAACAAACAATTCTGGAGAAATTGTTAAGAAATGTTGGAAAGAATCTATAGTGGGACGGGGTATAGCCGTAATGCAGCCGATTCAGATCGCCGGTTCATAAATTCTGTATTTGAAATTAATACTTGATTTTTTGAAGCACTTGATATAAACTAAAAACAGAACAATTGTGCTACTCAGTAGACAGCAACGCAAGCATTGAAGCGCCGGCCTGGTATGCAAAATCGCACCCAATGGCGGTTGCCTTTCCGGCGCGAAACGGGTTGACAATGTAGATCTTTTCGACTACTTTAAAAACAGCCCCGAAAAGGTGTCAGAGGATGTCGTGTTTGGGTGTTTATAATGGCTGGAGCAGCAAGCCAAGTGCGCTGACACCTTAACCCGTTGCAACGGGTTTCGCCTATCAGCAGGTGAATCGGGAACCCACTGGGTGCACCTGGCCCCATGCGTAACATGCGAACAACACCCAAAGAAAGGCAAGCAACTTGTGGCAAATGAGCGCACGTACCCTTGTTTACCCTGTCCTGATCTCGATGAAGCGATCACCTTTTACGCAGCACTGGGTTTTACGCGCACCTATCGCCAGTTAAAGCCAAATCCTTATACGGTGGTGGCACGCGAGGAGATCCATATCCACCTCTTTGGCATGGAAAATTTTAATCCCGCCGATTCCTATGGGAATGTTATCGTGGTTGTGCCGGATCCGGACGCACTCTATCAGGCCTTTGCCGCCGGGTTACGGGCGGCTTTTGGTAAGCTGCCCACCGTTGGGATCCCGCGGATCTTGCGCCCACGCAAAAAGTTTGGTACAGTGCGCGGCTTTAGTGTGGTTGACGTGGGGGGCAACTGGCTACGCATTTCAAAATTGGGAGACAGCGAAGAGGCAGAAGCAAAGCGCACGGGCTTGGCAGGCGTGATCGAGGTTGCCACACGCCTGGGCGATGCCAAAGGCGATGAAGCCAAAGCGCTCAAAACGTTAGAAACTGGTCTAAAGCGCTTCACCAATGCGCCACCCCTTGACCAAGCCCGGGCACTGCTTTATCGCGCCGAACTAGCCGTGCGCCTACAGGACCAAACCCTAGCCCAGGCCTCGCTCTCCGCAGTGGCCGCGTTGGCCTTAAATGACGACGAAGAAGCAACCATTGCCGAGGAGCTGGCGCAGACAACCGAGTTGATCTTTGGCACTTGAGGGGTGGTGTAGATCATTTGCCACAGGGAACACAGAGCGCACAGAGGTCACAGAGTAGGAAACAAGAGAATCTCTGTGTTCTCCGTACCCTCTGTGCCCGCTGTGGCTAAACCATCACCTTTCTCGGCAAAATCACCAATAAAGAGGAACAATGCAACAAGAATATATTGAAATTCGCGGGGCGCGCGAAAATAATCTAAAGAATGTCTCGCTGCGTATCCCCAAGCGCAAAATCACGATCTTTACCGGCGTCTCCGGTTCGGGGAAATCGTCAATTGTTTTTGATACAATTGCCACCGAGGCGCAGCGGCTGCTGAATGAAAACTTCAGCATGTTCGTGCGCAATTTCCTGCCCCGTTTTGCGCAGCCTGACGCCGATGCGATTGAAAATCTGAGCATGGCGGTGGTGGTGGATCAAAAACGGCTGGGCGGCGGTTCCCACTCGACGATGGGTACGATCACCGACATTTCGCCAGTGTTGCGGCTGCTCTTTTCGCGTGTCGGCCAGCCCTTTGTGGGCTATGCCAACGCCTTTTCGTTCAACGATCCGCAGGGCATGTGTCCAGAATGTAATGGGATCGGGCGCAAAATGGGGGTGGATTCAAGCACCTTCCTGGACATGGAAAAATCGCTGAATGAGGGCGCGGTGCAAGTGCCAGTCTTCTCCTCGTGGGAGCGGGACAGTTATGTCGCCTCCGGCTTCTTTGACAATGACAAAAAGCTGGTTGACTTCACCGCGGAAGAGCTGGAGCTACTGCTGCACGGCAAAGATCTAAAGTATAAGTTGCAGATCGGCAGCGGCGCGATGAATGCGACCTACACCGGGGTGATCGAACGCTTTAACCGTTCCTACATCAAGCGCGACCTCAAGACCTTGTCCGAGCGCGTCCAAAAAGCGGTGGAACCCTACATCACCATGCAACCCTGTCCGCTCTGTCACGGCGCACGGCTGAGCCAGGCGGCGCTCAGTTGCAAAATTGCTGGACACAATATCGCCGAACTGGCGGCGATGGAAGTGGGCGATCTGATCGAGGTGATCAAGGCGATCACCGATCCGGTCGCCGCGCCGATGGTCGCGACCTTGGCCGAACGGCTGCAACATCTGGTGGACATTGGGCTTGAATATCTCAGCCTCGACCGCCCCACCGACACCCTCTCCGGCGGGGAATCGCAGCGGGTCAAGATCGTCAAACATTTGAGCGGCAGCCTGGTCGATGTGATGTATATTTTTGATGAGCCCAGCGTCGGGCTGCACCCGCGCGATGTCCACCGCATGAACGAATTGCTGCAAAAATTGCGCGACAAAGGCAACACCGTCATCGTCGTGGAACATGACCCCGATGTGATCAAGGCCGCCGATCACATTGTCGATGTCGGGCCGCACGCCGGCAGTGGCGGCGGGCGGATTGTCTACGAAGGCAGCTATGCCGGCCTGCGCAACGCCGATACGCTGACCGGTCGCCATTTGCAACAGACGTTGCCGATCAAAGCAACGTTTCGCACACCCAAGGGTCAACTTGCCATCAAAAAAGCCAAGGTGAACAACTTGCAGAATGTGAGTGTCGAGGTGCCGATTGGGGTGCTGACGGTGGTCACCGGCGTGGCCGGCTCGGGTAAAAGTTCGCTGATCAACGAGGTCTTTCTGCAGCAGCACCCGGACGCGATTGTGATCGACCAGGCCGCGGTCGGCGTCTCGACACGCTCGAATCCCGCCACCTACACCGGCGTGATGGATGACCTGCGCAAAGCCTTTGCTACGGCCAACAAGGTCAGCGCTTCGCTCTTTAGTTTCAACTCCAAAGGCGCCTGCGAAAATTGCCAGGGCACGGGCGTGATCTACACCGATCTGGCCTTCCTGGAGGGCGTCAAAACCCCCTGTGAGATCTGCCAGGGCAAACGCTTTAAGGATGAAGTGCTCACCTACAAGCTGCATGACAAGTCGATTACCGACATCCTGGCGATGACGGTGCAAGAGGCACTGGCCTTCTTTGACCGCAAAACCAACAAAGAGATTGTGCGTCGGCTACAAGCGCTGAGCGATGTGGGGTTGGATTATCTGACCCTGGGGCAGCCGCTCAGTTCGCTTTCCGGCGGGGAATGTCAGCGCATCAAGCTGGCCAGCGAATTGCATAAAAAGGGCAGCGTCTATATGATGGATGAACCAACTACCGGCCTGCACATGTCGGATATTAGTCACCTGCTGGCGATCATGAACCGGCTGGTTGACACCGGCAATACAGTCATTGTGATCGAGCACAACCTGGATGTGATCCGCAACGCTGATTGGATCATCGACATGGGACCGGAAGGGGGCAGCAAGGGCGGCAAAGTGATGTTTGAAGGCACGCCCCAAGCGATCCTCAGCGCCACCGATTCGCTGACGGGTGCGTACCTACAACAGACAGTACACAGCTGATCTATACCCAACATAGATATCGAGGTATAAGCCGTTGCGGTGTAGCCGAGCGTTGTAATAGTGAGGCTGGCGTCAGGTCGTTAGGCTTTGCGCCAGCCCTTTCAACCGTCCGTGCAACCCTAAGGGCTGTGCGGGCAAAGTTTAGCGAAAGGAAAAGGATGATGCAAAAAATCACCAATCTGTTATTGAGCGCAACCCTCCTCCTCGTGGTTGGTTGTAGTGCCCCCATCGCGCCGGCGACACCCGGTAGCAACACCGAAGGCATCGCCACCCTGCCGGCCAACACCCCCCAGGTGCTCGCCGAGGAGTTGACCGATAGCAGTTGGCAGTTGGCCACCTATGGCCCAGCCGGCGCAGAGACGCCCGTGAGCGGGGAGACGCCCATTACCTTGGTCTTTGACAGTGCCGGCCAGGTGAGTGGCGATGGCGGCTGTAATTCCTATGGTGGTACTTATCAAGTAGCCGATAATCAGGTAAGCTTTAGCCAGCTCATCAGCACCTTGCGCGCCTGTATGGATGACAATGTCACCGCGCAGGAGCAGGATTATCTGCAGGCATTGCAGAGCAGTGGGCGCTTCGAACGGACGGATACGGGGCTGACCATTTGGTATGACAACGAAGCCGGCACGCTCAACTTTGTCCCTGCGACGAACACTGGTGGTTAAGTAGCGATGGCAGTTCCGCCGTGGGCTGAAGCCCCACGGCTAGTAGCAACGCCCGCTGAAGTGGGCTTTTCGCATCGTTATAGCCTGCTGAAGTGGGCGCGGCGATTAGCCCGGCGATTGATTGCCGGGCGGTCGTTGTATACCACAGTAAATTCTAAATCCCGCAAAACATCGTTCACAGAATGCGAGGAATTAGGTAACTAAACAAATTAGCCACAGGGGGTACGGAGGGTACGGAGGACACGGAGGCGCAGTGGGAAAGCGCGAAGCGGTATAAGTCTTCATTAACGAAAGGGTGAGTGCGGGATGCAAACAAATAACAGCAAAGCAATGGGATCTGGCATTGCGGTGGGGATTGCGATTGACACGGCCATTGGCGTTGCCCTTAATAACATTGCAATGGGCGTTGCCATCGGCATTGCGATTGGGATCGCAATGGGTGGTGCCTTCAGCACACGCCAATCTTAACCGAAAGCAGATCAAGTGCCGATGTTACCAACCCAACCACGTGCGCGGCTGCTTGGCCGCCGTATCATCGCCTATGTCGTGGATATCCTGATCCTTTTCCTCATCCTGGCCCCGCTGGGTTACTTGATCCAATCGCTGCTCGGCCTGCCCCTGGCGCAGAGTGGGCCGGCCCTCGGGCGCACGATTTTGTGGAACTTTTCGCTGCCGGTCTGGCTCTATTTTATTATCAGCGATTGGTTGCCAACCGGCGCGACGCTGGGCAAACGGCTGGTAAAAATTGGGGTAAAAAGGGTCAACGGTGCACGGGTCGGGCTTGGGCGAGCGATAGGACGAACAGCCGTCAAATTAATGCCCTGGGAATTGGTGCACCTCACCGCCTTTACTTTGTCTGCTGATCTCAGCCAGTTGACCCTGTTACAGACCATTGGCTTGACGCTGGCGAATGGATTGGTGGTTGGCTACTTGGTTGTTGTGGTCCTGACGCGCGGGCGGCGCAGTGTGCATGATTTTGTGGTGGGGACGGTGGTGCAAGCTCAAAAGGCCATATAGTAGTTTATGTTCGCCGGTGCGAGATACCACACGCCATCCACTTTCTTGAAGCCCCATGACGCGCCCGCCGAGGGGCGAAACCACCAGGAAGTACGTGCGTTGGGAACGACTTCAGCCCGACCATTGTAGCTATGGATCCGCACCGTATAAACTGAGTGGGCTTGGCCTAATGCCCAAAAATTAGCGGTCTCACGGAAAACGTCATCAACGCCATGCTCCTGTTGCCATTCAGGGGTCATTAAGGCATAGGCACGTTGTTCATCTTTTGCTGAGTAGACGCGCCGAAAGGCTTGAAAGGTAGCCAATACTTGCCCCTGTTCAATACGGAGTAGACCATACTGTACAGTGAAATAAACTACTAACACCACTAACAACAGCAGATGAGTGCGCACAAGTTGCTGTTTGGTCAGGCGTAGACGGTAGTGGCAGGATGCCAGCGAAACAAGCAAGGTGGGAAGCGTGGCGACCAGTTGGAGGTTGAGCCACCGATCTTCTAAGAGCACAGCATTGGTGCCATCCACCAGTAGATAGCCGAACAGCAAAGTACCGTAGCCAAATGCGACCCCGGCCATAATAATCAGCATAACAACTCTAACACGTTGCTCTTCAATATTATTAGCCATTAAGCGCTCTTATCATACAGGCTGTAAGCCTAATTCCTTCATCAGGGTTGGCATCGTGGTCTTGCGTAACTGGGCCAATGCTGCGACATAGGTCATCCGCTGTACATTTGCCTCTTCGATTTGATCAGAGAATGCAATCAGCTCAACCTGCTCCGTTGGGGTCAACGTTTCCGCCTGCCGTTTGGCAAGCAATTCCCGATAACGCAGCCATGAGATCTGCGACAAACTCTGATTGATCTTTTGCAAGAGATCAGCTTCGGCATCGGGTAAACGTTTTGCACGTGTAAAGGGCGCGGGCGCGGCATGGAGACGGGCTTGCACACTTTCCAGAATATAGGTGTCGGGCGAAAGTCCAGACTGTGCCGCCGCTTGTCGGATCTGGCTTTCCAATTCAGGTGCAAGTTCAATCACAATCGCCATTATTCCCCTTCCTTGTTGATGACGCAATTCAGCCTACCTGAGCTGTTTTCAACACTAGTTTTTTGGATAGAAATATCCTTCATAGGCTGTACAGTCGTGCGCTTCCCTACTTCGCCAGTATAGGCACAAATGTTGCTGAAGTCAATCGGGAATCACACCGGGGTGTATTTCAACCGGCGCAGGTCGGTAGCAGGGATAGCCCGTAGGTGTCAAAATGCAAATCGCCTATTCATGGGGAATTTTGCCAATCAAAAGAGTAGAAGTACTATTAGATAGACTCTTCACAAGCAAACTGGCACAGCGTGAGCGAATTGGCAATGTACCGTTTGAAGGTGAGCAGATCTGGTTTGCGCTTGAAGCGCTTGATATCTTGAACCAACAGGCGCACTTTATACCCCAGGTCGAGGCAGAAGAATGAAACAGCAATATACAATAAACGATCTGACGGTTCGCCCAACGAATCGGCAGTTGAAGGAAGGCCAAAGCGTAGCGCATACACATGTAGTCGAGTTTGACCGCGCGCTGACCCCAAAAGAACAGCAACAATTTAGCCGCTTAATTGTAAGCTTCTATGATGTTGTACATTTCTCGCGCCAATATGGCAATGGGCTCTATGCCGAACCCAAGGTCACCTTTAGCACACCGACCACTGCCCAATATACGCTTTACCAGCAAGGATCCAGCGGCGCTTGGAAAGATCTCCTCTTTGCAATGCTCGGCACATTTAGCCATGAAGTCGTTGGGATCGCAACCCACGATGGTAACCCCGTCTTTGCGCCGGTTGCGGAGCCGCATTGAACTGGTAGCTGGTCAGAAGATTTGCACACTTTGCATTCAAAAATTCCCTACAGCGCTAGTGTAGGCACGAAGGTAGCCGAAGTCAGCGGGGCAACACTCACTTCACTCAACGCGCCACAAAGGGCAGCAACAAAAGCGTGTTACACCCGCCAAGCGGTACCCCCAACGGATGGATGCCCGCGGGATGGCTGTTGTTGAACAAACGGAGCGTCGCCCCACCCGGCGCGATGCTACACCAGGAGAGCGGCAGCCACAGACAGCCGCTAACGCAGGTTGAGGGCAGGCGAAGGCCGTAGGTTTCTACATCTTCCGCCCCGTCATCAACAGAGCTGGCGGTGACAGCAGAGCTGAGGGTGACGGTGTAGCGGGTGTTGGCCTGGATCTGGTGAGGGCGGTAAGTGGCCCAACCCAGGCGCAAGTGGGTGGCGTTGTCAGCGGTGCGATAACGTTGCACCAGCGGCAAGGTGCTGTTAATTTCCAGGGTAGCAACTTCCAAGAAAGTGCCACCGACTTTATCTAGATAGAGATCGTGGGCATAATAGTCCGCGGCAGAGAAAGCCGACACATCATCCCACTGTAAAACCCAAATCACCGTATGGGCATCTGCCTCACCATTGGGGGCAAAGGTGATTTTGCTATCTAGTTTTACCCCACTGGGCCAATACGGTCGCTCTGCCAGAGGTCCCAAAAGAGGTCGATAAACGCCTTGATCATGCTGACGAAAAAAAAACCGGCGTCATTGCGGTTATCCAGGGCGGCGACGCGGGCATCAGCCACCAAGGCTGCTTCCACCACCTCGCTTACCGGTTCATAGTACGCGCTGACCGGCGTGATCGGTGGACACAACTTATCGCCTGCCGCTGGAGTGGACGAACAGCCGGCAGCTGCCGTATCGCGATAGTGGAAACGGGCAAAACGATCATACTGTGAGTCGTCAGCGTAGCCATAGTTATAGCTGCGTCCATCTGGGGCTTGGTAACCCATTGGCGCGAGCACCAACCCATGTTCCAGCCGCAACGCATTGGCCTGGGTGATGGTGGTGCCTTCGGCAAAAACAATCATCATCCCCCAAGGCGCTTCACCGTCCAGGAGCGGTTGCTGTTTGGTCGCCGCATCGCTTTGCGCCCTGGCTGTGGTCAAGAGACAAAGCAGCAACGTCAACGCGCCGAGGAATGAATAGATCGGTTTCATGATCATACCTTTCTGCTGGTGGACAGCAACGGTTTCATGTGTAAAATTATAACCGATAACTTGCGGAAATGCGGAGGCAAACTTATGATAACCGACAAAGGTTAGCCAAGGCGGTGTGGCAATACTTCGTCGGGCGCGCTTTGCCTTGCGCGACAAAACCAGCGTAGATTCATCATTGGCGGAAAAATTTGCTGCCTGATAGGCATTGGCAGTACAAGTGACGTTGTTGTTGTCGAGCGCGATATAAATTTACTCGTTGTTATGTTTCAACCAGAACAAACGCCTTGTACGTAAACACGTACAAGATTCTATCATAGCATTTATACGTTGTCAAGCCCTCTGACAAAAATTGATCTCACACTTTACTAAGCTTGGGACTTAGCGGACGACTATGGAGCGCTTCGGCGAGAAATTACGCACACTACGACAAGAGCGCGGTCTGACCATGCGTGAGCTAGCAAAAGCACTTGGCTTTGCCACTCACGGCTACATCGGCGATTTAGAAAGTGGACGCGCTAAACCATCGCTTGAGCTAGCGCTGACCATTGCTGATTTTTTTGGGGTGTCGCTGGAGCAACTAGCGAGAGATGAAATACCGTTAGGTGAGTAAAATAAGAAGAGTAGCAGATTACTGATCGGCTTCTAAACTCAGCTCTGTTTGAAAACGCGAAGTTTCTTGCGGGTTTGAGCAGATCTCGATTCGCGTTTTCAAAGCAACCGCAGTTTAGTACAGCCACACTTAAACTATCCCAGCGCAATTCTTAAACTTGGATCTGTCTCATATTTATCTATAATAGCGTTGTAGCGATCGATTAGCTGCTGTATTGTTGGAATTTCCTTTTCCGTTGAAAACCCACTCAATTCATACAAATTGGCAATCAAAAATTTTTCTGCGGCAAGAATATCAATGCGCTGATCTAAGCCTTCTAATTCAGCAGCAACCTGTGCGGTTAGAACTTTATCTGCTAAAGTAACAATTAATGGACGATATCCACGACTTAAGTTCTGTTTACATTTTTGAATTAATGCTGTTCCAGGATGAGTGGTAACATGGACAGCCGTTTTGTTAATCAAAAAATCACCTTCACGCGCGGTTTGTTCATCGGCAACGGATACACCATGGTGGAGAATATTTATTCCGTGTCTTTCAAGTGCTAAGTCCAATTTCGCGCCAACAAGGTGTTGTAGCATTATACCCAAATACATAACGCCACTTCGTTTCTTTTGTCTTTCTTCTGCTTGCATTAGCAAAGAAGTAAGCGCAACCGTAAGAGATTGACTTTGATCATACTCAAATCTAAACGGTTTTGCAGCGAAAAAGTCTTTGACCTTCTGAATCCACCATGCTTCAATGTCATTTAATACTGTAGCCTCGTTTATATCCAAACTATTCAAAAATTGTGCGTATAATTCCATGTTATCTAAACTACCACGGCTTGTACGCCCGGCTTCAGAAGAAAGTACAGTTGATATGCCATAAGTATCAAGAATTGCCTGTACACGTGATCGATTGAGTCCCTTTACTTGACCCTTGCGAATCGTTTTAAGCGCCTGGACATCTATAGGCAACCCATGCTCTATCGCATGTCGGGTCACATGTAACGCCACAGATAGAGGGCCTTTTCCGCCAAAATGATTTTTATTAAAAAATTCAGAAAGCGCAGTGTATAAAGTCTCATCCATAAACCCTCGGCACGGTAAATAGTGTCTGCTTCTCCAACAACCTTGATTGAAACGCTTTTGTATTTGCCCGATATGCCTCACTTTCAACCCAATTCGGCGTCAAAACGGGAAGCAATAGGTGATCAGAGAGCCATGAAACGGCAGGAACAACCAGACCATCGCCCAGCAGATGGTAAGCCTCACTATATTTTTCAGGAAGGATATAAGTATCATCGACCCCCATTAAACGTGCTGCCTCACGGGTTGATAATAATCTGGAACGAATCTGATTGTCTGCAACAATCATCAGAAATTGTTTACTAGAACCACCACTTCCCGTCCGTAGACAACCGCTCATCCCATCAAATCGAACTTCGGCGCGTTGGACTTTTTGCCCATTCTCGATTCTGATGCGTCTATAAATAGCGCCAACAGCTCTCTTTTGTTTACTTTGAACTTCATTTACTTTTTTTCTATGCAGCGGATTCATTAAATCTAACAAGCGCTGCGTCTCCTTGCTGGTATGCCAAGTAACGCCAGCAGGTTCATCCTCAAGAATATCGATCAATTGTAATCGCAGTGGGGCAGGATAAGGCATGCTCCACCAAACCCAGCTTTTTTGTACTGCAGTTGGTGCTGATGTTATAGCTTTGTATATAGCTGAACTATGCCAAATCGGGTCTGCATGGGAACCGACAACTGCAATCGGCAGATCAATTTCGTTCGCAACGGCAACGATAAACAAGCGCGGACGCGACTGCGGGACAAATAGAGCCCCATCAATCGTAATTGCGCCAACTTTGTAACCTGCTGTAACCAATGTCTGTAGTAGAAGCTGGAAATCCCTGCCTCCTCTCACCGTCACTGCCCCAACGACATTCTCCAGAACAAGCAGTGGCACTTTGCGGTTGTTAGCGGCTAACGCTGTAATAAGTTCCCAAAAACCCCAAAAAGAACCGCTACGTGTGCCATGTAAGCCATGTCCCTGACCTGCAAGGGATAAGTCTTGGCAGGGAAAAGACGCCCAAGCCATATCAGCAGAACCAGGCAGATCCTTAATTGTTAAATCAAAGACATTTGCTTCCACTAATTCATCTGCTAGTGGAAAATTCCTACGGTAGCTCTTCACTTTTTGAGGCGAAAAGTCATTTGCGAATAAACACTGCCACCGTTCACCTAGTCCAAGCCGTGCCATACCACCACCTGCAAAGAATTCATAGTAAGTAAACTTAGGCTGATTCATCTGTGGCATACTCCAAAAAATCACGAATTTAGAACAAAATTTATTAGAATTTAGATTATCTGTTCTAAGTATATCTGGCATTTCTTTATATTTACAAATTCAGCACACGGAGTAGAGGATCTGTAACAACATAAAACTTGCTATATACAGCTGGCCTTATAATAGATGTTAATTTTAAATTGGGCAATAAAACTATTCTGGATTGTTGATTGCGCGTGGTTATTTCCTAAACAGCGTCGCCAAATGTGTTATAATGAGGTTGACACGAGCGGGTCGTGTAAGCAAGGAACCAGAAGATGTCAATCATTAGCCCAGCCCCAATCACGAAGAGTGCTAGTCAGCAGCCAGCAATGGCAGAAATTCAGCCCATGTCCTGGTCTGCGCATATTACAGCAGAACAGGCGCAAAGTGCCGCCACGGGCTTTTTGCTGGACCATGTCGGCAACCAACTTCTTGCCGGCCAACCGCACTTGATGCTTTCGCCGACGCGCGCAACCTGGATCGTGCCCATTCACCTGGCCTATCTACATACCGGCCCGCTGGGCTGTGTCGGCGTGGCTGCGGTTGATGATGAAACCGGTTTAGTCGTTGCCTGGACGCCCATTGATCAGATCAAGTCCGCCAGTCGGGCGTTACGTGCGGCTAAAGCACCAACGTTGGGCTCATTAATGGTATAATGCGAATAGCACTATTTGTCTGCCTGTTGAGAAGGAGTTGCCTTGCCATGACTGTCGCCACCGAATTAGTGACCATCCGTATCCCGGTCCAAGCGGCCAACCGCCTGCGGCGCGTAGCCGCCATTGCGCATCGCCCCATCGATGAGGTCGTCACCGAAACGCTGCAAGCCACACTGCCGCCTTTGTTGGACGATTTACCCCCAGCCGTGCAACCTTTGCTAGCGCAACTTGAAAACTGGTCGAACGAGGCGTTGCGCGCACAACTCTACGCCACCGTTGCTGAAGCAGCACTGGATCGCTATGATGAACTAGTAGCACAGCAGGCGGCTGGTACGCTACCCGTAGCAGAAAGCCAAGAACTGACCGCGTTGCGCCAACAAAGTGATCTACTCATGTTTCGCAAAGCGTATGCCGCGTTACTACTCAAGTGGCGTGGCGAACGTATTCCCACCTTAACCGAACTCGAAGCTGCCGCGTAATCCTCTATGTCCAAATCCCTCTATGCACGTTTGCGCCAAGAACTTGGGCCACGTTGTGGCTACTGTCGCACATCCTCGGCAATTACGGGTGAAAGGCTTACCATTGAGCACATCATCCCAACGGCGCGTGGTGGTTCATCTGCAGAAGACAATCTTTGGGTTTCCTGTCGTCGGTGTAATGGCGCCAAAGGAACACAGATTGATGCCGTTGATCCAACCGCCGAACAGCCTGTTCCCTTATTTAATCCACGTACGCAAACATGGAGAGAACATTTTGCTTGGTCAAGTGATGGTGTATTGCTTGTTGGGCGAACAGCTTGCGGCCGCGCCACCGTCGCGGCCCTGCAAATGAATGACCGAGATATCGTAAATGCACGCCGACTCTGGGTTAGCGTCGGTTGGCATCCACCAGAGGAATAAAGAGCTGGTCACAGCATGGGTACTCCTTGCTAGGGTTGTGAAGTGCGAAATTTTGTCTATACCGCTTGCTTGGCTACGGTTTTCTTATAATACTGCGGATACAAAGTCGCCATACAATCGGGACAAATCGCGTGGCTAAACTCGGCTTCAGAGTGGTCGCGGATGTAGACGGCGACATCTTGCCAGTAGCCGCCATCATCGCGGATCTTTTTGCAACTGCTACAGATGGGCAGCAGGCCGGAGAGCTGTTTCACCTTTTCCAGCGCGGCCTGTAATTCGACATTTTTGAGGCGGTAGATCTCGGCTTCACGTTTGGCCGCCGCGGTGTCGTGGATCACCTGGAGCGTTTTTAACTTTTGGTCGGCCTGCTCGTTGAAGAGTTCCTCTTTGGTCAGGTGGAACTGTTTGTAATGATAGAGCGCCTTGGCCGGCTCGGCCTGCGCTTCGTAGATCTCGGCCAACAGGCCGTGGCAGGTGAAGATCTCTTGCTTGAGCTTAATTTCCGTCGCGACCGTCAACGCACGGTGCAGATAAAGGTGCGCCTGATCCCAAGCTCCTTGCTGCTGGTAGACACGGGCAATATTGCGGGAAAGCGCCGCCACCTCAAATTGATTGTCAAATGCTTCGGCAATCTGTTGCGCCCGCACAAGACAAGTCAACGCTTCGGCATAATTACCCTCTGCCATGTAGATTTCACTCAAGCTGTCCAACACACTTGGTTCTAGAATCTTAATCCCCAACTGGCGTGTAAGGGCGATGGCCTCTTCCAAATAACGGATCGCCTCTGCGGTTCGCCCCCAGTGATGGAGCAGGTCACCAAGATTATTCAAGGCCAGCGCAACCCGGTGCTGGTTGCCGGTCATTTGGGCTAGTGCCAGCGCTTGTTGATAAGCCTTGAAGCCCTGGGCATAATCCTCGGTATAACGGTAGAGCACGCCCAGATCGTTGTAGATCAAGCCTTGCATGGCCAGATCATTGGCCTGGGTCGCCAGCGTCAGCGCCTGCATTAGATTGGCATGTGTGGTGGGATGATCGCCTAAATGGCGGTAGATGGTCGCAATACATTGCAACAGATAGGCATGGGTCGCCGCATCCGGCGCGCTTTCCAGCAGATCCAGCGCTTGGTTCGCCCAGCCGAGGGCGGCTTCAAAATCAGGCGAAATGTGGGTATGATGCACCGTGAGGTTAAGGAGACAAGCAAGGTGCCCCGGTGGATAATCCAGCGCCTGGGTAAGGGCATAGGCATGCAGCGCCAAGGCCAAGGCGCGTTGCGGGTCAAAATGGCGGTATTCACGCGTCAATTCGTTCAGCAAATCAAGCTGCCGGGGCAGGTCAACCGGGGATACGGCCTCAAGTGCCGCCAATGCGGCTTCTAGCTGCTGGATTTTGGCGTCCATCAAGTTTCTACTCTCTACCACCGCTGTCGCACCCGCGAGCGGACGGAGCCAAATCACTCGGCATCGTCCCCTTACATAACTGATCACCACCCAGTGTACTGGCTTTGATCGACCTTGTCAATCATCCTTTTGCAGCGTAAAGTGGTGTGCAAAGCGGCGTAATTCGACAGGGTGACGGGTACGATCCGCAGGCTTGTCTCGTTTACCAGAGCCGTTTGGACAGTGCCTGTCACCCTGTCGCCTTATCATCCTGTCAACTTGGCTAAATCAGCCGCCATCGATCTCCGCCAGTTGGGCTCGCGCTGCCACCAATTCCTGCTCAAGCTCCATAATCTGTGCGGCAAGCGCTTGGCGTCGCGCTGCCACCGCAGCCACCGCGCTCGGCTCGGTCTTTTCGCGCTCGATCCACTGCAGGTCGGTACGCAGGGCCAGCAGGTGAATTCCCCAAATCGCTCCGGCAATCAAGCTGCGGGCGATTTCGTCAGCGGTTTGGGGCGAGAAGAAGGCGGCGTTGGGTTCGCCCAGGAGCATGAGGAAGAGGCGGTAAACCACTTGCGCCAGGTAATAAAGAATCACCAGCGCGCCAATCAGCGCCACACCATAGAGATAAATACGCCGCGGCAACGCGTGCCGCTCGGCCGCACCGACCGGCCCTGGCTGCCGCGCCACCCGTTGCACCGCTTGCCAATGTAATGACCAGATCGGTGCGCCCACCGCGAGTAAACTGAGCCCATTCGCCAATGGCGCACGCCAGAGCCCTTGCCCCAACATGTCACCACTCAGCAGCCAGTCAAGCGCCACCTGCACCAAGCTCCCGGCCCCGATCCAAAGCAGCACCAATCCCACCGCGGCCACGGTATAGGCATAGATTCGGCGCACATGATCGCCGGCTGCCCCCTCCCCCAGCAGCCGGCTCTCGGCTTTGAGTTGTTGCCAATACCAGCGCCAGGCCAGGCTACCGGGTAAAATTGCGGCAATGGCGGTGCGGTTTTGGCGCAAGAGATCAAGCCACGCCTCATTGTTATCACCCAGCAGGCGTAACAAGAGCGTATTGAGCAGCAACGCTGCCCCGGTCAGCGCAAAAATCATCGCGATGACGACCGCCGCATATAACGCCAGCCGACGGATGGCGGACCGTAACTCGGCAGGGGCGGCATGGGCCAGGGTTTGCCATTCCTGCCAGTGGGAACGGAGCAGCCAGGCCCCCAGCAGACTCTGCGCCAGCGGGCCACTCCACGGTTGCACCCGCCCATCCGCGGTGGTAAGCACGCTGGAAAGCTGGTCCAAGAGGCTGCGCAACAGTTGGTCGATCAGGCTGGTAGTGCCCCAGAGGAGCAGCGTCAACCCGGCCAGCGTCGCCACCAGAAAATAAAGTTGACGCCAGAGTTTGGCCGCCCGGTTGGTTTCGGCATTGTAGTCACCATCCGTACGCAGGGTCCCACGCAGATAGAGGGCAAGGGCCACACCGGCCGTCATTGTGGTGAGCCGATGAAACCAGCCGTTGGGCCAGATCGTGCTCTGATCGAGCGGCAAGCCAAAGGCCAGATCGGCGATGCCGGTGAGCAGTTGATAGCTGTTGACGAGGGTAAAACCCAGGGTAAAGCCCAGCGCCACGTAGAGGAAGAGTTTGCGTAGCGCCGCGGTTGCTTCGCCTGGTTGCCGGCGGCGTCCTTGGCTGAAGCCCCAGTGCAGGAGAAAGACCAAAGTAGCCACCACCAACACCCCGGCGGTGCGCGCCAGTTGCTCGCGCGCAAAACTATCGGCGTTGATCTGGTACAAGGGGGCCGGTCCGCCCAGCCAACCACCCCCAAACCAAAGTTCCGCCAGGATGCGCAGTAGCCCATTCAGGCCAAAGAGTGCGGTGACATAGCTGACGAGGGCGACCAGGTAGAGATACAGTCGGCGCACGGTAGCGCCGCGATCTACGTCCGCTTCACCCCGTTGCACCGCGGTAAAGATGATGCCACCGACGATGGCAATGAACACAATGAAAATCAGGATTCCGCTGATCATTAATAGAAGTACTCCGCGACATCAATTTTCCAACGATTATCTTCCAGCACGACTGTCACCGTCCGCCGCGAACTCCAGGTATTGCCCCCATCAAAGAGCCCACCGCTGCTGTAGTTGTCGATCTCAAAGGTGACCGTGGCCTGGTTGGGATCACCACTGTCGACAGCCGTGCTCAGGATGCGCAGGCGGCGCGCGCCCGTCTCACTGATGGTGGAGAGTTTGCCTAATGGGCCATATTGGTCATTGTCATCCACTTCAGCCAGCACCGCTTGCGAATATTGTTCCCGCAGTTTGGTGCGGTCGCCCCGTTGCATGGCTAAAAACGCATTGTAGATGGGTGTCGCCGGTGTCTCTTCAGTGAGATAGTCGGCATTGGCGGCCGTTGCACCGCCCGTACGATTGACGGTGACAATGGCGGCGACAATCAATAGCGCCACCAGCGCGACAACAATCAGGGTAAAACGGTCGATTTTAAACATAGTCCTCTATTCATTACTTTCCTTATATGCTTGGCTCTGTCATCATTTTTAGCTGTAGAGTTGACGACCGGATGGGGGCAACAGTTCCCAACAAGCCTGATCCGAGGGTTAAAACCCTCGGCTACCAGCTGCCGTCACTCCGTGACTAATACGAATGCTATACTCAAATCAGAATGAAACCCCTAGTTTCGGTCAGCGTGCGTCGCACTGACCAAAGAATCTAGCGGACTGGAAACAGTTGGCGGTCAGTGCGACGCACGCGATCCCGTTAGCCAGCAAAACGCCGGTTCTCAACTTGACTTCAGTATAAACCAGCAGAATTTCGCCAACACTGTAATAGTATAGCACACAGATCGCAGCAAAAGTTGCGTACGTTTGCCTAAGCATGGCGCGCAGCAACAACTGCCACAATCATTCGTTGATCTATCTTCTTTCTATCTGTAGTTTGTATCAAGTATCAGGCGGAACCTAAAAATTTTTGCCAAACTGATCACGCAGATCATGTATAACAACGCAATGACAACCGGGAATAGCGCAATGACACAACGGACAGGTAACACAACCACCGCGACAAACGAGACCAATCGACTGCGGCGCTTTCCAACCGCCGCGGGGATCTTTTTGGGCTTAGGGCTGGGCGGCTTTTTTGATGGTATTATCCTGCACCAGATTTTACAGTGGCACCACATGGCGACCAGCGCCGGCTACCCACCCGATAGTGTGGCCAATCTCCAATTCAACACGTTGCTGGATGGGCTCTTTCACGCCACGACCTATCTTTTCGTAGCGATTGGGCTGGCCTTGCTCTGGCGCGCGGCCCACCGGACCCATGTGCATTGGTCCGGCAAATTGTTGGTGGGCACGCTGCTGATCGGTTTTGGCACTTTCAACGTGGTGGAAGGGCTGATCAATCACCACGTACTTGGTCTGCATCATGTCAACGAGACGGTGCCCCCGGCGCAGTGGATCTACTGGGACCTAGGCTTCCTGCTCTGGGGCGCGGTTATGCTGGTCGGCGGTTGGTTATTCCTGCGCGCCGGGCAACAGGTCAGCGTCCAGCCAGCCCAACAGTATTAGTGAGTGTTAAATTTGTGCCCAATCTATGTCCGCTTTTGTGCCTTTCTCTCTACGATTTGCAGCATTTTTCTGACAAACTACCATTGATAAGCACAAATATCATCAGGCTGATCACCTCGCTTCCGCAAGTTGATCAGCCGGTGTTAGCTCAAGCACAACGCCGTTTTTCTATTAAAGTGATGTCAGTTTGAAACCAATACATTTATCTACGAAGGTACACGAAGATTTCGCCTTTACTTAGTGAGAAGGAAACCACCATGGCCGAGTCAAAATCCAAATTGTCCCGCCGCAGTGTCATGCAGGGGATGGGCCTTTCCGCTGGGGCCGTTGGTCTAAATTTGCCCAGCCTCCTCCAACGGGAAGCGGGGCAGCCGATGAAACAGGCCGCTCCCCCAGCTGCGGCCCCTAATGCCCAAACCGATCCTACCGGTGCTAACACCGTCGCCAGTGTCGCTGATGGCGAATTCCTCACCACCAATCAGGGCGTGCGCGTCAATGACAACCAGAACACCTTGCGCGCCGGTGAGCGCGGCCCCAGTCTGCTGGAAGATTTTCACTTCCGCGAAAAGATGACCCAATTTGACCATGAACGCATTCCCGAACGGGTGGTACATGCGCGTGGGGTAGGGGCACACGGGGTCTTTCAGGTCTATGATGATACGCTGGCCCAATATACCACGGCGCGCGTCCTCACTGATCCTACCCTCGAAACGCCGGTCTTTGTCCGCTTTTCGACAGTCAACGGTTCGCGCGGATCAAGTGATCTGGCGCGCGATGCCCGCGGCTTTGCCACCAAGTTCTACACCGTCGAAGGCAACTGGGATCTGGTCGGCAACAACATCCCCGTCTTCTTTATTCAGGATGCGATTAAGTTCCCGGACTTGGTCCATGCCTTCAAACCCCAACCGCACCATGAGATTCCCCAAGCCTCGACGGCACATGACAACTTCTGGGACTTTATTTCGCTAACGCCCGAATCGATGCACATGATCATGTGGATTATGTCCGACCGCGCGATCCCACGCAGTTTACGCATGATCCAGGGTTTTGGCGTCCACACCTTCCGCCTGATCAACGCCGAGGGTCAGTCCACCTTTGTCAAATTTCACTGGACGCCGGTCCTTGGCGTTCACTCGGTGCTCTGGGACGAAGCGCAGCAGATCAGCGGTAAAGATCCAGATTTCCACCGCCGCGATCTGTGGGATGCGATTGCAGCCGGGAACTACCCGGAATATGAGTTGGGCGTGCAACTGGTAGCGGAAGCCGATGAGCTGAATTTTGATTTCGATCTGCTCGACGCCACGAAGCTCATCCCCGAAGATCTGGTGCCGGTGCAGCCGATTGGCAAGCTGACCTTGAACCGCAACCCCGACAATTTTTTTGTCGAAACCGAACAGGTCGCCTTTCATACTGGCCATGTGGTACCTGGGATTGACTTTAGTAATGATCCCTTGCTGCAAGGGCGCAACTTCTCCTATCTGGATACCCAGTTGAATCGCTTTAGTGGGCCTAATTTCCACCAAATTCCGATCAACCAGCCCAAGGCCCCGATCAACAACTTTCAGCAAGACGGCTTTATGCGCTATGCCAACCGACCGGGCAAGATTAACTATGAGCCTAACTCGTTGGGCGGCAACGCCAGAGAAGCCACGGCGGAAGAAGGGGGCTTTGTTAGCCATCCAACCTCTACAGCAGGGGTCAAAGCGCGCGTGCGTAGTGAGAGTTTTGGTGATCACTTTACCCAGGCCACCCTCTTCTACAACAGCATGTCGGACCCGGAAAAGCTGCACATCACCCAGGCCCTGCAATTTGAGCTGGGCAAAGTGATGGTTAAAGAGGTGCAACAGCGTATGGTCGATCTGCTGGCCAATGTGGATACCGACCTGGCAACCACTGTAGCCACTTATCTGGGGCTCACCCCCGCCGCCGGCAAGGTTAACGCCAATGCTGGTGTCGCTCAGGGTTTGAGTCAGTTGGAATATGTGCCCGGCACCCCGCTGGGGCGCAAGGTTGCCATCCTCGCCGCCGATGGGGTGAATGGGGCCGAGGTTACGCAGCTGCAGAGTGCCTTGCAAGAAGCTGGTGTCGCGGTTGAGATCGTTGCCCCCCATCTGGGTACGATTCAAAGTGCCGAGGGCGAGGCACTACCAGTCAGCCAGAGTCTGCTGACGACCGCCTCCGTTTTGTACGATGCCGTCTATGTCCCTGGTGGGGCCGACAGTGTCAATGCGTTGCAGGGCAGCGGCGCGGCCCTTCACTTTATCCAGGAAGCCTTCAAACATTACAAACCGGTTGCCGCCAGCAGCGAAGGGGCCGACTTCTTCCAGGCCGCGGGGATTAGCGATGAACCGGGTGTGGTGACAGGAGATGACGGGGGCATGGCCAATACGTTCTTAGAGGCAATCGGCCAGCATCGTTTCTGGGCACGCCAGGTGCCGGCCACTATGTCGGTATAGGTAATCCCAGCTGCGCAGTCGCGTGGTCGTGTTGTCCAGACCACGCGACCAAACGACAATTTTTAGGGCAGAACGGAGGTGACAATGGTCACTGTCATCAATGAATTGTTAGGGCTAGACGCCGACGAATTAAATGTAATGCAGATGGCAGCCAGGGCGGTTGTCGTCTATGTGACGGCGCTGCTCATGCTCCGGTTGGGCGAAAAACGCTTTCTGGGCAAGAACACTGCATTTGATGTGATTCTGGGCATTATCCTTGGCTCAGTCGTGAGCCGGGCCATCACTGGTTCCACTGCCTTTTTCCCGACCTTGGGGGCTGGCTTGGTGTTAATCCTCCTCCATTGGCTATTTGCCGTGCTTGCCTTCCATTCGGACTGGTTTGGCACCTGGATCAAAGGCAATGCTCGCCTCTTAGTCAAAGATGGCCAGATTGATTGGACGGCTATGCGCAAGAGTAGTATTAGCGAAAAAGATTTGATAAGCGCACTCCGCAGCCAAGCCAACATCAGTACCTTGGATGAAGTGCAAGAAGCACGCCTGGAACGTAGTGGCGACATTAGCGTGCTCAAAGCATAGAACGATTCAACATCGGCGCGGCACACAACTCCCTCCGGATCCGGCCCTCCCGTTAGCCTGCCGCTTGGTCAGGGGGCACTCCTTCAACCGCGGCCAAATAAGGCGAAGCGGCGTTTATACAGCAGCAAAAACGTCACTGTGTCTTCAGAACAACGTATAATCAGTAGACCGCAGTGTAGTCTGTATCTGAGGATGCAAACTATACGTTGCGGTCTACTGATAATAGAAAAGAGAGAAAATCCATGACAACCACAGCCGATATTCTGGTCGAAACGCTAATCGACTGGGGCGTCGAAATGATCTTTGGCCTGCCCGGCGATGGCATCAACGGCATTATGGAAGCCCTACGCACCCGCCAAGAACAGATTCGGTTTATCCAAGTGCGCCATGAAGAATCTGCCGCCTTTATGGCCTGCGCTTATGCCAAATACACCGGCAAGTTGGGCGTCTGTCTCGCCACCTCGGGTCCCGGCGGTATTCACCTGCTCAACGGGCTCTATGACGCCAAACTCGACGGGCAGCCGGTCCTGGCGATCACCGGCATGGCCTACCATGATCTGATCCACACTTTTACCCAGCAGGATGTGGAGTTGGACAAACTCTTTATGGATGTCGCTGTCTACAACAACCGGATCATGGGGGCAGCCCATGTTGAGAATGTGACTAATCTGGCCTGCCGTACGGCGCTCATGTACCGCAGCGTGGCTCACATCACCATTCCCACCGATATCCAAGATCAGCCGTTGGGCAAGGATGAACGGTCGGTGCGCAATGTGCGGCATAACGCCGTCTCTTTTGCACGCAGCGCCGGTCTGCCGGCACAATCTGCCCTACACCAAGCGGCTGAAATCCTGAATGGCGGCGAAAAGATTGCGTTGCTAGTCGGCGCGGGCGCATTGGGTGCCGGCGATGAAGTCGAGCGCATAGCTGACTTACTTGGTGCACCGATTATCAAGGCATTGCTGGGTAAAGCTGCGGTACCCGATGACAGTCCCTTTACCACCGGTGGCATTGGTCTGCTGGGCACTGCGCCCTCCGAAGATGCGCTGCAAGCGTGCGATACGCTCTTTATGATCGGCACTTCATTCCCCTACCTGGAATTCTACCCGAAAAACGGCCAGGCCAAAACAATCCAGCTTGACATCGACCCCATGCGGATCGGGCTACGTTATCCGATTGATGTGGGGCTGGTCGGTGATAGTCGTGAAACGCTGCAACATTTAATTCCTCTGCTGAAACGCCAGGAAAAGCGCACTTTCCTGGAAAAAGCCCAGGCCGGCATGCAGGAATGGTGGCAGTTGATGGAAGAGCGAGGCACGCGGCAAGATCTGCCGATGAAGCCACAGGTCGTCGCCTGGGAATTGGGTAAACGGCTGCGCAGTGATGCGATTGTCTCCTGTGACAGCGGCACCAACACGACCTGGTGGGCGCGCCAGATCCCAGTCAAACGCGGGCAACTGCATTCCGTCTCCGGCAACCTGGCGAGCATGGCGAATGCCATGCCCTATGCAATTGCCGCCCAACTCGCCTATCCCGAGCGCCAGTCGATTGCCTTTATGGGGGATGGGGCCTTTGCCATGTTGATGGCTGATCTGGTCACCGCCGTTAGGTACAACCTGCCGATCAAGATCTTTATTGTCAAGAACAATACCCTGGGGCAGATCAAGTGGGAGCAAATGGTCTTTCTGGGCAACCCTGAATATGGCTGTGACCTGACCGACATCGACTTTGCTACCTTTGCGCACGCCTGTGGCGCGACCGGTTTTACGATTGATGATCCAGCCACCTGTGGCGAAATTGTTGAGCGGGCGCTCAACACGCCAGGGCCGGTGGTCGTCCAAGCCGTGGTCGATCCCCATGAACCACCGATGCCCGCCAAGATCAAACCGCAGCAGGCACTCAAATTTGCCGAATCACTGGCCAAAGGGCAACCCAACCGCATGCAGATTGCCGGCACCGTCTTCGCCGATCGGGTACGTGAGTTGATTTAAGCTGTGGCTCAATCTGGATTGCAAGGATCAAGGGGGATGCGAATTTTAAGATAAAAGGTTCAGTGAGTACCCTATAAGTCGACCAAGACAAAGAAGGGAGTCACTGAACCATGCTAATAAAGATACAAGAACTGATCGACGATGCCAAATGCGATGAAACGATTCGCACATTAAGATGGCCAAAAGGCGTCCATTGCCCGCACTGCGGCTTTCACTGGGTCACGAAACGGGGCTTTCACACGAATCAACCGAGCCGCCAGCTACCGCTGCCACAGTTGCGAGCAGCAGTTTGATGACTTGACCGGGACACCGTTGGCAGGTCACCGTCAGCCAGTGAAAGTCTGGATCATGTGTCTCTACTTCATGGGCTTGAACCTGTCGAATCAGCAGATTGCCCAGGAACTAGCGTTGAATCAGGCAGATGTCCACGAGATGACTACCTTTCTGCGCCAAGCGCTTCATGCGCAACGGCAAGCACCGGTACTCGAGGGGGAGGTCGAGTTTGATGAGGTGTATATTGTGGCTGGGCACAAAGGACAACCGGCCGCCGTTCAGGCCGCAGGGCGCACCGGTCGGCGAAACCGACTGAAAGCCAAACGTGGGCGCGGTACCCTGGAAACCGAGAAACCACCCGTCTTGGGCATGATTCAGCGCAGCGGCCAACTCATTATCGAAATGCTGCCTAATGTCCAGCAGCAAACCATTCAGCCGCTGATTCAAACACATGTCCAAGCCGGCACCTTGATCTATACTGATGAGTACAATATCTACGGGCGGCTGGCGGCATGGGGCTTTGCGCATAAAACGGTTAACCATTCGCTCCGCGAGTTTGCCCGTGACGAGGATGGTGACGGCTTTCATGAGGTACATACCAACACCATTGAAGGCATTTGGTCGCTCCTCCGGTCCTGGCTACGTCCCCATCGCGGGATTTCTCAGGAGAAGCTCCCCCTGTATCTGGCTTTCTTTGAGTTCGTTCACAATGTCCGTCGATGCGGTAAGGCTTTATTGCCTTCCCTTTTATCTGTTCTCGTCGCTCCTTGCAATCCAAATTGAGCCAAAATAATTGTAGTTTCTGGCAATTGGGCGATTTGTCAATACCCAATTGCCGTTATAATCAGTTCACAGGCACACTGTCTGCGACCCAACGCCCTAAAAGCACTCAGATGAACACGAATATTCAATTGACCGCTATAACTTCTTTTGCCGCACGCACACCAGAAAGATAGGCACCATGGACAGTGCTGGCATAGTGCCGTTCGGTCGCCTCGCCGGCAAAAAAGAGCTTGCCGGCCAGGCTTGCCCCCAGTTGATCACGCATTTGGGGCAGGGTGCCGACCGCATTGAAGGAATAAGAGCCACAGGCAAAGGGATCGGCGCCCCAGCGGGTCAGTTGATAAGCCAACGGGTCGGGGATGGTCGCGCCAAAGAGGTGACGCAGCGTTTTCATCGCACTGTCGACAATCGCCTGATCAGTCCAGCCCTCAATCGCCAACCCTTGGTCGGCGGCGTTAAAGCCGAGCAGGATCGGTAACTCGGCCACGCGCATAAAGCTGACCCACTCGGTCCACTCGCCGCGCTTGGCAGGGATCTGCTCTAGCCAATCGACATCGGTCGGCCAGAAGGCGTGGGGAAAACGCAAATAACATTTGTTGAGTATCCCCATCCCCAACGTCTTGATCGCCTTACGTTTGGCTGCGGGCAGGTCGGGCGCAAATTTCACCGTTCCCGCTTTGAGCACCCCCAGCGGCAAGGTGACAATCACGCGGTCCGCGGTATAAACGGCCTTGGTAGTCGTGACCTTGACTTGATTTGCCGACCAATCAATCGTGCGGACAGCCTCACTCAAGGTAATGGCCAAGCTGCGCGCCAAATAGCGGATGAGCACCCCATAGCCGTCGAGAAAGAGCGCATCATCGCCACCAAAAAACTTACCATCATCAAACCAATGGGTCGATAAGACCTTCGTACTCCCGCCGTACTCCTGTTCAATCGTACTATTTAAAAGAAAGTCAACCAACTGTCGCTCAGCAGTAGTGAGATCAGCCCAATCAAGGGCATCCTCAACCGCGGTCTGGATCGATTGGTCATCATCCTGATCCTGTGCCCGTAGGATCGCTTTTTCCAGCCGCGCTTGCCACTCTGCCAGCTGCCGCTGCGCCTTCGGTGTCAGCAGCTGCCCACCCGGCCCATAGATGAGCGAGCGATCATAGCTGGTTGATGCCGTGCGCGCCTTGGCCGCAGTCGCCAACTTGGTCAGCGGATTGCCCTTGACGCCGTGAATCCAGCTTGCCCCTAGATCAAGTGGCGCATCCGGCCATTGGTCGCTGGTCCAGACGCGGCCACCGATCCGGTCGCGCCCTTCAAGGATCAATACCTCGTGGCCTTGTTTCACGAGTTCCTGGGCCGCAGCCAGCCCAGCCATCCCCGCCCCGATCACAATCACCTTTTTTTGGGCTGCTGCCGCCATGGTGTTGGTCCTCGTCATTGCGCCGGCCAGCACTAGGCTGGCCAGGTGTAAGAAATTACGCCGTTGCATGGTTCTCCTCGGGCTGAGTTGCTGTTGTGGAATGATAACGCAGGAAGCTTACGCATTAGCCACGAAGAGGGCTATCTTGGCAAATACAAATGCCTCATCCGCAAAATTGTCAACCGACCGCAGCAGCACATAAATTCTACTACTATCCTACAATCTCGTAAGCATTTTCGCATCAGCAGCATAGCCAACCCTTACGATTTTGTCAATCTTCGCAGTAAAGCGCCAATGCATCACCAACAATCTTGCTGTTTTATTAAAGTCTTTACCGCTGCCGGCAGCTAGGGCGGGAGCAAGACGAGTGGTTGGCGGCGGGTGGTCGAAACGGCGATCAAAAATCTGAGCACGATTCTAATCGACAACAAGCCCATTACACTTGAGAAGATCTGGCAGAAGATATTGCTGGCAAGGCTGGGCCACGGCATGACCGCCCTCGTCTTCGCCAACAGCATGTGCGAGTTGATCTAAGGGCATGCCAAACATTAAAATAATTGTACTTTCTGGAAATTGGCTCTTGACAAACCGCCTAATTTTTTCTATAATCAAACCAAGTTCAGATATTTGCAGTGCGGCTTAGCCGCTTCGGGGGAACTGTAAATGTCTGAACTTTTTTATTTCCTGTCATCAGCAAAGCCCGCCGGCGCGACACGCCGGCGGGCTTTGTTTATGGTTTACCTAAGGTCAATGCGAAGGGTCAGGGCATGCCCTGACCCTTCGCATTGACCTTATAGATCCCACAAATAGAGTGGACACCAATTGGCCTGCGCATCCCCTGATGCGCAGTACACGATCATGTCACGTTTAGTTGCGCTGTCTATTAGGCCGTCTTGATGAGCGTAATCGGTGCTGATTCGACTACCCCTGTGAAAACCGTGCGGCCTTGCAAAGTCGCAGCCACCACATTTTGATAAGTCACCCAGACCCTATATCCCCCCAGCAACTGGAGACTTTCATAGCGCCACAGCCGATAGGTTTCGGTGATCTGTGCGCCAGGTGGCAACTGGGTAAAATCCGCCGCGGCGGGTGGCCCGCTGCGGATCTGGAAGCGCGTCTGATTCTGATAACCGGGCGGCCCCTGCACGTTGACAAAGATCTCGCCATAACCCGGCGGGGCCTGGCGATGATTGAGTTGTAACCGCTTGTTGACTGCAATGGGGCTTGCGCTGCTATTGATCAGGGTCACCGTCAATGTCGTTTCTGCGCCTATCTTGCTTTGGGCTGGCGTCACCGCAATCTCCAGCCGGAGTGGATGGGTTGTCACCTGGGGTAAGGCGGGCGGTGTGCCGATGACACCAGCGGACGGCGTTTTGGCTGGTGTTGACGGCAAGGTAGGTGGTGCGCCACCAGTCGTAGCTAATGTCGTTGCTGCGCTACTCGGCACATCGACGGTGGCTTGTTTCGTCCCAATCCTCATCTCGGCGAGCAGCGCGCGCTGCAAATCCGCCGCATATTCCATTTCCGCCATCTCTTCGGCCCAATCAGCGGTCAGCGACGAGTCAACGCCATTGGCAAAGGCCTGGGCCGCGACCCCAATCAGTTCCCGTTCCTTGGCGGCCAGGCCAATGTCTAACCACTGGCCGGCCGAAAGGGTGCGCTGCGCTAGCCTTTCAATATCCATATCCGCATCGGCCACTGGCTGCAAACGCCAGTGGGGGAGGGCTGCAAATTTGGCGTGCAGTTGGTCCAATTTTGTTTGCCCCAATGGACTTAGCCGCGCGCGCTGTTGGTTGGACGCCGCCAGCGCCTGTTTGGCCTGGTCAAAATGCCCACAGGCCCACAACACCTGCGCCAGTTGATACCAGGCGACGGGATCGGCGGGGTCCGCGGCCACGGCAGCTTGGTAGCGCGCCAACGCCTGTGCCACGTAACCCTGGTCAAACCAGAGATCGTTGGCCGCTTCAAACAATTTCTGCGCTGGTGTTAATTTGAATGTCATCTTTTGCCTGCCTTGATCGAGCGGACCCTGAGCTTGTCGAAGGGGAAGCGGCGCCGGCTTCGACAAGCTCAGCCTCCGTTTGCCGAACTATTTTGTTAATCCCCGTTATCGTGCCCCGACGACGGGACGTTGCGTACCCCTGATACCTACCGAATATACGTATTGATCACCGGTTCGACAACCCCTGCTACCCCTTGGTTGATCAACGCCTTGGTCTCTTGGAAGAGCGTGTTAATCTCATCCGAGAGCGCGACATCGGGACGTAATAGGCCGGTGGCGTCGCCCCGGCAACGCGCGGCCGCTCGGCGTAAGGCCGTGGCGATTGCGGCGGGGCTGCGCGGCGGAGTGCCAACCGTGGGCAACGAATGTTCGATCACTGCGGCCACCCGTTCGAGCTGGCTGCGCGCTTCATCTGCCGGCAGGATTCGGCTGGGGAAGCCACGCCGTGATCGGCGCCCACGGGGATCACGCGCCGGCAACAATGCGCCGGCCACCGCTTCCAGCGCAGCGCTCTGCTGGCTGACCATCGCCTCGTCGGTGCGGAAGACCGGTTCGAGTTGACGTATGGCCTCTAGGTTGCCGGTGACGGTAAAATAATTATAGGCACGTTTGGCCGCTTTTAGCCAATTTCCGGCATCTGCCAGGCGGCGTGCATCCTCGCGCATGGCCGCCGCAAACTCGCCCAGGTTGGAGGCGGGAATCTGGGCTGGCTGGTCAAGATAGGCCAGATTATACCCCGCGTTGCGACTCTCGGTGGCAAACAGTTCATCGCCAGCGGCGGTCATGGCATGAACATTGAGCACTTTGGTGATGTCAATAAAACGACCATCAACAAAGGCGCGCCAGAAGGAGTTGATCGCACGCACATGGGTCAACTTGCTGCCGAAACGGCGCAGAACCACCGGGTTGCGCCCCGCCGCCAGAATATCGGCGGCAAACCACGCCTCGCTGTTGGTTGGCTCGGTGCGCGGCCGATAGAAGAGGATCATACGCAAGAACTCAAAATCTGGCTGCGTTTGGCTACGCTGGACAAAGTCAATAATGGTCAGGGCCAGACTTTCACCACCGGCGGCCGCGCTATCCGCCACGATATCGATCTCTTCGACGAAATCGATATCGCCAGGGAAGGGATTGACCCGACCCTGGACGCCAGTGCCGGCGGTGGCCAACCGCGTGGTGACGCCGGGGCGATCATTGGCGCTGATCCGTGCGCCAATCGAGAAGACCGCGGGCGAGACCGCGGCGATGTGCCAGGCCACCACAATCGAGCCATACAGATATTGCACGATCCCCTGGCCGTCAACCACCGGGACGCGGTAAATGCCCTGGACCGGGTCAACAATTTGCACATTGGGATTGTCGGCCAACATCACTTCGACCAACACCGCGGTGCGCCGCCGTTCAATTTCGGCGATCTGGCGGTCGATCTCACGCCGTTCATCATCGGGGGCACCCTCACGGCGGCGGATCAGTTCGCTCAATTCACGGCTGGCAGCCTGCAACTCACGCCGCGCCTCGTCCACTGAATAGGTGAGGTTGGCCGGCAGCAGCCCCTGTTGTGCTTCGGCAACCCGCGCTTGGGCGGCATCGTAACGGTCGCGATAGCGCGCCTGGTTGGCGGCACTGAGCAGGAGATAGTGATCACGCAGCCGCCGGCCAATCTCCGCCATCTGCTGCCGGCTCACGATCACGCCTGAACCACGGGCATGTTCAATCTCCCACAGATAGGCTTCCACCTCCATCCGCGCCATAAAATCAGGCTCGCGCATCGTGCCGACGGGGTGGGCCTGCTGTTGTTGCAGCACATGGACATACTCGTGCATGATCGTGCTGTAGAGCCACGGCACATTGACAAACGCCGGATCGTAGATCTCCACATCCGAAGCGCCGGTCGGGACCTGACGGCCATCAACCACCGTATAGTCGGGGAAGAAGGTCGCCCCTTCGCCCTGGCCGGTTTGGCGCACATAGGTGAAGCCACACAGGGTGCCATTGATCAAACCGCCCGCCTGTAGCTCGCTGACAATCACATGCAGCGCATCTTGGAAGCGGCCACTTTGGATATGGCGGTCGGCCAGAAAGACCGTACGCGCCTTGAGCGAAGGGGTCGTTGCCGATTGCGCGTTGTTGAGAATCGCTAGTGCTGTGGGCCACAGCGTCGCGCCAATCGCCCTCTCCAACCCGGCCAGCAGGGTCGCGTCAGCCAGCAGCGCGCTGCGTTCGGCATCACTCGCCTCCGCCAGCGCCAGCAAGATCAGATCGGGATCGCCGCCGGTGGTGGTGAGCAGGTCGCGCAGGCGGGCATCCAGTCCTTGTTGTGCTGGCGGTAAGGTTTGGACCTCCTGCTGCGCCGGTGCGCTCAGCCCAGCCAGCAACCCATCAACGTCAATCCGCTCGGCAAAGGGTTCGACGCGCAAAGGCTGCAATTGACCGTTGTTATAATCAAGCGAGAAGAGGCTGCCCATGCGCACCGCCTGGCCCCACTGCCAGTGGAAGAGCTGCCAGCGCTTTTCCCAGACTTTGTCACCCAGCAGCCGCGCCTCGGCCAGGGCGTTCAGGTCAAAGAGCAAGGCAAACCCGGCATCCACCTGGTTGCGCAGGCTAAAGCTAAGTTCGCCGCTGTCATAGATCACGCGGATGGACGGGCCAATCGCCAGCAGGAGCGGCGCTTGCCCAATCGCTTCCAGCCCACCGGCCAGGGCAATGATTTCCAGATCGTTGGCGCCCCACAGATTGACACTGCCGGTGAGTCCTCCATAGAGACGGGCGCGTGGACCGGCGGCCACGGGCAGATAAAATTGCGCCGTCCCCGTATAGCGCGCCGCCGCGGTATCATAAACCAGCCGGATATTGCGCAACACCCCCGGCCCGTAACGCAGGAAGAGATCCAACCGGAAGCCGAGATTGCCATAAATGCCCGCGGTGGCAAAAAAGAAGGGGGGCGGCAATTCGATGATCGTCTCGGCAAAGGGGGTGCGCGTGGTCGGCATTTCGTATAAGGTAAAACTCTCTTCGTGCGCGTCGATCAGCGGCACGGGCGGCAACACAATTTCGCGCGCCGTACTGGCGACGCTAGCCGGCGGATTCGCCGCGCCGGGGGCCGGCGCGCTGCCACTCGCTGTCGTTGGCGGTTGGGCCGGGGTTGTCGCTGGTGGCGCGGCTGCTGGTCCGGCCAGTGTGCCGGCCGAGGGCACGCCCGCCGGCAACGGCAGGGTTGGGTCCCACTGCGTGCCGACCCAGTGCTGACCGGCGGTGCCAACCGTGGCATTTAGGAGTGATGGCTCAATATCACTGGCCGTGCGCCCACTCAAACCGCCCCAGGCAAAACCCAGGTCGAAGAGATCCTGGTTGCTGTTCGTCACCTCGGTGATCAGGGTGGCGGCGCGGTCATCGATATCACTTTCCTGAACATAGAGACCCAGGTGAAAGCCATAGTGCTCCTGATAGATCCGCAACTGGCGCACGACTTCTTGTTTGATCTGATAACTGGCCTTCTTCTGCCGCCCGCGCGCATAGCGGTCATAGTCGATCAGGCTGCCCGCATTAAACATCACCGTATCGCCCTCGGCCACTCGGCCCGCTAGACAGGCTCGCTGTAGATCGCCGGCCAGATGGAAGAATTTGACCTCACGCGGGCCGGCATAGACATGGCCATCAACAATCTGGCGCATCGCGCCCAGGCGGTTGATCTCGGCATGTTGAAAGGTGCCGACCCCATAGACGAGGACACCGCGCCGGTTGAGTTCGCGCACTACCGCACGCAGAATCTGTGGCGTCGCATCGCGCGATTTGATGTCAAGCAGGACGCTAAAGGTCTCTTTGTGAAAGATCTCTTTGTAGAGGTTGACTACGTCACGAAAGCTAAGTTGATTGCGGAAGGTTAAATGGGTGGCCTGATCCCTGGGATTATCAAAGCGCGGGTGCAAGGTCGGATCTTCATATTCGCGGGCACGGGTTTCCCAATTGGGATCCTGGGCCAGGGTCAACGCGCGGCAAAAGAGATCCATCCATGCGCCCGGCAGTACCCCACCCAAATCACTCTTGCGATTTGTGCGCACGTCACTGTATTGGCGATAGCCGGTCGCATTTTCGAGCGCCGTCTGGGTCGCGGTGCCGTGTGCGATCACCATCTCGCGCACCAGTTGGCTGGCCAAGCGGTCGCGTTCCTCATCCGTCTGGGCGCGCTTGTAAGCTTCGACCACCGTTGTGGGCAAAAAGGCATCCCACTCCAGCGCTTGCATACGCCTGATGCGATCTGCCCGTCCCCCTTCGCGGCGCTGATCCATGCCTTGGGTCTTGATCAGCCCATAGGCCGCCATCACCGGGTTGTTCTCCAACATGGGGATAATCACATCCGACCCTTCGCGGCTGCGCAAGGCGTTGCTCACATCGCGGTGGACATCGGGCATTAACGCCTGCAAAATGCGGTTCCACTTGGGGTCAGCCAGCAATTCACGCGCCGCGCCCATAAAGGCCCCGTGGGCATAAAATTGGTTGCGCGTCTCCGGGATCGGGTCACTCACCTGGCGCTGGATCGGCGCGCTGCTTGGGCCACTCGCGGCGGTTGGTCCCGCCTGTGGTCCAGCCGCCGCCTCCTGTTGCACGACGTGGGTCAACTCATGGGCGAGGAGCTGTTGTCCTGCCGGTTGGCCCGGCTGATAGTGGCCCGCGCCAAAATAAATGTGCTGGCCGTGGGTAAAGGCCTGGGCCTGCAACGCGGCCGCCGCCTGCGCGGCAGCCGCCCCGGCATGAACGCGCACCGCATCCAAGTTGTGCCCAAAACGCGGGGCGAGGCGCGCCCGGTCCGCACTTGCTAGTGGTTCGCCTGGTGCGCTGGGGATCAAAGCGGCCGGCACCGCGAAACCCCCGGCCTGACTGTCAACAGGTGTAATCGGACCGGCATTGTCCTGTCCCATCACCTGCGCCGCCACGCGATCCGCTTCCGCTTCATGGCGATCCCCTGGCGCTGTCACGGTGAGTTTGGGTTGAACCTGCGTCGCCTCCCCCGCGTTCCCCAGAAAAAGCGGCAGCCCACCAACGCCGTTGGCAGTACGTGTTTGGCTGCCGGCGGATTCACCTTGCGGCGGTGCCCCCTGGTTGACTTTTTTCGCTTTTGGTTTGGCAACAACGGTATTTTCCATGCGCAAACATCCCTATCGCAGCGTGTGTTCGTCATCGGGGCACGATATATCATCCCCCGACGACGAGCATACCCATCGTCCATCATTCGCTAGCCAGGGCAACCAGGGCATTTCCCTCCCACGGCTCCTCATGCTTTCAACTCCGTCGGCAACTGTTTGCCCTGCTTGCGATACTCGCTGGCTAACCCTTCCACCAAGTCCGCATAGACCAGAGGTCGCCTGGCGGATTGGGCCAACACCGCCGCGGCCAAAACGACGTTGCGGATATCACCCCCCGCCAGATCCGCACTGGCGGCCAGGCGATTCAACTCCTGCGCGCGCAGCCCAGGTTGCTCGCCCAGATGCGAAAGCCAAAGCGCGCGCCGTTCCTTGGGACCGGGCAACGGGAACTCGATGATCAGATCGAGCCGCCGCGCAAAGGCGCTGTCAAAACGGCTGCGGCTGTTGCTGGTGAGCAGGGTAATGCCATCATAGGCTTCAATGCGCTGGAGTAGGTAGTTAGTCTGGGCGTTGGCAAAGCGGTCGTTGGCCTGCTGTACCTCTGTGCGTTTACCAAAGAGCGAGTCCGCCTCATCAAAGAGCAGCACCACTTCGGCAGCTTCGGCGCGCGCCAGCAACTGGGCCAGATTCTTCTCCGTCTCACCGATATACTTGCTGGTGACGGCGGCCAGATCAACGCGATAGAGCGGCAGCCCCAATTGTGTTGCCAACCAGCCCGCGGCGAGTGTTTTGCCGGTGCCCGATGGGCCGACCAGCAACGCCCGCACCCCCGGCCGATAGCGCGCCTGGGCCGAAGCACCCAACCCCGTCACTAACCCATCGCGCGCCCGACAGCGCATGAGCAATAGTTCCAATTCACGGCGTAGCGTGCTGGTGACGACCAGCGCCGCATCGGCAACCGGATCGGGCAAGGGCTGCGCCAGCGCATCCAAACCGCCCCCTTCGCCAGACCAGGCCGCGGCCAAAATATCCTGGGTGGTTAACGCAGCCCGCCCGGCCAGTAGCCGCTGGTGATGAGCCAGCCGACCCAACTGAGCGATCCGCCCGCTGCCATGGCGATGATCGCGCGCCAACTGCGCGGCCAGCGTGTCATCCTGTAAGGCCTGTTGCCAAAGCTGTTGCCGCTCCGCTCGCGGCGGCGCGCCGAGCGTCCAATGCAGCGTGGTTTCGCCCACCAACTCGACACTGCCATCGGGGCCGCAGAGAACCAAAATTGGGCCTTGGTAATCAGGCAATGGGGGCAGCACCCGCTGTTCGCCTGGGGCCAAGTTCAAACAAAAAACGGGCAACAGGCGGCGCAGGAGCAGCCAGGGCGTCAGGCCGGTTAATTCGCTTGTCGCAATGAAGAGCGGCCGCTGCCCTAAGGCTTGGGCAATCGCGGCTGCCACCGCCTTCCCTTCCGCTACCGCCGCCGTCCGCACCACCAGCGCACGCCCGGTCTCGGGACGTAAGGCATTGCCCTGGCGCTGGGCTTCGGTCAACAGCGAGGGCGGCAAAGGAATCGCCGGGGCGCTGCCCAAACCAATCGTTGTCCCCGGCCAGGCGCCATCGATGCCCTTGAGCGCCAGCCCCAAATGCAAGGGCAGTCGTATGCTGCGTTCGGGCAAGGGCGCGCCGTCACCCAGCACGAGCAACAACTCACAGCGCACCGCCACCCCGGTCAGCAACAGGTCGATCAGCACTTGCTGACTGCCCAGCGCGTCGGCGAAGACCGCATCTACCAGCCCCAACGTCGGTCGCGAGCCACCCAGGGGTGCCTGTAAATAGGCCAACGCTCGCCCCACCATCAGCTCATCCTCGACCGCGGCGGCCAGTGCAATCACCAGCAACTCAAAGACCGTCAGCCGCAAGGTCTGGGCCAACTGCAAAAGTGGCAGATCGCCGGCTGCCGGCTCGCTCAGATAGGCGAGCAGCGTTGTTGACCAGCCGCGCTGCAGGGGATCCACGCGTTGCAGGTGTGCCGCCAGATAGCGCTGTTCAGGCTGATCGGGCGCATTGGCGAGGGCATCGCCAATGCGCGCGCTAAGAGCCGCCAGGGCATAACTGCGCAGCGTGGGCTGTGGCGCAAGGGTAGGGGTTGCCTCAGCTCTGGGGTGAAGGCCGTTATGGTGCGGCACGGCTTGGTTGTTCATCGATGCTCCTGAAAGGCACGGCAAGCCACCCAGCGGGTTCCCGAATGCCTGCCTGAGATGCAAAACCCGTTAATGGAGGGTTAAGAATTAAATCTGGTAAACATATTCGTAGCGGCACGGCATGCCGTGCCGCTACGAATACCGAACTATTTTATTAAGGCTCATAAACGGGTTAACACGTTCAACCCGTTTTAACGGGTTTTGCATCTCAGCAGGTGAATTCATTCACCTGCAACGTGCGCCACGTAATGGAAATAGACCACCCGCCCCAACCACGCCACCCAGCCTGGATTAAGATCAAGCCCAGCGCGGCGCACGCGGATGTCAACCTGGCGTAACGCAAAGGTGAGATCCAGGTGGGTGGGCGTGGCGGTCACCCAGCCCGGTCGGCAGATTAGTTCGGCCAGGGTCAGACCGGCTTGGGTGCGACACCATCTTTCGATTGCGTCGATCCAGGCGTCGACGGCCGCTTGGAGGGTCAGTTCCGTTTGGCGCGCGGTAAACAGGTGGGAAATCGGTTGATCCAATCCCCAATCCACCCACCGTGGCGGCATGGCAAAAGGCCAAGTGGGGGTTGCATCAATTTCCTCTACACAATCCAATGGTCGCAAGACGGCATCGCCGGCGGGTATCCCTAACCGTTCTCCCACAACCAGGAGCAGGCGCACGGGCAATTGTACGTCGATCCAGGGCGGCCAGGCCCGTAACCAATCCGCCCAGCCCAGTTGGTGCAACATCGGCAGCAAAAAGTAAAAACCGGCGTAGGCAGAATATTCGCCGATGGGTAACGGCTGGGCTGCCATGTCGTCCGCGGGCACTTCGGCCGCGCCTGACGATGGCTCTGCCGCGGCGAAGACCGGTGCCGGGGTCAGCGGTTGCGCAGGGGCCGATACCGTTGACGGTGCTGTTGGTATAACTTGTTTCGCTGCGACCGCGATGGGGTGCCGGACGGGCTGCGGCGCGCGCTGTTCAATTGCAGTCGTTGCGCCGCTTGTCGATTGGTGCGGCTGCGGTGGCGCGCCTTGCTCAACGGTTACATGACGGACACCTGGTTCAGTCACCACCGCAACCGCGCCGGACGGGTTTGCGGTGTGCGCTGATGGGTTGGTATGGTTCGGTCGGGCTTGCTCCGTGACGCGCGCGCTGGGTACCACCTGGCGAATCAACCGCTGCGCCTGACTCGTCAGCGCGGGGTGGTGCAAACGCCCTGGTTGCTTGCTGGCAAGCGCCATCGCCGCCAGCCAGATGGTACGCATATCTTGTGCGCCCCAGGCTGCGCCCCAGGTCGTCAACAAGGTCTGTAATGGCGACGGTGGCAAAATACATTGCCCAGGCAAAGGTTGTGCCAAAGGGGCAATTGTTCTTCCCTCGTGCCCCATCCTCGCGGACACAGTTGGCGCGATCGCTTGATCTGCCTCAACTGCGGGCAGGGTAAGACCACAAGCTTGTAATAGCATCGCGCCATCCTGTGGCTGCAAGCTTGCCAGCAGTGGTGCCAATGCCTGGTGACGAGCGAGGGTATCAACCATACGTAATGCCGCGCCCGCCCTGGCTGCGCACTGGATGACTTGAAAAAGTAACTGCCGCAAGGCCTGGTCATGCGCCTGCGTCGGCTGCCAACCGCGCACGGCCAGCGGCCAGAACCATTCAGGCGGGGTAATGCCGCGCGCCAAACGCAAGGCCAGGCTAACATAAGGCTCGACCTCATCCTGAAAGTAGACTACCGGCTGGCTAGCCGCGCCGGGGCTTTCGGCATGGACGGCAGTGGTTTGCAGGTGGCGCATGCGTTCTTCAATGGTTAGCGCCAGACTGTTTGGACTCTGCTGGCGCTGAATCTTGCCCACGGCCAGCCGCCGCACGATCAATAGCCGACCGCCTTCGCCGTCGAGTAGCGAAGCGGTGTGGAGCGCATCTTCCAGCAACAGCGCGCCGCGCCGGATCAGTGCATCATCGGGGGCGCGCAGCCGGAGGGTGTGCACGCGGCGCGTGTGTGGGCTGTTCATGCGAAGAAGGTCCCGGCAATCGAATGCACAAAAAAGGCTTGTGGTTCGCCAAATTGCACTTTGTCATTTTGCTGGAGCTGCACATTACCCTCGATCGCGTTGACAATCCGGGTGCTGGCGCGGTCGGCGACAATGTCTTCGACGACGGCCTGGGCCACCACGCGTTGATCTCGATAGATCATCACCGGCATCCCCACACGCACTTTGCCAGCGGCCACCTTGGTCGGGTCGACGCCGATGGTCACCCGCCCACCGGGTTTGACAGGGGCGGTTTCCTGGACGCGCCCGCTCACAATCTCGTTGACCGGGGCATGGCTGGCGAGCAGGATAGAGACGCGAATCAAATCGCTGAGCAGGGCAACGCCTTCGCTCTGTCGTGGGTCCATACGCCCATAAAGCCAGTCAACCAAACTCTGGATCTCACGCCGTTCCAGATAAGGGATCTCGCCCCAACGCGGTAAGGTCGCCAGGTTGCGCAGATTCACCGCCTCATCAAACTGGCTCAAACGCTCAGCCCAGAGCAGGCGGATCACCGGCAGCAGCTCGCCAACATGTGTATAGAGGCAACCGGCCACCTGTGCAATGTTATCCAGCTCGCGCACCGCTTGTTGGACCACGGCGCTGTGGCCGTGTTTACCCTCAATCAGATCGCCCAGGGTAATGGTCGCCTGCACGCGGTCACGCGTGCGTTGCCAACTCTCACCGACATAGCGAGTCAGGTCAAGTTGGGCGGTCTGCAACTGCACCTGTTGGATCGTCTGGCGCTGGGCCGCTACGACATTGCCAATCGATGCGCCAAGCGACGAGGCCACAATCCCGACGGTCGCTGGCGTGATCGGCTCTGCCGTTGCCAGTTGGAATTGGGCGCGCATTTTGGCGCTTTCCACCGTTTTGATCAGAATACTCGTGCGATCCAAGGTATCAATCAACTGCCCGATCTGGGTAAACCAGCGCAGGGGCGCCTCGCGCAGCAGATCGACCATCATCCGCAGATCGGGGGGGAGCGCGATCCGGGGTCCCTGTAGACAAGCCGGGGCGGTCGCCGTGCGTAAACTGGGATCCAGGGTACGGGCCGGCGTGGTGCGCACGGTTTGGGTGAGGCGGGGCCGCTGGTAGGCCAGGAAATTCACCTCTTCGGCCAGGATGCGCGCCCGCCGCTGGTTGATTGTGTTGATCCGCGCCTGTTCTTCGGCAAAGAGAGCGCGCGCGACCGCCAGATCGTGACGGGTTACGGTTAACGCGGCCCCGATCTCATCCAGACGCAGCAGCGCTTGTTGGGCCAGGCGCTGGATCGTGGCCAGGGTCGCTTGACAGAGTTCCAATGCGCGGCGATAACTGGCGACGCGCCCTTCGACCAAACGCAGCGCGGCGACGGCGTTGTCAATTGCGCGCACACCAACCGAGAAGAAGCCCGCTTCGTCGCCATCGGTCGGGTCGGGGTCATGGCGGCCCAAAAGAATCTCATCGGCCAGTCCCTTGCGGATCTCGGCAAAGGTACGGCGCTCCTGGAGGCGGCGCGTCACATTACTGCCATCGCGCACCGGCACCTCTATCGGGTTGCCATTGTCATCCAGCCGGTAGAAGCCTGGCACTGCCAGGTCATCCACATTGATCTCCAGATCGGCCATCTGCTGGAAGACATCATACTTGGTCGAAACCGTGAAACTTTTGCTCTCGGCCGCAGGCGGTTGTGCCAGCCGGTCGGCCACGGCCACGGTGCGGAAGTCATAGGCTTTGCCGACAATCGGTGCTTGCTCGAAGATATCATCAGTAGTGGGCGGCTTTTTGGGCGGCAAAGTTTGGCCACCGGTGGTGTCAGTGAGAATGTCGCTGATGTCACCCAGCCGATCGCGCAGGGTCGTTCCCCCCAGTTTCGTATTGATCAGATCGCCTTCGGTAATCAGCTTGCCAGTGCCCGGCTCAAGGCCGATAATCCGATCTTGGGGTAACGTTACCCGCCCGGTGAGGGTACGGCCGGCCACCGAGAGATCCCCGCCCAGCGGTCGTTCGGCCACCGGGGCGCGGGCTGCGGCGGCGGGCGAAGGTAGATCAGCCGCCACTGTTGTCGACGTTGCCGACCGCGTAATCCCTTTACCGACGTTGACCTGCTCTAGAAATTTGTCCAGATCCGCACGCGTGGCCAGTGCGCTTTCGCCCTGCGCAATCGCGGCCAGCGCCGGTGAGGTTGCCAGCCGACTGGCCGCGCTACTGCCCAGCAGCAGTTGCCGCAGCCGGTAGATGTCAGTTTGCACCAGGACAAAACCCGTGTCGATCTTATCGTTGGCGCGGTTGATCTTGTCTCTCAACGTCGCAATCAGCGCGTTGATGCCCATTTCATCCAACTGCTTGCGTTCGGCCTCACTTAAGGGCGTGTTGACCAACTGCGCCCGCAATTCGGCCAGCGCCGTCACCTGTAGCGCATTCGCGCCGGCGAGGGGCGTGGTGCCATAACTCTCTTCGCGCGGATCCAACGTTCCGGTAGCCGGACTCTCCGGCTCCAGCGCATCGGGGTCGGGATCGGGGTAACTTTCCGGTTTACCGGTGATGGCGGCAATCAGAGCGCTGCGTTTGGCGCGCAGGTCCAGGCGGCGTTGGAGCCATTCACCCCGCTCTGCTACCAGTTCGTTGATGCTGGTTTCAAATTCAGGGTCCACCTGTTTGACCTGCAACAGATCGGGGTCATACCAGATCTGGGGCACCGGCACAAGCAGGCGCACATAGTCGGTCGTCGTCAGATCGTAGGGTGCCAGCGGGGCCGCAGCTTCTATCGCTAGATCCAACTGCTCGAGCGGGACGGGCACGGCGTCTACGGTAAAGCCGGTCGGGAAAAAGTGGTTAGTTAGCTGCAACGGCACTTCCGGCTGTGCTTTGGCCGGGGCGTCATTCGCCGCGGTGCGCGCCTGGAATTGGGCCAACGTCTCAATTTCTAACGCCGTACGCGGCAGCAATCCTGCGGCCGGCAGATGGCGGAAACTGGGCACCATCTGGTCAAGGGGCAGATTAGCGGTCAGCGCGGCGGCCAGTTCTTCGGCGAATTGCTCCATACGCGCCTGCCAGAGCAATGGCGTGCCACTGGTCGGGATCAGCGCGGGACGAGGGCGCGGTTTGCCGCCGGCCCGGACTACGGCATTCCGATCTAGGAAAAGCGGCGCAAAGTTTTCATCAAAACCGATCAAGCCGATGGGGACGCCGATTTCGGCCCAGGGCAGCGGTGTGTTGGCTGGTTGTTGCCCTTCCGCGCTAAAGATGGCGTGGGCCAGCCGGTTGCGCCACTGGTCTCCAGGTGCGGGCAGGGCTAGCCATTCGGTCGGCCAGGTGTAGAGGATCAGGCGACAGGCATCGGCGATCTGCCAATCTTCAAAGGCGAAGCTCTCCGGGTCGATCGCACAGGGGTCGGCGGGGTCAAAGTTGCCGATCAGCCCCACTTCCACCGGTTCCAGCAACAGGATCCCGGCGCGCGGTAAGGCAAGCCCGGCCGCAACCAGATCACCCAGGGTGCCACCCAACCGGCGCGCACCCAACACCCCCGGTTCACCAACTTCACCGCCCCCGCCAGCGAGTAACGAAACAAGCGTGTAAACCGGCAGCGCGCGCAGATTGACGCGCAACCCTGTGTTCACGCTCACATCCTCCCCGCTGACGGCAAGGCCCAAGCCTGGCGTGATCCGGCAGAAGTGCTGGACGGTTTCGCCAATCACCGCCGTTTCCAGCCCCGCCTCCAGCCCGCCCACCACGCCAGGGGAGACCAACTGGCCGCGCAAGGTCATGCGCCCAGCGCGGCCGATCTGTTCGGTGGTGAGCGCGGTGTGGCTTAAGGCCCGGCCCGTATAGAAGTTGAGCCGCCGCTGCCAGCCCGCGGTCGTTTCTGGAACTAGCGGCGGGTGGACGCCGATGATACTTTCGTCGGTCAAAAGGTCGGGAATCGTTTTGATGATTTTCATGTGGCGTTCTCTCATCTCTCTAGAACAGGGTGGTAATTCCAGACAACCCCTCCCTAGCCCTCCCCTGGTAAGGGAGGGAATCGTGGTCCTGGCGGCAAGTCACGCGCTCCTCCCCCAGTTTGGGGGAGGTTGGGAGGGGGTTGGCTACCCAATCCCCAGTCTTTCCATCAGCTTTCTGACAAATGTATCCATCTCGTCGCGGATAGTCGCCAGTTGGGCAGCGGTCGGTTTTTCACCGCCGCTGAGGGCAATGCCTTCCACGTTTTCAGCGATCTTGGCCGGCAGGGTACGGTCCGCGGTGGACGCGGCCAGCGCCACCCGGTCTAATTCGGGAATGGGAGCGGTCGTCCCGATCAGGTCGGTGAGCAGAGGCTCGTCCAGCCGTCGATTGAGGCGGGTCAGCACGAGCAGCCCGCGCCCCAGGGTGGCATCGGCATAACGGGTGGCGACCCCCCGCACCGCGGCGACGGATAACCGCCCTTCGCCCTGTTGGGCTAGTTCGGCCAGCGCCCCAACCATCAAGGTGCGCGAGCGACCCATTTGCGTGGCGGCCAGCAGTTGCACCAACTCGGTTTCGGCTTGGGCGGAGGCGCGCGGCGGCAGGGCGGCAAAGCGCTCGGTGAGGGCAAAGAGTACCAGCCGCTCATCCATTACCTGCCGCAGTTGGTCGGGATCGGGATTATTGCCACCGTTGCCGCCATTCCCCCCTTCCTCCTCATTGTCCACGGGGACACGCACACCGACGATGCTCTCTTTATAGGCCAGATTGCGCCGGCGCACGTACCAGAGGGTCGTAACATCGGCCAGGGCAGCTTGCCAACGCGCGTCAACCAAACTCTGCGTCGCCAAAATGGTTGGCTGGCGCGGCAAGGGGCGCAGCCCGCGCAACAGTTCTAGCGGCTTGCGTTGCGCCACCAAACCAGGCACAGCCGAACGCACCGGGCGGATCAAACTTTCCAGTTGGGTGCCCAACGGCCGGATCTGCTGGCGGGTGACCGGGGCCAGAATCAAGATCGAGGTGGACTCATGGGTTTCGCCCGGCAAGGTCAGGTCGAGCGGTGGCAGCAGCAAACTCTCCTCCAGCAGTGCCGGCACTTCATCTTCGGGCACCAAGGCCAGTTCCACATCCATTTCGGGCGGGAAATAATATTGGGTAAAGTTGGTCGTGTCAATCCCGGCTACCGGCATACGGCCTCCAGGCGGCAGTGCCATAAAATGTTGCGCTGCCACCACCTGTTGACCAGCCGACGAACGGGCCAGGGCATCGGTCAAGTGCTGGTCATATTGGCGTAACTGGGCCTCACGCGTAGCGCGTGGGGCAAACCCTAACCCCAGCACATCGCCGTGATCGGCCCCCACTTCGCGGCGCACCATAAACGTATCCACCCACTGGATCACCCCGCGTTCCAGGGCCAGCATAGCGAGTGGCAGCGCCCCGGCGGGAATTTTACCCGTTTCATTTTCCACAAAGATGCGGCGGGCGACATGGGCGCGGCGCAGGCCAAGCTCGAATTGTGAACCGGCATCTTGGTAGGGGATCAGCGTCACCGCGGCCGCTTCGATGATCTCGCCATCTTCCACCCCGCGTTTGGCCGTGATCGAGGCGGGATAGGCCGCGGGAATAGGGTGGGCAGTGAACTCGACTGGACGTAGCGCCACGATATAGAGCCCACTGCGGTTGCGCCCGGCCTCACGCGGCAGGCGGCTTACCCCAAAGCTGGCATCCAGCCGTTGCTGCGCCGGCACATCGGTTAGATCAAGGGTAATCGTCTGATCGAGCACCACGATCTCGCCGGTGGCGGTGACGCCGTGGCCGGCCTCAATGCGGATCAGCCGGCCCGTGTTATCCAAACGCACCTGGAGGCCAGTAACCACACCCATCCCGCCGGCGCGGCCCAGCATACTCTGGCGGGCCAGAAAATAGTTCTGGTCGCGGTTCAGGTCATTGGCGACGAGGAAACGGCCATCGGTATAAAAGGTGCGCCGGCGACGGTTGTCGATCTGGAGGACGCCGCTCTGCGTCAGCCCCGGCAACTCATCGACATCGATCCGCTCGCGGGCGGGTCCGGCAACAAGGTTGAGCATTTGGTTTCTCCTATCTTTCTATGCCCAGCAGCCGTGCCAACGCATTGGGCGTATAGACAAAGAGGCGGGCTGCATCATCGATGACCAGATCTACACCTTCAGCGCGCACGGGTGGATCCTCGCCCACGGGGGTAGCCGTTGGTAGGATCAACCGCGCCAGAAAGAGCGCGGTGGGATCCTGGCCCACCGTGTGTTCGGGCAAAGGCACGGGGCCGTTGTGATCCCAATCAGCGGTCCCTTCGCGCCAGGCTGCGAGGATGGCAGTGCGTAAGGCAGCGCGCTGGGTCGCGGGATCGCCGTCAACCGGCACGGTGGCCCAGGGTGAGACGGGCAGATTAAGGCTTAGGTCGCCCTCTTGGCGGATCACCAGCTCAAGTTGATAACTGTCCCGCAGGCGTGAGGGCACAGCGGCGTCGAGCGCATCGTAGGGGCCGGTGGCAAAGGCGGGCTGTTTGCCCTGTTCACAGACGGCAAAGCGCAGGAAGAGATCAACGACAACCCCGCCCTGATCCGCATGATAGCCCAGTTGCAAGTCAGCGGCCATCTGCCCCTGATACCAGCGGTCCAGTCGGATACAGGCGGTGCGCGGCACTTCGATGAGCCGCCCCAGGCGGTCAATCGCCAAACCGGGCGTCACCTGTAGACTCTCCTCCCGTCCGTCGGGGAAAGCCGGATCCACGCCCGGCGCGAGCGCCGCTTGCCACTGTACGGCTAAACCGGCTGCGGTCCCATAGCCATGCAAATAGGCGAGGGCACGGGCCATGCGGCCACGGTGATAAACTTGCTCGGCATTAAAGTCACCGGCATCGAGCTGCACACCGTTGGCATAAAAAACCCGTTCCGCGGCGGTGGTTTCGATCAGGTTGGGGCGCAACCGTTCGACAAGCGAATCCGGACGAGTACTCATAACGATCTCCCCTTGGGGCTATTGACAAAACGAATGCAAACGGCGGATGAATCCGCCGGCTAACAACGAGAAGCGCCCTCAGGCGCTGGATCCGCCGGCCAGCCGGGGGTCGAGGCTGGCGGGGCCTTTGACCCGGTCGCGGACGCCGATGCGGCTTTGGCCGACGGTGACCGGCTGCGGGCTTTGCTCCTGTACCAGATAGGTATCGACGCCGACCAGCGCGGTCATGCCGACGAGCAGGGGTTCGCTGGCGGTAGCAATGCGGACAGCAATGTGCGCCGGCTGCTCCAACTCGACCACGCGCCGGATAACGCCGCGATCCGGCTCATTGACGCTCTGCCGCACCAACACGGTGACGCGATAGGCCAGCTCATCAAAAAATTGGCGAATGGTGACATCGTTGGCGGCACTGCGTTGGAAGGCCGGGGCAAAGATGGCCAGCACTTCGTCACGGTAGCGTTCGTCACCCAGAATTAATGTGTCACCGACATAGGAGTTGCCGCTGACTGACAAGCCATCCAGCAAGGGATCCGTCGTCTGCGCCAGATCCACGCCCAGGATGGTGGCAAAGGTGCGCCGCAGCCGCCAATCCTCCAGAATCACAATTGCGCCACGGGTCACTGCGCCACCGGTGGCTAGATCAAGTGCCAGCGTTAGCCCAGCCAATGTGCCGCGGCGGCGGAAGAGTTGGGTGGCGTGACGCAATAGTTGCCGACGGCGCGCGGTCGGCCAGGCTGCATCAAAGCTGACCCCGATCCAACTGCCCAGCCAGGCTAAGGCCTCCGGTGGGGCGGTGCGTGGGTCGGTGAGCAGATAACTGTGCGCAATCCGATCTTCCAGCCCAGTCAGCACTCCTTCAAAATTCGCCAGGAACCGGTCCAGAAAATCGGCGGGGGTGGTCGGTTCGCCCGCGGCCAGGGGTTGATCGGCATCAGCGCCAAAAGCCGTCTCGTGATAGAAGCTGGGCAGATAGCGATCACGATAGGAAAATCGCGAACCATAGGCGCGCACGGCCCACAGTTCCGGCGTTGCCCGCCCATCCCCTTCGAGCAGCACCCACAGATGGAGATAGCGCCCACGCAAGGTGCGCACGCGGTGCCCACTGCGCTGGATCAACACGGTAAAGAGACCGGCGCGTCCCGGCTGCCGTTCACACAGGGTTAGCCCAGGGTGATAGGGTAGCTCGGAGGGGGTCGCGAGCCACACCGCCCGCGGGATCTGGTTGGCGTCCGGCTGGTTGTGGGCATAACATTCGCCAAACCGATGTTCGTACCAGTCGGGCGCGGTGCTGACTTCAGCCGGGTCGGTGATCGGCAATGTCGCGTCGTTACTGGCGGTCAGATAGACTTTGATGCCACAATGCGCCCCAATCCGCGCTTCGAGGTAAAGGCGATGCCACTCGGTCTGGCTGTTCCCACTATCCAAAACCATGCGCCCCGCGGCGCTGTTGTTGCTGGCCCACCCCTGCCGGGCAAAGGTTGGCAGCGAGAGGCGGTGCAGCCCAACCAGAGCGGTGGGCGCGGCCTCTGCGTCGGTGGTTGCCGGTGGTACGGTTGGATAAAAGGGGGGCAACCCCACGCCGTTGACAAAAGGATCGCCGATGTGGCGACGTAGCGGGTAAAAATCACCCACCGGTTCGAGCTGTGTGATGGCGGGATCGGTTTCCGGTGCGCCCAGTTCGTAAACCAATGCCTCGTTCGCCAAATCGGCGCGCAATAGGGCGATCTGTTCGGCATTGACCCAGGTTAGACTATAAGGGCGCTGGGCGTGCAGCAGTTGTTGCGGCGGCCCCCATACCCCGGCGTGATGATCGAGCAAACGGATCACAGCGACTTGCCCCTCGAGCCAACAGAGCACGGCCAGCCGACCCGTTGGGCTGCATGCCAGCGCGACGGGGTTTTCTTCCCCTGGCAAACTCGCGGTCACCAGCACCGTGAGCCGCGGCGGGTCGGGATTCTCGGCGCAGGGGCGGAAAACGTTGGCCGCATAAGGAGCAAAGGGGCGGTTTGGGAAGGGCAGCCCCTGGACCTGCGCCAAGGTTTTGTTGTCACGATCCAAGGCCCAGACGCCGCCGGTTGGATCGGCGGCTAGCCGCCACGCTTGAAAACCGGTGCTGGTGAGCAGCACCGGGTCCCATCGCTCGCGCCGATCTTGCAGGGCCACCGCGCCGTTAATGGCAGCATAGAGCACACCGTCATACCCCATTGCCAGATCGGTGGGGGTGCCGGCGGTAGGCAGGGTGAAGATCGGTGTGGGGGTGGGCAAGGCCCCGCTCGCCATTACAACATTAGCCACATTATCCCAGTAGGCGCGCGTGCCATACTCATCGCGCGTTTCACGCAGGCGTTCCAGGCGCAAGGCCGCTTCAGCTAGCACAGCCTCATCCTCTAGCGGTAAGGCACCGGTTGGCCGGTGGCTGGCTAAGCGTAAACTGCGCCGCGTGCGATCATAGGCCAGCAGGGGCGGATCACCGTGGATCGCCCAGTGGCCTTCGTCGCCTACCATCCAAAAGCGTAACCCATTGGCATCCATCAGGCACAGACCTCGGGCACAACAGGGATGGCGATCCCGGCCGCGGTGGCAAAGGGATTGGGGACGCCATCTAAGGTCGTCGGGGCGTCCTGTTCGGCCAGGACGACCACGGAGAGCAGTTCGGGCAACTGCCAGGCCAACAAGGAAATCGAGACGGGGGCGGCGTTGTCACCGGTGGGGCGCTGGATCAGCCGCCACTCATCGCCCTGGCGTGTGAAGAGATTCAGGCTGCGCACCCCACGGACGCCAGCCACGCGCGCCACCGCGACTTCCAATTCGCGATCGCGCACTTCGCCGCCAAGCGGCCAGCCCTCGTCAAGTGGTCCACCGCCGGGCAAGGGCCAGAGATAGCGGTAGAGTGCCTCGCGCACGGCGAGCAGGGTCTCTTCCTGGCCAAAGCCATCACGCAGCGCAACGCCCACGCTGAGTCCAATCGCCACATATTCGCAGCCGATCACATAGAGTTCGGTGCCCAGTGGCCGGCGCGCATCAAGCCAGGCGTGGACTGTCTCGAGAAAGGGGCGATCCGGGCGCGGGTTGGGCGCTTTCTGGGTTGCCTTGTCTGGCAGCACCAGCACCGAGACCACACCCAGTACATTAAACAAACGTTGCTGGGGGCGAAATTTGGGCAGCACTTCGACCCGCCCCATGCGTACCCCTGGCGTATCAACGGCCAGGTCGCGATAATCAGCCGCGGTGATCAGGCGGTCATGGTTGCGCAATAGACCTGGCACGCGCCGTTCGGCGGCGGCCAATGTTTCCTGATCGACGCCGCCATCAGTGGGTAGCGCTTGGCCGACCTTGAGATCGTGACGGGCCTGGCCGGCCAAGTCAAAGGCGCTAATCCCCTGGAGCGAACCGGCGGGCAAGTTGCCCACTTTGCCGCCACCCGCACGCAACAAGGCCACGCGCACGCGACTCCCCGCTTCGGGAATCCGCCCACGCACCCCGTCGCCAAATTGGATCGTCCCGGCCTCGCGGTCGAGGGCAAAAACAGTGGCATCGCGCCCTGCCAATGCCAGATCCTCGATCTGTCCCCAGGGTTGGAACCCGCGCCCGCGCTCCTCCACCTGAAGTTGCAAGGTTTCGGCTTCGACTGATTGCCCCGGCAGTTGTAACAGTTGATCGGCGGCCCCGTTGCTTTGGCCAATGATGCGCCCCGTGATCGTGCGCCGCTGGTCGATCTCGACGGCGTTGACCCCAATCCAGCTCAGATCGATGCTGGGTGGCTGGGCTTGGCCTTGGGTATCAGGGCGCAGGCGTAACCAGGTCACCAGGCGGGCCGCGGCGGCGGGATCATCAAGCCGGGGCGGCTGATCACCCACGCCGGCATCAACCATCGTGCGCACATCGTTGGTGGGCGCACCGATAAATTCGGCGGCGGGCAAGGCGAGACGCTGGATCCCGCGCCGGGTCAATTGGGCGGTGGTGTCTTCGATCACATCGATGGTAAAATAGCGCGCTTTGCCCTCGCCATCCGTACCGGTGATCTCCCAGAGATGGGGAATGCCGGCGCGTTGGCCCCCCGCAAACAATTGATTGGGCGCAAAGAGATCCGGCACTTCGATGGCCGGCAGCAACCCCACATTGAGCAACTGGGCGTTACCGTCCGCATCACCACCCAAGGCCAGCCGCACCGCATCGACCAAGTCGGCGGTCGGTGCCAAGATCGCTAGCCAGAGTGCTTTGTCAAGCGCGCTCACCGTGAGATCAAACCCCGCCGGTTGTGGCTGCCCATCGGCAAAGATGGGGGTCGTGACATAAGGGCGCGCCGCTTGGCTGGCCTGATCTCCCGTCGCGCTGCGCAACGATTGGAAATCGGGGGTGAAGATCGCGGTCAGCTCGTCGATCACGTCGGCCATGGCGGTGGCTTCATCACTCGTCAATGGCCGTTTATAAAAAGCCTGCATGGTGATCGGCAGCACGGTCACTTCGGCGCGTGTCTCAAAATTGACTGGCCCTTTGACGGTGGCCAGTGGGCGCAATTTATGAACCCTGGCGCTCTCCCCGTCCAGCGTCAGGGTAATCAACCCGCGCGCGGGGATTGCTGGGCGCATTTGTTCACCGAGCAGGCGCAGAAAGGCCAGCCGTTGGCGTTCGGGCACCAGGTTGGCGCGGTAGAGCAGGGTATCGCCCAGCCAGGCAAAAAGTTCGATCAAGGTGCGGCCCGGATCGCCCAGCCGTGGATTGGTCCACTCTGGGGTATGGGCGGGAATGCGCGCCAGCAGCTCTTGCACCAGATCGTCAAAGCTGCGGTCATCCAGCGCCGGTGGGTTGAATGGCATGGGTTATGCCTCCAGTTCCATGGTAATGCCCAGTTGTTGCGCGGCCCCCGTGCGACGCAGGCGATAGGCCAGCTCGATGCGCAGGTGGGTGGGCTGGTCGGGTAGCTCGCGCACATCGACGCGGTCGAGCAAGATGCGCCCTTCCCACTGGGTCAGCGACTCTAGAATCAGGTCGCGGATACGGCGGCGGGTCGTCAGGTTATTCGGCTCGTGGAGAAAGCGTTCCAGCCCCGCGCCAAAGCGTTCACGCATGAGTTGTTCGCCCGGCTGCGTGCGCAGGATCACCTGGATCGACTGGCGCACGCTCTGCTCCAGCGTTGGATAGTGTAATTCCCCCTTACCATCGGGCAGCGGCAAGAGCGGCCAACCGATGGGCGGAGGCGATGGATTTTGAGTCATAGTAGGCAGTTACTCCCGCTTGGGGATCGGAATACAGCTCCGGATATAAAAGAGCCACCAGAAGACGATCTGGAATAGTTGCAAAAAAATATTCAAGACCAAGAAAGCGCAGATCGTGATGATCGGGATGTTAAAGCTACAGATCCAATCCAGGGCTAAATTGCCGGATTTAACATTGCCAGCAAGCAAACCGGCCAGATCGTTGGCGTCGAGCAGGTTGTGTAGACTGGCCGGCACCTGAAAAGCAATGTTGGGTTTGAGCGCTTTCAACTGTTCACGGTCGGTAATATCGGGCAACGAAATCTGGACCACCGGCACGCCGGCTGGCCCCGGCGCATGCCACTCGGCAATTTGGATGCGCGGCGTAGGCGCGCTCCAGACCACTTCGGGCGGACAACGATCATCCCGCTGCACACGGATGAAACCGCGCACCCGATATTGACGATCACGTGTTTTGTAACGCCCTTCGCCACCGGTGATATCCGCCAGCCGTGATTGGAGCAGGGCGGTCAGCGCCTGTAAAATGTTGGTGCGCTGGCGCTGGCTGAGCTGCCAGCGATAGTTTTTTACCGCCGTCCCTAATAAGAACAACGAGGGCGTTGTCAGTTGGCCGGCGACTTGCGCCGCACGTTGATCTTGACGACGCAATTGTTCCGCTCGCGTATTTTGCAAAAGCACACCCGCGCCGATCCGCTCACCAGCAGGGGCAACCAGTTCGACTGTATTTAGCTGTTGCAGCAGACGGTTGGCCGCGGCGGTGCCGTCAAAAGCGCCAAAATCGTTAAAATAGTTCGCCATTTGCAAAAAGAGATCGATGTGTGATGCGTTGTCGCTGTCAGCAAAGAGTAGGGTCTGGCCCATGACCGGGAGATCGAAGGACATTTCCACGGTCAGATAACTCAACGCGGTGCCATCGGCCTGCACCTGCACAAAAAGTTGGGCCACCTGTTCGGCGTCGTTGGCCGTTGGTGATGGTGCGGTCGTGCTGTATTCAGCGCTGATCACCGGCACTAGCCCATAAAGAATCGTCTTGCCCAAGGCCGCACAAAGGGCGGGCGGAGCGACAAATAAGGGTGAGCTATTTTCGGCCAGCGGTGTGGTCAGGCCATTGCGCTCTACAATCCGGCGGTCCAACTCGGCCTGGCCGGTGGTAAAGAGGGGGCGACGCAACGCCGGGTCGGGATCTTGGTCCAAGGCACGGGGCGAATCCAGCGGTCGCCAGCCCGTGTTGGTCGTGCCCATGCTGGTCCACCCTTCCAACCGTTCGGGGGCTAAGGTGTTGCCCGCCGTGTCGGTGGCGATGCGGCGTACGACTAAACCGGCCCCGGCAATGCGTGTCGGGTCCAGGCGTGGCCGCCCGAGCTCTTCACAATAGGCTTCAAAGAGGGCGAGATGAAAGACCCGGTGGACTGGCTGATAGAGCGTTACGCTGCGGTCGGCGTTCGCTTTGACCTGTGCCTGTTGCACGGTCTTGATCCCCTCCGGCGCGGCCAACTCGTGTAAGAGCGCGTCGATAAAATTGTCATCGATGCGCTGAATCAGCAGCGGCCCCTGTTCATCGCCGACCCTGCCCAGCCCACGCAGCCGGATCGGATGGTGATTTGCCTTTGCGCCATGCCCTCGCGTTACCATACGTTGCCTGCTCCTGGTGTATAGGTCTCGGCGATCACCGTGGTCGCCTTCAAAATGTCACACTTGAGCAGGCCAGAGAAGGTCGAGATGGCGGCATCAACCTTCACATTCGGCGCCGTCACCGTCACCTGTGATGCATTGACGTTGACCGTTGCGGTCTGAATGGTGACACCACCGGAATCAATCGTGATCGTTGTGCCGGCCGCGCGCAACTCGATTTTGCCGCCACCCGCATCGGTCAACTCACCGCTGACACCGCCCGGTGTGGTGAAAGAAATCGTGGCTGCGCCGCTCTTCTCCTCGACAATCGCAATCCGGGTGCCCGCCTTGCCGACTATTGTCCAACGGTCGACGCGATCCCCCGCCCCGCCGAGCGTTTCGGGGGGCGTCGCATTGCCATGCCAGAGCCCACCGACCACCACCGGCAGCCGGCTATCGCCACTGACAAAGGTGATCAACACTTCGTCACCCACGTCGGGCAGCAAAAAAGCCCCGCGATTGGCACCGGCAAAAGGCACGGCGACCCGCGCCCAGATCGGGCCATCTTGATCGGCCACGCCATCAAAACTGAGCAGGCGGACCTGGACGCGCGCCAGCCCTAATGGGTCATCGACGGCCACCACTTCGGCGAGATAGGCGGCGTTAAAACGACCAGGATTTGGAATTTCAAAGAGCGCCGGTAAGTTCACGGTGTGCCTCCCCAATAGGCACATTCGGCCTGAAAGTCGGTCTCATAACCACGCGTCACATCCCACCGGTGGCAGGCGTGGACCACATAATAGCTGTTGTCAAAACGCCGCCCCAGCCCACTGACAGTGACATGGGTGCCAACCCGGATCGCAGGATTGCCGTCGGCAGTGGCGTCCAGACACAAGAATTGTCGCGCCCGCTGGTCAAAGGCGGCATCGGCCGCGGCCTGCGCTTCCTCAGCGGTGGTGACCGCAAGGTGGCCGATATGATGGCTGCGATGTCCTAACGCCCGCTCTAGTAGTTGCGCACCGGTTGCGCCTTGCCCTGGTCCCAGCGCGCTGCCTGTACTTTGCCCGGTGACGCGCTCGCCTTGGATTGGATTCCAGCCCGTCACGGTTACTGCGCTGACTTGGTGGGCCAGATCGGCAGTGACCCGCGCCTGGCGCAATTGGCTGTGTAGTTCTAGTTCTAGACTACCGCGTGCCACGTCACTGCGCGGCGAGAGATGAAGTTCATTGCCCACCACCTGCAGGTCGCCAGCATAACGAGCGAGCAGGCGGCGCAAAAAGGCCAGGTCACTCTCATTGAGTTGCACCCACGTCCCAATGTTGGCCGTAAAACCAGTGATGACTGGGGTCAGGCCCAGACGGTCGGCCAGGGCCGTGGCCAGATCGGCAATCGTCACCTCATCGTGGACGGCGGTGCGCCTGCTCATACGCGCCTGTTGAAAGGCATCCTCGGCGAGCACGGTCAGCTCTGGTGGGGCGGCGGTGGGAAAATCGGCCTCCAGCCCGGTGATGACGCCCTGGAAAATTTCGCGTGGACTGTTTTCGTCGCCGCCATAGACGGTGATGCGTGCGCCCAGGCGTAGAATCTGATCATCCTCAAAGGCCAGATCGGCTCCCCCCTGGGCGTCGCTGGCAATGTTGCTCACGACCAACGCCAAGGTCGAAAGGCCGCCTTCCGCTTCGGTCATTTCCATGCCGATCAGCAGTTCGCTCACTTTGGGATATTCCTGCGTGTCAATGCGCACGGTTGGCCGGGCCCGGTAGACCGCTTGGGTGGAGAGTGGTGTTTCTGGCATAAGAGTCTTTGGTCGATTGGTCGTCAGTCGTCAGTGATCAGTAGTCAGTCGTCAATCCGCACGGACGCGCGCTTGGCGTTGGGCTAGGAGGCGCAGTTGCCGGCAGATGGTTTCCTGTTGTTGGGGGGGCGGCGTTTGAGCGGCCCCTTGTCCTGTGGGAGCGGTGGGCGGTGTTGCGTTGGGTGCTTCGACTTCGCCCACGATTTCGTCGAAAATGACGGCCATGATGAACCTCGGTTTGGGTTGAACCTTTAAGCTAAAGGGTAAATGGTGCGGTTGCCACGCAGGTGGTTGAAACACACCTGCTGATAGGCACAAGTGCGTTGAAACGCACTGATATTTAACCCGTTTTAACGGGTTTTGCATCTCAGCCGGGTGTTTCAACCCCGGCGGGTGTAGACGCGTTATGGCGAATCACAGGGCGGGCACGCCGGTGGTTGAAACCACCGGCTGAGATGCTGAAGTGCGTTGGCGCTTTGCGCCCATTGCATGAAAAAACGCACTAACGTCTAACCCGTTTATGAGAGTCAAGTAATTGTTTCGGTAAAAAGGCCCCCTCCTAACCTCCCCCAAGGGGGCGGAACTGTTCCCTCCCCAAGGGGAGGGTTAGGGAGGGGCTGGATTTACCGAATTTAATTTTTAATCTCCATTAACGGGTTTTGCATATCAGGCAGGCATTTCAATGCTTGCTAATCAAACTGAATGCGGTCGCGCAGACTGACGGTGGCCCCGACATCGGCGCTGAGACCGATGCCGCCGTCCACTTTGGCTTGGCCACCGACGCCAAAGCCGGTGGCCAGGTCGGTGGCCAGGGTGAGCGAGGCGCTGCTTTCCAATAATAGATCGGTGTCGAGTGTGGCGGCGACGTTTACGCTGCGGCCCGTGTGAAGCTGGGCAAAGGCCCCCGCCCCGGCGGCGACACCAGCGGAGGCGGCCCCACCCATCGTTGCCGAAACGCCAACGCCGGCACTGATACCGGCCCCAATGCTGGCCCCAATCCCGCCACCGATGCCGCCCCCAATCCCCAGCCCGCCACCGGCACCACCGCTGGCAAAGGCCACGGGACCACCCAGTTGCACGGCTGCGTCCACAGTTAATGAGGGGCCGCTGGGGAAGCGCAGACTCTCCTGGTTATTGACGGCGGCCACCGCGCGGGCGGCACGGGCGTTACCGGCGCGGGTGGCAACAGCGGCGGCGCTGCCCGCCCCCCCATTGTTCGGGTTGCCCGGGCCGTTTGGGTTGCTGTGGGTGGGCGCCTCGACACTGCTCAGCGAACCACCCACACCAACCACATCACCAGTTTCGCCGGTTTCTTCAAAGACCTTGTCCTGGTTGGCCAGGGTCAGGTTGATCGTGGCCCGCAGGGGGACGCCGGTAGGGGCAAAGAAGTCGAGCGTCTCTTTGTAGCTCTCGACCATGCCCTGAAATTTGTAGGCACCCCACTCAAAGAGCACAATCGCCGGGGTCTTTTTGTTGCCCTGGGGGGTTGGCTGCATAAACGCGGCAACTTTTCCCGTATCCACCCGCACATCCTGGCCGTTGTGGGTGGTGTCAAAGATCAGCTCCATCACCAGTTTGCCGGTGGTTGAAGTGACATATTGTTTCTTGTTGTCGCCGCGCCCCTTGTTTTCAATACTGTTGGTAACGGTATATTCCAGCGACGCCGGGTTGAAATGGATGAAGACGGGGTTACCCCGTTGCCCACGGCTGTCGATGGGAAAAAATTCGGCGCGAACAATCTGTGTGCTCTGTGTCATTGGTTATACACTCACCATGCTCAGCCCCTCATAAGCCAGATGCAGCTCTTCGACCCCCACCTGATCACCCAGCGCGTTGAGGTCGGGGACCTTAAACTTAATCGGCAGCGCCTTGTCCAGCTTCCATTTGAGCTGCGGCTGATTGGCGGGATTGGAAAGCGTAATCTCCACATCGAGCCGATGGGCATAGGCCCCGTCACGGTTGACCAGCTCAAACCATTGCCAGAGATGGCGGGTGGTGGTGATCCCGCGGCGCAGGATCACGGTCGCAAAGGTCACCGGCCCGGCGCGCTGGGCGGCCCCATAGTTAACCCCACCTTCGCGGATCACCTTGGGTTCCATCGTCGCTTCTAGCCCCGTGCATTCGGAAAAAGCCCCGGAACAGAGCGGCACATCACTGCCCACCCGCTGGCCAAGCGGCGATTCTTTAAAGTCAACCCGAAAACGGAAGACATGAAAAGGTAACTGCTCATTCGCGCGTGGAGCGCGTTCGTCGGGCATGGTTCCTCCTAAATTCCGGTTGTGTACTCTGCATCCCCCGATGCAGAGCGGTGCGCATCCCCTGATGCGCACTACACTTGGACGGAAGCGCATTAACCGCTCTGCAGCAGCGCTACCTGGCCGCCCTCGTCGAGCGCTAACGAGACCGTGATCTGCTCGATGGTGGCAGCGGCACGGAAGCTAATCTCGGCGATCACGCGGCCGTTGTCAATGTCTTGCTGACTCATCGTGCTGCGGTCGCAATGGACACTAAAGGCTTCCCGCGCCGTTGGCCCTTGGAGCGCGCCCGCCTGCAAAAAGTCGTTCAAGAGATCTTCAAGGCCGGTGCGCAGGCGCGCCCACAGCCGTTCGTTGCTGCTTTCAAAGACCACCGTCTCGCCCAGCAGCCGCGCCGTCCGTATCAGCGCGGCGACTAGCCGATTGACGCCCGCCTGCCGATAACTTTCGTCCAGACTGGTCGTCACGTCGGACAGCAGGCGCAACCCGGTGGGGGTCGGGCCAAAGAGCGTCAGCCGTTCCAGCGCGGTGTGGGCTCTGCCGGCCAGCCCTGGTGTGGTGGCAACCGGCGTCAACAACTGGGCACGGGGCAAGACCGGAAAGAGATCATACAGATCGGCCAGATGCAGATTGGCCGCGCTGCGAAAGGTGCCACGGGTCAAAGCATTACGGGCCAGGAGGCCGGCCAAGACGGCATCGGGGCTTTCCAACTGTTCCGGCAAGCGGACCGAGCCGGGGGTGCGCGCCCAGGGATAGACCAACTGGACAAAGGCACTGGCCAGCGCACGGTCCGCCCCCGCCACACCGCCACCGGTAAGGAGCAGTTGCGCCAAGGGGCCATGACCACCATCAACCAGATCGGCGAGCAGATCCTGCGCCGCTGCACTATCGGCCACGGGGATGGGGATGGCGGCGATCAACTGTACTTCGCGCTGTTGACGGGCGATCAATTCGGCACAGCGATGTAAGGCCTGCGCCCAAGCCTGATATCCAGCCTCATCGCAGCGGGGCCCTTGCACAAAGCGGGCGGGATCATCCACCGGTGGCGGTGGTTCTGAGGCGCTGCATTCGACAAACACTTCTGGCCCTGGCGGTAGCACGGCCGGTGGCTCAACCACGGTCTGTGGTGTGCGCACAATGTCGGCCAGATCGGGCAAACAGAGAAATGAAACTTCTGGCAAACCAAAGAGCTGGCCTACCCCTAACCAACTTGTCCGCTCTACCGGTGACGCGGTGATGATGTTCGGATAACCCGGCAACAGTGCGTGCAGACGCTCATCGATGCGCGCCGCTCGTGTATCAGGCGCTTCACTGTAGGGCCAGGGGTCGCCGACCCGCACAACAAAACATTTGCGCCCACCCTGGGCAAAAAAGGAACGGACCGCCGCGCCCAAATAGGTGCTGATGGTCTGTTCACCCGTTGCTGCGGGCTGCAGCGGACGCGTTTGCCAGTCGAAAAGCAGGTTGAAGACATTCCAACTGTCGAGGGGTACCGGCAGGTTGAGCAGATCGCTGGTGGTCGCACTCATGGCCAACCAACCGTGCTCGCGCAACCAGTGGACCAATGCCAGTGGCAAAGGTGCTGCACTGCGCCGCACAAAACCCACAAAACAGGCAATGTCCGTGCGCTGTGGATGGCTGGCCCGCAGCGGCGCTTGCTCTTCAAAGGTGAGTCCGTACATGGTTTGCTCTAGTTGCTCAGTACACTTGGTTCGCTGCGGTGCGAGGACGCGGAGCGTCCACGCTGCATTCCGCCGCGGAGCGGCGGAACGAGCTCTTAGGCGGCTTCAATGCTAAAATGGTCGATCTTGAGCACGATCTCTTCGATGGCCACATCTTCGCCGCCTTTGGCGGTGAGTGTGGGGCCGGTGTACTTCATGGGTAGGGTGCCCAACATCACCCACGATTGCACGGCCCGCCGCGATTCGTCGAGCAGGGTGACGGTTACATCTTTCTTCGCATCCGGTCCGCCGGTGTAAGCCTGTTGAAACCAGCGCCAGAGCGTCTCCGAATCAATAATGCCGCGCTTGAGGGTGACATCGGTCGGTTTGTGCAGGCCGGGAATGTTGCGCACATGGTTTTCGGCATCGTTGCCGTTGCGATATTCGGCCACCGTCAGCTCGGTGCCCAAGCCGGAGACTTCCGAGAAGCCACCAAAATCCTCGGCACGGTCAAAGCTGACCAGATAGTTAAAGGCACTGTAGGGTAATTCACGGGCCATGGTTGATCTCCGTTGGTTTTAGTGAAACGTGATGCGTGAAACGTAAAACGTGAAACGTGATGCGTAAAACGTGAAACGTGATGCGTAAAACGTGAAACGTGATGCGTAAAACGTGAAACGTGATGCGTAAAACGTGAAACGTGATGCGTAAAACGTGAAACGTGATGCGTAAAACGTGAAACGTGATG
>JALHQH010000023.1:140807-180410 GCA_022842065.1 Caldilineaceae bacterium
CGTGAAACGTGATGCGTAAAACGTGAAACGTGATGCGTAAAACGTGAAACGTGATGCGTAAAACGTGAAACGTGATGCGTAAAACGTGAAACGTGATGCGTAAAACGTGAAACGTGATGTGTAAACCGAACTTGTTGCGCATTACGTTTCACGTTTTACGTTTCACGCATCACGTTTTAACTCCGCGCATCCGCAGTCTTCTGACCGATGCGGAAGATGACAAATTCAGCCGGGTAGAGGACGGCGACGCCAATCTCACAGATCAGCCGCCCGTTGTCGAGGTCGTTCTGCGTCATGGTGGAGCGGTCGCAGCGCACAAAGTAGGCCTCTTCGGGGGTGGTGCCCAGCAAGGCGCCGTTGCGCCACTCGTTGTAGAGAAAGGCAGCCACGGTTTCGCGAAGGTTGGCCCACAGCCGTTCGCCGTTGGGTTCAAAGACCGCCCATTGGGTCGAACGGTCAATCGAATGCTCCAGATAGATGAAGTAGCGGCGCACATTGACATACTTCCATTCGGGGTCAGATGAGGTGGTGCGGGCACCCCAGACCCGGTTGCCTCGCCCAAAAAAGTAGCGGAGACAGTTGACGCCATTGGGGTTGAGCAACTCCTGCTGCGGCTTGTTGATCTCGCGTTCAAAGCGCAGCGCGCCGAGCACCACTTCGTTGGCCGGCGCTTTCCAGACGCCACGCTCCACATCGTTGCGGGCGTAGATGCCGGTGATAAAACCACTGGGTGGCACTGCGATCTCTTTGGGAATCTGCTCATTCCCCGGCCGTGCCAGGGGGTTTTCGACCATGACCCAGGGGTAATAGAGCGCGGAGCGGGTGGAGTCGATCTGCGCCTTGGTGGCCAGCGCTTCGGCGATGGTCTGTCCCTGGGGCGTATCGAGCACGGCGATGCGATATTGCATCCGCTCGACATGGGCGATCAGGCTGCCCTGGATCGACAGCCGCTGCGTTGCGTCGCCGTGGGCCGAATAACCAGGGGCAGCGATGATCGAAATATCCTCGATCTGTTCCAAAAGGGCCAACGCCTCGCTATAGGCCACCGAACCGCCAAAGGGCAGACTCGCCGCCGTCAGGGGAATCGTGTTGGTCGGCTGTTGCCCGTCGTTGCCGCCCGCCACCGCCACGATACGTTCACCTGCGCCGACGGGCGGCGGGGCGGTGTCAATATTCGGGAAGAGCTGTGCGTGGAGTTGGAAGGAGGTCACCGCGCCGGCAAATTGGATAAAATAGGGATTTTGCAGTGCATCAGCCCGCCGCGATGGGTGCTGCTGTAAGAGCAGGCCGAGATAGCGCGGGTGCGTGGCCGCATAACCCAGATTTTCATAGAGTTGCAGATTGCCGGCCCCATCGGTGGTCTCGACCAGCAAGGTGATCAACTCCATCACGGCGGGCAGTGCGGCCAAATTTAGATTATCATCAGGGTCACCGGAGGCGGCCAGCCAATCGGCTCCCTGCTTGCGATAATAGGTGCGGGCACCGGCCGCGCCCGTGCTGAGGAGGGAACCTTCCGGGGCGGCGGTCAGCGAAATGAGCGAAGCAGGGACGCGCTGTTCCACAAAACGGACTCGCCCGTTATAACCACTGCCCGGTTGCATGGCGACCACGCGTGCGGTATTGGCGCCATCGGCTACAAAGTTAGCCGAGACGGCGACGCCGGTGTTGTCATTGGCGGTGCGGACAAAGGTGCGGGCGACAAAGAGGCGCGAGCCGCCGTTGTTGAAAAAGCTACGCACGGCATGGGCCAGATAATTGGGCTGCGTGCCATTACTGAAGACCAGATCGCCCATACTGCCATAGATGCGTGTAAACTCGCCGAAGCTGGTGATCACTTCGGGGGTGGTCGTCAGTGGCCCTTTCTGGGTGGGGCCGACAAAGGCGGTGGTACTGGTGCTGACCCCTTCAATCGACTTGGGGCGAAAGCTGGTCTCTTCGACATAGACACCGGGCGCCAGGTACTCAGGCATGGTTGTCACTCCTTTGGTTACAAGTTAGATAGGACTTATGCATCGGGAACGCCGCCCTGGGCACCCGCTCCGGCGGAATGCCGTTTGGGCGCTCTGCGGCTGCGGGGACGCGGAGCTTCCTTATGGCATAACCACACAGCGCGTGGTTACGAGCAAATCATTAAAGTGCCACGGTCAGGGTCGTGGTCTGGGTTTGGCCGCGCCTGAGTTGGATATTCAAGGTGGTGGACGGCCACGTGTTACGGTTGGCGATCAGTTGATCGGGATCGGGCAACGCGTTGGCGGTCGCCACAAAGGTGGGATCGACCACGACATCGAGCACCGCGGGTACTTCAAAGATCAACACAGGCGCTTCCCCTTCCCCGCCATTCCCACCGCCGCCATCACCATCCTCATCATTAGAAATGGCCACCGGCAGCGCGGGGACACCGATGGTGACTTCGCCGATAATGTGCCCTTGCCAGGCCGTCAGCGCCTGGGCAACGGTGGTCAGCACGCCGTCGATGGTACGCTGGACCCGCAAGAGCGCGGCCGGCAATGGTCGCCCTGCGCCATCAACCACCGTCGCCCGGATCAGCGCCCAATCGGGCGGGGCGGGGGCGGTGGGACGGCGAAAGAGCAAAATGTCAACGGGGCGGAAGAGCGAGCCACCATTGGCAACATGGCTCGGATCGCTATCGCGCGGCAGGGCCAAGGTAAAGCGCCGTCCCCAGTAATGACCGCCTTGGTCGGTGACGGTCAATTCGAGGGTTGGTCCCGGCGGCGCGCCGGCGCGATTGGCTAACAGGGCGTAGAGACCAAGGCGATTACGCACAATCTTCAGGCCGGGAGCGCTGACTGCCAGCCCGTTGTTGACGAGCAGGCCACTGTTGGCGTCGATAAAGCGCAGCCCTGCGAGCACGCGGTGTTGTACCACTTCTGCCATTAAGCACCTGTCCTTGGCTCATGCCGCGCCGGGCTTAAACGGGCATCCACCACCGGCAGCGCAGCCGGCGTCTGATCGGGATCCAGCCGGATCGCCCGCGCGACATAGGGAAAGCTGAGCCGATAGGCTGGCGCCAACGCATCCCAGACGCGCAGCAGATCTTCGTGGCTCAGCTCCGCTGGGACGATCTGTACGAGATCCTCACTATCCCATGCTTCCGGGGCAAAGGTTGCCGTGTCGAGCATCGGATAGAGATAGAACTGACGCATGGCCCAACCCAGGATCGTCTGCTCAAGCTCCGCATTGTCGGCCCAGACGGTCAACAGATAGTGGAGATCTACGGTCAGAGGTACCGTGCGCTGGCGTGGATTATGTTCTGGCCGGGCGTTGCGCATAAACTCGTTGACCGTAATCCGATAGAGAAAGAGTGAAAGGGTGGTGCCCAGGTTGTCGGTATCGGTCAACTCCTTGCTGGAGAAGAGCCGAAAATCACAGGGAAAACCGCCCTCGCGCAGCGCATCTGGATAGGTATTGCGCAAAAAGCGGATCAGCCCGTTGCCCACAGCATGGATTGCAGTATGATTGGCCATTGTCGGTTTCGCTTACGGTTTAGGATCATTTTCGGGCCTAAAATCAACACCCAGCTCGACCATATACTGTTTGACAAAGTGCAGCATGGTCGTGAGATCTTTGGTATAGTGGCGCTGGCCGCTGGTCACATGTTCGATCAGGCCACGCCACTCGACGGGGGCACCGGCTAATTCACGCCGCTCGACCCAGATACGTAACATAAAGGCGGCAGTTTGATCTTCAAATAGGTTCATGAGCCTTGTCGAGTGCAGTTGCACAGCTGAAGACGAGAGCAGATTGAGATAAATGTATTGTAACTGGGGGCGGTCACTGGGCGGTCACCGCACAATCACCGAGTGGTTACTATCCTCGTTCCACGCCCTGCGTGGAATGCCAGCGAGGACGCTCTGCGTCCAGGACGCAGACGCGTCCTCACGGGATTCCCACGCGGAGCGTGGGAACCAGCATCGTTGGTTATTGTGGGGCCGCGCCGTAACGTTCCACCAGTTGGATCGCCTGTTGCAGTTGGACGCGTGCTTCATCAAAGCGGCGCATGGCGAGCTGTAGAGCGTCCAGAGCTTGGGCCTGGTTGGTGGGCAGTGGCGTCTTCGTCGGCATGGCGGGCGGCGGCGTGACTGTGCCCGTTGGGCGGCTGGTTGGGCTTTGTTTCATCACCTGCTGAAAGAGCAACTGCGTCTCGGCCATGGGCGGCACATCCAACTCACGTTCGAGTAGATCGCAACAACGTTCATATTGGCGCACGGCCAGGGCACGTTGTCCATTTTGCAGATAAAATTTCATCATGGCGCGGTGGATCTCTTCGCGCAAGGGGTCGATATTGAGGATCTGTTGGCCATAGGCCAGGCTCTGATCGAGGCAGATGTGGCCGGAACGATTGTCGGCGTAATAGTGCATGAGGTGAGCCAGGGCATTCAGATAGAGGCGGCGTAACTGTTCGCGCGCAAGTAACGCCCAATCGGTGTAGTAGCCCTCTAATAAGTCGCCCTGATAAAGGGCCAGCGTTTGTTCAACGGTGACCACTTCCTGTGGCTGCAACGTGCCCACTGGTTTACGCAGGATCGGCTCAAGCTGCGCGGCAAAACATTCAATATCCAGCCAGTAATCACTGGTCCAGTTAAAGCCCAATTCGCCGCGGTCGGTGCTGATCAGGTAGCGACCCCGTTGCCCCTCTTCTGGTTCTATGGCGCGTCGCAAGCGCCAAACTGTACTATTCAGACATTTACGTGCGCTCTGTTGATCTTGATCACCCCAGAAGACGGCCATCACCTGTTCGCGCGGGCAGAGCCGGCGCGGTTGCAGCAAAAGGTAGGCCAGTAGGGCCTGACTAATCGGCGTGGCGTTAACGGCCGGCGTAGCATCAGCCGTAATGTGCAAACAGCCAAAGAGGGAGATTTTGAGTGTACACATGATGATTCTTCCTCGATCCCCACAAAGGGAGACGCCCAAATGGCGAACGGCAACGAGTAATTGGCTTGCGTCAATATAAACGCTGCATCCGCCATTATTCCAGGAATCATCTGCTATTTTTAATCAATAACTCATCTTTTAGCTACGCTAATGTTTTGGGGTCATGAGGACCTGGTCGGCCAGCGCATAGACAATGTGGGGCACATCGGCGATCACCACCCCAAACAGAGCGGGCACGGTTCGGTGCTTGTGAACAAGATACACTCATCGGGGTGCTCATACAGCAGATCGCCGCCATTGAGCAAGGCGTTGAGTTCGGCGTGCCGGATGTCGCTCCGCAGTTCACGATGGCGTGCCCGCCCCCGCGCGATGAGCTGGTCACGCCAGACGAGCACTGCGCCAATGGGCAGTTCGCCGGCCTGGCCGGCGGCCGCGGCTTCGGCCAATGCCTCCTGCATAAAGGCCGCCAGATCGACTGACTCCAGTTCGGCGGCAAGAAAGTTTGTCATTGTCTCCTCCACGTCCTGTGATCAATGGAAATGAAATCTGCCATGTCGTAAGGGCACGATATATCGTGCCCTTACGACATGGCGCGTAAGGCTTAACGCATTTTATCGATGCCGGGATTGGGACGGCACAAGGTTACTGACAAGCAGCAAAAGCGGCTTAGCTATAAGCTCGCGGCCGGCTGTGCGCCGTGGTCGGTTAGCCATTGCACCAACGCCGCGACCCCACTGGCCTGGGCGACATCGAGCGGTGCCTTGCGGTCGTAGCCAATCCAGTTCAAATTCGCCCCCTGTTGGTAAAGGTAGGCGACCACCGCAAGTTGTCCCCCGCGACAGCCATGCCAGCAGGCGTTTGTGATCTGCGCTGGTGTGGGCGGCGGCGGCCGGGTGACCTCTGCTTGGACGGCAGGCAACAGGCCCAAGGCGGCAGCCTGCCAGAGGTTTGTCATGGCCCCGCGCGCAAACAAGCGGCGGGCGGCCCGCCACTGGCCAAAGACGACCGCGTCGGACATAGGTGTGCCACCCGTAAAAGCCCCGCCTGGGGCCTCGATGTCGGCCCCCCCCATCCAGCAGCGCGTCAAGGACCCCAACATCATCGTTGCTGGCCGCCCAGTGTAAGGCCGTTTCTGGGGCGTTGGTATGCAGTACAGTCGCGTTGACCTCTGCCCCGGCCCCAATCAAAGTCGCCACCGTCTGTGGCCCATTCGGGAAGTGCCCAGGCCAGTCCGCCACGACATGCAAGAGCGCGCGCGCCACCCCGCCGCGATCCACAATCCTCGCTTGCGCTAACGCTGGGTTACCGGCTAGCAATTTTCCTAGGCCGTTGACATCACCAACCTGAATCGTTTGCACAACCATAACCGCCAGCGCATCATCTGCGGATAAATTTAGCATAAGATCCTCCATCGTCGATCGTGTTCACCAATCGGTATGGCAGGCCGCTATCCGTTGGCCTTTGGCTACCGAACCCAGTAGTCACATCGTGCTTCGGGGCCGCACATGACCAAACCAGCGCGGGACGGCGGCGGTGTATGCTTGGTATTCTGCACCGAACTTGGCCGCGAGGTAACGCTCTTCGGGCACGATCAGCACATAGTGACAGATCGCCAGGGCAGGCAGCAGGAGTACCAATACCCAGGGCCATTGGAAGATTAGCGCGCTGCCGATCAACAGACAAACGCCGCCGAGATAGAGGGGATTTCTGGAGATCGCAAAAACCCCAGTGGTGACAAGCTGACGTGTCGGCTGGCCGGGATCGGTCGGCTGGCCATACTGCGCAAATTCCCGCCGCGCCCGGACGACGAGCACCACGCCCCCGATCACGAGGAGCGCGCTGGCGAGGGTGATAGCTGGAGTGAAAGATCCATGCGGAAAGGAGAGTGGCCGCACCCGTTGCAACCCGATCGCCACCAACAAGGGCAGGCCAAAGACCACCTCGAAGATCTGCCACCATCGTTTGTGCGCGACGTCGGTTGCCATAAAGTCCTGATTATCCCGCCGCTGCGGGAACCGAAGTTCGGCGGTGAGTGCCCTTGAGTGCATAAGGTTGGACTAACACATCTGCAGGCAAGCCTAACCCAGTTTGTAATTTGCGAATCATCTCCAGTGATAAAGGGCGGCGATTGAAAATTCTGAGGTACACACGCTTAAATTCTGCGCTTAGGCAATCGCCAGCATCTGGGTTTGCAGCAAGCTGATCGGGATCGTTTCAGTCACCGACGGCGAGTAGTTTGAAACGAGCAAAATCTCATTGACCGGCGGCTCCTGCAAAATCTCTAATGCCAGCTCACGCAGTTCGTCTGACAGTTCGGCTAATCCGGTCAGTGGTAAACTGCGCACTCCCATGTCTGTCGGTTGTGCCAGATACGAATAATCAAAAATGGTTACGCCGACTGCCTGCCGCGTTGCCCTATCGACCCGTAACAACAGTTGGTCGTTGAGCGCAATGCCCGTTGCCTTTTTGCCAGGCACAAATGTGATGTAGAGCGTATCGCCGACCTCATCATACTTGAAAATTGCTTCTGTCATCACTTCACTTGATTTCTTTTTGGAAGGCTGTCACAACATAGTTGTTCGCTACCGGTCGCCCTTGCTCATTTTCGCGAATCCGAAACAGGACGAAGACAATGATATGGGTATTGCTATCGATCAGATGGCTATAGGCTTTACTATATTCATACTTCTGGGGTTGGAGCGGAATCTGTCTACGTCGCCCTTGCCGGATCGTCTCCTTGAGTTCTTGCTCATAGTCATCCATTTCAGGATGACCGTCTGCCGCTATAATGTGTTCCCAGCGTTCCTGGGTGAGGTAGATTTGATGACCCTGTCGATCAAACACCTGCCAGCGGATACTATCCATCATATCACTTGTTGCCTTGTTCGCTCAACTTGTGCTTGCTGCGCTATTTTACCATAAACGATTTAATCGTTTATCCATAAGGAATCCAGTGGTGACAAGCCGGCGTGTCGGCTGGCTATACTGCGCAAATTCCCGCCGCGCTCGGACGACGAGCACCACGCCCCCGATCACGAAGATCGCACCTATGAGGGGAATGGCTGAGGTGAAGAAGCCATGTGGAAAGGAGAGTGGCTGTACCCGTTGCAACCCAAGCGCCACCAGCAAGGGCAGGCCAAAGACCACCTCAAAGATCTGCCACCACCGTTTGTGCGCGAAATCGGTTGTCATAAAGATCCTGTAGCCAGTTATCGCGTTTCGTGCTGCTGTTGTGGCTTGACTTGTGCTTGGCGTTCTTCCATATATGCCCGTAACAAGGCATTCATTTGGGTCTGCCAGCCGCGTCCCTGTTGCTTGAACCAATCGATCACATCACTATCGAGTCGTAACGTCAGTTGGGACTTCGTGCGCGGCTTTAGTCCGCGTCTAACAATCGACCGAACGCAATGAAACGGCTGTCTCCATAGGCATAGCGATTCACATGCGCGGATTGTAACTACAAATTGTAGTAGCGTCAAGGTGCCAAGCACGAATTGCCGTTTTGCGTCAGTGCTGATGATGTGGTAATACCTGGGGGACTCTGGAGTTTTTCGGTCTGCTATAATTTAGCGCTGCCGAACCAAAAGCTCACTTGCCGGGCGAACGCGGGCAATAACCTGGCTGGCGAACACCTGCGTAACCAGTTTGCCCGATTGCGGGCGCACAACTCCGCCAACCCGCAAACATCAAAGCAGGCGAAAAACATTGAAAACGTGCTGATCAAGGGTAAATCTGGGTTGACACAATGTTCGGCTGGATTTCGACGTTTGCTACCAATCGCACACGAGAATTGTTGCCAAGCCCTTGTAAGGTCCGTGCAGACGCATCAGTAAGCCCACGCATTTTGTTTAAATAGCTCTACTTCTTCAGGTTCTACGACTTCATGAGCATCCGATGCCGACCCCACGACAAGATTTGAAACATCCAACGCAGTCTTAAGAGGCTTGCTTGAAATCCAGCCATTTTCCCATAAATTTGCGGGTTCGCCGTTCACGATTTTACAAATCGGCTCATTACTGAGAAACGTTATACCGACTGACTGCGGTTGCGTTACTCGCTGCAACCATATTTCCAGGTAACCATTGTATGGTACGCGGGCCAACTTTCCGCGCACCTTTGTCCATAGTCGAATTTTTTCTTCGTTTGCGGTGAGAGAAATCAAATGGCTTAGGATGCCTGCAATGGCTGGAAATGTACCGGGTGAAACAACAGCGATATCAGTAGCAATTGCAACTTGTACCTCTAGATCGTCTGGCATCTCAGCTTGTTTAGATAATTTGGTGTGAAATTCTCCAACCAAACGGCGAAGCGCCCCACTGTTTGGGAAGCGTTGACCGAATGCATGTAACCTCAGAAGCTGTTTCTGAATTGTCTTCGCATTTGCATCTCCAAGGTCTTGAAGATCAATGCCAGCAAGCTTGTCTGGCTTGATTGAACCCTCGACGACATTTTTACTCATGAAAGTCTTCGATACACCAAGCTTCATTCCGACCGCCCACAATTCTTCGCTTATGATTTTCAGTACTTTCTCGGCATAAGCATCATTGTTTGAAAATATTCTATAATCGTCACGATATCTAAGAATGCGAAAGTCATCTGATTTTTCTAACCTAGCATTAATCCGCTTATCGACATAACCAAGAACGATTTCTGCCACGAAATCCATTAAGACCGAGCCCTGAGAAATGCCATTGGTCTGCCCATATCGGCTTGCCTGGATGTATGAATCAATTTTATTTCCAAGTAGGGCGTTTTTACCTTTATTCTTCTTCGCATCCTCTCGGCTGTGAAGCGCCCAAGAAATACTGTGTGTGTATATCGACCCGTAACAATCCGTCACATCAGTATGAAGGATGTGGCTGAATTCCAAAGAATAGAGCAGGGATCGCTGTTCGACACTTTGCCACCAACTCCTAACTTGCGTGGCAACATCCGTTTGATTGTCTAGCGACATCACTGGAGCGCTGCAACAATCCACGGCACCATTTTCAAACTCTGACAAACGTTGAGTAATATACGCCCAGTTCTCAGGACCGCAGATCAGATTAACCAGTGATACATAAATTGCCGGGTGCATCAGTTCATATGGTCGCCATGCGAACCTGCCATCTTTATTTGCAACAAAGCTGTAGTTTACACCAGGAAAATTGTCAGGATTTTCTTTCTTAAACTCGGCATAGTTTTTGCCATTTAATGCCTTCTCAACTTCGGTAAGAATCGGCTCGAAGCTAATGTAGCTAGGCATGTCTCCATTGAAGTAGCTACTTCCTTTTAGGAAATGTTTTTTTACTTCTTCGCTTGAGAGTTCGACTAATCGCTTCATGAATTACCACAATCTTGGTACACAAGGCAAAGCATATATCTATGCACACAACATTACCTCAGCCAGCCACACTGGCGATCAAGCTAGCCGAACGCCAAATTCACTTGCCGGGCGACTCAAGAGCACGCAACAATGCCAACCACAAAACTCTTACGAGCATCAAACTCACTTTTCGCCGTAATCCAGCCCGGTCAAGTGCAATGGCTGTTCGGCGGTAGCCGGCACTTCTACTATAGATCAATCAAAACGGAAACCGGAAAATGGTCTGAGGCGAAGGGATACTTTTGCCAAATTTTCTTATCACCTATATTCTCATGAATTTCTGCCTGCGTGACCCACTGCCGATCTTGATTGTTTGTGTATAGCACATGATCTATCCACTCTCTGTGTCGTACATTGTTGAAAATGGGATCAATAAAGCTAGTGGTGGCTAACTCCTCGAATTTGAGTCCTTTCTGTTGTTTAGGAATGAGGATTGAATAAGACCATCAAGTTGCCGGGAACGACTCAGCCGGGAACGCCGCCATCCCTGGCGGCTAGTGCCAAGTTGCCGCCAGGGATGGCGGCGTTCCCGGTGCCAAGTTCTTTGTCTTATTTAATCCTCGTTCCTTAGCTGTCAGTCTTTCAAAGAGCGCATTCCTAAGACACAACTCCGGAAACCAAACCAAGCCCATTAACCGCTCAATCGTGCTACCGAATAATCGCTTCTCACTTGCATCTAGCCCTGGACCATCATTGATATCGCCACAGACTAACAGAGGGATACTATTGCTTTCCTCGCTTTGGAGATATGGGTCGATGAAACCAGTGCGAAGCTGAGTAGCCTGTGCCAACAATTTCCTTCGATTTGCATCTGCAACTTGCCACCATTTACTCCACTCATACGCATCGAAAATTCCTTTGCTTTTCAAGTGTAACCCAAGAATCCGAAACTCTTTTCTGGAAGCAAGAATGACTTTGGTATAGAGTGGCAGGCGTTCAAATCGGTAATTCTCCTCAATTCCATCATCATCGATGTCAATCATGAAATGCTCAAAGGCAGAAATTTCTTTCGTATCGAACGGTTCGAGTGGCGGTTCGGCAAATTTGCCATTGTCAGTACGAATGGCTATGCCAATGTTTTGAACTTGTTGCTTTGTTTTCTGAATGTGAGCTTTCCATTCACCTTCTACATCCTTATCGAAAAAAAGCTGCAATTCATCACTTCGATTTGGACCTTCTACAACAACAACAATATCTCCCTGAAGTTCATTTAGTACGCCTGAAAGATCATCTCGACGACGGCGAACTGTTGTTTTTGGGCTATGTTGCGGAGTAACATCATCTTCACGGAATGAAGCAGGTCCATCACCTGCGGTAAATAGATCATTCATCCATTCCATATTCCATATTACGAGTTTGACAGTAGACATAGTTAACGTCTTTCTATGGATTCTAGATATTTATCCAAAGATTATGGATCAACGGCTAGAGAAAAGGTAACCGAGACAGATCAACCTTTAACCTGCCGTAGCTCCATAATTTTTCACGTGTAACGTCTATAAAATAAAGTTTGCCCATTGAATCTGAGAAGCGAACCTCAGGTTTCCTACACCAATGGTGCTACCATCCTGTCGGTGGATAAATGTGGAGCCATCAGGCAAAAGATAGGCAGGCACTGACGCAAAATATTTAAAAGTGTGGATTCTTCCATTAATTTGCTGAACACCTTCTGGCCTAACCTGATAACTGGTTTACCGCCGAGTCGGGTAAGGGGTCGGCAGCAATGCCTTCCCCTTACTTCGTTCGGCTGCTTTGCCAAGAACATTTGTTCTCCAATCATTCCATAGTTCTGAATGATTGGAGCGACAATTGGAAGCCAGTATACTGGCTTCCAATTGCGATGTCAACTAGAATTTTGCGAGCTTACAATAAAGAAGATCCCCGACAACACTTGCTACTCCAGTCCCAAACCTTCCCCCACCATACCACAAAAAACCTATCGCAGATCTACTCTCTTCCTATCGCGATTTCTAAACCGGCGCTATCACCATTGCCGCCACAGCAAGACGAGCACTCGATTCGCGATGGCGATGATCGCCAGCCCCAACGCCCAGCCCACTTGATTTGCGAAGTAAAGTGCCGCTGCACTCAGCAGGAACAAGCCGAGCGAAAGCAGCGCGCCCGGTAGGAGGGGCAACCGTTTGGTCGACCGCGGGGCAAAAAATAGCCCCCAGCCGGCAGCGGCAAGCACGGGAATCGCAATCGCCAATAACCACTTTAGCCATAGCGCGCCGCCGAACCAATAGCCCCAGTAGCCAAAGGCAGCGAGCATGGCAAGCTCCAGCGCAAACGCTATGCCCGCATTGAGTGCCTTCAACAGCTTCATCGTTTTTGGTTCTCCGTCTGTCTGCTTCGTCTGATCGCATCACTGAAAAATAGCCGAATGATACCCTTTGCCGGAGCGCATCGGCTAATTTTATTGCCCCAACGCTGCCGCCATTGGCCGGATTGGCCCGTGGCCGGGATAAATGCGGCTGGCTCCACGCTCCTGCAACAAACGCCAACTCGCGGCAACCTTGTCGGCACTTTCTTGGTCGGCCAGCGCCAACCCCGTGAGGTCACCGGTGAAGACCGCACCATCGTCGAGCAACAGCGACACGCTGTCATCTGAGTGGCCTGGCGTGGGCACGATTTCGCCAGCAATGCCGATGCGTTTTAGCCGCGAACGGCTCTCGGCAAAAGTGATGATAACATTGTCGGTGAGCGTAATGTCGACATAATGGTCCTGTGGTTTGGTCCACTGTTTCATTTGCCCGATCGTCCTAACTTGCGTTTCGAGGACCAGCAACGGCACCCCTAGCTGTTTGAGTTCTTGGGCCAAGCCCGCATGATCAATGTGATAGTGTGTTGCCAGCCCATAGCGCAACTCTTGCAGTGGAATGCCCATACGCTTTAAATTTGCCCGCAGTGTGCCCAGCGTCCCCGGATAACCGAGATCGATCAAGAGGCGCGCTGGACCAGCACTGACGACCCAGTAGTTGGTCGATTTGTACCCAACGTTCACAATCGTAGGTTGCATATGAATCCCAACTTTGCTCGGCCCACAGCCCTACGCCGAATTCATAAAGGGTGCGAGGTTCATTCGATTAATGCGCTAATTGCCAGTATATTGACTTCCAATTGGGCTGTCAACTAAAATTTGCAGGCCTGACAATGAAGAAAATATGGTGTAACCAGAAGTCAAGGGGGTGCGACGCTCGCCCTGGGCTAAAGCCGCAGGGCTACCCAACAACGCCGGGTAAACCCGGCTCCCTTAGCCAGATAAACCCGGCGTTGTTGGGTAGCCCGGGTGCCCACTGGGTGCGTTGACGGCGGGGCGGGTTGTCAACCACCGGCGATCGGGTTGAACCGAAAATATCCGACAATCCTGGCTAATCCAGTACTTAACCTATCTCCACCGTACTACAAAAACCTATTGCACCTTGTACCCCTTCAACCGCCCCGCCTCACGCAAGTAGACCACCTCTCCTCCCACCACCGTCGCGACCACGGCCAAATCCGCATCCAACAACACCAGATCACACTGATACCCTACCGCCAGCGAACCAAACTCAGCGGCCAGCCCCAGGGCTTGGGCGGGGGTGCGACTGGTGACCGGCCAGGCCGTAGCCAACCCTAACCCGGTCGCGGCCATAAAGTTGACCAGCGCCTGATCCATCGTCAAAATGCTACCGGCCAGGGTGCCATCGGCCAGGCGACAAGCACCGTTCTGCACGGTTACGCCTTGGCCGCCCAGCTCATAGGCCCCATCGGGCAGGCCGGCGGCGCGCATGGCGTCGGTGATCAACACGGTACGTTCGATCCCTTTACAGCGCGCCAAAAGGGCCATCGCGCCGGGGTGGACATGGATATTGTCGGCGATCAGTTGGGCGTAGATCGTGTCGAGCAGCAGCGTTGCGCCCAGCGCGCCCGGCTTGCGGTGGTGCAGGGGGCTCATCGCGTTGTAGGTGTGGGTGGCCTGGGTAATACCCAGGCCGGCGGCGCGCGCACACTCTTCATAGGTGGCGTTGGTGTGTCCCCAGACTGCAATCACCCCTGCGTCTTGGGCGGCGGCAATGAGGGCATCGGCTCCCCTCACTTCGGGGGCCAGGGTGATCATGCGCACAGGGCCGGCCCTCAGCAGTTCGGCAAATTCGGCCAGTTCGGGGGGACGGATAAAGCTGGCCGGTTGCGCGCCAGGGTAGACGGGGCTAATGTAGGGCCCCTCCACATGCACCCCCAGCATGCGCGCCCCATCGGGTGATTGGGTGGACAGGGCGCCGACCGCGGCCACGGCGCGCCGAATGTCAACATGGGGCGCGGTCATCGTCGTGGGCAGAAAGGCGGTCACCCCGTGCTGGGCAAAGAACGCGGCCATGGCTGCCAGTGCCGCGGGGGTGGCATCCATCGTGTCATGCCCCGCGCCGCCGTGGACATGTAGATCGATAAAGCCGGGCAGGATGGTACAACCACTCACATCGAGGGTTGGTAAGGCGGCATCCGGTGCTTCGTTAACTGACGCAATGCGACCGCCACGGATCGTCAAAGCAAGGGGGACAAAAGCGGCCGATTGACCAGGATCAGCCACCGGTTGCAACGCGTTGGCTGGGGCTTGGCCATGCAAGATCGCGAGATTCACCGTTGATTTCCTTTCTTGGCGCAAGAGAATAGAGGGAGAACAACTGTCAACAGATTTTGAGAACAGGCAACATGTCCTACCGGCACCAATAACGATGAAAATTTTTCTACCGCGAAGCACGCCAAGGGCGCAAAGGTTCACAAAGGTTTTTTCTTTGCGTAACTTCGCGTGCTTCGCGACCTTGGCGGTGGAGATTTCCACATCAGATTTGATGAGGTACATCCGTTCAATCCGTTCTCAAAATCTGTTGACGGCGTGTTTAAGGACTCTCCGCGTCCTTTATGTTAATGGTTCAATGGGATCTTAGGGGGTTGACAAGATCGCCCTGGGCTAAAGCCGCAGGGCTAGAGAACAACGCCGGGTAAACCCGGCTAAGGGAGGGGGGTTTACCCGGCGTTGTTGGGTAGCCCGGGTGCCCACTAGGCGCGTTGACGGCGGGGCGGGATGTCAACCTCCTGAATTCCGGTTGAGCCATGTTAATTAATCGCCCATTCACAAGAATATCCCCTCGTTCCTTACTGTGAGCCTTGACAGTGGGCCGTCGGCAAAGAGTAGGGGCACGACCAGTCCCAGTTGCGCATAAAGCTGGGGCGGAATACCCACATCGGCCAGATAGAGATCGCCCAGTGCCCCCTGTTTGGCAGCAAGAGGTAAACCCGCTTTCGGCAACCCCAGCGCCATTGTCGCCGCGGCGCGAATGTGCGGGGTGTAGAGTTCGCCTGTGGTCGTATTGAGCCCGCTAGGCAGATCGAGACTCACTATCGGGGCCATGCTGCTGTTGGCCAGGTGGATCAGATCGCGTACCTTGCCGTGCGGCGCGCCCTGCAATCCACCACCCACCAGCGCGTCGATCACCAAGTCGGTCGGTGGCAACTCCCAGCCCTCTTCGGCCCAGGCAATGCCCGCGTCCAGCGCATAGAGCCTTTGCAGTTGGTCGGCCGGCACACCGTGATAGCTTTCGGCGGGATGGGTCAACACCACCTGGACCCACGCCCCCCAGGTGAGCAGATAGCGCGCGGCGACCAAGCCCCCGCCGCCATTGTTGCCCCGCCCGGCCAACACCACAAGCGGGCGGTCGACCACTTCATCGTCAAGCAGGTGGCGGGCTAATCGGGCTAGTTGCTCGCCGGCGTTTTCCATACGTTGGGGCAGTGGCATGCTTGCTGTTTCGATCAGCAATTGTTCGATCGTATGGGCCTGTGCATTGGTCAGCAGGGGCAGCGTTTCAGTTGTCATTGGTGATTTCCCCAATTAATTTCATGTTTCGCCCAATCAGTACCATGTAAACCAGGTAATCCGAAATTTTGATGGGAGCGAAGCAAAACTTGCAAAACTCAATTTACACTGTAATCAGTCTACTAAATGGTGAAACCCAGTTACCAATTTGTTATTCATTTGTAACTCATTCCAGTTACAATTAATGCAAGAAGCTCTTCCACATAAATTATCCGTAGGTTTTGTAATCCTATTTGATTATTTGTAATCAACATTGAGTAGCGATAGACTTAGCGTAGCACGCAAGTCATCGATACGCAATTGGGCTCTTTGCACGCGCTCACATTCCGCATCCGCGTGTGGTGGTGTAGCGACTAATAACGAAAATGTTTGTTTGCACGATGCAGACGCGATATGATTTCCCAAAAGGAGATAACCAATGGCAACAACTGATTGGACGCAGCAGATGGAAGAAGCTACACAACAGTGGACTGACATGCAACGCAAGTTGTGGAGCAGTTGGGGCGAAACCGCCAAACAGGCGACGACCAAAGTCCAGACCAAAGCCATGTGGCAACAGACGCTCGACATGTGGCGCAATTCGATCCACCGCATGCTGGAGATGCAGGTCGAAACCGCTCGCCTCTTGTCCGAGAATGTTGGTGAGGCCAAAACCCTCGAAGGCGTTGCCCAATGGGCCGATCAATCCTACGAAATGACCAAACAATGGAGCGCGGTCCAGAAGCAGATGTGGGATAGCTGGTTCCAGATGGTCGAAAAGATCGATCCGACGCAGATGAACAATGTCATGGATCTGGATAACCAACCGGTGATGAAGTTCTGGAAGGATATGTCCCAACAGGCTTCGAGCATGCAGCAAGAGTGGATGAAAGCCTGGTCGGTGTGGCAACCAACCCAGCGTGATCGCTAACGGGTGCTGATCGTACGGCACACACGCGCGCGATATCGGCCATTTAAGCGCTAAATGCGCAGGAAACGAGCAGCCACGCGAGCGACAGCGATGACGAATTTTACGAAAGCAAATTATCCTTCGTGGATCGCTGTCTGTTAAATGGCCCAAAAGAAAGGGTGGATTGCAATGCAATGGGATAAGGGAACGGAAACCATGTTGAATGGTTGGCTCCAGTCGCAGCAGCAGATGTGGGGCAATTGGTGGGATGTCATGGCCGGCTCGACTCAAAATGGGCACCCCGGCCCCATGAACGGTGGCGCGGCCAATGGCCAACCCGCCGCGCTGAATGGCAACCCCATGTTTGAAGTTTGGCAGAGTATGGCCGAAGGGTGGCGCAATTATTTACAGCAGAGCGTTAGCGCTTTTGCCCCCCAACTGAATGATGGGGTGCGGTTGAGCATGGATCAATTTATGGCCAGCCAGCAGCAGACCCAGCAGCTATTGCGCATGAGCACAGAGGCCTGGCAGGCGATGATGGCGACGGCAAGTTCGCCCGCCGAATGGCAGACCGCGCTGACCAGTTATCTGGAACAGTTGCGCCAACAGCTCATGAGCGGTTTCAACGCCGGCCAAATGACCCAAAATAGCACAGAGCTTTGGCAAATTTATAGCCAAGAAATGCAGAAGGTGACCCAGCCCTGGCTCACGCTCTGGTTTCAAGGTTCGCCATTTGGCATGGGCAGCGGTCAGCCGAACCCTTCCTCGGCCCTGGCCGACATGACCAATCTTTACTGGGATGCCGTCAACCAGAGTGCTGGCCGCATGGCGAATATCCCCAGCATCGGCCTGACGCGCGAATTAAATGAGAAAGTGAACCGCGGTTTTCTCTACTGGCAGGATAACCAGCGGGTCAACGCTGAGTATCAGCAGTTGCTGCTCAACACGCTGGTAGATGCTTTTGGGGCGTTTATGCAGAAATTGCTGGCGATGGCCAAGGCCGGCCAGCCGATTGAGAGCCAGCAAAAGTTGCTCAGCCTTTGGGTCGAGGTCGCCGACGCCGAGTTTTTACAGCTCTTCCATTCCGAACACTACGCCGCGGTCCAGAGTCGGTATGTCAACAGCAGCATGGCCCACCGCCGTCAACAGCGCGAACTGATCGAAGTTTTGTTGCGCATGAATGACATGCCCACCCAGAGCGCGCTCGACGAAGCGCATCACAATATTTTCCTGCTGCGTAAAGAGGTTAAGGCGCTGCAGAAGGCGGTTCATGCCTTGACCACCGCGGCTGAACAACGCACGCCTACGCCAGCCAAGACCGCGGCCCCGATCACGACCACGAAGCCAACCAAAAGCCCCCGCCGCACCAAGCCGAGTACACCGGCAGCCAAGGATGCCGCAACTAGCGAGGAAGGGGCCTAAATTATGTTCACATTCCCTTTACAGTTCCAGCCCGCGGCACTGCTGCAAGAGTTCACCGATTTACAGCGCAAGACCTTAGCCGGCCTCGAAAACATGGCAAAGATCGACGATGCCGATATCCAGATCGGCACGGCACCTAAGACTGAGGTTTACCGCGAAGATAAACTGGTGCTCTATCGTTATGAGCCCGTGGTCAAAAAGCTGATTTCCCCGCCGTTGCTCATTTCCTACGCCTTGGTCAATCGCCCCTACATGGTTGATCTCCAGGAAAATCGCTCCCTGGTGCGCAACCTGCTCAACCTTGGCGTTGATGTCTACCTGATCGACTGGGGCTATCCTGGCCCGACCGAGCGCTGGTTGACCCTTGACGACTATATCAACGGCTACATTGACAACTGTGTTGATGCCATCCGTACCGCTCACCAGGTCGAGCAGATCAACCTGCTGGGCATCTGTCAGGGCGGCACCTTTAGCCTCTGTTACAGCGCGCTCCACCCCGAAAAGATCAAGAATCTGATCACAATGGTCACCCCAGTTGATTTTCATGTGGCAGGGACAGCCGGCTGTGGGCTGCTCAACACCTGGGTGCGTGGTATGGACCCTGATGCAATGGTGCAGACCTTTGGCAACATCCCCGGCGACTATATGAACTTTGGCTATCTCATGTTGCGCCCCTTTGCGCTGAACATCGGCAAATATATGGATCTGCCCGCCATTGCCGGTGACGAGGATAAGTTGCTGAATTTCCTGCGCATGGAAAAGTGGATCTTTGATAGCCCGGATCAGGCCGGTGAGGCGTGGCGGCAGTTTATCAAAGATTTCTACCAGGGCAACAAACTGATGCAGGGCACGGTTGACATTAGTGGCCGCCAGGTCGATCTGGCCAACCTCACGATGCCGGTGCTCAATCTGTTCGCCGAACAAGATCACCTGGTGCCGCCCGCGTCCTCGTTGGCCCTGGGCGAACATGTCGGCACCAAGGATTACACCGTCCGCTCTTTCCCAACCGGCCATATCGGCATGTATGTCAGCGGCAAAGTGCAAAAGGATCTCCCCCCGTTGATTGCCGAGTGGCTGCGCGCCCGTGTCTAATCGATGGGTGTATCGCACATTTGGGGTAACCCGTGTGCGTCGCACTGGTCAGGCGTTATTTCGTCGACCCGATCGCGTACGACCAGTGCGACGCACACTAGTGGCAGCAGAAACTCGCCCCCAAACTGAAGTACAACTCTAATTGGTAATTCATTTGACAACAAAAACAGTTGTCGTATACTAACAGGTGGAATGCGCAAATCTATTGCGCTTGCTAACTCCCTATTTCATGCTGACCACCTCTAGTTATCAATTTATCTGCTGGTATCATTTGCGCTGGGCGCAGCCACACCCTGGCTGGATCGACTGCCCTACCCAATCATCTGCTTGCCCACGGCTACGGCACAGCTCTTTAGCGCAAGCACAAGCGTGCAGGCAAGCCCAAAGGAGGAACCCATGTTTGGCTTAGAAGATAAAATCATCTTCGTCACCGGCGGCAACCGCGGGATTGGTGCCGCGATTGTGGAGACCTTAAATCATCTCGGGGCCAAAGTTGCCTACACCTATCGCAGCGAACCGGGGCCGGACGCCGCCCTGGCGATTGCGGCGGATGTCACCGAGCCCGCATCAATGGCCGCAGCCGTCAACCGCGTTGAAAGTGAAATCGGCCCGATCTATGGGGTGGTGCTCAATGCCGGCATTACCAAAGACAATCTCTTTTCCAACATTTCGGTGGAAGACTGGCACGCCGTCATCGACACCAATCTCAACGGCGTCTTTAACACGCTCCAACCGATTGTACCCAAACTCTACGAACGGGGCAGTGGCGCACTCGTCTTTATTAGCTCTGTTGTGGGTGAGCAGGGCAATATTGGGCAGGCCAATTATGCTGCAACCAAGGCCGCGTTGATCGGGTTGGCGAAAACCCTGGGCCTCGAAGGCTCACGCTACGGTGTGCGTGCCAATGTGGTGGCCCCCGGCTTTACCTCCACCGACATGGTCAAGTCGATTCCCGACAAAGTCAAAGAGCGCATTTTAGCAAAGATCCCCATGCGCCGTTTTGCCGAGCCGGAAGAGATTGGGTGGGCCGTTGCCTTTTTGCTCTCGCCAATCATGGCTGGTTACATCACCGGCGACGTGCTCAGCGTCAACGGTGGCCAGCACACCTAGATTTATGCAATGTCACGCGTAGGGGCACGATGCATCGTGCCCCTACACGTGGCTGATCTCATTTTCCAGGGAGGAACCAGCATGAATGAAACTTATATTATTTCCGCTGTGCGCACACCGATCGGGAAGTTTGGTGGCAGCCTGAAGGATGTTTCACCCGTTGATCTGGGCGCTCACGTGATGAAGGCGGCAGTGGCCCGCGCCGGGATCGCAGGCAAAGATCTGGATCTTTTTATCTTTGGCAACATTTTGAAACATGGCCACGGGCAACTCTTGCCCCGTCATGCCGCGCTCAAAGCCGGCATCCCCACCGCTGTGGATGGTTACGCCGTGGATATGCTCTGCTCATCGGGCATGATGAGCACCATGAACGCCGACATGGCGATCCGCGCCGGTGAAGCCGAAATTGTCATGGCCGGTGGCATCGAATCGATGTCGCAGGCCGGTTTTCACCTGAGCCACAAGGCACGTTGGGGCTATAAACTGTTGACAAGTAACAATACCGAACAAGTCACCGACATTCTCCTGGCCGATGGCCTGACCGACCCGATGACCGGCGAGTTAATGGGTGAGGAGACCGAGCGCTTGGTGGCCGAATATGGCATCAGCCGCCAAGAGCTTGACGAAGTGGCCTATCTCTCGAATATTCGCGCGGCTGCGGCCACGGATAACGGCAAGTTCAGCCACGAAATCGCGCCGCTTGAAATCACCGAGCGGCGCAAAACTATACTTTTTGACAAAGATGAAGGGATGCGCGCCGACACGACGATGGATTCCCTGGCCGGTCTGCGCCCCGCCTTTGGCAAGGAAGGCAAACTGACCGCCGGCAACTCCAGCCAGATCTCCGACGGCGCGGCCGCCCTGATTCTGGCTAGTAAAGCCGCCGTGGAAAAACATGGCCTCAAGCCAATTGCGAAATTTCTGGGCGGCAGTTGGGCCGCAGTAGAACCGTGGCGCTTTGTCGAAGGGCCAATCCCCGCGATTCAGAAGCTCACCAAAAAAATTGGCCGCCATGTCGATGATTTTGAGCTGATCGAAAACAACGAAGCCTTCTCCCTGAACAATGTCCTGCTCCGCCGCGCGCTGGAGATCCCCTACGAGAAGGTGAATATCTACGGCGGGGCGATTGCCCTCGGCCACCCGATTGGTGCATCCGGTGCCCGCGTCATTGTCACCCTGCTCAACGCACTGCAGCAGGAAGGCAAACAACTGGGCCTTGCTTCGCTCTGTCATGGTACCGGTGGCGGGACGGCCGTCGCGGTTGAAATGATGGGGTAACAGCCACAGCACCCCCACGCACAGCTACCCCATAATAAAAAGGCTGACTCTGTATAAGAGTCAGCCTTTTATCATCGCGCATGCCAGAGAATTTACCCAGCCAACAGCAACGAAGCTTTGGTGAAAACTTAGACACGCTTAGCCTGGTGCTGGATGCCAAAACTAAAGCACCTTTAGCACCACATGCGCTTTATTCCATAGCTCTTCAAGGTTATAGTAATCGCGCTTCTCGGTTGAAAAGAGATGCACGATCACATCACCATAGTCCAACAGTGACCAACCGCCATTGTTGACTTCAACGCCCTGCATACTCAGTGGGCGAACATTTTGTGCCACCCGCAGCTTCTCAAAGAGATCATCCTCAACCGCTTTTGCTTGCCGCTCGTTATCAATCGTGGCAATCACAAAGTAGGTTGCAATTGATGTCTGTTCACTAACATCAAGCAACACAATATCGGCCGCCTGCTTCTCTTCGACAATATCGACAATCTGGCGCGCCAGTGTCTGGCTATCGATCGTGACTTCTTGTTCTTTGGTTGCTAACAATCAACCGCTCCTTACATACAAAATTAACATCGGTAGAGGAATGCGCACCGTCAACGATTCACCATTACGTGTGCACAATGATACTTGGCTCTGTCATTATATGATGACAACCGCTCGTATACCTATTCCTCAGGGTTTCGTCACCCGCTGATAGGTTAAATAATAGCTGGTGTGAATCCCATAGTTGCGCATTTCAATGCTGCCCAAGCCCGCACCAGTCAGTTGATCACTGGGTAGGCCGTCAACCTTGACGGTGTAAGCATAACCAGCTGCATACATTTGAAAGTTAAAGGCAAAATCAGGGGGGGCTTTGTCTTCCGTAACGCCGCTTGTTGCCCCTTCCGACCAGGTGACAGTCACCGGTTGGCCGGTAATGCGATTGCCATTTTCGTCCAGCACTTCGACGTAGATATGATGTTTACCGCCAGATTGTACTTCATCTGCCCAGTAGGCATCAATCAAACGCCAATATTGTTGACCTGAGCCAACGCCGGCTTCATTATACCGCACACCTAACTGATCCAAGCGCGGATCCCAATTCCGCGTAGAAGCCGCAGAGGCTGCTTGAATCTCCGCTTCGGCGGGTGCCGCCACCGGCACTTCGGCTGGTGCGGCTGCGGCAAGGGGTGCAGCCGCCGGTGCTGCTGCCGCCGGTTGGGCGGCCACATATTGCACAAGGGGGACAGGCGTTTGCGTGGGGCCTGCTGGTGCGGCCAGTGCTAGCGCCTTGGCCGCGATGCTGTCACTAGGAGAAGTCGGCGTCGGGGAAGGCGTATAAGTCGCAGTGGGTGCCGCAAGACTATCGGCCATGGCAATCGCCTTGGCCATATCAGCATTTTGCGCCAGCTCATAACTGCCCATTGTGGCTACCGCCACCAATGCCCGCGATGATGCCGACAAGGCGGCGCCGCTGGCGACACTGGTGCCACTAAAGAGGTTTAGCAACATCCACGGCGCAGCCACCCCTAATAACCAGAGCAGCAATAAAACAAAGAGTGCCAGGCGCACTTTCCCAAAGGTGCTCAGATTGGTAAACCACTCAACAAAGCCACCCCCCGGCGCATTGGATGGTTCAACTACCCCACTTGGCCGGCGTTGAGCAGATTGGATACGGGGCACAATCGCTTGTGGCGCATTACCACTATAACCGGCATTGTAACCACCACTAGCCGGCGCTGAAGCCTGGACCATCGGGTATTGGGCATAACGGCGGCTAAACATCCGCGTCACATTCAGTGCTACACTGGGATGGCGGGTGACAACTGTATCAAAGTCCCCCTTTGCCAACATCCAGACATCAACATCGGATTCAGCAATCACCGTCGCGGAATGGGTTTCCCCGGCCAGGATTTCGCGTTCACCAAAGGTGTCGCCTGGCCCCAAGACCCAACTGCTGCCATCATAGGATTGGACGTAAACCTGACCGCGCTCCAAAAAGTAGAGCGCATCGGCCGGGGCATCGATCTGATAAAGTTGCTCACCGGCGCGATAGCGCATGGGGCGCAGATAGCGCGAAACCTGGCGCAAATCAGCTGGGCTCAGGTCAGCCAGAATCGCAAATTCACGGAACCGATCAAGATCATCCGCTTCTTGCTGTGGTTCAGCCAGCCGGGTGGCTAAGCCTTGGCTGAGGGCCTTGGCAATTGCGGGATGTTGTGCAGAGAGTTCATCCAGATCGGCTTTGTAAAGGATCCAGAGATTGGTATTGCGGGTTGCCGTCGCATCTTCCGTGCGGATCAGGCCGCTCAGTAGACTCATTTCGCCAAAGAAACCAGCGGTCCCAATGCGTGCCTTCTCGACGACCACGCCACTCGAATTTTCTTCGGTCAACTCAATTTCGCCATTTTCCAAAAGGTAAATGGCATCACCGGCTTCGCCAATGCGATAAACGCGTTCTCCAGCCGGGAAATGTTGCAAGACCATGCGCTGGGCAACGGCCTGCAGGCTCTGTGGCGCGACCTCGGCAAAGAGGGGCATCTGTGAAAGGCGCAACACGGCCTGTGCCTGATCGGCTTTTCCCAACCGCGCCCGCACATTGCGCCCCAAACTACGGCGCAAACCAGGATGGCCAGTGTTAATCGCTTGAAAGCTTTCTGCCGGCAAAATCCAGAGCAGACTATCTTCAATGGCAACCGCAGTATCATTGTAGGGTTTATTCGTCAACAACGCCATCGCGCCGATAATCGACCCTTCGCCACGGCGTTGAGCTTCTTGGCCTGGCATGTGGGGTTCAGGGCGCAATTCAAAGGCCCCATGCTCCACAATGAAGAGCGCGCTGGGCATTTCACCACCCCGGTGGATGGGCGCTTGGGCACGCACAATGCGCGGCTGTAGCTGGCGCGCAATGGCCTGTAGGGTGTGGCGCGGCAGGCCGCTCAGCTCATTAATCTTCGTCAACCGCTCGACCAGATAATCGTCCATCTGCACCAGCAGCGCGCCAAAGTTGCGACTTAATTTGATCCCAATATCAGGATTGCGCAAGAAAATCTCACGCAACTTGCGATCAGGCAGCATAAAGACGGTCGCTTCTGATGCCGTAACCGCATTGATTAACTGCGCCGCGCCACGGAAGAGCGTCTCTTCACCAACAAGACTACCCGATCCCAGTGTCGCCAAAGTGTGATTCTCAGGGGTCTGAAGGCGGAGAAAGCCTTTTTCTACCACATAGAGCGCATCACTCTGCTCGCCAGCCTTAAAGAGCTTGGCTTCATTTGCATATTGATTTACAGCAAAACCATCAACCAGGATCGTTAGCTCTTCATCAGCTAGTCCTTTAAAAACTGGGATTGCCTTGATAAACTCAGATTTCACTATGCCTCCCTGTCGCAAGACGACTGGAAATGCGAAAGTTTAATAACTACGCTGAAAGGTCACGGTCCAGCTGTAGTGACCATAACAGCCGGTTTGATCAACAAAACTTTTACAACTTGCATCATCAGTACAGAAGCGACCACCGATCAAGATTGGATAGGGAATTTCCCAGGGCTTGGTCGTCATCCCATGAGCTTCTTCACTGGTGACTTCCCGACCATCGGCATCGCGAACGATCTTGATGGCCTGGCCACCGCCTAAGACAAACTCGGTCGCGCCCGGGCCTTTGCCCTGATTACCAGAGACAAAGATCTCCTGGGCACCATAGATCGCCTGTACGGCGACCCCATCTAAACGATTACCAGCGGCATCAAGCACATTGACAACCAGTTGCCGTTTTTCGCCACAGGTTACGGAAATGCCATCCAGGCGACCACCATTCTCAACGACATCCCACAGCCGCTTTTCAACCACACGGAAGTCAGGTCCACCACTGGGTGGTGGCGGAGCCGCAGTTGCTTCGGCGGCTGGTGCTTCGGCGGGTGCCGCCGTTGGGGCAGCCTCAACCGGTGCCGGCACGGCGGTGGCTGTTGGCAATGGGGTGGGCGGCGGGGTTGGGATGTTGAGCGCAAGCGCCACACCACTCATGTCACCGGCTGTTTCCACCAATTGGCCATAAACCCAACCATTGCCACCCGTCACCAAGGCAACTTCCCACCAATCACCGGTTGTATTCTTGCCCACGACTTGGGCCGTTTCGCCTGTGCGTAAAGCCCCAGCAACCGCATATTCTACGCCAGGGCCAACGCGCACATTAATATCACTGCTCGCTTTCACGACCGGCTGCAAGGCCGGTGTGGCTGGCGGTGCCAACAAGGCGGTGGTCGCCACCGGGGCCGCGAATAAAGTCGTCGGCGAAAGTGCTGTTGTTGCAGTTACGTCCCCACTTGGCACCGAGAGGGTTGTCGAGAGCACCGACGTGGCGGCAGGAGGCGCATTATTGCTCACGGTACCGTCAACCAAAGCAGCTTGCGCCGTCGCTGGTGCAACAGCCTGTGCCAGCGGCTCAATCACATTCGAAGCACTCGCTTTACCGATCATGGCCGGCGGCGGGGTTGGTTCAACCACCGCCACCGTAATTAGATTCTGTTCGAGCGCATAGGTCCGAATCGCATTGGACGGCAAGCCCAAATCCATGACCAATATGACCAGCGCATTAACCATCTCGCCACTGTCACCACGCGCAAGCGCCTCTTCTGCCGTATAAATCAGCCACTGGTTAATATTGGCCGCCTCGAGCGCGTCAAGTTGGGCGCGCGCCTGGGCCAAATTCCGAGCGCTCTGATATTCCAGGGCAATGCGTTCTGTCTCTGACACCAGTGCTTGCTGACTGCTGGTGGAGGCTTCGGGGCCACACCCTGCCAACAATAAAAACGCACCAAACAAAAACAGCGCAATCAGCGATTTGATCTGACGAGTGCCGGGTAGGAATAAAACAGAAGTAGGAGAGGAGTTGCGCGCGAGGGAAACTATCTTGGATTTCTCTACAGAGAAACCATCTACTATCGGAGTATGCGCACAATAGTTGTGGACGGTTAAGCTTGGGCTATGAGATTTGTTTATACTGTTCTTACAATCAGTTAGATCACAATTAGACATTCGGATTTTCTGAAGCATGGTTGGCACAAAGAAAGCATCGTTATTATATACCGGTTGCGCTTGACCTGCTAGACTTCTAACACATGTTATACCAACTAATACCCAACGATATTTACACTTGGATTACAAACATGTTTGGAAGTTTCACCCTTGTCACTCAAGCAGTCCTCAAGTTGACAAAGTAGCGCCCGGCAGTAACGATGCTGCCACACTTACGCTCTCAATTAACTTTCTTGCGATACAATCGCTTGGTTTAGAACGCCACTTTTCAGGTAGTTGCGCGATTACGCTAACGCCTTACCAGAATATGCTGTTCCCAGCAATCCACTTTGCAACAAATTTTCTACAAGCTGATGTAGGAGTTGCGCATGATGGATTGCGGGAGGAACAACAGGTGAGGTGCCGAAGGTGGGAGTCGAACCCACACGGGGGTTACCCACACGATTTTGAGTCGTGCGCGTCTGCCAGTTCCGCCACTTCGGCATGTTCTGCACATCTAGTTATGCAGTATACAGGGTGAAGGCAGAATCGTCAAATGTTCAACCGTGGAATCTGCGGCCAAACCCGCCAACGGTGCCAGCGCACCTAAATCCCGACACAAAACGCCCTAAAACCGATCGCTTGGCGATCAAGCTTGCCAGCTTATATGATGGTTATGGTATTGTTATACTATTGATTATAATAGGATTATCGTAGGATAATCAAACAGTCATTTATTTCGGATAGATTACCTTGAGTTTGTCAAACAATCCATCTTCCCCCGGTGATGAACAAAACAGCGATAAACAAAACAGTGATGAACAAACCATCATTGAACGCGCCACCAATGGGGAATTGGATGCGTTCAATCAGTTGGTGCTTCGCTATCAGAGTACCGCTTATAGCGTCGCCTATCGCATGTTACGCAATGATGATGCGGCCGCCGATGCTGTGCAGGATAGCTTCATCAAAGCCTTTCGGGCCCTTGCGGGTTTTCAGGGCGGCAGTTTTCGTAGCTGGTTAATGCGGATTGTCGCCAATACCTGCTATGATGTCCTGCGCGTCCGCCAACGGCGGGCCACCGATAGCCTTGACGATCTCACTTTTGAACAGGAACAGACCCCTTACCTCATTGACCACGCCGAACGCCCAGAAGCCTACGCCGAACGGATGGAGCTCAACAAGTTCCTCGAAGCGGGCATCTGGTCTTTACCCCCCGACCAACGGATGGTCCTTGTCCTCTGCGATGTCCATGGCTACACCTACGAAGAGATTGCGGAGATTACCGAATTGCCCATGGGGACGGTAAAATCGCGCATTAGCCGCGCCCGCACACGGCTACGCGATTTTCTTTTGCGCAATCCGGAACTATTACCTTCCTCATTCCGTCCATAACACAGCAAAGATCATCAATCCTGTTGATTCTATTCAATCATGAGAAATTCGTGAAATCGTGATTAACCATTTGTGAGAGATGTCATGTCCGTATCGCGCTATCCGCAGATTACTGAAGAGCTACTTTCGGCTTATCTTGATAACACTGTCAGCGAAGAGGAACGGCAACTGATCGAGCATGCTATCAGCGTTGAACCGCAGATTGCCTGGCAACTCGAATCGTTACGCCAAACTGTCCACTTGCTGAACAGCCTACCCGCGGTGGCGTTACCGCGTTCCTTTACGCTCACCCGCGTCCTGCTTGAGGAAAAACTAGCCGCCGTGCAAGCCACTGAGCAAACGCGCGAACGTGCGCGTCTTGCCAGTCGACGGGTTATGCCGCAAACAGCCAACGCTGTCACCTGGTGGCAACAGTGGCTAGCCATTTGGCAAAGTGGCAGCCCCTATCTACGCAATGGCGCGGCGGTAGCAGTCTTGCTTTTGGTTGTACTCGTCGCGGGCAATCAACTCTTTACCCCGCAGCCCATAGGTCCTGACCAGAGTGCATCAGCACCGGCCAACGAGATCAACCCAGAGACACCAGCCGCTGTGGCCGCCGTTTTCACTGCAGGGGCAGAAGCGCCCGGTGACACGGAGCAAAGTGCGAGGGCACAAGAGACGAGGGACACCGGCCAGTTGCCGATGACAGGCCCAACCGCAGCCAAACAAGGCGCAACAGCGGCCCCGGCCGCAACGACAACCACTGCGGTGGCGGTTCAAGAACCCGTCGTGCAGGAGAATGCGCCCACGGCCTTGGCCATGATGCCGGCCACACAACCGGCCGGTATGCGCAATGAAGGCGCGGCGGCCAATCCGGCGGCGGACGGGGCCATGGGTGGTAGCGCAGCCCTACCAACCAGTGGGCGGCGCATACCGGGTGACGATGGCATGGCCCTTGACCCTGTGCCAAGTGGTGCCACGGCCAGCGCATATAGCATGGATACCCAAACCACACAGGCGCTACTCCCGGCAAATGCCCCAGCCATTGAGGCGATGCCCCAGCCACAGGCTGCGTTGCCGACGGATAGTGCGCCCCCAACCGAGAGTATGCCGGCGGTGGCTAGCGAAATCGTGCAGAGCAATGAAACGAGTGATGAGGCCGAGGTGATGGTGGCGGCCGGCGTTGCCGTCCCGGCGGCGACTGAAGTCAATGCAACGCCGACAATGACCGCAACCACAACGGTGACCCCGACGAGCACGGCCCCGATTACAGCAACGGCAACCGTGACGGCAACCATCACGCCAACGACCACTACGCTTTTCCAGGGGGTTGCCCCTTTACAAGTACAGACGATGCAGGTAGCAAACAGCGCCGTACGGGGGATGACCCAATTACTAATGGAGCTAGCCGCCGCGGCCACACTGACCGGAACCATCCTTTGGTGGCGTAGCCAAGCAACATAACGCACAGTAGCAAAAACGCCGGTTCTCATGTAGAGCCCAGTATAACAGAGTAGACTAACCCATCCCCAGTGGTCGCCGCTTGTTGCGGCGACCACTGGGGATCATATTATTGGGGAGCTAAAGCTAATGCCTGAATTGCCTGAAGTTGAAACCTATGTTCGTGAATTAGCACCGTCACTGGCGGGTCGGCGCGTGGTTGGGGTTACCGTCCGCTGGGCACGGACGGTGGCGATCCCCAGCGTTGCCCAATTTACGCAAGAGATGGTGGGACGCAGCTTTACTACGTTTGACCGACGCGGAAAATATATGTTGCTGGGGTTGGAGAATGGGCACACCCTCATTGTTCATCTGCGCATGACCGGCCGCCTAAGTGCCTATGCGACACCCTTTGCGCCGGACAAACATACGCATGTCGTCTTTGATCTGGCAGACGGGGGGCAGTTGCACTTTCAAGATTCGCGCAAATTTGGCCGGATCTGGCTAGTGGCGTCACCAGTAACAGTCCTGGCCAAGCTAGGGCCAGAGCCGCTGAGTGAAGATTTTATCAGTGCCGACTTTGCTGGTCGGCTAAAGGGACGCGGTGCCACTATCAAGGCCTTGCTACTTGATCAATCGATTGTGGCCGGCGTGGGCAACATCTATGCCGATGAAAGTCTTTATCTGGCGGGGATTCATCCGGCGCGCCCTGGGGGTGATTTACGGATAGAGGAAATCCACAAATTACATGCGGCGATTCGGACCGTTTTAGGGCGGGCCATTGCCGCGCATGGCAGCAGTTTAGGCAATAGCAATATTCAAAATTACCAGCGCCTGGGCGGCGAGCCGGGTGACTTTCAGAATCAACACCGCGTCTTCCAGCGCACCGGCCAGCCTTGTCTGCACTGTGGGCAGCCCATCGAACGCATTGTCATCACACAACGTAGCACGCACTTCTGCCCACAGTGCCAGGTGCGGTGAGGCACCAGAGAAGGTGACAAGGTGACAAGAGACAGGAAGATACGCGCCCAGGGGGCACCCGACGAGACACGAGGCACGAGATAGTCTGACCTCCCAATCTCGTGTCTCGTATCTCCCTGTCTCGTATCTCGTGTCTATTCTACGCGCGGTTGCTTGGCAATGGCTAATTGGTGACGCAATTCGCGTTCGTGGGTGAGCGCGGCTTGGCGCCCCACGGCGCGGGCGTGGTCCCAGCGCGAGGCATAATTTTCATCAAATTTGGTCTCAGCCGCCGGGCCAAAGAGATAGCTGATGGCCAAGCCGACAAAAGCGCCCGCTGCGCCCCCCAAGATAAAGCTCCATGTTTTCTTCATCAGTTGTTGCCTCCTGCTTGTTCACCATTCCATCGGCGTGACAATCGTGTCGTCTGCATCCCCTGATGCCGACGACACGATTCACGAACTTTATCTGACATTTCTATGAGTATAGCCGGGCGCTGCGAAAAAAACAAAGCGCCGTTGACCTGGGGTCAACGGCGCTTTGTTTAGAATAGACTAACTTATTCGTTCAAGGTGACAAGTCGCCACCCTTATCGTGAGCTCGTGAGCTCTGTTTGAAAACGGTAGTTGCATTACGTGGCAGAGTGCATATTTGCTACCGTTTTCAGAACAACCGCACTTTAGAGCATCTGCGCCTTGCTGCCTTCGATTACTTCCACATCCTGCACATGATTCTGCTGGGCTGTGGTCAAGTTACCATCTTCGGGCAAGAGCAGGCCAAGCGCCACGTAGATAAAGACACCCATCCCGATGCTACCGATGCTAAAGGCGACCCAGAGCAGACGGACGAGGTTGGCATCCACATTCAGGCGACGACCAATGCCACCACAAACGCCCATGAAGATGCGATCACCCTGGCTGCGGCGGAAGGGCAGCCGTTGACGGGTTTCGTTGAGGCCTGACTTGATGCCATTACCATTCGGCATCTTCACATTGCTCATCTTGCTTTGGAAGCCTTTGCGCCAGTCGTCAAGATTGACATTAAGTTTGGTGTTGCCTGTACCCCGCAGCAACAGGTAGCCAATCCCGATCAAGAGTGCCGGCCAGAAGAAGACCCCAAATAAGAAGTGGAAACCGTGCCAGAGCCGGGGCAGAATCCCCAAGTTCGCCAGCAGCCACAGGCCACCAAAGGCGATCAGGATCACGGCGATCCGCCCAATGTTGCGCTCGTTCAGGGCAAAGGTGGCCGGCTGTTGCACACCACCGGCAGCCGTTCCGACTGGCAAGAGGCCCCACAGGACCAGGTAGGCGAGTAGACCACCACCACCGGTCGCGACGGTTGCCACGACCCAGAGAATGCGAACCAGCACGGGGTCCCAGCCGAGAAATTCGGCGAAACCGCCACAGACACCACCGACCAGCTTTTCGGTCGGGTGACGGTATAACGTAAAAGGTTTTGTTGTTGTGTTGTTCATCGGTTGTCCACTTTGTCCAAATTGACCCTGAAATTGACTTTGGGATTGGGTCTGTTCAGATTGACTTTGCGTTTGACTATATTGACTACTTTGCGGATTTATGGGTCCAGTGGCCGGTTGCCCAGTGCCACTATCAAAAGCTTCGTATTCACTCATTGCGGTCCTCCACTTACAATCTGCCGTGGGGATTGCGTTCCCCTGCTAAACTTTTATGCTAACTTATACTCTAAACTTTTCCTGGGATTGAAAACCAGCACAACGATTTTCAACCCGCCTACTCTCTTTACGGTTCTCTCTTTACTTCAGCGTACGCATTAGAGAACAATACGCAGGGCTGCGCAAAAGGTTTCTAAAGTTACAATTTAATTTTCACCAACTTTTCACAACATCCTTCCCCATCATCTGACGCATGGCAGCCGGCGTGGCGTGTGCTATACTGATCCACAGTAACCCCATCAACCCAGCAGGAAGTTAGGCAGGAGTAAAATGAGCGCCAGCGCCATTACCAACCGCAATGAACACCGCCCTTGGCCTTTGCCGACCGGTCCTTGGGTCATGCGCCAACAGTGGCTTGATCTGCTCTTTGCGCACTGGCCGATCCCGGTTGAGATCATGCGTGCGCTGGTGCCGCCGGCACTGACATTGGATACGTGGGACGGCATGGCGTGGGTGGGCGTGGTACCGTTTCGCATGCAAGGGGTGCGGCCACGCTTAATCCCAGCGGTGCCCTGGCTTTCTGCCTTTCCCGAATTAAATGTGCGCACTTATGTGAAAACAACAGAAAATGGCATCACCAAAACGGGAGTCTACTTCTTCAGCTTGGAAGCGGCCAACCCGGTGGCAGTGGCAATTGCGCGCGGCACCTTTAAGTTGCCCTATTTTAACGCCGACATGACCCTGCGCGATGACGGCAAGCAGATCAATTACACGAGCAGGCGTACCCACCGTGGGGCGCCGCCTGCCAACTTTGCCGGCACTTATGGCCCGATAGGACCAGTCTACCGCACGCAACCGGACACCATCGACCAGTGGTTGACCGAGCGTTATGCGCTCTACACATTGGGGCGGGCGAACGAAGTTTACATCGGGGAAATTCACCACATTCCTTGGCCGTTGCAGCCGGCGCAGGCGACAATTGCAACGAATACGGTTGCCCAGGCCAGCAATATCACCTTGCCGGACAGCCAACCGTTGCTTCACTTTGCCCGCCAGTTGGATGTGGTGGTCTGGCCGCTACGGCCCCTAGCCAAGGCCAATCAGCCGGCTAGCGCACAGCAATCATGAGCAGTCAATCCTCGTTTGCCACCGTCCCATGTTATCGCTTGGGCTTTCCCGTCGGCGTGTTGGGGGCACCGCTGCGTTCGCATGACAGCCGTCGTTGGCAAAATCAGCCGCATCTCAGCGTCAGCCTGGCCTATGTGCGTGACCTCTTTGAATATCTGCATAGCCACGCGATCCACTTTTATCGCTTGGCCGGCCAACTTGCGCCCTATCTCACCCACCCTGGCCTGCCCCATTTCCACCGTCAGATCGATGAATCCCTAACCGAACTCGCCGCCACCGGTGACCTAGCGCGCCAATATGGCATCCGGCTGAGTATGCATCCCGGTCACTATATTCAACTGAGCAGTGACGACCCGATCCGCGTCGAACGTTCGCAGCAGGAATTGATTAGCTGCACGGCGCTACTGGATGCGATGGGCTTGGGGGCAGAGGCGGTGATTGTGATCCATGTCGGCGGCAGTTATGGCGATAAGCACACTAGCCTGGAACGGTTTACGCGTAATTTTATGACGCTTGCGCCGGCTGTGCGCAGCCGAGTGGCGCTGGAAAATGATGATCGTGCGTTTGATTTACAGGATCTGCTATGGGTGCATAAGCGGACCGGCGTACGCGTAGTCCTCGATGCGCTCCATCAGCGCTGTTTGAATGCCGGTGGCTATACGATAATCGAGGCGCTGACGTTAGCCTTGGCCACTTGGCCGGCGGATCAACAGCCCAAAATCCACTATAGCTCGCCACGGACCGAGCTACGTCACCTCTATCAGCATCGTCAACGCCGCTTGGCGCTACCCCTGCCCAATCAACATAGCGATTTTATTGACCCCTTCACCTTTATTGACTTTATGCAGGGCGCGCGCACGGCGGCCCTTCGGCCGTTTGACATCATGATAGAAGCCAAAGCCAAAGAGCTGGCACTGTTGCGACTCCGCCAACAGCTCACCAGCTTTGCCCCGGATTTGGCAGCGTGGATCGTTTAGGCAATCTCCACCCAAATAAACCATGTATTCTTACGTGTTACTGTCGATCAAGCTGGCGACTTCGTCCTTAACAGATTGATCAAGACGATGGTCAGCAAGCAACCCTTGGCGAAATTGGGCAAGGGTAATCCGCTCCTGTTCGCCGCGCCAGCACCGCTGCGCCCAGGGCAGTACCAGGGGAATGATCGCTTGACGGGCGGCCGGCGACAGCCCCATGCGCAAGCGCGGCATGAGGGTTTCGAGGTCGGGAGTAAGGATCGATGCGCTGAACTGGCCAAGCGCGGCCTTGAAACCACCGTGCCAGTCAATTTGCGGAATAAAGGGTTGGGCTGGCGGCGTCAGGTTGACATGCACAACCGCGGTTCGCCCATCGTGCGCCAAGTAGAGCAAAGCGAGGGTCTTGTGCAACTGGCGGTCGAGGAAGCCGCCGGAGGCCAATGCCCCGGGGTTGATCACCAACACGCCATCCTGCACATAGGTGAAGGGAATGTGCCAGTGGCCAAAAACGACGATCTCCGCCCCAGCCCGTTGCGCGCGTTCGACGCTGCGCGCTAACTTGGGCGGCAACGCGTCATCCACGCGCGATGCCAGCTCGTCTTGCCGTTCCGGATAGTGGCTATGCCAAAGCAAAATGCGCCGACCACCGACCGTGATAATTTGCTGATAAGGCAGTTCACGTTGCGCCTCGGCGGTGTCATCATTGCCATGCACGGCAATCACCGGGGCCAGAGCGCTCAACTGATCCAGCACGCGCAATTCCCCCACATCGCCCCCATGTAGGATCAGATCAACCCCCTGCAATACATCAAAAAGGGTCGGGGGTAATACCTCACAGCGCAAGGGAAAATGGGTGTCGGAGATCAGCCCAATCGTGGTGGCAATCTCCGGCGCGGACCAACCGCTGGGCAAGAAGTGGGGATTTCTCATGCTTCCGTTGCCTCCGAGACGAGGAGTTCCAGGTCACTGGGCGCAGCTTTATCCTGGGCACGATCGCGAGAAATCTCCGCCAATGCCGCCGGATCGATTAAGCCGTGGGCGGCAGCATGTACGGCCGCGGCAGCAGTGTCGGGCACGCGCAACATTTCGACTTCGTGCGCACCAATATCCTGGATGAGCTGATCAATCGCGCCATCCCGTTCGCCAAGTGAAACATCGCGAATATAGATCGCGCGAATGCGGCCAGGGTAGCGGCGTACCGCCTCAAAGTAGATCTCTGGATCTTGTTGGCCGCTATCACCGATCAGCACAAAAGGCAGGGTGGGATAGGCGGTCAACAGGCGGTCGATCTGATCGAGCTTGTGATGATGGTGGCCGGACGCAACCAGGGCGCGCAACGAGAAATCGAAATCGCGCAGAAAGAGTGGCCCGGCAGGGATCGCGTGGACCTCCATAAAGTCCACCAACAGATCATAGAGATTCCAGGGGCTGCTCGAAACATAGAAGATCGGATTGAAGGCCTCTGGGGCCGTACCCTGTTGTAGGGCTCGGTAGAAGCCGGCGATCCCTTCAAAAGGCAGGCGGGTGCAGGCGTTGCGCAGAAAAGTGACCCGCGCCATCCGCAGTAGGTTGGTGGCATCGGTCTGCAGCACCGTATCGTCAATGTCGCTAATGACACCAAACTGGCTATGCGTCAACGGGGCGAGCACTTCACCCGCCGCGCTGATCAGCTGCAGTTCGGGGTCATCAGCCGTGAGCAAGTCTACAATTACTTCGCACCATGGATTTGAACCAATCGGCATGCCGGCCAGGGGCAGATTCACCTCGAAAAAGCCTTCCTCGTCGGCCACGACTTCGTGTACTAGCGTGGCAAAGGAGAGCCGCAGTTGGGCATGGGCGATGGGTGTACTGTTCAAGCGCTTATAGGTCGCCACCAGATTTTCCCACAAGGTGTCATCATCAGTGGGCGGGCGCACCCCCCGATTTTCCAGCACCCGCCCTTTCAAATAGAGCTGCTGTTCGGTGGCAAATCCCCGGTAGGGCACGACCAATCGTTCCTCATCATCACGCAAGCGTTGCCGCAACCGCGCTTTGAGGCCACTAAAGAATTGACTGTCGCCCTCAAAGTAGTCGGTTAAATGTTGCCAGATCTTTCTCGATTTGCGCACGACACCCCCTGCTGTTTGCTCGCAAAATTAGAATACAGAATGATAAATTAGGCCACACTCCGCCGGCTAATTCTGTATGGCTAATTCTATATGCCGCGCATTCAGCGCACACCAAGCAGCATCGCGATGGCTGCGCTGCGCAGTGCGACGGTTTGGTGGCGGCACCGCGGCGTGATATACAGGGTGTGTCGGTACGCGGTTCAGCTTGCGCCACGCTTATACCCCAGCATCCTGATTCCCTCTATGCAATGACACAGGCAGAATGAAGAGAAAAGCCAGTATGCTGAAAAATATAGACTAAACAGTAACGAATAATGAAAGGAAGCAAGATGAAACGATCGATGATTTCACTAGTTGTTATGTTGGCACTCTTGACCAGCGCGTGTAACTTCCAATTCTCCACCAGCCCAAGCCCCAACGCGACCCTCCCGGCAGAGGAGGCTACGGTGATGGCCACTGCGGTGGTGAGTAGTGCGCCGTTAACGAGCACGGCCCCGCTGACGGATACCACGCCAGTGACTGATACCACTGCGGTAACAGCTAGTACTACGCTCACCGATGCGCCGACCCTCACCGCAACGGCAACGCCGAGTGCCACGACCATGCTGACCACGACAGATAGTGCGACTGAAACTAGCGCCGTAACGGCAACAAATATGCTGACAGGCACCGGGACAATGACCGACACGGGGATGATGACGAGCACCATCACGCTGCCCGATACCAGCGAGATGACGATTGGGGAAATTGTGCGCTCGTTGGAAAGCTTTAGTACACTGGCCGTAGCGGTGGAAGCCGCCGGGTTGGGTGCGGCATTAGATGCCCCCGGACCACTGACGGTTTTTGCGCCGGCCAATGCGGCTTTTAGCGCTGTGCCAACTGCGACCCTCCAGTCACTGCTTGCTGATCCGGTTTTGCTGGCTGATGTGCTGCAATATCACATCGTGATCGACGCGGCCGACCGCGCGGAACTGGCGCGACTCAATGCCGCACAGTCCACCTCTGGCCAACCCTTGATCATTACATTGGGCACAGCCGGAGAACTTTTTGTCAACGAGGCCCAGGTCGTCTATGCCGATATTCCGGCCAGCAATGGCACGATTCATGTGATCAACGGCGTGTTGACACCACCGGGCAGCGGGCTAAGCTTACCCACGGCCGCGCCCGGTGCCGTGGCGCTGATGAGCACTACCCCCGACACGACGCTGGAAGCTTTGGCGGCAGCAGACACATCAGGTCAAACAATAGTCGAAATTCTCAATTCGATCAGCGGGCTTAGTACCACGTCCGCGGCGATCGGCGGGGCTGGACTGACGACCGTGCTGCAGCAGGCCGGTCCCTTTACACTTTTTGTACCCAACAACGGGGCCTTTGACAACTTGCCCAGCGACCAACTCACAGCCCTAATTAATGACAGCGCGGACATGGCCGCCGTGCTGCGTTATCATCTTGTCCTTGATGAGGTGACCTCCGCCGATCTGGCCACGCTACCCAGTCTGTTGACCGCATCCGGCGCAACCCTAGCGGTAACCGTGCAGGAGGATGGGGAGATTTTCATCAACAGCGCACCGGTTTTTCAGGCCGATATTGAGGCATCCAATGGCGTGATTCACATCGTTGGAGAGCTGATTACGCCGCTGCCATAATGGCCTTCGATACACAGAAAGGCAGCCGAGCATACACTGACCGTAGGGGCATCCGCTTGCCGGTGCCCCTACGATATGCTAATCGTTTTGTGATCGCCTTAAAAGAAGTCAGCCGGTAGGGCACTACGTTCTGGGAAACTACTTTGCGTGCCTGGCTGCTGAACACTCAGCGCGGCGACCCGGTTGGCATGCTCCATGGCCGTTGTTATTGGCTGACCGATCCCCAGGAAGTAGGCGAGGCTGCCGACAAACGCGTCCCCCGCACCGGTGGTATCAATTGCGCGCACGGCGATGGTTGGGGCATGGTAACTTTCGGTGGCGGTCACCCAGAGGCTACCCCGTTCGCCCAAGGTAAGCAACACTTGCGCTGTGCCGCGCGCAATGAGCAGTTGTGCGGCAGTGTGCGCATCTTCCAGGGTCGCAACCGATTGGCCGGTGAGGGTTTCCGTTTCACTCTCGTTGACACAGAGAATCGTACTCAGGGTATAAGCTGCTGGAGGTAAAGGGCCGCGCGCCGGTGCCGCATTAAAGATCGTCGTCACTCCGGCGGCCTGTCCAATCGCCAGTGCAGCCAAGGTGGTTTCCAGGCGGCACTCCCATTGGCCGACGATCACATCGGCACTTTCCAGTGTGGGCCGTGCGGCTTCAATATCCGCCGGTGAAAGCAGGTCATTCGCCCCGGCCACGACGATGATGGCATTGTTACCACTGGGTTCATCGACCCAGATCGGCGCAACGCCGGTTGACGCGGCCTTGGTGACCAACACATAGCTAGTGTCAAAGTCTAAGCGCTGATAGTTCTCCAGATAATCGCGCCCAAAGATGTCGTCGCCCACCTTGGTGATCATGGTAACCGCCCCGCCGAGTTTGGCCGCCATCACAGCTTGATTCGCCCCTTTACCGCCAAAGCCCATCAAAAAACGACTGCCGCCAACGGTTTCGCCCAACTTGGGCAGCCGCGCCGCATAACTGATCAAGTCAATATTCGAAGCCCCGACCACACAGATTTTGGGTTGCATAGAATTACCTTGCTGATTGGGTAATTTGTAATTAGGTGATTGGCTGATTTGTACCTGTTGGTTAAGTGGCAAGACAATTAACCATTAATTATTAATTGTTTTCCATTAATTATTTTATCGGTTGCTGCCACTCGTAAAGCGTCTGGCGCGCCAACTGATACTCTCCCTTGGGGATGCTAATACTCGTGGCTCCGGCAGTGTCGACTTCGATGATGCGCTTGCAGACGGGTTCGTAGGCGGCACGGGGGGCGACAGCACCTTTGGCCACGAGAATCCGCTGCTGTTCAGGGACAATGCCCGCGCAGGTCAATTCGTGGATGCTCATGGGGGGCATGCGGTTGCTGTTGAGCAGGATCAAGCCGCCTTTGCCCGGGGTTGGCCGGTTGACTTCAATCACAGCGGTCAAGCCCTGGTCATGGTAACGGC
>JALHQH010000024.1 GCA_022842065.1 Caldilineaceae bacterium
TCAGTAGCGTGATAATATCCATCTGGAGCTTTCCTGTTTGCTAGATTTCCAATGTGAGAGTTGAAAACCTATCTTACTCGAAAGCTCCTTTTCTGCCTCATTTTGGCGAAGGTATTGACATTAAGAAGGAGGTAAGAATTGCCGAAACCGGCAAATTTGTAAGTAAGAAGACAGTTGACGCTAAATAATAATTACACTACACTCAGGGGGTCAGGTAGGTGGCAATGAATGCCGGTTGCGTCCTAGGCGCATCGTCAATAATATCACTTGGGTAGCTTTTTCGGTTCATCCCGATAGTATACTCACTCGCTCAAACTTCGAGAAGTGCATAACACGCTCTAGTCGTTACCTTCATAGTAGAAATAGTAAACCAAGTATGCAAGAGTGGTCCATTATCATCGCGTTCGTACTCATCCTCACCTTGGCAGTAATTGTTCGTTGGCTTTACCGGATGAGTGCGCGCCGGGACCAGCCTATCCAATCTTCCCCTTCGCTAGCTTCCCACCTTGCGCATAAATTTGACCTATCACCGCTCAAAGCTGAACCTGTTAAGGTCGAATTTGACCTATCACGCTCAAAGCTGAACCTGTTAAGGTCGAATTTGACCTATCACTGCTCAAAGCTGAACCTGTTAAGGTCGAATTTGACCTATCACCGCTCAAAGCTGAACTTGCCACAGTCGAAAAAGCCTATGCGATTGCCCTTGGCTACTTAAATGAACAAGAACAATCTCTCTTTCAACAATTGGGTGCAGGCTATCTTGCCAAACGGCAAACCTACCCGATCAATGGCACGCCGATCAAAGGTCTTGGCAAAGGTAGCGCCGCAACACTTGCTGCGGCGGGCATCCGCACCATTGCCGACGTGCGCCCGAATCTCTTTAAAATTGAAAACTTACCGCGCTTCGGTCCTGGTCGCCTACAACTGCTCACAAAAGGGATCGAATTTTTAGAAGATTGTGCTAAGGAAGAAACTCTACGTACCATTCCCCATCTCTCATCGCCAATCTCGCCGCCAACCCTCATCGCGCTCCTAACCTTTGGTCAGCAGATCGAAAACTTCCAATCAGAGATTGATGCAGAAATTTTGCGTCAGCTTCACGAACTACAGCCTCGCCCTTCCGCAGACGAACTTCATCGCGCTCAACAACTTCTATTGGTCAATCTTACCCAGGGCAAGTCATCCATCAAATGGGACAAAACCCTTGCCTTAGCACATCAGGTGATCCAAATCGCTGATGCGCAAACGTCTGCACCATCAGCCCCTGATTCTTCTCCTCAACGCGCACAACTTCTCGATCTTATTCTCAACACTTTTGATACAGCCTCGAAATTGGGTGGACTTGCCTTGCAAAGTGCCGCCCAAATTGAAACAACCTCCTTATCACTCGCCATCCAAGGTGCTCAGTTACGTCCCTATCAGCTCTTTGGTGTAAAGTTCATGCTCTGCCAAAAACGCACCTTATTGGGGGACGCCATGGGTCTAGGCAAAACCTTGCAGGCCATTGCCTTGGTAACCCACCTTTGGCACGACCGACCACATCTGCGCTCCCTTGTTGTCTGTCCGGCGAGTTTGATCGATAACTGGAGCCACGAAATCAGCCGGTTTTCCACTCTTCAGCCCTATGTGCTGCGCGGCGCCAAAGCTGTCGCGTTGTGCCATACCTTTCTCGACGAAGGACAACTTGCTATTATTAGCTACGAGACGTTGGGTCGCGAGGAAATTCAATCCCAGCTGGCGTCTTGCGCACTCGATCTGCTGATCGTCGATGAAGCCCATTATATCAAGAATACAGATGCTAGACGTGCCATCGCTACCTGTAAGTTGATCAACCAAGCTGAGTATGTGGCACTGATGACAGGCACTCCGCTTGAAAACCACCTAAAAGAAATGATCCAGTTGATCAAATATATTCAACCCAAGGTGGCCGTGCAGGTCGAAAAAGATCTGCTCGATCAAGGTGGAATTCTACCCTCCAGCTTTATGGAACAGATCGCGCCTGTCTACTTACGCCGGCGCACGCGTGATGTCTTACATGAATTGCCCGATACGGTGGAAACGATCGAGTGGATTCAATTGAGCGCATCCGATCATCAAGCTTATAAGAAAAATGTGAAGGAAGGCTCTTACAGTAAGATGCGCATGGCTGTCACACTGGGCGGCAATCCACAACCCAGCAACAAAATCGTTCGCCTTCAACATCTCCTCGAAGCCTACCAAGAGAGTGGCGAGAAAATGATTATCTTTTCGTTTTACTTGGCAGTACTCGAAGAATTACACAAGAAAATCATTAAAGGATCTTCCTATATCTCCGGCAAGATTCCTATCCCCAAGCGCACAAAACTGCTTGACGAATTTTCGCAAAAACCAGGCCACGGGGTTCTCCTAGCGCAGATCACCTCAGCCGGCACCGGTCTCAATATTCAAGCCGCGTCGGTCGTTATTCTGATGGAACCACAATTCAAGCCCTCAATCGAGCAGCAAGCCATTGCTCGCGCCCACCGCATGGGCCAGAAAAATGTTGTCAAAGTCCATCGTCTCATTGCCGAAAACACCGTCGATGAGCAACTCTATCGCTTGGTCAACGGCAAAAACAAGTTGGTGACGCTCTATGCCGATGAAAGTAACTTAAAGCTTGCCTCGCCCGAGGCCACCAATACGCTGAGTGAATTTCAATTTAAACAACAAATAATTCAAGCCGAATATGCCCGCTTGTATCTTAGGAATGAGGATTTAATTAGACCCTAAAGTTCCCTGGGAAATGCCGTCTCGGCTTCTTGGTTTAATAAAATCCTCGTTCCTTAGCGAACCTCCAGCGAGGAGTGAATAATGACGCAAAACTCAATCGACTACCTTGCCAAATCTAATAGACACATTAGACCTTATTCCGATTTAACTTTTTAGAGTATACTTGCAAGAAAGCAAAGGGAGGCAAGTATATGAACAGATTACGATATGAAGAGATCAAGACAAAAGCGAGTGAATTTCTCGCGCTAACGAGTTTGACGGTCAATGAATTTGAAGTACTGGTGCCCCATTTCGAAAAAGCATTCCAAACGCACATGTCCAAGTGGTGTCTGGATGGAAAAGTGCGCACGAAACGGAGCTATAGCACCTACGAGAATTGTCCACTACCAACCGCCGAAGATCGGCTCTTGTTTGTGATGAGCTATTTGAAAGGGAATCCGTTACAAAGTGTGCATGGCACGATGTTTGGCATGACGCAAAGCAAAAGCAACACGTGGCTGCACATCTTGCTGCCGGTGCTACTTACGACATTTCGCGATCTAGAGTTGGCGCCCTGTCGCAGTGTACACGAACTGGCGGAACGGTTGGACATCACGCTCCAATTTGAAGGAGGCGTGGTGGCTGATCACGAAGCGGCACTCCCCCTTTTTGCCATGATGGCACGGAACGGCGCATTGCGCCTAGAAGGCAACCGCCCAAAGATGCGACAGAACAGACCGCATGCTATAGCGGCAAGAAACACACGCACACAGTAAAAAAACCTCCTGTTGATTGATCGGGAACTGACCATTTTGTTGCTGAGTGAAAGCTATGCGGGCAGTGTTCATGATAAACGGATGGCCGATGCAAATCCTTATGCGCTCCCCGAAGGTAGTTGGCTCTTGCAAGATTTAGGCTTTTTGGCGTTTTCACCGGACGGCGTCGAAACCTTGACTCCTATCAAACGTGCCAAAGGCACCGTGCTCACCCCAGCGCAAAAAGCTTACAATCAGCAATTGGCTACCCTGCGCATTCGCATTGAGCATGTCAACAGCAGTGTCAAACGCTGTCGGATCGTCAAAGAGATCTGTCGTCTACGGGTCGTCGGCTCCCGTGATGCCGTTATGGAGATTGCTTGTTCGCTTCATAACTTCCGTATCTCGCTCTTCCCTTGGTTACCATTGATTAAATCGGAATAAGGTCTAATCTACAACACCTATCTGACTCCAAAAGAAGGTCCGCCCATCAACTACACTCTCCACGAAATTGCCGAATTTGCAGAGCATGTAGGCCATTCGCTACCTTCGGCCTACACCTAATATCTCGCTTGGGTTGGCAAACTTCCCCAACTAGTCCACAATCCATTCCATCGGTAACCACCATGGTTTCGCCTGCACCTATATCACTGAAACCGATTTTGCACGCTATATCCATGTTCGTCGTCTAGCCCTTCGTAACGCCATCCGTGAAGAGATTCTTGGCTTGCACGCCGTGGCCTATCACTGTGCCTTCCTCATTCGAACCCAACGGCGACTTATGGAGATGCAACGCACCGCCGAACTCTGGCTCACCGATCTGAATTGGCTGTGTACGACTTTCTATGATGGCACAGTCCACAACTTTATCTGACAGACCCACCATGACACCTTTGCATAAAGCAGTTGCTCTCGACCAAAGTATAGTTGTCGTACTGCATTTTACAATTGACCACTCACGGTTGTCGGTTTACACTGCTCCTATGATTAGTACGTTTCGGTACAAGAGATTAGAAGCCTTTCATCTACATGGCCACAAAAGGGGGATCCAGCCAGCGCATGAAAAGCGCCGGCGGGGCATTCTGGCCTTTTTAGAAGCTGCGGTCACCATCGCGGATATGGACGTTCCCGGGCTGAACCTCCACGCGCTCAAAGGGGATCGACAAGCGTACTGGGCCGTGAGGGTTGACGGCAACTACCGGGTGATCTTCCGATTTGTGGACGGCCAAGCGTACGATGTCGATGTAGTTGATTATCACTGACCGAGGAGGTACCATCATGCGTATGCACAATCCACCCCATCCGGGGGAACTGATTCGCGATTTCTATCTGGAGCCGCTGGGCTTAACGATCACGGCGGCGGCCCAAGGGCTGGGGGTCAGCCGCAACACGTTGTCTGAGCTGATCAACGGCAAGAACGGCATTTCCCCAGAAATGGCCTATCGGCTGTCGAAGGCCTTTGGCCGCACTCCAGAAAGTTGGATGAACTTACAGACTTTATACGATCTGGCCCAGGTACGGGAAAAGGCAGAAACGCTAGAAGTCAAAACCTTCTTTGAACCTGCCTTGCAGCCGACCTAGCCGTGTTATACGCCTCATCATTGCCCTTCTCCCGTAACTAGGGCTAACCAAGGCGACCGCGCCTCAACTGAGCAAAATCCTCATGCCCAACCCACATTCCCCCGCCACCAAACAGCCACCCAAGGCGGACAAATCGTCACATATTTTTGTTAGCGCTGCCCCTGTGCGATAATAGCAGCGACCAGCAGACCAAGCGACGGGAGCCGAGTCGACAAAATCGTCTACTCGCTATGCATGATCAACAAAAATTAAAACACTATGACAAATCCACCACACGATGCTCTGGCTGAATTGAAACGAGCCTATGCCGACGGCCAGCTCAGCGCGGCCACCTACAACGCGATGGTGGAAGCCTATCAGGCAAACCAAACGGCCAGTGAACGAGGGATTGCGATTGGGGGCGATGTCAGCGGCAGCACCATCCTCACCGGCGAACATACGCGTACCACCAGTGCCGGCACTTACATCGAACACCAGACGATTTTCCACACGCCCACCGATCCCAAACAGCGCGATCTGCAAGCGTTACTGGGCAAGATCACTGCGGTGACAATGGCTTTTATGATGGATATTCAATTTGCGCATGTGCAGCCGACCGCCGAACGCTACACGATCTTGAATGCGGCCTATCGCGTCTGGGAAATTGAAAGCAAGGCGATCCAGACTGCACTGCGGATCCAGACTCAATCCACGATCATCGTCAAAGAATGGGAGAGTTTTGCCTTTGCCGTCACCCGTTTCTATGCGCTCGCGGGGACTGACCAGCAGCAGCAGGAGAATAGCCAGCTAGCCATCCATGCGACCATCGCTGACTTTTTGCCCGTCCAACAGAGCCGGGCCGTGAACTGGGCGAATTTACGCGCCGGGCTGCTCGAATGGCATGATCAGTTGATTGAGGGGCTGATTACGACCGGCTTGCAATGATTGTTTGACTGCTTCCGACAGCAGCTAATAGATAAATCAATTAAACGTGGCACAATTGTGTACTGCGCATCCGGGGATGCGCAGTACACAATTGTGCCACGTTTAATTATGTTATCGATAAGGCGTTTTCTGCCCATCCTCATCTATACCCATGTGGCGCGCTTCCCGATCGTGAGGAAAAAGATCACGCGAATGCGTGCATTTTTTGACGATTTCTTGACGGTAATTTGCGATACTGATCCAGGGAACGGGCGTTTTGGTTGGTGCTCTACGCGCCGGTTTCCTGGTCAACTAGTTGCGACAAGGAGGATTACGTATGCTTCAAGCAGGTGACGTTGTCGAAAACCCAGTTTTAGGCCTACGGGCCATCATTACGGAGACTGATGCTGAAACAAACGGCGTCGGCTATACCGTGGAGAATCACTTTCAACCCCACTGTGGCCGCGATCCTGACCATGTCCACATGCTGTGGAACGAGACTTTTGAAGTGATCAACGGCAGCGCGCACTATGTGCTTGATGGCATACATGGAGTTATGCAGGCCGGTGACCAGTTGTTTATCCCGGCGGGGAGCGGACATATCAACCCTTGGAATGAGAGTGATACGGTGCTACAGGTCCGCCAAATTATCCGCTTTCCCGACGCCGACCCGGCGCGCATTCAAGCGCTACTAGGGTCCTGGGCGACGCTCCATGGCCTGGCGCGCGATGGCAAGGTCAACCAGCAGGGCATGCCCAATCCGCTGCAATTTGCCGTTAGCTTTCGCACCTTGCTCCTGCATGGCAACTATTTCACCAAGATCCCGGTTGGCGTCCAGCAGGCGATCTTTGCGGCGCTGGCGGGGGTGGGACGGCTCGCCGGCTATCAGCCCAGCTATCCGCGCTATACCGACCCAATTCGACCGAGCAACCCATGACCGACATGCAAGCGCAGGCGGCGCTGCTTAGCAATTCTCAATTTGAAACTGGGCCAGTGTACTGCGCATCCCCCGATGCGCAGCCCAACTCGCTGATTGAGAATTCCTGGGCGCTGCTGGCGCGTGTTCCCTTCTTCGCCCAGTTGACACCAGCGCAGATGACGCAGTTGCTGGCGTGTGGCGAGTTGGCGACGTTGCCGGCCGGGGCTAAGATCTTTGGGGCCGGGGATGAAGCCGCGCACATGTATGTCCTGCTCGCGGGGCAGGCCGCGGTCTATCTGGAGGACGAGCAGGCACAGCCGCTCCTCTTGCAGCGCTGTGGCCCCGGTGATTATGTGGGCGAATTGGCACTGCTCGACAACGAACCGCGCTCGGCGTCGTTCAGTTGTGAAGCCGATTGCACCTTTTTTGTGCTCAGCCGCGCCGCCTTTCATGAGCTGCTGGCGTCGACGCCGAGTGTCACCCGCGGCGTGTTGGCGGCGTTGACGGCGCGCATGCGCGAGCGGACGGCGCACTATTACGAAGCGCAACTGGCCCGTCAACTGGCCGAAAAAGAGGCGGCGCTGGTCGCTGAATTGCGTGCCGCTAAAGAGGCCGCCGAAGCCGCTAGCCAGGCCAAGAGCGCCTTTCTGGCCACGATGAATCACGAGTTGCGCACGCCGTTGACTGCGATTATCGGCTTTACCGGGTTGGTACGGCGCAAGGCCGAGGGCCTGCTCCCCCCCAAACAACTGGAGAATTTGGACAAGGTGCTAACCGCGGCCAACCATCTCCTGGCGCTGATCAACAACGTGCTCGACAGTGCCAAGCTGGAGGCCGGGCAGGCGACCGTGAGTCCAACCAATTTTGATATCGCCGGGGTAGTTACTACCGGTGTCGCCACGGTCGAGCCACTGTTGCAGGCGGGGGTGCAATTGCACACCGCGCTACCGCCCTACTTGCCACCGCTCTATAATGACCCGGCCAAGGTGCAGCAAATTCTGCTGAATCTGCTGGGCAACGCTGCCAAGTTCACCCACGCCGGGACGATCACGGTCAACGTGGTGATCGACCAGCCCACGGCGATCTGCACGCTGGCGGTCAGCGATACGGGCATTGGCATCGCACCGGAAGTGTTGCCGCGCCTCTTCACCGAATTTCAACAGGCCGACAGCAGCACCACCCGGCGCTACGGCGGCACCGGCTTGGGGCTGGCAATCAGCCGCAAACTGGCGCAGTTGCTTGGCGGCGATCTCACCGTGAGCAGCACCGTGAGCGTTGGCACCACCTTTACCCTGCATCTGCCCTGCCATTATGACGCGCCGGCAGAGGGTGGCGACAAGGTGACAAGGTGACAAGGTGATACTGTTGCACTACCTTACAACGGGATTCAAATCCCGCCCTGACATCGAGAAGCCGCCTCAGCGGCTAGCTGAATATTGCCCAGCCGCCGGGGGCCCCTTGGGCGCGGCTTCTCGGTGTCAGCAAGGGGTTTTAACCCCATTTCGTAAGGTAATACCACAGTATCACAAGATGACCCGTCGCCATTCACCTTGTCATCTTGTCACCCATTCACTTTGTCACCCATTCACCTTGTCATCCGGTCATTCGAACAAAATTATCAACCAAACCGCAGCACACACCGAGTAAACGATGGAAAAACCAGTCATTCTCACCGTTGATGATGAGCCGCAAGTGCTCAATGCAATTGAACGTGATCTCCAACAACATTATGGCGAGCGCTATCGGATTCTCAAAGCCGGCTCGGGGGCCGAGGCGCTGGCCTTGGTCGAACGGCTGCACGCGCGCAATGCGGCGGTGGCCCTCTTCCTCGCCGACCAACGGATGCCGGCCATGACCGGCACCGAGTTTATCCTCGCCGCCCGCCAATTCTACCCCCACGCACGCAAGGTGTTGCTCACCGCCTATGCCGATACGCAGGTGGCCATCGACAGCATCAACCGTGTCGGCCTCGACCACTATATGCTCAAACCGTGGCATCCGCCGGAGCAACAGCTCTACCCGGTGCTAGATGCCGTACTGGGCGACTGGCGGACGGCGCACACCTATGGCGGTTGGACCGATGCCTTTCTCGACAGCAAACGGCGCGCGGGTGATCCCCTGGCCGATGGGGCGGCCCAAGAACTCTTTGCCACCGGTACGATCAGCGCCGTCAATGAGCTGATGCGTAACCTGGTCCACAACGATGACCTGGTGCCAGAGACGCTGGCCCCGGTGATCCGCCACTTTCTCACCCAGACCGACGGCTTGCCGGCCTGGACCGATGAGGCAAAGCTGGTGAGCGCGCAACAGATCTTCGCCCGTTATGCCCCCACGATTGTCACCATTCTCTACTGTTACGCCCTGCCCGCGGCCTACTCGGCGCGCAAAGGGGTGCGCGTCCTCCAGATGACCAGTTACATGCAGCGCAACCCACGGCGGCGCATCATTGAAACTGCGCAATTTTTGCTTGATGTCATGGCCCCCGGCGGCCTCGACGCGAATGGGCATGGGCTGCGTTCGGCGCAGAAGGTGCGGCTCATGCACGCGGCGATTCGCGTCTTGGTCAGCCAGCGGCCAGGGTGGCTGGGGCATGATGAAACGCCGATCAACCAAGAAGATCTCGTCGGCACCTTGCTCACCTTTGGCGCGGTGACGATCGAGGGGATGCAACGGTTGGGGATCGGCCTGAGCGAGGCGGATGTTGACGCCTATTTGCATCTGTGGAATGTGGTCGGCCATGTCATGGGGATTCACTATGATCTGCTGCCACGCACTGCCACCGAAGCGGCCGATTTGGCGCTGGCGATCCAAAAGCGCCAGTGGGGCAGCAGCCCCGAAGGACAGGAACTCACACGGGCGCTCATTACCCATATCGAAGAGATGATCCCCGGCACCCTTTTTGACGGCCTTGCCAGCAGCCTGATTCGCTTTTACATTGGCGATGAGACCGCCAATACCCTGGCCGTGCCCGCTGCAGATTGGACCCAAAACCTGGTCAAAATGATGAAATACTTTAGCTGGCTGCAGAGCAACGCCACCAACCAACTGCCGGTGCTCGGCCGGCTGAGCGAAGTGATGGGGCGCAAATTGCTCGAAGGACTCTTCTGGTGTGAGCGAGGCGGCGAACGGGTGCCCTTCCATGTCCCCGCCACCTTACATGCCAGTTGGGAACTCGACCTGCCCATGCGCACAACCGCCCAGTTTGGCGCCGAGGTGTAACATGGCGGAACCAGCGCAGATTCTGATTGTCGATGATGAACCCTTCAACGTCGACTATCTAGCCCAGGAGTTAGCAGATCTTGACTATGCGACCTTGGCCGCTGAGGATGGCCCAACGGCGCTTGCGGTGGCAACAGCTGCGGCACCCGATCTGATCCTGCTTGACATTATGTTGCCGGGGATGAGTGGCTTTGCGGTGTTGACCGCGTTGAAGGCCGCCCCTAACACTCGCGATATCCCAGTCCTGATCATCTCTGCCCTGACCGATATGACGAGCGTTGTACGCGGGATCGATCTGGGAGCGGAGGATTATCTGGCTAAGCCCTTCGACCCGCGGCTGCTCCAGACGCGCATCCGCACCTGTCTGGAGAAAAAGCGGCTGCGCGATCTGGAAAAGCGCTATCTGCAACAGGAGCTGGCACTGCGCCAAAACGAAAAGCTGGCGACGATCGGGCGGCTAAGCGCCGGGCTGACCCATGAACTCAACAACCCGGCGGCGGCGACCCAACGCGGGGCCGAACAGTTGACCGCCCGTCTGGCCCAGACCGAAGCCGCGTACCAGCGTTTGCTGGCCACACCACTGACGCCAGCGCAGCAAGAGCAGATGAGGACGTTGACAGAGAATCTCCAAGCACGGGTGCGTACACCATTGCTGATTGATGCCCTGGATCGCATTGATGCGCTTGAGGCGTTGGAACCCTGGCTGTTTGCCCAGCTCGGTACAGCCACCGATGCGGACGCGCTCGTCGAGTTGGGCTATACCGCGGAAAGCTTGCCGGCGCAGTTGGCCCCGTTTCCACGCGCCCAGTGGTCGACGTTGGTGAGCTGGCTCTGTGGGCGCTTTGCCGGCCAACAACTGCTGGCTGAAATTGGGGAGGGCGCGACGCGCATCAGCGCGATTGTCAACGCCCTCAAACAGTACATCTATCTCGACCAGGGGCCAGTGCAGCCGGTCGATGTGCAAGCGGGGTTGGAGAGCACCCTCCTCCTCTTGCGCGGCAAGCTGAGCGGGATCACAGTGCAGCGCCACTACGCCCCGGATCTGCCGCACATCCAGGGCTATGGCAGCGAACTCAATCAGGTTTGGACGAATCTGATCGACAATGCGATTGGGGCGCTGAAGGGGCAAGGGCTGCTCACGGTCACCACCCGCGCAGCTGGTAATGACATCGTTGTCGAGATCAGCGATACCGGCCCTGGCATCCCGACCGCGCAGCAGGCCCAGATCTTTGACCCCTTCTTTACCACCAAGCCACCAGGGCAGGGCACCGGGTTGGGGCTGAGTATTGCCCATACCGTCGTCGTCCAAAAACAGGGCGGCCACCTCAGCGTCACCTCGCAGCCGGGGGCGACCTGTTTTACGGTGCAGTTGCCGCGCACGTTGCCGGGAAAGGCACTTTTGACAGGATGACAGGGTGACAGGAGGACAGGATGACAAGGTGACAAGGTGACAAGGTGACAGGATGAGGACGACCCATTCCTCTTGTCCTCTTGTCATCTTGTCATCTTGTCATCTTGTCATCCTGTCATTGGTAGATAAAACAAATCGGCATAAACGCTAAGGAATTCACAATGACACGCGAGTATACGTTTATTGACCATTGGTACATTAAGGCCCCGCTGGCAGAGGTCTTTGCCCACATTGCTGACCCGCGCACCTATCCCCAGTGGTGGCCTTCGTATGATCGGGTCGAGCTGATCAACCAGCCCCAAGGCGGCAACCCGATGGCGCGGCTGATGGTAAAATCAGTCTTTGGCTATCGGCTCCAGCTGGATGTGGAGACCGTGGAAGCGCAACCACCGCACCTACTGCGGACTGTGGCGCGCGGCCAACTGAACGGCACCGGCGACTGGATCTTTACGCAAGAAGGGGAGACCACTCACGCCGCGTGGACCTGGATCGTCGCTTCTGACCATCCGCTGTTGAATCTGCTGGAGCCAATCGCCAAACCGATCTTTGCCTGGAGCCACAACGACGCCTCGCAAAAGGGCCACCGTGGTCTCAAACAGTTGCTGGAACGGCGCTAAGCAGCCATTGATTCACTCTGCTGCGCGGCATAGGCGGCCATCAAGGTGCGGTGTATAGGGACCGCGTCGAGGAACATAGCTTGCACTTCGGGATCAGGCAATTGATCCGCATAGTGACGCAGCAGGGTGTAGCCTTTGGTCAACACAACCGCGGCGCGCAGATCGGCATGGAGTGCCAGCACTTGATAGCAGCTGAGGTAGACGCGAAAGGGTTCCTCGTAGCCAATATGGGGCAATGTGTTGAGGCTAGACCAGAGCGTTTCGGCATAGGCAAGGGCAGCGGCGTTATCACCCTGTTGGAGGGCCAAACGCGCCAGCCCGGCTTGCGCTTCGGCAGCTTTGTGGTGCAAACCCAAGAGGGCATAGTGCGTCAACGCTTGTTGATAAACCGCGTGTGTAGCGCAGACGGGTGCGCTGTCTTCCATCACCAGGCCAAGCACGACCAGGGCATCGGCTTGCTGGCTCCGGCCAAAAAGTTCTTGCGCCATCTGTAAACCACGCTCGGCATCGGCCAGCGCCTGCTGCTGGTCGCCGGTCGCATGAGCCAACAAGGCCTGCGGTAAGCGCCAGCGGTAAGTCTCCCAGGCGGGATAGTCCAAAGTCTGCAAGATGGTATTGGCCTGGGTCAAATAGCGCGCGGCGGCCGCCACATCGCCCAGATAGAGCTCAAGTCGGCCTTGATCGACCAAGGTATTACACTCGCTCGGCAGTAAACCGATGGCGTGGAAGCGTTGCGCAGCTTCTGCTAGACGCTCGGCCGCCAGGCGATACTCACCACAGAGCAGCAACGCTTCCCCCAGGTTCCAGAGGGCAATGCTCTCGCCCCAGCGAAAGCCCACTTGGCGCGCCAGGTGCAGCGCCCGTTCCCCCTCCTGTCGCGCCGTGGTGTAATCGCCCATTATTCGCGCAATATCAAAGAGATCGGTCAGGCAGACAACTTCGCCAGTCAGGTAACCGCTAGACTGGCAGATCGCCAACCCCGTTTGGGCATAGTGGTGCGCAGCCGCGTAGTCATCTTGGGTCAGCGCAATCGAACAGAGCCAGCCAACCGCACGCCGTTCCAGATCGGCCAGCAAGGCGTGGTAAAGCGGTTGGTGGCGCTGCTGTTGGGCCAGGTCAATCGTCTGGAGCAACCACTGCATCGCGGCCGGTGAGTTGCCAAGCCGCCGTTGGACCTGCCCTTGCACCAATGCGCCCAGCACTTCGCCGGCCACGACGCCATGGGTTTGGCCCAGTTGATAGGCGGCTTCGGCGCTCGTCTGTGCCGCGGCATGTTCACCCAAGCCAATCAAGAAAGAGCCGTGGAAGCCCAGAAAGGTGCTGAGTAGTTGCAATTGTGGCACCGGCGTGGTGGTAGCCCCACAGGCGGCAAGGGGTTGGCGCAGCACGTTGCTCGCTGCTTGAAAGATCGTCGCCCCTTCGCGCGTTAGCCCCGTGAAGACATAAAATTCACGGAGGGCCAGCACACTCTGCTCCAGCAGCCCCAGCCAATGGTGCTGGACTGCTAGGTGCCAGGCTTGGCGGATGTTGTCAAGTTCGCCTTGCAATTCGGCCGCCGCGCCGCGCGGGTCAGATCGTTGCAGACGCTGCTGGCGGGCTGCGACAAAGTCCAAATAGTAGCGACTATATAATTCCTCCACCCGGCGCTGCACCATAGGTTGGGCAGCCAAGGCTTCGGCGGCAAACTGACGCAACAATTCGTGAATCTCGTACCGGCCATCGGTTGCGGTCGGCCCTTCTACCCGTCGCACCAGCGATTTACGCACCAGCGCCGCCAAAATTGGCAACGTCGCGCCGGCGACCGTGAGCGCGGCTTCCCGCGTAAAGCCACCGTGGAACAGGGAAAGTTGGCCAAAGACCTGTTGCTCCGCCGCGGTTAGCAATTCCCAAGACCAGGCAAAGACCGCACGCATACTGCGTTGACGTTCAGGAACATTGCGCCAATCCACGGCGAGGAAGTCGACGCTCTTTTCGATCTCGGCAATGATCTCGGTTAGCGACAAAAGCTCGACCCAGGCTGCCGCCAACTCTAAGCCCAAGGGCATCCCTTGTACCAGTCGGCAGATCTGGCGCACCGCCGCTAGATTCTCTTCCCCTAACTGAAAAGTCGGCTGCCCGCGCTGGGCGCGCTCGACAAAGAGGCGGACAGCCGACGCGGTGCGCGCGACCGCCAAGGTGCTCTGGGGAGCGTAGTCCATGGCGTGAACTGTATAGAGCTGTTCGCCGGCAAGATTGAGCCGCTCGCGTGCCGTAATCAGCAGCTGGACGCCAGGCGCCTGCTGAAGGATGGCTGCGACGAGCGCTGTCCCGGCCAGCAGATGTTCAAAGTTATCCAGAATGAGCAACAGGTGCCGGGGGCGTAGATAGGCCAACAGGATCGCTTCCGGTTCGCTGCCCGCCAAGGGCAGTTCTAGCGCGGTCGCAATCGCCTGCGCCAGGCCGCTGGCGCTTTGCAGTGCCGCCAACGCCACAAAGCAAACGCCATCGGGAAAGGATGGGGAGGCAGGATCAACTAGGAGGCGCTGGGCGCATTCCATCGCCAGGCGCGTCTTGCCCATGCCCCCGGCACCCACCAGCGTCAGCAGTTGTAGCTGGGGCTGGCGGAGCAAGGCGACTACTTCGGCGACCTCCTGCTCGCGGCCAATAAAGGGGGTCAGGGGCAGGGGCAAGCGCGCAGTGGGGACGGGTGGGATCACGCTTGGCGGCGCCGGCAGCCCCGCGGCCGGTGCTGTAAATTCATGCTGCCGGATCTGCTCATACAAAGCCACGGTCTTGCCATCTGGTTCAATGCCCAGTTGCGTCGCCAGTTGCTGACGACAGCGATGATACTGTTCCAGCGCGGCGGTGCGTTGGCCGCTCTGTGCCAATGCCCACATCCGCTGGCGGTGCGCCTCTTCTCGTAAAGGATCCAGCACCAATTGACGGTCGGCATAGCGCAAGAGCAGCGCCAAATCCGCCTGATGGAGGGCGATCAGCGCCAGTTGGTGCAGCGTGTCGCTCATCTGCAAGTGAAGCTGTTCCTGGGTCAGCCGGCGCCAGACTTCAAAGGGTTCGCTCTCATCGATCGCAAAGCCGCTGAGGAAATCGGCATGATAGAGCGCCTGTGCTTGATCTAAGCGCTGTCGGCAAGCTTCACAGGTGAGCAGCTGTTCGTGCCGATGGCCGGCCACCGCTGCCAATAGAGCACGAAATTGGCTAACGTCAACCTCGATTAAGGCGGCGGGATTGAAAGCAATGCTGTGGCGGGTGATCAACAGCCAGGGTGGATCGGCGGTCTCGTCACCAAGGGCGCGGCGCAACTGGTAGAGCACCTGGCGCAGATTGGTGCGGGCGTTCGTCTCAGTTTGCTCTGGCCAGAGCAAACTTGTCAAAAGCGCGCGCGGGTGGTTGTCACGTTCGACAGCCAGATAGATCAACAGAGCGCGCACTTTGTTACTGTCGAAGACAGGAATCGGTTGCCGGTTCTGTAGGGCAGCAAAAGGGCCTAACAACGTTAGCTTTAATTGGTTCATAACTATTCTGAAAATCGTCGCAGCGTCGTGTGGTCGTGTGGTCGCGTCGTCCAGACCACATGACCACACGGCCTAGGTAAGCCCGTTCAATGGTGCGTAACCACCTCGCGCAAGGTGCGATGAATGGACACATTATGCAGGAAGAGCCGCCGGTGCTGGACGTTTTGAATGCGGTCGGCATATTGTTGCAACACCTGCCGCCCCTGGGCAAGCACGGCACCGGCGCGCAAATCACCGGCCGCGGCTAAGACCTGATAGCAAGTCAGATAGGCGCGGAACGGCTCATCATACCCCACCCGCACCTCGCGCTGCATGGTTTGCAAGATCGTTTCGACATGGCTAAGCGCCCCGGCTAATACCCCTTGGCGCAAAGCGACCTGCGCTAGCCCTGCGGCCGCTTCAACCGCCAACATCGGCAAGTGATTCGTTGTATAGTAATGTAACGCCTCTTGGTAGCGCAGTGCGGCATCGGCATCCTGCGCCAGGCCCAGTTGATTATGCGCCAATAGCAGCAGATAATGGGCACGCATCAAGGGAGTTTGCGCCACCGACAGCACCTGTAACCCTTGACTTGCCGCCTTCACGCCCGCCGCATAGCGCCCTTGGAGCCAATCGGCGCCGGCAAGCCCCAACCAGACATACTTCTGCACATCCGTCGACTCGCCGCGCACCATGTACGGGCGCAAGCGAGCAAAGTACGCTTGCGCGGCGTCATCGTCACCCAGGTAGCTATAGACCCGCGCCAGCGTCAGCAGTGAATAAGCGGCCTTCAGCGGATCATTAATGCGTTGGAAGATGGCCAATGCGGCCTGACACCGCGTCGCAGCCTCTTCATAGGCACCGTCAAGCAAGAGCGCATCGCCCAGCTCAAGTTGCGCCGAGGCTTCTCCCCAGCGATAGCCAAAGGTGCGGGCAATGGGCAGGGCCGTGGTGAAGAGCTGCTGGGCAGTCGTCAGGTCACGCCGCGCGCTGGCCAAGCTGGCTAAATTGAGCAGAAAACTCAGTTCACTCCGCCGGAGTCCCCAGCGCTGCGCCAGCGCGAGCCCTTCATGAAAGCGAGCATACGCTTCGTCATAATGACTTTGCAACAAGGCTTGATGGGCCAGCCAGAGAATGGCAGTAAGTTCGGTTTCGATCAACGGTGGCAGGGCGGGAGCCTGTTGTTGATAGCTGCGCACTAACGCCAACGTAGCAGTCAACGCCGCCTGTCCGCCCTGATAATCGCCCCGGCGAATGGTAATAATGGCCCGGAGCACCTGCCCAAGTGATTCGGCCCAGTAATTGCCCGTGACGCGACTCACGGGGAGCAGCGCTTCGATCAGTACAAACGCCTGGTCATAGAGCCCTTGATGGACGAGGAATTGCGCCTCAAGTGTCGGCAACGTGCTGCGGAGCATTTCCGCATCCGGTGCAGTTGGTTCGAGCGGCGAGGCTAGCGGGTTTGGCAAGGCGTGCTGCGCATAGCGAAAGCTCTGCACCCCTTGCGCCGTAAGCCCCGCGACCAGATAGAATTCGCCCAGCGCGTAGGCACACTGCGCCAGCGCCGCGTGGTGCCCATGATCCGCCGCCCAGCGCCAGGCCTGTTCAATATTGTCCAACTCCGCTTGTAGACGCGCCACGGCCGCGCCGGACGTTACGGTCGCAAACTGTTGGGCGGACTCGACAACCAAACGTAGGTAGTAATCGCTATGCGCCGCCCCAATCGCCAGCGTCTCGCCGGCGTGATTCAACTGCTCCGTGGCAAATTGGCGGAGCAATTCATGTGACTGATAACGGCCACCTTCAATGTCCTGCGGTGCGAATTGCAGGAACGATTTATGAATCAGCGCCGCTAAGCTCCGCAACGTGACCCCGGTAACGGCACCAGCCGCGGCCCGTGTAAAAGTACCCTGAAAGATCGCCAGCCGGCGCAAGGCCTGCTGTTCCGTCTGGTTCAGCAATTGCCAGGACCAATCGAAGACGGCGCGCATGCTCTGTTGGCGTGAAGGGATCCCACGCCAATGGCTCGTCAGAAAGTCGGTGCTTTGGGCGATCTCATCGGCAATCGCCGGCAGCGGCAAAACCTCCAGCCACGCCGCGGCCATCTCCAAGGCCAGGGGCACCCCCTGCACCCGTTGACAAATGTGGATGACGGCGGGCAGGGTATCAGCGCTCAGTTGAAAGTGGGGTGCGACGCGCTGCGCGCATTGGCAAAAGAGCGCAATCGCCGAATTTTCTTGGGCCAGCGTCGCCAGATCACCCGTAGCGGCGGGGACGGGCATCGCCACTGTGTCGACGGTTAGGGGCGGATAACGCATGCCCTCCAACACAAAAAGCTGCTCACCGGGAATGTTGAGCCGCTCGCGCGAGGTGACAATTAACTGGACACCCGGTGCCGCTTGAAGCAGCTCGACAAGCAGAGCGGTGCCGCTCAGTAGCTGCTCAAAGTTATCCAAAATCAACAGAGCTTGTTGATCCCGTAAAAATTGCGCCAGTGCACGCGCCGGCTCCACGCCGGGCTGATTGAGACCCAGGGCCGTAGCCAGCACCGCGGCCAGCGCCGCCGGATCAGTCAGCCCAGCCAGCGCCACAAAAAAGACATTTGCATTGACCGTCGCATAATAGATCTGTCCCACCTGCTGCGCCAATCGCGTCTTGCCAATGCCGCCAGGGCCAAGTAGGGAGATCAAGCGCGCGTCGGGCTGCTGCAAGTGTGCCAATAATGCCGCCAATTCCGCGGCGCGTCCGACAAAGGGCGTCAGCGGTGTTGGCAGCTGATTGGCAGCAGCAGCATCCTGGCGATTCGCCTGCTGTGCAGGCGCGCCATTATCATCATAGCTACGATCCGCACGCCAGCCCGCCCCCAGGGCAGGGGGTTGCGGCGACCTGTCCCGCGGCGGTGACCAGGTGCCGGTCGCCACGGTGGCGGCAAATGCGGATGCACCGGCTTGTGCCGGGCTGGTGTCAATCGTCGCAGCTGCGCCAGCGGGCGCTGCCGTCGTAGGCGCGGCCCCGGCGCGAATCTGTTCATAGAGCGCAGTAGTGTATTCATCCGGCACGGCACCTAGCTCGTCAGCAAGGATTTGGCAACAGCTCTCGTATTGCGCGATGGCCACACTGCGTTGGCCACGCCACCAGTAGGCGGCCATCAATTGGCGATGCGCCTCTTCATGCCACGGTTCAAGGGCCAGTTGGCGTTGGGCATAACGCAGCACGGCCGCAGCATCACGGCGGGCAACGGCGGCCGCGGTTAGTTGACGCAGGGCATCAAAGGCTTGGAAAAAGAGCTGCTCCTGCATAATTCGACGCCACTCTTCAAAGCGCGTGCTGTCGTCCAGCGCAAAGCCGGTGAGAAAATCGCTGTGATAGCGTTCAACCGCGCGGTGCAGCTGTTCCAAACAAGCTTCACAGGTCGCAAGCGACTGGTGAGAATGGGCCACGGTTGCGGCAATCAGTGTGCGAAAGGTCACCACATCAATGTGCCACGCCGCCGCCGGGTTGAGGCCAATCGTCTGGCGGTCGACCAACAACCAGGGCGGATCCACGTTTTCATCACCGAGCACGCGGCGCAGTTGATAGAGCGTCTGGCGCAGGTTCATGCGTGCATTGTCAGCATCGTGTTCCGGCCAGAGTAGCTTGGCCAACGTCGCGCGCGTGTGGTTGCCCTGCTCTACCGCCAAATAGATCAGCAAGGCGCGCCCTTTGTTACTTTCAAATGCAGTCACCGGCTCGCGGTTGCGCCAAAGCGCAAACGAACCCAACAGGGAAAGAGTATAGTTGTCCATCATCCGCAACGGTTGTACGTTCCTCATTAACATATATTTGGCACTCTCACACCTTACCACTTTTTACAGGGGAGGCAGTGGTAAGATGTGACAACCGCCGATATAACCAAGGCGAAACGGTTTGCCGACCCCCTATATCCAGTAAAACATATTATACACCAAAGCGGCTAATTTTGCATTGCGATTGTATAACAGCATAGCCGCTTGGCCAGAACGTGAACAATTTCCTCACGCTAGCAGGACTGTTCCCTCACGATTCGATAACGCTGATCTGGTAAAGTGCAGAGAACGGCGCCGTTTGCGCGTGAAGCGGTGTTAGTAGAGATAGAGGAGCTTGTTATATAGGCACGAGTCGTTACGGTCGATTGGAAAATGGATCAAATTGAGGAAGCGGTCAACTTCTTTTGCAATGAAGGCGCGCCGGCCCTCAAAACGCAGCTGGGCTTTGCCAATACCCGCCGGTTGGTTGACCACGCCACCGACAAGGGGCTGATGGTCACCATTTGGCAGGGTGAGGCCGAGCTAATGACGAGCGAAAGCAGCGGTTTTCTGAAAACGCAGTTGACAGGTCTCAGCCAGTTTTTTGCCTCAGCACCCCTGGTTGATCGCTATACGATCTATGTCAACGCATAAGGACAAGAGACTTGACATGGCACAGTTGGAACCCACCGGCGCGCTTAGCGATCACCAGCCATCAAAAGGTGAGTATCGTTCGTTTCTAGTACGGCTTTGGCAGAGTCACACAGCAGGTGCGTGGCATGTGTCTGTTCAATCGGTCCAAACGGGAACAACGTTACATTTTGCCGATCTGAGTGCGCTCTTTGCCTTTCTTGGCACAGAAACGGCAGACGGGCACACGGCAGATGAAGCCGGGGCAATGAATACAAAAGATGGGCCTAGGTTGTCAAACATGCAAATGGGTGAGGGTAACAACTAGAGTGGTGTCACTGCGCTAGCTTTGGCTGGCGCAGTGGCGTGGACTGGTCATGGGTTAGATGCAGGCAGCCCTAGCTATGTAGTATAATAGCATGATACGACCGGCAAAGGGTGCTGGTGGGTCTTTTCTACTTGATCGAGTCTATGCCAATCTTAGCGACGAAACTGTATATCCCCCCGCCACGGCCCAAAGTTGTCCGCCGCCCGCGCCTGCTCGAGCGACTCAACGCCGGTCTGCACCGCAAACTGACTGTGATCTCGGCACCGGCCGGCTTTGGCAAAACCACGCTAGTCAGCGCATGGGTCGCCGGCATGGGTGGGGTAGCCTGGTTGTCGCTCGACGCTGGGGATGGGGATCTGGTCCGCTTGCTGACCCACCTCATCGCGGCTTTGCAGACGCTTGCGCCGAATTTTGGAACAAGCGTAGTAGCGATGCTCCAATCCACACAGCCACCGCGAGCAGCAGCTGAGATCGACGCGCTCCTGACGCCACTGATCAATGAGCTGACCACGCTCCCCGATCCTATTCTCCTCGTCCTGGACGACTACCATTTGCTTGATGCCGCCCCCAAAGGGTTCCCGCCGCCGGGCACAATCGACCATGCCCTTACCTTTCTGATCGAACATCTGCCGCCGCAACTGCACCTGATCATCACCACGCGCGAGGATCCACAACTACCATTGGCGCGGCTACGCGCCCAGGGTCAACTGACCGAATTGCGCGCCGCCGACTTGCGCTTTACCGCCACCGAAGCCGCCGACTTTCTCAATCAGGTCATGGATCTGCATCTCGCCGCGGCCGACATCGCCATCCTGGAAGCGCGCACCGAAGGTTGGATTGCTGGCCTGCAATTAGCAGCGCTCTCCCTGGAGGGGCAGCAGGATATGGCCGGATTCATTCGCGCCTTCGCAGGCGACCATCGCTACATCGTGGACTATTTGGTTGAAGAGGTCTTGCAGCGTCAACCCGCGCCGGTGCGCAGCTTTCTCCTCCAGACCGCCATTCTCGACCGGCTGAGTGGCGATCTATGTGATGCCGTCACCGACCAACAAGGTGGCAGTGTGCGGTTGGAAGCGCTACAGCGCGGCAACTATTTTGTCGTGCCACTGGATGACAAGCGCCACTGGTATCGCTATCACCATCTCTTTGCCGATGTGCTCGCGGCCCATCTGCGGGCGGAACAGCCTGGCCAGATCGCCACGCTCCATCGGCGTGCGAGTGCGTGGTATGAGCAACAGGGTTCAGTGGACGATGCGATCCGCCATGCGCTCGCTGCCGCGGATTTCGCACACGCCGCAGCTTTGGTTGAGCTGGCATTACCAACGCTGCGCCAGCGTAGAGAGGAGGCCGTAACATTGGGCTGGCTAAAGGCGCTGCCCGACGATCTGATCCAGTGCCGGCCCGTGTTGAGCGTTGGCTATGGCTGGGCGTTACTCGCTAGCGGCCAGCTGGCGTCCGTTGAGGCTCGACTACACAGCGCCGAACGATGGCTGGCCACGGGGATGGGTGCGATCGTAGTGGACGACGAGCAATTTCACCTGCTACCAGGGATGATCGCGGTTTTCCGTGCCGGACTCGCCTTGGCCCTAGGCGATGTAACCAACACGGTAAAATTCGCCCGACAAGCGCTCGATTTTTTCCCAGAGGAGGAGCAGCTCGGTCGTGGTTCGGCAACTGCACTCCTGGGACTTGCCTTCTGGACAAGCGGCGATCTGACGGCAGCGCGCCGGACATATGCCGATGGCATGGCGAGGGTGCAGCTGGCTGGGAACATATCTGACGTCATCAGCAGCACAATTGCCTTGGCTGATATAGGAATTACCCAAGGTCGTCTCCATGAGGCCATGAGCGCCTATGAGCAGTCATTACAGTTGGCGACGGCGCAGCACCCAGACTTCGACGTGAGCGCGCAGTCGAACGAGGGTCCCCAGCCGATACGGGGCACGGCGGACCTGTATGTGGGCCTGAGCGAGCTATATCGTGAGCATAATGATCTGCCCGCTGCCAGCCAGCACCTGCTAAAAAGTAAGGAGCTGGGTGAGCGCACGGGGTTACCGCAAAACCGCTCGCGGTGGCATGTCGCAATGGCGCGGATCCGGGAGGCACAAGGCGATCTGGACGGCGCACTCCAGCTAATCGACGAGGCCGAACGGTTGTACGTGAGTGACTTTTACCCCAATGTACGTCCTGTTGCGGCGCTAAAGGCCAGAGTGTGGATCGCCCAAGGGCGGTTGGCTGAAGCGCTAAGCTGGGCGCGTGTGCAGGGTCTGTCCACCCATGACGACCTCAGCTACCTGCGCGAGTTTGATCACATCACCCTGGCCAGAGTACGCTTGGCCCACTATCAGCGCGAGCGCACGGAGAGCGTCGGGCTTGCGGTAATCGAACTCCTGGCGCGTCTCCTGCAAGCAGCGGAGGCAGGTGGGCGGACAGGCAGCGTCATCGAAATCTTGATCTTGCAAGCCCTGGCGCACCAGACGCAAGGCGACAGCCCGGCAGCGCTGGTATCGCTGACACGCGCCCTGACGCTAGCTGAACCCCAGGGTTACATCCGCCGCTTTGTGGATGAAGGCCAACCGCTGGCAGAACTGCTGCGCACCGCGTCCGCGCGCCAGATTACGCCAGACTATACCGCCAAGCTGTTGGCGGCATTTGGGGTTGAACAACCAAGCCATACAGTCCACCCACCGCTTTCCACCGCCCCAGCGGCACAGCCACTCATTGAACCCCTCAGCCAGCGTGAACTGGAAGTACTCCGCTTGTTCCAAACCGAGCTTTCTGGGCCGGAGATCGCCCAAGAACTTGTGGTCGCCTTGAGCACGGTCCGCACCCATACCAAGGGCATCTACAGTAAACTCAACGTCAATAGTCGCCGGGCTGCTGTCAAACGGGCCGCAGAGTTAAATTTGCTCTAACCATGTAGAAACGCCCTTGCAGTGCCAGTGGTGTAGGCCTGTGGTACTAATGGCAACCACATCATAATTTTTGGGACGCGGATGAACGCGGAATTACGCGGATAAAAAGCAAATCCGCGTAATTCCGCGTTCATCCGCGTCCTAATTTCAAAACTCCCCACCTCTCCTCACATCCATCCCACACATAATCCCCATAGCAATCCCCACATGTGGGGAAGACAGCTCCCCACCTTCATCGGTATATTGATGGCGAAGCAAAACACAAACGCGACGAAGTAAAGCGTGATTCATAGAGAGCTTCAGCCATAGGGAGGAAAATGCACGAGGCACAGCATGAGTGAAAGACGCGCATCACCCGAGGAGCACGACGAGCCTGGCCTCACCGAAATTCGCATCAAAGGCCACCTGGACCACCGGTGGGCCGACTGGTTTGACGGCCTGACCATCACATTAGAAGAGAACGGCGATACCTTGTTAACTGGCCCAGTGGTGGATCAGGCTGCGTTACATAGTTTGCTGCGGAAAGTACGTGATCTCGGCCTGCCCTTGGTCGCCGTCACCTACATTGAACCCAAACCAGCCGATGGGCCGGCGGTCAACCCTTAAAGCTGATCCTCATTGTTCCGAAAAAGCGACAAACCCATGACTTCTACCCGGCAGAGCATAACCAGTAAAGGAAACAAACCCATGAATACCAATCGTCAGATCACAGCCATTAAGGAGAACAAAATGAAAATCACAACCGCAAACCTCATTCGTTGGTCAGGCTTATCCGCAATGGCGGCCGGGATCATTTTCGCAGGCATTCAGCCGATCCACCCCCCCGATGTGCTGGCGTCCGTCAACACTAGCCTATTCATCATCCTTACCTCGCTGAAGACGGTCATGTGCATCTTTGGCCTGTTCGGCATTGCCGGGCTCTACGCCCGGCAAGTGGAGGAGAGTGGTTGGCTGGGTCTGGCCGGCTATCTCCTGTTAACCATCTTCTATACCGTCCAAATGTGCTTTGCCTTTGCCGAACCGCTGATTTTGCCGCTGTTAACGACCGTAGCACCGACGTTTGTGGAGAGCGTCTTAGGGCTGGCTAGTGGGGCTGGCGGCCCGATGAACCTTGGCACCCTCGCCGTGGTCTATCAGATTTTACCGGTATTGTATTTGCTCGGCCTCTTGCTCTTTGGCATCGCCATCTTCCGCGCCGGCATCCTGTCGCGCTGGGCGGCCGGCCTGCTGGCCGGCTCGGGACCTTTAGCGTTCATCATGGTTGCGCTGCTGCCGCACCAGCTTGAGCGTTTTGCGGCAGTGCCGATGGGGATCGCGCTGGTCTGGCTGGGTTATACGCTCTGGGCTGAACGGCACGAGCCAGTCGCGCAACCCCTTCCTGGCAAGGTAGGCCCTCAACTCAGCCCAACCGCATCCGCGTAAGTGCACTGGAAACAGCATGGCGTGGACAAGCTTATGGTAGGGGCGTACCCTTGCGGCCCCTAAGACGGGCGACCGCAAGGGTACGCCCTTACCATAACAAAATACACTCGTGGCGGTGCCAGTAGGATTAGCGCTGGTCTGGCTGGGCTATGCACTCTGGTCTGAACGGCGCGAGCCAACTACGCAACCCCTTCCTGGCAAGGCAAGCGCCCAACTCCGCCAAACCACCGCCAAGTAGGCAGGTGAGAGTCACTGGCCACGAACTTCTACCGTAGCAAAAACGCCTTTGACCAGTGACTGTCACCTGGTCATGATCTGACCGCCATCTTCGGAACAAGCGATGAAACGCACAACGCCCGGTATCAATCAAACCAAGGAGCCAAACATGAAAGCAAATGTTTACGATAAAGGTCGAGACCTCGACGTGCCACAGCGCCATGTGGCAGGGAAACCTACGCCGCCGAAAGCCAAAGCGCCAGCAAGAAAAGTTATGACAGCGTGGCTCGTACCTGTTGCCCTCATCCTGCTGAGCGTCATTCCGCTTGCCGGCGGCATCTTCCGCCTAACCCAGTTAGCGGGCGGTGTGGCGATCACGCCGGAGAACGCCCGCTTCTTTGCCTCGCCGCTGCCACTGCTCGTACACATTGTCAGCGTCAGTTTGTATGCCATTCTCGGGGCCTTCCAATTCGTGCCCCGTCTCCGCCAGCGGCGCAACCGCTGGCACCGCATCGCCGGGTGGATCGTGATCCCGTGTGGTCTGGTGACGGCACTTTCGGGGCTGTGGATGACGCTATTCTATCCCTGGCCTGTGGCCGACGGGGTGATCTTATATGGCTTGCGGCTGCTCTTTGGGTCGGCGATGCTCGCCTCGATTCTGCTCGGTATCGATGCTATCCGCCGCCGGAGCTTTGCCCAACATGGCGACTGGATGCTGCGTGGCTATGCAATTGGCATGGGCGCGGGCACGCAGGCGCTGACCCTAATGGCCGGTGAAATGATCGTCGGCCCACCGAGCATACTCAGTCGAGCGGTTTTGATGGGTGCTGGTTGGGTCATCAACCTGGCTGTGGCGGAGTGGATCATCCGCTCCCGACGGGAACCGGTCTCCGCTGGGCGCACCCGCACGGTAGTCGTGAGGTCAGCCTGAAGCTGCGCCGCAGCATTTCGTGTTGCGTAGGGAATATATGATTCAAGGTTGTACTTAATTTTTATAGGGAGAACGATGAAAACTTTCGATAATACAGTTGCGCTGACTGCACCTGGCATTCAAAGCGCAGCACAAACGCCTATGCTGGCGCGGCGGATTCTGTTGCATTGGGTTGTGCGCTTGCTGATCACATGGTTTGGCTTTGGCCTGCTGACGTGGGCGGGTGTGGCCGGGCTTGAAGCCCTGTCTGTCGAAATCAACCCAATCGTCACGGTAGGTGTGCTTGCCGTGTGCGCCTTGCTCACGGTCTTTGCGGTGACGCGGCTGATTGAACGGCGCAAGCCGGCAGCAATCGGTTTGGATTTGCACCGTTTCGTCATCGACTGGCTCAAGGGCGCCGGGGTGGGTGCGGCCTACCTAGGCGCGGCCGTGGGCATCCTCGCCTTGCTGGGCGGCTATCGCATAAACGGGGTTGCCTTCGCCGGGCAAGCACTGGCGAGTGGTCTCTTGTTACACTTTTTCGTCGGCGTTTTTGAAGAGACCCTTTTTCGTGGCATTTTGTTTCGGTTTTTGGAAGAAGGCTTTGGGTCGTGGATTGCATTGGCCCTGACCGCGTTGTTTTTTGGACTTTCGCACTTGAGCAACCCGAATGCTACGGTGTGGAGTGCCGCGGCGATTGCGTTGGAGGCGGGGATCTTGTTTGGCGCGGTCTACATGGCAACGCGCAGTTTGTGGATTGTCATGGGGTTGCACACGGTCTGGAATTTTCTGCAGGGCACGATCTTCGGCGTGGCGGTCTCGGGTAATAGTGCGCCAACCGATAGCCTATTTACGCCGCTGATTCAGGGCCAGCCATGGTTGACCGGTGGGGCGTTTGGCATCGAAGCCAGCGTGATTGCGCTTGTGTTGGGGTTGGGCTTGGGCATTTATTTTGTTGCCCGTGCTGTGCGCCAGAAACGCATCATGCGCGGGTTATTGTGGCGCGGTGGCATCAATAAAGGAGACATGCACATGAATATCACTATACAGAACACGATGAAGGAGGGCAACATGAAGCTAACCGTCCCGCATCTCATCCGTTGGACAGGTTTATCCGCGATGGCGGCAGGGATCATTTTCATCGCGGGGCTGGCCGCGGCGATTGCCTTTGGCGGCCCGACAGCGCCGCCGGTCATGGCGAGCATCGCCAATCCATTTGACACGGTTGATTTCTCGGATTTGCCACCGTTGCAGCGATATGTGGCCCTTGATGGCGCGGCGCTTGCATATCGACACTACGGGCCTGCTAGCGGCACCGTCAAGGGCAGTGTCGTGCTGGTTCACGGATCATCCGCGAGCAGTAACAGCATGCATCTCCTGGCAAAGGCTTTTGCCAGCGCTGGATACGATGCTTATGCGCTTGATATGCGCGGGCACGGCGCGTCCGGGACGAAGGGAAGGATTGACTATATCGGTCAGCTCGAAGACGACCTGTCGGCGTTTGCAGGGTCCGTGCCGCTGACGAAGCCCGCCACGCTGGTTGGGTTCTCATCTGGTGGTGGCTTTGTGCTGCGTGTTGCCGGCAGCCCGCGCCAGGATGCGTTTCAAAACTATCTGTTGCTGTCGCCATTTCTGAGCCCCGATGCGCCGAATGCGCGGCCCGGCGGTGGTGGCTGGGTCAATATCGGCCTGCCACGGATCATTGCGCTCACCATCCTCAACCAGTTGGGCATTCGGCTCTTCAATGACCTGCCGGCGGTCAGTTTTGCGCTGCGGGAAGAAGCAAAAAAGAGTCTTACGCCCACCTACTCGTTTTCGCTGGTGGCCAACTTTGAACCACAGCGTGACTATGAGGCGAACATCAGGGCGGTTCACCAGCCGGTGGCCGTGGTGGCAGGCACGGCCGATGAGGTTTTTGTGACAGACACGCTTGCGGCCATCTTTCGCAAGCAGGGTCAGCCGTGGCCGGTCACCCTGCTACCCGGCATCGGCCATATTGCACTCACGTTGGATCCCGGTGCGGTCAAGGCCGCGGTTAGGGCCGTTGAGGCATTTCCGCAGTAATGGGGCTGGCGACGGGGCAGATCAAAACGGTGATTGAGCGCAGCTTTCCACTAGAGCAAGTCGCTGCGGCGCACCGCTATATTGGATGCGGCGCAGCTATGCGATTGGCATGGGCGCTGGCACACAGGTGCTGACCCTAATGGCGGGCAATGATCGGCGGCCCGCCGAGCGTGCTCAGCAGCGCGCTGCTGATGGGCGCGGGCTGGGTGATCAACCTGGCCGTGGCGGAATGGATCATCCGCAGTCGGGTGGTCAAGTCAACAGGCGCCGTCTTTGCCGCACGCTAAGCGCCGCACCGCACGTCAGTAAGGGCGGTTGCCATCCCTTACTGACGTGCGGTGCTCGGAATTGCCATGCCCCGATGTGCCAATTGCATGAGGGGAACTGTGTAGCACCTAGCTGCATTCAATCGGCATCTGAATCCGCCCCGTCAGCGCGGCTGAACGTGAGCAGCAATGGGGTGCTGACGCCGTATTGGCAACTTGCACTAGCAAAGAAAGCGGCGAGCCATCCCAGGGCATCCAGTGACCACTCGACTAAGGCACCGTGGAATGTGGCCCGATGTTGTGCGGGGCCAAGCCACAGTTGATCGATGAAGGGGGCTGGCCAGACGGCAGCGTCGTCCGTTAAGGAGAAAGAGTCACACGCAAAGACATCCTGCTGAATCGTTTGCATCCATTGGAACATCCTAGATGCTGCCGAGCAGATAGTTGAATTCTGTCCACCGTCCACTGTCACACGTATGCGGGTGCTATGCTGCGGGTGACAATCAGCAAACCAGCCACTGTCTTGAACCAGGGTCAGCACAGCGTTTCGCTGTGCTGACGTGTTTGCCGATTCGGCAAGGATCTGCACGGGCAGTAGAACTTGAAGACCAGCGAGGCGCAACGTACCCATACGCGCCACAACGTCGGCCGCACAGGCGAGGAATGGCTGAATCGGTAGCGGTTGATCAGCGGAGAGCGGTGTGAGTACCGACACCTGAAACCACACCCTGTCTGACTGCTGCCCAGCGTCATTCATGCCCCAAACGCCACCGGACACATTCTCCGTGACACTAGCGAGCCAGCCCATGGCCGACGATCTTGCGACAAATAGACTGTAGGCGTCCGAAGCTGCGGCGACAGGATCTCGCTCTGGGTGCAACACCAGTTCACCGTGCAGCGCCGCAAACATGGTATGGTCGGACCTGATGCTCAAGTTGTTCGTACTCATTAAGATCGGCATGAAATATTTCGAGTTGACGTAGTGAGCTTGTCTGGGGGATCAAGGACGCCAATGACATCCACGTCGATGACGCTACGCCACCTCGTCACGCTACTGCTTGTACAGGTTGCTCGTCCCGTTGAGCGATTGCCAGCGCCGCCACCGGACGACACCGTCGCTGAGCCGGCCGTGCCGACATTTCTCCAGGTGCCGTCGCTATAGTACTGTTGCAGTTGCACTGTGACGAGCGCCAAAGTGGCGTTGCAATTGCCATTTACCCACCAGCCATGCCCAGACGCTTCGAAGGCGGTCGAGGAGACGTGAACATAGTCGCCATTCATAGTAAAAGCACAAACTCCAGCAGCATGAACATCATTATCTGTGTCTAATGCCTCAGGGTTTCCAAGATCACCTTGTTGGTCTGCGGGGGCAGGCGCGGGAACGGCAGTAGGATCTACCGGAGTCGCATTCTCATCCTCCGCGCTATTCGTTTCAGTTCCCATGCTCACTATAGGCAGGAACACTTTCACTGCAGTTTCGTTGCCTGCATTTGTAGCATCCTGTCCAAATGCGGAAACTACTGGCAGAAATATCATTAAGAGTGTTCCATATATTTACCATATTTTATCGGCGTGGTAGGTAGGCACAGCACCAAAGATAAGATACAAATTTAGGAGTGCTTAGACGATTTGGCCTCTACTGGCTAGGTGATCGGTCCCTATCTCGCTTCAAAAGAGCAACCTGAAGATAACCGCCCCGAATCTCATTCGTTGGGCCGGTTTATCTGCAATGGCGGCAGGGATCATTTTCATCGCAGCGCCGCCGACCATGACGAGCATCAGCAATCCATTCGACACGGTTGATTTCTCCGATTTGCCACCATTGCTGCGCTATACGGCCGGGGATGGCGCCGAGCTTGCTTATCGACACTACGGGGCTGCTAGCGGCACCGTCCAGGGCAGTGTCGTGCTTGTTCACGGATCATCGGCAAACAGTAACAGCATGCATCTCCTAGCAAAGGCTTTTGCCAGCGCTGGATACGATGCCTATGCGCTTGATATGCGCGGGCACGGCGCGTCCGGGACGAAGGGCAGGATTGACTATATCGGTCAGCTCGAAGATGACCTGTCGGCGTTTGCCGGGGCCGTGCTGCTGACGAAGCCTGCCACGCTGGTCGGCTTCTCCTCCGGTGGTGGCTTTGTGCTGCGTGTTGCCGGCAGCCCGCGCCAGGATGCGTTTCAAAACTATCTGTTGTTGTCGCCATTCCTGCGTGTTGATGCGCCGAATGCGCGGCCCGGCGGTGGTGGCTGGGTCAATGTCGGCCTGCCGCGTATCATTGCGCTCACCATCCTCAACCAACTGGGCATTCGTCTCTTCAATGACCTGCCGGCGGTCAGTTTTGCGCTGCGTGAAGAAGCAAAAAAGAGTCTGACGCCAACCTACTCGTTTTCGCTGGTGGCCAACTTTGAGCCGCAGCGTGACTACGAGGCGAATATCAGGGCGGTTCATCGGCCGGTGGCCGTGGTGGCAGGCACGGCCGATGAGGTTTTTGTGACAGACACGCTTGAGGCCATCTTTCGCAAGCAGGGTCAGCCGTGGCCGGTCACCCTGCTGCCCGGCATCGGCCATATTGCCCTCACGTTGGATCCCGGTGCGGTCAAGGCTGCGGTCAGCGCCGTTGAAGCATTTCCGCAGTAATAGGGCTGGCGACGGGGCAGCATGAAAAGCGGCGTTTCGGGGCAGCCATCTTCCGGGAAGAAGTCAGTCAATCTCTCGATCACAAAAGTGGCGGTGACTCCTTCCCGGAAGATTTAAAACGCCCGTTCCCAATGTGATTTCAGTATAATTTTGATTTTGCGCTGTGAACGCTGTGCGCTCCGTGGCAAATAAACTTCTGTATCCCCTGCTTTTACGCACACGCCGCGCTCCCCCCACTTGCACAACTCGTCCACCACAGCTACACTTCTCCTAACCCACGCACCCCCACCAACCAGCACTAACCAGGGCACTTACGCCCCAAGGGAGAGGAAAACCCAATGTCTACCCCACTCAAAGTCCATATCACCGGCGTCTACGGGCTAATCGGCAACCTGGCCTATGAACATCTGGCCGCTCAGCCAGCGAAGTATGATGTCTATGGCAGCGGCCGCCGTGTGATGAGTTCCGCCCGCGCCGATGCCGACAGCATCACCCGCCTGCCCGATGACCATTTCATGATCGCCGACCTGGCCGATGCGGCGGCGATGGACGCGGCGATTGCCGGCATGGATGTTGTCCTGCATATTGCCGCCGTGCCCGATCCCAGCGCTTCCTTTGAGGATGTGCTAAGCAGCAACATCACCGGCACCTATAATGTGCTCGAAGCGTGTCGCAAAGCCGGGGTCAAACGCGTGGTCTATGCCAGCTCGATCATGGCGACCTGGGGCTACTTTGTCTACCAGGAACCCTATCGCGCGATCTACGAAGGCCGGATGGCCGATATTCCCGCTGAGATCCCCAAAGTAAAAGTCACTGATCCCACCCACCCCACCGAACCCTACTCGGCGAGTAAGGTCTGGGCCGAGGGTTTCTGCCACACCTACCACGACAAATATGGTTTCTCGATTGTCTGTCTGCGCATTGGTGGCGTCAACAAGGCGGATGACGCGGACAGCATCATCGGCAAGGCCGTCTATTGCAGCCATCGCGATGTGCAGAACATTATCAACCTGGGCCTCGATGCCACGGCCGAACCCCGCTTTGACATCTGCTACGGTGTCTCCGATAACCAACACCGCTGGGTGGATCTGGAAAATTCGCGCGAAAGATTAGGTTTTGTGGCGCAGGATGGTTTGTAGACAGGGAAAGTAGATCAGGAAATCGGTAGATCAGTAGATCAGGAAACGCTATGAATTATGATTTTGACGAAGTGATTGAGCGGCACGGCACCCATTCGGTCAAGTGGGAAGCGGGCGAGCTGTTGAAACAATTTGGGCTGACCGAGCGCTTTGATGCGGAGACGATTTCGCTCTTTGTGGCTGATATGGATTTTGCCTGCCCAGAGCCGGTGTTGGCGGCCTTGCATGAACGCGTCAACGCGCGGATGTTTGGCTATAGTCTCCATTCCACGACAACCGACTATACCGACGCAATTCGTGGCTGGTTTCGCCGCCGCCATGACTGGGAGATCAACGCGGCATCGATTGTCTACAGCCCTGGCACGGTCGACGCGTTGGACGCGGCGGTGCGCGCCTTTACCGCATCGGGTGACGGTGTGATCATTCAGCGGCCGGTTTATGGTCCCTTTACCCAGGTAATCGAGCGCAACGGGCGGGTGATCGTCAACAACGCGTTGGTCAACAACGACGGCTATTACACGATTGACTTTGCCGATTTTGCAGCAAAAGCCAAAGATCCCCAGAACAAACTTTTTATTCTCTGTAGCCCCCACAATCCGGTTGGTCGCGTTTGGACGCCGGCCGAGTTGACCCAACTGGCCGAAATCTGCTTGGCGAATGATGTGGTGCTGGTCTCCGATGAGATCCACGGCGACCTGATTCGCCAAGGCCAGACCCACTATCCCATCTGTTCGCTGGTTGATGATGACCGGCTGATCGCGTGCACGGCGATCAACAAGACCTTTAATGTGGCAGGGCTACATTGCTCTAACATCATCATCAACAACGCGGCCATGCGCACGCGTTTCATCGAGGTGATGGGGTTCAAGTCGCCGAATCCCTTTGCGATTAGTGCACTGATTGCGGCCTATAATCACGGCGAGGAATGGTTGACGCAGCTCAATACCTATCTCGATGGCAATCTGGCCTATCTGGATCAATTTCTCAAGGCACATATGCCAGCCGTCCGCTACCGCATTCCCGAAGGCACCTACATCGGCTGGCTCGATTTTCGCCCCACCGGCCTCACTTCGGCAGAGGTACACGAGCGGATCTATCAAAAGGCCAATGTAGTATTGGAGGATGGCCAGATGTTTGGCCCCGAAGGCGACGGCTTCCAGCGCATCTGCACCCCTAGCCCGCGCAGCATCCTGGAAAAAGCGATGATGCGTATCGCCGCTGAGTTTTAAATGAACTAGCGTTATCCACGGCTATTCGTCGGTGCACGGCATGCCGTGCACCGACGAATAGCCGTGGATAACGTGTAACGAGCAAGAACGGTTCGGTTACAAAAATCAGCGCTAACCCGCCCCATCCGCCAAATCCGTGTTCCATTCGAAATTCCCAGTTGACACATACTATTTTTCATTGTATGCTTATTATCGATAATCGATAAAGTGATGGATTTGAATTTTTCATGAGCCGTTTAAACCGTCTGCGTCTAATTGATGACCTCTGTGCCCTGCTAGAACAAGCCATCCTCTCCGGGCAGATGCGCCCTGGGGAGCGGTTATTGGTTACGCAGTTGGCCGATGAACATGAGGTCAGCCAATCGACCATCCGCGAAGCGCTGCTGATGTTGGAACGCCGTGGCCTGGTGGTCAGCAAACCCCGACATGGCACCTTTGTCACCCGGCTGTCGGATGCCGAGGCGCTGGAGTTGTGTCAGGCGCGGGCGCTGCTGGAAACCTTTGCAGTGACCAGCGGCAGTCAACGGTTGACCCCCCAGGTGTTGGCAGTGCTGCGCAGCACCGTCACGGCGATGGGGCAATGTACCCTGCCACAGGATCTACCGCGGATGATTGGGCTGGATCTAACTTTTCACCGGTCGATTATTGAACTGAGTGGCTCAACTAAACTCATCGAACTCTGGTCCAGCTTGAATGGGCAGATTGGCGCGTTGATGATGCGAGGGGTTGAGCAACAAGCATTGGAAATCGACGACGTTGTCCACCTCCATACGCTGGTCATCGACGCGCTGCAAACAGGCACCCCGGCCCAAGCGCAGCAAGCAATTGTTGACCACTACATCCGCGCCGAAGCGGAGAACATCCACTATTTTCTTGAAATCCCGCAAACTGTTGATTTAGTTGCAGCCAAGGTTGGCTGAGTCCCTCCTTTTTGTTACACGCTGTTGATTCGCCTGGGGATAGAAAGGGTTGACCGTTGTCAACCCATTTTAACGGGTTTTGCATCTCAGCCGCCCGTTTCAACGGGCGATCTCACCCCGCGATCAAGTCGAAAAGTCACTGTAGCTCAATAAGGAAACCGCTAATGACCGCAAGCAATGAATTGCGTGTTGCAGTGCTTGGTGCTGGGGCATGGGCCCAGTTTGCCCACATTCCCGGCTGGCAACGCGATCCCCGCTGTAAAGTCGTCGCCATCTGTGATCCCGAACTCGACCGCGCCCAAGCCTTTGCCGCCGACTTTGCCATCCCCGAAGCGGCCGCTGACTGGGAAGCAATCATTGGGCGCAGTGATATCGATGTAATCGATGTCTGTACGCCCTCTGCCACCCATTTTGAATTGGCCTGGCGGGCACTGGAGGCGGGCAAACATGTGCTCTGCGAAAAGCCAGTCGCCTATGATTATCGTGAAACGCAACGCGCGGCAGACTTGGCCAAATCAAAAGGCTTGAAGACAAAACTCGGCTTCACCTTTCGTTACAGCCCGGGCGTCCAATATGCCAAATCGTTGATCGATGAAGGCTTTGTGGGGCAGCCCTTTTTCTTTAATGGCTATGAGCAGAACTCCCAGTGGATCAACCCACAGACGCCCCTACGTCAGGTCGATGTCGATGCCGATCAGTCCGTGATTCAGACCTCGTCGCTGGAAGGGTATGGCGCGCCGATCATTGATATTGGTCACTGGTGGGTGGCGGCGGATTACAAGCGGGTGGTCGGCACCATGCGCAACTTCATCCCCGAACGGATGGTGCGTGCCATCGGCAAGATGATGCCGATGAACATTGATGACGGCGATATTTTTATTGGTGAGTACACGAATGGCGTACTCGGTTCGATCCAAACCAGCTTTGTCACGGTGGGCAACTATCCAGGCATTGAGGCGCGCATCTACGGCGAAAAGGGCGCGATTATCTGCCGGCTGGTCGAGGAGTTTGGCGTGGCCGAGACGATCAAGATCGCCACACCGGATGATGCCGAGTTCAAACAGATGGAGATCCCCCAGCACTTCTATCCCACCGGCGGCCATGCCCGTGAATCGTGGCGTTCGCTCTTCTATGCCAACCTGATCCGCGACTTTATTGATGAAATCTACGACAGCAGCGACCGTAATCAGGGCAACTTTGCTGATGGGGCGTGGGTGCAAGAGGTGATCAACGCGGTGGAAAAGTCCCACCACGAGGAACGCTGGGTTCATCTGCCGCTGGAAAAGTAATCATCCACGAAGACACACGCGCCTAAGCGGGCACCCGACACGAAGGAAAAGCAAGTTAACGATGGCCGATACGGAAAACGCACCCAAATTTACCTTCTGGCTTGATGACTTTTTTGGGTTCTCCCGCAGTTTATATGAAAAGTATGATTTGACAGGATGTGGATAATAGGAAGTCGAGCTTAATGAAGGAGGCTTCCAATGATAGAAACAGAGTTCTTGCGGCCAAAAGGGGCAGGATTGAAAGTAAAAGAAATAGAGATTGATGAGAGTCAAGTAGCGATGAAGGTGTCAAGCACTCACGCCGCGGTGGCGTGTCCATATTGTGGTGCGGAATCAAGCAAAGTGAATACCTCATATTATCGAGCGCCCGCTGATTTGCCATGTGCCGGGTATAGGATGGTGTTACAGATGAAAGTGCGAAGTTTCTTCTGCGAGAATGAAGATTGTGGATATCAGACATTTGCAGAGAGATTTCCAGAAATCGTGGCACCCTATGCGCGGCGGACTGAGCGGTTGGCGGCTAACCAGCGAGAGGTGGCCTTTGCCGTAGGCGGTGAGGTCGGTGCTCGATTGCTGACGATACTGGGGATGGCGGTCAGTCCTGATACGCTAATTCGTTTGGTGCGTCAAGCACCGGAACCAGAAGTGGTCACGCCCCGTGTACTGGGTGTTGATGACTGGGCTAAGAAGAAAGGCCAATCATATGGCACAATTCTGGTGGATTTAGAAGCACATTGCGTAGTTGATCTTTTGGCGGAGCGGTCGGCTGAAGCGCTAGCGAAGTGGCTTCAAGCCCATCCAGGTGTAGAAATCATCAGTCGCGCCCAGTGGGCACCCGGGGCGACAGATTACATCAAAGGTGCGACGGAAGGTGCGACCAAAGCAACCCAGGTCGCGGACCGATGGCATCTGCTCAAGAATTTGCATGAAGCACTAGAACGTCTTTTAACTGAAAAACCAGCCTGTTTGCAGGCAGCTGCCGAACGGTCTGAACCGCAGGAGGACAGGACAAATGAACCAGCGTGCAATCCACTTCCAGAGATAGATTTCAGCGTAGATGTGGATGCGCCTGCTACACAACCAGAGCAGCTCACTCAGGCCGAAAAACAAAAACAAACTCGTCGTGACCGTAAGCAAGAGCGCTATGAACTCGTCTGTACGCTCCACGCAGAAGGGGTTTCTATGCGCGAGATAAGCAGACGGTCGCAGATGTCGTATCGCACAGTGAGCAAGTATTTGCGAGCAGAAAGCTGTCCTTTCTATCCAGAGCAGGTGCAACGGGGGCGTAACAAGCTTGAGCCTTTTCTTGACTATCTCAATACCCGATGGGCGGAGGGATGTCACAACGCATCCCAACTTTTTAGAGAAATTTGTGATCAGAACTTTGATGGCTCGCTCGGTCTTGTTGCACGATGGGCCCTAGACCAGCGAAGGCTACTACCGGATACCTCCCGGACCGCTCAGCCGCGGGTGCTGCGCCTTGTCCCTTGGCGTCCTGCTCGAGCAGCTTGGCTCTTGTTCACGCCCGCAACCGACTTGGATGAAGATGACCAACTTGCTCTTAACCGCATCATGCAGGCCCGATCCTGATGTTGCACAAGCTCAATCATTCGTCCATACATTTCGACAAATGCTTCGAGACCAACAGCCGGACCTTCTGCTTTCATGGTTGAAAGATGTCAAGAAATCCGGTGTTGCGGCTCTAAAATCCTTTGCCAACGGCATTCAACAAGATCTGGCTGCTGTTACAAATGCCCTCTCATCTCCTTGGAGTAACGGTCAGACTGAGGGCCAAGTTAACCGACTGAAATTCATCAAGCGGCAGATGTATGGGCGGGCCAATTTCGATCTCTTGCGGCGTCGCGTTCTTGGCTCTCCGGCTTTGACCTAGACATTCTCATATAAACTGCGGGAGAACCTCTTTTTACTGGCGCTGCTCGTCTATCTTGCGCCCCTGATTGCGCCCTATGAGTTTGACGAGATCGACCTCAAAAATCGTCAAGAGCCGCCGAGTGTTGCCCACTACATGGGCACCGATGATCTCGGTCGCGATCTCTACACGCTCCTGCTCTTCGGTGGACGCATTTCGGTGACGATTGACATCTTCGCGGCATTGGTCAGCACGTTGATTGGGGCACTGTTGGGCGCGGTGGCCGGTTTTTATGGGGGGCGCAGCAACAACCTGATCATGCGGGCCACCGATATTGCCATCGCAATTCCATCGCTACCACTCTTGATCGTCCTTAGTTCCTACACCAAGGCGACCATTCCCATGATCGTCTTGATCATCGGGCTGCTCAGTTGGATGTCGACGGCGCGCGTCGTACGTGGCTCGGTACAATCAATCAAACAGCAGGAGTTTATCGCCGCGGCGCGCATGATGGGGCTGCGCAACTCGACGATTATTTTGCGCCATATCATCCCCAACGTGATGGGGCCGATCATCGTCGGGGCCACGCTTGGCGTAGGCGGCGCGATCATCATCGAGTCATCGCTGAGCTTTTTGGGTCTCGGCATTTCGCCCCCGATTCCCACCTGGGGTAACATGTTACAAGATTCGCAGGCGACGATGGCGAGCAAACCGTGGTTGACCATTTTCCCAGGGTTGGCGATCCTGATCACCGTCCTCTGCATCAACTTCCTAGGCGAAGGGCTGCACGATGCACTCGACCCGACAATTAAGGGGTAGGGGAGCAGTAGATAAGTAAATCGGTAAATCGGTACATCAGTAGCAGAGGATATCAGATGAACTGATTTACTGATTTACTGATTTACCGATGTACCGATATACCGATTTACCTCACCCGCACAAAAGGACAAACACCTTGACCACCACAACCCATAATGTGCTGATTGCCAGTTATCTGGAACCTGAGTATGTGGCGCAGATCCGGCAGGTTGATCCGCGCTTGAATGTGATCTATGAGCCAACGTTGATCGCGGCGCCGCGCTATCCGGCGGATCATACCGGCGCGCCTTTCACCCGTTCCGCCGCGGAGGAAGCACGCTGGCAGGAGTTGCTAGGCGATGCCGAGATCATGTTTGACTTTGACTACAGCCATCGCGAGGAGTTGCCCGATCTTGCGCCGAACCTGCGTTGGCTCCAGGCAACGAGCGCAGGGATTGGGCAGTTTGTCAAGCGCGTTGGGTATGGCGAGCGCTTACCCAACGCAGTCTTTACCACAGCCAGTGGCGTTCATGCCCGACCGTTAGCCGAGTTCTGCATGATGGCGCTTTTAATCCATTACAAGCGGTTAACCCACATCCTAGCCGACCAAGCGCGCCACCACTGGGAACGATATGCTGCCACCGACCTGGAAGGCCGAACTTTAGCGGTAGTAGGCTTGGGCCGCGTTGGTGAGGCAGTCGCCCAAATGGCAAAGGGATTAGGGATGCGCACGTTGGGCACCCGTGTGAGCAGCACAAGTGATGCGGTTGACCAGTTCTACCCGACGGATCAATTGCACGCGATGCTGGCCCAGGCCGATGTGGTAGTCCTGATCGTGCCCCACACGCCCGCCACCGATCAGCTGATCGACGCGGCGGCCTTGGCGCAGATGAAGCCGGGCGCTTATCTGATCAACATTGCGCGCGGGGCAATTGTCGATGAAAATGCCTTGATCGTAGCCCTGCAAAGTGGTCACCTGGGCGGGGCCGCGCTTGATGTCTTTGCCACCGAACCACTGCCCGCTACCAGCCCGCTCTGGGATATGCCCAACGTACTGGTCAGTCCCCACTCCGCCAGCACCAGTGATCGCGAGAATGCGCGAATTACCGAGCTTTTCTGTGATAACTTACGCCGCTATTTAGCGGGCGAACCGTTGCGCAACGTGCTGGATATTGAGCGGCTGTATTAGTTGGTGGTGGGGCACAATCGGCCCTATGGATGCAGATCCTGGCCGATGTGATGGATTGCCCAGTGCGGGTAGTGGCCGCGCCAGGCGATGCAGCAGCCAGAGGGGCGGCGCTATTGGTGGGCAAACAATTGGGCTGGCGCAGTGCCGATAGCAGCCAGGCAGAGTTCTTTCCCGTCACCGCCGAATATTGGCCGGAGCCAAACAACCACCGGCATTATCGCCAGTTGCAGGCGATCTTTGCCGATCTCTATGGGCAGGTAAAGGGAACCTTTGCCCGGTTAGCGACGCTCCAATCATAAAGCCAAGCCCGACCCATTCGTCCCGTAGGGACGGTTGATCTTAGAGGGGTTAATCATGGATGATTTTATCTAAGGTCAAACGTCCCTACGGGACGAATACATTTTAGATTAGGCAGGGATGGTTACCCAGCTTTTGGTGCCGGCTCCCTGGTAGAGTGCTTCCATGACGACGCTGCGCGCAGCGGCTTCACGGGGGGAGACAAGCAGCACGTCGGGTTTGCCAACGAGGGCATCAAGGAAGAGTTCAAAGGCATGGGGCCAGGCCGCGGGTAGATCAGCCCAGGGTTCTTTGCCCTCCGCGCCGGCCACATGGCTGCTCTTGAAGAAGAGCTGATTGTTGCAGGCGTAGGCATGACCTTCGGTGCCGCTGACAATCACATTCACCGGATGATCCACATCGACCCAGCCGGCGGCCAGGGTTGCGACGGCACCGTTGCTGAATTCTAGTAGCCCTTCGCCATACTCATCACAATTGCCATAGCGGCCGGTTGCAATACCTACGGTCGCAGTAACCTGCGCCACATCACCCAGCAGCCACATCAGAATATCGAGCGAATGGGTACCCAAATCCCCAAAACCGCCGACGCCAGCCTGGTCGAGATCGGCCATCCAACGCCAGTCAGTGTCGAACCAGCCACCCAGGGAACCGGAATGGCAGTTGGAGTGGCGCACACGGGTGATCTTGCCAAAGTGGCCAGCCTGGATCTGCTCACGCAGGAAGAGGTGGATCGGGTTGCCGCGCTGGAAGTAGCCGGTGGAGAAGAGCACGCCGGCCTGTTCAATCGCCGCAGCCATGGCGTGGGCATCGGTTGCGCCCAGCCCCAAGGGCTTTTCGACAAACATATGTTTGCCGACCGCGGCGGCCGCTTCAACCAAGGGTTGATGGCGGTTGGTTTCCGAACAGATGATGACGCCGTCAATCGTCTGATCCGACCAGATGCGGCTAATATCGTTGATCGTCTTGGCACCGACTTCGGTGGCCCACTTATCGGCGCGGGCAAATTCGTGATCCCAGACGGCGGTTACCTTTACATCGCTGCGTGCTTGCAGCCGTTTGACAAAGCCGGGTGTGTGGATATGCGCACAGCCGACGAGGGCGAGTTGCTTCATAACTTCTTCCTTGATCAATTAAGCTCAAATGATGAGGGGATGACAGAGATTTAAATTAGTGATTGGGTGATTTGCAACTTTTCTGGTTCAACGGGATCGCAGGGGATTAACATCGCCGCCCCGCCATAAACGCGCCCAGTAGGCACCAGGGCTACCCAACGACGCCGGGTTTACCCGGCTGTTTTAGCCGGGTTTACCCGGCGTCGTTGGGTAGCCCTGCGGCTTTAGCCCAGGGCGATCTTGTCAACCCATTAAATTCCCGTTGGATAAATTCGCCGGCAGCACTGGTCTATAGATATAACGACCACGCGACGACCCTACAGACCAGCCTGTTGCCAGGCTTTATCCATCGCCGCAGCAGTCGCCTTCACGGCCTCTTCGGGGGCCATATCGCGCACGCGTTGGCTAAAGGGTTCGGCGGTCACGGGGCCATCATAACCGATGTCGCGCAGGGCGCGTAGGAAGCCGGCAATATCCAAGACCCCGGTCTCGGCGGGCAGGGTGCGCACATTGTCGATCTGTTCATCCACCGGGATCCCGGCTGGCGCGTCGTTGACATGGACCACGACCACATCGTTGCGGGTCAATTTGCGCAGATCAGCCAAGTCGCCGTGGGCCGTGTAGAGATGCCAGATATCGAGCAGCAGCCCAACATTGTTCGTCCCCATCGCCGCGCTCAGGGCCAACATACCATCCATAGTGTGGAGGAAATTGTACTTGCGGCCAACGCGCAGCGTCTTCGGGCCAATAAATTCTAAGCCCAAACGGCAACCATAATCCGAAAGGATCTGAGCGGCGGGGCGCAGCCGATCGGTGTGAAAGGTAAAATTGTCGTAGAAGCTGCGTTCGTCACTGGCGGGGAGAATCCAGGTTGCGGTGCGGGTACAGCCGACTTCTAATGCGAATTCGGCCTGTCTGGGCAGTGCCATCAACCCTTCCCGCCAGGTGGCTTCATCGGTCCGATAGTTGATCGGGAAACTCCACGAACCGGGAAAGACGCCGGCATCTTCAAAGAGTGAACGGACCCCATCAATGCCGATCTGCTCGGCCAGTTCCAGCGCTTCACTAATCGAGAAATCAACGCCCAGAAAACCATAGCGGCGCGCATATTCAATACTCTCGGCCAACGTCGCTTTTACACCAATCATACCTGGATTCAAATTTTTAAACATAGACTGCTCCTTGATTACAACCTTGTATACGTTGTGCGGGCAGAGATCAAATCTTACGACCAGCTCCCACGATTAATCAGCATTGATTATGGTAGCCCGACATAGGCTAAAATTGTCTCCGGAAAGCTATCGGTTACAATCAAGAAACCATCCAGCTCTGCGGTCTGTAAGCGGACAACACCCTCCCAGTTGCGCGCCACATTGTTGGGCAAAAGCTGCAATGGTAGTGCCGGTGTCGCGGTCCGTTGCAGCCCCGTTGGTGAAAACTGAAATTCGATCAGCCTTTCAACGGGACGTGCTTGTGCCCCACTGGGGATGGCACCACCTAGCCGGCGGAGCAAGGGCAGCAAACTACCATCACCTGGGTAAAAGTAGTTGAAGATCCAGAAACGCCCTTCCGCATCGGCGGCCGTTGCATCAGTCACCCGGTACTCGACGTAAGGTAAAGCGAGCTCGCCGGTCGGGACCAGGGTGCTCGCATCAAAGAGCTGGGCAACCGGGTTACCGTTAACGAGAAAGCCATTGGCTTCATAGAAAGTGGCCACCTGATCACCGAGTAACACGATGGCTTCGTCGCCGAGATTGGCCAGTGAACTCTGCGGCGCAATTGGGGTGATTGGATCGCCGGCCAAAGTCAAAGTGCTCAGATCAGACGCAATTTCACCGCTGACCAGATAGCTCAGCATCCCAGTTGCCCGGCGGCTCTCAATCGTCATGTAAACCCGGTTATCCCGAATTGCAATCGCTTCGTACCCCTCTGAACCGCTAATCTGTGATTGAACCGCCCAGTCATCGAGCAAAATGGGCCGGGGGTTGGGTGGTTCTGTACGCCGGCCCATTAAATAGTCCACGATCTCTTGTTGATCGAGGGCAAAGAGTTGGTTGTCAAAACGCGCCGGAAACTGGGGCAGCATAATCAGCTGATCACCATACCAGCTCAGCCCCGAGAACTCGGCCCAAGGATAGGAAAGCGGTGTGGGCAGCGCAATGGCAAAAACCGTCTGCTCGACCGGTGGGGCTTCACGAACCGTTGTAAAACCGGCACCGGGTAAGGCAAAAGGGGGAGGAAGCCAACGAATACAGCCAGTCAAGGTCAGTGTCAGCAAGACCAACACCAATCCCCACCCTCGTTGTCGGCTGACCATCGGCAACGATATAAATTTATTCAGCGTACTGCTCCTTTACTTGTACACAGGGTACTTATACAAAGGCCAACAGCTGCATTAGCCAACAGCCGGCAGTTGATAAGCGGCAATCGTGTCGGTATAGTTACGAGCGCCGTCTGTATAACGAATGATCCACGAGGGTAGCCAGGCCAGGGCGACGGTACGAACATCCACATCCGTACGCCGGGGGCTGATCTCCTGTTGACTCAATTCATCCATCAGGTTTGCCCACTTGAGGGTAATCGCCTCACTCTGCACTTTGAGTTCCTGCTCCAGTTCGCTAATTTCCCGTTTCAGTTCGTCGATCTCCTGGCGACTCTCTACCACATCCTGGCCCGCATTGGCAGTCATCCGCCGCCGGTTAGCAGCCGTACTTAACACGCGTGTACTCCGGCGCCCCAAGACCCAACTCAGCACACTTTCACCGATACTGACCACCTCTTGTTGCTTGCGGGCCGAATGTTCGGCCTCTTCAGCCGCGAGTTCGCGTTCTTCTTTGCGCAATTTATCTTGCAAACGATCAAGCTGACTGGCATAACGCGCTTCCAGCTTGTCAACCTCGCTGTCGCGCTGCTCGCGCGCGGCCTGTTGTAAGCGAATCTTAAAATCACGCTCGCGCTCACTCGGCTGTTGATAAATACCTAACGCCTCGTGCACATTGATCGTCAAGCGACAATTATAGTACAGCCAGTCAGTCAAAGCGCCCTTGAGGCCCGTAAGTTCGCGTGCACTGTTTGCTTCTTCTGGGGCAGAAGCAAAGAAAGGGCCTTGGTCGGTGCCCACAACTTCAGGCCGTGCTAATAGATCGCGTTCCTCCACATCTAAAGTTTCGGCGGCCCCCCAATCAATGCGGCTGATCCCGGCCGGTGCAGGGGTCAAGAGAATTTGCGCGGTCTGTTGGTCGATAGCCCGCTTGCGATCAACAAAACGGACAGCACCCAGCCCCAGAATGGCCGGCTCATAGATCAATTGCACACTTTGTGGTTCAAGGTTACGCCGAGTCTCCTGCGCCAAATGGCGCACAGCCGCTTGATCATTCAGCACAATCGGCAAGTAGACCTGTGGCACCCCAGGTTCAAGGGTCGGCGCATTGGCGCTAAAACCAGCCGGCAGATTGGCCGGCACGGGTGATGGTGCGGGTGATGGTGCTGTGGCAACAGGTTGCGCGGGTGGCGTCCCAGGGTTAGCGACTGGTTGGGGGGGCGCAATCGGTACAGATGCAGGTGGTGCCGTTACGGGTTCGGTCACAGGCGTTGCGGCAGCCGCGATTGGCGCGGCTTGCGATTGTTTTGTCATCAACTCGCGCACTTGGGGCCGCGTCAAGGGACCACGCAGATAGCTCATAGCCCAGCGCGTCTGAAAGACGACGGGGCGCGCCGCATGGACATTGTGCAGCAGAAAGACGCGGCTACCCAGTTTCGTAATCAGCTCATCATAGTCAACCTCGGTATTGCCCCCGGACTCGGCAATGGCCCCCTGCAGCCCTTGTAGCACACGCGCCTTATCACGCTCGGCCTGAAGCTTGCCGATAAACCAGGTGCCGGCGTTGGTCAGACCTTTGTAATCGAGATCCACCGGATTCTGCGTCACCAGCACCACGCCAACCCCAAACGCACGCGCCTGCTTGAGCAAAGTGAGCAGCGGCCGTTTGGAAGGCGGCTCGGCCGTGGGCGGGAAGTAACCGAAGATCTCATCAATATAGAGCAGCGCGCGCAAGCTGGTTGTCCCTGATTGACGGCGCACCCAGGTAAGAATCCCCTCCAGCAGCAAGGTCATAAAGAACATGCGCTCGCTGTCACTGAGGTGGGCAATGTAAAAGATGCTGTGGCGCGGTTTGCCCGCGGCGGTGAAATAGAGGCGATCAATATCCAGTGGCTCGCCTTGCAACCAACTTTGAAAAGTGGGAGCCGCGATCAGGTTGTTGAAGGCCATCGCCAGTTCAAAACGATCTTTCTGCGGGAAGAAGGTATCGACATCAAAAACTCCCAGTTGACGTACCGGTGGCGTCTGGATCGCCAGAATCAGTTGCGCTAGATCCAGATTGTGTCCGTCTTTCCAGAAATGCTCGAAAATATTGGAAAGCAGAATCGATTCACGGCTGCGCACTGGGTCCGCCTTCACACCGACCAAGCCCAAAAGCGCGGCAACCGTGCCGCTAATCCGCTCGCGAATTGCTTCGCCTTCGGTGGCAAAGTCAAGCCCTGGTGCAGCCAGGCTCCCCAAAATATTCACAGGCACGCCGGCATCAGAGCCAGGCGTAAAGATCGTATATTCAACGGTCTCGGCCAAGGTGCGCATCCGAGCCGGATCGATGCCCCAATCGGCCAGGCCAGTGCGCCACTGTTCGGCGGTATCCTGGGCAAATTGATCGATGTCTTTGCCTTTCCGCCGCGCGTCATCAACATTGATCCAAGGTTGAAAATCTTGGGCGCGCAACTCCGGAAACTGGAGAAGGAGATTCGTCAAATCACCCTTCGGGTCAATCAGGATCGCCGGCACGCGATCGAGTGCCGCCTCTTCCAGTAGCCCCAGACAAAGCCCCGTCTTGCCGCTGCCGGTCATACCAACGCAAACTGCGTGGGTCGTCAGGTCGCGCGCATCATAGTTGACGGCAACGTCACTCCGTTGACCGCGATTCAGATCATACTCAGCGCCGAGGTAGAAAGAACCTAATTTCTCCGGTGGGGCTTGCATGGTGACTCCTCAGTGATTGGGTGGGAGGTAGATAAGTAAATCAGTAAATCGGTAGATCGGTAGATCGGTAGATCGGTAGATAAGAACGTCCATAGAAAGTAGCCTATTTACTAATGTACTGATTTACTAATGTACTGATTTACTAATGTACTGATTTACCGATTTACTGATTTACCGATTTACTGATTTACCGATTTACTGATTTACCGATTTACTGATTTACCGATTTACTTATCTACAAAATACGTAACACTAACTGGCCGCCGTTAAGCGCGCGGCCAGCGCTTCATCATCTAGTTGCCGATGGGCTTGGATCTGTTGGCGTTTGCGCAGTTGGCGGGGCAACCCGAGCAACCCGGCCAGTTGTCCCCGCAGCCGGGCTTGGGCCGCAGCCCCGCGGATATTACGCAAGGCGTCGATCGCAATTTGCACCTGGGCGTTGATAATTTGGGGCAGGTGGCGCAATAGTAGGGTGGTGGGCATATTTTTGGCGAGTGTCCACAGGGTATTCCGGCCCACATAATAGCTGCTCATCACGCCACCGCCGGTTGCGCTGAGATGATGATAGATGTGCGCATTGGGGGCAAAGACCGCGCGCCAGCCGGCCAATTGGGCGCGAAAGCCAAAGTCAACATCCTCTAGATACATCCAGAAATCTTCGTCAAAGCCCCCCAGCTGCAGCCAAGCTTCACGGCGAAAGGCAGACCCACCCCCAGAGCCACTAAAGATCGCCGGTTGCCCATCATATTGCCCGTGATCCGTTTCCCAGACGCCCCGGTTACGTGGCACACCGTCGCAGCCCATCAGATCGCCGGCGGTGTGGAGCTTGGTGCGCTCGTCAAAGAGCAACATCTTGCTGGCAATGATCGCGGCATCGGGCTGGGCACAGGCAACTTTCGCTAGCTCGGCCAGCCAGAGCGGATCTGGCTCGGTGTCATTATTAAGCAACACCAGCAGCCGACCATGCGCGGCATCAACGGCCAGATTACAAGTGCGCACAAAGCCAAGGTTACGCCGGTTGAGCAAAACGCGTACCGCAGGGTAATTGGCTTCGGTAAAGGCGACTGAGTTATCCGTGCTAGCGTCATCGGCAAGGATGATCTCAAAATCGCGAAAACTCTGCCGCGCCAGGGCTTCAAAGAGAGTGGGCAGAAAGCGCACACCATTGAAGTTGGGGATGATCACGGAGAAGAAGGGGGGCAGCGCTGGACGCAAGGGCGCAGCCGCACGCTGTGGCCGGGGCACAAAATCAGTAGGAGCCGCCCGAAAACTCTCCAGATTGAGCGCGATTTGATGGCGCATCACCACGCGATTATCCTCACGTAGCGCGCCATAGGTCTCATCGGAGACAATTGGATTGCTGCCGGAGGGGGCATCGGCACCAGCGTCCCGCTTCTTAATCCGCGCCCGCGCCTGCTCGATTTGGGCCTGACGCACCTCAGTTGGCTTCACTTCAGCCGATTTACTGGGATCGGGCATTGGCTTTAATTCATCACTCATGCAAGCTCCTTGGACTCTACTTCGGTATACGCGGCTAACGCGGCTTGCCAGGGCCGCAACACAACACCCAGCGCGGCGGCCGCCTGGTTAATCAAAACAGCGTGTAGCGGCGAATCAGCTGGGCGCTGCCACTCGCGGTGACTGATCGGCGTCACCGCCACCTGGCTACGCCCATTTGCCGCCAAGACCGCCTGCGCAAATTCAAAACGACTTGCTTGCCCCTCGTTGACCAGATGATAAATCCCATAACGTGTGTGTGCCACCAAAGCGTCAATGGCAACGGCAACGTCGGGCGTATAGGTAGGATTACCCACCTCGTCAGCCACGACCCGCAGGTGTGCCAATTTGTCGGCCGCCTGGGTAATTTTCCGGGGAAAGTTAGCGCCGCCCGGACCAAAGAGCCACGCCGTGCGGATAATATAGACCCGATCATGGCTCTGCTGTACGGCTAATTCCCCGGCTAGCTTGCTGCGGGCGTAAACACTGCGCGGTGCGGGCAGATCATATTCGCGATAAGTTGCGCCCGGTAGACCACCAAAGACCTCATTGGTACTGACATGGACGAGCGTGGCACCACAACGGTGACAGCCTTCGGCCAGATATTTTGGCCCGAGCGCATTGGCGGCAAACGCACCATCGGGATCGCTTTCTGCCCCATCAACATTGGTCCAGCCGGCACTATTGATCACCAGATCAGGCTGCAGCTTGGCCACTTGGGCAGCAATTGCCGGCGAAGTAATATCATGTGTAGGGCGTGCCCAGTTGCTAATGTGATGCCTGGCATCCTGCCCAAAATGCGCGTGCAAGGCCCGCCCCAGCTGACCGCGCCCGCCAACAATCAAGACATGCATGGGGGATTACCCCTCCCTAATGTGCGATCGATTTGAATCTAGCGAATCATTAATGGCAAATAATTAATGATTAAAACGGCGACCAGAAGTTGGACCGAACCAACAAATTGTCGCGGTGTCGCGAACGTGGCTTGCCAAAGCGCGACTGTCGCCCCGAGTATAGCATAGAGGCACAGTTTTTGCCGAAGCTACTGTAGGCGCAAAGGTTAACTAAGTGAGCATCTAAAATTAACTTCCCGATTCGCTCACTAGGTGATACCCAGGGCAGCCGACACCAGTTGCGGCAGATGATGGCGCAATGGGAACAAGTCAACATACCCAACATGACCACCGCTTGGGTGCAGCTGAATTTCCAACAAAGGGTGCGTGGGCAAAGCATAAAAATCGGCGACATCGATCACTGGATCATCAAGCGCAGAGATGATGGTGGTGGGGACAGTCAGCCCGGCCAGGGCCGTTGGCGTCACCGTGTAGGCGGCAAAATATTCGTCGGCGGATTGAAAGGTGCCGTAGCGATGACCATAATTGACGATCACCCACTCGGTCATTGCGCGCACGGTAGGATAAGCGCAGATCGGGGTGAAGTCATAGAGCTGAGGAAAATAACGCGCTTTTGCCAGGAGCGAACTGAGCCAACGGCGGCGAAAGTAGCGCCGATAGAACAAGTGACTATCGATGCGATCGGTGGCATGGGCGGGATCGATCGCCGGGTTGATCGCCAAGACTTTTGTCAAAGTAGGAATGGGCTGAATCGGTTGGTGCAATGCCAGCCGCAAGGCAAAATTGCCACCCATTGAAACGCCAACGATATAAAAGGGCAGACCAGCAGCCCAAGTGGCAATTTGGCTCGCCGCCCGGTGCACCTCGTCCAGCAGAATGCCAAGAAAGATTCCGGGGTTCAAGGTGTGGCGGTCAACATGCAAATTAGGGCCGTGGTCACGCAGGTTCAGCCGCACCACATCATACCCCCGTTGGACCAGGTCGGCGGTCAAGAGCAAATTGTAATGCGAATGGCTACAGCCCTCCCAGCCGTGGAGCAGTAACACAAGTCCTTGCCGATGCGTGTTTAAAGTCGGCGTATAGTAGGCAAGCAGCCGGGCGGTGGTATCCGCCCCAGTGACATCAGTCCCCCCATCCAATAAAATCGGCGTATCAAGTTGCGCAGCTGCTCGACCTTTGGGTTGATAACGTGCAAGCAAGGTCTGTAGATCACCAGAACGCAAATAACGTTGGGGTACGAAAGGGACGGTCGGTTGATGGCTCGTTTGCTGTAAAATAGAAGCTGTCGTCATGGTGTTAACTCATTTCGCACATTACAAGTAAATATGCATAGAACTTACTCTTCAAGGAGCGGAATGGTCAGTTCCACAATGGCACCGGCACCATCCTCACGATTGCGAAAACGGCAAGCCCCCCCGACTTCCCAGAGCACCGCCGCGACCATGGTCAGCCCCAAGCCCATGCCTGGCACTTCGCCGGTGAAATACTTCTCGACCTGGTAGTAGGGTAACCAGACCTTTTCAATCTGCTCGGGCGTCAACGAGGCCCCATTATCAATCACACGCAGTAACATTGCCTTGGAGGAAAGGGGCGTCAGTTCAATTGAGACCGTAGGCGACTTTTGCGGATGAAATTTTTTCGCATTTTCCATCAGTTCCCAGAGAATACACTCGACCGCCTGCTGGGATAAGACCAAATGCGGTGAGCTTTGAAAATGGTTCACAACTTCCAACGCTTCGATCTCCTGGCTATGGCCGATTTGCCAGGCCATCTCTTCAAGCGTCTGCAGTGGGAACCCTTCGGTTGCCTGCGCGCTCACCGGCATCCGCAAGTACTGTAGAATATCGCTAATGGTACTATTGAGTCGCTCCAACCCAGAGCCGACCAACCGCACCACTTCTTCAATATCGCTGGGCGAGAGGTTTTCCATTAGCTCAGGGGTGAGCAGTTGCAAGCCGCCGGAAATCGCATGGCGCGGGGTGTTGAGTTTGTGCATTACCATGGAGTGGAAGGTCCAAATATCGCGCTTGGTACTCATCTGCGCGGTGACATCCCGCAGATGTAGTAGCCGTTGCAACTCGCCGCCCTCGACTTGCATCATCAAGGAGACTTCCAGCCATTGTGCCGATGCCGTGGCGGTCTCTGGGCGAATGAGGAAGATGGGTGACTCGTTCTGTGCGGTGCCAATCGGTAAAGCTGGATCCAGCAACGTGGTCCAAGCCTCTTTCGGTTCACAGCGAAAGCGTTGCCTGATATAGTGGAGAAAACCATCTTCGGTGGGGAAGTTGGTTTCCACCCCAAAGGCCAGCAGACGGCGTGCACTTTGATTGGCATAGAGCACTTCGTTGCGACGCCCCAACATGACATACCCATCATCAGCCTGTTCAACGACCCACTCAAAGCGGGCGCGTTCATCAAGCAGACGGCGATAGCGGTTGAGACGCGTAATCGTGCGGACACGTGCCCGCAATTCGGCGTGATCAAAGGGCTTCGTGACGAAATCATCGGCCCCCGCTTCAATGCCTTGGATACGCGAACTACGGTCGTCGAGCGCCGTTACCAAAATAATCGGGATCTCGGCCAGCCGCCGGTTGGCGCGCAGCCGCCGGCAGACTTCAAAACCATCCATCACCGGCATCATCACATCAAGCAGGATCAGGTCCGGTGTCAATGCCTCTGCTTGTGTAAGCGCTTCTGAACCATTGGCCGCAAAAGCTAACTGATAGGCTGGTGACTGTAAAAGCGCCTCAAGAATCTCGCGCCCAGTCTCGGTATCGTCAACAATGAGGATGACACTTTTTGCCTGCAAAACCACACCTCCCTACCCTAGAAAGCTTAGACACAGCAATTACGTCGATCGCTGTCTTCATGCCAAAAGCTAAGTTTACCTAGATGTGAGAAAGTTGGCGAATCTTGCGGCGGCTGAATCTGCCGAATGCTCTTACCGACCAAGCCGGTAGCACAGCACAGCGTAATCTTTTTGCGAACATTGGTTATTTTTTAGCCACTCTGCAATTCTTCTGATACACTGTATCCTTAGATCTTCGTATACAATATAATTGTCACCATATCATTGTTAGCGTGTACTTGGATACCACCTGTACTTTGATCATACGCAAAGTTGTGATTTTAATGGTTAACATTCAACGCGTCCTACTACTTGTTCCCATTGCCCTGATTGGGGTAGTGCTGTACTTTTTCACCCAACAAGCGCCCAAGTTCGACACGCCGGTTTTGCCTACGGCAACCGCCAATCCAGGCGTGAGTGTAATCGCTACCCCGGCAGCCCAAACGGTATCACCATTGACTGCACCACTGCGCGCAAGCGTGGCCTCATCATTGCCGCTGACAGCCTCAAGCAGCAGTTCACCGGGGACTGTGACCCTTGCCCCCCCACCAACCGGGGGCGCACCGCGTCATTATACCTATGAAGTGGTTGCTGTCTTCCCCCATGATCCCACTGCCTTCACCCAAGGGTTGCTCTTTGATGAGGGCACGCTCTATGAAGGGACAGGACTTTATGGCGAATCGACCCTGCGTAAAGTGGATCTGACGACGGGCAGGGTTACGCAGCAGATTGCCTTGCCTGAACAATTTTTTGGCGAAGGGATTGCCATTGTTGGCGACCAGCTTTTTCAATTGACCTGGCGTGAAGGGCGTGGCTTCATCTACAACAAAGCAACCTTTGCCCAAGAGGCAGAATTTACTTATCCAACCGAAGGGTGGGGACTGACCTATGACGGCAAACAATTGCTGATGAGCGATGGCTCGGCACAGATCTTCGGGCTTGATCCAGCAACCTTGACGCGACAGCAGACCATCAACGTTCACGATGGACAAGCGCCGGTTGTGCGGTTAAATGAACTGGAATATATTAACGGCGTCATTTATGCCAATATCTGGCAAACGGAACAGATTGCGCAGATCGATCCAGCCACCGGAGCCGTGATTGGCTGGATCGACTTGACCGGGATCTTGCCCGCCGCCGACCGGAACAGCAGTACCGATGTTTTAAATGGCATTGCCTATGAGCCGGTCGCGGATCGACTGTTTGTCACCGGCAAAAAATGGCCAAAACTTTTTGAGATCCGGCTTATCGCCAAAGAGTAAAATGCATACGCCGCTCCAACGTCTGATCCAATCCATCCTGGGTGAACGCTTTCCCGCCCACGACCGGCGTGCTTACCATGTTGCCCAATATCTGGCACTGTCGGTGAGCGTAATGGGCGCGCTGATGCTGCTTGTGGCGCTGCTGGTCTTAGCACCGGGTGAACACGAGGCCTTAACCGCGTTTGCGCTCACCATTGGCCTGCTGTATATTGCCAATCTATCGTTGCTCCGCCGCACGCGTTCGATTAAACTCACGGGGATCATCTTTGTCCTTGAGCAGTTGATCGCCCTGGCGTTCTTAAGTCAACTAGCTGGGCAACAACATATCGTCCTCTATACCTGGTATCCCGTCACCGTGATTGTCACGGCCTTTGTCTTGGGGAAGGGGTGGGGGGTTGGGGTCGCGATGGCTTTGGCCGGCTTCTTCTGGATCAATGAAGGCATCGTTGGGCTACAGTCGGCAGCGCCACTGTTAACCACGGCGGAACAAGACATTCTGCTCCACTTTTCCACCCCGATTGCGTTGGTCATGACTGGCCTCTTCTGTTGGTTTTTTGAAGATCTGCGGGTACAGGCCGAAACGCACTCCTATCAGGCCGAACAACGGCTGCGCATGTTCCTGGCCAACACCAGCCATGAAATTCGTACCCCCATGAATGGGATCATCGGCATGAGTAATCTGCTGCTGGAAGGCCCCCTCAATGACGAACAGCGCGATTTTATCGAAACGATCCGCAATAGTAGCGAGTCACTCTTGTTACTTGTCAACGAAATTCTCGATCTCTCTAAGGTCGAATCCGGTAACATGCAGTTGGAAGAACAACCCTTTGACCTGCGCCAAGCGCTGGAAGAGGCGCTTGATCTGATGGCACCCCAGGCCGCAGACAAGGGGCTTGAATTGGTTTATCAGGTGGAAGAGCAAGTGCCCACCACCCCCATCGGCGATGCGCTACGCTTGCGGCAGATCCTGGTCAATCTGCTCTCCAATGCGGTTAAGTTTACCGAGCAGGGGGAAATCTTTGTCCATGTTGGGTCACGGCGCAACCGAGATGGGCTGCATGAAATTCACTTTCGCGTGCGTGATACGGGCATTGGCATTGCCAACCATAAGATCAGCCAGCTTTTTCGCTCCTTTGCCCAGGCGGACGCATCGACGGCGCGCCGTTTTGGCGGCACCGGCCTTGGTCTGGTGATCAGCAAACAGTTGACCGAGATGATGGGCGGTGACATGTGGGTCGACAGCAAAGAGGGGGCCGGCTCGACTTTTCATTTTACCGTTTCGCTGCCCGCCGCGGCACAGAATCTAACCCGCTTGCCCGTCGCCCATCCAGCGTTGATCGGCCAACGGGTCTTGATCATTGATGACAATGTCACCAACCGCATGACGCTGCGGCGGCAATTGCTATTGTGGGAAATGGTGCCAATGGAAGCACCAGACATTGAAGAAGCGCTGGCGATGCTCCAACAAGGGCGCAATATTGACGTGATCTTGCTTGACACGCAGTTGCCGGACGTCAATGAATTGGATGGTGTGCGCCAGTTACGCAGCCAGCCTGATCTGCAAAAGACGCCACTAATTTTACTCACGCCGGTGAATCAGCGCAATGTCCGTCAACGGCGCGGTGTGCTGGGCATTGGCGCGATCCTTAGCAAGCCGATTAAGCCAACAGAACTTTACGATGTGCTCTTGCGGCAATTGGATGCCACCGCAGCGACACCGGTCCCCGCGCCCTTTCAGAGCCAATTGCCCGCGAATACCGCCCAACATCGCCGGCCGATTCACATCTTGCTGGCCGAAGACAATGTCGTCAACCAGAAGGTGGCGGTGCGCATGTTAGAGCGCCTTGGTTATCGGGCGGATATTGTGCAGAATGGCGCAGAAGCATTGGCCGCCGTCCAAAAAGAACAGTATGATGTGGTGCTGATGGATGTGCACATGCCGGAGATGGATGGCTTGGAAGCGACGCGCCAGATTCGCCGCGAACGCAAGCGCGGGCGACGGCCTTATATTATCGCTTTGACCGCCGCGGCCCTGCCCGAAGACGAAGAAAAATGTATGGAAGCAGGGATGGACGATTTTATTACCAAACCAGTACGAACCCCTGATCTGAACACAGTACTCGAACGCTACCGGCTGATCACCGAAAAGCCGGTGTCAACGGCAGCGCGTGTCGATACGTAAACAGGTAAATCGGTAGATAGGTAAATCAGTAAATCGGTAAAAGTAACCGGTATACATACTGATTTACCTATCTACCGATTTACTGATCTACTGATTTACTGCCCTTCGCCCCCAACTACAACGTAAACAGAGGAAATTCATGCGTATTCTGATCATCGGCAATGGTGGCCGCGAACATACACTGGCCTGGCTCTTTGCCCCATCAGCCCAAGTCAGTGCGATCTATGTTGCACCGGGCAATGGCGGCACGAACACCTTGCCAAAAACCCAAAATGTACCAATCAGCGTCGACGATCTGCCGGCACTCTGCCATTTTGCGCAGGCGGAACAGATCGATCTGACGGTGGTAGGACCGGAAGCCCCCCTGGTCGCAGGTGTGGTTGATCTGTTTATGGCGGCTGGACTGACCATCTTTGGTCCCACCCAGGCCGCGGCCCAGTTGGAAGGCTCGAAGGCCTTTGCCAAAGAATTTATGATGCGCCATCAGATTCCCACGGGCAAGGCCGTCATCTTTAACGACTTTGACGAAGCCATGCGTTACCTGCGCGACCAGGATGATGTGCCGGTCGTCAAAGCCAGCGGGCTGGCCGCGGGCAAGGGGGTCATTCTCCCCGACACATTGGAAGGTGCGGCCGCGGCGGTACAGGCACTGCTGATCGACCGGCGCTTTGGGGAAGCGAGTGATACCGTGCTGCTTGAAGAGCGACTACACGGACCAGAGCTTTCGGTCCTCGCCTTTTGCGACGGCGAACGGGCGCTCGTCATCCCCACCGCCCAGGATCACAAACGGCTGCTCGATAATGACCGCGGGCCAAACACGGGGGGCATGGGTGCCTTCAGCCCCTCGCCTCTGGCCACGCCCCAACTGATGGCCCAGATCGAGCGGGAGATTCTGCAACCAACCTTAGCCGGCATGGCCGCCGAAGGCATGCCCTACAAAGGCGTGCTCTACGCCGGGCTGATGTTGACCGAAGCGGGGCCAAAGGTAATCGAATTTAACTGCCGCCTGGGCGATCCGGAGACACAGGCGATCTTGCCTTTGTTGCAAAGCGATGGCCTGGAACTCTTCCTCGCCAGCATTGCCGGCGACCTGCGCGGGGTTGCCCCACGTTGGTCCACCCAGTCGGCACTGACGGTGGTCATGGCCGCGCCGGGTTATCCGGCCGAGTATGACACGGGCGTCGAGATCAAGGGCGTCAGCGCGGCAGAGACGACCGGCGCGTTCGTTTTCCATGCGGGCACCAAGGTGCTTGATGGGCGGTTGGTGACAGCCGGTGGGCGTGTGCTCTCCGTTACCGCATTGGGGAAGACACTGGCCGAGGCGGCAAACGTGGCCTACCGGAGCATTAAACAAATTGAGTTCAATGGTGCGCACTATCGCAAGGATATTGCCCGCCTCTATCGCTGATCAGCAAAAGCAAAGGAAACAACCCATGAGCATAGCCGGCAGCTATCCCTATGATGGTGATGAAGGAGCCCCGACGCCGAAGAATGAAAAACCGGAGTTAAAGGACGAAGTTGTCAGCACAGGGCACGCAATCGTGGTCGCCGGCCAGCCCCTGCATTACACCGCCACCACCGGCACGTTACTGATCAAAGATGAAGCGGGCAAGGCGCGCTCCTCGATCTTTTTCATTGCCTACACGAAAAATGACGTACCCGATGTCAGCACACGACCACTGACCATTTCCTTTAACGGCGGGCCAGGTTCCTCGTCGGTCTGGATGCACTTGGGGCTGCTTGGGCCACAGCGAGTGATCAGCGGCGATGTCGATGCCCCGCAGCCACCGCCCTATCGGTTAACTGACAATGAATACACCTTGTTAACCGTCAGTGATCTCGTCTTTATCGATCCGGTCAGCACCGGCTATAGCCGTCCCGCGCCGGGCGAAGAGGCCAAACAATTTCACGGGCTGGAAAAGGATATTGAGTCGGTCGGTGACTTTATCCGCCTGTATGTTACCCGTTACCAGCGCTGGAACTCGCCTAAATTTCTGATCGGGGAGAGTTATGGCACGACGCGTGCCGCGGGGCTGGCCGGCTATCTGCAAGATCGCCACGGCATGTTCCTCAACGGGTTGATGCTGGTCTCGGCGATCCTCAACTTTCAGACCGCGCGCTTTACGGTCGGCAATGATCTGCCCTACATTCTCTTCCTGCCCACCTACGCCGCCACCGCCTACTATCATGGGCTGCTCGATGCAAATTTTAAGGACAATCTGGCCGGCTTGTTAGCCAGGGTCGAAGAATTTGCCGCCACTGAGTACACCTTGGCGCTGATGAAAGGGGATCGCCTGAGTAAGGGGGAGCGGACCCAAATTGTGACGAAGTTGGCACGCTTTACTGGCCTCAGCCCCGCCTATATTGAGCAGACCAATCTGCGCATTGAGATCCACCGCTTTTGCAAAGAGCTGCTGCGCAAACAACGGCGCACCGTAGGCCGTCTCGACACCCGCTTCCTGGGGGTTGATCGTGACGCCGCCGGCGAAAACACGGAATTTGATCCCAGCTACGCCGCGATCCAAGGCTCCTACACCGCAACCCTCAACGCCTATGTCCGCGGTGCGCTCAACTTCTCTAGCGATCTGCCCTACGAGATCCTCACCGGGCTGTACACCAATTGGGACTACAGCAAACATCAGAACCAATTTGTCAACGTCGCCGAAACCCTACGCAGCGCCATGAGCAAGAACCCCTTCCTCAAAGTGCTGATCGCCAACGGCTACTATGACCTCGCCACCCCCTACTTCGCCACCCGCTACACCGTCGATCACCTGGCCCTCGATCCTGGTCTGCACGACAATATCAGCATGACCTACTACGAAGCCGGCCACATGATGTACGTGCAGGAGGCGTCACTGGCGCAACTGGGTGAGGATCTGCGGGGTTTTGTGGGGCAGACAGTGAACGGAGGCTGAGCTTGTCGAAGCCGGAGCGCTCCGGCTTCGACAAGCTCAGCCTCCGCTTATTCTTAAGGTAATACTCGTTCCGCCGCGCCCCAAGGCCCCCGCCGGCGGAATGCAGGTCAGGCGCGCTGCGCCCTGCGATGGACGCAGAGCGTCCGCCCTGCATAACCACGCTGAGCGTGGTTACGAACAAAGGCAAAATATTTGGCCTACACCAACCCAGTCGTATACCGAACACGGGTAGGATGTGGGCCGCTTTTCTATTTGTCCACCCCATGGCTTGCGCCTGCCATTCACGCTGATTCCTGGGGGCCACTCCCGTTGGACACTCGGTTGGGTTGTCGGGTATGATAGGGTATAGAGAGCTTGATTTTACCATAGATACGCGCAGAATAGAACGCCCATTTACCAGATTTGGCAGATTGGCGCTGATCGATCTCCGCTGAATGAATTCAGCGGCTGTTACGCAAAAACGGGTTTAAACCCGTTTCGCCTCTCAGGTGCTGAATTCATTCAGCACTTATGGCTGGAGCGACAAATGGCAGCACAACTGAGCAAACAACTGATCTTACACGAACTCAATGCGCGTGCTGACGAAGTTCGCCGGCGCTTTCAAGTTAACCAACTTGGGTTATTTGGCTCGTACGTGCGTGAACAAGCAAATGCGGAAAGCGATATTGATATTTTGGTTGATTTTGTCACCCCAACTTTTGACAACTATATGAACTTAAAATTTTATTTGGAAGATCTCTTTGGCCATGCGGTTGATTTGGTTACAATCGGTGCATTGAAACCGCGGTTAAAATCGGCTATTTTGTCAGCAGTTCACTTTGTTGAGATAGGATAGCACCCCCCATGTCCACGGAACGCTTCGAATGGCTCGAGATCCCCGAAGAGTCAACCAACCGCAAGGCAACCAAGGATCGCGCGCCCGAAACGGTCATGGGCAAGCGCTGTCCGCAGTGCAACTGGCTCGATGAAGAGACGGCGACGATCTGTTTTCGCTGTGGCTATCGCTACAATGTTGACCACAACCTGACCAACCAAATTGCCGGTCTCGGGATCACCCTGCCCCCGCGCGTGATTGAAACGCCGCAGAATCTGGAGAACTTTTTCCGCACCCACGGGCGCATTCGCCCACCGGAGCCACTGCCGATTTACCAGTTGCGTTTGCAGGCCGAAGCGTTACGCCTGAGTCGCGGTTTTGACCAACTGCTCTGCCTGGATGAGATCGCGGTGGAGCACTATGAGCATCAGATCGAGACTGCGTTAAAAGCGCTACGCGATATGCGTGGCCGCGCCTTGCTGGCCGACGAAGTCGGGCTGGGCAAGACGATCGAAGCGGGCATCATCATGAAAGAGCTGATCATGCGTGGACTGGTGCGGTCGGTGTTGGTCTTGACGCCGGCTTCGTTGACCGAACAGTGGCGTGAGGAACTCGATGGCAAGTTCCATGAATCATTTACGGTGATGGAGACGCGGGCGCAGTGGCAAGAGATTGCGGGTGAGGATGAAGGGCGTTGGATCGTCAGCATTGACCGGGCCAAACTCAAACACCAGAGCGACACGATCCTTGAACGCGAGTTTGATCTGCTGGTCATCGACGAAGCGCACAAGCTCAAGAATCGTAACACGTTGGCCTGGCAATTTGTCAACCAGATTCGCAAGCGCTATGTCCTCTTGCTCACCGCTACCCCAATTCAGAATGATCTGATGGAGCTTTACAGCCTGATCACCATTCTGGCCCCCGGCCAGTTAGGTACGGTGCGTGCCTTCCGTCGCCATTTTCTCGAACAGGCTGATGCCCGTCAACCCAAGAATACACGCTCCTTGCGCCGGCTGCTAGGCGATGTGATGATCCGCAACCGGCGCAGCAAGGTCGATATTCAATTTCCCAAACGGCAGGCAGCGATCTATCACCTGGCGCTAAGCGAGCCGGAGTGGCAACTTTACGCCGAAGTCACCGATTACATCCGCCGTCGCTTCCGGGCCGTAGACAGCGACAAATACCTGCGCCTTACCCTGGTGATTCTCCAGCGCGAGTTGAGCAGCAGTCCGCAAGCCGTCGCGTCGACGCTGCGCAAGATGGTGGCCGATCGCGCACATGGGGCAAGCGCGCACAGTGAGTTGCAGCGCTTCCTCGCCCTGGCCGAGTCGATCCCGATTGGGCGCAAGCTCTTTGCCGTCAAAGAGATCCTGGAGAAGTTTCCCGGCAAGTTCCTGATCTTTACCGAATATCGCCACACCCTGGATAAGATCGTACAACAGTTGGCGGTGTGGGGCGTGACGGCGGCTAGTTTCCACGGTGGGCTGAATATCGACCAGAAAGAAGCGGCGGTGGCAGCCTTCAAAGGCGAGGTGCGGGTGCTGGTCAGCACAGAGAGTGGGGCAGAAGGGCGCAATCTCCAGTTCTGCCATCAACTGATCAACTATGATCTGCCCTGGAACCCCATGCGCGTCGAGCAGCGGATTGGCCGTTTGCACCGGTTGGGGCAGGAGCAGGATGTCACCATTTTCAACCTCAGTTGTAACGAGACGATTGAAGCCCATGTGATCGAGTTGCTGGCGCGCAAGATCCGCATGTTCGAGTTGGTCATCGGCGAGTTGGATCTGATCCTGGGCAATATGGAGGGCAATAAGTCCTTCGAGGATCTGCTGCGCGAAGCATGGGAAGCCAGTAATAGTGACCAAGATTTGGAAGAGCGGCTGGATGCGTTGGGTGATGTGTTAGTCGAAGCCCGCCGCGCCTATGAACAGGTGCGCGAGAGCAACGAAATCATGGATGAAGCGTTGGATCTTTAGCAGACTGTTGAAGAAGAGAATCAAAAACGTTTTCGGACGCGGATACACGCAGATTTACGCGGATTTTCCCGAAAATTTGTGTGCATCCGCGTCAATCCGTGTCCGATTTGGTTCTATCCGGCAAGCTGCTAGGTGATATAACCAGCGTTAGCGCAATTCGGCGTCACGGAGCACGGTATCGACCCAGATAGCAGCATCGCCTTCGAAGGGCGGGATCGGCTCGGAGCGATAGTTAATGCGCATGTCATAGCCCGCCCGATCATAGAGTTCATGCAAAATCGTGTTGAGATCGAGTACCGGCCACTCGTCATCGGCTTGCAATGGTAGGTGAAAGGCCGGAATCGGCTGGCTTACTGTAAAAGGATAGGAATGAGCACGGGGGCGCATGGCGGCGGCGCTGACAAGAATATGGTAGTAGTCCGCCGGTTTGTTGACAAAGCCACGCTCAGCTCGCAACAGATCAATTTCGACCAGATTGGTACAAGAGTTAAGCACCTCACCGCGCAAGCCTTTATTCCACGGCGACAAGATCTCCAGCACCGTAACTACCTTTGGCCTATTTTTCCCATTCCGCCACATTGCTGGGACGATATCACTGTGCCCCGCTTCCTCAATGGTCGCCATTTAATCATCATAACATAATGGGAGCAACGCCACAGCCCGGCAAATAAACTGGGGTGTGGCCCACGAAAGAGTCGTACTACGTCCCCGGCACAGGCGAAACATTGGTTCGTCTGCGTACCATTTTCTCGCCTGTGCCGGGGACGTTTACCCCAAAATTGAGCCGCCCCCAATAAACCCGACAGCGCTATTTAGTTATCCTTAGCCGATCCATCAATTGCACCATAAAGCGTAGATTATGGATGGTCGTCAGGCGCATAAAGGCGGCTTCGTTGGCGCTGTAGAGGTGATTAAGATAGCCCCGGCTATAGTTGCGACAGGTGAGGCAGTCACAATAGGCGGAGATTGGCTCCCTCGCTTTGATATACTTGTCGTCGGTGAGATAGAGAAAGCGCAGCCAGTCGCTGTGGTGGCTGACAGGCTGCGCGTCGGCGCTGGTAAAGGTGTATAGGCGACCGCGGCGCGCATCGCGCGTGGGCAGGGCCGAATCGAAGGTGCCGTAGCCCATGGCGGCGCAGGCGGTAATACTGGCGGGATGGCCAACGCCAAGCGCATGCATGGGAAAGTTATCCGGCACGAGTTCGCGAGTGTAGGCGAGCATGTCGGCCAGCAGTGCCCCCTCGGCGTCAAGCGGCCAGCCGCCGTAGCCATAGCCGTCAAAGCCGATGGTCAGCAGCGCTTCGGCACATTCCTGACGCAATTCAACTGAACCGCCCCCTTGGATCACACCATAGAGTAACGGCCGGTTTTCCGCCGTCAATTTCTTGTCGCTGATCAGTCGATCAAATTCTTTGCGGCAGCGTTTGCCCCAAGCAATGGTCCGCCGCACCGATTCGCGCTGGGTTTCGGGCGGGTCGTCAACATGGGTGCAATCATCAAGACACATGACGATGTCCGCGCCATAACTCACCTGCAGTTGGATGCATTTTTCCGGTGTCAGTTGGAACTTGCGCGCAGCCCCATCGGGTTGGAAGACAAGGCCGTCGTTGGTCAGTCGGCCATATTTGGCGTTCTCGCGGATCAGCGAATAGGCCTGGAAGCCGCCCGAATCGGTGAGAATGGGCCCATGCCAGCCGCTCATTTCGTGCAAGCCACCCAATGCCTGTACGGTCGAGGAACCGGGATGTTGCATCAGGTGGAAGATGTTCATCACCAGGGCTTGGATGCCACAGTTGACGAGATCAACGCTATCGAGGGCGCGCACAACGCCAAGGGTCGCATCGGGCAGGAAGGTGGGCAAGGCGAGTTGATTATGCGGCAATAATAGTTCAGCCATTGTTTGCCGGCATTAGATCACTCACGCGGACAAGCAGATCTGGGTGAGAGACAAGATCTGTCGCTTCGCTTTGATCAAAGACAATCGATACGCGGTAGTCGCCATGTACTGGTCGACGATAGACTTCCAGGCAATTTTCCGGCAGGTTGATCACCCAATACTCAGGAATTTGGGCACTGGCGTAGCGGATTCGTTTGCGTTCCCGATCATGGCGGAGCGAAGAATCAGCGACTTCAACCACCAAGATGGCATGTGCTGGATGGGCATTCAGATAATCCAGCAGCGTACCGGTAACAACGGCGATATCCGGATCGGGTGCGCTAAAGTCATCTAACACCAATGGCAATTGCGTGCGTACCACATAGCCGACCTGATAGATCGTGCGCAATTTTTCAGCAGCCAATGATAGGATTGTTGCGTGCCGGCTACTTTGTGGAGCCATGTGAAAAATCTCTCCATCAATCAGTTCAACGCGGTCGCCATCAAAAAAGTCCATCTCTGCCAACGACTCGAATTCTTGATAACGCCAACGATGGAGTTGAACGGCTTCTAAAGTCATCGTGTGCCTTCCCCTCAGTAAGCTCTGTTTGAAAACGGTAGCTGTGTGTGCGGGTTGATGGCGTCCAGGCTACCGTTTTCGCACTTCGTAACTATTCACCCCCTCCCAGCCTCCCCCGAATACAGGGGAGGAGTTAAGCGCTCCTCCCCTGTATTCGGGGGAGGCTGGGAGGGGGCGGCCTTGAACACTTATCGAACTTAATACCGCTCTTTGATGGCGCGGCGCAATTCTCGCTCATTTTCGCGCTTAGCGATGGTCTGACGTTTGTCGTGGGTCTGCTTGCCACGGGCCAGGCCAATCTCCACTTTGGCGCGGCCACGCTCGTTGATGTACATGCGCAAGGGTACAATCGTCCAGTTGCGCTGAGTGGCTTCGGCGTGTAGTTTGGCAATCTGCATTTTGTGCAGCAGCAGTTTGCGCTGCCGCGTCTCTTCGTGGTTGTAACGGTTGCCCTGCTCGAATTGCGCGATGTGGACATTGACCAGCCAAGCCTCACCGCTGCGGATCAGCACGAAGCCGTCACCCAGCGTCACCCGCCCGGCACGCACCGACTTGATCTCGGTGCCGGTGAGGACAACGCCGGCCTCAAAGGTCTCTTCGATAAAATATTCATGACGCGCCTTGCGATTGTTGGCAACCGTGCGCGGGCCCTGCTCTTTGGTATCGTTCGTTTGTTTTGCCATCGTGCTTACTGCTCGATTTCTGCTTCTAACTGGGTAATCGCCCGATCCAGTTGCGGGTCGGTGCCCCGTTCCAGATCTTCCTGGGTCAGTTCGACATTGATATCCGGCCTTAGCCCTGCACCGTCAATCGTCCGGTCATTCGGGGTATACCAGCGGGCCACGGTCACACGCATGATCGAGCCATCCTTTAGCGTGTGCGGCAATTGGACACTGCCTTTGCCATAGGTAATGGCCCCCAGCAGTTGTGCGCGGCCATGATCCTGGATGGCACCGGCGACAATTTCACTGGCACTGGCGCTGCCTTCGTTGACCAACACAATCATCGGCAAGGTGGCGGCGACGGCGCGCCCCTCGGTTTCATAGGTTTCCACCGCACCACTACTAAACCGTTCGATCAATACGGAGGTATCTTCCAGAAAGATACTCGCAACTTTTACCGCCTCGCGCAAGAGCCCACCCGAGTTGCCGCGCAGGTCAAAAACCAAGCCGGCAACGTCACGCGCAACCGCGTCCTTGACAGCCTGCTGCATCAGTTGGCCGGCATTTTGATTGAAGGTATTGAGCTTGATATAGGCAATATTCTGGTCAGCGCCCAAGGTCTCGGTGGCAATCGTGGGGGTTTCAATGCGATCGCGCACCACAGGAATCTCTTCCGGTTCCGCCCCGATTTCATGTAAGACGCTTAGGGTAACGGTCGAACCCTTCGGCCCGCGGATGCGTCCCACGGCCGACGTTAGATCGGTACCCACCAGGCTCTCGCCATCCACCGCAAGAATATAGTCACCGCGCTTGATGCCGGCCCGCCATGCGGGTTGGTTTTCAAAGGGTTCCGTAATGCGCAGCGTATCTAGATCTTCATCCCATTCCACCCGCGCCCCAATGCCTTCAAAGGAGCCGGTCAGATTGGTGCGAAAGTGATCAGCTTCCTGCGGGGTTAAGAAGCTCGTATTCGGATCAGCTAACTCACTCACCACCCCGCGAATGGCGTTATAAGTGGCGACCTGTGCGGAGGGCAGTTCACCATAAAAATCGCGTTGGAGCAAACCCATCGCTTCCCAAAAGGTTTGAAATTCGGGATAGAAGGGCTGATCCCCTTGGTCACAGTGCCTGATCGCAACGGTTTGCCCGGTGAGGGTCTGCCACCAACCGGTCGTCGTGATGCTTTGTGCCGACGTAGTTGATCCCAGTGCGATCCCGGTGCCCAATCCCAAGACAAAGATAAAGAGCAGCGCCAACACCAGCCCACCAATCAGCGGCCAGGAAAGGGCCGCAAGGGCAAGGCGAAGTGCGACAAACAGATTCTGCTGACTAGTTACCGGCGCGGTAGCGGTGGTAACAACAGTAGTCGGTAACGGTGCGTGGGTGGGTTGTTCCTGTTCCATGTGGGCTAACGTAACTCCTCAATGACGATCAGGGTAAAAGCGCTATTCCTGCTGCACCGGTAGCCGGCACAGCAGCGGTGGCGCACTACGCACAGCGCAGTGCGCGCGATGGCCTCAGCCTATGGCAGCGAATTAATGGCAACGACCATTGGATCGTCGCCCTCGGCGACAATCACATCAGGCGTCAACCCAGCCCCACTAATTTGATGGCGATCCGGCGTAAACCAGTGGGCACTTGTCACAAAAAGACTGCTCTTGTCGTGAAATTCGTAACGCAACTGGACACTGCCCTTGCCATAGGTTTGTTTGCCAACAAGCACGGCGCGACCATGATCCTGTAGGGCACCAGCCAGAATTTCGCTAGCACTGGCAGAGGCCTGATCAACCACGACGACCAGCGGCGCTGCGACTGCTTCCCCGCCCGTCGTCGCCGTAAAGACATCTTCCTGGCCATTGGCATGTTCTTCAATCAACATGACGCCATCATCAAGCCACATATCAGCAATATCAAGCGCCACACTAACTGCACCGCCCGGATTGCCACTTAGATCAAGGATGTAGCGTTCTGCACCCTGGGCCTGCAATTCGGCCAATGCCTGCCCCATCTCTTTGGCACTATTTTCGGTAAATGTACTATGGCGAATATAGCCGATCGGCTCGGTGGCGGGATCGCTGTCAAGCAGACGCCATTCCATGCTGGGCACCTGAAATTCGACGCGCGTGAGCTGGAAACTTAGCGTATCGATGACGGTTGGGTCATCGCCAGGGCGGTGAACGACAATTTTGACCTCACTGCCGGTCTCACCCCGGACCAAGGCCACGACTTGGTCAATCGTCAATTCGGGGGTGATCATCGTTTCATCGACCTGCACCAGGATATCCCCCGTTTGCACACCGGCTTGGGCGGCTGGTTGGTCCGGCACCGGCAACAGAACAAAACCTTCAGCCCTAGCCTCGATCGAAGCACCAATGCCACCAAAACAGCCACATAAACCATCCCCTGTGACAGCGCTCTGTGGCGGATCCTCAAAGCGGGTATAGGGATCGTCATAGGCACTGACCAACCCACGAATTGCGCCATAACGAAGACTTTCCGCGCTGGGTTTGTCGCCATAAAAATCTTGTTCTAGCGTATGCCAGACTTGCCAGAAAAGGGTCATATCAACCGGGTCACCGACAGCAGTCGCGGCTTGGGGGGTCAGCACTTCCTGCCACAACGGCACAATCAAGGGATAGCTGACCACGCCAGCTGCATAAGAAAGCATGATAGAAAAAATTAAGGCAAGATAAAGGGGAACGGTGCGCACAATGATCTTCCTTTATATACTCACGGGCAGCACAAGAAGTAAGCAACTTACCCCTGTAAAAATGTTACTTATTGGCGCTTGTCGTTATAGACATAGCCCTGGCGTGGCAGGTTAGCGACGAACCGGGGGACCAACGTGGCCCCACCCCAATGTAACAAAAGCAAGCGATGCGCGTTATTCTACCACAAGCCAGGGAGCAGCCCAAGTGAATAGCCTGTAATACAGCAGATAGTACGCTTGACAATCGCTGCAATCAGTCGTATTGTACTGGCAACTTTTCAAGAGCAAGCACGCCGGAAGACAACAAATATAGATATTCTTTGCATAAGCATCCGTGCCACTTGTTATCATTAGCGATTCCAGGTTAAATCATTCTACCCGAGGTTGAAAGTAGACCCTGTATGAACATTCAAAAAGCAGTGATCACCGCCGCCGGTCGGCAACAGCGCACCTTACCGCTGCAGACTTTGATTGACCGTGATGGGATTGAGAAATCAGTCTTAAGCATCCTGATTGACGAAGTTGTACGCGCCGGGATTGAAGAGATCTGTGTTGTTGTGCGCCCTGGCGACGAAAAACCTTATGCCGATGTCAGTGGTGAACATGTGCGGCGGATCCAGTTTATTGCCCAACAAGAACCGCTTGGACATGGTCATGCCGTCTATTGCGCCCAACCCTTTATTGGCAATGCCGCTTTTTTGCACCTGGTCGGTGACCACCTCTATGTTAGCCGCGGGGAAAGTAGCTGTGCCCAACAGTTGGTCGAGATCGCCCGTCGCGAGGCCTGTACGATCTCCAGTGTCCAGGCGACGCGCGAGAGTCTGCTGCCTTACTATGGGACAGTCGGTGCGCGCCGGTTCGCCGGCCATCCCGATCTCTATCAGGTGGAGACGGTGATTGAGAAACCAACGCCGACCCAGGCCGAGCAACATTTGATCGTGCCAGGGCTGCGGGCCGGTTCCTACCTCTGCTTCTTTGGCATGCATGTGCTGACTCCGGTCATTTTTGATGTTTTACAGGAGCAGATTACGGCGATCCAGCAGGAAAAGGTGTTGCGGCCAGGGGGGGTAACCCTGGCCGGGGCGTTGGCCGAAGTCGCCCGCCGCGAGCAATATCTGGCCTTGGAAATGCATGATGCGCGTTATGATGTTGGGGTAAAGTATGGGTTGCTAACCGCGCAACTGGCAATTGCCCTACGCGGCCAGGATCGCAACGAGGTATTGACCAAGCTGCTTGAATTGCTAGCGCAGCGCGATCTCAACCGGGAACAGGCATAGGAGACGCACCCATATGAGTAATCGCACAACTGCAACGTCAACTGGTGCCGCCACCGCTCACAACTTTAGCAGTGAGCTGGTCAACATTATCACGGCGACTGATGCGGCCATTCGCAATCGCTCGTTGGATGACTTCTGTTGTACCGCTTCCTTAGTCCAACTACTGGCCGAATGTCAGGCATTGGATCAATTCCGCCGCGCCAGCACCAATCTTTACGAACAGGTGCGCGCCCTCTTTTTTCTACATGCCATCTATCGCTATCATTTGCCCAGCAAGGAAGGCATCAATGCCACTGGTTTTATCCCTTTTGATGGCTACACGAATCTCCTCAGACGGCGCTTTGGTGAGGCCATTGATCTGTTTCTGGCGACCCAGGCCCAAGAAGGGCCTAGCGATCCCATTGCCAGCGCGCTCGCCGGGGCTTACCATAGCTTGGGCTTTCAGACCCTGGCCGATCAGGTGCGGCGCAGTGTCCGCTCGGTGCGCGGCAACCAGTGGATGTTCCGCATTGGTCATCCGGCTGATCACCCGTTGCGTGTGCGCCCGCTGCTTTATGAAGGGGTGGGGACAGGGGCAAAAGAACAGGCACTCTTTCCGATTTTGCGCGAATCAACACCCGTCCGCATGGATCTCACCCACAGCGGGTGGAGTGATATTTTCTTTCTAGGCATGGATTTTCCAGCCGGGGCACGCGTGTTGAACGTTTCGGTCGATCTGGCGGTGCGCGATGGTGACAAGGCCGGCACCCCCCGCCCCCCGATCGAAAGCTATTTTCGGGTGATCGACCAGCCGATCCTGCGCTTGGTCAGTATTGATCTGGGTGCCACGGCGGAAATCACGACCCTGGCCGAAGTCTTTGATTTTGCCAAAGATTACCTGGGGCTGCTCAAAGCCGCCGTCATCGCCGCCGGCATTGTGCCGCCCGGCATCGAAGGGGCCGATCAATCACTGGCCGACCTATTGGCCCGCTTGATTAAACCTGGCTATGGCATCGAGCTGGTCAGCCATGTTAACGGCATTCCCAAAGGGTCGCGACTAGCGGTTTCCACCAACCTGCTCGCTTCCTTGATTGCAGTCTGTATGCGCGCCACCGGCCAGACGGCCAATCTCACCGGCCAGTTGACCGAGGAAGAGCGGCGGGTGGTGGCAGCGCGTGCCATTCTTGGTGAATGGATCGGCGGCTCGGGCGGTGGCTGGCAAGATTCCGGTGGGGTCTGGCCAGGGATGAAGGTGATCGAAGGGGTAGAAGCCCAAGCCGCAGATCCTGAATATGGGATCAGCCGTGGGCGGCTGCTGCCCCAACATCACATTCTCACTGCGGAGGAGGCATCACCCGCGACCCGCCAACAACTGCAAGATAGCCTGGTGATGGTCCATGGGGGGATGGCCCAGGATGTGGGACCCATTTTGGAGATGGTCACTGAAAAGTATCTGCTGCGCTCCCAAGCCGAATGGGCGGGGCGGCAGGAAGCCATCCAGATCATTGATGAAATCCTTGCGCTCCTCAAAGCGGGCGATGTCCAGGCCATTGGTGCCGCCACCCATCGCAATTTTCACGGACCAATCCAGACGATTATTCCGTGGGCCAGCAACCTCTACACCGAAACGCTCATTGCACGGGTCCAGGCCGAGTTTGGCGCACAGTTTTGGGGCTTCTGGATGATGGGTGGCATGTCCGGTGGTGGCATGGGTTTTATTTTTGATCCAACCGTAAAAGCCCTGGCCCAAGAACGGTTGCAGATCATTATGCGGGAGAGTAAACAACAGCTAGAGAGTGCGGTGCCCTTTGCCATGGATCCAGTGGTCTATGATTTTGCAATCAATGAACGGGGCACCTTTGGCGAATTACGCACTGACCACGAGGCGCTGATGGGGCCGAGTTACTATACCTTAACGGTGCCCCAGCTATTGCGCCGCGAACAGCGGACACTCAGCCGCTTCCGCCGCGCCGAATTGGATCGCTTTGGTGCCGCCTGTCGCACTGATCCAGCACTGGCGGGTGCGATTCCGACCCTCTTTGATCACATGTTACCGCAAAGTGAAGGGATCAGCGACAAGAGCCAGAGTCTTGATGCCCTGCTCGAAGCCTATGGCTTTGACCGGGTTCAACATGAGCAGATCCGTGCCGATCTACGCGGTGGACGGATCGGCCTGGCGCAAAACCGCTTGCCCATCAGCAGCAGCTTTGAAGATGTGGACCACAAGGATGTGCTCAGCTATAGCGATCTAAACAGTGAGATGCAGGGCGAGCTACACCAGATTGGCATGGAAGCGCTGCGCGCGGGCAAAGTCGCCGTGGTGACATTGGCCGGCGGGGCCGGCAGTCGGTGGACCCACGGTGCCGGTGTGGTCAAGGCCCTCAACCCCTTTGCCAAGCTGGGGGGCAAACATCGCTCCTTTATCGAAGTCCATCTAGCCAAAAGTCGGCGCACCAGCGCGCTGGCGGGTACACCCGTGCCCCATGCAATTACCACCAGCTATCTCACCCAAGGCCCGATTGCCGACTATCTGGCGGCCAACGATCGCTATGGTTATACGGGACCGCTCTATCTGTCGCCGGGGCGCAGCATTGGCTTGCGGATGGTGCCCATGGCGCGCGATCTTCGTTTCGCCTGGGAGGAGATGCCCCAGCAGTTGCTGGATGAACAGGCGCAAAAGGTGCAAGATAGCCTACACAGCGCGCTAATTGGTTGGGCACAGCAGACCGGCGAAGGCAGCGATTACACGGACAACTTGCCCAGCCAATGTCTCCACCCAGTCGGGCATTGGTATGAAGTGCCGAATCTGCTCCGCAATGGCGTACTGGCACAGATGTTAACCGAGCGGCCACAGCTGCAATATCTGATGGTACACAATGTTGATACGTTGGGGGCAGATGTGGGCGGTAGCGTAGGGGCCACCTTGCTGGGCTTTCACATTGCCCAAGGGGCGCCGTGGACCGCCGAGGTGATCACCCGCCGGATTGAGGATCGCGGGGGTGGCCTGGCGCGCGTAGATGGTCATCTGCGGCTGGTAGAAGGCCTGGCCTTGCCCCGCGAAGAGTTGGAATTCAACCTCACCTATTACAACACCAGCACCACCTGGCTCGACATCGACAAACTACTCGCCGTTTTCAAGTTGACGCGCCAGGAGCTGACCGACGCGGCCAAAGTGGGCGAGGCGGTTCGGCGGCTGGCGGCGCGCATGCCCACCTATGTGACGCTGAAGGATGTCAAAAAGCGCTGGGGGAAGGGGCAGGAAGATATCTTCCCGGTTGCCCAATTCGAGAAACTCTGGGGCGATATGACCGCGCTGGCCGAATTGCGCTGTCAATTTGTCGCGGTGCCGCGCATGCGTGGGCAACAATTGAAGGAAGTGGATCAACTCGATGGTTGGCTGCGTGATGGCTCGGCAGCCTATGTTGACTCACTGTGTAAGTGGTAAAATTATCCAATACGACAACGTTAAATTATGTGCCTAGCTGGTCCGTGACCAGCGGCTAGGGCAGCTACCGCTGGTCACGGACCAGCTAGGCAGAGCGCAGAGCGACTGCCGATTTAACGTTGTCGTAGTAAGTAGCGAAACAGCAAAAGGCAGGAGCAAAATGGCAAAAAAATTATCCCCCGAGACAGAGATTTATACGATTCTCGACCCAACCAAAATCATTGCCACGGTTGAGCGCTTGAATCGGCGTATTGGCGAGCGGTTTCCCCACTCTGGCCTCTTTGGCGTGTCCAAACAGTTATTGGCGGTAGCGCACCAATCCAAGGAACGGGCACAGTATGTGGCGCAGCCACTTTACTGGATTCGGATCACGATTGGGCTACTGATTGCCTTGATTGTGGTCGGCGTAATCGGGATGGCTGGGGCGATCGCCTCGATCAATTTTGGTGCGCTCCAGTTTGACTTCTTTGACTTCATCCAGGCGGTGGAGGCCGGGATCAATGATATTATCTTCCTTGGGGCCGGCATCTTCTTTTTGGTGACAATCGAGGTGCGCTATAAACGGCGCCGGGCGTTGCAAGCGCTCAACGAGTTACGGGCCATCGCCCATGTCATCGACATGCATCAGTTGACCAAAGATCCTGAATATGTGCTAGGCCGCGGCGAGGCGACCCCCTCTTCGCCCGAGCGCACGATGAGTGCGTATGAGTTGGGGCGCTATCTTGACTATTGTAGCGAAATGCTCGCCCTCGCGGGTAAGTTGGCTGCGCTTTATACCCAACGCTTTGATGATGGCGTCGTCCTCGATTCGGTGAATGAGATCGAATCGTTGACCACTGATCTTTCGCGCAAAATCTGGCAGAAGCTCATGATTCTGCATGCCGCCGCCAATGTTGCCCAGGCCGATAGTCGCTAAGCGCTTAATGCAAGTTTGCCGGTGCGGAAGGTGAGAGAGCGGCGGTCCTGGCATTCTCGCTAGCGAGACCCACGACGCCGTGCTCCCAGCGCACAGGCAGCGAGACCGTTACGGTTGTGCCCACCGCAAGTTGGCTCTCAATCCGAATGGTCCCGCCATGCAGTTCGACCGCTTGTTGGACAATCGTCAGCCCCAATCCTGTACCAGCGATCGACTCAGCATTAGAACCACGCTGAAAAGGTTCAAACAGATGGGCCAGATCAAGGTCAGGAATACCCATGCCTTGATCCTGGATCTGGAAGTGACAGACAGTGTGGTCATGGGTTAGCGTAAGCTGTACAGCACGATCGCGTGCAGAAAATTTCAGGGCATTGGAGAGCAAATTGGTAATGATCTGACGCAACAGGCGCGGATCAACCATGACGAGTCCCGTGCCATTACTGGTGAAGTGAATCGGCCGTCTAGCCCCATGAATCAAGCGACTATCATCAACGATCTGCTGCAGAAACAGGTTGATATCAAGCGGTTCGGCTTTGAATTCAAGGCTATCGTTTTCGATCTGTGCGATCACCAGAATATCGTCGAGCATTTGCAGCAATAGACGTGCGGAAGCTTCGATATGATTCAGATGGGTGAGACGGCGTTCATCACTCAGGTGGCTACCATAGTCGCGCAAGAGACTATTGGTCAGGAGAATACTTGAGAGTGGGCCACGAAAATCATGCGAAAACATGGCGACCAATTTGGTCTTTAGTAGACGGCGCGCATGTTCCTCGGTCAATGCGTGCTGCAGTTCCGCCCGCTGCTGTTGGCGTTCTTGTTCTTGCAAACCTTTTTTTTGCAACCGTGTCTGAATCGCCTGCAACAGTTCCAAGCGGGTGAACGGCTTGGTGATATAATCGTCGGCCCCCAGATTCATACCCTTGCGGACATCTTCATAGGAGGCACGGGCCGTAACAAAGATGAAAGGAATACTTGCCGTTGCAGGATTAGTGTGTACCTCTAAGAGTACGCCATAACCGTCCAGGCGTGGCATGGTAATATCACAGATAATTAGATCAGGCAGTTGACGCAAGGCAGCTTCAACACCACTGATGCCATCGGCAACGCAGGTGGCCTGATAGCCTTCAAAAGTCAACCATTCCACTACTTCCTCACGCAGTAGGGTTTCATCTTCAATCACTAAGATTTTGGCGGCTCGGTTGGTCTCTGTCTCGGTTTGCGCTGTGCGCTTTTGTGACACGGGGTGTTCTCCTCTTTAAGGTAAAATTACTGCACCGGCAGTTGCGACGCCGTCGGAATCGTGAGCGTAAAGACCGTCCCCACATCCACTTCACTTTCTACCATGATCTGCCCACCATGTAGTTCAACCGACTCTTTAACAATTGTCAACCCTAGCCCTGTACCGGTGATCGTGCCGACATTCGTCGCGCGGTGGAATGGCTCAAAGAGGTGGGGGAGATCGGCGGCTGGGATCCCCATGCCGTTATCTGCCACACGTAGTGTGAAGCCAGCGGTTTGATAGGTTAACTCGATGGTAACGGGCTTATGGTCGGCTGAGTATTTGACGGCATTAGAGACTAAATTGTTAATCATCTGGCGCATGAGTTTCTTGTCCAGCTTTACCTCGCGCAGGGGATCGGCACAGTGGTAGTTCAGCCATTGGCGCACATCGGGCCGGCTCTGGAACTCATCGATCACGCTTCGGCAGAGCCCGTCGAGGTTAAGCCAGACTGGATTGAATTCTGCTCGCCGCGCCTGCAGGCGCGCCAATTGCAAGACATCCTCCATAATATCTTTCAGATAACCAATTTGGATTTGCATCTTTTGTAAACGCTGGTCTATCTGTGCTTCGGTCATCTGCGGGCGATACGCACTTAGTGATTCAGTGAGGGCAAGGATCGTCGCCAATGGGGTGCGGAACTCATGTGACGCCATCGATACAAAGCGCGATTTCAGTTCATTGAGTTCGACTTCCTTGGCCAGCGCTGCGCGCAGGGTACTCTCAGCCTGCTTCTGAAGCGTAATATCGGAGATAACCGCAAAACTGCCGGTCACTTCCCCCTGTTCATTCAGCAAAGGGGAGGCGGCGATCAGGAGATTAACGGGCTGCCCATCTTTACGGGTAACAGCCAGCTCATACGAGCTGCTCTCGCCATTGCGGCGGACCGCACGGTGTGCGTCGATCTGCGCGGCATTGGTGGGATCAACATAAGTATAGGAAGTAGTGCCGATTAGCTCAGCACGTGAATAACCGAGCAATTCACAAAAACGATCATTCACATAGGTAATGCACTCATCCTGATCATAAATCGCAAAGCCACCACGCATCGTTTCAATCAGGAAGCGATGTTTTTCCTCACTTTGGCGGAGTGCATCTTCGGCACGCTTGCGCTCTGTCACATTGCGTGATGAGGTGATAAATTCAAGCAGTTCGCCACTCTGTGCATCATAAATACTCTGCCCCGACACCTCGAGCCAGAGATAGTGCCCCTGTTTATGCCGGAAACGCATCACAACCGGCCCCGGGCCTGTTTGCTGCAGGGCAGCGGCATGCACGCCCTGGGCAATGGCAAGATCGTCGGGGTGGATCAAATTAAAAGCCGATTGCCCAAGTAATTCTTCGGGGGTATACCCCAGTGTGCCTTGGCTCGAAGGCGAAACATAGGTGTAGATACCAGCCAAGTTGATACAGATCACCAGATCGCTGACATGCTCAGCCAGCAGGCGATAGTGCGACTCACGTATGCGCAGAGCATCTTGGGCGGCTTTCAGCTCCGTAATATCATGGTTGACGGCAACGACACCAAAGGGAATCCCCCGATCATCCTTTAGGAGCGTTACGGAACTAAGGAAAGAAAGATCGGTCCCATCCTTATGGCGTTGAATGACTTCCCCGCGCCACCAACCCTGCTGATAAAGTTCGCGCAGATTGCGTGTCGTCGTTGCGCTGGAAGGGTAACGCGTTTCCAACACCTCGGCCACCCGTTTACCGATCACCTCTGCGGCACGCCAACCGTAAATTGCTTCGGCCGCAGGATTCCAACTCTGGATCGACATTTGCAGATCGGTGGCAATCACGGCGTCATGCACCGTTTGCTGCAAGCTGGCATGGTAGCGGAGTTGGCGTTCACGCGCCTTACGTTCCGTGATATCGCGCGTGATGCCAACTAAACCGACGATCTCGCCCGTTAGGTTACGCACGGGCACCTTATTAGAGAGCGCCCAGGTAAAGCCACCACTATAGCCCACCGATGGCTGTTCATGATCAAGCAAAGGCTCGGCATGCCGAAAGATCTGTTCTTCTTCATTCCAAAATTGCTCGGCCATCTCGGTCGGAAAGAGGTCATAATCAGTCTTACCCAGCAGTTCATCGGGGGTATGATAGCCACGGGCCTGAGCATGGGCGATATTACTCAGGACAAAACGATGTTGCCGATCTTTGGCATAGATATAATCGGGGACAGCATCAATGAGGGTGCGCAACAAATTGCGTTCTTCGGCCAGCGCCGCTTGCATCGATTGCAATTCAAGGGTACGTGCAGCAACGCGCGCTTCAAGGCGAGTGGCATGATAGGCATTTTCCAGCGCCAGCGCAGCATAGCGCGCGAAGGCAGTGAGTTTGTCCACATCGCGCTGGGCAAAGTGATCAGGTTGCGCGCTATCGGCAATCAGCACGCCCACCACGTCGCCCCGCACTTCGATCGGCACACCAATCGATGAACGAATCCCGCTGTTAACAGCCAGTGGTGTCCAGCGGGTGGCGACTTTAGTATCAGCAATGAGATAGGGTTGGCGGCTGGTTAGCACATCACCAGCCGTGGTGGCAGCCAGCGGAAAGGTATAATCTTGCAGCGTGGCGGCAGCTTCAAGTGTAAAGCCGCGCAAATAGGCAACGCGCCCAGCTGTGCCTTCAGCTAGGATAATGCTGCCGGCATCGCTAGGCACCACCATTGCCGCCGAAGCGAGAATTTGTCCCATCACTTGGGCAACATCAAGTGAACTAGTCAACGCGACCAGGCTATCACGCATAGCCTCGGCGAAAAGACGCTGTTCATGTTCGGCCTCTTCGGCCAATTTGCGGCTGGTAATATCGCGTCCGACCCCTTGATAAGCAATGATCGCGCCAGCATCATCGACAATTAACCGATCAGTCCAGTGGAACCAGCGATGTGAACCATTTGTCAATAACAAGGGATTTTCGAAAGTGACAATTGGCTGTGCTACGCTGAGCGCGGCAAGATTGGCAATCACCTGTTCGTGATAGGCAGGCGCAACCCCGTCAAGTAGGTTGCAACCAACCATCTCGGCCGGAGATTTATCAAAGAGTGCCGCATAGGGTTGATTAACATAGGTCAGGGTTAAGTCAGGTTGATAGCGGCAGATCAGATCGGTTTGATCTTCAACAACACGTTGATAGTGCCCCTCACTGGTCAGCAGTGGTGGTTTGGCTTGGGCCAGGTACGCCTCAGGTTCAACCGTAAGGTGCGCGGGCGCGCCGTCATTTGGTACTGCTTGCCCGACCGATGGTGCTGTAAACGAAGTAGCCATAACAATTAATCTGCTCCCACCCCAGTGACGTAATCCATTGCTCTATACCATATATAAAACTTACGTATATGTCAATAGCAATCAACTACAATTAGATAGTTTGGTCGCAGGTGACTGTCACCGACACGGGTTGCTAGATGGGCAAGGGGACAGGTGCAGAGTGCATAGAGTACTTCGGTACTATGTACAAAGCAGGGGTAGCTTGATAAGTTGTGTACCAGTTGCACAAGCAAAAGGCGGGAAGCGCAGTCACCAAGCAGAGCAATAGACTGATGGACAGCGGGTGGCAGCGCGGCAAGCACCGATCAATCCGTTCACAATCACCAAGAAGGACTGACAAAATGAAGGGCAATGAAGCAATTCGTGTAATGATCGCAGATGATCATGCAATCGTGCGTACGGGCCTCATTGCGGTGTTACACAGCTGTGGAGGGTTCGAGCTAGTCGGAGAGGCAAGCAATGGGCTAGAAGCAGTAGAAATGGCAGCACTTACCCATCCGGATGTGATCTTGATGGATCTCACCATGCCGAAGATGGATGGGCCGACTGCCATCCGGCTCATCAGTGAAAAAGCACCAGAAAGCAAGATTTTGATTCTCACCAGCCACAAAGAAGAAAAGTTGATTCAGCAGGCACTTAGCGCAGGGGCGGCCGGCTACTTGCTCAAAGAGATTGAAACCCGTGAATTAGCAGCTGCGATCCGCACCGTCTACAACGGTGATCTCGTCTTGGCACCAGAAGCAGCGCGCTTACTGGTACAAACGGCAAGCCAGCATGGTAAGCTAGTGCTGGGCAGCGATCTAACCAAACGGGAGCATGATGTGTTAGGGTTGCTGGTAAAAGGTTACAATAATAGCCAAATTGCCCAGGCACTGGTGTTGAGTCGGGCAACCATCAAACTACATGTCAGCAATATTCTCGCCAAATTACAGGCCGCCAGTCGGACAGAGGCGGTCGCCATTGCCCTACGCTGCAATCTTTTGACGGAGTGAATAAAAGGGCCGATGCCTGTTACTGCTTGTCATCGGCCCTTTTATTTCGTCGCAGTAACGACTACCCCGCGCAAAGCATTAAAGATTAGCGCGTATTGGTCGGTCGGAGCAGCCGTTGTTCATGGACAGACCCATTGTAGGAGAGCAGGGCAGGCCCCTTTTCACTGGCAATCGTCTCCAGATGCACGGGCCGGCCCCAAAGCGCTTGCAAATTTTCCAGCGTAGCCGCGGCATAGTCTGGTCGCAAGTCCACTGACTCCCAGCGATGGATTAGATAGAGTTCACCACGATTCTGATAATTGGCATTGACGACTTCGATCAGTGGCTCACCAAAATTAGTCAGGTTAAAGAGCAACTGCTGTTTAATGTCCTGGAAATCACGCCCTTCAATTTCATAAGCTTTGAGTTGCGGATTGTAGCGATAGTTAAAGAGCCGTTGCTCCTGGGCGAATTCCTCGGTCAGAAAAGTATCAATGAAGCCCACATCGTTGTAAATGCGCCGCACTTCAAAGATCTTTTCGCGCCCCAACCCTAACTTCCGATCCCAATTGGCGCGCTCCTGCGCATTGTCACAGTCTTCATATTCCGGCCCAAACGCGCCACGATTCCAGCGATCCTCCACATGGCGCAACAACTCAATGCCCATCTTGTAAGGGTTCAGCCGCCCTGGTGAAGTCGCCAGTGTGCCAGAGTGATGATCGGCATAGTCGATCAGTTCACTGCCATCAAGCACAAAACGGGTCATAATCTGTGAATGCCAGTAAGAGTTATGGTTAACCAAGCCATTCGCAACATAACAGTGAGTATCGGTCACGGAAATATCATAGACTGTTGCGCAGCCGGCTTCCAAGTGCTCAACTTCATCCACCCAATCTTCTACCTTGAACCATTGGCGCTCCTTGACATAATCCAAGAGTTTATCCTGTTTCCGCGTTAAACCAAAGCCAATTTTCTCGGCAAAACGTAGCGCACTCTTTCCAGTTATGTGTACATGCCAGCAGTCATCACGCTGTAAACGGCGGCGTGAAAGTATATTAAATTGTAGCAACATGAGTTGAATTTGTGCACTCATCGTCGTACTGGCCGTGCTAAGAATCACACCTTGTTCACCGGCATACCCATCACAATCAAAGTAGGCTTGCAAATAAGCACGAACAACCGCCTCGGGTGATCGCAAAACCAGATCTGGCACCGTCTTTCGCCTTGCGGATACACCTTCAGTTAGGCCCATCCAGCGTAACAAATCATTTAGTGTCTGTGAGTAGAAGATCACGCGCCAGCGGTTCTTATCGCGCCGACGTACTGGCTCAAGATTAAACAATTTACGGCCTAAATCCATAAACCGGTCAGCTTGTTCATCGTCACCTGTTGTTAAACCTAGTTCCCGATTGGTGCAACTGATATGACCATCACCAATCAGATACCCCAAAAAGGCAGCAAAATCAGCGTCGAGATGAGTAGGGATTTGTAAGGTAGCTCGTGAATTCATCATGTAGGACAAGCTGATTCGCTCGACTTCATAGACCGCAAGTGCCTGGTCAATCTCAACGGCGCGACGACTGGCAACAGTCCGATCACGATGACGAATAACACTTGACAAATGTACGCCGGCTTGCTGTGCGACATCATGCAGTGTCATGCGGCGTAAGGGTTGCCAGTTAATTGGTTGCAATGTTTGCGGCCAAGGTGCATGGGTCCGAGCAACTTCTAAAACATCACCGATCTTCAGTTGATCAAGCCGTCGCCACTCGCCATTCGGCAATCGAATACGATGTGTCGTTGATCCTTCCAGGACAAAACCACGCCGGGTTGTCATCTTAATGGTTGGTCGATTGTTAAATATTGCCCAATCATACACTTGTTGTGGCTGTGAACCATCGCTGACCTGAACATCTAATCGTACGCCCACTAAATGATCAAGACGCATTAATCCCTGGTCTGTAGAAACCAAAGTGCTGCCGACCGCACAAGCCCAGCCCTCGTTGAGGATCTTCGTCTGCCGCTGTGGTGCAAAATAATAGGCCTCTTCGCGGATGATCGCGAGCACATCCTGCTGCCAGGCTTCGAGTGGGGCATTTTCGAGCAGGAAGAGCAGCAGATCCCGTTGGGGCGTCGCTGGGTAGTCGCGCTCTTTTTGTTTGGCTTCCTTGCGCTCTTGGCGCAGCCGTTCGAGATAAGCCGGCGGATTAATGTAATCATCCATATACCCCTTACTGCGAATCCGTTCCGGCGCCTTTTCCTCATCCTCATCATGCCCATCCGGGCGCGCTAGCGGCCGTTGGATCCCAGGGCTATGGATGTCGATCAGATTTTCCAGGGAAAGAGAGCGATCGACAAAGGCTTCGACGGCTTCCGCCCCATATTTCTCGACATAACGGCGGATGCGCGAACCGTGGTTGGCGGTTTCATCCAACATGCGCCGGTTGGTATGGGCAAACCAGAGATTGTTCTTAAAAAAGTCGGCATGGGCATAGACATGGGCCATCACCAACTTCTGGTCAATCGGCAGATTGCTGGTGAGCAGATAGGCATAACAGGGATCCGTGTTGATCACCAGCTCGTAAATGCGGTGTAAGCCCCAGGCATAACTTTTGCGCATTCGCTCATACTCCATGCCAAAGCGCCAATGGGGGTAGCGGCTGGGAAAACCATCATACGCCGCCACCTTGTTCATCTGTTCAAAATCGACCATCACAAAGCGCACCTCCGGGAAATCGAGGCCAACTTCCTGGGCATATCCTTCGATTTTCTCGCGCATTACCTCCAATTCAGGCGGTAAGATGCTCATTTTTACCCGTCGACTCATGCTATCGTCCTTTTCCTAAAAAGAGCTTAAGCGCATCAAAAATCGCGTCGTCATTCCGAATGTGGGTGGTAACGACATTTTCGCGCTCGCCGAGATGGACCAAGGTATCAATAAAGCTGCCACCATAGGAACGCTCATCGACCTGGCCGTAGCAATAGAGATTGGCCAGCGGCAGCAGACGATCATCAAGCAGTTTTAGCGACTGCTCGTTGTCGCTGGTAAAGTTATCCCCATCTGAGAATTGGAAGAGATAGATATTCCAATCCGCAGGGTCATAGTTGGCCTGCACCAGATGATGACAAAATTGCAAGGCCGAGGAGATCTTGGTGCCGCCACCTTGACGCAGGCGATAAAAGGTACTCTCATCCACTTCACCGGCGGCCGCATCGTGGACGATATAGCGGCGTTGCACGTTGCGATAGTGGCGCTTGAGCCAGGCATCGATCCAGAAGGCCGTAATCCGCACCAAGCGCTTTTCCCGATCACCCATCGAGCCAGAGACATCCATCATGTAGATGATCACTGCATTGGCATCGGGCAACGGTTTCTTCTCATAGGAGCGATAGCGGCGATCTTCGGGATACGGAATAATGACAGGATTATCGGGGTCATATTCCCCCGCGGCAATCTGACGCTTGAGTGCTTCGCGGTAAGTGCGCTTGAAGTGGCGCAATGATTCCGGACCGACGCGCCGAATGTCGGTGTAGCGCGAAACTTCGCTCTGGAGATTCTTTTTGCCCTTTGGCTGAATGCGTGGCAGTTCGAGTTCATCGGCTAACATCTGCACCAACTCATCCAGGGAAATTTCCGCTTCCAGGATATGCTGACCTGGATCAGAGCCCGCCCCTTGCCCCTCCCCAGGCTCGGTGCCTAGAATGTCACCCGGTTCACCTTCGCCCTGGCCAACCCCACCACTGCCCGGCTTGCCAAAGGTAAAATGGGGCAATTCCACTTGAGGCATCGGAATACTGACAAGATCCTTGCCCTGGCGCCCAATCATCTCGCCGTTGGTAATATATTTACGCAAGTTTTTGCGAATCTTACCTTTTACAATCTGCTGATAGCGTGCGCTGTCCTGTTCGATCTGTGCCATATGGGTTTACGTTGTCCTGTTGCTGCAATAAAACGTGATGCGTGAAACGTGAAACGTGAAACGTGAAACGTGAAACGTAAAACGTGATGCGTAACACGTTTGCAACAAAGTAGCAGGTCTTTCACGTTTCACGCATCGCGTTTCACATTTCACAAATTAGCGCTCGCGCACCTTCACGTCGCCACGGGCAAAGATACTTGCCACATAGTTGAGCACGTCGGTTGCGCAGATGTCGCAGTAGCCAAAGTTCTTGATCAAACGTGACTTGACCACTTCGATCTTCTCCTGCGTATCTTCATCGATCACGCTACTGACCAGGCTGGTTAACTTGATGCTATCCTTCTGATCCTCAAAGAGCTTTAGTTCCAACGCTTTGCGCAGCCGTTCGTTCGAATTCCACTCGAACCGCTTGCCGTCAATCGCCAATGCGCCGATGTAGTTCATGATTTCACGCCGGAAATCATCTTTGCGGCTCACGGGAATATCAATCTTCTCTTCGATGGAGCGCATCAAGCGTTCATCGGGCTCTTCATCGCGACCGGTGAAGGGATTCTTCACCTTTTCGCGCTGGGTATAGGCCTTGAGATTATCGATATAGTTGCCGGCCAGCCGCCGGATCGCCGATTCATCGGCGGTAATTGCGCGCTGTACTTCGTTCTTGACGATCTCGTCGTACTCTTCACGCACCTCGTTGAGCAGCAGCGCAAACCGTTCGCGGTCGCGCTCATGGGTAATCAACGAGTGGTGGCGCAGCCCCATCTCCAGTTCACGGATGACGACAAAGGGGTTGAGACAGCCGGTCGCGCCATGGGCCACCAAGGCATTAGAAAGTTTATCCTGGATATAGCGGGGTGAGATTCCCTGCATCCCCTCTTGGCCGGCGTTGGCCCGCAGTTCGCGCACCGTGTCTTCGGTAAAGCCGGGCAGCGAACGGCCATCATAGAGCTTCATCTTCTGCATGAGGGTCAAACTGGCATGTTTAGGTTCTTCCAAGCGGGTGAGGATTGCCCACATCGCGGCGATGTCCAGGGTATGGGGGGCGATATGTTTGCCTTGCACCGTGCGCCGGTTAAAGTCACGCTCGTAAATATGCACTTCGTCGCGGAAGCGGGTGACATAGGGCACATCGATCTTGACGGTGCGGTCGCGCAGCGCTTCCATATATTCATTGGCCAACAACTTGCGATATTCCGGCTCGTTGGTGTGGCCGATGATCACTTCGTCGATATCGGTTTGCGCGAATTTCTTGGGCTTGATCTTGTGCTCTTGCGAGGCAGTCAACAGATCATAGAGGAAGGCGACATCGAGTTTGAGCAGTTCGATAAATTCGACTACACCACGATTGGCAATATTTAACTCACCGTCAAAGTTAAAGGCACGGGGGTCCGAATCAGAGCCATACTCGGCGATCTTGCGATAGTTGATATCACCCGTTAACTCGGTTGAATCCTGGTTCTTCTCGTCTTTAGGCTGAAAGGTACCGATCCCCACCCGATCCTGCTCGGAGAGGATCAGGCGGCGGACCCGGACATGGCCCACAACGGCGCCCCAATCGCCGTCATGTTCCTCCATCAAGGCCCGATAGATATGGCGACAGGCCGGACAGAGTTCACCTTTCACGGTGATGGTATAGTCAGCGTTGTGATTGGCATTGATTTTGGCCAGCACTTCGGGGCGCAGGGCCGGTGGGATCAGGCGGAGAGGTTCTTCATGCATGGGACATTCCATGCGCCCATCTGCGGTCTCCCAAATCAGCGTATAAAGGGCACCATCATCCGTCGCCGAATAGGCCTCTAAGCCCTTTTTCATCAGGCGAGCAATCGTGCTTTTGGCGCTACCCACCGGGCCATGTAAGAGCAACACCCGCCGCTCGGTGCCATAGCCGCGGGCGGCGGATTGAAAGACCTGCACCAGATCCATGAGCGCTCGATCCAGCCCAAAGATCGCGTCACGGCCACCATCAAAGGGATCATCGAAAAAGTTATAATGAATCAGTTCATCACGGAACTGGGTGTAGCTAGTGGAGCCATAGGACATAATCATATCGTAGAGCCGCTGATAGGCCGTGCGTGCTACCTTGGGAGTCGCCTGAACGATCTCCACATACTCAGCAAAGGAACCTTCCCAATGCTGGCTACGAAAGGTGGCTACATCTTGCAAATCGCGAACGAATTCGATCAGATTTTGACCGTTACTGCTCATTGTTCACCTCATTTGAACGCTGCCCATCAGCCGGACGTGGTCTAGGCTTGGTTACATCAAAACCCACGTTGCATTGATGAGCATTGAACACAAATCCCAAATGCCTCTTTTGCTCGTGCATTGGCCTCCAAGTCGCCAATGTTGCCGCGGTAACGCAACTCGGTAACGCAACATTATGCGGAATGGAGACGACACGGCTAAATCAAGGATGTAAGGTTAGAATGCCCCACACGCTTAATACAGCCATTAAAAACAAAACAGGAGGGTACTAACCAGATCCCGGTTAGCTCCCTCCTGACAAACACACAATGCCTGTGCTGGCAATATCGCTCAAGGTGTCAGCCATCCAATGATGATGCCCCGTCTCATTGGATTACAGCTTTTTGAATTGCTGTATTGTACTGTTACATAACAGTAGCATTCACTTTGATCGACAAACTATGTTTCGATTATCGGCGCTGTTGGTGCAAGCAGTGCTTTGCCATGGCAAAGCGATTTAAGGTAAACCGGTGTTGCGCTGTTTTGATTTATAATACACAAATCAAGCTGATACAGTACTGCCGGTACCATTCAAGACGCACAAAAGCCTAAATTGGTTCCCCAAAAACGCTCTTATGTTCTAACGCATATCATCAAATGAGCGTATATACAAGCACCGTAACGGTGCCCCATTCTACCATGTGGGACATTGTGCGTTTTGTGTGGCTGCTGGCGCAGGTGTGGCGGTGCGATCCGCCCCAGCGATACTGTCGGTGGTACCGTCACGCGCGTGATCGCGATCGGGGCTATCACTGCTTAGCGTCGTAACACGTAGTGCGTGGTTGTCATCGCGTACGATGATTAATTCTGGTGAAAGTGCCAACCACTGGGCTAGCCCCGGCTGTTGTAAGAGTGCAAAGTAACAACTGCTACCAAACTGAACCGTTTCCACCTGCATCTCATCATTGTACAGCAGATCTACCCAAAGCGTCAATCGTTTCTTTTGCTCATCGACAACCGTACCACGGCGCATAAAGCTCTTACCACCAATGTATTTAACCGCTTGCCCCTCACTGACCACGGCCGTGCTGTTCAAAACGCTAATCTCTTCACTCATTTTGACCGCACTTTCACCGCTTTCCTGGGCCATTGTGGCCGAGACGGCGGGCGCATTGGCGCGGTAGCTATCGCGTAAGGCCTGGGCAGTTGTGGCCGTAGGGTCATCAACCGGCTGGGGATCCTCCCCCGGTAAGCGCTTGCCCCCATCGCCCTCCACCACGCCCGGTTCCGGTACAAAGGCCGAGGTATAAGGGGTGACGATACCATATTGCAGCCCCAGATCAACCACCGCGTCGACTAACTCTGCCGCAGGGCCTTCACGGCGGATCTGCTGGAGCAGTGTCCCGATTTTGCGCGCCGCCCACAGCCGTGCGACGGTCGGTTCGCCCCCACGCGCCACCAGTTGCTGGTCGGGGTAGCGGTAGCTGATCGTTTCGCCATTAACGGTACCGCGCAGGGTGACAGTGGCAGTTGTGCCCCCATGATAACGCCCAGCGATCATCAACTGTTCACCGGCAAACAGATCGGGTAGGGTCGCTGGGTAGATCTCATCAGCAACCAGCGCGCCATCAAATTCGATGGTCACATCGCTAAGCACAGGGGTGCTGATCCCCTGATAAAACTGGCTGACTTCTTCATCAATGCGCTCTTCCGGGCGCACATAGCTGCTGCGGCCACCGAGATCGCCACTTAAGGTGTCGAGCAAAGTGGTATTCACATCATAGCCAAGACCAAAGGCAAAGAGGCGCAGGGCCAGCTCAGCAGGACGGTTGGCCATCACATTCGCCAGAATTCGATCAATCTTGCGTTCGCCTTGGGTCGGTAGACCATCGGTCAGAAAGAGAATATAGGCAGGCCGTGTGGGCTCAGCACTAAATTGGGCCAGCGTCTCCAGTAGAGCGCGATTGATGTCAGTGCCGCCTGTTGCTTGCAAGTCGTCAATCCACGCATGGGCTGCTTGGCGCGTCGTTTCATCAACCGCTTGCAGGTCTGCTGCCCAGACGCGTACCCCGGTGCTAAAAGTGACAAGATTAAAACGGTCAGCAGGATTCAGGCTATTCACCACAAAGTGGGCGGCCGCCTGCGCTTGCGCAAATTTCTCACCTTGCATAGAACCAGAGACATCTAGCACCATGACCACATCGCGTTCGACAACGGCAGTCGTGGGCGTCTCCAGGCCAGGTGCGGCCAGCAAGACAAAGAACCCATCTTCACCGGCGGGTTGATAACTCAGGAGGTTCAGCCCGACCGCGCGCTGATCGTTGCCAAAGTAGAGCACAAAGTCGCCAGTGGTTTGTTCATGCTCAGCAGAACCAGCGGTCATTTTATAACCAATTTGGGCGGTGGTGTCCGAAGTACGCGCCACGTCGATGTCATGCGAGGTGCTATAGATTGTGCGCAAACCAGGCTGGTTGACCAACGCGATGTTCAAGGCTAGTGACTCAACCGGCGCCGCACGATACTGACGAGTTTGGAGCGGAAAGTGAAACTGGTAAAGGCCATCGCTGCTCGTCAGCAACTGCACATAGGAAAACGCCAGCTCACGCGTGGTGCCGGCTAGCATCGGAAAGACGCTGATCTGCAGCAGATCATGGCCAATATATTCAAGCAGCGCTGGGTCGCGTTGTTGGCGCACAATCGCCTCATAGGTCCGTCGTGCTTCGTCAGCCCGTAAAATCTCGCCTTCCAACACCTGGCCGTCAACTGTCATTTGGAAGTCACTAATTGCTGCGCCGGCAGGGAGCGGGAAAAAATAGCTACCCTCAATGGTGCGAGGCAAATCGTTACGCAAGCGTTGGGTCAGGTGAACCTGCGCCAGCGCCCCATCAATTGTCACATCGACATGAAACGCTTCGACCTGCACTTCATCACTCAGCAAGGGCACGGGCTGGGGCCAGAGGGGAGGCTGGGGCGGTGGATCAATGGGAAGCGCTTGTGCCTTGCCCGTGGACCAGCTAAAGCCACTCAGCGCGAGGCTGATGACCAGTAACAGCAATAAACTAATTAGACGCGGTCTGCGCGGCACAGGCAAGGGTTTGCAGCCAGTGGTAGCAATACGATCAGTCTTTTTAAAATAACCACTGTAAAAAAAATATCGCATATAGGTCGTCCTTATTTTGTACAATTTGGGCAAAAGCAGCAACAGCGCACACGCGCAGGGCATGGCCACCAGCATGCAAGAATTTACTGGAATAGGTGCACTGCGGCCTTGGGTGGAACAAACAGCGTTACTAGTGATGAGAGGACGGCAGCGTGGATAAGAATGTTCCATTGAGTAGGTGACAGCAGAATTGAGCGATTTTACACTTGCTTTTTTGCAAGTTCAACCACGATCAGTTTTAATGGATAGCGTGATAAAAATCAATTAACCGTTAGTGTCACGAGTTATTCGCCACCCGCTCACCCCAGATCTGTCGATCCGGGGTATGGGGCCGGAGATTTGGCAATCCCCGGCGAGCGTGGCGAATAACGAATGACACTAACATTAACCTAAACTTATGATTAACTCGCGATGATACGACTTCTCCTCTTTTGTTTGGCCTTGATCCTGGGGCTCTATGGTGCGTTAACAGGCAGCGCCGCCAGTCTACTGCTGGCGGCGCTTCTTATGTTTACCGTGAATGGACGATTTAGTTGGTGGGCTACCACAGCTACAACGGCTCCCGATAGCAAGTGGCAGCGCACAGTCGAGCGGCATGGTTGGTGGTTGATCGCATTCCTGGCGGTAGGCGCAGCACTAGTGGCAGCACAACAGAGTCAGCTTGATCCCTTCAATCGGGGCAGTAGCTATTTTTGGGTGGTGGGGATGCTCTTGATCCTGGTCGCCGGTTATCTCCACGATTATACACCAAGTGGGGCGGCAACGGTTGACGTGACGGTCCCACAACCAAAGCGGCAGGGATCTGCACACCTGCACTTTAGTCGGCTTGACTGGCTGCTGATGATCGGCATCAGCGTGGTTGCGCTTTGGCTGCGGCTGCATCGCCTCAGCGACTTTCTCCCCACCATGCATGGCGATGAGGGGGAAATGGGCGAGTTGGCCCGCTGGGCACTGCATGGGCCGGATCGCAGCCACCCAACCTTACTACCACTCTTTACCACAGGTTTTCTCAATCACCCGACTCTCTTTCACTATCTACAAGCGCTGGCCATGTTCTGCTTTGGGGAAACGCTGACCGGCTTGCGGACCCTCTCTGCGATCTTTGGGGCGCTATGTGCCGGCACGATCTATGCGGTGGGGAAGGTGGGCTGGGGCCGCGTGGCGGGCATGACAGCAGCATGGCTGCTCGCCGTTTCGCATTTAAACATTCACTATAGTCGCATTGCGCTCAATAATATCCAAAGTGTCTGGTTTACCATTCTCTTCTTTCTTGTGCTGTTGATTGGGGTGGCGAAAACGCAGCGCGGGGAAGCTGGCACCACCGCAAACCACCAAGCCGACCAGCCGCTGTTACCCTATACCGTGCTGGGCCTTGTCATCGGGCTAAGCCAATACTTCTACTACGGATCACGCCTGATTCCGGTGCTGGCCGCGGTGTTGATGCTGCTCCTGCTGTGGCAGCGACGGCTCTCCTTCACCCAGTTATGGGGTGCGCTCTTTGCCACCGCGATCGCCTATCTGCCACTGGCGCTGCTCTATAGCCAGGACATTAGCGCCTTTCTCAACCGGACACAGGGCGTAAGTGTCTTTAATCCGGCTGGGTTGGTGCACGCGCTTGGTCCAACCGCAAGCTGGCCGCGCGACATCCCCTTGCTTTTTTGGAGCCAACTCAAGCGCAACCTTAGCTTTTTTGTGAACATTGGCGACATGTCCGCCTTCTACCTCGCCGATCTGCGCGCCTTTGATGTGCTGACGGTGGCCCTCTTCTGGTTAGGCCTGGGGGTTGTGCTCGCGCGGGTACGGCGTTTTCAAGAGAGTGCGCTAACGATCTGGTTTGTGCTCGGTCTACTATTGGCAGGCGTATTGACCAATGATTCGCCCAATGGGCCACGGCTTGTGGTGATTGTCTCTGCGGTTTATGTGGTGGGCGGGGTGCTTTTGCAGCGCGTCTATGAAGCGACGATGCGCATTTGGCCTAGCGCCGGCCAGTGGCTGACCGGCTTGGCGCTGGTGATCCTGGCCTTTGGGACGCTACAAATGAATTATCATACCTACTTTGTGACCTATGCGCGCTTGATCCCTAACAACATGCCCATTCGGATGGCGCATTTGATGGCAACGAATCAAGCCGATTATCGCTTCTACCTTTTTGGCGCACCAAACTTCTTTGTAGAATATAGCGTACTCCGTTTTATCGCCCCACAAAGCGAACGGTACAATGTCACGCTTGTCGATGAGATACCACCGGCAGCAACACCGGCAGCGGCAGACAAAGGGATCATGGTCATTGCATTACCGCATCAGTTGGATCGGTTGAATGAAGTTGCGGAGCGTTGGCCAGGCGGGAAACGTACCGAACATACCGATCAGTTAGGACGTTTGCTCTATGGTACCTACCAGTGGCCACTTGATCGGTCATTACTTAATGCAGAAACAAGCGAGACCATCAGCAATAAACAAGGGGGATCACCACTGCCAAGCCCCAACGCGGTGCCATAAATAATTTGGAGGCAGCACTCGCTGCTACCGCGAAGCAGAAAGCGAGTGCGATTTACCCTAAGCTGGCTTTGATTTGGTCGTAACAGTTGCAGTGGTTATTACGGACGCAGATTGTAGAGGAAATGCTGCCAGTCAAGAAACGCTAGTTTTGGGCAGCATCGATCACAGGCAGTTGGACCACATTTTCGGGGCGGGTGAGGACTGCCGCCGCAAAGACCCAAGCGACTTGGCCATCAGGCAAGACAATCTGTAGCCAGATGTTGTCCACAGTACGCCCCGTGGCTTGGATCACCGAGTTGCTGGGGAGAACGGCAACCACCGTTGCATTGGTATTGGCAGTGGCGCGCGCGTTAACACCAAAGTTATCCGGGGTCGAAACGGTAATCGTGGTCACTGGTTCTGACGAGGCCGGGGACACAGCCGTTTCGACCGGGATGGGAATCAGCGTTGCATAGGGGACAATGCCAGCTGCCGTTACCACGCCCCCCGACGTAATGGGAGCTGTGATGGTGAGCGGTGGCGTCGCCACAGTTGCCACTGCGTCAGGAGTTCCACAATCGCGCAGCAAGCCATTATCACAAAGAAAAGTGGTCGCTACTTCGGCAGTGGCAATTTCATCGCCAGTAGCTGGTTCGCCGTCAGCGCCCAGTTCAACGCGCGCATTGAGTTCGGTCATGACCGCGGTGTTAAGTAATGGTCCCAGTTCACCTAAATAGGCTTCTAATTCAGGATAGCGGGTCAGAAGTTCATTGCGCACCACCGGTGCCGGGATGTAATTGGGAAAGGCACCCAGAGTATCCTCCAGCACATAAAGATTCCAAGCATCAATCCGTCCATCTGTGCGGGCAACTTGGGCCACATCACAGCTACCGGCGCGCAAGGCCGGATAGATCTCGTCAAGCGTCAACCGTTGAATGTTCGCCGCCGGAAAAGTAATGTCGTAAAGCGATGCTAAGTTTTGTGCGCCACTTGCCTGATCGTCCCAAAAATCAGGGGTAACACACAGGCTTAGATTAGAATTGCCGGCAGCCAACAGTTGGCCTAGATCCGCTAATGTACGGATGCCTTGGGTGACAAGGTTATCGCCAACTGCGAGTCCGTAAGCACTATCAAAAGCTGCCTTACGAATCCAAGTGAGATTAAAGGGCCGATCGAGGTTCTTAATCAGTTCATAGGCGCGTTCTGGATCGGTGGGCAAGGCCGCCAACGGGATATTGTGATAGAGCAACAACGCCGCCCCGGTAAATTCGGGGTAGAGATCAATTTGTCCTTGCTCCAACTGGCGCCGCAAGTCAGGGGAAGTGCCAACTCCCGTCTGATCGATGACATTATAGCCACCACTACGCAACATTGCCACCAACAGTTGCCCCAACAGATACTGTTCTGGGTCAGCCATCGAGGCGACGCGAATGCCATCAGTTGCGATAGGTGGATTTGTTTGCGCCAGGGTCGGATTATCTGGTGAAACAGGCGTTGCTCCTGTTTCACCATCGGCGTTATCATTGTTTTGGCCGGTAGCATCCTCATCGCTAGGCCCCGCTTCGGTCGGCGGTTCTGCCGTCGCCGTGGCCGTAGGGGTCGTTGTCTCCCCCTCAGTAGCAGTAGGGGTTGCGGGAGGCGAGTCAGGGGTAGCACCGGTTTCCTCGGTACTTTCCGTTGAAGGAGCAACTGGATTTTCACGATCATCATCACGGTCAGTGATACTTGGCAGCAGGCCATCTAAGGTCAGTTCTGAACTGACCAGGCCGGCATTCTGCAAGAAAACGAAGGCGGCCTCCACAGGCAAAATTTCATCGCCCGTGGCGGCGATTCCATCTTCACCGACTTCGATGCCGAGATCAAGCGCTTCAGCCGTTTCACTGTCGAGCGCAGCCACTAGACGATTCAGCAATGCCGTTAGCTCAGGATTCTGGGCCAAGACTTCTTCACGAATGACCGGGGCTACATCCAGGCCAAGGAAGAAATTGCGTGGATCGGCCAGCAGGTTCAGATCGCGACTGGCAGCATCGATAGGTAACGTGGCCAAATCGCACTCGCCGGCGGCAAACGTAGCAGCAACATCGGCCTCATCCATCAACAGGATATTCTCCGGCTTAAATTCAAATTCGTAGAGGGTCTCCAATGCTAAAATGCCCCGTTGTTTGCTGGCATAGAATTCATTGTCCATACAGATCAAGAAGGGGGCATCATTCTCATTCATATAGAGCGCCAGCGCAGCGAGATCTTCGATCCCCTCGTCCAAAAGTGCATCCTGGGCCACAACACCTTGTGATTCAGTGTAAGGCAGCGGATTGAGCCAGGTGATCCCCAGTTGCTCATCTAATGTTTGCGCCAACATAAAGGCGCGTTCGCGACCGGTTGGCAACGCAGAGAGCGGCAGATCATTATAATCCGTCAGCACCGTTGCCACCGATTCCAGATAGAGATCCACGTCGCCAGCCAGCATCGCCTGCCGGACCAGTAAGCCACCACCCAGATCAGTTTTGTCCACCACACGGTAGCCAGCATCGGCCAGCAGCAACATGACCATCTGGCTTAGCGCCTGTTGGTAACCTTCATTCGTATTGGCAGCGGATACCGCAATCGGAGGCAAGGGCACCAAACGATTGGCGCGGAGGAAGCTATAAGCGACTGCTTCAACCGTCTCCTCATCCCCACTATTCAACTCAGCATCAGCACCAATATCCACACGGGCATTGAGCGCGCTCATGGTCGGCCCATCCAGTAATTGACTTAGCCCGTTGAGCAATTCCGCCAAGTCCGGGTAACGCGCCAGAACATCGGCCCGCAGCACGGGCGTGGGATTGTAGAAGGGGAAGAAGGCGAGAGTATCTTCCAGGCTGGTAAAGCCCCAAGCGTTGATACGACCGTCCGTGGCATACCCTTCAGCCACATCACATTCGCCCGTGCGCAATTTGGCATAGGTTTCACTGGCTTCGAGCAGCAAAATATTTTCATCCGCAAAGGTAAAACCGTACAACTCTTGTAAGCCAGGCAACCCATCTGGGCGAGCGTAAAACTCGCTTTCCACACAGAGAATAAGGTCAGCGGCATTGGCATTCAGGTAGACCGCCAGATCATCAATGCTCTGAATGCCTTCATCGGCCAATTCCTGCCGGACCAAGAGGGTATAGGTATTATTCAAAGGCGCGGGCTCAAGCCACGTCAGACCCTCGGCGGCATCCAAGGTTTTTGCCAACATGTAGGTACGTTCGGCATCTGTGGGTAGGGCCGAGGTAGGAATATTGTGATGGACAGAAGTCGCGGTACCGGTATATTCAGGGTAGAGGTCAATTTCACCGGCCTCAACCGCAGCCCGAATTGCGGTGGTGCCACCATAACCAGTCAGATCCTCGACCGCATAGCCCGATTCGCGCAGCAGAATCACCATCATCTGGCCGAGCAGCAGTTGTTCATTAAATTCTTTTGAACCGACCTTGATCGGATCGGGCTGAACAATCCGATTACTGACCAGGAAGTTGTAGGCAACGTCATCAACACTCTCTTCGTCGCCATTGGCCAGCACCCCATCAGCACCGATATCAACACGGGCATTGAGGGCAATCATCGTCTCATTATCTAGATATTGCCAGAGGTTGTTGAGCAGTTCAGCAATTTCTGGATTACCATCGAGCAGGGTTTGGCGTACAACCGGGGCTGGATGGTAGAAGGGGAAAAAGGCCAGTGTATCTGCCAGGTTATGAAAGCCCCACGCCCCAATCCGGCCATCGGTGGCAAAGCCTTCGGCGACATCACATTCCCCTTGCCGCAATTTATCATAGGTCTCGTTAGGTTCCATCACGAGCACATTTTCTTCCTTGAAGGTGAAACCATACAGCGTTTGCAAACCTGGTAGCCCATCGTCGCGGCTGAAAAATTCACCCTCGACGCAGACTTTCAGATCGGCCCCTTCCCCATTTAGATAGACAGCCAGATCAGCCAGGGTTTGTATGCCTTCCATGTACAACTCATCGCGCACCATCAGGGTAAAGGTATTATTAAAATCGGCCTGATTCAACCAAACCAACTCCTGTGCACCGTCAAGACTCTTGACCAGCTCATAGGCACGTTCCGGGGTATTAGGCAGGGCATCAGCAGGCAGACCATTGTAAAGCGTCAGCGCTGTACCGGTATATTCGGGATAGATATCGATCTCCCCGTTGACTAAGGCATCGCGCACCGCCCGTGAACCACCCAGTGCCGTCCGATCCTCAACCGCATAGCCGGCATCTTGCAGCACGAGAAGAATCATTTTCCCCAGCAGCAGTTGCTCGTTAAACTCCTTGGAACCAATGCGGATGGGGGTCACCGTTTCCCCATCACTTTGGGCGTTATCCGTTTGGGCGCTACTGTCTTGTTCGCCACTTTCCTGGGCAAAGGTAGGGATCAACTGCCCACTGATCAAGAGCAGTGTCAGCAGCAAAGTCAGCAGTCGTTTTTGTTGACGAACCATAATGTGCGCTCCCACAATTTTAGATCACAAATAAGATAGACAAATCGTTATAATTTTAATTTACTTGCCGGTACAGTTCATTCACAAAGCGTTAATGATTCAAGCAGCGTGCGATTTTGCTCATACCACACCGCTGGGTCCAATCCCGTTAAGGCCGCATCATTGAGATCAAGGTTGACCAGAAAGCGATAAAAACAGGCATTTCCCCGTTCAATCGGCCCTTTTACAGCAGCATTACTCATCACAATCAGCTTCCCGCTATCCGCCTGATAGTAGCCACTGCCAATAAAGATCACAAAGCCAAAGTAGCGCTGCAAATAGGCCCGGTGGGTTGGATCAACATAACAAAAGGTCAAGTCCATACGCGTTGCGACCTCTTTGGCAGCAAGCGCAGCAAAGAGCTCTTCCGCGTCAGTAAAACCAGTACTCACGACCCGCAGACCAAAGTTACGCTCCATCACCAGTTGGATCATCGCCGTCGCCGTCTGACATTGCGCATTGTTTTCCAGATAGGCCAGACGGAAATCGGCTGCCACCGGCGTATCGACCGCAGCGATCGCAGTGGGTACGCTGGTGGGTGTATCGACCACGCTGGGTGTGGGTGGCAGCGCGGTTGGCAACACGAGTGGCACAGCGGTGGCTGGCACGGCAGTCGGCACCACTGTCGGCGGTGGCGCTAAGGCCAGCGGCGTTGCGCCGGCAACAGGTGCCTGGCCATCAAGCACAGCTTCGACAAAAAAATCAAAGGTACCACTCTGCGGGCCAGGAATGGCGCGCGCAATGGGCACGCCAGGCCAGGCCGCATTAATATCGGACCACCGGCGGGCTTGGGTAAAGATTTGCCCTAACTGGGCTAAGGTTGCCTCGCGCAGAAAATTATTGTTGCGGCTGACGACCACCGCCAGCGCATCCACCGCCACCGGGAAAGCTAAGACGGGGCGGCCGTTTGCCACACAGCTCGCGCGTTCGGCTTCCGTAATGGGCCGACTGGCATCGACAATATCATCAAGCCCTTCAGTACAGAAGCGGCGGAAACCGGCCCCCGTCCCCGCGCTGTCAACTTGAATGGCACCTTGAAAACCAAGTCCAGTAAAGTGTTCGACCATGCGCTGGGTCAAGGGCGCCAATGTCGAACTGCCCGAGATCAAAATCGGCGCGTTCGGGATCCCGTCAAGCGTACAGGCTGGCAAGTTGGTCGCCAGCAGATGGCTGGCGCTTTCCATCCGTTGGCAACGCTGACAACCGGCATTAAAACTCTGCAAAGCCTGGGCAAAGAGATTCGTGGTCGGCAACCCATAGCCCACGTCACCAATGCGCGCTTCTAATTGGTTGAGATAACAGCCGATAAAAGCTTCGACTTGTGGCTTGGCGCGCAGCGTTGCCGGGGCAGTATAGAGCAGCAGCGGTCGCGCTAATGGATAACGTCCATCAGCCAACGTTTCGGGACCAGGCTCAACTAGCTGTCCATCCGGCAGACGAAGTGCAACGAAGCGCAGGCGATCTTGATTGGCCAAATAGTAGGAGTAACCCAAAAATCCTACGGTATTTACATCATTGGCAATAATTGTTGCCAGAATATTGTCATCTTCGCTAATGGTCAAATTTTCAGCATTGCGTAATAAAAGCCCATTATCCACCACTACAGGCAGTGCCGTAGTGGGCAGTGCGGTGGCGTTTGCGGCCACCGTAGCGGTCAGCACCACCGCCGCTGGTGGCAAAGCAGACGGCGTTTGGGCAACAACAAGCAGTGGCGTATTCGTCGGTAACGCCGCTTGGCTGTCGAGTGTACTCAGCACCGGTGTTGGATTGGTGGGCGTGTCGGTCGCCGGCAAGATCAGATCAGCGACCTGTTGTCGCAATGTGTAAATAAAGCCGCGTCCTGCGTCCTGCGGTGCAGCCGTTGCCCCGCCCTGGGTCAACATAATCGATTGCAAGCTGAGAGTGATAAAGATCAAGAGACCGGCAATCAGCGCCAGAAATAGATAAGCAAAGTTATCACGGATAAACTTCATCGCTTGCGCCCTTAAAAATCTACGAACAAGATAACGATCGGTCAGTGAAATGTGCTAGGGCAATGGCGGCGGCGCGATATATTCCAGGGGAATCTCCCCTTCCAATGTCCTGAGAAAGGTAATGATCTCGGCCACCTGCTGGTCTGTCACGGTTTTATCGAGTTGGTGGCGTGCCATCAAAACGACCATCTCTTCCAAAGTTGCCACACTGCCATCATGTAAATAAGGGCTGGTTTGGGTGACATTGCGCAGGCTGGGCACCTTAAAGACATGGCGATCTGCTTCATTGCCGGTGACAAGGTAACGCCCCAAATCCTCAACCGGATAGGGTACTTTTTCACCGAGCTTTTTGTAGAGTAGCCCCCCAACCGTGACACCGACATGGCAAGTAGGACAACCGACCTCCGCAAAGGTAACCAGGCCGCGCTGTTCGGCTTCGCTCAGTTGGCTGTAGTCACCCGTCAGGAATCGATCAAACCGTGCCGGCGTCATGAGGCGCCGTTCAAAGGCCGCAATCGCCAGGGCCACATTTTCAAATGAAACCGGATTGGGGTTATCAGGAAAAGCCGCGGCAAACAGTGGGGCATAGCCGGGGAATGAATGAATTTTGCGCTCGACCTCTTCCGGATCTAACATCCCCATTTCACCAGCGTTCAGAATTGGCCCCTTCGCTTGCTCTTCCACCGTTGCCGCGCGCCCATCCCAGAACTGCGAAATATGCAAGGCAGCGTTATAAACGGTCGGCGCATTACGCTTTACTGGTTCGCCATCATGGCCAATCGAGACTGGCAAATTATCGACCCCATAACGATCCAACAGATGGCAGCTGTTACAGCTCTGGCGCTGATCAACTGAGAGCCGGGGATCATAATAGAGCACCTTGCCCAGCGTCGTCAACGCCGGGGTAAGCGCATAGGTGCCAGACGGGACTTCGGCTGGGAGCGGATCAAACAAAGTTAAGATCGCTGGAGACAGTTCCGGGATTAAGGTGCCACTGTTCACCACAGGTGGGAGCAAGGGCACAACCGCGGGCTCGGTCGCGGCCACAATCCCAGCCGGATCAAGCGTGGGTGCAGCCGCGGCGGGCAGCGGTTGGTTTGGGTCAACCGCGCTCACAGTCGGCAAACTTACCCCACCACCGCGCAGGCGATCCGCCAAAAATTGATAGTTATAATAAAGAATAAAGGCGACCACGACCTCAATAATGAGGACGGTAAAGATTAGTGGGCCACGTTTCATAACATTCCCTAAGATCTACTCTGCCGTCACACGTAGTTTGCCCTGCATGTAGGGGTAATGACCATCAACCGTACAGATCACCTGATATTCACCGGCCTCCGGCGCAATAAAGGTAATCGTGGTCTGGCTATGATCATAAACCATACCGATGCCATGCAAAATAATTTCACTATTCTGGCCCTGATCATAAGGGATGGGGACCGCCGCGCCTTGTTTAACCACCGCCCAATTATGGTCATAGTTCCCATGATTGATCAGGGTAACGACCACATCTGCGCCGCTGCGAACGGTCCATAGTGGTGGCTCAGTTAAATTAGTATCGGTCGCGCCGTAGTAGGTGTCAAACATGTCAACGGTGAGCATTTCAACGTCACCCCCGGCACCCCACCACTCCCCACCGCAAGCAACCGGCAACAGCGTGAGCAAGATCAGAAGAGCAAAGAGTACAGATTTTTTGATTGGGTAGACGATGTAATTTATCACAGAATGTTCGATTGCACTGGCGTATGTGAACTGCTTAATGAATTGGATTATGTTAGACATATGCTTGTATACTCATGGTTATACTGCGCCACTGGTGAATATCCACTGGTGAATATATGATGGTGAGTATATGATAGCGAGTATATTATCGCATACATCGTACACAACACGAGAAGTTAAGTGCTTACACAATCAATCTACGATTCATTATAAACAAAAGCAACGTCTTCACGGCTGACAATAACTTTACAATCTACGTCAAATAAACTAATTGTAAGCATAAAGATATGTGATTGCAAAACAAGTTGACTTATACTATGATGGCAAAATCTGCTTTTATGATATTCTACACCCGAACCTTGCAATACTCGTAAGTTTTGGTTAAACAATTTTCATTCATCACCTGAAATTTCAATACTATTATCCAATATTTTTTGTGACATTTTCCTGACATTTTCGAGGCTGAAGCAACTGGTTTCATCTCAATCCAGTCCATTGCCTGTGCATTGTACGCAAATCAGCTTAAAAATCGAGTTTTTGCCCATCGCTCTAGTTGATTGCCCGTGCATAACACTGGAGCGTACCATTGGAGCGTAACACTGAGGAGTACCTGGCATGCGTCTTGTTTTTCGGCCGCAAATTCTATTCATCATCGTCTTTGCGATTATTCTGGCAGGAGTTGGCACCGTTGCCCTCCAACAGTTTTTACCCCAAGATTTTTTGCAAAATCTGCTGGGGTTGACGGCTTTACCCGACCGCAATACAGCATCAACCGCAGCAATCATTACCCAACGCGGCAAAATCCGGATTGGGATCCGGCAGGATGCCCCGCCTTTTGGTTTTATTGACAGCAACGGCGCATTGGTCGGCTTTGATATTGATTTGGCCCATGAATTTGCGCGCCGTTGGTTTGGTGATGCCGACGCCGTGGAATTGGTAACGGTTTCAGCCGCCGATCGGATCCCGCGCTTGACGGCAGGGGATGTGGATCTATTATTGGCGGCTATGCCCAATAAGCGTGAACGCGAGGCCTTTATCGACTTTAGCCAACCCTACTATGTTGATGGCCAGACGCTATTGGTGCGGAGCAATAGTGGCCTGAACGCGCTGGGCGATCTAAACGGCAAACGCGTGGCGGCACTGCAAGATTCGGCGGCAGTGGACTTGATCCAACAGGTGGCAGGTAGCCAGGGGATTACCATCGAGACGGTGACCTTCCCGGCCTATCAACAGGCCCTAACCGCGTTGCAAAACAATCAGATCGATGCCATTACCGGTGATAGTGTCGCGCTGATCCAGTTGACCCGCCAGTTGGCCGATTTTCGCCTGATCGGCGAACGCCTGACGAAAGAATATTATGGGGTTGGTCTGCCACAGGCTGATTCATGGTTGCGCGCCATGGTCAATTTTACACTACAAGATATGAAAAAGGATGGGACCTACGACAACCTGTATCAACAGTGGTTTCCGACTGATACACCACTGGACATTGTGCTCTCGCCAGGAGAATGGTCACGTCAGGATTTGAGCCAACTGCCGACCGACCCAGTGCTAATCCGGCAACCACAAATCGAAAAGGTCATCGAGCGCGGGCAATTAGTGGTCGGGGTCCAGGCTGATTTCTGGCCCTTTAGCACAGTGGATGACACCGGCAAGCGGGTGGGTTTTGACATTGATGTGGCGCAAGAATTTGCGCGGCGCTGGTTGGGGGATGCCGGGGCCATCACCTATGTCACCGGTGAATCGACAGCACTGGTCGGACAGTTAGTCGCGGGGGAAATTGATCTGATTGCGGCGGCGTTGGTCGAACAGCGCGAGTGGGCAGAAAGCATCGACTTCAGCCAGACTTACCTGGGCACGCCGGTCGTTTCATTGCCACTCGCCATCGGCTTGCCCCAAAATGACCCCACCTATCGTGAACTGATCAATATCACCTTACAAGAAATGAAGAGTGATGGGAGCTACGACGCCATCTACCGTGAATGGTTTGGGGCAGAAGCAGCCGAATTCCCGATTGCGGTGATTCCTGGTGATGCTGGTTATCTGCTCGCTTCGCTTAATCAGGCGGATCTGTTACCTCGTATTCGAGCCGTGAGCGAATCAACCTTGGCCCGCATTCGGGGCCGCGAGAATCTTCTGCGCGTTGGGATCACGACGGATCAGGTTCCCTTCGCGTTCCCAGCAAACAGCGGTGAATATACCGGCTTTGATATTGAACTGATCAACAGTTTGGGCAAAATCTGGGGCGTTACGGTGGAGTTTGTACCCGTAAACAATGCAGAGCGCATCCAGCAATTGACCAGCGGTGAAGTCGATCTATTAGCGGGTGGGCTACAGCGCAACAAGGGCATGGAAGCAGAGCTTGACTTTAGCCAGACCTACTTTCTCGGCGGGAGCAGCTTACTTGTTCCAGCCGACGCAGGCATCAGTACACTGAGCGACCTTGATGCCCGGACAATCGCGATCCTGGAAAACAGCAGCACAGGTGAACAGCTACAAGCACTCGCCGAAGCCAGCGGGATCACAATCCAATTGGCAACCTATCCGACCTACGAGGCGGCCATGGTAGCATTGAATCAGGCCGCAGTGGCCGGCCTCTTAGGTGACCGGGTCGCGCTCATCCCCTTGATGGCAGATCTGCCCAGCAGTAATACCCTCACACGGATCGATAATCTGCTGAGCGCAACGCATTACGGCTTTGGCTTACCAGCCGGTGACGCCTATTTCAACCATTTGGTCAACGTTACATTGCAGCAGATCAAACAAGATGGCCAGTATGACACGCTATATCGTAAATGGTTCGGTGCCGAGGCGACGCCCTTTGCCCTGGAACTAGCCCCTGGCACGTGGCCCTATACCTTCGCCACCTCGCCGGCAACCATTGACACGCCAGTCCGCTCCAAAGTTGAGCAGATCCAGCAACGGGGGCAGTTGATCGCCGGTGTGCCTTTTGACCTGCGCCCCTTTGGGTTTGCCGAAGAGCAGAGCGAGCCAATGGGCTTCGATGTGGCGATTTTGCGCGAATTTGCTAAACGCTGGCTAGGTGACAGTGCCGCGGTTCAGTTCATCCCAACTACCATTGCTGACGCCAGCCAGAAACTCATGGCCGGGGAAGTTGATCTGGTCGCCGCGGCCTTGCCGCGTGTCCAAACGGCTGACGAGTTAATCGATTTTAGCCAGCAATATTACCGGGGTCAACAAGCTTTGCTGGTGCGCGGCGATGCGCAAATCACCAGCCTGACGGCACTCAACAACAAGATAATTGCGGTCCTCCAGGGGTCGCCGGCCGTCGAAAATATACAGACCCTAGTTAACCGCGAAGCGCTAAACATTACCGTGCTGCCTTTCCAAGCATTTGCAGCGGCCCAAGAAGCACTCCAGGCTGGTCAGGTTGACGGGATTATGGCAGTACAGGCCACACTCGAACAGCTTTCCATTCAGGATCCGACTTTGATCGTGTTAGCGGGCCTGTTTGAACCGGAACCCTATGGCATTGGCCTGCCTAATTTTGACAGTCGCTTTCAAGATCTAGTTAACTTTACGCTGCAAGAGATGAAGTTAGATGGTTCCTACGACCGCATCTATCGGCAGTGGTTTGGGAACAGCGAGCCAACCGCCATAGAAATCTGGCCTGGAACTTCTTATCTCAGCCTTGATCTGATCCCAATGGTCCGCATTCCTGCCGGTGAATTTACGCGCGGCAATCTCTATGGCTTTCCCGACGAACGCACAGAGCAGACGATCTTTCTTGATCAGTTTTACATTGATCAATATGAGGTAACAAATCGGCAATATGCACAATGTGTCAGCGCCGGCCGTTGTACGCTACCACGCTTGCCGCGGTCAGTTAACTTTGCCAACTATTATGGTGCGTCGGAATATGGCAACTATCCTGTGATTTGGGTCAGTTGGGAAGATGCAGCGGCTTACTGCGCGTTCCGCGGCAAAGCCTTGCCCACCGAAGCCCAATGGGAAAAGACCGCGCGCGGGCCAGAAAACTTTCTCTACCCCTGGAGCAATGAGGAACCTGTCGAACAGGCCAATTTTGACTACCGCTCCGGTGACGTCACTGCGGTGGGCACCTATAGTGCCGATCGGAGCAGCTATGGGGTCTATGATTTGGCCGGGAACGTGCGCGAATGGGTGGCTGATTGGTATCAATGGGACTACTATAGCGTTGCGCCCCAGAAAAACCCACTTGGCCCAGAAACGGGCGTGACCCGTGTCCTGCGCGGTGGCAGTTGGAATGACATTTCGATCTATATTCGCACGACCTCCCGCAAGAATTTCTTGCCGGAAAGCTATGATTCCAACCTGGGTTTCCGCTGTGCTACGGCGACCTTTCCGCCCTCGCAGGATTGATCAAAAGAGCTAAGATTGGCTGATTGGGGATTCGCCAGACCATAGGGTTTGTATTATGCTTACAGGATAAAGGTTAGAACTTAGGCCGCGCTCGGCGGCTAAGCGTGTCGAAGCCGTCGAGCGCGGCCTAAGTCCTAACGGTATTCGCAATCTCAACCAAAGCAGATTCAGCGCGCAACCCAAAGGAGAATTATGGCGAAAAAAGTACGGTGGGGATTACTCTCCACAGCCAACATCAACAAAGCCTTGCTCGGCCCCCTGCGCCAGGCAGAACGCAGTGAACTCGTGGCAGTTGCCAGCCGCGACCAGGCCAAGGCCCAAGCCTATGCCCAGGAGCATGGCATTACCCGCGCCTATGGCAGTTACGAAGCGCTCTTAGCCGATCCGGAAATCGACGCGATCTACAATCCTCTACCCAATTTGCTACACCGCGAATGGACAATCAAGGCCGCAGCTGCCGGCAAACATGTGCTCTGCGAAAAGCCACTGGTAACTACGCTGGCTGACTTTGATGCCGTCGCCGCAGCAGCCGAACAGTATCAGGTCGTGATCTTCGAAGCATTTATGTATCTACACCACCCACAAACGCAGTTGGTATTAGAGACCGTACGCGCCGGGCGGTTAGGCACCCTGCAGCAGATCAACAGTTGGTTTCATTTTTATTTACCCCCGGAACGAGCAACCAACATTCGCCTCAATGCCGCTTTACATGGTGGTTCACTGTGGGATGTTGGGGTCTACCCCAATAGCCTGGCCTTAGCCATTGCCCATGCGGCCGGTGCTGGTGCCGCACCGACAGAAGTCTTTGCCAGCCAAATCGTGGGCGAAAGTGGGGTCGATGTTGCCATGCGCGCACAGCTCCACTTCGCCAACGGCCTGGTTGCGCAGATCTCATCCGGCTTCCGCACGCCTTTCCGGGAAGGAGCCCAGTTGATTGGCGATCAGGCAATGCTCTATGTCCAGGAACCATGGAAACCAGGTTTACAAGGCAACGATAGTTTGTGTACGCTAACGACAGTAAACGGCGAAAGCACCACGCTGACCACCCCAGCCATCGACCCATATCTATGCGAAGTGCAGGCAATGGAAGCCTGCCTGTTAGATGGCGCAGCACCATTACTTTCTTTAGAAATGAGCCGCAACTTCTTGCGTAGTGTATTGGCCATCTATGCCTCCGCCGCGAGTGGGAAATCAGTGCAGTTATAGTTTATGTCTACCGCGCCGGTCATTGATATACGCTATCGACTGCGGCCAGAGCACATCGGCCGCAGAGGTGTTTTTGTGACGATCCAGAATGTTTCGTGGCAGGGGGTGGAAGAGTTAGCCCCCTTGCTTCATTTTCGTGAATTTCCCAGCAAACGCATGTTGCTTGATCCACAACAACAACAAGCGCTGATGCGGATTACAAACAGCACCGAAACGCGGGCATGGGTTGGCCAGGTCTTGCTGTTGCAAGTCGTTGCCACATTGCCGACAGATGACGCCGCAAAACCGCGCGATCCTTGGCGCATTCAACTGTCTGCGCCCACCGAAAAGCCGGTTACGCTAGCGCTCCCGCGTCTTCCTGGGCAGTTCAGTAACAATACACGTACAACCCTCCTTCTCCTCCTACTTTTGTTGTTACTTTTTCTCGCCGTGGCGATTCTCGACAGTTCCGAAAGTGTTTGGCAGTGGCTCTTGGGATAGCATGACCGTCCCCCGCTTCAACCAACGGGCGTTGATGGACACAGCCATGCGTGGTTTGTCAGATCGAGCGCATAGTCCCCCCTGACCCTCAAAAATAGGCCAACACCAGTCACTTTTGCAAAAGCTTGCACAATTACCACGCAAAACTGGTACATAAACAACAGACACCCACGCCATGACATGGCAGAGTATGGGGTAAGCAAGCTGGATCTTTCAAAGATAAAGGTAATGCGTTTCATGGCCGATTGTGATGTTTTATTTGTTGGGGCTGGGCACAATGCCCTCGTCTGCGCTGCCTACTTGGCCCAAGCTGGCTACAAAGTGATCTTGTTGGAACGCCGCCACAAAGTGGGCGGGGCGGTGGTCACGGAAGAGATCATCCCGGGTTTCAAATTTGATCTGGGCGGCTCTGCCCATATTTTGATTCACCATACGCCGATTGTCGAAGACCTAAAACTGGCGGCCTATGGTCTTGAATACATTGATGTCGATCCGCTCTTTTTTGCCCCTTTCCCCGATGGTAGCCACCTCACGATCTGGCGTGATCTGGATCGTACCTGCCAAAGCATTGCCACCCTTTGCCCCCACGATGCCGAAGCCTATCGCGCATTTGTCAACCAATGGCAGGGGCTGGCCAAAGGCATGGTGCAAAGTTTTCTGGCACCACCGACAGGTCTCAACCTTTTAAAGAATCTGATTTGGAAGACCGGGCAGGGGGGGAATAGCAACGAACAGCTGAGGGCGATTTTAGGCGGTTATGGGCCTCTCTTACGCCAGCAATTCCGCGATGAACGGGTACGCGCTGTGATTGCCTGGATGGCCGCGCAGTCGGGTCCACCACCGGGCGAACCACTGTCAGCACCCTTTGCCCTCTGGCATCCCATGTACCATGCCAGCGGAATCAAACGGCCGCGCGGTGGCTCAGGGATGCTGACCCAGGCACTGGCACAGATGATCCAAGCCCACGGCGGAGCCCTGATTGCGGGAGCACCTGTTGCGCGCATTTTAACGGAACATGGCCGCGCCGTGGGGGCAGAAACGACCGGCGGCATCCGGATCACGGCCCGTGCGGTCGTTTCCGGGGCGCATATCCATACGACCCTCAAGTTGCTGGAAGAGGCCAGCATTGCCCCCACAACGCAGCGGTTATTGGCGCAAAGTCGGATTGGCAATGGCTTCGGCATGATTGTGCGCTATGCGATGGATGCGCTGCCCAACTACAGTGCGCTGCCTTCACCCGCAGATGGCTCGCCAGGACCGCAACACCGTGCGCTTCAGTTTATCTGTCCAGATCTCGCTTACCTGGAACGGGCCTATGGTGACTACTTGGGCGGGATGCCCTCGCGTGATCCAGCTTTGATCGCCATGACCTTTTCGGCCATCGATCCAACTCTGGCACCGCCAGGGCAACATACGCTCTTTCTCTGGGGTCAGTATTACCCTTATGAGCTGGCCAACGGGGCAAACTGGGATGAGATTGGGGAGACCATTGCCGACCAAATGTTGGCCAAATTGGCCGAATACGCGCCGAATGTCACTGATCATGTGGTCGGTCAGTTGGTTGAGCATCCACTCTATCTAGAGCGTGAGCTGGGGCTTTTGCGCGGCAATGTCATGCATCTTGAGATGTCAATTGACCAAATGTTTATGATGCGGCCGGCGTTAAGCATGAGTAATTACCGCGGCCCACTGAAAGGGCTCTACCTGACGGGTGCCAGTACACACCCAGGCGGTGGCATTATGGGGGCCGCAGGGCGGAACACTGCACAGGTCGTGTTGGATGACCTGGCGCGCCGTCGCATCTGAATGAGCGTTCCAAAATTAGACCATTGCAGACGATATCAACATATCACATCACATCACATCGCGATTGCGGAGAGAACTATGACTTACTTTGCCTTTCTTGGCTGGTTTATCGGCATTCCACTGCTGTTGTTACTCCTGGTCAATTGGTGGGATGAGCGTAACGGGCGTTCATTGCCACCCTCGTTACGAAGCTGGCCACCACTTTTTGTCATGAGTGCGCATATCGTTGTCGCCCTCATTTACACCACCCCCTGGGACAACTATCTGGTCGCCACCGGCGTCTGGTGGTATGATCCGGCGTTGGTAACCGGCCTTGTCATTGGCTGGGTGCCGATTGAAGAGTATACCTTCTTTGTCGTCCAGACGATCCTCACCAGCCTCTGGCTCTATGTCCTGGCCCGGCGCTGGGCGGTGGATGCACCCGCGGTCATGCCCGACAACGGCTACCCGATTCGGATTGGGGCCACCCTCGTCGTCGGCGTGATCTGGCTGGGTTCCGTTGTGCTGCTGGCCAGTGGTTGGCGCCCTGGCACCTACTTGGGGCTAGAGTTGGTCTGGGCGCTGCCGCCGGTGATTATTCAGATGATCTTTGGGGCAGACATTCTCTGGCACTACCGACGCATTGTCGCTTGGGGCATTGGCGTACCGACCCTCTATCTTTCCTTGACGGACACCGTTGCGATTAAGGGTGGCACCTGGGTCATCGATCCGGCCCAATCGACCGGATTTTTTATCGGCTCGCTACCAGTAGAAGAATTGGTCTTTTTCTTGCTTACCAACATGCTGGTCGTGTTGGGCACCGTGTTGGTCCTGGCGCGCGCCAGTCAAGCGCGTGCGCCCCACGGGTTGCGCATGTGGATGCAACGCCTTGCCTTTCGCCAAACCAGCAGCCAGAGTGAATTGATATGAACAAAGGTTCCCTCATCAGCGATATGCCCTGGCGCCGACTCATCACGCCTTACGCTGACGTTGCTGGCCAGGGCCAGCGGGAACAGCTGCTGCTTGGCGGTTGGCTCTTAACCATGGTGTCGATTCCGCTTGTGCGCTGGTTTATCGGCGACGACGCGTTACGCTGGGGCGTCATCATCAGTGTTTCGCTCTTGGTGGCGACGGTGTTGCTGATCCTGCACACCGCCTGGGGCTGGCAGAAGTTACTGCGCGTGGTGACACCAGTGGTGACTTTGGCGTGGACGCTGGAATGGGTAGGCCACACCACCGGTTTCCCCTTTGGGGCCTATCACTATACGCCTGCGTTACAGCCCCAATTGGGCGGAGTACCGATTATTGTGCCATTGGCCTGGTTAATGATGTTACCACCAGCGTGGGGCATTGCGGCGACTATCACCCGCAGCACGCGTGGGTGGCGTTTCGTCATGGTCAGTGCGGCGGCCTTTACGGCGTGGGATCTCTTTCTCGATCCACAGATGGTGGCCTGGGGCTACTGGGTGTGGGATGTGCCTGGCAGCTACTTCGGCATTCCCCTGATCAATTTCGTGGGCTGGTTTTTTAGTGCCACGCTCCTAACCCTGGTTGCGCGACCAGCGACCTTGCCACAAGCACCGCTGATGATGATCTACACGGCGACGTGGGGGCTACAAAGCGTTGGTCAAGCCTTCTTATGGCAAATGCCCGGCCCGGCGCTGGTGGGTAGCCTGGGGATGGGGCTCTTTATCCTCTGGGCGTGCTACCGCATACAAAGCCGACAAGCGGTAAGCGGGCCTAATTCATCAACGATATGATGTTGCAATAAATTGCGATCTGGGTTACCCTAGCTACTTGCTGTTATCATAAACTTTTACTTTGTGATAACAGCAAGTAGATCTTACGACTTTCGTTACAATCTCTGCTATAATATTTCCATGCAATGGAAACCACACCACCCTGCCTTTCAACATTTGTTAGCTGCCCTCTTGGCGCAGCATACGCCGGTCTATGTTGTCGGCGGCGTTGTCCGCGACTACCTATTAGGCCGCCGTGACAAGGTGAGCGATCTGGACTTGGTCATTGACAGCGCGGCGTTACCGCTGGCCAAGCGGGTTGCGGACCAGTTAGGCTGGGCTTTTTACCCGCTAGATGAAGCGCGCGAGGTGGCGCGCCTGGTTTTCACCGCCAATATCGGCGAACCTTTGGTCTGTGATATTGCGCGCATTCGGGGTGGTTCACTCGAAGGTGACCTGCTCATGCGCGATTTCACCATCAACGCGATGGCCTTTGCGATTGAGCGGCCAGGGAGCGCCACCCTCATCGATATCTGTGGTGGTGAACGCGATCTGCAAGCACGGATTGTGCGCCGGGTCTCCGCCGCTAGCCTGGCCGATGATCCGGCAAGGTTGTTGCGCGCCGTTCGTTTTGCCGTCCAGTTCAACTTTGCCCTGGACGAGCAGACGATGTTGCAGATCAAACGAGTCTGTAGCACGGTGACGCTAGCCAGTGCCGAACGGCTACGTGATGAACTCTGGAAAATGCTAGCGACCGATGAACCAGCACGCGCCATTGAAGAGATGCGCAAGGTTGGCCTCTTGGTCCACATTCTGCCTGAAGTTGACCAGATGGTTGGCGTCGAACAATCTTATCCCCATTATCTGGATGTTTATCAGCATACCTTGGTCGCCATGCAATATGCGGCGCAATTGCGCAATTGGCTGCTCGGGCGGCCCTTGCCGGCGCTGAACCCCAGCGGACAGGGGGAGTCACGTGGCACCCCCACGATCCTGCGTGGGCAGCAGTTCTTAGCCACACAGTTAATGGCGCTACGTCATCATTTTGCCCAACTGCCGGCCGCAAATCATACCCGCGCCGAGTGGCTAGTTTGGCATGCCTTGCTACACGATATTGGCAAACCGGCGAGCCGCACAGAGGAGATCCAACCGGATCAAGGAGTACGCTACCGTTTTTTTAACCACGAACGACTTAGCGCCGAACTCACGCAGTTGCGCCTTACTGCCTTGCGCTTTAGCCGCACGGAAGTGGCCTTGGCCCACGCGGTGGTTGCCCACCATATGCGCCCCCACTTACTCATCTCGGCTTTTGTTGATGAGCCAATTAGCCGGCGGGCGCGCTACCGTTTCTTTCGGGATATTGCCGGCCGCGACGCCGATCACCCGCTAGGCATCGACGCGCTCTGCCTGGCGCTCGCTGACTATGCCGCCATTCACCGGCAATCGCCACCACCAAATTGGGATCATTATTTAACCCAGGTCAATGACCTCTTGACCTATGCGTTCGCCACCGATGGGCTGGGCGCGATTGAACGTCAACCATTAGTTGATGGCCACATCCTCATGCAACATCTACAATTATCACCAGGACGGCAGGTCGGCGCGCTGCTTGAGCGCCTCCTGGAAGCCCAGGCCGCGGGTGACATTACGACACCAGAAGCGGCCTTAACGCTTGCGACCCAGTTGCTGTACAATGCAACCAGTGAAATGCCGACCACGGCCACGCGTGTGGATGCATAAAAACTTATGCCACAATCTATCTGTCCCTACCTGATACGCTGGGATGGCAGTCAACAGCGCGCTGCTCCCATCGACTATCCAAGTTTTGAGAATCATTGTCCAGCCTTGGCCGATGATGCGCCCCTATTGCTGACGGACCAAGCCACCTTTTGTCTGTCGGGCAGCCATCGCTATTGCCAGCGCTACGCCGAGCTGCACGCAGAGACAGCAGCGCTTGAGGCCCAGGAACAAGCTACAGCACCCGTCTGGTCACAGCCGACCTTCACCAGGATGGCGACGCCCTTAGAGGAAGCCGACGACTTGTCATGGGACGCGACACCGCAGCGCGCGAAGGCAACAGTCCAATCGGCAGCAACCAACTGGGGCACCGCAAAATGGTGGACCTGGGCCGGGGCGGGCTTCTTTTTTGTAACCGTCTTGTTCGTTGGCAGTTTATACGCCGCCTATGCCGGCTGGCAACTGGCGCTGGCCAATCTGGCGGAGGTCAGATCAGGCGAGGTGAATACCCTGGCCAGTCGCGGTCTACAAGCGACACCCTATGTCGTCTTTGTGACGGCGACCGCCCCAGCGCCACTGCCTGTCGCGCCGGCGGTGGCCGCGCCAACCACAGCAGCAGCAGTCGCCCAGGTTGATCCCAACAGCTTCCCAGCCGCAGTAACGGCCACGCCCGTTATTGTCGTGCCCTTGCCCGATAACGACACAGCCACCACTGGTGTAACACAGAACAATATCCTGACGGGGCGTAGCGATAGCAGCGCACTGGCGAACGCCACATCAGCCGCGCCGGCCAACATTCAGTTGCCGCCAGCCGAAGCCACGGCGACCCCGGTGATCAATGTCTTCTTACCGGTGCCGACGCAACGCACTACCCCGCTCTTTGACATTCCAACCAGCACCGCCGCCCCGGTTGAACCAACGCTGACACCAACACAGACACCGCTTCCCCCGATTCTAGGCACGCCGGTGGTGGTCTTTGCGCCCGATAACAGCCTGGTGGCACCGGGTAAATGTACACAAGTCCGCTGGCATGTGGAAAATGTACGCGAAGTCTACTACGAAAGTTTACCCAGTTTTGGCGACGGTACGCACCAGGAATGTATCGAAGACGAAGCCGAAACCTATGCCTTGACGGTTGTGTACGCGACCGGCCAAACCAAAATTTATACAACGACCGTCAATGTCTTGTGGCCAACCGAGACCCCTGAGCCGACGCCCACCTTTACGCCTGAAATTGAGCCGACCCAAACCTGGACCCCCCCACCACCCACGGCAACGCCCGCCCCCAATATCGTCTATGGGGTCACATTGGCCGTTGATGGTGGAGATAGTCACAGTTGTACAGCAGGGGCAGCCTGTGCCATCGGTTTATTTGCCACCAATGCGGGTGACAGCGCGGATAATGTGTCGATCGAACTGCTGGAGTCCGGCAGTTGGTCGGCGCTGATCTGTCGCCAAGATGGGGTCTGCGCGCAGAGCAAATTAACGCTCAGCACGGTTGGGCCAGGCAATACCGCGTTTGTCAACTTGCGAATTGAGATCCCAGCGGAAGCGGCTGGCCAAACGAGTGGCTATACCTTACGCGCGGTTAGTGAAGGCTCTGGCGGGGCAATGGTCTCGCAAGTACTCACGGTGAACATTACCGTTGTGGGCAGCAGCTAGCCGGTGATCATGCTAGACCTAACCCCGAACATCGTCGTCAAGTCAGAAAGAGGAAATTCAGCAATTCTCAATATGGAAACGTGTAGTGAGCATCCCCAGATGCGCACGGGTGTATAGGAGCTGTCCTGCGCATCTGGGAATGCGCAGGAGCTGGGCCCAATTTGAAATTGAGAATTGCTGGAGGAAATTAAACGTTTCATGGATGCTGTGATTGTAGTAGCGGTGATCACGTTGTTGATTGCAATCAACGGGTTTTATGTGGCCGCCGAATTCTCGACCGTCAGCGCGCAGCGGTCACGTCTGTCCCAAATGGCAGATGAGGAGAACATTGGGGCGCAGCGGATGCTTAATGTGGTGGAAGATGCCCACAAACTTGACGTCTATATTGCAGCCTGCCAGTTAGGGATTACCCTTTCCAGCCTGGTGCTGGGTTCTTATGGCCAATCTCACCTGGCAGCGTGGGTAGAACCCTATGTGAGCCAACTAGGGGGCAGTGCGCAGCTAGTGGCTCAATCACTCTCGGCCACGGTCATCCTGGTGCTATTGACCATGCTGCAGGTTGTGCTGGGTGAGTTGATGCCGAAAAACGTCGGTCTACGCTACCCGGAACGGGTCGCGATTCTGACTGAACCGCTAATGACCTTGTCGGTTAGATTCTTTCAGCCGCTAATCTGGCTTTTTAATGGCAGTGGACAGCTCATTTTGCGCCTCTTTGGGATGAATGCCGTCGCGGAACATGCCCACATTCATTCACCGGAAGAGATTGTACTGATGGTGGAGGAGAGCAGCGCCGGTGGTGTGCTTGATCGTGAAGAGCGGCGGCTGTTGGTCAATACCCTGCAGTTACGCAATGTAAATGCACGCCGGGCCATGCTGCCGCGCAACCGGATGCTAGCAGCCCCAGTCGAGACACCCTGCAGCGAACTTTTTCATCTCCTGGCCGAATCACCCTATTCCCGCTTACCGCTCTATGGCGAAACGATCGACGAGATCGTTGGCATTGTCCACTTGCGCGATCTGATCATCGGCCACACGTTGGGTAGCCAAGTGAATGGCGATCAGATGAATGGCGATCAAGCGCATGTACGCAGTGTACCGACGGCGCGGGAAATGATGCATGGGGTTGAATTTGTGCCGGATTCAATGTCAATTGAAGATGTCATGGCCCGCATGCAAGCTGCCCATACCAATGTCGCAATCGTCGTCGATGAATATGGCGGCACCGCAGGCATGATTACCTTTGAAGACTTGATCGAAGAGATTATTGGTGAATTTGAGGATGAATTTGACGCCGAAAATCCGTCACTGCGGGTAGAAGGCAACAATCGGCTGCGCGTACGCGGCGATGTGTTAATCGACGACTTAAACGATCTAATGACCATTTTTCTACCGACCGACGAAGTAGACACCATCGGTGGCCTGGTCACCAGCACATTAGGACGGATTCCCACCCCCGGCGAAGAAGTGACGCTTGATGGCATTACGCTGCGGGTAGAGAAGATGGAGCAAAACAGTGTGATTGAAGTGAGTTTACCCATCTCCCCCCAGCAGATCGCAAAATGGGATGCAGAAACCTCATGAGTGATATCGCGATACCACTGATCGTTATCTTCTTGTTGATCGTGATCAACGGGTTCTTCGTTGCGGCTGAATTCGGCATTGCGGCCGCCCCCCGGGCGCGGGTGGCGCAAATGGCCGAAAGTGGTTCAGCCACAGCCCAACGCGTGCTCAGGATCCTGCGCGAGCCGCAGTTACTCAATCGCTATATCTCAACGGCGCAGGTGGGGATTACCCTTGCCAGCCTTGGGTTGGGCATGTATGCCGAACATGCCGTCGCCGAATGGCTGGTTGGCCCGCTCGAACATCTGGGCTGGTTTGGTGTGGCCGCCGCCCACACGATTGCCTCGATCATCTCGGTTAGCATCCTCACCTATCTGCATGTTGTCGTCGGCGAAATGGTGCCCAAATCGCTAGCCCTCCAATCACCAGCCGCGACGGCCATTACCCTGACGGGGTTGATGACCATTGCGGATCGGATCTTTCGACCGATGACGATCGCGCTCAACGCCATCGGCAATGCCATCTTGCGGCTAATTGGCCTTGAGACTGATACCGCCACGCGGCTCATCTCGGCGGCAGAGCTTGAGTATATTGTCGAAGAGAGCACCGTTGGTGGGTTGCTCGATCCGACAGAGCAGGTCTATCTAGTCAACGTCATTGACTTTAGCGAGCGCACCATAGGACAAGTCATGACACCACGGACACGCATGAGTGCCATTCCCGTACAGGCGACTTTGACGGAGACGCTCAAGATCATCCAATCCAATCGCCACTCCCGCTATCCCGTCTTTGCGGAAGACCGTGACCATATTGTGGGGATATTACATCTAAAAGATCTGGCCCGCCATCTACATCGCACGGCAGGGGTGGAAACACAGCCCTTTGCGCTGGATAAAATTATGCGCAACGCCTACTTTGTGCCGGAAACCTTGCCGCTCGAACAGATGTTGGATCAATTTCGCCAAGAGCATATTCAGATTGCGGTCGCCGTCGATGAATTTGGTGGTACGGCCGGGATTATCACCTTGGAAGATCTGGCGGAAGAGATTATTGGCGAGATCCAGGATGAGTTTGATGTTGAATTGGAGCCGTTTACCGAGATTGCGCCGCAACAGTTGCGCGTTCGTGGCGATCTGCTGCTCGATGAATTAAATCAACACTTTGAGTTGACATTGGAACATGACGAAGCCGAGACAGTGGGCGGACTGATCATGAGCGAACTCGGCCATGTGGCCGAAGTTGGGGAAGCGGTCAGCTTTGCCGGGGTGACCTTTGCAGTAGAGACCTTAGAAGGGTTGGCGGTGCGCACCGCGCTGGTCACCTTACCAGCGATGGTAACCAACGTGGAACCAGCTGCGCAGTTGCGCGAAGCAATCGTAGAGCGGAGGGAAGAGCAAAAAGATGATGAACAGACCAAATAGCGATGCCCTGGCCAAACGGATTCGCGAAACGGTGCTCAATCTGCAACATGCCAAAGCACGGGTCACGACCCCAGTGGATATGGCAGACGAAACCATGCGCCAGTCCATTCGCACGCTGGCGCGCAGCCGGGTGAGTAATGTTTTGCGCCAATTGCGCGCCGCCAAAGGCTATAGTTATGAAGAAGTCGCGGCGCAGACAGGGCTCAGTAAACAAACGCTCTTTGATTTGGAGTATAAGGAGCGCCGCCTGACGTTGAGTGAGGTGCGGTTGTTAACCGATTATTATGGGGTTAGCCTCGCCGATCTGCTCGGGATTGAAATTGATTGAAGGAGTAGCACATGGGCATACAACGTGAGCCAGTTGGGCCGGGCCAAGAATCAGTTTGGGATTACCCACGTCCGCCGCGTCTGGAACAGAGCGATCAACGCATACGGGTGATCATCAATGGGATCACCCTGGCCGACAGTCACAAGTGCTGGCGGGTGTTGGAGACAAGTCATCCACCAGTCTACTATATCCCGCCGGCCGACATTGCCATGCAATATCTGCAACCAACAACGCAACAGAGTTGGTGCGAATGGAAGGGCAGTGCAGGCTACTATACTGTCAGCGTGGGCAATCGCCAGGTCAGCAATGCAGGCTGGTTCTATTCTAATCCGACCCCAGCCTTTGCCCCGATCCGCCATTATGTCGCCTTTTACGCCTCCAAGATGGATGCCTGTTATGTGGGCGAGGAACTGGTCCAAGCCCAAGCCGGTGACTTTTACGGTGGTTGGATCACCCGTGCCATCGTCGGACCATTTAAGGGCGCGCCAGGCACCCGCGGTTGGTAAACAGAAGCTAGTGAGAACGCATGGCCCTCAAGTTAGAAACCCAGGTTGCGGTTGCAAAAGTCAATAAGTATGCCAGTGCCGAAAGTGGCGATACCGTCGAGGTCGTCGAAAGACCCCACGGCGGGATTAGTATTGTTGTCGCCGATGGCCAGCGTAGTGGCCGCAGCGCCAAAGCGATCAGCAACATTGTGGTACGCAAGGCCATCAGCCTGCTGGCCGAAGGTGTACGCGATGGAGCCGTCGCGCGCGCAACCCATGACTATTTGCATCTACAACGCAGCGGTAAGGTCAGTGCCGAACTCTACATTGTCAGTATTGACCTGGTAACCAGTACGTTGGTGATTAGCCGTAATGCCCGCTGCCCAGTCATGTTGCGCCAGGGCGAGGAGTACACTTGGCTAAGTGAATTATCAGACGCGGTCGGGATTCATCGCAACACCAAACCCGCCATTACCGAATTACCGCTCAGTGCTGCCCTTACGCTGGTTGTTTTCACCGATGGCGTCTGGAGTGCCGGCACGGTGAGTGGCAGCCAGATTAATTTGCCTGCAGTCGTCAACGACTGTGATCCGCTGGGCACAACCGATGCCCAAACCATTGCCGATGCCATTCTGCTGGAAACCTTACGCCTTGACCATAACCGACCGCATGACGATGCCACCGTCCTCGTCGTAAAATTGCTGGAAATGGAACAGGTGAGCCAGGTACGGCAGCTCTTTATGCGTTTTCCGGTGTGATCAGCTTACTTGAACAATAACCTCTATGGAAAAAGATGAGACAATCTGGCCGGCCCTGCCCGTCATTAAGGTCGTGGGGATTAGCGCCAGTGGTAAATCGACCCTCGTAAAACGGTTACGGCGGGCTGGTTATGACGCCCGGCCGGTCAGCCAGGAGCATAGCAATGTGGCGGAACTCTGGCAGCAATTCGATAAACCGGCGGTGCTCATTTATCTTGACGCCGACCTGGCTACGCAACGGGCGCGGCGCCCGGATGTCAGTTGGGATGAAGGCTGGTTGCGCCAAGAGCAGGAGCGATTACGCCATGCCTGGGAACATGCCGACTTGAAGATTAATACCGCAACGCTTTCAACGGGCGTGGTTGGGAAAATTGCCCTGACTTTCCTGGGCCAAGAGCGCATTCGCCATGCATCCGCGCCGCTTCCGCCGCTCAGATCAACCGGAAGTGCGCTGGATCCGGGTGCAGCCTATGAAGCGGAAAGCGAACCGCCCCCGCCACCGGATCGGCAGGAACGGCGGAAAGCCAAAAAGTTGCGCAAGCAGGAGTCACAAGATTAATCCAACACAAAGTTAACCTTGCGTGGCAACGGCTCAGCCGACTTCATGACTTTATCGACGACGCGTAGGGGCGTGGTTTGGCGCTGATGGATGGGGTGACGTTGTCGCGCCGTCGGATGATGTGGTTTGTGGCGCAGTACATTGATGGGTTCGTTTGCATGTGGCTTGTGTGTCATCGATTGGTCGATGGTGTGGCGGTAGACAGCTTGCTCAGCCAATTCAGCAGCCATTGATGCTTCGTTTTGCCGAAAAATACGGCGACCATACCAGAGAACCAACCCGCCAATCAACACCAGGGCAACCGCCCCAAATAGTTGAATTCCATGTTCTAGCTGCGTTAGTAAGCCGGCGCTATGGTAGCCAAGATTGACCAGAAAAATTGTCCATAGCGTTTCTATCAATAAAACTAAAGGTAACCAACGGCGCAAGGGAATACGGGCAAGACCAGCCGCGACCAGCGTAGGAATAATCAACCCAATCGCCAGCTTCGAAAGCACAATTAACTTGGTCGCATGCAGATGCATCTCGGCTTCCAGCCGATCAATATGGCGCTGATGTAGCCCTAGCCAACGCCCAAAGCGGTGAATGCGTGCTAAATTATTAATATAGCCCACGGTGTACCAGAGCACATCACCGATAACATTCCCAATTAAAGCAGAGACAAAGACAAAGCGGATATCCAGAATACCGGCAGCAGCAGCAGCAGCGCCAAGTAAGGTGCTAACTGGCCCCTCGGTTGCAACCAATAAGATCAACAGCACATAACTCCAAAAACCGAGTTCAGGCCAACTACCAGTGTGAATGTAGAACCAAAATTCACGAACAGTTTCGAATAATGTTTCCATAAGTTATCCAGCGATTCGATGTATTCATCCATTTTTCGTCTACACGTATTTCGTCTACACGTATTTCGTCTATACGTAGCAATCAAATTGTAGCGATCATGGGTAGGGCACGAGATATACAGGTCCACAAGGGCGTCCACTGCAAAAACCGAGTTTTTTTTGAGGAGTTGCCGAATCCACCGACGCGCAATTTGCGCAAAAACTCGGTTTTTAGCCTTTTTGCAGTAGCGTCACACGTAAATAAAAACTGAGCAACTTATTTGATTCTATGTTATATGATGAGAAACGCAAGTTCAGCATGTGATTAATGGCACAATCGGATTTTGCTAATAGCGTCATTATATAATTAACCCATACAAAACAAACATTACAATTCGCTTAAAATCTTTATTTCCAGCAACTTAGCTTACAGTAAAAACCTTGATCTGAGCGCGAAAATAGGCGCAGCTGTTATTTGTGATAATTTTGACAATCGCGTGTAGATATGCTATATTCCGCTCTACAGATCCAGTTTTATTACAATTTATTGGTATAGATAGACTGCAGTCGTTCACGGATTAGCAAAGCCAACCGAATTAGCAGAACCGTTCGGCTGCAAAGATGATGGTAGATCGGCAGTAAAGCCAAAGGAGTCCAGAGCAAGATGGCGACAATTTCTGATGGGAATGGCGATGAACGCCAACAGCGTATCGCCGAACTGAAACGCAAAATGCAAGAGAATGCAAGTCGTGTCAAAGCCGAACAAGCCGCCAAAGAAGCAGGTGGTGAGCAAGCGGCAAAAGCGGTTGCCGTGACCGCAGCAGCAGTAGCCCAACCAGTTGCGGCGAGTGCGCCCGCAACGGCCGTGGTAGCAGCGCCCGTTTCGGCGGGCAATGGTGCGGCCGCAGTGGCTGCCCCCAAACCGGCACCAGCCGCGGCCCCCAAACCAGCCGCGGCCAAACCAGCCGCGGCCCCCAAGGCGGAAGAGGCGGAAACAGCCGGCAGCGCAGGCGTTTCGCGGCGCGAGTTCCTCACTTATGCTTGGGGCGCAGCATTGGGCCTTCTAACGGTGGAAACCGCGTTGATGAGTTACTTTTTTATGTATCCGCGCTTTAGAGCGGGTGAGTTTGGTGGTAGATTCTTCTTGCCCCTCACAGATGTCCCCGCGTTGGAAGCAGCGCCCAAGGGTGAAACAGCAGGCAAGTTTTGGTTGGTTAATACCGAAGAAGGCCCCAAAGCAATTTATATGGTCTGCACACATTTGGGTTGTCTCTACAAATGGGAACCGTCCAACAACCGCTTTGAGTGTCCGTGTCATGGCTCCAAATTTAGCAAAGATGGCTTTTATATTGAAGGCCCCGCCCCGCGTTCACTCGACACTTTTGCCCTAACGGAAGAGAACGGACAGATCATCGTTGACACCGGGCGAAAAGCAGTTGGCCCCCCGGCCGCTGAATCGCCAGCCCGCATAACTGTCTCGTAAGCAGGCAAGGGCGGTGCAACCTGTAACGTCTTAGGGTCTTGTTCTATCGTACCTGCACCTTATAACAGGTACAACGCAATCGGTACTTCCAATGTGTACTCTGAGGAGAGAGAGCTGAATGGCTGTCCAACCTGAAGTCAAAAACAAGAGTCTGATCAGCACTGTATTGGATGTTGCGGATGATACCTTCACCCGCATCACGGCTGGTATCAGTGCCGGCGAATTTCGGCGCATGTTGCGCGGTGACCCGCCGGGACGTCCTAACCCCCGGCTCAAGCCCCATGCTGAGGCTTTTCTACTGCATATCAAGCCGACGTATTATCACGAAAGTGTCACCCGTTTTACCCATACCTTTCGCTTGGGTCTTTTATCAACTTACCTTTTTTTCCTTGAGACCATTACCGGCATCTATCTGATGATTTGGTATGCGCCCTCACCCGAGCGCGCCTATGTAGACATGATCCGGCTCTTGAGTGGTGTGCCTTTTGGTCAATTTATGCGTGACATGCACCGCCTTGGGGCAGAAGCGATGGTGGCCATTGTCACGGCCCACATGGTGCGTACGTATCTGACCGGCAGTTATAAAGCACCCAGGCAATTCACCTGGTTTACCGGGGTCATTCTGCTGGTGTTGACGCTTTTCCTTAGCTTTTCGGGCTATTTATTGCCGTGGGATCAATTGGCCTTCTGGGCTGTAACTATCGGTACCTCGATGGCCGAAGCGGTGCCGCCGCAAGTTGTCGGTGAGACGGTCAATATGTTGGCGCGTGGTGCCCCTGATATTAGCGCAAATGGGCTTTTGCGCTTTTATCTGCTTCATGTGCTCTTCTTGCCCTTGATCTTGATTCTTTTCTTCTTCGTTCACTATTACAAGGTAGTCCACTTTGGCATTAGTCTGCCCGCCAATGAAGAAGAAGTCGGCCAAGATACGGCGAACAAAGTACCAGCTGACCGCCGTGTCTACTTCCTGCCGGATGTGTTCCTGGATGAGGCGAGCTTCCTGATTGGCTTTACCGCCATCTTAACACTGGTTGTGGTTTTCTTCTTCCAGGCACCGCTGGAGTCAATTGCCAATCCGCAATCAACGCCCATGCACACGGTAGCGCCTTGGTACTTCTATTGGCTACAAGGGTTACTCAAGATTGCGGACAAGATGATTGCTGGTGTGATTCTACCTGGCGTCTTGCTTGTGTTGTTAATGTTGATCCCCTACCTGGATCCAAATCCAAGCCGCCGGGTACGTGATCGCAAAATTGCGATTATCAGCGGCATCGTGGCCGGCGTTGTCATGATCATCTGGAGTTGGATGGGTACCCCCCAATACGCCGTGCAGGGTGCACCTGCCGTCGAAGTTGTGCAAGAGCTCATGCCCGAAGAAGGGGCCGGCCATGTGCGTGAGATGGGGTACAAACATCTGCCGATTGGCTCTTACATTACTCTGACCACAGAAGAGATGGAAAAGCGACTAGGGGCTGAAGAGACGCAACGCCTGCTGGATCGCGGTGTAATTCCGCTGGAGCTGTTAGATGAGTCGGACGCAGAGTTTACCGAGCTGATCCACGAATATGAAGAAGGGATCTTCACTTGGGGCGAACGGGTGACTGACTTTAATCAGGCCTATGGTCTGTTGAATATTACACAGGAGCAACCGGCGCTCAAGCGGATTAATTGGCAGCTCTTCTGGCTGTCCAATGAAGGTAGTAATGAAAATTTTGATCGCAACTTCTGGCTACATGAAGATTCACTCTACTGGGAACAGTATGGGCGTAAGGATCTAAGCTTCATGTCGGCTGATGAAGCAGGCAACGAAGAGGAATAGACCGTCCATGCGTAAACCGTGGTATCACATTCTCTATATTCGCTCACCGATTTTGAAGATCCTGTTGGGCATCGTGGGTGTCATGGCGTCAGTGGTGCTGGTGCTTGCTCAGTTTGCCATGGAGGAGCCACGCATGGCAGCGCAGGCAGCTAACTGGGAAGGGCGCAGCATTGAAAAAGGGGCGGATCTCTTTGCCAACAACTGTGCCAACTGTCACGGCCCAGATGGCAAAGGATTGCCGGGTGTTGCACCTGCGCTGCAAAGCAAGTACTTTTTTACCCAGCGCACCGCCGATTTGAGTTGGAGTGGCAGTCTGGCCGATTATGTGGAACTGACACTGATTTCAGGCCGCCCCAGCAAAGTGGACAGTCAATGGGCACAAATGATGCCGACTTGGAGTAGTCGGGTTGGTGGTCCCATGCGCGATGATCAGATTGAACAGCTTACGGTCTTTGTGGTGAACTGGGAAGCAGCTGCGTTAGAGCAGACAGCAGAAGAAGATCCGTGGCAGTGTTTCCAAGGTGCGCCAACTAGACCCATCGCGGGTAGCGAGCCAGAGGTGATAGGCATCAAGACCTGTGCAGCCGATGGCACAGCTACCCTCCCTGGTGAACCAGTTGTGGCTGCGATACCAGAGGCAGAAACGACTGGTCCACGCGAGCCACAACTGCTCTTTGCGGCTATGGCCTGTGCCGGCTGTCATGATCTAAGCCAGGAACAGACAGAGACCAATCGCGGGCCCGTCGGGCCCTATATAGCCAATCTCCACTTGACGGCTGCAGATAGAGTAGCAGGCCAGGATGCCGCGACCTATGTCTACAACAGCATTGTGAATCCAAATGAGTTCGTCAATCCCGGCTATGTCGCAGGGATTATGCCGCAGAACTTTAGCGAGCAGATGAGCGAAGAAGAGATTCAGGGGCTGGTGGCCTGGTTGCTTGATCCTAACCGTCCGCAATAAGGCTTAAATGCTTAACAATTGTCAATTGAGAAGGGTTAATTGACAATCGTTAATGTAGAACGGCGGCCCATATCACATTCGGGCCGGCTAAAAAATTTCGTGATAACCAAGAAGCGCCCACGATTGTTGGGCGCTTCTTTTTGTCGAAAAATCCGGCAAATGCTATAATCACTAGGTTTGCGCCGCTGTCAATCATGCACAGAGTATCTTTAATCAACCATGGCTCAACCTTATAGCATTGCTCGTGATCCGCTTTTTTTCATCACTGTTGCCTTTTTTGCCCTGTTGACAACCGGTCTGCCGGCTATCATCGGGCAACCGTTTTTTATGCCCTTGAGCCAGACAATTGTGCTCTTCATCTTTTTGATCATTCCCTTGCGACAGCGCTTGTTACGCCAAGCACTGCTGGTCATGGCACTTTGGTATGTCGTACAAGCCCTCACCATGTTGCTGCTAACCCTCTTTTTTGCCCAATATGTGCAACATGCCTTTGCGGACGGTTTTAACTACAGTATGAACTATGCGGAGTGGTTCTATAACGTGCCGGATGCCCTCCGCCCCGACAGTTTTGCCGCCCAACCGGTGGGACGGGTGGTGGAATTATTAGGTGTCCTGCTGGGCAGCTTGGTGAGTGGCGGCTTAGTCGGCATCTGGTTTTTGGTACGAGCGCTAAACTTGACGATGTTCAGCATGGGTGGACTCATGGTGATGATGGAAAATGACAGTGCGATGATCACCGCCATACCGCTTTGGGGTATCTTGCGGACCCTTGGTTATGCCGGGGCAGTCGTCTTACTCGCCGAACCACTCTTAACGAGCAACTGGCAACCCCTTTACTACTGGCGCAATCGGCGGCGCTTGCTCCTACTTTCAACGGCGCTGCTGCTCACAGGCTTGCTGCTGGAATTCATCCTGCCAGATTTCTGGCGCACGCTGCTGCGGTAAAAGCCATGTTTATTAAACGCGTCGTTGCGCAAGGCTTCAAGACCTTCGCCAAACGCACCGAATTTATCTTTGAAACCGGCATTACAGCGGTCGTGGGGCCAAACGGTAGTGGCAAGAGTAACATCGTTGATGCCGTGCGCTGGTGTCTGGGCGAACAGAGCTTCAGCCTGCTGCGCTCTAAAAAGACCAGTGATGTGATCTTCTCCGGCAGTGACAAACGCGCGCGCTTGGGGATGGCAGAGGTGACGCTAACCCTTGACAACAGTCAGGGCCAAGTCCCGTTAGCCTTTACCGAGATCGAGATTACCCGCCGCGCCTACCGCGATGGCGACAACGAATATCTGCTTAATGGCAAACGGGTGCGCCTGCAAGATATCACCGATCTCTTAGCCCACACGGGGCTAAGTAAACGCACCTATGCGGTGATCGGCCAGGGGTTGATCGACCGTGTGCTCAATCTGGCCCCAGAAGAGCGGCGGACCCTTTTTGAAGAGGCGGCCGGCATTACTGGTTATCAACATAAACGTACTACGACCCTCAACCGGCTGGCAGCAACACAACAAAATTTAACGCGTGTACACGATATCCTCGCCGAACTGACACCCCGCCTCAAGTATCTGCATCGGCAGGCCGAAAGAGCGCGCGAATATGAACGGATCGCCGCGGATCTACGCAGCATGTTACGCGATTGGTATGGCTATCGCTGGCATACCACGCTCAGAACCCTGGAAGAGCAAGGCCGCGTCGAAGCAGATTTACGCAACATTGTGACCAAACGACAGCAAGCGCTGACCCTCATTGAGACTGGCTTGGCAACGGGACGGACCGAGCAGGCGGCTCTGCGTAGTCAATTAGCAGATTTGCAGCAGATCAGCACCATCCGCCAGCAGGCCATGGCACAGAGCAGCCGCGAAATCGCCGTGGCCAATGAACGGCTGCATCAATTACAAACGCGATATGCCGAGGCGGAACAAGAACTTGCAACCTTGCACGCAGAGCGGCAAACATTGGACGAACGATCAACCGAATTGGTGGCAGCCCGCGCCGCAGCACAAGCGTTAGTCACCGAACGCCAGGCCGCTGTCAGTGCAGCCCAAGGTGCAGTTGACGCCCGTCAACAAGAGCGGACCGTGTTGCAGCAAGAAGTGGATCGTGCCCGGCGGTCCTTACAACAACAGCAAACCCAGCGCATTGAAGTGACTAGCCGTCAGCGCCAGTACAGCGAGCGTATTGCCGCCACCGAGCAGGAGCTTGACAAACAACGTGCCGTCCAGGCCGAAGCCGCCGCTGAGGCCACCAAAGCTGTCGAGACGTTAGCACGTGTGGAAGGGGAACTCAGCAGCCTCGAAGCGACACTCGCCACCACCCGCACCAAGCTCACGACCCTCCAGGCAACGCTCCGCCAACGCCAAAGCGAGTTAGAAACCGCGGCCACGGTGCGGCAAAGTGCCGTGCGTGTGGTTGATCGTTTACAGACGCGCCTTGATTTGCTAAAGCGTCTTCACGACGAAGGAGCAGGCTATGCCAGCGGGGTCCGTGCCGTACTCCAGGCCGGCAGCGGGCGCGATGCAGCGCGTTTACAGGGCATCTTGGGGGCAGTTGCCAGCTTGATCCAGGTCCCGGCACAGCTTGACAAGGCCATCGAAACCGCATTGGGCGGTGCGCTACAGAATATTGTCACGACCAGTTGGGCGGAAACCCAGGCAGCCATCGACTTCTTGAAACAAAACGGACGCGGCCGGGCCACCTTCCTACCCTTGGATCGGCTGCATGTGCCTTCGGCTATTTCAGCGCCCCGTGCACCAGGGCTGCTTGGCAATGCGGCTGATCTAGTAACCTATGAGCCGCGCGCCGCCGATGCCATCCTCCAGTTGCTCAACCGCGTCTGGATTGGTGAGGATCTGCCTGCCGGACGCCGGGCCCTCGACAACTATCGCAATTCCTTACGGCCCACGCTGGTGACGCTCGACGGCGAGATCATTCGCCCCGGTGGCGCAGTCACTGGTGGCAACGATGCCAACCGCCGCGATGATTCGATCCTGGCCCGCGAGCGTGAATTACGTGAGTTGCCCGCGCAGGTGGCTACGGCAGAAGCACAGTTGCAAGCCGAACAAAACCGTTATGCCGAATTGCAGCAACTGATTGTGGGGATCCGCCAGGAAGTGAGCGCGACGGAATTGCAGCTCGGCGAATTGGTGCGCCAGGAACGACAGCTACAACAAAATGTGGAAGGATTACGCCGCCAATTGGATCGGGCCCAACAGAGCTTACGTTGGCATGACCAACAGCAGGCTGAACGCACTGCATTACTGACGACCTTAACTAACGAACGCGCAGCGCTCACTGCACAGTTCCAGACGATCCAAACGGCTGAAAGCACAGCACAAGCCCAATTGACCACCGCAGAGAGCGCGGTGGAACAAGCTGGGACCAATGAGTTACTCCAGGCATTAGCCGATCTGCGCGGTGCTGCGGCAGAAGCACAAGCCCACTTGCGCAATCAGCAGACGTTAATTGAAACACAAGAGCGTAACTTACAACGACTTGCCCAACAGTCGCAGGCGCGCCAAGAACAAACAGCGCGGCTGCAGGCCGAGATCACAGCATTGCAGGAACGACTCGCTGAGTTGACCACCGTCGAAGCCCAATTGCGCAGCCAGATCGATCTGTTACGTACACAAATTGAGCCGCTCGAGCACAAACTACAGCAGATCGACCAGACACAGAGCCATAGTGAAGAAAAATTGCGGGCAACGCAACAGGCGTTACGCAAAGATGAGAGCAACTGGAACAATGCCCGTCTACAGTTACAGCGCACAGAAGATGCTCTTCATCAACTGCAGCATGAGATCGAACAAGATCTGGGTTTGGTATTGGTCGAGCAGAGTGATAGCCTCGCCTATCAACCCCCCTTACCGTGGGATGCAGTGGTGGAGCAACTACCGGTGCTCGAGAGCGTGCCCGAAGGCTTTGCTGAAGAGGTGCGCGAGACACGCGCCAGGCTCGGCCGGCTCACCAATGTCAACCCTGAGGCCCTGCGTGAATATGAGGAAGCGGCCGAACGCCAGCTTTTTCTTGCCAACCAGTCTGCGGATCTGGAAGGGGCAATTGCGGATATGCGGCGGGTGATCAAGGAATTGGATCTTTTAATGGAGAGTGCGCTGCAACGCACCTTTGCCGCGGTTGCCGAACAGTTTGTGCACTTTTTCCAGCGTCTCTTCAATGGCGGTACAGCCCAATTGGTGCTGACCACCCCAGAAGATATCACCAATACGGGGATTGAAATTATCGCGCGCCCGCCCGGTAAACGGCCTCAGAGCCTGGCCCTGCTTTCGGGTGGCGAACGGACCTTGGCCGCTTGTGCGTTGATCTTTGCCATCTTACGCGTCAGCCCTACCCCCTTTTGTGTGCTGGATGAAGTGGATGCGGCGCTGGATGAAGCGAATGTGGATCGCTTCCGGCTGACGGTTGAATCACTGAGTGACAACACCCAATTCATCATTGTCACGCATAACCGGCGGACCCTGGAAGGGGCGAGCGCGATCTATGGGGTAACGATGGGTAACGACGGCATCAGTCGCGTGATCAGCCTGCGACTGGATGGTGATCAGATCGTCCACCGCAATGCCGATGAACGCCAGCCCCAGGATGCAGCCGAACTACAAAAGATTGAGGAACTGGTGAAGATGTAGTGCTTTTATCCTCGCGGTCGTCATCAATTAACATTTTTCCAGGAATAAAAATGTTAATTGATGACGACCGCGAGGATAGTGTGCAGGGCTGCCCAATTTTATGTAGTGGCTTCAGCCGTACCGGCTGGCAAAGAGGCATCATCGGCCGGCTTTTCGCGCAGGGACGAGGCAGCATCAGACTTTTCAATATTGAAACGTACTTCCAGTTCTGGGTTAGGAATGTACTCAGGGGCAGGCAGCCCAAGGCTGTGCAAGGCCATCGCCGCCGCCGCTTGGGTCGCTTCCGCTTTGCTGCGCCCCTTGCCCACCCCATAGATCTTGCCTTTGATCATCACTTGCATCACAAAGACACGATCATGATCAGGCCCGTGGCTCTCCGCTTCTTTATAGCGGGGTGTGGACTTTAGCTCCCGTTGCACCCACTCCTGGATCCGGCTTTTGGCATCCTTATCAAGGGCCGAGCCTTCAATAACCATCAATTCGTAATTGACGATCGGCAAGAGGAAATCGCGTACAGCTTGCACCCCTTGATCAAGATAAAGGGCACCAACTAGCGCTTCGAAGACGGCACAAAGGGTGGCCTGGCGGGTGCGCCCCCCGCTCTCTTCTTCGCCATTGCCCAGCCAAAGATACTCACCCAGACGCAGATTTTCGGCCAGGCGCGCAAGCGTCTCGCGCTTCACCAGCGCGGCGCGCAAATTTGTCAAGGGGCCTTCTTGATAGGTGGGGAAGCGGGCATAGAGCGTTTCGCTGACCACGAAGCCGAGCACCGAATCGCCCAGAAATTCCAGCCGCTCATTATCAGCTAGATCAGTCTCTTCCATCACTTCATTGAGGTAGCTACGGTGAATAAAGGCACGCTGTAACAGTACCAGATCAAGAAACTTCACACTTAGCGTGCTCTGTAATTTGGCGATTTCCGCACCTACCATTCGATAGCCCCCTCTTCTCTGCTTAACTTAGTTTATTTTAGGACTTATGCAGCTACCAGTTGCTTCGCGCCCAATAGGCTCCCGCTCAGCCGCCGGTAGCTGCATAAGTCCTATATTTGTAATAGGTGACTGACACGCAATGAGTGATCCCCACTAACTGGTGCCTGACATACCGTGGGAGTTAAATGCGCGGGGGGTTCTTTAGGCCATGCCCCGTCAACACAGCCACCACCCGCTCGTCAGCGCCAAAGCGATCGGCCAGTTTCTGAATGGCAATGGCCACGGTGGCACTGGTTGGCTCGACAAAAATGCCACGCTCGGCTAGTTGGCGATGCACCGTCAAGACCTCTTCATCTTCAACCGCAAAGACAGTACCATTCGATTGCCGCACCGCGGCCAGTAAGGCACCGGCCCGCACAGGATAGCTGATCGCGATGCCATCAGCGCTAATCCGCTCAATACGTGGGCTCGACTCAATGCGATCGGTATCGCCATGAAAGGCATCAAACAGCGGTGTATATGGCTTGGCTTGTACCGCCACTAACCGTGGCAGCCGCTCAATTACCCCCGCGGCAAAAAGATGTTGGAAGCCGCGCCAGATACCCAACAAAAGGCCGCCGTGGCCGGCAGGTGCCACCAGCCAATCCGGCGCGGTGCCCCCCAATTGTTCCCAGATCTCCCATGCGCAGGTCATTTGGCCCAGCAGAAAGGCGGGGTGCCAGGCATGCGACGCATAGGCGGTATCGCGCGAATGTTGCGTTGCGGCCTCTGCGGCGCGGGTCGCCATATCGCGTGGGCCGGGCACTTCCACCAGTTCAGCCCCATAGATTGCAATTTGCGCTTTCTTCGGTTCTGGGGCGCGTTCGGGGACATAGATAACGGCCCGCGCGCCAGCCCGCGCGGCATAACAAGCCAAGCTGGCACCAGCATTCCCACTGGAATCGTCGATCATTGTCTCCGCGCCCAATCCTGTCAGCCAGTTGACCATGACACTGACCCCACGGTCTTTGTAGCTACCGGTGGGCATCAACGCATCCATCTTCCAGTGAATATCGCGACCGGCCCACTGATCAATGATTAGCGGGGTCCAACCTTCGCCCAACGTGATGGGCTGATCCCGACCCGCAATGGGCAACATGGCCGCATAGCGCCAAAGGCCAGTGCGCTGGCTGTCAATCGCAGCCGGATCGAAGCGCGGAATCTCCTTATACTCAAGTGGTTGCGCCGTAACCGGACAGCGTAGAGGGCTCAATTCGGCCGCGATCCGAAAAGAACCACTTGGACAAAAAGCAATCAAGCCTGAACTATTGGGCATCAACAGAAGCTCTTTCCACAGACAAATTTACCTTATACGTTATACGATGTATCGCATAGTTTAACCTGAAAGCGGGTTCTTTCGCAATTATACCTTGTGCTAGCGTGGCTGAGCAGCTTTTATTTGAAGCTACCTTCTAATTTTGTGTACCAGGGGCGGTTACAACTGTGGGAAAGAGACAAGCACACAAAAGACAAAATACCAACAGAAGAGAGACAAAAAACTAATAGAGCTATGCTATACTCTGTGGTAGATAATCAGGATTTTTACCACAACATTTAACCTGAAGCTACTGTTGAACAGAGAGGCAAAAGATGGCGATTGACACAATTATTCATACAAATGATCAGAGCATTGAGCGCGTGTTGCAGACCAAATTACCGCTTGTGCTTGCATTTTGGAGTTCGGCCCAACTATTACCGCCACTGATTGAAGCAACCTTGAGTCGCAGTGCCAGCCAGTACGCCAGCAAGCTCCTAATCGCGAAGGTGGATGGCAGCAGTGAAAGCAATTTGCGTCAACGCTATCAGGTGCAAGCGCTCCCCACATTGGTCATGATCAAAAACGGCAAAGCAGAAACAGCCCTTAACGGGCAGATCACCAGCAGCGAACTACAGAGCTGGCTAGACTATCTGGCGATGGGGAGCGAACGACCGGTAGCGGCCGCACCCAAGAAGCCGGCACCAAACGCGCAGGCAAGTGGGCAGCCCATTACGTTGACTGATGACAACTTTGCCCAGATCATTCAAAGTGAGCAGCCGGTGTTGGTTGACTTTTGGGCTCCTTGGTGTGGACCGTGCCGCATGGTAGCACCGACCGTAGAGCAGTTAGCCACTGAATTTCAGGGGCGCGCCGTGGTGGGCAAACTAAACGTCGACGAAAATGGCCGCACCGCGCAGCGTTATCAGATCATGGGGATTCCGGCCCTCTATATTTTCAAGCATGGGCAAGTGGTTGAACAGTTGGTTGGTGTCCAACCCGCCCAGATATTGCGCGAACGGCTTGCGCACCATGTGAATTAACGGTCAGCCACCAGCAGCAAAGGAGAACCGCATGTTCGGTGAACTAGGCCGCACACTCATGATTTTAGGTGCAGTGCTTTTTGTCGTGGGGTTGGCGTTGACTTATGCCGGGCGCATTCCGTGGCTAGGAAATTTGCCCGGCGATGTGGCGATTGAGCGGACGAACTTTCGGCTCTATGCACCATTTGGCACGATGATTGTCGTCAGTATTGTGCTGACACTGCTCCTAAATTTAGTCGCGCGCTTATTTCGTTAAGCCACCGTTCGTGGTATAATTAGCACAAATTCATTCAACCGATAGACGCGGGTAGCCCCGCGTCTTCGTTTGTCAGGCGAGTAGATTAAAAATTCATTCTGAAATTTGATGGTAGCGCTCCCCCACTACGCTAGCAAGCGAGATCAGGAGAGAGAATTTCAGGATAGCTAGCAGAATAGACACGAAGTGACAGTTGAAAGCGATAGCAGACAACAAGAGGTGTACGATTGTTTAGACGACTGTTTGGCAAAGAAGAAAAATCCGAAGATGATGTAAAGCTGGAAGCAAGCCTGCAAAAAACCCGTGCTGGCTTTCTGGGCCGGATCACCACGATTTTCCAAGAAAATGAGATTACAGCGGAGTTGTGGGAAGCGTTGGAAGAGGCACTGATCCGCGGCGATGTGGGCATGAGTGCAGCAACGCTCCTCGTCGACAAAACCCGCCAGCGTGTCGAACGCGAAAATGTTAAAGCCACCAGCAGAGCCTACCAGATTCTGAAAGAAGAGATGGTGCGCATGCTGCAGAGCGATGAGCCCCTGCATATTGACGAACCGCGCTTATTGACGGTCGTCTTAGTCGTAGGGGTCAATGGTTCGGGCAAGACGACCAGCATCGGCAAGATGGCCAATTGGTATAAGCAGCGTGGCCGCAAAGTCGTGATTGGGGCAGCGGACACCTTTCGCGCCGCCGCCATCGATCAGGTAAAAATCTGGGGTGAACGGGCCAAGGTTGACGTGATCGCCCATGCGCCCGGTGCCGATCCGGGGGCCGTAATCTTTGACGCGATTCGCGCCAGTCAAGAGAGTCGCGGGGCAGATCTGTTGATTGTGGACACCGCCGGTCGCTTGCAGACCAAATTTAATCTGATGAAAGAGTTAGAAAAAATCAAGGCAGTCGCGGGCAAACAGGTGCACCGTGCCCCCCACGAAGTCTTGCTGGTGTTGGATGCCTCGACCGGCCAGAATGCGATTTCCCAGGCCAAAGCCTTTGGCGAAAGTGCCGGCGTCACTGGGATTGTGCTCACCAAGCTCGACGGCAGCAGCCGCGGCGGCGCGATTCTTAATATCAAACAGGAGCTGGGCGTACCGGTCCGCTTTGTGGGCACGGGGGAACAGATCGATGACTTTGCGCTGTTTGACCCGGTGGCCTTTGTGGATAGCTTGTTGCAAGATTGACATACTCCCCATGCCTAAAGGCAGGGGATTCTGGATTCAAACAGCAACAGCCCCTACAGAGGGTCTTACATTGCCTAGCCCAAGAGAAGATGCCCCTTCTCATACAGCAGTTTGTGTTCTTAAGTACGTTTCAAATTTTACGCGCTGGACTTCCCAGCGCAACGCTTTATTTGAAGTTTTCAAAGAGCTTACACAGAGGAGGATGTTACCCCGTCTCACTGTGGTGTACACTAATTGCAGCACAAATGTTCGATAAATTATGTTTCAATTGACTGACAATCGGGGTACTTGCAACAACGTCCTGCACCCAGAGGGTACCCGCAGCTTGCGCCCTTACATCCCCATAGTTAAAACCAGGGGCTTTACGGGCGTTTTAGAGTAATGAATCGTGTTTGTACAAAGGAGAATAGAATGAACGAATTAGAAGTGCGTTTGCGCCAACTCGTTGAACGGGTCGATATTATCCGGGGGCGGCTTTGACGTCGATAACAAAGCCAGCACGTTAAAGGCATACGAGGCAGAATCCCAACAGCCTGAATTCTGGAATGATCAACAGCTAGCCCAGAAAAAGATGCAAGAAGCCAGCACCTTGCGCGAGGCGGTCGAAGTGTGGGATCGCGTGCAACGGCGCAGCAAGGATGCGTTGGAACTCTATGCGCTGGCAGCGGATGAGCCTGAGCTTTTGACCGAACTAGCCGAGGAAGCCACGGCGCTGGAAGAAGAACTAGAAAAACGCGAAACCGCTTTGGCCTTGAGCGGCGAACATGACGCCGATGCCGCAATCTTTAGCATCCACGCTGGTGCAGGTGGCACAGAAGCCCAAGATTGGACGCAGATGTTGCTGCGCATGTACTTGCGCTGGTCCGAGCGGCGCGGCTTCAAAACCACGATCACCGACATGACAGAAGGTGAAGAAGCCGGCATTAAAAGCGTCACGGTGGAAGTAGATGGACCCTATGCCTATGGTTATTTGCGGGCCGAACGGGGTACGCATCGCCTGGTACGGCTTAGTCCATTCGACTCGAACAATCGGCGCCACACCAGTTTTGCCAAGGTTGAAGTCATGCCCGTCATTGAGGAAGATATTGAGATCGACATCAATCCAAATGATATCGAAATTGAGGTCTTTCTCAGCAGTGGCGCAGGCGGCCAGAATGTGCAGAAGAATCAGACCGCGGTCCGCATTCGTCACCTGCCGACGGGGATCATCGTCACGTCTCAAAACGAACGGAGCCAGACCCAAAACCGGGAAACGGCCATGAAAGTGCTGCGTGGAAAACTTTATACCATTGCGCAGGAACAATTATTGGCCGAGAAGGCCCGGCTCCGGGGCCAAAATGTCGATGCAAACTTCGGCAGCCAGATCCGCAGTTATGTGTTGCATCCTTATCAGATGGTCAAAGATCTGCGCACCAATGCCGAAACCGGCAATACGACCGCCGTGCTCGACGGTGATATTGATCAATTTATCGAAGCCTGGCTCAAACAGCAGGTTGGTGAAATGGTCTAAAATAAGGTGCTGTCCGCGTCGGACAGCACCTTATTTTGTAATTAAGGGTAGATAAAACCAATAGTCCATGCGCGGCACCTGATCGTCAACTGGGCTGGGAAATGGGGTGCCAGGCATTGGCGTAAGGGCCAATGCCGCAAGACGCGTAGCTTCGACCTCCGCCGTTTTGGTTGGATCGGCAGGTTTCGTGGGCAGTGGTGGATCCGTTGGTTTAGGCGTATTAGTTGGTGCGGGCACATCGGTAGGTTTAGGTGTACTGCTCGGCAGTGGTGTATCGGTTGGTTTGGGTGTCGCACTGGGCTTGCTTGTACTGACCGCAGTTGGCGTCGGCACAGCGGTGATGGTTGCGGGTGTCGTTGTAGTTGCCGTTGCGGTGACGGTAGGCACCATCGTTGCAGTTGCCGTCGTTGACGGCAACTGGGTGGGCGTCAACGTTAATGTTGGCACTGCGGTCGGGTTGTTTGTCGGGGTCGCAGTGACAGTAGGTACCATCGTTGCAGTTGCCGTCGCTGACGGCAACTGGGTGGGCGTCAGCATTAATGTTGGCACCGCGGTCGGGCTGTTTGTCGGGATCGCGGTCAAGGTGGGTGTAAGAGTTGCCAATGGCGTAGCTGTGAAGGCAAAGGTCGCAGTCGGGCTTGCGGTCGCGGTAGCCGGAAGTAGGGTGGCCGGGAATTCAGTCGCGGTACGCGTTGGCGTCGGGAGAGGATGAATAATAATCGTTGGCGTTGGCGTGGCTGGCAGCACCGTGGCCGGTGGTGTATCGGTAGCGCTGGGTACGGCAGTTGGCGTAGCTGTCAGTGACGGCCCTGGTGTGCTGGTTGGCACAAAAGTGACGAAGGTTGGCACGACCAGTGCTTCATCCCTGGTGGCCGTACTGGTTGCCGTCCAAGTAATGGTGGCAGTCGCAGTCAGGGGCACGGTGAAGCCAGCGGCAATTGCCGGTGCAGGGCCAGGCATAGTCGACAAGGGAAGAGCAAACGCAAAGGGTGAAAACAGCAAAATGCAGAGCGGTGTTGCCACCACCAGCATGAGCAGCCGAAAGCTTTTCAGCATAGGATCCTCAATTTCAGCATGTGATAACTTAAAGTGCGTGCTGTTTTGAAATCGAACCCAGTCCAGCCGCAGTTTAAGCTCTTAATATTACCTTGCTATCACCAAAATACTATCGGTAATTTCACGTAAATGTTGTGCACAAGCGCTGCGATTGTGTGATTTCGCACGATTAACAGTTGACAAGCAAGCCGTCCTTCGCTATACTCCTACTAGGCTGTGCAGAATGCTGCGCACCCATTGTTCAAAGTGCTAGCTAAATCATAGTGCTGTTTATTCAGTAAACAATCAAGAGTTTACAATTTCATTACGTATATTTTCGCTATGTTTAACATTTTCTCCAACTTTTCAGTTGTTGTACGCAGCCTTAGCGAGCTTCTGGTAGTAGTACTTATTAGCCAGAGGCTTATACTGGTTGGAGAAGAGCTGTAGCGTTTGTTCGCTGGCAACTCGCAAGGTCGCTGTGGACCCTTCCCAACCGGGAAGGGTTTTTTTTTACCATCTTTTTTCATTATTTCGCTCGTCTCAAGTGCAGTCAATTCGTCAAAGTCACACATGCCAACCAGCTTCAACGCATTCACCAACATTTGCGCAAGTGTGGCCTGTCACAGTAGAAGGAGATTAGACAATGAGGCAACGTAAACATATTATCGACCCAGCCAGACAGGGTGAGCCCCGCCAGATGACGGGCGCGCAAATGGTGTGGGAGGCGCTCTATTTGGAAGGGGTGGATACGGTCTTTGGCCATCCCGGTGGTGCTATTCTCCCGACTTATGACGCCCTATCAAAGTACGAAGCAGAAGGCAAAATCCACCATGTGCTCGTGCGCCATGAACAGTGCGCTGGCCACATGGCCGATGGCTATGCCCGCTCGACTGGCAAGGTGGGCGTCTGTATCGTCACCAGTGGGCCAGGCGCGACCAATTTGGTGACCGGTCTGGCCACGGCGCAGATGGACAGCGTGCCGATGGTGGCGATCACCGGCCAGGTGCCGACCAATTTGCTGGGCACCGATGCTTTTCAGGAATCCGACGTGGTGGGCGTCACGCAGCCGGTGGTGAAACATAACTATCTGGTGACCGATGTCCATGATCTGCCCCTGATTTTGAAAGAAGCCTTCTACATTGCCCGCGAAGGACGCCCCGGTGTGGTCCTCATTGATATTTGTAAAGATGTGCAGAATGCCACTGGTCTCTTCCGCTATGATTTTGATATTGAACTGCCCGGTTTTGAGCCCTGGCCAACCGTGGATAAGAGCGCAGTGATTGAGGCAGCGGAATTGATCAATCGCGCCGAGCGCCCCCTGATCCTGGCCGGCCATGGGGTGCATCTGGCCGGGGTGAGCAAAGAGTTGTTAGAGATGGTGGAAAAGGCCGAAATTCCGGTGGTGACCACCCTCTTGGGCACGGGCAATATTCCGGAGAGCCATCGTCTGAGCCTGGGCATGGGTGGGATGCACGGCGAAGTCTACGCCAACCGGGCGATTCAGGGCTGCGATGTCCTGATCGCCATGGGCATGCGCTTTGATGATCGCATCACTGGCCGGCTCGACCGCTTTGCCAAACAGGCCAAGATCATCCACTTTGAATTGGATAAGGCCGAGGTGGGCAAAAATGTGGTGCCTGATCTGGCTGTCGTTGGTGATTTGGGGGAGACCTTGCCGGCCCTACTGCCTTTGATTGAGTCGCGGCGCCACGGGCTATGGGTGCAAGAGATCAGCGAGTGGCGCGGTGACACCGCCGAAACCGACATTTTACACTTCGAGACCGATCAACTGGTGCCGCCCTTTGTGATCCGGCAACTCTGGCATGCCACCAAAGATGCCCCCAATGGTGGCCCGATTGTGGTCACCGATGTGGGGCAACATCAGATGTGGGAATGTCAATATTATATCCACGACAATGCCGGCATGTTGCTGACCAGCGGTGGCCTGGGCACGATGGGCTTTGCGCTGCCGGCAGCGATTGGCGCGCAACTGGCGAATCCGAACCGCCTGGTCTGGGCCGTGGCCGGTGATGGTGGTTTTCAGATGACGCTACAAGAATTGGCTGTTTTGAAACAAGAAGGCAATCTGCCCGTTAAAGTGGCGATCATCAATAACGGCTTCTTGGGGATGGTGCGCCAGTGGCAGCAGCTCTTCTATGACAAGCGTTACGTGGGCACCCCGATCATCTCGCCCGACTATGTGAAGCTGGCCGATGCTTATGGCATCCCCGGTTTGGTGGTGCGCAAACCCGAAGAAGTTGCCACCGCGATTGCCCAGGCGAACAACACACCTGGCCCATTCATCATTGACTTCCGCGTCAAAGAAGAAGTGAATGTCTACCCGATGATCGCCCCCGGCCGCGCCGTGGACGACATGATCCGCCGCCCCAAAGCGACAGCGGTGATGCAGGGTTACAGTGGCGTCGAGCCAAGTTGGTAAACCAATCAGCAAACGGGGTTATGCGCAGACGGTGCGTAACCCCGCTGAATAAGCAATCCAGAGATAAGGACTAATCCTATGAAACACACTCTCATTGCCTGGATGCGCGACAAACCCGGCGTGTTGAATCGAGTAGCAGGGCTGTTGCGGCGGCGTAATTTTAATATCGACAGTCTCCAAGTGGGTCACTCCGAGCGTCCCGGCATCAGCCGGATGACCTTTGTAGTCAATGGCGACGAACATATGTCCGACCAGGTGATCAAACAGCTGGCCAAAGTGGTTGATGTCACTCATATTGACGATGTGACCGACTTGCCCACAATTGTGCGCGAAATGGCGCTGATCCGCGTTCGCACTAACCGTGAGAGCCGCTCGGAAATCATTCAGATTGTGGATATTTATAAAGGTGAAATTGTTGACGTAACACTGGATAGCATGGTGGTCCAGATCGTTGGCGCCGAACAACGGATCAACGCCTTGCTTGAGTTGTTAGAAAATTTCGAGATTGTCGAAATGGTGCGCACCGGGCCGGTGGCCATGACCCGCGGTGGCAGTGGTCAACGCGCCCAAAGCAGCATTGCCGGCTGGCGCGCCAGCAGCAACGGGACGGTAACCGTTGAGAAAGCCTCCCGATTTTCTACTGGTGGCGTTTGAGTATGTTAGAATAATTAGCAAGATGTGAGGAAGAGGTAGCTCAGTAAATCAGTAGATTAGTAAATCGGTATACAGCCATAGTCGTTCCCTGGCAACATACCGATTTACCGATTTACCGATTTACCGATTTACCGATTTACCGATTTACCGATTTACCGATTTACCGATTTACCTAAACAAAGAAGCCCAGGAAAAAGAGCAATGAATTTGGATTTTAATACCAACATCTTTACCAAAGAGAAGATCACCATTGGTGATACCGAAGAGTATGTCGTCCGGGGGGGACGCCACCTTTTCCCACTGCTCGGGCAAGCATTTGCCGGCATTAAGCAAATCGGCGTATTGGGGTGGTCATCCCAAGGGCCGGCCCAAGCGCAGAATCTGCGTGATTCGCTGGTGGGCACCGACATCGTTGTAAAAGTCGGTCTGCGCGCCGGCTCGCCATCGATGGCAAAGGCGGAAGCGGTTGGGTTTACCGTCGCCAATGGCACGCTCGGCGAAATGTATGACGTCATTGCCGAGTCGGATCTGGTGCTGGTGCTGATTGCCGATGCTGCGACCGCGCAAAGTTACAAAGAAATTTTTGCCGCCATGCGCCCCGGTGCCACGTTGGGTCTCTCCCACGGCTTTTTGCTGGGCCACTTGCAAAGCATCGGCGAAAACTTCCCCAGCAATATCAATGTCATTGCCGTTTGTCCCAAAGGGATGGGGCCCTCCGTGCGCCGCCTCTATGAGCAGGGCAAAGAAGTCAACGGTGCCGGCATTAACGCCAGCTTCGCAATTCACCAGGATATTGATGGCCGCGCCACCGATATTGCGCTCGGCTGGTCAGTTGCCCTCGGTTCGCCGTGGACCTTCCAAACGACCCTGGAATCGGAATACAAGTCCGACATCTTTGGCGAACGCGGCATTTTATTGGGTGCCGTGCATGGGATTGTCGAAAGCCTCTATCGCTGGTTTGTGGCCCACGGACAATCGCAGGAAGAAGCCTTTACCAACGCCGTTGAGTCGATCACCGGGCCGATTAGCCACATGATCTCCAAAAATGGTATTCTCTCGGTCTACGAAGCGCTGAATGAAGCAGACCAGGATGTTTTCCGCCGCGCTTACTCGGCAGCCTACCATCAGGCCTTCCAGATTTTGATGGAGATCTACACCGAGGTCGCGTCCGGCAACGAGATTCGCAGCGTGGTGGAGGCGAATAACCGCCACCAACGTTACCCCATGGGCAAGATCGACGGCACCGAAATGTGGCAGGTTGGGGTCAAGGTCCGGGCTAACCGCCAAGCGGACAAGACACCGATCAACCCGATCACAGCCGGCGTCTATGTGGCCACGATGATGGCCCAGGTCGATCTGCTCAAGGAGATGGGTCACCCCTACTCGGAGATCGCCAATGAGTCGATCATCGAAGCGGTCGATTCGCTGAATCCCTACATGCACTATAAGGGCGTTGCCTACATGGTAGACAACTGCTCGACCACCGCACGCCTGGGCACTCGTAAGTGGGCCCCCCGCTTTGACCACATTCTCATGCAACAGACCTTTACCGCGTTGGATCAGGGCAACCAGGTCGATGAAGAATTGTTTGACAATTTCATGAACAACAACATTCATCAAGTGCTCGCGGTTTGCGCGGAAATGCGCCCATCGGTAGATATTTCGCTGTTTGGGTAATTAGATCTATCAGCAGAAAGGGGGTGGTGTGAATGGACGATGGTCTTGCGGGACTTAGTCACGTAACAAAAAATTTATTCAATGTTCGCGCTGTAGCAGATCAAGCCATTCCACTACCCTTTGAAGGAGTTACGCCATGACAACAGCCCAGAATGGTGCACAGGAAAACGGTGCCGCACCAGCAGCAGAGAGCGTCGGCGACGTAGATGTAACCCAGTTTGTGATTACCGACATCCGCGCCCACGCCCGCCAGATTGCCCACGGCGAGACTGTCGTCGTCTTCGATACCACCCTCCGCGACGGTGAACAGAGCCCCGGTGCTACCCTCAACACGCAAGAAAAACTTGATATTGCGCAACAACTGGCCCGTTTGGGCGTAGATATTATGGAAGCGGGTTTTCCCGCGGCCAGTCCCGGCGATCTTGACGCGGTCAAGCAAATTGCCAACACGATTGGGCGCACCCCGCGCAAGGACAAAGATGGCAAGTTGGTTGCCCCGCCGATTGTGGCTGGGTTAGCCAGAGCCAGCAAGAATGATATTGATAAAGCTTGGGACGCAGTGCAAGGTGCTGTACGCCCACGCATTCATACCTTTCTCGCCACCAGCGACATCCACATGGAGCACAAGCTGCGCATGTCACGCAACGATGTGCTGGAAACGGTGGGCGACATGGTCCAATATGCCAGCAGCCTTTGCCAGGATGTCGAATTTAGCCCAGAAGATGCCGGCCGCAGTGACCCCGATTTTTTGGTCAAAGTCTTAGAGGTGGCGATTCAGGCCGGTGCGACTACCCTGAATATTCCTGACACCGTCGGCTACACGACACCAGAGGAATATGGTGGGCTAATCAAACATCTGCGCGAAAATGTGCCTGGTGGCAAAGATGTAATCTTTAGCCTGCACTGCCACAATGACTTGGGTTTGGCAACGGCGAACACATTGGCCGGTCTCAAAGCTGGGGCACGCCAGATTGAAGTGACGGTCAATGGGATCGGCGAACGCGCCGGCAATACAAGCTTGGAAGAGACCGTCTTAGCCTTGCATACCCGCAAATCGGTCTATGCGCTGGAGACCAACATTGCCACTACCGAGATTCATCGGGCCAGCGATATGGTCAGTCGCTATACCGGCATTGTGATCCAACCAAATAAGGCAATTGTTGGGGCCAATGCCTTTGCGCATGAGGCCGGCATTCACCAGGATGGGATGCTCAAACACAAGCGCACGTATGAGATCATGGACGCCTCCACGATTGGCTTGAACCAGAGTACGCTGGTGCTGGGGAAACATAGTGGTCGCCATGCCCTGCAGCGCAAACTCGAAGAGATGGGCTTCCACCTGAATGACGAGGAACTCAAAGAAGTCTTCCGCCGCTTTAAAGAGTTGGCCGACAAAAAGAAGACGGTCAGTGACGCCGATCTGGAAGCGCTGGTCGGTGATGAGATTTACCAACCAATGGAGACCTGGGAGTTACTCAACATTCAGGTGCAATGTGGCAACCAGGTGATCCCCACCGCGGTCGTTAAGCTGCGCAACAACAAGACCGGCGAAATTGTCACCGATGCCGGCTTTGGCGCTGGGCCAGTCGATGCGATCTACCAGGGCATCAACCGCATTTTGCAGGTGGAGAACACCTTGGTGGAATTTCTCGTCCAAGCAGTCACTGAAGGCATGGACGCCAATGGTGATGTGACCATCCGCATTGAAGTGCCCGACAGCCGTGGTTATAGCGAAACCGCGCAAGGGCGCCCGCGCCGCCGGCTCTTTAGCGGGCGCGGCGTGGATACCGATATTTTGGTGGCCAGTGCGCGCGCCTATATGCAAGCGCTCAACAAGATGTTGACGACCGTCGCAAATGAAAGCTCCAGTGTACGGATTGCAGCGGACGAGACTGTGCCCGCATAACAATTGAACTTACGCCGTTACCGCTGGCTTCGACAAGCCCTTCGCGCCCAAAGGCGGGTGACCCAGGGGCGCGCGCAGGACGAAGCTCAGCCGACGGTAACGGCGCAGTTCTGAACCACTCGCTGACGCTCATGGTTCGGCATAAAATAACGCAGATCGGGAAAATGGTCATGAGCGCTGAGCGCACTGAGGCGACAACACAAGCAGAACGACTCGAACAGGTTTACACCCAGATTCCGGCCGAATTGCAGCAATCCGGTGTGTTGGATCGACTGCGCAAGGCGGCAGGTGCCGAGGAGTGGTCGGTGATGCAAATCTTGGGCCACATGACTGAGATGCTACCCTACTGGTTGAGCCACGCGAATGCGATCATCGCTTCAAGCGACGAATTGCTCAAATTTGGCCGAGCGCTCGATGCACCAGAGCGGCTAGAAGGGGTAGAACGCGGCGCTGCGGCCACGCCAGAAGCACTTTTGCAGCAATTATACGACGCGATGCAACAGACCAGTGCGGCCATCCGTGCCATGTCGTCGTCAGCCCGCGCAAAACGGGGATTGCATAGTCGGCTAGGCGAAGTGAGTGTCGCCCAGCTAATCGAAACTGTCATCGTCACCCATGCCGAAGAGCATCTCACGCAAATTCGGCAATCGTTACAAGGCAGCCGATAGTGAGGTAAACGGTGCAAGTTACTTTGATTAATTCACCCCTGGCACCCCAACCAGCCGGTGGCTATGCGCAAGCTGTGGCACTTGCCGACTATCAACAGTTGCTCTTTATCAGTGGCCAAATTCCGGTAACGGTGGATGGTGTGATTCCGGAAGGCTTTGCGGCGCAAGCGCACTTGGCCTGGCAAAATGTGATCGCCCAGTTGGAAAGCGCGGGGATGACCATCGCCAATCTGGTCAAAGTAACGGTTTTCCTCGCCTCGCGCACTTATACAATGGAAAATCGCCGTGTACGCCAAGCCGTGCTTGGTGAGCACAAGGTCGCGATGACAGTAATCATTGCCGACATCTTTGATGAACGGTGGTTGTTAGAGATCGAAGCTGTTGCAGCAGCATAAATAAAAAACACATGAATAAATTTTCTTACCGCAGTAAACTCATCCTTGTTTGGCTACTTACCCTGCTCACAATTCAACCGTCGTTGGTTTACGCAGCGCCGCTACCGCAGAGCGATGCGAGCACCCTGCAAAATTGTGATCTGGTCGCGGAAACAGAGATCCAAAGCGAACTCAACAGCGTGACGCAAGAGGTGGTGGCCAGCGCCGCCGCGCAAATCGATCTGGCCCGCATTGTTGCCGCCCAGTGGAATCTGCTCAAGGTCGATACGGTGATCGACACCGAAGTCGACAATGCCGTTTTGCGTGTCAAAAGCCAGGAAGATTACTGGAACAAGTTGCTGTCCGGCTGGTCTGCCGCCAAGGCTGAAGAGTTAACGCGCGCGGTTGCGACCGAGACATTTGAAGCGACCGCGTTTCAGGATAAGATGAATGAGCTTTCCCACGCAGTTGCCCAGGAGATCGGTGCCGAGATCGCGGTACTCTCAGCCGAATCAGTTTCGGCCGCTTTTTTCTGTCTACAGACCTTCATCAGTGGCAACTATTCAGATGCGCTGGTGGGTACCTTTGAAGAAGAAGTGCGCGTCGCCACCCAAGCAACGACGATTAGTGAGAATAACAACCTCGACACTGGGCTGCTTGATGTGATCGGTCAGCACAAAACGGCGCTCGGCGGCGTTGGGGTGATCATTGTCGCGCAGATCAGCCGGCGCATTGTGGTGGAGATTGGCGAGACCATTGCGCAGCGAGTGGCCGGGCGCATTGTCGGCCGGATCCTGGGCCGGGCCGGCTCAACGATCATTCCCGTGGCCGGGTGGCTGGTGGGCGCGGGGCTAATTGCCTATGATCTCTACAGCAGCCGTGATGGTGCGCTGCCGCAAATTCAGGAAACGCTTAAATCAGCCGAGGTTAAGCAGGGGATTCGCGACGAAATTATCCTCTCCACCGAGCCGGAGTTACGGCGCGAACTGCCGCAGATCGCGCGTGAGATCTCGAACCAACTTTTCAACGAGTGGCGCGATGTCAAACGGAATATCCGCCAGGTGCTGGAGTTAGCCGGCGAAAGTGCTGCCTTTAATGCGTTGCTGAGTGAACTCTCTAGCCCGGAAGAACTCTCTAAGCTTGTCAATTTGGTGGGGATAACGCTGCCCACCTTGGGCCACGATGGCCTGTTACAGGCAGTCGATGACGGCTCCTTTGCCCAGCTTTATCAACAACCCGAAGCTGCTTTCCAGATTGTGGCCGATACCGGTTCGTTGCCCGAAGCACTGGCCTGGTCAGCCACCGCCGGCAATCTACTGGATCGGGTGGTGAGCAGTGAACTGTACAAACACCAGCCGCCCACCGGCTTAGATCAAGCGTTGCTGGAAAAATTATTGGCCGTCAGTGATGATGCAGCGATCCAAAAGTTGGCGTTGCTCAATCCGGCCGCATTACAAGCGCTGCTTGTCCTCTCCACCGGCAATTTAGTTACCCTCGCCAACCAACTCAGTGCAACCGACTTGGCGCTACTGGCGGACTATGTCGGGATGCTTGATCAAGCGCAGGTCAATCAATTAGTGGCACACATTACCAGCAACCCTGCAACTGTGGCGCAACTCAGCGATGCTACCCTACGCGATTATCTTGCTAACAGTAGCGATATCGAGCAGGCATTGGGCTTTTTGCTCACGCCCGCCGAGGGGTTGGCCGCCTTTGCCGATGTGACAAAAGTCGTGACCGGCAATGCCCCGTGGCAGCTCTTTATTTATAAATATGGCATGGGGCAAAGTGCCCTGGTCACCGGCGTTGCCATTATTGCGCTACTGGTAGCCTTGCGCGTGCTGCTTGGGTTAATCGGTTGGCTCTTCCGTCCAGTCACCAGCATGTTCCGTAAATAACTTATAGAGCGTCCTCTTGTAGGGGCACGGCATGCCGTGCCCCTACGAGAGGGTCCTGTATAAGTTACAAGTACTATGTAAAAGAGGGTAAACACCTTGTTAATCAGTCTTGATCATTACCCCAATCCCGCCGAAGTTGAAGTAGGCGAATTGATTATCAGTGTTTCGGTGACTGCGGCCAATGTGGTCAACGATATTCGCGAAAACATTCGCAACCTAGTTGGTGGCCGCATGCGCCATTACGAGAAACTGATCGAGGGTTCGGTAGCCTCAGCCCTAGCCGATCTTGACCAGAAGGCCAAAGAGAAAGGCTACGATGGTGTGATTGGAGTCAAAATCGCCAATCCGACGGTTGTCGATGGTGGTGTTGAAGTCATTGTCTACGGCAATGGGTTTCGACGGGTAAACCGTTCCCTAACACCCTAAGGTTCGATTATCTAGTGCAGTGTTACAGAAATTATGCTAGGTTAGCATTCGGATTAGTCACGGAGTGACGGCAGACGGTAGCCGCAGGTTTCAACCTGCGGGTCCAGGACGCCAGCCTTAAAAGGCTGGCCTACCGTCTGCCGCCACTCCGTGGCTAATTCCTCAAAATTTCCCTCACACTGTACTAGCGGTTGTTATACGGCGGTTGAAAAGCGAGAAAAGCTGTTGCATAAACCAATCCTACTTATACTCACCTGTGCGTTGCTCTTGGCGACCGTACTCCGGCCCCTGTCACTCTATGCCCAGGACGGGGCATCTGATTATACCTTTGGCGATTGTAGCCAGCTCGATAAAGAAGGTCTGCGCGTTGAAATTGAAGCGGTAGCCGCGTCAGCTTTGGCGGCGGATAGTGCCGGCATTAATCTAGACGCCATTGTCATGCGCCAGTGGGTCACCGTTGGCATGGACAGTGCAATTGACCGTGAAGTTGAGCGCGCAATCGAGGAGATCTACGCCAGCGAGGGTTATTGGAGTCGCCTTTGGTCGGGTTGGTCCGCTGATAAGGCAGAAGAGTTTGCCTTGCGGATTGCCAACAGCGCCTTTGGTTCCGAAGGCTTTCAAGCCCAAATTGCGGCGCTCTCCAACGCCATCGCCGATGAGATTGCACGTGAGATTGAAGCCGATTTTGCTCGCGCTGCTTCAGCCGCCTTTCTCTGTATGAAGGCTTATGTCGGCGATAAATATTCGGGCACACTCTTTACAACCTTTGAGCAAAAGGTCAGCACCGAAGTCGAACAAGTTGATCTTGAAGGCAACGCGGCTGAGATCGATGTCTCGGCGCTGGAAGTACACGGCAAAGCGTTGGGCGGGGTTGGCGTTATTGTGGTTACCGAGATCTCGCGCCGCATCGCCATCAAGTTGAGCGAAAAAATTGCGGAACGGATTGCCGGCAAGATTGTTGGGCGCGTGATCGGGAAAGCCGGCTCCACGCTAATTCCCGTCGCAGGGTGGGTGATCGGTCTGGGGCTGATTGTTTGGGATCTCTGGGAAGGCGGCAACGGGGCGCTGCCCCAGATTCGCGATGCCCTCCAGAGTGAGGAAGTCAAGAGCAAAGTCCGCCAGGAAGTAGCCGATGCCGTGAAGGGCGGTCTACCCGAAGAGGTCTCGATCGTCGCGCTGGAAATTGCCGTCAACCTGGTGGAAGAGTGGGAAAGCTTTTGCGACAATCAACGCTCCGTTTGTACACTAGCCACCGACAGCACCACCTTTAAAGAGATTCTCGACTATACGCCGCTGGACCAGATCAGCAAATTGGTGGCACTGGTCAATGTTTTTGTCGACAACCTTGGGCGCGCCGAATTGGAGCAGGCCGTCGATGATGGCGAGTTCGAGCAGCTAATGCTTTTGCCGGAAGACGCCTTTGCGCTGTTGGCCACGACCAAATCGGTTGACAGCACGCTGGCCTGGGCAACATTGGCCGGGGATCGGATCGAGCGGGCGTTGGCATTGGGCATTCCACAGGGCAGAGTAGCAGCAGATTTTGACCCGCAACTGCTAAGTGCCCTCCTCAATGTCGATAATGAAGAGACCGTCGCCAAGTTGCTAGCGCTGGATCTGGCGGATTTACGCCGGCTTGAAAGCTTCGGTGAAAGCAACTTTGTCCGGCTAGCCAACCGGCTTTCAGCAGCAGAGTTGACCCAGCTAGCCGCCTATCTCACCACCAATCCGGCACCGCCGGCTGGGCTGGCGGCGGCGTTGGCCAGTGGTGCGCAAAGCATCAGTGCCTTGCAAGCTGACGCAATCGCCACGGCTACACCAGAGGAAACCACCTCGTCCGGCTCATTTGCGGAGCTGGCTACGCCGGCCCTGGCGATGGTATGGAATTTTATTTACCGCAACAGCATTGTGGTTGCGTCGGTGGTTGTGCTGGTCATTGCCCTGGTCGTGGGGGTGATCAGCGGCATTAGCCGTAAACAGCGCCCCAAGCGCCGTCCCAAGCGCGATGTGTACGACATTTTTGGGGATCGCTAGCACGCGAGCCGCCCCATTAGTATAGTATGAGGGAAGTTTTGATGGAGTAAAAGCAGCCTTCGTCCTAGCGGGACGGTTGACCTTATAGACAAAGCAAATAGAGTTGACACAAAGCGGGCTGCGCATCAGGGGATGCGCAGTACACGATTGTGCCAGGTTTGATTGTGTTATCTATTAGGCGGGCAATATCATGATTTTCTTGGTCCTAAGGTCAACCGTCCCGCTGGGACGAAAAAACCATCAAAATTTCGGTAACGCTGCATTAGTTTGCCGCTAACAAAGTGTAAATCGAGCAACCGTGTTAGGTAAGCTCAAGTTGCTCGATTTTATTTTTTGTCACGCAATGGTTACCACTCTTCAACGATGAAGGTCTACAGTATTGACAACTCCTGCCCAACGGTGTGCTTCAGTAGTTGCGTCCGCCAAACTTACCTGCACAACCCCGATCCGTACGCCGCCGCAATCATCATCAATGCGGCACGCACTTATCGTCAAACCGCATGATTGTCAGTCAGAATGGAGATTCTATGTTGAAGAGCAAGCTACCACCACAAAGTCCACGGCCAGCGATCCACCAGGCAATCGATCAGACACCTGGATTCCCCCCCAAACAAGGGCTATACGATCCCCGTTTTGAACATGATGCTTGTGGGATCGGCTTTGTCGCCCACATTGAAGGCAAGCGTAGCCATACCGTCGTGCAGATGGCTTTGGAAGCGCTCGGCAACCATTCGCACCGCGGGGCTGTCGCCGACGACCGTAAGACCGGCGACGGGGCCGGCATTCTTACCCAATTACCTTATGAATTTTTCAACCGCGAGCTGCGCCGGCTAGGCATTGAAACGCCCCCCGCCGGTGATTTAGCGGTCGGTCAGCTCTTCCTTTTTCGCCAGGACCAAGCAGATCGCGAACGCGCCAAAGCAATTATTGTGGAAGTATTGGCCGAACTCAAGTTGGAGGTGCTCACCTTCCGCTCGGTACCGGTCATCGATGAAGCGCTGGGCCGTCGTGCCGCCGGGATGAGACCGTGGATGGAACAGGTCTTTATCCGGCGTAACCCCACCGCCTGCGCCGCGGGTGATGAATTTGAACGGTTGCTCTACCTGGCGCGCAAGATGATTGTCAACCGCGGGCGCGAACAGGGGGTGCAACGGCTCTATCCGGCCAGCCTGAGCAGCCGCACCATCGTCTACAAAGGGCTGGTTTTGGCCAAAGAGCTGGCCCACTTCTACCCTGATCTCAGTGACGAAGATTTCCAATCGGCGATTGCGATCTTTCACCAACGCTACAGCACCAACACCTTTCCCACCTGGGAACGCGCCCAGCCCTTCCGCTTGCTTTGCCACAACGGCGAAATCAACACCTTGCAGGGCAATGAAAATTGGATGCGCGCCCGCGAAAGTGATTTGGCGCATCCGTTCTGGGGCGAACAGACCCCACAGCTACGCCCCATTCTCTGGAAACCGGGCAGCGATAGCGGCAAGCTTGATAATGGACTAGAATTGCTGGTGCGCAGTGGGCGTGACATTCGCCACGCCCTGATGATGATGATGCCCGAAGCGTGGGAACGCATGCCCGAAGGCGAAGTCAACCCGGAACGCCGCGCCTTTTACCAATATCATAGCTCACTCATGGAGCCATGGGATGGCCCCGCGGCGGTGACCTTTAGCGATGGCCGCGTCGTCGGTACGATTCTTGATCGGAATGGGCTGCGTCCGGCTCGCTATGTGGTGCTCGACAATGGCTATGTGATCAGCGCCAGCGAAGTCGGTGCGGTCGATTATGATGAAAGCCGTGTTGTGGAGAAAGGCCGCTTAGGGCCAGGCGAGATCTTCTGTGTGGATACCACACGCGGGTTGATCATGACCGACGAAGAGATCACCCATCACTTTGCCACTCGCCGCCCCTATGACCGCTGGGTCAAGGAAAATCTGGTGCGGCTAGAGGAGCGGCTAGCCAACTACAGCCAGCCCGTAACCGCCACCGAGGCTGGGGTGAATGGCACAACCAACGGCCATGCTGAGGTTGCCAACAGCGAAGAACAGCTAACGCAGCGCCAGTTAAATTTCGGCTTTACCAGCGAAGAGTTGGTCGTCGTGTTGCGGCCAATGGTGACCGATGCCAAGGAAGCAGTCGGGTCCATGGGCGATGACACACCGCCGCCTGGGATGAGCCTGCTGCCGCGGCCGCTCTTCCACTACTTCAAACAACGGTTTGCCGAAGTCACCAATCCGCCCATCGATCCACTACGCGAAGAGTTGGTCATGAGCTTGCGCGTCTTGCTGGGCCAGCGCGCCAACCTGCTGAGCGAACTGCCCGAAGCGACCCGGCTGATCGAGTTGCAATCACCCATTCTCAAGCCGGTGGAAATCCAGGCGCTCCAACGCTTTAGTGAACCAGAATTCCAAAGCGCAACCATTGCAGCCACTTGGGAATTACCGAGTGCGAACAATGGGCAAGAGGCCGGGGCAGCATTGCGCGCTGCGGTGGAAAAACTCTGCCAAGCCGCCGAAGAGGCAGTACGCCGTGGTACACACATTTTGGTTGTCAGCGACCGCGCAACCGATGCCCACACCCTGCCGATCCCCTCGCTACTGGCGGTTGGTGCGGTCCATCATCACCTGATTAGCCAGGGCATGCGCATGAGCACCAGCCTAATTTGCGAAAGTGGCGAGCCGCGTGATGTCCACCATTTTGCCGCCCTGATTGGCTATGGTGCGAATGCCGTCCATCCCTACCTGATGTATGAAACGATTGACGCCATGGTGGCCGAAGGGCGGCACACCGCGGGCATGACGCTGGCCCAAACTTATGGCAACTTTGTCAAGGCCGTTGACAAAGGGTTGCTCAAGATCATGAGCAAAATGGGCATCAGCACCCTTGATAGCTACTGTGGCGCGCAGATCTTTGAAGCACTGGGCATTGGCCCCGAGTTGATCGACATCGCCTTTATCGATACCCCCAGCCTGCTTGGTGGCGTCGGGTTCGCCAGTGTCGCCGAGGATGTGCTGGCCTGGCACCACAAAGCCTTCCCGCAAGGACCCAAGAAGACGATCAAGTTGGAAACCTGGGGATTGTACAAATCACGCCGCGGTGGCGAAGTACACGAGTGGAGTCCACAAGTTGTCCACGCCTTACAAAGCGCGGCGCAGGCGGCTGATGCCAATGAAGGCATGGAAAAGTATCACGCCTACAGCAAACTGATGCGCAGCATGAAACTTGCCCCCCGCCATCTGCTGGATTTTCAAAAAGAGCGTCCCCCCGTCCCGGTTGAGCAGGTCGAAGGGGTAGAACGGATTCTGCGCCGCTTTAGTACGGCGGCGATGAGCCACGGTGCGCTCAGTTCCGAAGCGCACGAAACCCTGGCGATTGCCATGAATCGGCTGGGGGGAATGAGCAATAGTGGCGAAGGGGGCGAAGCCAAGGATCGCTACTTCACTGAGCGCGCCAGCAAGATCAAGCAGGTGGCCTCTGGCCGCTTTGGGGTCACCCCCGAATATTTGATGAGCGCGGCCGAGTTGCAGATCAAGATGGCGCAAGGCTCAAAACCGGGCGAGGGTGGACAGTTGCCCGGCCATAAGGTGACCGCCGAAATTGCGATTTTGCGCCACAGCACCCCGGGCGTGGCCCTGATCAGCCCGCCGCCGCACCATGATATCTACAGCATTGAGGACCTGGCCCAACTGATCTTCGACCTGAAGACAATCAACCCGACGGCCAAAATCAGTGTCAAGCTAGTCGCCCAGATTGGCGTCGGTACCATTGCCACCGGCGTGGTCAAAGGGTACGCCGATGTCATCCATATTAGCGGCCACAACGGCGGGACCGGTGCCAGCCCCCTGAGCAGCATCAAATATGCCGGCTTGCCCTGGGAAATTGGGCTGGCGGAGACCCACCAGACCTTGCTCGCCAATGGGCTGCGCACGCGCGTCACCCTGCGCACGGACGGCGGTCTTGCCACCGGTCGCGATGTGGTAATTGCTGCGATGTTGGGGGCAGACGAATATAGCTTTGGCACCAGTGCCATGATCGCCGAGGGCTGTATCATGGCCCGTGTCTGCCACAAGAACACCTGCCCGGTCGGGGTTGCGACGCAGGATCCAGAGCTGCGCAAAAAGTTCGACGGCACGCCGGAGATGGTGATGAACTTTATGACCTATATCGCCCAAGAAGTGCGCGAGGTACTGGCCGAATTGGGTTACCGCAGCTTGGACGAGATTATCGGCCACCCCGAAATGCTCAAACAAAGTGTCTTTGGCCGTGAAGCCGGCTTTATGGATCTCAATGCGCTACTCTATGTGCCGGATACCGGCAGTGCGCGGCGCAATGTGTTACCCACGAATGAACTGCCCCAAGAGACCAACATTGGCAACCGCATTGTCGAGCAGGTGCTAGCCAGCCTGCGCGTCAACCCAGATGCGCCAGTCCGGCTGGCCCACAAGATCGACAACAGCCAACGCGCCGTGGGGACCAAACTGGCGGGCCAGTTGGCCTTACGTTATGGCGACAAAGGGCTACCCCAGGGCCATATTCAGATTACCTTTACCGGGTCCGCCGGCCAGAGCTTTGGGGCCTTTGGCCTCAATGGCCTGCACTTGCGCTTGATTGGCGAGGGCCAGGATTATGTGGGCAAAGGGCTAAGTGGCGGTGAAATTGTCATTCGGCCCCACCAAGATGCCCGCTTTATCCCCCACCAGAATGTGATCATCGGCAATACTGTGCTCTACGGGGCTGGTGGGGGCCGACTTTTTGCCGCAGGTTTGGCTGGTGAGCGCTTTGCGGTGCGTAACAGCGGGGCCACCGCTGTGGTCGAAGGCATTGGCGATCACGGCTGCGAATATATGACCGGCGGCACCGTGGTGATCCTGGGCGAAACCGGGCTGAACTTTGGGGCCGGCATGACCGGTGGCGTTGCCTATGTCTACGATATTGGCGACAACTTTGAACGGCGCTATAATAGTGAGCTAATCGCCATCAACCGCCTGCGCGGCGACGGCGATGACCTGACCCTTAAACAACTGGTTACCGAACACCTGGAAAAGACCGGCTCGCAACGTGCGCGTACGATCTTGGCCGACTGGGAAACCCAGCGTCAGCTCTTCTGGCGCGTCGCGCCACGGGAGAATATCGTGGCCATCGAAGGGGCAACCGAGGGTTCGAGTGCGGTAGAGGAAGAAGAAAAGACTGAGAATTCAGTGGTACGCGCATGAAGAAATGCATTTGCTGATGAACCTCCTCATTACATGGAACGGACAAAAAGCCAGAAGCAACCGTAGAAAGCATGGTGTTACCTTTGAGGAAGCGGCTAGTGCCTTCTACGATCCACTTTCACTGACAATTGACGATCCATTACATTCCGATGCTGAAGATCGCTTCGTCATCATCGGAATGTCAACTCAACAGCGGCTGCTTGTAGTTGTGCATACTGATGAAGAGACTATGATAAAAATCATTAGTGCTCGGCTGGCAGATCCGCCAGAAAGGAAATTATATGAAGAAGGCTAATACAGCGCAGATTGACGATCCAACAGCAGATCCTGACATGCTGCCAGAATATGATTTCAGCAAGGGTGTCCGTGGCAAGTATGTGCAACGCCTTGCGGCTGGCAGCAATGTCGTCGTGTTGGCACCAGATGTTGCGGCACTCTTTCCGGATTCGGATGCAGTCAATGAAGCACTACGTGCCCTGGCACATATCGCGCAACGGCAAGTTAAGCCGAACCTAAACAGTAAGCGGAACAAGGCTAGACAAACTCTACCCATTGAAGAACAATCATCATAACCTTTACGTTTAACCATAGAAAAATCTAAATAACTCAGTTTACATTTTGCCCTGTTTCCAAGTTATACTTACTACCCTTGTAAAATTCAGCTTGGCAAGCAACCGTAGTTTAGGAGAAGAGACGTGGGAAAGACATTATTTGAAAAAGTCTGGGATGCGCATGTGGTCTCCCAGGATCCAGGGGCACCGGCAATTCTGTATATTGATGCCCATCTGATTCACGAGGTAACATCTCCCCAAGCATTTACCATGTTACGTGAACGTAATCTGAAGGTACGCCGGCCGGATCGCACCTTTGCTACGATGGACCATGCGATCCCCACCCGGATCGGCGTCGGCATTGAGTTGTGGCCAAGTGACGCCGCCACCCAAGTGCGCACCTTGCGCCAGAATTGTGAAGATTTCGGCATCACTCTGTGGGACATTGACGGCGACGTACAGGGCATTGTCCATGTCGTTGGGCCGGAGATGGGCGTGACCCAGCCGGGGATGACGATTGTCTGTGGTGACAGTCACACAAGCACCCACGGGGCCTTTGGCGCACTGGCCTTTGGCATCGGCACCAGCGAAGTGGGCCACGTGCTGGCCAGCCAATGTCTGCTGCAAATGAAACCAAAAACTTTTGCCATCAATGTCGACGGGGAACTGGGTTTTGGGGTTACCGCCAAAGATATTATCCTGGCGATCATTGCCAAGAATGGGGCCGGTGGTGGCGCTGGTTATGTCTTTGAATACCGCGGCAGCGCCATTCGCAACTTAAACATGGCCAACCGCATGACGATCTGTAACATGAGTATTGAAGGCGGCGCGCGTGCCGGGGTGATTGCGCCCGACGAGACGACCTTTGCCTATATCAAGGGTCGCCCCTATGCGCCCAAAGGCGAGGCTTGGGATAAAGCGCTGGCTTACTGGCAAACCTTGCCCAGCGATGCGGATGCGACCTTTGACCGCGAGTTGCACCTTGATGCCAGCAAACTCGAACCGATGGTCACCTATGGTACCAACCCAGGGCAAGGCGTTGGCGTCACGGCACGGATTCCCCGACCCGAAGAGTTGGAAGATCCGTCGGAACGGCGCAGTCTACTCAGCGCGATGGAATATATGGGCTTAACACCAGGCCAGGCTATGGCTGGGCAGCACATCGACATTGTCTTTATCGGCTCCTGCACCAACGGTCGCATCGAAGATTTGCGCGAAGCGGCCATGCTGGTTAAGGGCAAAAAAGTGGCCGACAGCGTACAAGCGCTGGTGGTCCCTGGCTCCAAAGCAGTCAAGGCGCAGGCCGAGGCCGAAGGGTTGGATCGCATCTTCAGCGAAGCGGGCTTTGAATGGCGCGGCGCTGGCTGTAGCATGTGTCTGGCGATGAACGATGACAAAGCCGGTGCCGGCAAATATGTGGCCAGCACCAGCAATCGCAACTTCCAAGGGCGCCAGGGACCGGGTTCACGCAGCCTGCTGATGAGCCCGATTATGGCGGCGGCGGCCGCAGTCAACGGCCATGTAGTTGATGTGCGCGAGATTTTGTGACCTGCTCAAAGCAATAAAGAGGATAGAGCAATGGAACCCTTTAAAAAACTAGCAACGACCGCTGCGCCGCTGCGCGCCGAAAATGTCGATACCGACCAGATCATTCCCGCCCGTTTCCTGACCGCAGTGACCAAGGAAGGGATGGGCGATGGGCTTTTTTCCAGTTGGCGCTATAACGCCGACGGCAGCCCCAAAGCCGATTTCGTGCTGAACAAGCCCGAGTATAACGGGGCGGAGATTTTGGTCGCTGGGCGCAACTTTGGCAGCGGTTCCAGCCGCGAACATGCCGTCTGGGCGCTGACGGAATATGGCTTTCGCTGTGTGATCACCCCTGGCTTTGCGGATATCTTTTACAACAACAGCTTAAAAAATGGTCTCTTGCCGGTCGCGCTGCCCGAAGAGACGGTCAATATGTTGCTTGACCTGATCGAGGAAGAGCCGGAGATCAAAATTGGGGTCAACCTGGAAGAGCAGACCGTCACCCTGCCCGATGGCCAGACTCATAAATTTGCCATTGATCCTTTCCGCAAGATCTGTCTACTCGAAGGATTGGACGATCTAGGCTATATTATGTCCAAAGACGAGGCGATTGTGCGCCATGAAGCTGTGCCGGTATACTAAAGTCCAATTCATTAACAATTGAGGAACTACCAAGCCACCCCAGGGAGCCTCTGGGCCAACCTCCCCCAGCTTAGGGGAGGAACAGGCACGCGAGTAACCATTCCCTCCCTTAGCAGGGGAGGGTTAGGGAGGGGTTAGTAGTTAACAATTGAGATTGTTAATTTACAACTGTTAATTCAGCTAGAAAGCCATTATGATGAATGCAACGATTGTAGTCCTGGCCGGCGACGGTATCGGCCCGGAAGTGACCGATGAGGGGCGCAAGATTCTGAGCGCGGTTGCGCAAAAGTTCGGTCACCACTTTAGTTTTAGCAACCAGATGATGGGTGGCCGGGCGATTGATGAACTAGGCACCAGCCTGCCCGATGCTACGGTGGAAGCCTGTAAAACCGCAGATGCCATTCTGCTCGGTGCCGTTGGTGGGCCCAAGTGGGATGATCCCAAGGCAAAGGATCGTCCTGAACGTGGATTGCTCGCAATTCGCAAGGCGCTGAATCTTTTTGCTAACCTGCGCCCAGTCAAGTTGCACCCACAGCTACTCAGCGCCAGCACGCTCAAAGAAGAAGTATTGCAGGGCGTTGATATGCTGGTAATCCGCGAGCTGACCGGCGGGCTTTACTTTGGGCCGAAAAAAGAGGCCGGCGAAGAGGGCTATGAAGCCTTTGATACCGAAATCTATACCCGCCCCGAAATTGAACGGGTGGTACGCCTTGCGGCCGAGACCGCAATGGGTCGGCGCAAAAAGCTGGTCAGCGTTGACAAGGCGAATGTGATGGCCTCCAGTCGGCTCTGGCGCCGCGTGGCGACGGAAGTACTCGCTGATTATCCCGAACTGGAAGTAGAACATGTGCTGGTTGACGCGATGGCGATGCACCTCATTCGCCGCCCCGCCAGCTTTGATGTGATCGTAGCCGGCAATATCTTTGGCGATATCCTCACCGACGAGGCCGCCATGCTCGCCGGCTCGATGGGCATGTTGCCCTCGGCCAGCCTGGGTGATCTGGCCAACAGCCAAGGGTTGCCGCTAGGCCTGTACGAACCGATTCACGGCAGCGCCCCGGATATTGCCGGCAAGGGCATTGCCAATCCGCTAGCCACGATTGTGAGCTGTGCCATGTTGCTGCGCCACAGTCTAGGGCTGGAAAAAGAAGCCGACGCCATTGAACGTGCCGTCGATGCCGTACTCAATGAAGGTGTACGCACGCCTGACATCCAACACACCGGCAGCGAAGTTGTCGGTACCCAGGTCATGGGCGACTTGGTGGTGGAAAAATTGTTAACCTAACAGATTAAGTGATGCGTGAAACGTGATGCGTGAAACGTGATGCGTATAGAGCAAAATTCGACTGCTTACGCTGCCGATTAACCCCATCACCTAATTCCGTTTCACGTTTTACGTTTTACGCATCACCTAATCACTAATTCCTAATCACCCAACAAAAGAAGACCCATGATCATCGACCCACAAGACCGACTGCGTTCCACGATTCGCTTTTTAGGTAATCTGCTCGGTGAAACGATTATTGAGCAAGAGGGACAGGCCATTTTTGAATTGGAAGAAGAGATTCGCAACATGGCCAAGAACTGGCGAGCAGATGGCGATCTCAGCACCTTTCAGGAAAAGCTCGATGGCATGTTGCATACGCTGATCGAGGAACCACACAAAGCCCACGCCGTGCTGAAAGCCTTTACCATTTACTTTCAGCTCATTAACATTGCCGAGGAGCAACAACGGATCTACATTCTGCGTGACCGTGCCCGCCGCGCCCACGAGCAGAATGTGCCGGTGCCGGAAACCATCGCCCACGGGCTGCGCCGTCTTTCCGAAGAAGGGCTGCGCGCCGATGAGGTGCGGGAGCTGTTGCAAGGGCTCTTTATCATGCCGGTCTTTACAGCACACCCCACCGAATCGAAACGGCGCACGATTCTACTCAAGATCAAAGAAATTTCCGACGCCCTCTATGATATGGGCTATCGGAGCCTGCTGCCAACCGAGGAAGATGCCCTCGTCCAGCGCATTCGTGAAAATATTGTCCTGCTCTGGCAGAGCGATGAGACGCGCGATCGCCGGCCAACCGTGATGGACGAGGTCCGCGAAGGGCTTTACTACTACGAGGCCACCTTATTTCGCCTGACACCGCTGATTTATCGCGAACTGGAACGTGCGCTGGAAGAATACTATCCGGGCGAGCACTTTGAGCTGCCGACGGCTTTACGCTTTGGCTCGTGGATCGGTGGTGATCGCGACGGCAATCCCTTTGTAACCCTGGCCACCACCGAAGAGGCGATCCGTGAGCAGAAAGAGACGATCCTTAAACTCTATAACATTGAGGTTGATCGGCTCTACAATAATCTGAGCACCGCCCAAACGCGCGTTGCGGTCAGCGCGGCGTTACAAGAGAGTATTGCCCGCGATTTTACCTTAGTGCCGGCCAATGAGGTTGAGGTGTTGGAACGCTTTCGGCTGGAGCCCTATCGGCAGAAGCTGATCATGATGTTTCGTCGCCTGCGCGCGACGCGCGCCGAGAATGATATTCCCTGGCGCAATCGTAACCAAGAGGCCCCCAGCAATCCGCGAGCCTATGCCTCGGCGCAGGAATTCCTCGACGATCTCAAACTGATTAGCGAAAGCCTCTGTGCGAATCAAGGCCAACGCCTGGCCGAAGGCCGCTTAGCCGATCTGATTCGCGCCGTCGAGGTTTTTGGCTTTCATCTGGCGACGCTGGATATTCGACAACATGCCGAGCGTCACCGCCAGGCGATGGCCGAGATTCTTGAATATTATCACCTGGTTGACAACTACGTGGAAATGCCGGAAGCAGCACGCGTTGCCCTGCTTTCCAGCGAGATCTTAAGCCAACGGCCGATTACGGCCCGGTTGACCTTTAGCCCTGAGACCAATCAGACCGTTGACCTTTTCCGGCTGATCCGCCGCGCCCGGCAAGAGGTGGGCGATCATGCGATTCAGGCCTACATTATCAGTATGACGACGGCCGTCAGTAACCTATTGGAAGTGCTGCTCTTTGCGCGTGATGCCGATCTGTTTGGGGCGATCGATGTTGTGCCGCTCTTTGAAACGATTGATGACCTGCTGGCTGCACCGGAAATTATGACCGCCCTCTTTGCCAATGATGCCTATCGCCAACATTTGGCCGCACGCAGCAACCGTCAGCAGATTATGATCGGCTATAGCGACTCTAACAAAGATGGTGGTTATCTGCGGGCCAACTGGATGCTCTTTCAGGCCCAACGCAACCTAGCCCGCACCTGTGATGAACATGGCATCCAGTTGACCCTTTTCCACGGGCGCGGCGGCACATTGGGCCGTGGCGGTGGTCCGACCAATCGCGCCATTTTGGCCCAACCGCAGGAATCGGTACGGGGACGGATTAAGATTACCGAACAGGGCGAAGTCTTGAGCAGTCGCTATGATGAAACGGAACTCGCCCATCGGCACCTGGAACAACTATTTAATGCAGTGTTGCTGAGCAGTGGCCGTCGGCCCTACTATGCCCAGGAACAGGAGTGGGCAGCCGTGATGGAAGCGCTAAGCCAGACTGCCTATGCGAAGTACCGCGTGTTGGTAGAAAAGCCAAGCTTTGTGCGCTACTTTCACGAAGCCACGCCTATTGATCATGTGGACCAGCTTAACATTGGCTCACGGCCGGCGCGCCGCAAAAAGACGGAAGCGATTACCGATCTGCGCGCCATTCCCTGGGTTTTTGCCTGGACCCAATCACGCGTCAATTTGCCCAGTTGGTATGGGGTGGGCAGTGCGCTCTTCCAGTGGCTGACAGAGACGAATGAGGGACAGGTCCATCCCGAACGGCTCGCCATCTTACGTCAAATTTATGGCGGTTGGCCATTCTTTCGCACCGTGCTGGATAATGTCCAAGTCGGCTTGGGCAAAGCGGATATCCACATTGCCCAGCTCTATGCCAGCCTGGCGACCCCCGACTTACAAGCGGAAATCTTTGCCGATCTGGCTGCGGAATTTGAGCGCACCCGCGAAATGCTGCTCCAGATCACGCAAAATAAAGAACTGCTCGACAATGAAGAGTGGCTCCAACGGAGCATTCGCCTACGCAACCCCTATGTGGATCCATTGAACTACATCCAAGTTGCGTTTCTGCGCGAACTGCGCAAGGGCCCAGCCGTGGCGAACCGCGAACAGTTGCAGGCGGGCGTCTCGCTTTCGGTGAATGGGATTGCGGCCGGTTTACAAAATGTTGGTTAGACAATCGACATTATATCGATTTAATTCCGTGATCGGACAAGATGACAAGACGACAAGATGAAAGCACCGAGTGGTCCCCGCCAAGCGTTGTTCATCTGGTCATCCGGTCATCTTGTCATCCAGTCACACCATTCAGGATTTGCTTGTGACAAACCACCTGTCCTCAATTGAAGGACTGTTAATTGATATCGAAGGAGTGCTCATTCGTGGTAATGAGGTGATTCCGGGCGCGCATGAGGCTCTACAGAGCCTGCGCGCCCGGGGGATTCCCCACCGCTTTATTACCAACACGACGATCTATAGTCGGCTGACCTTGTTGGAACGGCTGCAGGCGCTTGGCTTTGCGATTAAGCTGGAAGAACTCTTTACCGCCACCTATGCGGCAGCGCGCTACTTGCAGGAGCAAAACGCCCAAAGTTATTATCCCCTGCTGATGCCCGATGCACAGCTCGAATTCGGCGGGCTCGATGTTGACGAAGAGAACCCTGAATTTGTGGTGATGGGTGATATGGGGCCAAGCTTTACCTTCCCACGCCTCAACCGGGCACTAGGGGCGCTCCTCAACGGGGCGCGCCTGGTGGCGCTCCACAAAAAGCGCACCTGGCGGACTGAAGAGGGGGTCTATCTCGACGCAGGCCCCTTTGTGGTCGCCATGGAATACGCCGCCGAGATGCGCGCCGAAGTGATTGGCAAGCCAAGCAAGGCCTACTTCCGCATGGTGCTTGATGACCTGGGCGTTGAACCGGCCAAAGTTGCCATGATCGGCGACGATGTGGAGAGCGATGTGCGCGGGGCACAGCTGATCGGCATGCAGGGCTGGTTGGTGAAGAGTGGTCGCTTCCGCAAAGAAGACCTGGCGCGCGGCATCTGGCCCAACAAGATCTTTGAGAACATTCAAGAAATTATGGCGTGAAAGGTAAAACGTAAATACGTAAAACGTAAAACGTAAATACGTAAATACGTAAATACGTAAATACGTAAATACGTAAAACGTAAATACGTAAAACGTAAAGCGTAAATAGGTAAATAGGTAAATAGGTAAATAGGTAAAGGTCGCAGGAAGACCTTTACGTTTTACGTTTTACGCATCACGTTTTGCCGTCCACGCTCATTTTCACTAGAGAGTCAATTACAATGAGCAAGATAATCCTGTACGATACAACGCTCCGCGATGGCACCCAAGGGGAAGGGGTATCGTTAAGTTGTGATGATAAGTTGCGGATCGCGCGGCGGCTGGACGAGTTTGGCATGGACTACATTGAGGGGGGCTGGCCAGGATCGAACCCGAAGGATATGGAGTTTTTTGAACGCGCCCAACGTGAACTGAATTTGCAGCATGCGAAGATTGCGGCGTTTGGTTCAACCTGTCGGGCCGAGATCGAACCGGCCAACGACCCACAGATTGATCTGCTGATTCAAGCTAACACACCGGTAGTGACCATCTTTGGCAAGTCATGGGATCTGCATGTCAGTGAAGTATTGCGGACAACGTTGGAAGAGAATCTGCGCATGATCCGTGAGTCGGTGCGCTATCTCAAGTCGCACCAAAAAGAAGTGGTCTACGACGCGGAACACTTTTTCGACGGCTATCGCGCCAACCCGGAGTATGCCCTGGCAACATTACAGGCCGCGATTGTGGGGGGTGCCGATAGCATTGTGCTCTGTGATACCAATGGGGGCAGTTTACCGTGGGAAGTCGGCGAAGCGATCGATATTGTGCGCAGTGAAGTTCTCGGCATTGAAGCGGGCAAAACCCCTACGCACCAAGCGGCGCGCGTCACCCTTGGCATTCATGCCCACAATGACAGCGAAACCGGGGTCGCGAACACCTTGCAAGCCGTACGCCATGGGGCTGCCCAGATTCAGGGGACGATCAACGGTTACGGCGAGCGCTGTGGCAACGCCAATCTGATGAGCATCATCCCTGATCTGCAATTGAAGATGGGCTACGACTTGGTGCCGCCACCAAAGCTGGCCCAGCTGGCCGACCTCAGTCACTATGTCAGCGAACTGGCCAATTTGAATCCTGACTCGCACCAACCTTTTGTCGGCAGCAGTGCCTTTGCCCACAAAGGGGGCACCCATGTGAATGCGGTGGTCAAATATGTGATGAGCTATCAGCATATCGACCCAACGCTGGTCGGCAACGAGACGCGCGTCTTGGTCAGCGAGTTGAGCGGCAAAGATAACATTGCCGTCAAACGGCGTGAATTTGGCCTGGATGGCTTGAGCAGCGAACAAGAACGCGCCGTGCTCAAACAGATCAAAGAGATGGAAAATGCCGGCTTTGCCTTTGAAACCGCCGAAGCCAGTGTTGATCTCCTGCTGCGCCGTCAACGCCAAGAATATGTAGCGCCCTATGAAATGATCGACTATACCACTAACGTCGAATACCGTAGTGGCCGCGGCACCTTTTCGGAAGCAACGGTCAAGGTCAAAGTCGGCAATGAACTCTTTCATGAAGTCGCCGAAGGTAACGGCCCGGTCAACGCCCTCAACCTGGCGCTGCGCAAAGCGATCCAACAGTTTTACCCGCGGCTGAGCGCAGTCCACCTCAAAGATTACAAGGTTCGCATTCTCAACAGCGAAAGTGGCACGGGTGCCATCGTGCGCGTCTTGATCGATAGCACCGATGGCGAGCGCACCTGGACCGTGGTCGGGGCCAGCACCAACATTATCGAAGCTAGTTGGATCGCCCTCTCCGACTCGATGGAATATTTCCTGTTGACCGACAGCGAACGGCAGGCCGCCTAAATCTACTCAATTTCAGCGAGGCCACCGGCGTACCCTTCGACAAGCTCAGGGGGCGCCACTGGCCTCGCTGAAAAGATCAGTCGAGAAGCTATGTCTATTCAATCTGAAGAAGATCTGCGTGGTTTGCAGCGGGTGGGCCAGGTGCTGGTGCAGGCCATGCAAGCCATGCAAGCGGCGGTCAAGCCAGGGATTACCACCGCGGAGCTAGATGAGATCGGGCGCAAGGTGTTAGCACACTACAGCGCACAACCAGCTCCCCATTTCTACTATGGCTTTCCCGGCACCACTTGTATTAGCATCAACGAAGAAGCGGCACACGGCATTCCCAGTACACGCAAGCTGCGCAATGGTGATCTGGTCAACATCGACGTGTCGGCAGTGCTTGATGGGTATGTGGCGGATACCGGGGCGAGTATGCCCGTTGGGGAAGTTTCACCGGTGGCGCGGCAGCTCTGTACGGCAGCACAAGAGGCGCTACAGGCCGCGTTGCGGGTCGCCAAAGCCGGCAATCGCATGGGTGATGTCGAACTGGCGATTGAAAAGGTCGCGCGCAAACATCGGTTTACGATCATCGAAAATCTGGCCGGCCACGGCGTTGGTCGCCACATTCACGAAGCGCCCGAATTTGTGCCGGACTACAACCGCAAAAAAGATCGGCGTCGCTTTCAAAAGGGCATGGTGCTGACGTTGGAGCCCTTTCTCGCCACCGGTGCGCGTGTCGCTGAAGAGCAGGCTGATGGCTGGACCTTGGCCATCAAACGTGGTCAACTTTCCGCGCAATATGAACATACGATTGTCATCACCGAGGGTGCGCCCATTCTGGTCACGGCCGGCGCGCATGGGGTTACGTTGTAGTCCACGCAAGTAGTAGACGTGATAAGCAAATTCAACAAAAAGGTCTCAACCCGAGAGGTTGAGACCTTTTTGTTGAATTTGCTTGACGACTATGATAAACTCAAACGAGAACGATTGCCTGAATACTGCATTGAGTGTTGTGTCATTGCCGGCGGAGCGACATATAAAGGAGTGCAAAATGAGTACATCACCATTTCCCGGCATGGATCCTTATTTAGAAGCACCGACCATCTGGCACAGCCTTCACACGCGCTTGATCACCATCATCGCCGATGAACTGGCCTTCAAACTCGCCCCCAATTACATCGCCGACCTTGAAACAGAAATCATCATTGAACATATTGATCCGAATACAGGACCAATAAAAAATGAGGGAAGCAATGGTGGTACTTATAACAAGGTAACGCCCAGCAACCGCGTGATTGCAGTACCAGATGTAGCAGTTCGGCAATCAGAAAATGTAACGCAGCAATACGCTGGGGCAGAAGCCGTTGCCGTTGCGCCGATCCAGTTACAAATTCCCATGCCCGTCGAACATCGGTTGACCAAGGTCCGGATTATTCATCGCGCAACCGAAACATTAGTCGCGGTGGTCGAGTTGCTGTCGCCGGTCAACAAGCGGAATGGCGAACAACGGCAAAAATATTTACGGAAACGCGATATGTATCTTGATTCGGCTGTCCACCTGGTTGAGATCGATTTGCTACGACAGTGGGAACGTATGCCGCTGGCAGGTGAGTTGCCGGCCTGTGACTATTTAATTGTCGTCAGTGATGCCCGGCAACGCCCGATTGTCGATGTTTGGCCGATTCAGCTGCCCAATCCACTACCAATGATTTTAATACCGCTACTACCGGCTGATCCACCCGTGTTAATCAATATGGGGGAAGCCTTGCGCATTGCTTATCAGCGCGCAAGATACGATCTACAAATTGACTATCGCCAGCCACCAACGCCGCCACTTTCAGCAGAGCAGGCCAAATGGGCAGCGCAGTTGTTGGCAGCATACAAGACGGTTCAAGGGGCGTAACGTACGGCTTGCGCAGCCATTTTAGCTATGTTAATTTAAGCAACCGGCAAGCAGCATTCAATTAAGGAGCAACACATGAGCACCTCACCGTTTCCCGGTATGGATCCTTATCTGGAAGCGCCAGATATTTGGGCTGATGTACATAGCAGGTTAGTCAACATTTTCGCCGAGCAGTTGAGTCCCCAATTAGCCCCTAAATACTTAGCGGAGTTGGATACCCAAGTCGTGATTGAACGGGTTGAGCATAACGAATCGATTCACGGTGGTGCGATTCCTGATGTCGCCATCACAAAGCCTTTCGGCAGCGGTGGTGGGGTGATGACGCTAGAGGCACCGGCACCAGCCCCCAGGCGCATGAAAGTCGCCATCAGCTATGAAATCACCTTGCTGACACTACATATCCGCCGCCAAAGTGACAAACGCTTGGTAACCGCCATTGAGTTGCTCTCGCCCATCAATAAACGTCCGGGCGATGAGCGCCACAAATATCTAATAAAGCGTGTAGCCTACTTCGAGGGTGGCATCCATCTGATTGAACTCGATCTGCTGCGACGCTACGCACGTATGCCCTTTGAAGATGAATTGCCCGCCTGTGACTATGTCGTTATGAGCTTCAACGCCTATGAGGGGCTAGAATGTGATGTCTGGCCCTTGAGTGTACGGCAACCGCTGCCAACGCTTGCCGTGCCCCTGTTGCGACCAGATCCGCCAGTGATCCTCGATCTCGGGGCGGCGTTACGGACAGCCTATCAACGGGCGCGCTATGATTTGCGGGTGGATTATACAAAAGCGGCGCAGCCACCGCTCTCCGCCCAAGATAGTGCCTGGGCTGCGCAGTTGTTGGCGCAGGGCAAAACAGATCAACCAGGATGAACGCACTGCTGCCGTTACTTGCCGATCTGGATGATCACCGACCAACGCAGCCGCAAACTTGGCAGCGCAGGCAGATCACCCCATCAAGGACGGGGCAAATAACCTCTTCTATCGCACAACGAGTGTGACCAATCCCCACGCCGATTATGCACTGTAGTTTACAGCTCAACCGCGCCCAAAATACAGCGTTATGCGCAGGCGATCCGCTTTTATGCCTAGAAGTTAGACCAAAGTTAGCCGTAAGCCTCGTGCCAAGGAGGATTTCGCGCGCCAACTTACATTTCAGCAAGCAATTAGTGTTGTGCATCTTTCACTAAGTAAATCTAGATAATTCGTGTAATCTTCCTAATGCACAAACAGAAGCTTTAGGACTAAGCTTGTACTTCGAGACACAAACTATTGTGCATCGAAACCAATAAGGCGAAAATAGAAAGAGGAAACGCGCCACAAGCGATTAAAAAGCGGAATTACCACAAACTGAATAGCTTATTTTCACAAACAGTCGGGCCGCTGTTTGTGCCATCTGCACAGCGGATGGTGACACGATTATCGTGTCGAGGGTCGCTTTATTGTATTTTTATCCCATTTCCCCTGTCCGAGGGTTGAACAGGTGGATAATGCACTTAAAGCGAGGTTAAGGACTGATGGCAGAATTGCAAACAAGCGTTGACGCGCTGACGGTCAACGCCAATATTTTATGGGTTTTATTGGCCGGCTTTTTGGTCTTTTTTATGCAAGCTGGTTTTGCCTTGGTCGAAGTGGGTTTTACTCGTGCCAAGAATGTCGCCCACACGATGATGATGAACATGATGGTCTTCTGCATCGGGGCGATTGGGTATTGGATCTGTGGCTTTGCTTTTCAGTTTGGGGCAGTCAATGCCACTTATCCTGAGATCAATGGCCATGCCGCCTGGGCTTTTTCACCGATTACACTGGGAGCCTGGGGTGATCAGCTCACGACTGGGCTGGCTTTTGGACAATGGGGCATTATCGGCTTAGAAGGCTTCTTCCTCTCGGGCATTCAGTTGAGTGCCGCTGGCATCTTCGCTTTTTTCCTCTTTCAGATGGTCTTCATGGATACCGCAGCAACGATTCCCACCGGCTCCGGTGCAGAGCGGATCAAATTCGTCGGTTTCATTGTCATGTCACTCTGGGTCAGCATGTTCATCTATCCACTGGTTGGTAACTGGGTCTGGGGCGGTGGGTGGCTGGCGAATCTGGGCCGCACCATGGGGTGGGGCAATGGTGCCGTTGATTTTGCCGGCTCGGGCGTGGTGCATACCACAGGTGGTGCGATTGGGCTGGCGATTGCGATTGTGCTAGGGCCACGGTTAGGGCGCTTCAATCAAGATGGCAGTGCGAACGCGATTCCCGGCCATAATATTCCCATGGGTGTATTGGGAACGATTATCCTCTTCTTTGGCTGGTTTGGTTTTAACCCTGGCTCAGCCTTGGGCATTCAGGGTGCCTTTATCAATCTGGTGGCATTAGCGGCAGTAAACACTTTGGTAGCCGGGGCGGCGGGTGGGATCACGGCGATGTGCTACATGTGGTGGTTTGGGCCGGCGAAACGACCTGATCCTTCCATGTCGGTTAACGGGATTCTGGCCGGCTTGGTGGCGATTACTTCACCCTGTGCCTTTGTCACCCCACTCGTCGCGGTTATCATTGGTGGCATCGGTGGGATCTTGGCCTGCCTTGCCGCGGCCTGGATCGAGCGAATGGGGATTGATGATCCCGTCGGTGCCGTGCCGGTTCACTTGTTTAACGGCCTTTGGGGCGTCATTGCTGTTGGGCTCTTTGCCAATGGCAATCCCGATTCGGCGGCGTGGAATGGCATTGATACAGCCGTGACCGGGCTTTTCTACGGTGGCGGCGTTGGTCAGCTGATTGCACAGGTGGTCGAAGCAGGGGCTGTCTTCATTGTTGTCTTTGTTCTCTCTTGGATCGTCTTTCGAATCCTCATGGCCATGCATCTGCTCCGCAGTGACCCCGCGGATGAGATCCTTGGCCTGGACGTGCCGGAAATGGGTACACGTGGCTACTGGCAGGGTTCACACCCCAATATTCGATCATGATGTAAAATACTAACGCGGCACTGAGTTAATTAGTGGTGCGCGCAGAATTGCGCGCGGCGCAGCCAACCGGCTTAAGGCACGCAGCGTATACAAAGGAGAGCAACGATGACTAAAAAAATTGAGGCTTTCATCCGCGAAGAAAAGTTCGAGGATGTTAAGAAGGCGCTTTACGAGATCGGCATTGTGGGGATGAATGTGATCGAGGTGCATGGGCATGGTCGCCAAGGCGGTGTTACCATGGCCTGGCGCACCGGCACTTACAAGGTTGATATGTTACCTCGCTATCAACTCAATATCGTGTTAAGCGATCACAATGTGGAGAAAACCGTCGAGACGATCCGCAAAGCAGCCCATACCGGCCAAGTGGGCGATGGGTTGATCTTTATTTATCCCGTAGAAGATATTATTCGGATTCGCACCAATGAACGCGGTGCCGAGGCCCTTAGTTATGAAGGTGATATTGACGCGCGGAAAAAATAGTAATCGGTTAGCAGTTGCGTAAGTAGGAAATTGGCGCTCCGCGTTGTGATCTCAAGTTGAGGTGACAATGCGGAGCGTTAGCGTCTAGGGCCAGTGACAACTGGCACCTGCATGTGGTTCTCTTTTGCCCTTAACGGCGGCGGCGGCGACCGCCAGCTGGTCGCTCGGTGCTCGTACTGCGTGGCGGCTGGGGCTTCGGCTGACTTTCCGCTTCGGGCGGGGCAACCGGTGTATGCAACAGGCGTTGGTAATATTCATCCAACAACATGGTGATGATCGCGGATTCATCCTCAGCTTCGGCCAGGCTACGGGCCAGGGGAATAAAGCGGCGGCTGCGTTCTTGTTGCAGCTTATCGCGCTCGCGCAAGCGTGCTTCGAGCAGTGCGGTCAACCGTTCGGCAACGGTCGCTTCCAACGCTTCAGGCGTAGGTAATTCCCGTTCTTCAAAGGCAATGTGATAACGCTTGCCAATGCGGTCCAGCCCCGGTTTTTCGACACGCGTCGTCAAGGTAATCGCGATCCCGGTCGCGCCGGCACGCCCGGTACGCCCGGCGCGGTGAATATAACTTTCCGGATCTTCGGGTGGCTCATACTGAAAGACATGCGACAGTTCCGGAATGTCGATCCCGCGACCGGCCACATCCGTTGCCACCAAGAAGCGCAAGGTACCGGCACGTAGCCGTTGCAAGATCTGTTCACGCCGTTGCTGATCGAGGTCGGCACTCAGTTCATCAGCATCATAGCCGAAACGCTGTAAAACCACACTGACAAAATGGACAGCCGCCTTGGTATTGCAGAAGATGATCGCCGAGGCCGGGTTTTCCATCTCCAGGATGCGCACCAGGCTGCGCTCACGCCCCATCTCCGGCACTAGATAGGAGATATGATTCGTTGTCGTCACATGCACATGATCAGTGCTCAGCGTGAGGAACTCGGGATTGTGCATGAAATCATGGGCGGTCCGGATCACATAAGTCGGAAAGGTGGCCGAGAACATACAAGTATGCACTCGCCGCTCCGGCAGATGACGCTGAACAGACTTCATATCTTGATAGAAGCCCATTGACAACATGCGGTCAGCTTCATCAAAAACGAGCATCTGCAGGTCTTTTAAGGTGAAGGTGCGGCGCAGCAGGTGATCAAGCACGCGACCGGGCGTGCCAACGACAATATGCGCACCCTCTTTCAAGGCATCGTTCTGGGCACCATAGCCAACACCGCCATAGACGGCGACGGTGCGTAACCCCGTATCCGCCATTAACGTTTGTGCTTCTTTCCAGACTTGGTTGGCCAATTCGCGCGTCGGCACCAGGATCAGCGCCTGACAGCTATCCCGCTTGGGGTCGAGCCGATCCAACATGGGCAGGAGAAAAGCACCGGTTTTGCCACTGCCCGTGCGCGCTTGTACCATTACATCATCGCCGTCAAGCAGATAGGGAATGGTACGCAATTGCACCGGCATTAAGCCCGGCCAACCCGCACGCCGCAGGGCAGCCTGGATATATTCCGGGAGGGCGGATACCTCAACTTCAGGTAGATCCGGGGTTGCAGTGGGTTGTTCAACAACGTCCACAGGGGAATTTTCGATAGTACTCAAGGTATAGGTAACTTCTTTCTAATTTACAAAATGAGAATTGACCAGAGAATTGACCAGAGAATTGACCAGAGCTCCGATCAACAACTTACTATCTATTATCGCACAGATTGTCAAGGAGCGCACAACAACAGCTTCAGGGTGGCGCAGATGACTTAACAATCCATCATCTACGCCTTGCTGAAGCTGTTGTTGCCTGTCGTTAAATTGTCAGTCGTTTTGCGCCAATGGTTAAGCCGGAATCATGGGTGTATCGATTTGGGCAACGGCGTCATCGACCTCGGCTTGGGTCATTTCATGGCGCTGGAGTTTGCCGCTAAAGTAGGCTTCATAGGCCGCCATATCAAAATGCCCGTGACCACAGAGGTTAAAGAGAATCGTACGGGAGCGCCCTTCTTCCTTGGCGATGTTTGCTTCACGAATGGCAGAAGCGATGCCGTGGTTGGCCTCGGGCGCAGGAATAATCCCTTCGGTCTGGGAGAAGATCATACCAGCTTCAAAGCTCTCGATCTGGTCGATGGCTTGAGCCTCAATCAGCCCATCCTTGAGCAGTTGGCTGACAATCACCCCTGCACCATGATAGCGTAAGCCGCCGGCGTGGATCTTAGCCGGGACAAAGTTGTGGCCGAGGGTATACATGGGCAGCAAAGGGGTCATCCCAATCGTGTCGCCAAAGTCATAGCGGAAGACGCCGCGCGTCAGCTTGGGGGCAGAGGTCGGTTCGCTGGCCAGACAGCGGATCTGTTTGCCCTCGGTCAAATTGAGGCGCAAGAAGGGGAAGGAGAGCCCGGCAAAGTTGGAGCCACCGCCAAAGGGCGCGATCACCACGTCGGGCAGATCGCCGGCCTTTTCCATCTGTTTGAGCGCTTCCTGGCCGATGATTGTCTGGTGCAGTAGAACGTGGTTAAGCACACTGCCCAGCGCGTATTTGGCATCATCATTCGTGGCCGCAACTTCCACCGCCTCCGAGATCGCAATGCCCAGGCTACCCGGTGAGTCGGGATCTTGGGCCAAAATCTGGCGACCAGCCTGCGTGCGATTGGTCGGCGAGGCGTAGACATCGGCGCCCCAGGTGTTCATCATCAACTTGCGGTAGGGCTTCTGCTCGTAGCTGATCTTGACCATGTAGACTTCACATTTGATGCCAAAGAGCTTACAGGCAAAGCTGAGCGCGCTGCCCCACTGGCCGGCCCCGGTTTCGGTGGTAATCCTGGTCACACCGGCCATCTTATTATAGTAGGCTTGCGGCACGGCGGTATTCGGCTTATGGGAGCCGGCTGGGCTCACCCCTTCATACTTGTAGTAGATCTTGGCGGGCGTATCGAGCGCCTTTTCCAAATTATGCGCCCGGTAAAGCGGGGTTGGTCGCCAAAGTTTGTAGACATCGCGCACTTCCTCTGGAATCGGCACCCAGCGTTCCTGCGACACTTCCTGCATGATCAGCTCCATGGGGAAGAGCGGCGCAAGGGCGTCGGGGCCGATTGGCTCGTGGGTGACAGGGTGCAGTGGCGGCAACGGCTTATTGGGCATGTCGGCAACGATGTTGTACCAGTTTTCAGGGATTTCATTTTCCGACAGGGTGATCTTGTGGGTTTTGGACATGATGATTGCTCCCGATTAGGTGATTCGTGATTGGTAATTGGGTTAGCTGGATAAGTGAATTGTAGCGCAGGATTGTCAATTTTCCTACTTTGAAACGCAAGCAATAAGCGACGCCCCGCGACGTAAAAGAGAGTTGACGTGCAACCAAATCTCGTTTATATTTATATTCAAATTTTGAGTATATTTTTTATCAGTAATCATAGGAAAAGTAATAGAAACCGCTCCTTGTATCAACCATCACCACAACATGGGTCAACTAAACCTTTTATTCTGGGATCACTAGCCAATGCGCACAGCAACCGCAACCCCACTCACGATCGAACATTGCCTATTGGGTTTTGTCTATGAACAGCCAATTCACGGCTATGAGATCTATCAGCAGCTTTCCGCGCCAACCGGCTTGTGGCAAGTCTGGCGGATGAAACAGAGCCAACTCTACGCTTTGCTGGCCAAGCTGGAGGAGTTGGCTTATCTGACTACAACATTACAACCGCAGGCAGCGCGACCGCCGCGCAAAGTTTACGCACTTACCCCCAGCGGCGAGGCGGCGTTTCAACAATGGTTGACGACACCAGTCGCTAATGGTCGCCAGATGCGCATCGAATTTCTCGCCAAGCTCTATTTTGCCCAGCGCCAGGGGCCAACGATTGTACGGCAACTGCTTGACGGCCAGACCGTTGCTTGTCAACAGTGGCTAGGCGCATTTCCCGTGCAGGCCACGCCAGCGCCAAATGATTATTTTTCCTATACCGTGCAACAATTTCGGCACAATCAGATCAAATCATTCTTGGCCTGGCTGGCGACATGCCACCAAGCGCTGGTGCCGGCAGCAGAATAAGGTAGTCAGCAAACCATCCCCAACAAAGTCAATCCATTATCCACAGAAAGGGTTCCCATGCGCAAGTTAATTCACATGCTACTCCTTATCTTTACCCTGAGCCTCCTGCTCCTCGGCTGTGTACCGCTGACAACACCCCCAGCGAATGAAGCATCAACCGAGAGTACAGCCGGTGCCGATCCGATCACCCTGAACGTCTTTGCCGCGGCCTCGCTGACCAATGCCTTTAGCGAAATCGGCGAGAATTTTGCCGCCGCAAACCCAGCGGTAGAGGTTGTCTTCAACTTTGCCGGCTCCAATCAACTGACTACACAGATCAGCGAAGGTGCGCCGGCGGACGTGTTCGCCTCGGCCAATGGCACGCAGATGAATGTGGTCATCGACACCGGGCGGATTATTAGCGGCACCCAACGGACCTTTGTGCGCAATCGGCTGGTCGTGGTCACCCCTAGTGATAACCCGGCGGGGTTGACGGGGTTGCAAGATTTGACAACGCCAGGATTGAAGCTGGTCTTTGCGGCCACAGAAGTGCCGGTCGGTCAATATGCGCTTGAGTTTCTCGATAAAGCCCAGGCGGATGGCAGTTTGGGCGCGAGTTATAAGGCAGCCGTGCTGGCCAATGTGGTTTCTTATGAACAAAATGTTCGTGCGGTGTTGACCAAAATCAGTTTAGGGGAGGCCGACGCGGGGATTGTTTACAGCTCTGATGTTGCGGCGAACACGGCAGGCGAGGTCACGCAAATTGAGATTCCCGACCAGCTCAATACGATAGCCAGTTACCCAATTGCAGCGCTGAGTGATAGCCGTAACCTGGAGATAGCACAACAGTTCGTGGATTATGTCCTGGCCGCTGAAGGGCAACAGGTATTGGTGGCGTATGGTTTTATCCCGCCAGTTGTTGCACAACCATGAGACAAAATGGTAGCGGGCACCAGTTCTGTGTATCTTGCCCACTACCGTTCAGCGTTATCTACCCTAACACTACCAAGCGTAGGCTTCGGGGGCTTCCCCACCCGGTCCCGGCCAGATTTCATTGAGCTTTGCCAGCGTCTCGGCGGACAACTGAATGTCCACTGCCGGTAAAGATTCCTCGTATTGTGCCAATGTGCGCGGCCCGATGATTGGTGCGGTGACGGCTGGATTATGCAACAACCAGGCCAAGGCGACATGCGCCGGTGCTTCGCCCAACTCGCGACAGAAGGCTTCGTAGGCTTCCAGTTGCGGCCGCTTTTTCTCAATCGTGGCCTGGGTGCGTTGGTCGGCGCGGCGACCGGCTTCGGCTTTTTGTAAGGCACCGCCCAACAAACCGCCACTGAGCGGGCTCCAGGGAATCAACCCCAACCCAAACTCGCGGCACGCCGGAATTACTTCCAGTTCGACCATCCGGGCATTGAGGTTATACAGGCTTTGTTCTGAGACCAACCCGAGAAAATTACGCTTTTCGGCCGCAAATTGGCCCAGCGCAATATGTAAACCGGCAAAGTTGCTGCTGCCGACATAGAGCACTTTTCCCTCACGCACCAACTGTTCCATCGCCTGCCAGATCTCTGCCCAAGGCGTGCTGCGCTCCACATGATGCATCTGGTAGAGGTCAATGTGATCAGTTTGCAGCCGGCGCAGACTATCTTCGCAGGCTTTGCGGATGTGATAGGCCGAAAGTCCCCGTTCATTAGGACCTTCCCCCATTTTGTTGTAGACTTTGGTCGCTAGCACGATCTGCTCGCGCCGCCCACCGCCTTGGGCCAGCCAGCGCCCAACGATCTGTTCGGTGATCCCCTCGCCGAGCTTCCAGCCATAGACATTGGCGGTGTCGAAGAAATTGACCCCCGTCGCCAACGCCCGATCCATGATGGTATAACTATCGGCTTCCGTGGTCTGTGGCCCGAAATTCATGGTGCCCAGACAAAGTTTACTAACTTTTAGGCCGGTACGGCCGAGATTCGTATAGTTCATAAGATCCATTTTCATTGAAATAGGACTGACGCAGCCACCTGAGAACGAAGATCAGTTTGGCACTGCTGCGCACTGGTCAGCCGTTCGCAGTGCGTAAGTCGTGTGAGAAAGGGTGACAGCCAAGGTCCAAAGGGTATGTACGTTGACAACAAACGGTTAGTCAGCCCAAAGAACCAAACCCGTCATTAATCATTATTCAATCATTGAGCAATGAAATTATAATAGCGGTAAGCTCAATACCGAACGATTTAATCTACCGCCAAAGACAAGGAAACAAGCAGCGATGAATTTACCACCGAGCACTTATCTCAGAGTCGCCCATACCGACCTCCAAGCCTTTATCGCGCAGATGGGCCAAACCGTGGGGTTACCCACCGAAAAAGCTGAATTATTGGCCGAAATGCTCACCGCCAATGATCTGCGCGGCGTCTTCAGCCACGGCACCACGCAGATGGCGACTTATGTGCGTCTGCTGCGTGATGGCATCCTGAACAATCAACCGGATGTACACGTTGCCAAGGAAACAGCAGTCAGCGTCTTGGTGGATGGCGATGGCGGCTTGGGTTATTTCCCTTCGTACCTGGCCACACAACTTATGATCGAAAAAGCCAAGAGCCAGGGCATTGCCATCGCGCTAACGCGTAATCATGGCCATTTTGGTGCAGCCGGCCTCTATTCGCGGCTGACCTTGGGCCATGATCTGCTCTGTTTTGTCACCTCTGGCCATCAATTGGAACTGCAACCAGGACAGCATATCCTGAGCGCGGCAGGGGGTTCGCCCATGTCCTTCTGTTCACCGGCGGGTGAGGAGGAATCGCTGGTGCTGGACTTTGGCGCGATCCATGATCTCTACGCCACGTCGCCCCATCGCGATGAGATTATCCGCTTGGCCCCCGGCAGCGTTTTTCGCGCCATTGGCATGGGTGCAATCTGCCAGTCGTGGGGTGGTTTTCTGGCGGGTGTGCCGCTCGACCCGGCGCACGCCAAGCGCACGTGGGCCGGTGCCAATCAAGGTTCGCTGGTCATGGCCTTTCGCATTGATCTCTTCCTTGATGCCGCCCAATTTAAGCAGGAGATGGATGACTATGTGCGCGCCGTCAAAAAGTTACAGCCACTGGCCGGTTTTGACGAAAGCTTTCTGCCGGGTGGGATCGAGGCGGAGCGCGCCCGCGTCTATCGCGCCGAAGGCATTCCGGTGGGGCCGACCCATCAACAGCGGTTGGAAGCGATTGCCCAGGAGTTAGGCATGCGCGTGCCGTGGCAATAAATTTGATAAATGAGGAGGGGTTTAGTTAGGGCTTACGCAACGCCCAGTCGTAGGGGCACGAACTATCGTGCCCCTACGACTGGGCGTTGCGTAAGCCCGATTAGTAATTGACCTTGGGGAGCGTAATCGTAAAGGTGGTGCCAACGTTCTCCTGGCTGTCAACGCGGATCTGGCCATGATGCAGCTCTACGGCCTCTTTGGTAATCGTCAGGCCAAGGCCGGTGCCGGCGGTTTGCTCGACATTGGCCGCGCGGTGAAACGGTTCGAACAAATAGGTTAAATCGGCGACGGGGATGCCGATCCCTTCATCCTGCACCTGTAAGATCAACGCGTCGGCTTGCTCTTGGAGAATAACCTGAATTTTGCTAGCGGGCGGCGAATATTTAAGCGCGTTGGTAATCAAATTATTGAGGATCTGGCGCATCAACTTTGGGTCTAGTGCCGTTGTCGAAACGGTTGTTTCATTACGGAAGACGAGGCGCGATTGTATATCCGCCCGGCTCTGAAATTCAGCTATAATCGTCTGGCAGAGCGCGGCCAGATCCAGCAAGAGCGGCTGAAAAGGGGTACGCCCAGCCTGAAAACGGGCTAATTGTAGAACATCCTCCATAATGCCATGAAGATAGTCGATCTGGTCGCAAATTTTGTTCAAGCGCTCGGTGATTTTCTCGGGCGTCAACTTTGGCCAATAATCACGCAACATTCCGGCCAGGGCCAGGATCGTCGTTAGCGGGGTGCGGAATTCATGGGACGCCATCGACACAAAGCGCGATTTCAGTTCATTCAGCTCGCGTTCTTTGGCAAGCGCTTGTTGTAATCCGGCTTCGGCTGCTTTGCGCTTCGTAATGTCAGAAGAAACCACTAATAAGCGGTCGGGCGCTCCATTTTTGTTGGCCAAGGGGATTTTGCTGGTTTGGTAATAGCGCCCCAGGATCGTCTGTTCGGGAATAAATAACGTTTGGCCACTGTCTAGCGCAACCTGATCGGTTTGCAGGAAAAAATTCACTTCCGCGGCATTAGGATTGATTTCAACATCACGCTTCCCGACCATATCAGCGGCTGTCAACCCATAGATTTGTGCAGCCCGCTCATTCACCATCCGAAAATAGCCATGACGGTCATTGACCGTAATCAGATCAGGCACACTGTCGATCACCAGTTGCAGAAAATCGCGTTGGTCACGCATGGCTTCAACCAACAAGCGAAATTTCTCTTCACTTTTGCGGAGGGCAGTTTCGGATCGTTTACGGCCCAGCAGGGTACCGATGGTTAAACTGTAGAGGACAAGGATATCAAGCAGGGGTTTGGAGACAGGCTCATGGCGAACCCCATTGTCCGCGGCCAGCCACCCCAGTCCTTGTTGGCCATCCCACAACACCGCGACTGCGGTCCAGCCTTCACCAATCAATTCACCGTTGTTGAATAGCGCGGTCTGCCCGTCAAAGGCGAAGTGATCGGGGCTCTCCAATGCCCGTTGCAAAATGCTGGTTAGACTCGCAGGTGACAGTTGCAAGTGATGTTCAGAGACCACCTTGCCCTGGGCGTCGGTGCCATAAGAGCCAAGGGCCAAGTTGTGGGCGCGATCGTAAAAGAGTAACCCTAAACGCTCAAAGCCGAGCCGGGTGATGCCCAATGTAATGATCTGCCGATAGAAATCATCCATATCGTCGAGCATCGTCAACTCAATGGTGATCTCATGGAGGATCTTTAGATATTGTTGGAAGGCCTGTTCTTCAGCAATTTTGGCACGCAAGGCCGCATCGGCCGCGACTAATGCGGTGATATCTTCCACAAAAGAAATAAAGTAATCGGGTGTTCCAGCCTCATTAGCCACGAGACTAACGGTCAGATTGGCCCAGACCAAGTGCCCCAATTTATGGTGGTAACGTTTACGCATGGTAAAGGTCTGTAGCTCGCCGGCCAGCATTTTGTTAACATACGCGAGATCCGCAGCTAGATCAGCGGGATGGGTAAGCTCCTGGAAAGTTTTGTCTAAGAGTTCCGCTTCGGTATAGCCAAGCATGGTACAGAGCCGGCGATTTACCCGCAGCCAGCGGCCATCGATGGCAACATGGGCAATGCCGATGGCTGCTTGTTCGAAGGTTGCGCGGAAGCGCATTGCCTCTTGGCATAGGGCAGTAATGTCAGCCAGCGGCGTTGGGGTAAGTGGCGTGTGCTGCGCGGCGGAAGGGGTTGGCGAGGTAGTATCTTGGGTAGCAAACGGTGCTTGTGATGCCAAAGATGGGTCCGGTGTTGCGCCTAGCGCGAATGTCATAGATTTGATACCTCTTACGATCCAACATACTGCAAGCGCTAAAGCCCGGTCAGATCAACTAGCCTAGATACGCCGGTCGACCGACGTATCTAGGCTTCAGCAGCCCTCATTAAGTTAGACAAAAAGCCGTTAGGTTATTTGCCAGCTAACTAACTATTAACATGACAAAAGTTAATTGTCAAGCCAGTTTCCAATATAATCGATGAAATCTATTACTTGGTAAGACCGGTTTAAAAACAGAAAAGTTGTTTGACAGAATGTGGCCAAGGCTCTACACTCATGCCGAATGGTTAATAGGGAATGGCAAAAGTTAGTGACCAAGGAAACGACCATGTTACTCTGTATTGATATCGGGAACACCAACATCACGTTGGGGCTTTATGAGGGGGAGACGCTTGGCCCCCATTGGCGGCTTTCCACCGACCACGGGCGGATGCCCGATGAATTTGCCATGCAGTTGATGGGACTGTTCAACTTTGCCGGCTTGCCCCCCAGCGCGGTGGATGGGGTGGCGCTGGCCTCAGTCGTGCCGCCATTGACGGGTAAATGGGTGGAGGTCTGCCGCGCCTATCTCCACTGCGAACCGCTAGTCGTCGGTGCCCAGACCAATACCGGCATTCGGGTGCTTTATGATGACCCGTCCGCAGTCGGTGCAGATCGGTTGGTCGATGCGGTTGCCGCCTACCAGCTCTATGGCGGCCCGGCCTGTATTGTCGATTTTGGGACAGCGACCACCTTTGATGCGCTCACGGCGGAGGGTGATTACTTGGGTGGTGCGATTGCACCAGGGATTGGCATCTCGATGGAGGCACTCTTTCGTCACGCGGCCAAGTTACCCAAGGTCGATATCGCACGGCCACCGACCGCGATTGGCCGCAACACCGTGCACGCCATGCAATCGGGGGTGCTCTTTGGTTATGTGGGGCTGGTTGAAGGCATGGTCGCCCGCTTCCGCGCCGAACTCGGCCCCGCGATGAAGGTGATCGGCACGGGCGGGTTGGCGACGATTATTGCCAATGAAACAGCCGTCATCGAACACATTGCGCCTTGGCTCACCCTTGATGGGCTGCGCATGGTTTATGCACGCAATCAGCGATAAGTGGCAAGGTTGCAGAGTTGCAGAGTTGCAAAGTTGCAAAGTTGCAAAGTTGCAGGGTGGCAAGTACCCTGCAACTCTGCAACCTTGCAACCATTCCCCAAATTTATGGAGCGCTGTATGAGTACCAATCCTTTGCATGGCAAACGTATTGTCCTGGGTGTGACGGGTAGCATCGCCGCTTACAAGGCGGCGGATCTGGCCAGTAAGTTGAGCCAGGCGGGTGCGCTGGTCGATACGATTTTGACCGATGGGGCCACCCACTTTATCACGCCGTTGACTTTTCAGTCAGTGACCGGGCGGCGGGCCTATACGGATGCCGATTTATGGGGCAACGAGGCCCATGTGTTGCATGTGGGGCTGGGTCACCAGGCCGATCTGCTGGTGATTGCCCCGGCTACGGCCAACACCATTACCAAATTAGCCCAAGGGCAAAGCAATGACCTGCTTAGCCTTACGGCACTAGCTGCGACCTGCCCCCTTTTGCTGGCCCCGGCGATGGACGGGGGCATGTTCACCCATCCGGCCACGCAGGCAAATTTGCGCTTGTTGCAGGAACGGGGCGCGACGATTGTCGGGCCAGAAGCGGGCCATTTGGCCTCGGGGTTGGTTGCCCGTGGGCGGATGACGGAGCCGTTGATGCTGTTGGGGGAGATTCGCCACCGCTTGGCCCAAGGGGGAGCGCTGGCTGGGCGCACGGTGGTGGTTACCGCGGGGGGCACGCGCGAAGCGGTCGATCCGGTGCGTTATCTCACTAACCACTCGTCGGGCAAACAGGGTTATGCGGTGGCGCAAGCCGCGCTGGATGCAGGGGCAAAGGTAGTGCTCATTTCCACCGCAGCATTGCCGGTCCCCGTGGGGGCAACGTTGATTGCAGTCGATAGTGCGCAGGAGATGTTGGCGGCCGTCTTAGCCGCCTGTACAGAGGCCGATGTGCTGATCATGGCCGCCGCGGTGGCCGATTTTCGTCCCGCCCAGGTCGCCGACCAGAAGATCAAAAAACTACAAGGGACACCAACCTTGGCATTAGCCGCTAATCCCGATATTCTTGCGACGCTAGCAGCAGCGCGGCGCGACGGCGAGCGACTGCAAGTAGTGGTGGGCTTTGCGGCAGAGACGCAAAATCTGCTGGAGAATGCCCAGAGCAAGTTGCAGCGCAAACGGCTCGATCTGATCGTCGCCAACGATGTCACCGCGCCCAACGCCGGCTTTGCGGTGGAGACCAATCAGGTAACCTTCTTACGCGCCGACGGTTCAACAGAGACCTTGCCCTTGTTGAGCAAGGCCGGGGTGGCGGAACGCATTATGGAGGAAGTCATCGAGAAGTTAGGGCATAGTGATTGACATCTTGCGCACAATCGGCTACAATGGCATCATCGTGCACATATCTATGCCACAAGTGATATACCCCAAAGGGACATGATAAATGAATCGATTACCACAACTTGCTAGTATTAGTGATTTACGCAATAACCACCTGGGCGTCTTTGCCCAATTAGCCGAAGGACCAGTCGTTCTACTAAATCGCACGCAGCCACAGGGCATCTTGCTCTCGCCCGAACAATGGGATGCGTTGTTGACACGTTTGGAAGATCAAGAAGCAATCATTGACGTACTCACGGCCCAATTGCAAGCAGAACAGGGTGAAATTGTAGTAGAAACACTAGAAAACCAAACCTTCGAGGAGTGGCTAGATGGCGAGTCAGTACCGGCTTAAAATCAACCCACGCATACGCCAAGATATGCGTCTCGTACCGGCACGCATAAAAGCAGATGTGATCGCAGCAATTGATGACCTAATCAATGATCCCTATCCACCGCAAGCAGAGGAATTACGTGATCATTATCGCGGCATTTACAAGATTAAAATCGATGGTTGGCGAATTTTTTATACAGTGGACGAAGCAGATAAAAGTATCTTTCTCGTCAACGTGCAGCGGCGCACACTAGACACCTACACAAGCTTATTCGAATGAAGAAACTTATGTGCCAACCGCGCGTGCAAGCGAAGCAGCAGATGACTTGGTCCGCGGCCCATTGACGCGGCGCAGAACAAAGTCATTCCACGCTTGGATCGCTTGGGTTGGTGTATAACCATAACGCTTGCGAAAAACGACCAGCAGCGTCTCGCTGGGGCCATTTAAGATCGTACATAGATCTTGCTCAGTCAACTGGTTAAAATCCGCCAGGAAAAGCTGACGGAATTGGCGGATCGTACGCTGAAGTACGTTGTGATTCATTTCGATTACCTCTGTCAACAACAGCCACATGGTGGTGATACACACCAGCATAAGGCCGATTTTCTGTCGGTTTCCTGACAGAATAATAACAAATCCAGACCCTATCTTAAAAGCTGCAACCACTTCACATTCTCCCTCTCAACGAATGTTGGTAGCTGAATAGTTCCCTTGCAATGCCTAAGTATGTCTCCGCTAAGTATGTCTATTGTCTACCCTTCTCCTATAACTATGGCTGTCTTTTTGCAAGTCAAAGCATGTTATCGTGATTATGTGAACATCCTTGACCAGCCTAATAATGAGGAGAAAAAATGAGTGACCGTAACGATGTCCTACAACAATATGTTGGTGATATCAATACCTTCGCCAAAATGAGGCAGAAAAGGAGCTTTCGAGTAAGATAGGTTTTCAACTCTCACATTGGAAATCTAGCAAACAGGAAAGCTCCAGATGGATATTATCACGCTACTG
>JALHQH010000025.1:0-95315 GCA_022842065.1 Caldilineaceae bacterium
GTTTGCGAATTACGTCACCGTTCGGCACTTGGACTTTGCTCATCTTGCTATTCTCGCTCTTTTCTGTTTGTTTGATATTTGTTTTTTGTTTCTCTTTTGTTTATGCCTGAATAGTTACTCCAGTAGAAGTAATCTCCGGCAAAGAAAATGTGATTTCTATTTCTGTTATATCAAAACAAAACAGCATGTTAGGGTTTGATTATCTGCGCTTACAGCACAATGAAGAGCTTCTATGGCAGTATGGTATTGAAAATTTTTCATTTGCAGAATTCTTCTATTCCATTAAAGCATATCCGAGTGGAGATACTGTTATTAGCAATGCGGCGGGAAGAATAGTTGATATCACGGTAAATCGAGAACTTGTGCAACAATCTGCCACGGTATTTCCGAGTCATATTCTTGGTCCAGATTATTCAGGTCCACGTACAGTAATAATTCGTTTCTATGTGCCTGACTGACAATACACGATCTGCCTCTTCCGTATCAGCCTGGTCAAGCCGGCGGTCTTTCAATTGCAGGTAAGCACCGCCGTAGAATGAAGCAGAGAAGGGTTACACCACATAGGTGTCATTGTTGGCAATCCAAAGAGAAGAACACAAGACCATGACGCAGTTGTGTTCTTCCCTTGGCGTAATAATCAGGCCGGTTGACCATGGGCGGGCAGGTCCAGTTGCGCTTCCATCCAGGCACGCACCAATTGGCTAACGGGCCGGCCACTGTCCAGCGCCTCTGCATGAAGCACTTGTTTGAGATCAGCGGGCAAATGGACAGTCACCGTGGCGATCGCGTTGCTGTCTAAGTTGGGGGTAAAGGGTTCAAAATAATCAACCGGGTATAGGTAACCATCTTCACCACCGGGTTCGTTGGAAAATTCGCCGCGTACGCGCACCATATAGGGGCGCTTGTTGTCCGGCTGACGCGGGCCGTCAGTCTCTGGATTATACGGTAGGGCTTTGTAAACCGCGCCAACCGTAAGGTCACCATAGGTTTCCCCTTCGTGACCTTCAAGGTAGACCTGATTCTGGATACACTTTATGTAGTTCATCGGCGACTCGCTGTTTTCTTATAGGTGATTTCGACACGTCCGATGCCCTGGCCTTCAAACCAATGCAGCTCGGCCCATTCCACGCGACCATCCGGCCATTCGATTAGCGCAATGCCCTTGAGCTTGCGCCACCGGATTTGCCGACCATCAGCATATTCGTGGTTCAAATAGTTACGAATACGAACCCCCAGCCCACGTGCGATTACTTCAATCTCGGTAATGTCACTCAATTGCCTAAAATTACGCATAGAGGGCAGGCTCTCGTTTTGCTGGTTTTGTCCGCGATTTTATCATAGCCGCTTAGGTTTGCCAACCAATAGACAAGCGTTTTGCATCAGAAGCAGTGGCAACACAGTTCACCTTGCCGGCGGGGCAACACACGATTGGCGTCTTCCGCATCAGTCTGGTCGAGCCGGCAGCGGTGGAGCCGACCGTGTTTCAGTTGCAGGTAAATACAACAACGGATTAAGGAAGGAACAGATAACAGGGGTCTGCGGCGTAACGGGAGTTGACCCTGTACCCATTCATCTGTTCCTACCTAAATCGGTTGTTGTGTTTTGGGTGCTCTGGTCACGTCGGCAGCGTTGACAACGCGGTTCATCTTGTCTGCCACACTGCGTCGAAAGCCGACTAATCCTGGCCAACCACAACGTCTACCTTGTTCCAACGTATACGCTATGGTAGACTGATGTAGCTCGTTTGTTCACCTGGGCACTTGAACTGTAGACAAAGTCGAGGGCATGATGACAGAAGTGTTGCAGACAACAATCACAAAAAATGGCGTTTGGACACCCCCTGTACAAGGGCATTGGACGTATGATGATTATCAACAGTTGCCCAATGACGGTAGACGCTATGAAATCATCAACGGAGTATTATTCGTGGCGAATGCACCCAATTTGGATCATCAGTTTGCGGTCATGGAAATTGCCGCAGAATTACGAAATTACGCAAAAGCACACGGGCTGGGTCGGGTCTATGTGGCACCTTGTGAAGTTCATCTCTCCGAACGCTCTAAACCTGTGCAACCAGATATTTTCTTCGTGAGGCAGGAGCGGGCACCGGAACGCCGTGCCCCCTTTTTTGACGGTGCGCCCGATTTGATTGTAGAAGTCATTTCGCCCAGCAGTATCCGCCTGGATCGAGTAACAAAATTCACTGAATATGAACAGACTGGTGTACATGAGTATTGGATCGTTGATCCAGTTGCGCACCTTGTGGAAGTCTATACGCTTGCGCGGGGTGAATACGCACTACTAGGCACATTTCAGCATCAAGATACGATTCAGTCACAGATATTTGCAGGGATTGAAATCACAATTAATACCATATTTGCCTAGTAGTACACCATCACCGGTCTGCCGCATCAGCCTGGTCGAGCCGGCAGCGGTGGAGCCGACGGTGTTTCAGTTAAAAGGTACATTAGCAGAATAAGGCAGCTCAAGATAGCGGTAGGTGGTGTTGATGGTTTGTTCCATTTTCATAGCCCGTGTCAAATAGGAACAGCTGATTTTGCGGTCGCAACTTTGCATTGAAGTCATATCGTAGAGGATGAGCATGAGCCAAATCGTGATTGAGGACAATCTCTTTGCCCAATTACAGCGAAAAGCGCTGGGTAGCGGCGCAGATATAGCGGCGCTTGCCCACGAGGCGATCCAGCGCTATCTGCAAGAGGAGGAGCAACAGAAGATGCAACAGGAGATTGCGGCCTTCCATGACCTGCATCAGCAGTTATTAGAGCGCTTTCCAGGTCAATATGTTGCTGTCTATCAAGGACAGGTTGTCGATCATGAGGGTGAACAACAGGCCCTTTATTTACGCATCCGCCAGCGTTATCCTGATGAGGTTGTCTTGATTCGTCAAGTGCGCCCTGAAGCGGAGCAAACATGGACAATGCGAACACCCAAATTTGAACATAGTAAGGTGCAATTACACATTGGCCCGTACACGATTCAGGCCGTTCAAGTTGGTGCCACTAATCACAAGGATGAGGTTGTTTTAGGTCGCAATGTGCTAAACCAATTGGACATTACCTTCCGTAGCCCGGCTGGTGTTGTTGAAGTTCATGGGTAGCGACAATATACCACTAGCACACAGCGGCGTAAATAAGCCAATAGCTCACCTGTGCCAAGCTAGTCCGTGACCAGCGCTGGTCACGGACTAGCTTGGGACGACTCTACTGTGGGTTTATTTAGACCACGCTGTATTAGCGATATCCTCGATCTCAGCTACACCCTCGTCTCCGACAACATAAATCGGGGGTTGGTGCTGCTGTCGTAGAGAACGAGATCTTCTTTCAGGCGAGTCTGGTCACATCGGCGTCGTTGGCAACACAGTTCATCTTGCCGGCAGGGCATTGCATCATCGGCCTCTTCTTCATCAGCCGGGTCGAGCGCAGCAGCGATCAAGCCGACGGTCTTTCCGCGACAAGCCTGTCTGGTGATCATAAAGCTAGTACAGCGACTACCGTTACCCCCACCGCAGCCGATAGTGCAGCATCATCTCGCCGCCGACCATGACAAAGAGAATCACCCCTTGCAACATCTGGGCGATGCCGGCGGGCTGGATCTCGTCGGTGCCGACGAGCAGGCCGCCAAAGAGGTAGGCGACGAGGATGATCGCCAGGGGGTTGAGTTTGGCGAGCCAGGCAATAATAATGGCGGTAAAGCCATAGCCGGGCGAGAAGTTCTCCTGCAAGCGGTGGACGACACCCGCCACTTCGCTCATGCCGGCTAGTCCGGCAAAGCCGCCACTGATCGCCATCACCAAGGCGATATTACGCGCCAAGGGGATGCCGGCATAGCGCGCAGCGCGTGGATTGTCGCCGATGATGGTCAGCTCGAAACCCCACTTGGTCTGCCGCCAGATCAGCCAGAGCAGCAAGGCCAGGACAACGCCCAGCAAGATCCCCAAATGGGCGGTCAGACCCCGAAAAAAAGGAAAGGTCTCGGCGAAGTCGGTCAGCCGGGGCAGCCAGGCGGTGCGTGGGAATTGGGGCGTCAGGCCAAAACCCCGTTCGCTCCATGGCCCGTAAATAAAGAAGTTATTCCAGAAGATCGCCACATAGTTGAGCATCAACGACGTAATAATCTCGTTGACATTGAGCCATGCTTTCAGCAGGCCAGGAATCAAACCCCAGAGGGCACCGCCGACAAAAGCGGCGAGGGCCATAGCAGTTAACATCAACCATTGCGGCGTCTCCGCAGGCAACCAGTGCAAGGCCACCCCAGAAGCAAAAAAAGCCCCTAGAAAAAGTTGCCCCTCCGCCCCGATATTCCACAGGCGCATACGAAAGGCAATCGATACCCCCAAACCGGCCAGGATCAAGGGGGTTGCCTTGATCGTCGTATCGGACCAGCCATAGGCATCGCCAAAGGCAACGGTGGCCATACGCCAGTAAAGATTCCACGGATTCGCACCGGCTGCGGCCAACAAAAGCGCGCCCACCAACAAGGCTAGCACCATCAGGATCAAGGGCGAAACCAATTGTAGCCAACGTGGTTGTTCCAGCCGCCGTTCGAGCCGGAGCCGGCGGCGGGAAGGGTCAGCCTTGCGAACGGCATTAGCCATGATCAACCTCTCTGCTTTGCGCGTGCGGCAGTGCCTGATCAACTGGTGTACCGGCCATCATCAGGCCAATCGTTTCGCGGCTGGCCGTCTGGGGATCAACTTCGCCCACCATGCGCCCTTCGTAGAGCACACCAATGCGGTCAGCGAGGGCAAAGATCTCATCCAGATCTTCAGAGATGAGCAGGATCGCCACGCCACGATTGCGACTCTCGATCAGCAGCCGTCGCACATTTTCAGTCGCCCCTACATCCAGCCCCCGCGTGGGGTAGGCCGCAACTAGGACGCCTGGTTCCCCGCTAATCTCGCGCGCCAGGATCACCTTTTGCAGGTTGCCACCGCTCAACTTGCGCACCTGTGTGGCGCTGCTCGGCGCGGCGATAGCATAGTCGGCGACCAGTTGTGTCGCTTGACGGCGCACACGGCGGCGATTAAAGAAAAGCCCTGGGCCAAAGGCCCGGGTGCGATAGCGTTTGAGGACAAGATTCTCGGCAATCGACAGATTGGGCGCGCTGCCGGTAGCGCTGCGATCTTCGGGCACATAAGCGACGCCGGCGCGGATCATCATCACCGGTTGGCCGTGGGGCAACCCCTGCTCGTCAATCGCCAAGGCCCCGCTGGTGAGGGGGCGCAACCCACAGATCACTTCGGCCAGTTCGCGTTGGCCATTACCGGCCACGCCAGCCACGCCCAAAATCTCGCCGCTGCGCACAGTGAGCGAAAGTTCACGCAGCGCGGGTAGCCGTTTATCATCGAGCGCGCTGACGGCCTTAACCTCCAGGCGTGGTCGCCCAGGCGTAGCGACTGCTTTATCAACGCGGAAGAGCACTTCGCGGCCCACCATCAGACGCGCCAGTTCCCCCTTGGTCATCCCTTGGGTGGGCACGGTGGTAATCGACTTGCCCCCGCGCAGCACAGTCACGCGGTCGGCAATGGCCAGCACTTCGTCAAGCTTATGGCTGATAAAAATAATTGTTTTGCCGGCCGCGGTCATCTGGCGCAAGGTATGAAAGAGTCCTGCGGTTTCCTGCGGAGTAAGCACAGCGGTCGGCTCGTCGAGAATCAGCAGATCGGCCCCGCGGTAGAGCATTTTGATGATCTCAACGCGCTGCTGTTCGCCAACCGATAGCTGCCAGACCGACGCACGCGGATCGACCGGCAGCCCATATTGTTCGCCGATCTGCCGCACCTCCGCTTCGATCCGGGCCATGTTCATCACAAAAGGCAAGCCGGTCAAGCCGAGCACTACATTCTCGGCGACACTCTGCGAGGGAACAAGCATAAAATGCTGGTGTACCATCCCAACCCCCGCGCGAATTGCATCGCGCGGGGAATGAAAGCCCACGCGCTCGCCCTTAATGCGGATCTCTCCTTCATCCGGATGGTAGAGCCCGGAGAGGATATTCATCAAGGTGGACTTGCCGGCCCCATTTTCACCGAGCAAGGCATGGACTTCGCCCGGTTGCGCGGAAAAAGAGACCCGATCATTGGCAATCACACCGGGAAAACGTTTGGTAATCGCGACTAGTTCGACTGCGGGTGCTGGAGATGTCATGGGTGTAAGGAGTGATGCGTGAAACGTGAAACGTGAAACGTGAAACGTGATGCGTGAAACGTAACTCATACCCCAATATTTTACGTTTCACGTTTCACGTTTCACGCATTACACATTACTGCGGAATTTCGGCGTCGGCGACGATGCCTTCGGCTAGCCAGCTCATGCAGATGGTACACCCTTCGCGGCCCAGGACACCACCCAAGTCGGCGTCAATGCCTTCCAAGTCGGATTGGGTGAGGCTTGTCCCCGCGGGCACAATCACGGCGCCCTTGTTGTCGTTAATCGGGCCGGTGAAGACATCAAAACGGGTAAACTCGCCGGACAACATCTGGTCAAGCAGTTCACGCACTTGGGGGATGACTTCTGCGGGCACACCAGGGGCCGGTTCTTGCCCTTCCATAAAGCCGAGCAGCCCAAGGCTACCACTGTCCACATCAAAGTAGATATCGGCGCCAACAAACGTTTCGTCGATCATCGAATTGATCAAGCTAACATATTGGGGACCCCAGTTCCAATAGGGGGTGGTCAGACAATGTTCGGGATCGATATCACAGGCATTGCGACTATCATAGCCAATGCCCCAGCCGCCGGCCTCACCGGCAACTTGCACTGGGCCAGGCGTATCAGCGCCGGTAATGACAACGGTAGCGCCCGCTTCCATGAGCGAGGTGGCGGCTTCCCGTTCGAGATTCGGGTCAAACCAGGTGAAGATCCAGCGGATATCCATCTGACATTCAGGGCACGTCTGCCGCATACCCAGCGCGGCGGCGTTCGCATGACGGATCACTTCGGCAATTGGGAAAGGTGCAATATAACCGACGCGGTTGCTCCCATCAGCTGCGGCACGCGCCCCGGCAATCATGCCGGCCAGATACTTCATACTCTCCATGCCGCCAAAGAGATTGGCAAAGTTGCCCTCATTCTTCTTGAAGCCGGAAACATGAATAAAATCGATGTCAGGAAACTCTTCCGCAACGACTTCGGTGGGATCCATGTAACCAAACGAGGTGGTGATGATCGCATTAAAGCCCTTGCGCGCCAGGTTGCGGATCACACGCTCGGCATCGGCCCCTTCGGGCACACTTTCCAAATAGGCAGTGTGGACGGTATCGCCCATCTCGGCCTCGACATACTCACGCCCTTCGTTGTGGGCATAGGTCCAGCCTCCATCGCCAATGGGGCCAACGTAGACAAAGGCGACGTTAAACTTGTCCGCAACCACTTCGGGGATCTGGATATTGCCATCGCTCGGTTCTGCGGTGGTATCAGCCGGATCGGGCGCAGGCGCTTCTTCACCGCCAGCACTGGCGGCAGCTTCTTCCCCAGCCGCGCCTTCAGATGCGGCTGGGGCGGCCGCAGGTGCGCCGGCACAGGCGTTTAGTAACATGACGCCCAGCAAGAGCAACGCCAGCAGCGTCGTAACGCGTTTGTGACTCATAGCGAAAATTCTCCTTTTGTTGACCTTTGTGCAACCTATGCTGTTACGCGGGAGCAGTGCACGCTTAAGCCGACACAACGGGTCATTAGGTTAAGTTGCATGATGGTAAACTGATCGGTGGTTCAACTCTACAAATATACATGAAGCGCGTTGTGATGTCCAGAACAAAATGAACAAAGCTGTAAAGTTTTGATTGTTCACTTCGACTAAGGTCATGCCAGCTGACAGGCACTGCTAGAAACAATTTCGCCCAACCCGATTGGTGCGGCCAGTGCCTGTCACCGCAACAACCCCAAGATATACAAAAGCCGGCATAGGTAGGCTCCTATACCGGCTTTCGGTGCGTCGTTATCTTTCCTTACCCTAGCTGGAATGAGTGGCGACCGCTGGTGATGACAAGACGAACAGCACAGTTAAGTGCGCTATCGTTCTACCTACTCGGCGCGCCGGCGGGTCAATACCGCGGCGGCAGCCAGGAGCCCCATCACCAGGAAGATCACGGGCAAGCGGGCCGCAGCGGAAGAATAACCACCACCAGTCACCGGCAACATCGTTGGCGCGGCGGCTTCTGCGGCAGGGGCCGCTTCAGCAGCGGTCTCGTCAGCAGTCTCTTCAGCGGGCTCAGCGGTTTCTGCTGCCGCAGTTTCCGTCATGGCCTCACTTGCGGCGACGGTGCTTTCTGTCATGGCGGCGGTGTCAGTCATGCTTTCGGTTGCCGTCATCACTTCTGCTGCGACCACTTCGGTGTCAGTCATGCTTTCGGTGTCAGTCATGCTTTCGGTGTCAGTCATGCTTTCGGTGTCAGTCATGCTTTCCGTATCAGTCATGGCAACCGTCTCGGTCACAGCCTCTGTGGCACTTGTATCACTGCTCTCTTCTTCTGCGGCCGCTTCGACTGGTTCTTCTTCGACCGGCGGCAGGATGACGGTGTCGATCACATGGAGAACGCCATTGTGTGCTTCGATATCAGTCGCGGTAATGTTGGCGTCGTTAATCTGGACGCCCTCGGCGCTGACGGTAAAGGTCACCACGCTGCCTTGCACGGTTTCAACACTCATGCCATCGGTAATATCAGCGGCCAGGGTAACACCGGGCACAACATGATAGAGCAGAATCTGACTAAGTGCTTCCGGATCGGCCAGTAATGCTTCCAGCGTTTCGGCCGGCAATGCAGCAAAAGCTTCATCGGTGGGGGCAAAGACGGTAAAAGGCCCATCTTTTTGCAGGGTTTCGGTCAGCCCGGCAGCTTCCACGGCCTGCACCAACGTGTTAAAGCCTTCGGTGGAGGCGGCAATGCCGGCGATTGATTGGGCAACGGCACCGATCACAAAGGGGTGCATGATCACGACTTCATCGATCACGACCGGTTCATCAGGGCCAGGAAATTCATACTCCCCTTCTACTCCTTCATCGACATGTAACATTGCCCATAGTGTATCAGTGACCCCTTCGGTGTCAATCCCGACCACCACATCGGCACTAATCCCACTGGGAATTGGTGCTTGCCCCAGGACGGGGCCAGGGTTCCCATCAGCATCGGCATGAATAACAACCCACCCAGGCGCATTGGCAGTCACACGTGTGACAACAACCGCACTATCAACTACATCCTGATCAATCGCAAAAATGGCCGGTGCAAATTGTGCGGCGGTGGCCGGTACAATCATTGCCAACAATAAAAATGCAGAAATTAATGGATAAACAACCAGGTTTCTTCGCATCGAACTCTCCTCGCGTCTGTCGTCCCGATCCGTGGCTTATCTGTAGAAAGGGTAGTTTATACCCTAATTGAGCAATATTGTATATCAAGTATGGCAGAATAACACAATCGTTGCAGGCGCATCTGTAAAAAGTAGGGAATTAAGGTAGGGAATCTCCCAAAATAAACCCCGGTACACTTTGTGTCCAGGGTTTATTACACCGTAAATTAAGTTTTTGTGTACATTTAGCTAACAGTTAGGGTGAAGTAACAAGATTGCTGCATGTACAGCCTCGTCCAGAACATCTATAGTACAGACGCCCTGTAGCTGGAAGTTATACCGTCGGGGCAGGCGTACAACCCCCTATACGGGTGTTGCCTTGTATTGCATGGAAGCGCCGCTGGGTCCAACTGGCGTAAACAATAGTTCTAATTTACCCATGGTCGGATGTTCAACTCGATAGATTTGCTGCGGTAGGATTGGGCGTAATGGCCCATGAAAAACAACCGCAAAGCGGCTATTACGATAGGCCGAGAGCGCATTCGCCTCTACATCTAGCTTTTGCACGGCACGTAGTTGCAATAAGATCGGGGGCAAGGTGTCCAATTCAAGGAGAAATGGCTGATTGAGATGGGCAGAAAAGTCAGAACTAGTATATTTTTCAATTACAGGCATGGTATGAGTCCTTGGTTAATAGTGGGTGATTTCTCTTAATGAATCGTTTGGAAACATTCAATTCCCTTACATAAACCACCTTAAATTGAAGAAAATACACTATGTGACCGAAGACTTCTACGACAAATGTCTTATTACACCAGAATTTACTCATTCTTATAACGTAGTTACCCGTTGATAAACGTATAGCGCAGGTGATCATACTGGTTACAGACGGCAGCCCCACGCCACGCAAAGGCTATGCGGCTTGTCGCAGTTGTGTGGCGGCTTGCAGGATCTGTTCAATTGCTTGTGGCAGTGCTAACGGTAGATCGCGCGGTTCGCCCGCCACACGTTGACACCAGATCAGAAATTCCACGTTACCGGCTGGCCCCAGCAAAGGAGAGAGCGTTAGACCGGCAATGGTCAGGCCCAGGCTTTCGACCAACAGTACCGTCTCCACCAAGACCTGGCGATGTACTTGCTGATCACGCACCACCCCGCCTTTATCTACCTGTGTTTTGTCGGCCTCAAATTGGGGCTTAATCAGGGCAATCACGTCACTCGTTGCCGCCAAAAGTGGCAGAGTTGCGGGTAAGACCAGCGCCAGGCTAATAAAACTGGCATCAATCACCGCCAGATCGGCTATTACACCAGCGGGCAGCGCGGTTAAATGACGAATGTTAGTCCGCTCCATGACAATAACCCGCGGATCATTGCGTAACTTCCAGGCCAGTTGCCCATAGCCCACATCAATCGCATAGACCTGTGCCACGTCGGCTTGCAATAAACAATCAGTAAAGCCACCAGTACTTGCCCCCACATCCACCGCCACCCGTCCTGCCACCGGCAACGCAAACGCCTTGAGGGCAGCGGCTAGCTTCACGCCACCACGGCTAACATAGGGCAGGCGCGTGCGGATGCGCACCACGGCATCTATGCCAAAGCGTTGGCCGGGTTTATCGCGCACTTGCTCGTCGACGAGCACAGCACCGGCCATGATGAGCCGTTGCGCCTGTTCACTGTTTTCGACTAGCCCACGCTCCACGACCAATAGGTCTAGACGCTGTTTTTTCATCTTGGGTAAACCCCCGCTCAGAAAATGTCATAGAAATGTAGCAAACCCACTGGGTAAAATCATGGTATGCTATACTACGGCAGCGTTGCTTTGAAGACGCGCCTGTGACACATGTTAATTTTGACGAAGGCTCGGCAGTACAGTAAGATGCCAACGCTTCACTTGCGCTTGACATGCGGCTAATCTGTATCTGAAAGCTCTATACCCCAAAAGGTTTGCACATGGTTTCACAAAGTTCGGCATCACCCTGGTTTTGGCGCAATTTGCATGGGCTGATTCGCACAATGCGTATCCGCCAATGGACGAAGAATGTTGTGATCTACGCAGGGCTTGTCTTTGATGGCAAGCTCTTTGTACCGGAACATCTGTTCAACACCACCCTGGTTGTCTTCTGCTTCTGTCTCGTCTCCAGCAGTGTTTATATTATTAATGATCTCTTTGATATCGAAAAGGATCGGCTCCATCCCCGCAAAAAATTGCGCGCGCTGCCGGCAGGTGACTTAACACCGCCTTTTGCGACGGGGGCCGCGATCCTGTTGGCCCTACTGGGCATCGGCTTTGCAACCTGGCTCAATCCATGGGTAGGGCTGGTGACACTGATCTATCTGCTGCAAAATATTGCTTATAGCCTTTACTTGAAAAATGTTGTCATCATCGATGTGATGGTGCTCTCGCTTGGCTTTTTATTGCGGGTGCTAGCAGGGGTGCTGATTACAGATGTTAGCAACTTCAGTCCTTGGCTCTATGTCTGTATGGGGCTGCTGGCGCTTTTTCTCGGGTTTGGCAAGCGCCGCCACGAGATTACACTGCTCCAAGATGGCGCCGCCGCCCATCGGTCCAGCCTGCAAGAGTATAATCTGCCCCTGATCGACCAGATCATGAGCCTGGTGACGACAAGTACCTTTGTCGCCTATACCTTCTATAGCTTTGAAGCCCAAACGTCACTGGTGAGCGATGGGCGCATGTTACTGACCACCCCATTTGTCTTCTTTGCCATTGTGCGCTATCTCTACCTGATCCATGTCAAAAAGCGCGGTGGTGCCCCTGATGAATTAATTTTTGAAGATCGGCCTTCGCTCATTAATGGTCTGCTCTGGATGGTGATAGTGGTAGTGTTAATCTACAGCTGGTAAGTTCTATGGCATTACCCTTATAAACAAGCACAGCCAGGTCAATGACCTGGCTGTGCTTGTTTAAGTGCATTCTAAATGAGCCTACGCTTATGTATCACAGGCCCACTTTGGTCAGGTAGCAGCCGCTTTACTCTTCTTGGACAAAGGCCATCCAGGTGCCTTCCATCCCATCATCCGTCACGCCGTAAAAGACGCGCAGTTGTTCACCTTCACGCAAGGCCAGATCATAGCGCACTTTGCCGGCCCGCTTTTCGGCGCGCACCAGCCCAACATTGCCGCGCCACTCAATCTTGTCGGCGCGTACAACCTTGTCTTCATGTTGCTGAATCGCATAGTTCCAAAGTTTGCGTGCCCCTTTGCGCGTCACATTGGTGATCACATGGCCATTGCGCAGATCACGAATCGCATGAAAACGGCGACCGTTGCGCTCTTCCGTGTCAACGATCTCGACCCCAACTTGCGGCAGATAAAAAGCATCACTGCTGTCAACACTTTGCGGGCCGGGTACAACTGTCACCACCGGCTCTTCTACTTTGCCATTACCGGCACGGGGCAGTTCAGGCTTCGCACTTTCAACCGCTTTCTGCTCAACTTTGGGACCAGGCGCGCGGCCACCCCGGTCGCCCCGCCGCTCATCACCCCGGCGCTCATTGCCTTGGGGGCGGCCCGCATTAGGGCGATTGTTGACAGGTGCAGCCTTCTCTGCTAGCACTTCCTGAATCAGCGCCACGATTTCGTCACGCACAGCCAGACTGGTATCCGACTCATCACGCACATAGAACTTGTTGTCGTCCAGACAGTAGGGGCGATCTTCGCCTTTGGGGACGCGGATGCGCAGTACATTCACTTCCTGGCTTTGCAACGTATCGAACTTCACCACTAGGGGTGGGGTACAGCGTTCATCAAGCGCGGTGCGAATCTCATCTTCCACCAGTTTGGGCGTTGCTAACCCTTTGGGCTTATCTTTGCGCGGGCTGGCCCCCACAAAGATCGAGCCACCGGCCGTGTTCGCAAAGGCAATAATATCACCCAGAATGGCAGTAAGTTTGCCGCCCCGTTGGCTGGCAGTTTCGTGAAAGCTCTGGAGAATCGTCGTGCCTTCTTCAAGGGCCGCGGCCAGGGCATCGAAGGGCTTATCCTCGGCGCGGGCCGGCCGTGTACGATCAAAATTGGTACTGCGCAACAAGGCCTTGATATTTTCGAAGGTCGGCGCTTCCAAATGCATCTCGGTTGCCCGTTCACCAATCCCCAAGCGTTTGAGATTTTTGGCATCGGTGGTGAGACGGTGGGCGTCACTGCCCTGGATACAATGCATACGGCGAGCATATTCAGTCTTGCTACCGTTGAAGAAACGGGCAGTTGAATAACCGCGGCGCCGATCCAAGTCCGTCACCTCAAGCGCATCAAGATTGACATCTTGGGTATAAGCAATCTTGGTCTGGCCACCAAAGGGGAAATCACGCATGGCCACGCCGTGGGTACTGTTGGCGTGGGCAGCAATGACCAAGCCGCCGGCATCATGGATGACTTTGTAGGCGCTCAACACATCGGTGCTGGCTCCCGTTTCGGTTGAGCCAATATCGAGCTTATCCGCCGGCACTTTGAGCGACAGCAAAATGTGCTCAAGCTGGCGCACGGGCGTATCGGGGGGAAAAATGCCCAAAATATGGAAGCCAAAGGTGGCCGTAAATTCAAAGCCCGGCAACACCAAGACCTTCTCGGCAAAAGCGCGCCACTCTTGTAAGCGGCTGCGCTCTTCATCGGTCAGGCGGCCATCTTTTTCCAGGCGAGTTAACCACTCGATCTCCTGATGGATTGCGCTCACCCCGGCGACGGTGTTGTGATCGGTAATGGCGACCACATCCAACCCTTGCTGAACAATCCGGCGCATCCATTCAAAATAAGTCGTGCCCCGCTCTTCATAATCGTTAGAGCCTGGGGTGTGCAAGTGCAAATCAACTTTGTACCACTTGCGTTGGCTTGGCCCTGGGACGGCAGGTTGGCCTTTGGTCTGGCTATTCGGGGGTTGGATCGTTGCGCTTTGGCCACCCGTACTCGGGGCGCTGGCGCTATTGCCTTTCGGCTGGTTTGGTTGGTTCATCTGACCATTCTTATTATTAGGTTTTCTTCTTCTACTCACAACTTATTATTTTGCCTCCTGTACTCATATCGTCATTATTTCATCCTCTCATTAACTCTCTTCCTAATTGCGTTTACAAGGCTGATTGCCAAGGCTTTATCACGGTTACAATAGCACGGGGACGTCAATGCAGCTTAAGAGTGCCGACAAACTCTTTGCTCTCCGGCTGTTCGGATGCCGGCTCAGCGTCGCTCAACGCGGCGGCCCACACTTCATCCACTGTATCCACCAGGACAAATTTCAGCTTATCGCGCACACTGGCCGGTAAATCATCGAGATCAACCTCGTTGCGCTTGGGTAGGATGATCGTCTCCAAGCCGAACCGCGTGGCTGCCAGCACCTTCTCTTTTACCCCACCAATCGGTAACACTTTACCACGCAGGGTAATCTCCCCAGTCATCCCGATTTTGGGCAATAAGGGCCGACCAGTCAACAGGCTGACGAGGGCAGTCGCCATGGTAATGCCAGCGCTTGGGCCGTCTTTGGGAATCGCGCCGGCCGGGATGTGGAGATGGATATCAGACTTGCGGAAGATCTCAGGATCAATGTCGAGCGCGCTCGCGCGGCTACGCACATAGCTGAGCGCGGCTTGTGCACTCTCTTTCATCACGTCGCCAAGTTGGCCGGTCAGGGTAAAGCCCTTGTCACCTGGCGAACGGGTGGCCTCAAAGAACATAATATCACCACCGGTGACTGTCCAGGCCAAGCCCACGGCCACGCCGGGTGCTTCGGCGCGCTCCACAATCTCTTCTTCGTGGATTTCACGTTTGCCTAGATACTGGAGAACCTGCGGCTTGTCAATGGCATTATAGCCAACGGCGACTTGGGTGGTGATGGCTTCACTGATTTTTTTCTTGCCCCGGCCTTTGAGCTTACCGTTGGTGACAACTTGCTCAGTGACCGTAGTGGTGGGCCGCTCCAGGGTGCCGGCAGCCACACGTGACGCAACCTTGCGACAGATCTTGCCAATCTGCCGTTCCAAATTGCGGACACCAGCCTCGCGGGTATAACCTTGGATAATCTCGCGCAGCGCACTTTCAGTAAACTGTGCCTCTTCCACCACCAACCCATTCTCTTTGATCTGGCGTGGGATCAGATAGCCTTGGGCAATCTGCACCTTCTCATCCTCGGTGTAACTGCTTAACTCAATGATCTCCATGCGGTCGCGTAAAGGGCCCGGCACGGTGTCAAGCATGTTGGCAGTGGTAATAAACATCACCTGGCTCAGGTCAAAAGCGACATCAAGGTAATGGTCGCGGAACTCGCGGTTTTGCTCGGGGTCAAGCACTTCCAGCAAAGCATTACTGGGGTCGCCACGAAAATCACGGCCTAACTTATCCACTTCATCCAGCATAAAGACCGGGTTGCGGCTTTCAATGCGGCGCAAACTCTGAATAATCCGCCCCGGCATCGACCCAATGTATGTACGCCGGAAGCCACGGATATCAGCCTCGTCACGGACACCGCCCAACGCCAACCGTACAAACTTGCGCCCCATCGCCCGCGCAATACTGATCCCTAAACTTGTCTTACCGACGCCAGGCGGGCCGACAAAGCAGAGCACCACGCCTTCGCGTTCGCGCCGGATCTGGTCGTGTACGGTATCTTCAGCGGGCGTCTCGGCCCGCCGCTCCGCCCGCAACTTGCGCACCGCCAGGAATTCGAGAATGCGCTCTTTGATCTCTTGCAAGCCATAGTGATCATCATCAAGCACTTGGCGCGCAAAACCGATATCAAGCTTATCCGATGTACTTTGTTGCCACGGCAGGCTCACCAACAGATCAAGATAGGTCTTGATCACGCTATATTCGGCCGCCTGAATAGGCATCCGGCGCATGCGCGTCAGCTCGCGCAGGGCCTCTTTTTGGGCTTCTTCGCTCATCCCAGCCGCCACGATCCGCTCTTCCAGTTCACGGATATCGGCCTGCTGCTCGTCCTCTTCGCCGAGCTCTTTCTGGATCGCCTTGATCTGTTCGCGCAAATAAAATTCGCGCTGCATGCGCTCCATCTCACCCTGTGCTTCGGATTGGATCTTGCGCCCCAATTCGAGCACTTCGATCTCTTTCTTCATCAACTGGGTCAGCCGCAACAGCTTCTCATAGATCTGGTCGATCTCCAATAGCTGCTGCATATCTTCAAAGTTGAGCCGCATGCTACTGGCAACCAGGTAAGCAAGTTGGCGCGCATCTTTGACATTGAGCGCCATGATCGCCAACTCTTCGGGCATGTGCGGTTCAAGGTCGATCAGCCGCCGAAAGAGCTCCTGCACGGCGCGTACGGCCGCTTCCATCTCCAGCGTCTCCGACATCTCTTCGGGGATCACCTCGATGCGGGCGCGCAGATAGGGTTCCTCGCCGATGTACTCGATTACGCGGATGCGTTCCATGCCCTGGATCACCAGGCGCATGGTCCCATCCGGCGTTTTAAGCACACGGTGAATCTGCGCTGCGGTACCGATCCGGTGAATCTGTTCAGGATTGGGCTCTTCGACCCCCTCGTCGCGACTGGCAACCAGGGCGATCATGCGGTTTTTGGGGAGCGTATCTTCGACCAGGCGGATACTACGCTTCTGTCCGACCGGTAGCGGAAACCACATCATTGGGTAGACAACAATGCCACGCAAAGGCAAAACAGGCAGGTCGTCATCAACCACCGTAAATTCGGGCTCATCATCATCAACAAAGTATTGGCTGTTCAGTTCTTCTGATTCAAACAATACTTCATCTTCTTCGGCGTCGCCCCACTCGTCAAGTTCAGAGAACATTCTTTGGTTGCTCATGCTAATCTATCGAAATTGTAAGTTTCCATAATGCCCATTTTACCACAAAAAATCCTAATGTAAATGCAAGTAACCCACCAAATGGCGCAATTTGCAGATAAATAAAGAGTAATTTGCAGACAAAAGCACAGTTTACACCAGTTCAAACAAAAGACAAACATTATAGGGAGACGGTTAGGACTTACGCCTGGGCTGATGGTATACTCAGAGGGTCAAATTTGTTTGCCGCACTCATTGATGCCGTCATTTATATGATCGCAAACAGGCAAGCAATCAGTGATCAAAACAAAAGAAGGCAGCCCATGACAACCACAGGCTCATCCGCAGATTCATCTGCCGCAACGCCTACCCCCGCCCTGCCCCCCGCACCAACTACCACCATGACGATCGGTGACTTTAGTGACTCCCTGGCCAGTCGCGCCTCAACGCCTGGCGGTGGCGGTGCGGCCGCATTAACAGGTAGCCAGGCGGCCGCATTACTAAGTATGGTGATCAATTTCACGCTGGACAACAAAAAGTATGCGGCGGTCGCACAGCTGATGGCCGATTATCTAACCCAAAGCGAGCAATTGCGCCACGCGCTCTTGGCCATGGCAGACCAAGATGTGGTCGCTTTTACGGCCGTAACGGCTTGTTATGCCATGCCACGGGAGAGCGCTGCGGAAAAAGCAGCCCGGACCGCGGCCCTGCAACAGGCCCTCAAAGGGGCCGCCGAAGTCCCCTTTACGACCGCGCAACATTGTCTGGCCGTGCTGACACTAACCGAATGGGTGGCGCGCCAAGGCAATACCAATGTGGTCAGCGATGCGGCCACGGCACTCTACCTGGCCCACGCCGCGCTGCAATGCGCCATCATCAATGTCAATATCAACCTCAAATTTATCAAAGATGAGGTTTATGTCGCGACCTGGAGCGCCAAGCGGGACACTTTGCTGGCAGAGGCCAGACAAGCCTATGCCGCGGCGAAAGCAACCTGTGAAAGCGTCTTGGAGATCTCCCTATGAGCGCACAACTTTTAAAAGGCAATGAGTTGGCCAAGAGCCGCAAGGTGGCGATCAAAGCCAGTGTTGCGGCCTTACAGGCCAGCACGGGGAGCACACCCACTTTGGCAATCTTGCAGGTTGGTGACGATGAAGCCGCCGCCGGTTATGCCCGCGCCATTGAGCGCAACTGCAAAAGTGTTGACATTGCTTTTCAGCCCGTCGTGTTGCCCGCAAGCGCCGATCAACAGGCGGTGACAGCTGCCCTCCAGGCGTTAAATACCGATCCGGCCATCCACGGGATTATGATCCTGGAACCGCTGCCTCCCCAGATCGACGCAACTGCCTTGCTATTGGCCCTTAATCCGGCGAAGGATGTTGATGGGGTCCACCCGCTCAACGCCGGTCGTCTGGCTGCGCAACGTTCCCCCTATTTCACACCGGCGACCCCGGCGGCTGGAATGGCGTTGCTGGAGGCAGCCGGGATCGACTTCAAAGGCAAAGAGGCGGTCATTGTCGGGCGCAGTGACATTGTGGGGAAGCCGATGGCCTTGCTGCTGCTGCACCGCCACTGCACTGTCACCATCGCGCACAGCCGCACCCAGGATCTACCTGGGGTCTGCCGCCGCGCCGACATTCTCTGCGTTGCCGTCGGTCGCGCCGAAATGGTCCGCGGCGACTGGATCAAACCCGGCGCGGCAGTGGTTGATTTTGGCACCACTTACACCGCTGACGGGCTCAAAGGGGATTGCCAGGGTGATGAAGTGGCCGCAGTGGCGGGCTATTTTACGCCTGTCCCCGGCGGTGTCGGCCCGATGACAAATGTGCTGCTCCTGCAAAATGTCTTACAGGCGGCCGGCGGCAACATCACCCAAGAACCAGGAAATTAGCGCGTGGTTGCTGTAAAAAAGCAGCAGACAGGTGATCGTCGGGCATTTGATTGTCGCCTAGTGGCCACGGCGCAGCAGGCATCAATCCAACTGGCCGTTCTGCTAGGCTACCTGCTACTTACAGTCGTGATGACCTGGCCGTTGGTCACCCAGTTGACTACGGCTATTCCCGGCGACAGCTTTGACGGCTGGCAAAATTATTGGAACCAATGGTGGATCAAGGTGGCGCTGGTCGATCAGTTGCAGCACCCCTTTACCACTGATCTACTCTACTATCCGACCGGTGTCGGCCTCTATTTTCACACGCTCAACCCGTTTAATGGCCTGACGACGCTGCCGATTCAGCTCACGGTAGGGTTGATTCCTGCCTACAACACGGTCGTTTTGCTCAGTTGGGTGTTGGGCGGCTATGGGGTTTATCTGCTCGTGCGCTGGTTATTGCGGCAGGAAACAAGCTCGCCAGCGGTCACCCATTGCGCCGCCTTTGTGGCCGGCGTGATCTTCACCTTCTCGCCCTTTCACATGGCCCATCTGCTTGGCCATATGCAGGTGATGAGCCTGGAGTGGATCCCCTTTTATCTGCTCTATCTCCTGCGCAGTCTCGACCAAAGCCATCAACAGCGACCGTGGCAACGGTCGGCCTTGCTGGCCGGCTTTTTTCTGACGCTGGTCGGCCTGTGTGACTGGTACTTTGTCCTCTATCTCTTTTTCTTTACCGCGTTGTTGCTAGTCTGGTCCTTGGCCCGTTCACCTTTGCAGCGCTGGCCCGGAATCTTCCAACCACCTTTGCTGGCCGGTTTTGTCATGCTCTGCCTGCTCAGTCCGATTTTGCTGCCGATGATGCGAGAAGCAACACAATTTAGCTTTATGGTGCGCCCTTCCAGCGATCTCTATACACTCAGTGCCAGTTTGCTCGATTTTTTCATTCCCAACCGGCTCCACACCCTCTTTCGCCCGGAGAGTTTTACCTGGCCGGGCAACCAGATCGCGCCGGTAAGCGAACGGACGATCAGCATTGGTTATGGGGCGCTACTGCTGGCCCTGGTTGCCCTCTGGCAGCGACCGCGGCGCGGATTCTTCTGGTTGCTTTGTGCGCTCTTCTTTCTCAGCCTGGCCTTGGGTCCCCATTGGCATGTGGGCAACATTGAGGCAACCGACATTCCAGCCAGCACAACGACGCTGACGCATTGGACACCCTTTGCCCTGCTCAATACCGTCGTCCCTTTTATGCGCATTAGCCGCAGCGTTAGTCGTTATGCGCTCATGGTGCAACTGAGCATTGCCGTGCTGGCGGGGATGGGGTTGGCAGCTTTTTTAACGAAAAGCGGCAAAGCGGCAAAGTTGCAGAGGGGCCTTGTGAGTAGCTTGATGCTGGGGTTAATTCTCTTTGAATATTGGGTTGCGCCTTATCCCATGAGTCCGCCAGATACCCCCGCGTTTTATGCACAGTTGCGGACGATGACCGATACGGGCGCGGTGCTCAATCTGCCCATGAACTATGATCGGCCCGGTTATCTGCTCTACCAGACCGTACACCAGAAACCGCTAGCCGTCGCCTATATCAGTCGCGATGACCCGCGCACGCTGACCGAACGGGTGCCGCTGCTACAACAGTTACGCCACCTGGGGCCGGATATTATTAACCTGGACCCTGTCGCGGTGGGGCCGACCGTGTTGCAGGATCTGGGCATTGGCATTGTCGTACAGGATCGCTACAAAATGCCGGGGGGATTGGAGCGGGAATATACGGAAGCGATGGCTAATGGGCTTTTTGCCGACCAACCGCCCCTCTTTGCGGATGAGCGGATTACGGTCCATCAAGTAGTGAAGCCCCCTATACCCCAACCATATGTGGCATTGGGTGCGCTTAACTGGGGGCCACTGATGGAAAGTCCCACCGGCCAACAGCGGGCAATTACCGGCCCGGCAGAGATTCAGCTTTATCATGGCACAGCGGTCACCGGCATAACGCTACATTATCGCACCGTACCAAGCGTTAGTCTGCTCGTCACAACTGGGGCTGGTGATGTGCTGACAACCTTGCCGCCCGCACCGGAAGGCAACCACGCGCTCATAGCAATGGACACAGTGACGCAAAGTAACGGGGAATTGGGCACGATGCAAAGCGTAGTGCTAACGGCCGATAGCACCGGCGAAGTGTGGATCACCCAGATTGGGTTGGCACCATAACTGATCCACAGAAATAGTCTTTCTTCGTGTGTCTTCGTGGATGGCTGACAGCCCACGCCGTGAACATTCTCTATTACAATAGCCTTAGTGGCCCAACTGTTCGACACTGTGGCTGCGGTCGTGGTGAATGAGTTGCCAGCCACCCAACTGTTGCAGGAGGCCACGCACTTGGTCGCGACGCGCGGCCATGCGGCTGTCTTTGCACTGCCAATCACCCTTCACCTGGTTGATCACTAACAGGGAGTCACCCCGGATTTCAAGGCGTGCCGTCTTGGGATCAGCGCCCCCATCGCGCAGCCGCTTGAGCACGGCGTCGAGCGCCGCGATCAGGGTGTCATATTCAGCTTCGTTGTTGGTGACCCGATTGCCAAAGCGCAGGCGCACAATTTGTTGCTGATCACCCGGCCAACGCAAGACATAACTACCATAGCCCTGGCCAGGATTGCCACGGCTGCCCCCATCAAAGACAATGCCAATCGGCTGTTCAGGGGCCTGGCCGGGCAGGGGTAACATTTGGTGTGGATCGGGCGGAGTAGTATTTTTTTCAGGGGTGCCAACCACCACCTTACCACTCACCGGCGAACGATAATCCGCTTTGGTGGTGGGTGGGGTCGTAGCGGGGGCTGGGGCAATGCGGATGGGGATCTCCGCCGGCGCTAGCCCTGCCACGCCCGCACGCAGGGCGGGATTGCGTGCCTTGGTGGCTGCTTCCCCCAGCGCAGGCGCCACCCGCAGCCGTTGCTGGTCGGTGAGCAAGGTTTCAGGCACAAAAAGCCCACTGGTATAGAGCCGGCGCTGCAATTGCCGACGTTGGGCCGGTGACAGTTGTTCAATGGCATCAAGAATGGCCGGTAAGCTCAAGGCATCAGCAACAGTAGTCATAGCGTTGGCTTAAGCCCCTGCAGCAACAGGTTGGCGCTGTTTACGCTGCTCAGCCCGCGCCCGTTCCCACAAAAAGAGCAGATTATTGGCATGGAATTGTTGGACCAGCCCCCCCAAGGGAATGCGGCTGCGCTCAAACTGCTCGATATCATGTTGCAGCAGATCATGTTTGGTAGCCCCATTCGCCATGAGCCGCTCGACCAACGCCTGGATCGCATTAAGATATTGGACACTCACATCAATGCTGCTGGTTACTTCACCGCGCAACAAAATGTCGCCGTGGCCCTGGACAATACATTCCAAGTTGTAATCATGCAGGTTGAGCAGCGAGCGCTTAAAATCTTCAATATCGCTAAAAGGGGTAGCAATTAACGGCACCGGCATCATCAAGTCGCTGGCAAAGAGCACCTTGTCCTCGCGCACATGGACGGCACACAGTTCCGGGCTTGGACCAGGTGAATGGATCAAGTGGACCGTTTTGCCACCCAGGCGTAAGACCATACCCTCATTAAAGACGAGTTTGGGCAGCCGGATGTCAACCTGGCGCAATTCAGGGGTCTGCTCTTTGGCCTGCGCCAGCGATTGTTCGCCATACTCCAGCAACATGGCGCGGCAACGTTCATGGGCCACCAACTCGGCCTCTGGGAAAAAGCAGGAGCCATAGACATGGTCGGCATGGCTGATCGTATTGACCAGATATTTGATCCCTTGCGGGCAGACGCGGTCAATAAAATCGATGATCTGCTTCGTCTCCGAGGGGAAGGGCAGCGTATCGATCAGGATGCCCCCCTCCGGCGTCACCACGAGGCCGGCATTGACTTCCACATATAGTTCACTGGTAAAGACCCAGGTATCATCCGCAACTCTCGTGCGCGTAATCGCCACAGCCTATCTCCCCCTCAAATTCGCCAATTATGTCGCATTGACTCCCCAGTTTAGCACAGCCGTGTGAGTGCGTCAATAGGATTGTTTACAATGGGATTCTTTTTTGTTTTAGCTGATGGATTAAAATCTACGACTGAGAATAAGCAATCACCGCCGTAATTAGCGCTCATCGATTTCCGCCTGCATATCCAATTCACGGAAAATTTCTCGTGCTTGTGCAGTAGAATGCTCTGCTGTGACTAGATCGGCCCGGGCAAGTTGCAATGCGCCTAAGGCCCGCAACGCGTAGGCGGCCAAAATGCGATCCTGATTTGCTTCTGCGAGTGCTAACGATTGACGAAGCAACCCTTCAGCCTCAACCAACTTTCCTTGCTGTGTATAGACCTCGCCCAAAGTACGCAACCCATCGGGGAGACAACTGGTGTGCTCGGCAGCGATGACCAGGCGCGCATAGTGTTCGGCCTGTGCCAAGTCCGCTAAGCCTAAATGAATTTCGGCCAATAGGGCAAAGGTCACCGCTTTGCCGTAGGCTTCCCCTAGTTGCGCAAACCAACCCAACGCTTCGGTGGCAGGGGGCAGGGCTAAGGCGTAAGCCTTGGCCAAGCGGCGGGCCAAGGCCAGGTTGTAGGTGGCACTGGCCAGTTTATTCAACCGACCGGTGTTGCGAAAGAAGATGATCGCGGCACGCAACTGTGCTTCAGCCGCGGTCAGTTGACGGCGCCAGCCATAGATGCGCCCCAAGTTGTTCTGGCTATTGGCTTCGCCATAGGGGTATTGAATGGTCTGCGCCAACTGCAAGGCGAGCAGATAGGCACTTTCTGCAGCCGGTAAATCGCCCCGCATTTCAGCGATAAACCCTTCCAGGTTGGCCGCTTCATGGCGCATGCGCGCGACTTCGGCATCGGCATAGACAAAATCGACCTCATTGGTGTAGAGATAGCCCAAGTCACGGTGAAAGTGGGCCGCCTCACTGATTAACTTTTCAACGGTTTCGAGGCCCGCCTGGTAAGCCTGTTGGGCCTGACCGGCTTCGCCGCGCAATTCGGCAATATCACCTGCGATCCGCCAGCGTTGGGCGGCGAGAAAAGGGATGTGCCAATAGATCGAACCCAACGTCTGCTGCGCCGTATCGTAATCGCCCAACAGCTTTTGTAACTCGGCGCGCAGCAGGGTCAACCGTTCCTGCGTGGCTTGCTCTAGTCGGCGTAGCGAAATTTGGGTCAGTACCGTCAGCGCGGCTTCGGCTTGCCCCTGATCAATCGCTTGTTCTTTGTAGGTGTAGAGCAGGTTGACCGCTAGCGCATTTTCACCCCCGGCGGCATAGTGATAGGCTGCGGCGGTAAATTGACCATATTGGGCACGCAAGGCCGCGGCTTCCAGGTGTAGCAATTCTTTCTCTTCGCTTGCTAAGAGGCGCTGGTAGATGGCATCACGAAAGGCCGGCAGCAGTTGCAGGCTCCCCAGTTCATCCACTTGCACCAGCTGCCAACGGCACAATTGTTCAATCGCCGCCTGTTGCGCCTGGTCATTCCAGGCCGTGCGTGGCATTGGATGGCGGAAAACGGCGAGCAGTTCGAGCAAGTACATCTCGCTCTCATTCAAATGACGCCAGATCCGGCGCAGCAGAAATTCGAGCGATGGTTCATGGGCAAAGCTCGCCAACGCATTGGTGATGGCTGCCGCGGCTGATTCGCCCGCACGATGTAATGAATGGGCGAGTGCACTGAACAACTCGAGCAGACGTGGGTTACCTTGCGTAGAACGGTGCAGCGCTGCCAACTCGCTTTCGGCTAAGGCCAGCCCCGCCGTTTGCAGCAGCGCCGCAACCGCAGGCGGCGTCAACCCGGTCAGGGCCTGGTGCAGATCCGTTTCAACGAGTACTTTCTGGCCGATATAGAGGAGCGGAACCAGCCCGCGCAGACTTTCCAACAAAGGGAGCAATTGGGCGTGGGCCTCACTTTCACCAGGGCGCAACAGATCGATCTCGTCGAAACAGAGCAAGATGCGGCGGGTGCCCAGGTTGGCGCAATCATAGCGCAAGAGGTTGAGCGCCACCGAGGCGCTGAGTTCACCGCGGTTTGCCACCAGTTGTGACCAAAGTGTAGAACGGCCTTGCCCATGTAAAAACCAAGCCAGGGCAAAGAGCAAGCTGTGACTGCGGTCGTTAAGCCCCGGCGCAAAGGTATACCAGAAGGTGGCAGCAGGCGCAAAGTGGTGCGCCAACGCCTGCCCCAACGTCGTTTTGCCCACGCCGCCGGGACCGCTCAAACTAACCGTCTTGCCCTCGTCTAGCGCCACCAGCAAATCGGCGACCGTTTGCGCCCGCCCCAGCAACTGCCGCGGCGCAGCCACCGCTTCTAAGCGCAAGGCCGGTTTTACTAGCCCAATAATTGCGTGCCCCAGTTGCTGGATCGCCCCATTCCGGTGGCGATGATAAGCCGCCTCCGAAAGATGTAGGGTGTGGATGATTTGATAGACAGGCAGCGGGTCGGGGGTAAAATAGGTAGCCTGCAACAGATCGCGCCAGAGTTGGCCCCAACGTTTTTGGTGTTGCGCCACCTGATCCGCCGCCTCGATCAGCAATTGCTGCAACGTCTGCCCGCGTGCCAAGGCTTCACTCGCACTGGTCGTGGTTACGTTAGGCAACCGCTCACCCAGAAAATAAGGCGAGGCCAGCGGCGACTTTTCGCCCAGCCAGGTTGGATTGTGAAATTGTTTAAGGGCCTGTTCGACCACTACATCAAAGGCGGCGGTTACTTTTTTACTGGCTTGGGTGGCCGGGGTGGTAGGTTGCTTGGTTTTTGCGGGCATCGTGAAAGACGGTCTCCATCAATGGCAAGATAGATCAGTGAAGATTTAAAGCCAGTATTTGAAAATAAGCTATAATGAGTGGATAAAAATGGTAGACGCGTTCCATTTAAAGAATGCCGAATTAATTTTCCCTGATATTCAGATCTTAAAACCCGAAGAATTATTAAGGAGTGACTAAGATGGCTGTGCTAACCATTCGAATACCGGACGAAAAACACAATCGACTAAAGGCATTGGCTGCACGGCGCAAAGTTAGCCTGAATAAACTCATGGAAGAATTATCGACCCAAGCATTGGCTGAATTCGATAGCGAAGTGCGCTTTCGCGCATTGGCGGCCAGTGGAGAGGTCGCGCGTGGGCTGGAAATACTTGATCAGCTGGATGCGCACTTTCAGCAAAAATAGATAAACCAGCTTGGCATTATGATGGGTTAATGTCAAAGTTTAAAGGTTTGCCATCCAATCATCCAGATCTCCTAGGCACTATGTTGCGCAACCATATAGGCGCGCAGCACTGCGTTAATCTTTGTCTGATAGCCCTTTTCCTGGCGCAACCATTCGAGTAGATCAGCATCCAAACGGATCGTGACGACCTCTTTGCGACGCGGCATCACGACTTTGGCGCTCTGCCAGAAGGTTTCGTCCGTTGGGTGAATATCTTCATCCGCGTCAAGGGCATGGTGAATTTCCTCAGGGGTCAAGCGGCGCAGTTTTGCCCAATCGGTTTGCAACTCATCGGTTGATTTGCTGCCAGTAATAGCGTCGTTCATGCGGTTCGGCGCGCCAGGCGGCGATAATTCGTCTTTCATCTTCCTGCCTATCGGTGTAAACCACGGTAATTTCTAGGCCATTCACAAGACCAATCGCATAGACACGTACTTCGTCATATTCAAAACGGTCATCCTCTTTTTCAACGGTGATGCCCTCAAAGATCTGGACTGCGTCGGTAAAGGTAATGCCGTGTTTGGCAAAGTTGCGACGATTTTTCTCTGGATCCCAAGTATAACGCATAGATTGTATTTACACAATGTCAATACACAATTGACTTAAGTTGCCAACGATGCGATAGCCGCCCCAAAGATGAGAGTTTTTTGCAGAAAAGTGATAGCGCAAACCCGCCCCGCCCCCTGTATAATACCATCAACAACGGCACACAAACAACTAAGCGCCGTTAATTCCAAGTTCAACCACCAGTAACAAACGATTCTACGCCGGGCGACCGGCATCCAGACCCAAAAGGAGAATATGATGTTTTTTCAACGACTACGTCACGCGTCTACGTTTCGGCTTGGCCTGCTTGTCTTGGTGTTGTGCGGGGTGCTCTTGACTGGTTCACAGGAGGCTGGTCAGGCAAGCGCTGCGGAGTTGCAAGTAGCAACCGATTTACAAGGCAAAGAAAGTGCTACAATCTCATTCGAATCAGTTCCAAATGCACCTGCAGAACAAGTTTTTGTACGCTGTACAGTGGCACAGGTTAGTGTTGGTTATGTGCATACTCCTAATACAGTTGGTTTCCACAGCACCGATTGTTCACCTTCAACTGGTGAAATTCAATACTTTGTCGTTCCGGCTGATTCAAAGAAAGCAGATCAAGTGCTGGCTATTCTGTTAACAGCAAAGGCAAGTGGACGACCAGTTTCTATGATTTATGACCCAAATGACACAAGCGGTATCGCGCCAGAAGTTGTTAACAATAATCGCAAAATCCTGACTCTCGGTGTAGATTGATCCGTATTGATTAAGACGGTTAAGGGGAAATACGATGAACAAAATCCGATGGCGTATCCTATGGACAATCTGCTTGCTCGTCAGCGCCATTCTGGTCACAATAACTGGACAGGCTTGGGCCAGTGTTTCGTATCAGTCAGCAAATAAGTTAGCGCAAATACAGACGGACCAAGTTGGTCAACAAGATACGAAAAATATGGTAACTCTTTTATCGCAAGACGAAGAAGTACAACTACAACAATCTAGCGCTGCACAAAACATCCAGATAATCACGTTCTTGCTTCTGGACGTAGAAGACGAAGCGCAACAAAAGGTCTTTTTGCCCTTGATCACACGGTAAGCCGGGCAGACATTGAAATGCCCGCCTGAGATGCAAAACCCGTTAAAACGGGTTAGTGCGTAACCCGTTTTAACGGGTTTTGCATCTCAGCAGATGAATTCATTCATCTGGTTACAACCACAACACCTGGCCCGAAAGTCGCAAAGATTTTCGAGCCAGGTGTCGCCGATTGGTGACATACTCGCGTAGGGCGCACCCTTGCGGTCGCCCCGGTGCCGAGAAAACCACCGCCACCAGGATAGCCGGGGCGACCACACAAGGGTACGCCCCTACCTCATTGCAACAACACGAAAGGAACGCCTATGCGTTTCAAGCTATTCTTGATCACGATTGCGCTACTCATGCCGGCCCTTGCCGGCTATCTTGCGTTAACCACCGGGCCAACCCCTGCTGCCGCTGCGCCGCCCCTTGCCGCAAGCGAGCAACAAGCGTTGATCAGCGCCATCAATACGCTGTTGCTCACCGACGATGAACCGGAAACGCTCGTCTTGCTCTATGTCAACGGTGACAACAATCTCGCCCTGGATATGCAGAAAGAACAGTTGGTGCAGAAGATCCACAGGGGCGCAACCAACCCAGCGATTACGGTGCGTATGGTGCTCGATTGGCCTATTTTCGGTAATAGCCGCTATTATCAGGTTGACCGCCGCGGTGTGGCTGACTGTCAGGAGGACATTGCGATTGACTATACTTGGTGTGGACGTTATCAAGACGGAGTTAATGTCCACCCCTTCCCCGAAGACTTGGGCGACCCGGCTAACCTGAGCAAATTCATCCAAGATGGGATTGCCGAACGACCCCACGCCGAGCGCATTATCCTGGCAATGGTCGGCCACGGTGGTGGGTGGAGTCCTAACGTGCTGGCGGGGCAACCCAAGGGGCATGGCGGCAAACCAGGCAATCAGGATGCGGAGTTGGGCGGCCTGCTCTGGGATAACTCGACGGAAAGTGGCTTCGGCAATTCGCTCTCCACCCTTGATTTGCACCAGGCCCTTGCTGATGCCAAAAGCAAGACCGACCGCACCATCGATCTGCTCTATCTCGATGCCTGTCTGATGGGAATGTGGGAAGTCGGCCACCAGGTGCAGAGCGAAGTCCATTACCTGCTGGCTTCCGAAAGCTGGAGTTGGACCTCCTTTGCCTATGCGGCGCATCTGGCAGCGGTGACGAATGACCGTTCGATTGAACAGATCGGCGCGGCCTGGATCAGCAACGAGGCCGCGGTCTTAGCGCCGGTCAACCATGCCTATACTTTTTCGCTGCTTGATCTCACGCAAATGCCAACTCTCACTGCGAGCATTGATGGGTTGGCACAGCAGCTTGAACTGTTAGTGCAGAGCGAAGCGGGCAAAGCCAACCTACGCAACGCCTTCAAGAATAGTGATTGCTTTGACAGTAATGCTGATGCGCTGATTAACCGCACCGATCCAGCGCTGGGTGACGGGATCGACAACTACTGTGATCTGGGCAGTTTCGTCGCAAAAGTGGAGGCGCAGTTCCCAACAACAGCGGCAGTGGTTAACGCCGTACAGGCGGTAAAAAGTGCCATCACCACCACCGTGCGCGCTGAGCGGTCCGCGAGTGGTGTTCCTGGACGGGCATCAACCACCCGTTGGGAATGGGGCGCGTTGGGTGGGGTGAGTATTTACACGCCATTGGGGCAGGATGATTGGAAACGCGGGCTATACAGTCAGCTTGCGGTTGCGACTGCCACCCAATGGGATGAGTTGCTGACGGCCTATTGGAATGCGCCCATTCCGACTGCGCCGGATTGCCCGCAAGGAGGCTGCGACTTACCCAATGGGCCGCTTGGCGTTGGCCATCGGCTTTATCTGCCGTGGGTGGGGCGCTAACCAATCAAGGTAACAGTCACCGTCGATCACGCTGTCGGTCATGCAGACAACCTTGCCGACAGTGACTGTCACCGGCTTAGCCTTAGCCTTTCACGGCACCGGACATGATCCCACTAATCAGCTGTTTTTGAAACAGGCGACATGAATGGTTACACCACAAACCATGAAAATTTTTCTACCGCCAAGCACGCGAAGAGCGCAAAGGTTCGCTTAAGTTTTTCTTTGCGCTCTTCGCGGCCTTGGCGGTGGAGATTTTCACATCAGGCAACATGTCCTACCGCCACCAATAACGACGAAAATTTTCGGACGCGGATTTTCGCGGAACTACGCGGATTTGTTTTTATCCGCGACAATCCGCGTTTATCCGCGTCCTATTTACAGAACAGATTTTCACATCAGGCAGAAGACGATCAGCAGGGGCAGCGTGGCCAGGGCACTGCCGGCAAACATGAGGGTGTAGCACGGTGCGATGATCGTGGTGCCTTTGCAGTGGGCCAGCGCCAGTTGCGCGGTAATCTTGTCGGGGCTGGTCAGGATGAGCAGTGGGCCTAAAAATTCGTTGAAGCCCTGCACAAAATCCAGGATGCCCAACACCACCATCCCCGGCGCGATCAGCGGCAGGACAATGCGCATAAAAAAGGGCGCGATGAAGAGATAATCCAATCAATGACGGCTTATCTCTTTCCATAGCGGGCGTGTCGGTTTGGTCGGCAGGCGGGGCGCGCCAGGGCGGGGTAGCGCAACTTCGCTCATGGCATGCTCCCAGGGTGAATTTGCTGGTTAACAAACACATGTCATTCCGACCTCCGGTCGGAATGACATGTATATTTACGCACACATGGTACGTTGGAATTCTGGCGTGGCAATTTCGACGATACGCGCCATGCCATCTTCGACCGAATATTCACCGGTCAGAATCGGCACGAAGAATTCCTCACGTTGCTTTTTCGCACAAAGTTTCGTACAATTAGGAACGAAATGTACTTGTTCTGTGTCGCAAAAGCTGATACAACACAGGGGCAGGCAACCTGCAACGATCAACCTACAATCAGCAGCTTAAAGCAACATCCTAAAGCAACATCCTAAAGCAACATCCTAAAGCAACATCCTAAAGCAACATCCTAAAGCAACATCCTAAAGCAACATCCTGTAGTGGAATCCCAGTGGAGCATTGTTCGCCATGCAGATTACCTTTTACGGCGCCGCCCAAGAAGTGACTGGTTCCATGCACCTGATCGAAGTCAACCAGCAGCGGATTCTCCTCGACTGTGGCACCTATCAAGGGCGGCGTGCTGAGACATATACGCGTAATCTCACCCTGCCCTTTGCCGCCGCGACGATTGATACGGTCGTCTTGAGTCACGCGCACATCGATCATTCCGGCAACATTCCCAATCTCGTCAAACAAGGCTTTACCGGCAACATCTGGTGTACCGCGGCCACCCGTAACCTCTGTACCTATATGTTACTGGACAGTGGCCACATTTTGGAGAGCGATGTTGCCTTCCTCAACAAACAGCGCGCCCGCAAAGGGGAGGGGCTGCTTGACCCGATCTACACACAAGAGGATGCCCGCATCGCGCTGGCACAGTTCATCGGTATTGGCCTCCACCGTAAGCTGTCCATTGCCAATGGGGTCGAGCTGACCTTCTATGACGCCGGCCATATTCTCGGCGCCGCCTTTGTACAGTTGGACATTAAGGAACATACAACAGGCCGGCAGTGGCGCGTGATCTTTAGTGGCGACATCGGCCGCAGTGAATCAGCCATTTTGCCCGCACCGGAAGTGCCTGCGGCGGCTGATATTGTGATCATGGAGAGCACCTATGGTGATCGCCTACATGGGGACATGGGCGCTTCCCGCAAGCAACTGCGCGATATTGTTAACGCCACCGTCCGCCGGCGTGGCAAGGTGATTATTCCCGCCTTTGCGGTGGGGCGCACGCAAGAGTTGGTCTACGCCCTCAACCAGCTTGATGTCAATGGTGATATTCCCGAATTGCCGGTCTTTGTCGATAGTCCGCTGGCCGTCAATGCCACTGATGTCTTTCGCATGCACCCCGAGGCGTGGAACAGCGAGTTGCAACGCTTTATCAATGATGGTGGTCACCAAGCCCCCTTTGATTATAGCAATCTGGAGTATGTGCGCGATGTGCGGCGCAGCAAACAGCTGAACATGTTGTCTGAATCGGCGATCATCATCAGTGCGAGTGGCATGGCGGAAAGTGGACGCATCCTCCATCACCTGAAAAATAATATTGAGCAACGCGAGAATACAATTCTGATTGTCAGCTTTCAGGCCCAAGACACCTTGGGCCGCCGCATCCAATCCGGCGAGAAGCGAGTACGCATCTTTGGGGAAGAATATAATGTCAATGCCCGGGTCGAGTCGATTGAAGGCTATAGCGCCCATGCCGATCAACAAGGGCTTCTGGCCTGGGCTGCACCCTTTGACCGCCGCCGCTTGCAACAGTTCTTTCTGGTACATGGTGAGCCTGATGCCATGCACGTTTTGGCCGATAAATTGCAGGATGAAGGGGTTGCCCGGGTGACAATGCCCACCCGTGGCCAAAGCTTTACTTTCTAAAATCGTAACACTTCAGATGCATCGTACCTGACACACTAACTAAAAGCAGAGAGTTTTGTAAGGTACCGAAACTTATCGGCCTGATGTTGCGTCTGATCATCTATAATCTTTATTTACTCACCAACAGCACAAAGGAGTTTCCTATGCCTCTGCCGATCCCGAAGCGCGTATGGTGGCGACGATTGTCGCTCGCCTTCGTCATTATTTCTGCTTTGTTGATCACTTCCTCGCCGCTGGTAGCGAATGCCTCGGCCCTGCATTCGCCCCATTACACCGGCGTCTATTACTGGGTCCAACCCGGGGATACCTTGAGCGAGATCGCCGTCTGGCACGGCACATCGGTTCATGCGTTGATGCAGGCAAATGGGCTGGCCAATCCTAACCACATTTATGTGGGGCAGAAACTTTATATTCCAGCCAGCTACGGTGGCCGTCCCGGTGGTTATCCCGGTGGTTATCCCGGTGGCCATCAGGGTGGACCCACCTGCGCCTTCTACCATACTGTGCAATATGGGCAGACCCTTTCCCACATTGCCGCCTATTATGGGGTGAATGTCCATACCCTGGCGCAAATCAATGCGATCTACAACTGGAATCATGTCTATGCGGGCCAGAAACTTTGCATTCCGGGCGGTTATGTCCCGCCCAAGCCGCCGCCGCCCAAGCCGCACCCGCCCAAGCCACAGCCACCGCAACCGCCGGCACAATGTAGCTATATTGTGCAATACGGGGACACGCTGGCCAAGATCGCTTATTGGTATGGCACGACCGTCCATACATTGGTTTATTTGAACAATCTCTATAATGTCAACCAGCTCTATGTGGGCCAGGTGCTGATCGTGCCGGGGCAGAATTGTGGACAGCCGCAGCCCCAACCAACCCCGCCGCCGGCCAATCAGAATTGGACGGGCAATTACTTCAACAACAAGTACTTGGAGGGTGGCCCAGTCTATACCCGGCAGGATGCGTCGATCAACTTTGAATGGGGCGGTGGTGGCCCTGGCGGTGGTGTACCCGATGATCGCTTTAGCGTCGCCTGGGATCGCACCGGTTACTTCACCACCGGCACCTACCGCTTCTATGCCAACGTGGACGATGGCGTGCGCGTCTATGTGGACGGCCACCTGATCATCGACGCCTGGCGTGAACAGCCGACCACCAGTTACTACGGCGATATCTACCTGGGCGAAGGCAACCACTCGCTCCGTGTTGAATTCTACGAAGAAGGCGGTGGCGCGTCGATTCAGGTTTGGTGGAATCGGCTTTAAAGAGATAAGAAGACACGAGATACGAGATACGAGACACGAGATTGGGAGGTTATGCTAGTCTCCTGTCTCGTATCTCGTATCTCGTATCTCGTATCTCGTGTCTAAAACTTCGGCTGTGCCGTCACCCCTACCGGGTCGCGGCCGCGGAGGAAGTCAAAATCAACCCCGTCTGGGGCTTGTAAAACATGACTGAGGTAGAGCTGGCCGTAACCGCGGCTGTAGGCAAGCGCTGGCGCTTGCCAATGAGTGCGGCGACGGGCCAGCTCTGTTTCGTCTACATGCAAAGTCAACCGGTGGTTGGCTAGATCCAACTCAATCTCATCCCCATCCTCAACCAACGCTAATGGCCCGCCGATCGCACTCTCCGGAGCGACGTGCAGCACAATCGTCCCATAAGCCGTGCCACTCATGCGCGCATCGGAGATACGCACCATATCGCGCAACCCTTGTTTGAGTAACTTTTCGGGGATCGGCAGATTGCCCACTTCCGGCATCCCTGGCCCGCCCACTGGCCCGGCATTTTGGAGCACCAATATATCTTCGGCCTTGACATCCAGGTTGGGATCGTTGACCCTTTCCTTCAGATCCTGAATACTCTTAAAGACAATCGCACGCCCACGGTGTTGTAGTAAACTAGCGGTGGCCGCGGCATGTTTGATCACCGCACCATCGGGGGCGAGGTTGCCCCGTAGCACGGTCAAGCCGCCTTCCGGTTGTAGCGGTTCCGCCAGGGGGCGGATAATGTCACGGTTGTGTACCTTGGCATTGGCTACATTTTCGGCCATCGTTTTGCCGGTTACCGTCAGCGCATCGCCATGCAGCAGGGGCAGCAGCTCTTTGAGCACGGCGGGAATACCCCCAGCGTAGAAGAGATCTTCCATCTGATACTTGCCACTGGGACGCATATTGGCGATCAGCGGTGTGCGCCGGCTGATCTCACCAAAGAGGTCCAGTGGTAGCTCGATCCCCAGCCGACCAGCAACCGCAGGCAGATGCACGACGGCATTGGTGCTGCCGCCGACGGCACATAACAAGGTAATCGCGTTTTCCAACGCTTCACGCGTGATAATCTGCGAGGGGCGGACGCCCTCTTGGGCCAATGTGACAATCCGGCGGCCCACCTGTTCGGCCAGTTGCAAACGGCGCGTGTCCGCTGCGGGGATGGCCCCGTTGCCGGGGAAGGCAATGCCCAGCGCTTCCATGAGCGAGTTCATCGTTGACGCCGTGCCCATCACCATACAGTGACCGCGACTGCGCACCACCCCATTTTCAATCGCACGATATTCGGCTTCATCAATGGTGCCTGCGCGCAACTCGTCGCTAAAGCGGCGGCAATCGGTACACGCGCCTAGAATCTGGCCATTGTAATTGCCGTTGAGCATTGGCCCACCGGAGAGCATAATCGCCGGCAGATCAGCGCTGACCGCGCCCATAAGCGCGGCCGGGATCGTCTTGTCGCAGTTGACGAGCAAGACAACCGCGTCAATCGGTTGGCCGCGAATCATCTCTTCCGTATCCATTGCGGCCAGGTTACGACAGAGCATCGAAGTGGGGCTGAGGAAGACTTCGCCCAGTGAAATAGTGGGAAATTCCAGTGGAAAGCCACCCGCCTGCCAGACGCCACGCTTCACCGCCTCGGCGACCTCGCGCAGATTGCTGTTACAGTTGTTCAGTTCGCTGTAGGTGTTGCAGATGCCGATCACCGGACGTTGCAGGTCGGTATCATCAAAGCCCATCGCTTTGGTAAACGCGCGATGGGTAAAGCCGGCGACCAGCGACTCGTTAAAGAAAGCCGCGCTGCGGCTGGGCAATGGTCCGGTTTCCTCTTTTTGGGTGGTAGACATGGTGGCTCCTCTTCTCATGGTGTGGGTGGGGATTGCGTAGATTGAGTAGTTTACACTGCGGTCATTATACTTGCCCTGAGGACGTGGTGCAATTATTCAAAAATAGCCCTACTTGCATAATTCTGCGCAAGCGCGCCGTCAAATCGAAAATTCGATTGGCAGAATCTGTCAACATTAAGCTGATCAGCGTAAACAGCGGTCAAACAGTGGCCAAATGGCGGCAAATGGTCTGACGAACGCGTTTGACAAGTAGCGCGCTCCGTATTATACTGTCTGCAACCGTACTTGATTGTCGCTTCGACAGAGCGCTCATCACCCCCCAGTCGATGATCGGTGCTCCAATGTTCGAAAGGAACAAACAGAACGTGGTTCAAAAAATAGTGAAACGAACATGGATGCGCTGTTCGCTCTCAACCTACTTTATTGTGTAAAACACCTGGGTACCTTTGTGCGTATCTAGGTGTTTTTGTTTTTCACCCATTTATGGGTACAGTGTTATGGATTGTGTTTGTCTGCATCGCTCCTCAGCTTGTGAATCAGCTGTTGTGAATCGGCGCTTTACAAGATGGTGTGGCAAATCAGCTGTCTTTAGCAAATCAATTCTCAATACCCTATTTTGATATCTACGAACAGATATCTACCAAGAGGAAGAGGTGAGATAATGGATTCAACCGCTAGCAGAATCGTCAAAGCTCGTCAATATGCCGAAGAACGTGATCGGCGCATCCGCGTCCACAGTTTCGAAGTTGAGCTCCATGGTGAAAATTCCAATCATCTCGTGCATTATGAGCGGGGCACGTGGAGTTGCGATTGCGAAGAGTTTATCATGCGTGGCGTCTGTGCCCATGTGATGGCCATGGAAGAGATCCTCGGCGAAGCCGTGCAACCCGCCGTGCTGGCATCCGCCGTCTAAGCGAGGCATCTCTACAACTACATAATCTTGCTGCAAGAGCAGAGCAGAACTTCGGCTCTGCTCTTGCTTTGTCCGCACTTCCTGTTGCGCTTACCTCTAGCTTTTTTATTTCTTACGAAGGTTATGATATTCTGAGCGCAATGCAAACATTGTATTATCAGTAGACCGCAGTGTAGTCTACTGATTATGTAATCATTTAGGTGAACTAATCCCTTGAAACGATACTGGCAGTTGCTGATCGGCCTTTTGATCAGCGCCTTTTTTATTTATCTGGCCTTGCCTGGTCTGCACCTCGGTGAGGTACAGGCCTCCTTGCAAAGCGCAAATTACTGGTGGATTCTGCCCGGCATTCTGGTCTACTTTGTCGGGCTTTGGGCGCGTAGTTGGCGCTGGCATTATACCCTCCGGCATTTGAAAGTCATCCCGCTCGCGCGTCTCTTCCCCCTGATCTGTATCGGTTACTTCGGCAACAATGTTTACCCTTTTCGCGCCGGCGAAGTCATCCGTTCCTATGTCCTCAAACAGCAAGAGGATGTGCCGATCAGCTCCAGCCTGGCCACCGTGCTGATCGAACGGGTCTTTGATGGGCTGGTCATGTTGATCTTTGTCTTTCTGGCCCTACCTTTTGCCCCGGCGCTACCTACAACCTATCGTAACCTTGTGATTCTGTTAACAGTCTTATTAATGGGGGCAACGGCGGTCTTTGTCTGGATGGCGACCCAGCCGCAGGTGCTGGATCGGGTCTACCAATGGGGTGCGGCGCACTTTCTGCCCAAGGGCATTCGTGGGCGGGTGGATGAGTTTTACGGGCGCTTTATGGTAGGTTTGCAAAGCCTGAGTCGGCGCAGCGATGTGCTGATGATCTTTGCTACTTCGATCGTGATCTGGCTCATGGAAACGGTGAAGTATTGGTTTGTCATGCACGCTTTCCCCTTTACCGTCAGCTTTCTCGTCTTGATGTTGATGAATGGGCTGGTCAACCTGGCCACGACCTTGCCCTCGGCACCAGGCTACATCGGCACCTTTGATACACCAGGGATCGAAACGTTGGCGGCCTTTGGGGTTGACCGTAACTTGGCGGCCAGCTATACTTTTACTTTGCACGCGGCTCTTTGGTTGCCGGTAACGTTAGTGGGCGCTTATTATTTTTGGCGGGCCCACCTGCGTTGGAATGATTTTACACAGGCGCAGGCGCAAGCCGGCCAAGCCCAAACAAATCAAGAAGTGTAATAAGTTGATTACGCATTTCGCCGCACTGTCGCTTCATCGCTAATGCGAGCAGCGCGTAAATGCGAGCATTCTATCGGCGAATTGTGTTGTTGTTATACGGGCGGTTGTCAGTGCATAACAGTTTGTTAAGATCTCAAATTATTATGCGATGACAGAGTCGGGTATATTTAATTAATTATCAGGAGTCTCGCATATGAAAAATATTGCAGTCGCAGGGACAGGCTATGTCGGCCTCTCCTGTGGTACCTGTTTTGCCGATATGGGCAATCGGGTCACCTTTATCGATATCAGTGAAGAAAAAATTAATATGTTGCAACGGGGCCAGGTGCCGATCTTTGAGCCGGGTCTCAGTGAAATGATTGAGCGTAATATTAAAGCTGGACGCATGCACTTTACTACCAGCTATGCCGAAGCCTTGGCCAATGCTGAGTATGTCTTTATCTGTGTTGGCACCCCTAGTGGCGTTGATGGCGAAGCGGATCTGCAATATGTGCGGATGGCCGCCGAGTCGGTGGCCCAAAATATGGATCACTACCTGATTATCATCAACAAAAGTACGGTACCAGTCGGGACCGGCGACTGGGTGGCCGATATTATCTCTCACAGCCAGCCAGAGCCGATTCCCTTTGATGTGGTCAGTTGCCCCGAGTTTACTCGCGAAGGTTCTGCGCTCTATGATTTTATGCACCCTGACCGCGTCGTGCTAGGTAGCCACAACCACGAAGCTGCCGAAAAGGTCGCGCAATTGCATCTGCCTTTGCGCGCCCGCATTGTCGTCACCGATATCCGCACCGCCGAGATGATCAAGTATGCTAGCAACGCCTTTCTCGCCACCAAGATCAGCTTTATCAATGAGATCGCGGCAATTTGTGAACGATTGGGTGCAGATGTACAGGAAGTCGCCGTCGGTATGGGCTATGATCGACGGATTGGGCCGGCCTTCTTGAACGCAGGGCTTGGCTACGGTGGTTCTTGCTTTCCAAAAGACGTCAAGGCGCTGGAGCACATGGCCTTGGTGCATGGTTCGCACCCATCGCTGCTGCGTGCTGTGATCGACATCAACCGTGATGCGCGGCGTTGGGCGGTCTTTAACCTACGCGAAATGCTCGGCGGGCGGCTGGCCAACAAGCGGATTGGGATTTTGGGGTTGGCCTTTAAGCCCAACACCGATGACATCCGCGAAGCGCCGGCCATTGAAATTTCACGCATGTTACAGAGCGAAGGGGCAACCGTCTCCGGCTATGATCCGGTGGCGATGAACAATATCGCACGCATGGACAAAAATCTCCATCTGGTCGAAGATCCCTACGAGTTGGCCGAAGGAGCGGACGCGCTGCTCGTCTGCACCGAGTGGAATGAGTTCAAACAGCTTGACTTGCAGCGCGTCAAAGGGTTGATGAAACAACCGGTCATTGTGGATGGCCGCAATATCTACGAGCCCAGAATCATGCACAATCTGGGCTTCCAGTACCGTGCTGTAGGCAGAGGAGCAGATTTTACCAATGGCGCTTGAGGGACTGACAACAAAGACACTAGCCAATGGCCTCCAAGTCGTACTGAAGGAGAGTCACACGGCACCGGTTGCGAGCTTTTGGGTCTTTTATCGCGTCGGCAGCCGGAATGAGTTACCAGGCACAACCGGGGTTAGCCACTGGGTGGAGCATATGCTCTTCAAAGGGACCGAACAATTTCCGCGTGGCGAGTTCGACAAAGCGGTCTCGCGTGCCGGCGGTGTCTTTAATGGCATGACTTCGGAAGATTGGACCACCTACTTCGAGACGCTGCCCTCGGATCGGATCGAGTTAGCCTTGCAAGTCGAAAGTGATCGCATGGCAAATTCGGTCTTCGATGTGGAAGAGGTCGAATCCGAACGAACGGTGATCATCAGCGAGCGGGAGGGCAGCGAAAATAGCTACTTTTACCTGCTCAGCGAAGAAGTGCAGGCCGCAGCCTTTCGCGTCCACAGCTATCACCATCCGATCATCGGCTGGAAGAGTGATCTGCTGACCATTGACCGGGAAGATCTCTATCGCCACTACCGCACCTTCTATACACCGAATAACGCCATTGCCGTGGCCGTGGGTGATTTTGACACCGAGACGATGCTGGCGCAGATCGAAGCCTACTTTGGCAACTTGCCCAAGGGACCCGACGTGCCCGCCATGCGGCTCAGCGAAGATCCACAACTGGCCGAGCGCCGCGTCATCATCCGTGGTGACGACCCCACGGCCTACTTTATGCTCGTCTTCCCCGCGCCCGCGGCGTCGCATGAAGATTTCTTCCCGCTGATCGTGATGGATGCGGTGTTAGGTGGCGCTAAGGGGATGGGGCTCTTTGGCGGTGGCACGAACAATCGCAGCAATCGCCTCTACCGCGCCCTGGTTGATACCCAGTTGGCGGTCGATATCAGTTGCAGCTTCCGCCCAACCATCGACCAGAATCTCTTTAGCTTCTATGCCACGTTGACGCCTGAGACTGAGCATACGCAGATCGAAGCGGCGATCTGGGCCGAAATTACCAAGGTCCAGGAGAGTGGTGTCACCGCCGCCGAGCTGACCAAAGCGATCAAGCAGACCAAAGCCCAATTCGCCTACAGCAGCGAGAGTGTCACCTACCAGGCCTACTGGCTGGGCTTCAGCGAGATCATCGCCGATGTCACCTGGCTCGATGATTGGCTGGAAAAATTAACTGCCGTGACAGCGGAAGATGTCCAACGGGTCGCCCGCACCTACTTCGCGCCGAATAAACAGACGATCGGCTGGTACGTTCCCGAGGCCGGCGCAGTTGCGGAGTAGATAAGGAAATCGGTAGATAGATATGTGATTAAATTTACCTGTTTACTGTGTACCGCTCTACCGATTTACCTGTGTACCGATTTACTTGTGTACCTATCTACCAATATCCTAATTCCTAAGCCGAGTGCCCATGACTTCAAATGCTATTCCTAACGCCGATGATACAACGCGCGTTGCCCTACCCAATGGCCTAACTGTGCTGGTGCGTGAGAATCACGCAGCCCCGGTGGTCGTGGTCGAGGGTTACATTCCCACGGGGTCGATCCATGAAAGTGCCACGCAAGCTGGCCTCAGCAGCTTTGTCGCTAGTATGTTAACGCGTGGTAGCGCCCGCTATAGCTTCGACCTCTTTAACGAAACGGTCGAAGCATTGGGGGCCAGCCTGGGAGCCGGCAGTGATAACCACTTTACCAGCTTCAGCACTACCAGCTTGAGTGAAGATTTTGCGCAGATGTTGCAGGTGCTTGCCGATGTGGTGCGTAATCCCCTTTTCCCCGAAGAACAGGTGGCCCGTGTCCGTCAACAGCGGCTGGTCCGCCTGCAAGAACGGGCGCAAGATACCAACCGTATGGCCAGTTTGCGTTTCTTCGAGAGCATCTATGGCGATCATCCCTATGGCCGTTCGGTCAGCGGTTATACCGAGACGGTGAGCGCACTACAGCGTGCCGATCTGGTCGAGTTTCATGCCAACCATTACACACCAAACGGGGCAATCATCGTAATTGTTGGCGATGTTGATACCAAACAGGTGCTTGATCTGGTTGAGGCGCAATTCGGCAACTGGACCGGTGCGCCACAAGACGCCAGCGTGCCCGCGCTCGCCCCGGTTAGCCGCCAACAAATTCACTATCCGATTGCCGGTAAAGTGCAGTCCGACATTGTGGTCGGCGCACCGGCGATTGCGCGCCATCACCCCGACTTCTTTCCCGTGCGCGTCGCCAATACCGTGCTTGGCCAGTTCGGCATGATGGGGCGCTTGGGCGAACGGGTGCGCGAGGAACAAGGTTTGGCCTATTACAGCTACAGCAGTGCTGACATCGAGTTACATAGTGGCGTCTGGCTGGCGCAGGCCGGCGTCAACCCCGCTAATGTGCAGCAGGCGATTGATAGCATCCTGGTTGAATTTGTGCGGATGGGCAGCGAACTCGTGCCCGACGAGGAACTGGCTGATAGTCAGGCTTACCTGACCGGGATCCTGCCCTTGACGCTGGAGACGAATGCCGGCGTTGCCTCCACGCTGCTAAACATCGAGTGGTACAAGCTCGGTCTCGACTACCTGACCCGGTACAACGAGTTGATTTACCGCGTAACACCTGCTGATCTCCAGCGGGTGGCGGCACACTATCTAAACCCGGAGCACTGTACGATTGTCGTCTCTGGTCCACCCCAGTAAGCTAAGCCAGTAACAATTGCCAATTAATAATTATCAATTGTTACTGGGTTCTCTCCCCTATGCCGTATGACAGACGTAGTGTCAGCTTATCCAACTACCCAACCCAAGAAGCGACCACATGCTTTGTACAGGTGTTGATCTCACCGAAATCACGCGCATTGCCACGGCCATCAACCGCCACGGGAAGCGCTTTCTCAACCGCGTCTATACTGCCCAGGAGTTAGCTGACTGTGCGGCCCGTACCGAGTCACTGGCGGCCCGTTTTGCGGCCAAGGAAGCAGTCGGCAAAGCGTTGGGCACCGGCATCTGGCGCCACGGCGTCGACTGGCGTGATATCGAGATCCGTCGCGACCGCCAGAGTGGCGCGCCGCAACTACATCTTTACAATGCCGCTGCCGCCCGCGCCACCACCCTTGGTCTCCAGCAGTGGTCGATCAGCCTGAGTCACGACCGTGACCGTGCCATTGCCTTTGTGGTGGCAATGGGGTAGGGGAGGGCGATAAATCGGTAAATCAGTACATCAGTATGGTAACACACTCGTTCTGTGGGGCGGTTGACCTTAGGGGGCGTAATTTACCCCAGCTTTACCGATTTCCTCATCTACCGATGTACCGATGTACCATAACCAGGAGCAACCGACCATATGCTAAAACCGAGTGCGCAGCGGGTGCAAGATGCCCTACACGCGCGTGGCTTCACCAACCAGGTGATTGAGTTAACCGATTCGGCGCGCACCGCGGCGGAAGCGGCGACTGCGATGGGCTGTGAAGTGGGCCAGATCGCCAAATCGCTGATCTTTCAGGGCAAAACGAGTGGCGCGCCGATCCTGATCATCGCCAGTGGGGCCAATCGGGTCAACGAGAAACGGGTTGCTGCCCATTTGGGGGAAAAGCTAACCAAGCCCGATGCCGACTTTGTGCGTGAGCAGACTGGCTTTGCGATTGGCGGCATTCCGCCCATGGGCCACAGCCAGGCAATCAAAACGCTGATCGACGAGGATCTGCTGCAATATGCCCAAATCTGGGCCGCGGCTGGCCACCCGAATGCCCTCTTTGCGCTCACCCCAGATGAATTGGTCCGCATGGCAGCAGGGGATGTTATCGGGGTCAAATGAAACTTTGTGCCCTGTTTTTCGTAGTGTTACCTAGCGAAATAATGCACGGGAAGCAGTGCTAGATCGGGTTTTGTCAAAAACATAGTCTAGCGCGCCCTGTGTTTACCAATAAGTGGAGGCTCAGCCGGAATGCAGGGGGTTGAGATGCTCGCCCTGGGCTAAAGCCGCAGGGCTACCCAACAACGCCGGGACGGGATGACAAACCCCTAATAGATACGACAAATAGAGTTGGCACCAAGCGGGCTGCGCATCAGGGGATGCGCAGTACACGATTGTGCCATGTTAATCTACGTTGTCTATAAGATCCCATTGAACCTAATTGGAAAGGGAAAGTTTCACAATGGCACAGAATTACAAAGAATTGCGCCGCCAAAATGGCATCGTTGCCGGTGTCTGTGGTGGCTTAGCTGAATTTTTCGGGCTGGCCCCGATCTGGTTCCGACTGCTCTTTTTTATCCTGCTGATCCCCGGTGGGGTGCCCGGCCTGCTACCCTATGTGGTGCTGTGGATTATCATTCCGCGTAAGTAAAACGTGAAACGTGCTGCGTAATTCGTAAATTCCCCATCACTCACGCAGCACGAATCACGTTTCACGTTTCACCCTCCGTTTAGCGCGCCAGCCAGCCCCCATCCACCACCAGCGTGGTCCCATGGACATAGTTCGAGGCGGCGGAGGCTAAAAAGAGGGTAATGCCGGCGAGATCTTGCGGCTCACCCCAGCGGCCGGCGGGGATGCGGTCGAGGATCGCCTGGCTGCGCGCTGGATCATTGCGTAAGGCTTCGGTGTTGTCGGTGGTGATATAGCCTGGGGCAATCGCGTTGACATTGATTCCATGGGCCGCCCACTCATTGGCCAGTGCTTTGGTCAGGCCGGTGAGCGCATGTTTGGCGGCGGTATAGGCAGGGACCCGAATGCCACCCTGAAATGATAAGACCGACGCCACCTGAATAATCTTGCCCCGAAAGCCCGCCTGCACTTCTTGGGTTAACATCTGACGCGCCGCGGCCTGCGACAGATAGAAGACACTATTGAGATTCACCTGCAACGTTGCGTCCCAGTCGGCCATGCTGTAATCAACGGCGGGGGCGCGGCGAATAATCCCAGCATTGTTCACCAGAATATCGAGCCGCCCCAATTCGGCCACGGTCTGCGTCACCAGCGCCTGTAATTGGTCCGGCGTGGCCTGCTCTAAATTGGCTTGCAGTGGGAGAAAGCGCCGCCCGTGCGCTCCCACTGCTGCTGCGCTCGCTTCAAAACGGGTGTTATAGAGGCAGGCGATGTCGGCTCCCGCCGCGGCCAACGCCACGGCCATTGCCTGCCCAATGCCACGCCCGGCACCGGTAACCAGCGCAACGCGGCCGGTGAGATCAAATAATGGTGGATAGTTCATGGCTTGTTCCTCTTTGGCTGGGGATTAATGACAGCGACAAGCGCCCGCAGGCGCTGTATGGTTGGGGATTGATTATAGACGGTCAAGTCAACAACATCAACTCTCTGTAAAACCTGGGGTGTCTTTCTGTTTTTGCGTGAATTTACAGTGGGTTGAACCCCCAACTAACAGTGAGAAGCCGCCTCAGCGGCTAGCTCTCAGCCGCTGAGGCGGCTTCTCGCTGTTATACTAAGATCAATTTGAGACCCGGAGTTTCACCCCCCCTAGCCCTCCCCAGTTTGGGGAGGGAACCGGTGGTTCCTCAGCCCCTCCTAACCTCCCCCAGGTTGGGGGAGGTTAGGAGGGGTTAAAACTCCGGGTCTCATTCTGATCTTAGTCTAGCAGGCAGTTTAAACTGCTGCCCTGTACCCATGATCGGTACCCGCTGCCCCTCCTCTGGTATAATCTGCCCTACACCTACTGTGCACTAAGCCCCTTTGTCGCGCGACGGAAAGGGGACTAACCATAACAAAATTTACACAATCTTTTGGAGAACGCACGCCATGCAACCACTAACCTTAGCCAATCTGCTGCCCATGCTGGCGGCCGGCGTCGAACGGCTGCGCCTTTGGCAAATTAATGACCCAACCCGTGCCGATCACGGCGCGATCTATCAAGCCGAATGGGGGGTAGCCGAGCCACGGCTGACCGGCAAATTTATCGTGAGCTGTGGCTATCTCGCCCTGGCCGGGGTTTTGGCCGATGCGCAGTTGCTGGTGCAGGCTAACCTGGCCGCCGCGTATCTGCTGCGCGCTCGCCGGCCAACTGGGCTGATCGACCTGATCTCGGTTAACATCGATTCCAGTCCCGACACCGGTTTTGCCGTGCAGGAACTCTGCTCGGTGTTAACGCTGGCGCGCACACGCTCGGTCGCCGATCCCAACTGGACGGCGTTGCTCACCAAGATCGAAGAATTTGTGCGCGGGGCCGTGCCGGGACTCCTCACTGGCGGTTTTCACACACCCAACCATCGCTGGGTGATGGTTTCGGCGCTGGTGCAGGCGCGAGCGCTTTTCCCGGATCTGGATGCCAACGGGGCAGTCCGGGCGGTGGTGGAAACGTATCTGGCGGAGACGATTGATCTAGACGAGGAAGGGCTTTTTATTGAGCGTAGCATCGGCGTCTACGATGCTGTTAACGACCGCTCGCTGCTCCTGATTCACGAGTACTGGGATTACCCCACGGCGTTGGGGGCTGTCGAACGCAACCTGACCAGCGATCTGCAACTGCTGCATGCCGATGGCACCGCGGAAACCGGCCTTTCGCGGCGGCAAGATTATGGCACCCGGCAAGTGGCGTTGGGTCTCGTCCCCTATCTGCTCTGGACGCATAAGCTGAGTCCCAACCCGGTCTATGCCCAGGCGGCGCAGGCGCTCTGGCAAGCCTATCTGCGTCGCACCAATGCGCAGATCAACGACCATGCCGCCCATCTCGACTGGTTGACCTATGTGCTGTTGCGTTATGGCGATGCCCAAGCCGCCGAGCCGCTGCTGCCCAGTGATTATACGCGCCATCTGGGGCTCAACGGCATTCATCGTGTGCGCCGCGGTGAACGCAACGCCTCTTTTTTCCGCAACACGACCCGGCTGCTGACCATCACCCACGGCGAAGCGGAATTAAGCAGCCTCAAGATCAGCCAGACCTACTTTGGTCAATACATCGGGCGCTTTGTGGCCGAGACGATGACGCTGCAAGGTGAAACGTTGGTGTTGCGCTCCGAGGGGCGCGCTAACCCGCGGCGGCCCGCCTATGAACTGCCACTGGGCCGACCGGTGCCACCTGACCAGTGGACCGCCACAATGGGTGAACGCGACCTGCGCTGGTTGCCCCATGCTGTGGGCGAGTTGACGGTGACGGAGACCGTCGATGGCTTTACCCTGCGCTACCAAACCGTGCAAGGCACCGACAACGTCGCCGCCCAGATCGCGCTCGACTTTCCGCCCGGCGGGATCTGGGAGAGCGCCGACACGCGCACGCAGACCGTTGCCGGCCAGGTGATCTTTTTGAAGGCGGGCTGGGGTTCCATGCGCTATGGAGTGGATGTGATCCAATTTGGCCCCGGTCATCTCACCCACGGCATGTGGCAGATGCGCGACGCCGAAAGCGCGCCCGACCATGTGCGCGTGCTCTTGACCTTCTTCACGCCAGTCGATTTTACCTTGCAGATTCGGACGCTGCGCGGGCCGTTGACGGGGCCGATGGGAGAGCAAGTCCCGTAAAAAATGCCAAGGGTTTTATTATCATAAATAATAGATACCCTTGGCATTAGCGCATACTGTAACTTATGGCAATGCTTGCATCACTAGTACGATTACAGCCCCTGCGCACCACAACGTATGCCTGCAGTCGTCGGAATGTAACCAAAATTTTTGGTCAGCAAGATGCGGTCTACCCGCATGCCATTTTCTCTGATGTACATGGAAATATCGTTATAACCCTGTGGCAAAAGCAGATAAGGCGTCGAACCATCATTTGCCAGACTAGCCCATACCCAGTTGGTTGATTGGTAACCGGTCATGTCATCTGCTGTGCCAGGATAAAGCCCACCAGGGCTGATGTGAAGTGAATCATCATAAATATGACCACCCATACCACAAACCCATACGCGATAATTGGTGTTGGTTGGGAACCAGACTTGATACGATACTCTTGGTGTAAGATGCACGTTTGAACTATTAAGCGGAGTTAATGACCAATTAGGGGTAATTGGGATTGCTGCTCTATAACATGAACCAGTATGATTAGGATGGTGAGTTGAACAACTCCAGTTATGGCCGCTGGCGACCGGCTGCACAGAAAATTGAAACTCATTCGCTTCGATAATGATTGGTGTATTTGCTGGATTTTCTATGTCACCACAATCACCAGAAATTGGATAATCCAGATCATGTACAAAACCTTTAACCGGGGAGAGATCAACAGGCCGATAAACTCCCCCATTACCGTCAATATCGTGATGTGTGTGAATTTGATAATGAAGATGCGGGTCACTGGAATTGCCGGTATTTCCTGAAAGACCAATAATAGTTGTAGGCTGTATAGTATCGTTAAGACCTACATAGATTTGGCTCAAATGTGCATAAACTTGATAGTAAGTCTTGTGAAATCCTCGCACATACTGCTGTGACTCTGTCCACACGTATTTGCCCCAACCAGTATTTGAGTCTACTATACTCGTAACCCGTTCATCCTGTGTTGTGCCGTAAACCGCTGTCCCTTCGTTAACAAGAATATCAATTGCATATGTATCTTTATCTACATGAGCACCAGATGAGCACCTTACATTAGTTGCAGGATATGTTCTAATCGGCGTCGTATATCTTGTTGGTACGCCACGGCGGTTGGCAATTTCATCTTGATTAGTCGCAGCAGATCGAATCAATGCTGTAGTAGCTGTCTCTAAACCTGCTTGTGTAGATGTATCCTCTTGTATATGTTTCCCCAGCCCCTCATTATAAATTCGCTCTTGTTCAAAATATTCAGTGCTATTTGGACCAGGATCTGGTGTGGGAAAAGGGCCTGGCGAATTTTGTTCCTCCCGTTGACGATCAATTGCGGCAATGTAGTCAGCCGCGTTAACCATCATCCGTTCATAGTCTTGGCGTGCGCGTTCTGACATCATTGCCAACAAATGATGGGCAACTTCCCCCGTTTGCAGTCGGTAAGAAACTGCATCTGAGGCAAGATTGGTATCATCCACCCGTTGTTGCCATGCTTCAATGGTCGTATAGGCAGGGGGCTCAGCTGGGGAGGAAAGTTGTTCCTGATTGACCGGGCCATCTATGGAAAATTCCACGGAATTGGCGATGATGCGCAATTGGCTAACTATCGCTTCAACATCCGAGTCTGTCAAAATCTGCAAGACTAAGCGTCCACGCGTAATTAGATAAACTTCACCTGGTACAGCGGAGCGATATTGGAGATGAACTTGTTGCGAACGGCCATCAGGATCTTTTACATCCAGCGAGACCGGCGTGAAAGTTCGTGTAAGACTGGGGCCTAAGCCAAGCGCAAAGAAATTTTCAGCCCAGGTAGCAAGGTTCTCTTCTTCAGGTTTCTCAAAATCTAAATATTCTGCCGTAATTCTATCTAGCTTTTGGCCCTTAGGTGGGGCAAGGAAAAGCGTTCCTTTTCTCCCTTCTGTGACCACCCACTCACTAGGATAGCGTAGCGTGTAGCCACCTTTTTCACTAATATAGATGGGCCAAGGCTCATCAGCAAGTGGATTTACACCATCAGATTGAAAGGCTTGTTCGTTGCTTTCTCCTAAAATAAATGGAAGATAGGTTTTTGAATTGGAATTGTCTTGGGCTAAGAGCGTGGGATCTGAAGAAAAACCAAACCAGAAGATGGAGCTACTGACTAATAAAATTCCAACTAAAAAAAAACGTAAGGATGCGTGACCCAGAGAACATACTTTAGCTGCCTTTCTTAAAAATTATTCGTTTGGTGAAGATTGAAAACGGTTGATCACTTCTTCCGCAGCTTGGGAGCAAGCATTCTTGCTCTCCTCAGTTGGTTCTTCCGCTAAATAATAGAGTGGAAACTCAAAAGGGGAAGAACGGTATAATAGTAATTGGTCTGATTCAGGTTTCAGGATTAACCATTGCCGATTCGCTAACGCTACTTCGCCGATTTGTGTGCTTGGCGTATTGCCATCAGCTTGCAGTAAAAGAAAACAACGGGCTATTTCCAGATTGATCAAGACCCGACCAAAGGGTTCACCATTTTCGTATCGCCACTTCGTCACCTCATATTGCACGGTAAAGTTGTTCTCACCCCGGTAAGAATTTGGGCCTTCATAGGTTTCCAATAATGGCTCAACTAGCGGCGATACGATCGTCGGCACGGCAATGACCGAGATTGGCGCTTGTAACGTAAGGGTTGGCGGTGGTGCTGTTGCCGTTTGACTGTCAGGCTGTATTTCTGAACTGTTCTGGCAACCGGTAAGCAAAAAAAATATTAACAAAAATTTTTGAGGAGCACGCTGACGTTGGAAATATTGTCCTAGTCTGGTAAAAGATAATAAACCGATGATGGTAAATAAAGTAAATTTTTGACCTAGCGCTAGCCGCAAATTCTTAACACCACCTTGCATACTGATCAACCTAGAAATAGAATACCAGATATTAAATTGCATTGCAATCCCCCTTAATTGTAAATTGTAAGTAAAAATTAAGTCAAATGAATTTATGCGTATCATGGGTGATAATCTGCTGTGACACAATGTCGCTTTGACGCAAGATAGTTCCTTGTCACCACGTGCAAGCACAAAATTCATACTAACTAACTGCTGGCAATAATATATCCATATTATTGCCAGCCGCGCAAATATGCCACAAGCGCCGTCTCATAATCCGCCCCCAAATCGCCGCCACGCTGGAGTTGGCCGTTGAGTTCCAGCATGATAAAGCCGTGGGCGAGGGCCAGCGCCCCGCGTAGGGCGGCAAGTGACTGTGCTTCCCCGCTGACCTGGGCCATCAGTCTTTGGAGCGGGAGGATCAGTTCGACCAGCCAGCCTTCATCCGGGCGACCGGTGGCAGCTTGGGCAGTAAAGAGCAGGGTATAGGTGTGAGGGTGGCGATGGGCAAAGTGGCGAAAGGTATGCAACATGGCGAGCAGTTGGGCTGTGGGCGCGGTGGCCGGCGCTGCTTGCTCGTGCATGGCGGCGAAGAGTTGCTGCACCGTCGCCTCGTTGATCGCCCGCAGCAGTTCAGCCTTACTGGTCACATAGCGGTAGAGCGACGGAGCCTTGACTCCCAGTACGGTCGCGACCTTGTGCAGCGAGAGCGCCTCCACTCCCTCATTTTCTACCAATTGTTGGGCGGCGGCCACCAACTGTACCCGATCAATCTGGGTTGGATAAGGCATGGTTAGATCCGATCCAGGTGGGTATGTTTAAAGGCATCCCCATACTTGAGGCCATAGCCGGCGGTCCGGTCCATGCCAATGTGGGCCAGCCAGATCAGGGCGAGCGCGGTGGCGAGCGGCCAGTGCAGCAGATAGGCCGTCAGGGCAAAGCCCAGGGCAAAGAGATAGCTATGCACCATATTATAGAGCACACTGCCGATGCGCGGATTGACTAGATAGCCGATCATGGCTACATCCGGCACTAAGAGCAGCGCGAAAAAGAACCACCAACTGTAGTCGGTCTGGCCGTACAAAATGCTGGCGGTGAGCAACACAGCCAGCCCTTCCAGCCGTAGCCAGAGTTGCGGCCCACTGATGGTGGGGCGAGCAGTGGTTGATAAGTCGTTGGTGATCGTTTGCATGGGTTACCTGCTTTCGGTGAATTATCTGAAAACTAATATCGTTAATCTTTAAGACTATTATAATTAGTTTTCAGCACGCTGTCAAGCCCCAATTTGCTTTTGGGCCTGGCTTAAAACAAAACAAGCCGGATTGCGTAGTAATTTAACGTCAAAGGTAAGCGTCCACCGGCCATCAGTACAGTCTGACATAAATTATGATGGATTAAGTTAACTCGGAGGGCACCCAAAGGGGTCCCTCCGCACAAACCTGCAAGACTTGGGTAACTCTGTACTAGTTGATAAACCGGGCGCTTAGCCGCTGTCACTTGAAATTTTACGTTTAAGGAGGACAACGATGTCACGCCAATTTGCAATTGTTTCTACGCTACTGACGGTCGCGCTGTTGTTGAGTGCCTGTTCCAACTTTAATCTGCTGCAAGGATCGGGTAAGCTTGTGCGCGAAAGTCGCGCGGTCAGTGATTTTAGCGCGGTTGAAATCTGCTGTGGGATGCAATTGATCTTGACCCAAGGCGAACCAGCCACCGTCGAACTCGAAGGGGATGATAACATTCTGCCCGAAATTGAAACGCTGGTCTCTGGTGATCGGTTAATCGTGCAGTTCCGCCAGCGTATCAGTCTATGGACAAGTATGCGCACGCCGATCCAGGTTTACGTGACCATGCCAACCATCAGCGCGGTGGAGGTTTCGGGTGGTGGCGCAATGACGGCGGGGACGATCCAAAGTGATACCTTCCAACTGACCCTGAGTGGTGGCAGCCATGCCGACGTTGACGAGTTGCAAGTCACCGAATTGCGGGCTGACCTGAGTGGCGGTGCCCATGCCACAATTGTGGGCGGCACTGTCACCACGCAGTTGGTGGACGCCAGTGGTGGGAGCCATTATCTGGCCGCGGATTTGCAAAGTGAACAAGCCAATCTGGATATCAGCGGCGGCAGTGAGGCGCGCATCTGGGCCAGGGAAAGCCTGGTCGTCGATGCCAGCGGCGGCAGCGACGTCGCCTATTATGGCCGCCCCGATGTTGATCAGGATATCTCCGGTGGCAGTGATCTCGATTCGCTGGGCGAGCGTTAAGCCGCTTACCCATTAGCGACAGCGAAAAAAGAGAGAAAATTAGACGGGGTGCGTGCTGTGGCTAAAGGTAAAATCTGGATAAGGCCGCTAGTGGGGGCGCCAATTTGCGTTAGGGCGCAGGCAGCACCACCCGAAACCCAATGCTGGGAAAATGGGCATCGGGGAGGGCGCGCCCGCGTGCGGTGGTCCGCACATTGCCGCGATTGCTGTTAAATGAGCCGCCACGCACAACGCGCATCAAGCCGGTTGCGGGGCCAGGGGGATTGGCCGCCGGCGCGCTGGCATAGTAGTCGGGGCTGTACCAATCGGCGACCCATTCTTCGACATTGCCGGCCAGATCCAGTACGCCAAAGGGGCTGGCCCCGGCCACAAAACTGCCAACAGGGGTGGTGCTTGTGCTCAGAAAGTTGAGTTTATCCGCATCGGTGCTTTCCCCGGCCCAGGGAAAGAGCCGCTCGTCCGTGCCGCGTGCGGCCTTTTCCCACTCGGCTTCGGTGGGTAACCGGCCGGCGACCCAGGTGGCATAGGCGCTGGCCTGTGCCCAATCGACATCGGTAACGGGGTGAGTGGCCAGTGTGCTTTCGGTCCAGAAGGTATTTGTCGGTGCGGTACAGGCCCCCGCTGCGACACATTGCGCATAAAGCGCGTTCGTCACTTCGGTTTCCATGATCCAGAAGGCATCCAGCATGACGGTATGCACGGGCAACTCATCGGCGACCATGGCACTACCCATTGTAAAGGGGCCGGCCGGCACAAAGCGATAGACCGCCCCATCCGGATCGTGGGTGCGCTGCGCCCCGGCCATTGGTGTGGCTGTCGCAGCGGGGGTGGGCGATGGCGGCGCGGTGGCGGTTGGTGATGAGGACAGGGACGGGGATGGGGATGGGGATAGTATGGGCGTTGCCGTGGGTGGTAGGGTTGGCGTCTGCGTCGGGGTTGGCGGCAGTGTAGGCGCGGTGGTGGCGGTCGCGTCCAGGCTGACCACAATCTGGGGCATCGGGTCCGTTGCGGTTGCCACCAGCGTACCCACCGCGACCTGTGCAGGTGTGGATGGTAAAGTGGCGGCGCTCCGCCACCTGGCTAGCCAGGTAGTGGGCATGCTAAGCAGGGCAATGACGAGCAGGGCCAGAATGGCCATTGCGCTAAGGCTAAGCCAATAGGCGCGCCGGGGCTGGGGTGTGGGCATGTGCGTTAAGGTTAAGTGCGGCGCGATCGGTCTGTTGTTAGCGTCGGCGCGTGGGGCGGCCGCGCGTGGGGCCACGGGCTCGGGCGGCCGGCGTTGGTGCAACGCCGCGTGCATCTCCTCAATGCGCTGATAGCGATCCGCTGCCTGTAAGGCCATGGCGCGCAGTATAATGTGCTCCAGCGCTCGGCTCACCTGGGGATTGTGCTGGCGGGGCGGGATCAAAGGGGTGCCGGCCGCCAGGGCTGGGGCCTCTGGCGGGCGTTCGCCGGTCAGCAGATTATACAGCGTCGCCCCCAGGGCATAAATATCCGCCCGCGCATCGGTGCCACCGCTATATTGCTCCAGCGGTGCATAACCAGGGGTGAATGCTCTCGCCCCCACTTCAGTCCCTTCGCTGCTTTTCGTCGTCTCGTCTACCTTGGCGACTCCAAAATCGACCAGGACAATGCGGCCATTGGGGGTGCGTTTAATATTGCCTGGTTTAATATCGCGGTGGATGATCGGGGTCTGTTGCCGCGTCGTCGGGTCGATCCAATTGTGCATATAGGTCAGCGCGCTCAGCACCTGATCCAGCCATTGCAGCACAACCGCTTCGGGTAACGGCCCCTGGTTGGCGCGCAACAGTGTGCGCAGATCATCGCCTTCCACATAATCCATCACCAGGTATTGACGACCGGACGGCTCAATAAAATGGTCGGTGACGCGGGGCAAATTGGGGTGGGTGAGGCGCGCGAGCAGGATCGCTTCGGCTTGAAATTGTTCCTGCGTGGCGGGTGCTGTATCCGTATTCTCTTTAATCGCCACCAGCCGGCCAGGCAGGTTGCGGTCCGCGGCGAGATAGACGGTGCCCATGCCACCCCGACCCAGCAGTTCGCGGATCAGGTAGCGTCCCTGCTGTAACTGGTGGCCGGTTTCAAGCGTCATAATGACTTCGCTAACGGTGGTGCAAATTCAGATCCAAAGCTGCACACGGATTTGAGCCTGCTGAAATAGAACTTGTAATTGCAGGAAATAAACGCTCTTAATAGGGAATTTATTGTATGCGCCAAAGGCCGATCCGTCAAGCTTTTTCGATCTGGCTGGCACATTGTGCGAGCTGGGTGAGGGGAACCAGGATGCCAAGGGTGTTGTAGCCCTGATTCGGAATCGGTGGCGCGGCTTTGCAACTGGTCAACCAGGTGGGGAGCTGGGCACGCAGCGCGGCAAAGGCAATCAGGTAGATCTGCAAACGGGTGGGCACAAAGTAGACCAACCACTCAGCATGCGCGGTGTAGGCCCAGCCCGGGATCTGCTGCGTATCAACCGAGACGGTCTCAATAAAGGCGTTACCTGTGCGGCCCGCTGTCCAGTCGGTTTTGTACTCCACCGTATAGGTTACACCGGTTTGGCGGTGGGTAAAGAGGCGATCAATCCCCACCTGTTGCTGGGCGCGGGTCGCCGGTTGAATTAGACAGCGCTTGGCAAAATGGCGATCCAGGCGCGCCTCGGCCCCTTCGCCCTGCGCTAATTGTTCACCCATTTGGTACATAGGGTTTCCCCCGCTTTATTTTGTGCACCTGTGGTAGGATGACCGGATGACAAGGTGACAAGAGTGAAAACGCTTGCCTATCCGGCGGGGTCAAGCGGACACGGCCATCTTGTCACCTTGTCATCTTGTCATCCTTCCGCTCACCCCGCGAGCGCATCCGCCGGTCCCCACGGGGCCAAGCCGACCGTGCCATACGGGTTGAAGATGATGTCGTTTTCCTGGGCGGCAAATTGCCACATCTTGCGCACTAACTGCTGTTTGGCCGCTTGGTAGGCGGGATCATCGGCCACGTTGATCAGCTCATCGGGGTCGGTGCGCAGGTCGTAGAATTCGTCAAAGTCAAAGCCGTTGTAGACATATTTGTACGCTTTGGTCGTTACGCTGCGCTGTGAGTAGTACAACTCGACGCCGTTGAGTTGCGTATGAATTGCATCGCGCCAGGTGGTGGGCGGCTGATCGTGCAGAAACGGGACCAAACTCGCGCCGGTCATGGTTTGCGTGCTGGTAGTGCCGGCCAGTTCGAGAAAGGTCGGGGCGAAGTCGGCCAGCGAGACAAAGGCGGCTTCGGTGCGACCGGGGTTGGCAATGCCGTTGGGCCAGCGCATGATACAGGGCACCTGATAGGCCTGGCGAAAAGCGGGGATGCCCTTGAGATAGAGGCCGTGATCACCGCAGTAGTCGCCATGATCGGAGAGGAAGATGACCAGGGTATTGTCGGTCTGGCCGGTGGCGTCAAGCGCGTCGAGCACCTCGCCCAGCAATTGATCTTCCATGGTACAATAGGCGTAATAGTGGGCAATCGACTCACGCACTTCGGCCGCACTGAGCTGATCCCACAGTTGGCGGCGCTGGCGTTGATAGATGCGCGGCTTGTCGGCCAATGTATCATGATAAGTGGGCGGCAACGCGATTTGCGCTGGATCGTACATATCAACAAACTTTTGTGGCACATTGTAGGGATCATGGGGACCAATCGGGCCGACGAAGAGACACCACGGCTCGTCACGCTGGGCAACTTCGTGCAAGGTATCAACCGCCGCGCTGATCACCTGGTAATCATGGTCATTTTCGTAACCTTTGGGGCCACTGTCGGGTAGCGTCTTGTAGACGACAAAATCGCCCCAGCCGGGCCGCTGAATGTGGCCGCGGGGGCGTTCGGCCTGCGTGGTCGAATCAATCCCGCGTGGCCCTTCCCGCCATTGGTCAATCGTCACGCCGTGGTGCGTATTGCCGGCCCCGGTGACTGCGCGTGCTTGCCAGCCGCGTTCATGGGGCTCTTCCTCGGCACTGATATGCCACTTGCCACAGAGAGTTAGATCATAGCCGGCTGTGCGCAGTACTTCGCTAAAGGTGATGACGCCGGGATTCAACCCGGTGTGCAGCGCGGCGGTATTGCGCACATTGTTATAAACCCCGTGGCGGCTGGGGTAGAGACCGGTCATAAAGGTCGCGCGTGAGGGACAGCAGTGGGCGGTGGGGCAGTAAGTTTGGGTAAAGCGAATGCCGTCACGCGCCAGGCGGTCGGCATTGGGGGTCCGGCACGGATGATCGGGGTTTACCACATCGGCGCGCTCTTGGTCAGTCATAAAGATCAGAATGTTGGGACGGTTGGGCGGCATGCTGATTTTCCCCTTCGGCTTGTCAAGTCGTGGATTTTGGGCTACAATCGGGCAGGTTGAGTATACCGAATCGAACCGGATCTGTAAACCGTCATTTTGCCGAAGGAACCAACCGCTGATGCTGTCGCCGCCGCAACCCAAGCGCCCCACCCATATCCCTGACTATGCGGATGTCTGCCTGGCCGCGTTGGTTGCACATAGGCTGGGCGACAAACTTTCGCTGGGCGGAGCCTTTGCCCTGCTGCACTATCTGGATTATCGCGCGACGTATGATGTGGATGCGTGGTGGCAGTTGGAAGTAACGACGCAAGAGCGACAGCAGGTGGTAAAAGTACTTGAACAAACATTACAGCAATACGGTGCGGTAAAAATCCGAACGTTTGGTGACGTAACGAGTGTTGAACTGGCAACCGATGCGCACAAAAAGGCATTTAGCTTTCAAATTGCCCAGCGCTCTGCCCAACTGTTGCCATCAACAACAGCCCACTGGGTAAATGTCCCGCTGGATAGCCTTGTCGACTTAATTGCAAATAAAATGACTGCCCTGGTACAGCGCGGCGCACCACGCGACTTTCGCGATATTCATGCTGTTTGTCAATTTCAACTAGCGACGCTAAAAGAATGCTGGCAGCTATGGCAACAGCGCCAACAGTTGACAGCTGATGATGCTGATATTGTGCGGGCAAAGTTAGCGGTTGCCGGTCATCTCGAGCGCATTGAGCAGTATCGACCGCTAGTAAAGATTAGCGATGCGGCACAGCGCGCAGAAGCGCTTACCGTGCGCCAGTGGTATAAGCAGGAGTTCTTACATGCAAGCTTGGATTGATGGAACATTGTATCCCGATGTTGACCCACCTGCGGAAATTGTAGAGATTGCCGATCAAGTCGATTTTATTGCACGTCTCTGCGCTGCGTGGGATTTTGGGGTTGTGCCCTATGTCGAGGCGATTGAAGAAATTCGTCAAACTGATTGGCGGCTGGCGGTGGATGGTTGTCGCCTGCTCACTTCCCATACTTATCATCTTTTGCGCCGTTGGCACAACCTCCCCGAATTACCCTACCTGGGCCAAAAGCTCGCCTATATTCGCGATGACCCCAATCTGCAATATATTTGAGCGCAGACCCATGCCTCCTCGGCAACGCCAGAGATAGGCGACAGAAATTTTAGGCCGCGGATAAACGCGGAAATACGCGGGTAAAAAATCCGCGTATTTCCGCGTTTATCCGCGGCCGATTTTTATATCAACTGGCAGTAAACTGTATCCCCAGGATCAAACCCCACGGTGCTTCACGCACACGCTGAAAGCCGATGTGCTCATAGAAGCCGATAGCGCGGGTATTGCGACCACCAACCCCCAAATGAACGCCTGGCACCCTCTGTGCCCGCATCTGGTCGAGTAAGGTTTCGATCATGCGCCGGCCCCAGCCTTGCCCTTGCCCGACCGGCAGAATGTCGATGTGCAGATGGGCGGGGTAAAGGGCAAATTCATTTGCGCGCTCATGGCCACGATGGATCGCCCTGATCATCTGCGCGTCGCGCGAGGGATCATCGGCTGGGGGCAGCGGGTAACGCGCCCGCAGCGGGGGAAACCATTCGCCTTCGCAGCGCTCGCCAAAGGTTGCTGTATCACTGGCCCCCAGGACGTAACCACATGGGTGACCGTCACAGGTAAGGACAAAGCTCAAGCCCGGCTCTAACACGGCATAGGGGGCCGCAAAGTAATGGCCGATCAGATCGGGATCCTGGTACAGATGCGCGCCATCTTGCCCAGCGTCACCTGTGCCCAGGCAAATGCGGTAGAGCGCGGTTAGATCAGCTGGATGATAAGGTCGAATTGCAAAGGTTGCCATGGGATTCCTAACCTATTCTGGCCTAGCTTTGGACTAAGGGTGAAGCCGCTCGGCCGGCTTGCAATAACGTTTTAGCCTTGGGCCTTGACTGTCATCCCGCGTTCTTGTGGGGTCAACACTTCCAGCACCTGGCAGGCCAATTCATAGCGGCCAAAGCTGGGCATCAGGTAGACGCCTTGGACGTGGGGTAATTCTTTGAGTTCGAGCAACAACTCCTGCGCCATCTTGACCCCTTCTTGGCGGCCATTGGCCCCAGCCTTGCGCATGCGTTCCAGCGCCTCTTCGCTGAGGGTAATGCCGGGCACTTCGTTGTGGAGGAAGCTGGCATGCCGATGGCTCTGCAGGGGCAGTACGCCAATCAGTACCGGCACCGGAAAGTCACCATAACGCTCTTCGTAGAGGGAAAGGAAGGCACGCCAGAGTTGCGCCGAATAGATCGGTTGAGTCATGGTAAAGTGGGCACCGCCGGTCACTTTTTGGTGAAAGCGATCAACCTCTTCACCCAAATTGGGCCGCGTTGGATCACTGGCGACCGCGATGGTAAAGTTGCCCCGCTGCCCCATCTCGCGCCCCGACGCATCAAAACCCTGGTTGAACTTGTCGATCACGCGCACCAGGCCAATGCTATCCACATCATAGACCGGTGTACTTTCCTGCGTGTCACCCAAGCTGGGCGGATCACCAGTCAGGGCCAGAATATTACGCACGCCCAAGGCATGGGCACCGATCAAATCGGCTTGCAACCCCATGAGCGAGCGGTCGCGCGTGGTAAAGTGCAGAATTGTCTCGATCTCCGCCTGCTGCTGGATCTGGATACAAAGGGCAAGGGCACCCATGCGCACGCGCGCCATAGGGCTGTCGGCCACGTTGACCGCATCCGCGCCCATCGCCTTAGCATGGAGCGCCCCTTCAATCTGCTTCTGCGCGACAAAGGCACGTGGTGGATCGACTTCGACGCTGATCACAAATTTGCCGTCACGGATCTTTTGCAGTAGACCGGTGGGGCGATCTTCATCTTCCAGCGCATAACCAACGGCGAGATCAGAGAGCTCGTCACCGACGACAATCCGATCCGGGAGTGGGGTCGCATCCTTATTTTTGGCGTTGAGATAACTATCCAGCCGTTCACGCATGGCGCGAATATGGATTGGCGTTGTCCCGCAACAGCCACCTAACAAGCGCCCATTCTGCTCCAAGAAAAGGGGAACATGATGGGCAAAATATTCAGGGCTGGCGGGGTAGTAAAAACGTCCTTCCACCCGTTCGGGAAAGCCGGCATTGGGCATGATGCTAAAGTGGGCTTCCGGCGCAGCCTTGTGCATGGCACTGAGGGCATTCAACATTTGGACTGGCCCAACCCCACAGTTGACCCCGACCAGATCTACCCCAGCCGCGATCAGCCGTTCGGTGACAAGTTGGGGCGATAGGCCGGCACCGGTCAAGCCATCTTGCGCATAGGACATCGACGCCACAATCGGCAAGTCACAGAGATCACGCGCAGCGCGCACCGCGATCTTCAACTCTTCCAGGTCGCTAAAGGTCTCAAAGAGCAGCAAGTCGGCCCCCGCTTCCCAGAGCACCGAAATCTGCTCACGGAAGACTTCGTAGGCTTCTTCGGGGGTAATCTGCCCGAGTGGTTGTAGCCGCTTCCCCAGTGGCCCAATATCACCGGCAATAAAGATGGCGCGACCGGCCACCTCGCGCACATCGCGGACAAGACGCACCGCCTTAAAATTGAACTCGCGCACATGGTCACCCAGCCCGTATTCGGCCAGCCGGGTGCGATTGGCTCCAAAAGTGTGGCTCTTGATCACATCCGCGCCCGCCGAGGCATAGGCCTGATGGATCGTGGTAACCCAACCAGGGCGACTGACCACCAGTTGCTCCAGACATTGTTCACTGCTGGCGCCTTTGGCATAGAGCATCGTGCCCATGCCGCCATCACAGAGCAATGGCCCTTCTTGCAGTTTTTGTAAAAATGGATTCATCGTTTGTCCTAAAGTCAACGTTTACACCGATTTGTTTGAGCAAGGGATGACAGGGTGACAGGGTGAGGGGGTGACAGGGTGAGGGGGTGACAGGGTGAGGGGGTGACAAGGTGACAGGGGTGACAACTTGAAAACGCTTGGCCAGTATCCACTAGACACAGCCACTGCACTATCTTACGAAATGGGGTTAAAACCCCTTGCTAACAGCGAGAAGCCGCCTCAGCGGCTGAGAAAACGATCCTAGCCGCTGAGGCGGCTTCTCGTTGTCAGGCCGGGATTTGAATCCCGTTGTAAGATAGTGCAACAGTATCACCCCTTCACCTTGTCACCCCTTCACCTTGTCACCCCTTCACCTTGTCACCCCTTCACCCCTCCGGCGCGAAAGCGCCAGATATCTTCAGCATGTTCGGCACTGTGCAGGGCCAGACCATAAAAAAAGCCGGAGAGTAACCCGGTTTCGCTCCAACCGTAGTCACCCATGCTTGCCAGCGTTTCGTCGCTGGCGCCATCAAAATGGCGGAGCAGGCGCCGATGATAGGTCATCAAACCATCGCAGATGTCGATCATGTTCAAGCTAGCCCGTTCTGCCAGCAGTTTGGCGTTGATATCGTCCACGCCGTTGCCATCCAGCCACGGGGAGAGCGATTCCGACGCAACCGTCGGCCACTGTTTGACGACGATCTCCCCATATTCGTTCCAGGCCAACAGATGAACGAGCACATCGCGGATTGACCAGCTTCCACAGACATGCGTACTGATAATCGTGGCTTCGTGGAGGCCGCTGATCCCATCCATGAGATTGTTATGCTGGCGCAACAGAAACGCCCGTAGATCAGCGCGCGACCAGCGTTGCAAGGAGCCGGCATAACGGTAAAGCTCCTGGCTGTGTAGCCGAGTATGGCGTACCATATGCGCTAGGAGCTCTTGTAAGATGAGGGTTCGTTCCCCCTCAGGGTATGGGTGCGCCAACGCCTGATCATCAAGGGCCGCGGCAAAATCGACCAGCTGTTGCCGGGCTTGATCGGCCGCCGCCAGAATTTCGGGCCAGGATCGATCACGATCAAGTCCGGCGCGCTCGTCGTTGTGCAGCGGCGGACGGGCAAAGCCAGTGGCGGCAGAGCTACCATGGTGGGCCGCGATCAGGCGCTGACACTGATAGTCATCCCAAAAGGCGACATGCGCCATTAGCGCTTTGGGGGCCCAGCCATTTTCCATGTGCCCGGTCTCAATCTCGTGCTCATCGAGTAGGCCAAAGGTGCGGCAGAGACTAGCATAGGCGGCCTGCAACTGTCCAGCAAGTTCGTCTCCTGTACTCATAATGTCTCTTTCTATACTATAGCAGAAGAATACAGATCCAAACCTTACAAATTATGTAATCTTGCGACATCTGTCTTACTATAAAGAGGATCGGCGCAATTGACAAAACGCCGATCCTCCAATTTTGCGCTAGCCCGCCTTGCCGCCGCCACGGTTTGGTGCCCTACTCAGGCCAGATGAAAGACTTCTTCTAGGACTAAGAGCCCTTCATCGGGACGCTGCCCGGCGAGTTCCTCGAAATAGGGCCCCATTGCTGCCTGCCAGCGTTCATTGATTTCACGGGTAGCCATCCCCGCGCGGGCCGCCTCAAAATCGGGCGTTTCGAGATAGCCGACCAGCAGGCCATCGTCACGCAGAAAGAGGGAATAGTTGTGCCACCCCGTCTCGCGGAGGGCTTGTAACATCTCCTCCCAAACCGCTGCGTGGGCTTTTTTATACTCGACCAGTTTGTCAGCCTTGACTTTGAGTAGGAAACAGACACGTTGCATACGATACTTCTCCAATCATGACTTTATGGTTATTTAACGCCGCTCATTTAACTTGGATCGTTTTGGTGGGCAGGACAGTTGATCGTTGTCAGGTAGTAGATTACGGTCAGATTAGTATATCATGCCCGCTGAAAAGGTGAAGAATCTGATTGCGATCCACTGTTTCTACAATAAAGCCCCGATCTTTTGCACCCCCACAGATCCATCGTTGGGGATTACCACTGAAAGGGCTACTGCGCGGCGCATTTTTGCGTTCGCCTAGGGTTTGCCCCGTCAAGTAGCGGGTAGTAAGATGGTCTAACGTTATTAACCGTAAGCCCTTACCCATCAGTAGCTTGTTACTATCATTGATGCGCAACTATGCCCAAACAATTTTTGCAATGGCGATGGGGCGCTTTGCCCCTCTTACTCTTAATTACTTTTGCCCATCCCGCTATACGTTGGCGCACAACCAATGCCGCCACTTTAATACCAATCTACGCCCTGCAAGGCACCGGCCCAAGTTCCCCCTATGATCAAGCCTGGGTGGACAGCTATGGCCTTGTCACGGGCGTTGTGGCAGACGGCTTCTATCTGCAAGATCCCAGCGGTGATGGCGACCCGGCGACGAGTGATGGCATCTTTGTCTATACGCGACTGGTGCCAACCGTCCAACCAGGGACGTGCATCGAGGTCGTGCGCGCGTTTGTCGATGAATTCTACGAGAAGACCGAACTCTCCCGCACTAAGGCCATTCAGCCCTCAACCCGCTGTGCCGTTACCGCCATCGATCCCGTTGCGCTACCCATCCCACGCTTGGGGGAAGCGGCGGGCGCACGCTGGGAAGCCTATGAAGGGATGGTGGTGGCCTTTGCGCCCTTCACGGGGACCGTCCAAGGTCCAACCCAACATTTTGCCGATGGCGAACGCGAGCTGGCCCTGCTCGATGCGCGGCTGGCGCCCTACGTTACAGGGGAACGGGTCTTCCAACACGACGGCACCGCCCACGCCAGCTTGCTCTACCTTAGTAATACGCTGGGCGCGCCTTTGCCTGATCTGGATTGGGGGCAAGCGGCCCGTGTCGGTCCAGCGGCAACCGACCCCATCACGACAACCCGTGCGATTCTCGACTATAACTTTGGCAAATATCAACTTCTGCTTTGGCCGGATGCACAGGTAACGCCCCTCGCCAAAGTGATAGCCGAAACTCGCCATGATGGTACGCTGGAGCAGACCGTTGCCGCCACCGCCGCCGACTTCACGCTCTGTATTTACAATGTACATGGGTTGGGACGCGGGAGTGAACAGTATGCCGTGCCGCAGGAATATGATCAACAACTGGCCAAACGGGCCCGCACCATTGCCGAAAGTTTACAGGGCTGTACAATCATTGGCTTACAGGAAACTGGTACGCCTGAGGATGCCGAGCGACTGGCGGCTTTGCTGCGCGACAGTTTTGCTCTGGACTATGCGGCGGTGGCCATTGCCGGTCCCAATACGCAAAGCTTAGAATTCCCGCTGACCAACAGTCTGTTGTTCAGGCGCGATCGCGTCCAGCTGTTGGCGAGCCGTTTACCACAGCACTGTTCACCGCAAGATTATGAAACCATCGTCATACCAGGTGAATGCCCGCCGGGTGAATATGCCCTTTTTGATCGCCCACCGCTGGTTGTCGATCTGGCTGTCCAAGGGGCGTGGGGCGAACCATTTCCGCTCACGGTGATCGTCAACCATTGGAAGAGCAAGGGCGGCGACGAAAGTGTCAATGTTGTCCGGCGGACGGCCCAAGCCCGCCATGTGGCGACGCTGGTCCAAGCCATGATCGACGCCAACCCCGCCGCGCAGGTGGTCGTCTTGGGTGATCTGAATGACTATTATCAGAGTGGTCCAGTCGAAGCGTTGCGCACAGGGGTCGAGCCGCCCTTGTTTCATCTCTATGCTTATTTGCCGGCCCAAGAAAATTATAGCTACATCTTTAATGGCGCCAGCCAAGTGCTCGATCACATCCTCGTCACTCCTGGGTTGACACCACAGATTGCCCTGGTTGATCCCGTGCGCATCAACGCCAACTACGCAGCGGGGGCCGCCGATCAGGTGGCGAACCTGGCGCGTTCCAGTGATCACGATCCCGTTGCGATAAAAATTCGCCCAGGTGGTGCGGCGATGCTTGGCGGCAACCTTGGTCATCCGGGGATAACATTGCACATCTCACCCCCAGCACAATTGCCGCTGCACTCGACTATAACCGACGCACAAGGGGAGTTCAGATTTTGGGATCTGCCGCCGGGCGATTACCATTTAACCATATTGGCACCACCCGAGCTGGCACCAAGCAGCGTCCAGGCAACCTTTGTCCAGTCGACCACGTTGGCGGCCGGCTATCACCACTGGGATGCGCCTAAGTTTACGCATCAGACAAGTGCGGTCGGGATGGCTACCATCTTTGTTGGATCGACCCTACTGGACCAGACCCGTCACCAGTTGGCTAACGGTCAGTAGGTGGTCAGTGGTTGGTGGCGGGTGCCTGCCAGGCGCGTCAGTGGTCAGTCGTCTAATTTTGTAGTAAACGAGGATCTCTATGAAGCATGTCTACCTCAGTTGGCACGATGCGGAAGAATTAATCAGCAACCTCATTTTTAAGCTTAATACGCCCTACGATGCGATTTTAATGATCGCGCGTGGTGGTATTATTCCCGGCGGCATGATCGCCGAGGCCCTCAAGATGCACCATGTCCTCACCGCCTCGGTCCTCTTTACCGATGACCAGAACAACGCGCCCAGCAGCCGCATGAGTTGGCCGCGTTTTGTGCAGTTTCCCACCGATCCATTGCTCGATGGGCGCAAGATCCTGGTGGTTGACAACTTGTGGAACAGGGGCCGCACAATTCTGGCCGTCAAAGGGCGGATCGAGACTGCGGGCGGCTATCCCGAATTGGCAGTCCTTCACTGGCGCCCGTCGAGCAGCCTCTTCCCGGATCAGCAGCCTGATCATTATGTTGAGATCACCGAAGACTTTATTCACTATCCCTGGCAGCGTATCGACGATTCGGATTATCGCGTCCTGGCGAATCCACTGGTGCCGTCGTTATCCTGACCAAAAGTAGATACCAAGGCTAGCGCAAAATTTAAATTATCCACGAAGAAAAAGATTCGCTTTAGTGTGTCTTCATGTGCTTCGTGGATAATTATTTGCTTGAAATGGCCTAAGATGGAGAGAGAAACAGCATGATGCAGGGAACTGAGTTGACTGCCGATCAACCCGCAACCGAGCGAATTAGTGAGATACTGCGCCTGCTGCATGCGCAGTATCCAGAGATCGAGTGTGCCCTCCACCATCGCAACGCGTTTGAATTGCTGGTGGCGACGATTCTCTCGGCCCAGTGTACCGACGCGCGGGTCAACAAGGTGACCCCGGCGCTCTTTGCGCGCTTTCCCACCCCCACCGCAATGGCCGGTGCCGATCTGCTCGAATTAGAAGGGCTAGTGCTTTCGACCGGGTTTTACCATCACAAGGCGAAAAATATCCAGGCCGCAGCCCAACGCATCGTCACGGTTTATGGCGGCGAAGTGCCCCAGACGATGGCCGAGTTGTTGACGCTGGGTGGGGTGGCGCGCAAGACAGCCAATGTGGTCCTAGGTGTAATTCACCGCATCGCCGACGGTGTGGTCGTGGACACCCATGTCAAGCGCCTTTCCGGCCGCCTGGGGTTGACTGCCGAAACCACCCCCGAAAAGATCGAGCGCGACCTGATGGTGCTGGTCCCCCAATCGGAATGGATCGATTTTTCCCACATGCTGATCTTTCATGGCCGCCAGGTCTGCGATGCACGCAAGCCGCGCTGTGGGATTTGTACGCTCAGTCACCTCTGTCCGTCAGCAATGTGAGGCGTAAAACGTAAAACGTGCTGCGTAACTCATTGCTACCATGAAAGTATAATTTGCTATGTTGCGTCTGCCCCTGACCGCACTGTCGATTGTCTGTTTGATCCTGTTAAGTTGTTGGTCGATCTGGCGCACTACCGTGGTGCCGCTCTATACTCCAGCCGCGGTGACCCCAGCCTTAGTGACCCCAATCGCCACGGTAACCGCCGCGCCGGCTGTGGTGGCGCGGCCTCAACCCACCGCCACCACACCGCCACTCATCGTTATAACCGGGGTGGCATCATTGCCGCCGTTCCAACTGCTGCTGCCACCCGACTGGCAAGCGGTCCACCTGCCCAATGATCGGGCACAAGCGCAGTTGCAGGCCGTTGTGCAGACGCAACTGCGCGCGGCGCGGTTTAACGATGGACGACCAGGAGCAATGGATTTTGTGTTGGCCTGGCCCACCACTGCCAGCCAATCAAGTGGCCTGATCGCCTATCGCGCACCCCGCCACGAGCTGACGCTGGCACAGTATGTTGCTGATAGCGCCGCTGGCCTGCGCGCCCAGCCCGGTGTCACGTTGCATCAGGCCACAGTTGATTACACCCTTCACGCGGAAGTGCCGGTTGCTTTACTCCATTACACCTTGTCCGCCGGTCAAAGCGCTGGGCAAGAAGGCTATCAGGTGCTGCTCTTTGATGAAGCGGCGACGCATCTGCTACTCCTTACCTTTATCGCGCCCGTGAGCGCTGGGCATACCGCCCTCATGGCAACGACCGCGGATCAACCGCCCGTCCCGGCCATCATCCAAGCCATCGTCCATGCGGTTAAACGCTAAGACTTACCCGGCTACCGGCGGCTGAGCCTGTCGAAGCCGTTGGTAGCCGGGTAAGTCTTAACCACTAATCATCCGCGGCGGCCATCACGGGGGCGGCTACGGCCGGGTTGCGCAGTCCGGGTAGCAGCGTGGCAATCATCCCGATCAGCAGCAGTCCCACCGTGGCTTGCAAGGTTACCGCCTGTGGCACGCCCACCAGATCCGACAGCAGACCGGTCTGCAATTTGCCCAATGGATCGGCGCTAATCGCCAAGACCAGACTGCCAATTGCGCGGCTGCGCATCTCATCGCTGGCGGCCAGCAGGATGATCGAGCTCTGCATACTGCCAAAACAGGCCTGCCCGATCCCCATGAGGAACAACATGCCCCACGAGAGCGAAAAATTGGTGGAGAGCGAAAAGGCAATCAGGGTCAGCGACATAAAACTCGTGCCCACCACAAAGATCCAGCCCTGGCTAAAACGCCCGCGTAGCTTAATGATCAAGTAAAGCCCCAAAAACGCGCCAATGCCGGACCCCGTCCCCAAAAAGCCCAAACCGACCGGCCCCTGTAACAGGACATCGCGCGCAAAGACCGAGAGTAAGGTCATATAAGGAAAGACGAAGAGATTCATCACCGCCGTCACTAGCAGCACGCCGAGAATCGCCTGGTGATGGCGGGCATAGCGCAGCGTTTCGCCAATCACCGTCCACGGTGATAGTTGGGGCCGCATACTGTTGCGGGGGATCGGCTGCTGCGAGATGGTATGGAGCACCAAGAGGGTTGTCAGCGAAATCAGCGCCATGCTGATAAAACAGCCCAGTGCCCCATAAACGGCGATCAGCACCCCTGCTAAGGCCGGGCCTAGAATGCGCGCCACATTTTGCGACAGGTTTTCCAGCAACATGGCATCCAACGTCCGCTCCTTGCCGACCAGATCGGGCATGAGCGCACGGCGTGCCGGCCAATCCAGCGCCCAACAGGCCCCCACGACAAAGGAAGCTAAGGCTAAGTGCCAAATCGCCAACTGATCAAGCCAGAGCAGCAGGCTAATTGTGAGGTAGGCCAGCAGATTAAGCGTTTGCGCCGCAATGATGATCCGGCGGCGGCCAAAACGGTCGATCAAGGAGCCATTAAAAAAGCCGAGCACGGGAAAGGGGACCGAGCGGCAGAAACCGACCAGCGCCACCAGCCAGGCCGAATTGGTGAGATCAAGCACCAACCAGCCCAGTACCGTCCCCTCCATAAAGATCGTGGCCCACCAAAGGCCATTGCTGAGCAGCAAGCGCTGGTAATCGACGCTGCGCAAGGGGGTAAAAAGCCCCGTAAAACGCGGCGTCCCCGTCAGTGATTGAGTTGGCATGGCCTACTCCTCGCTGGGTTGCCGCAACTTGCGCAGCGGGAATTGGCGATAGGGATGCCGCACCAAGGCCGCTTCATCAAGTTCAAGCCCAAGGCCGGGCGCGGTGGGCAAGGTGATATAGCCGTTCTCCACCACAAAGGGGTGATTGGTTAATTCTGCCCCCATCGCTGCAAAATTGACAAAATATTCGGTGATAAGGAAATTGGTCATGCCGGCCGCCGCGTGCAGGGTGGCGGCCAGGCCCAACGTGGTGCTGTTGTAGTTATGGGGTGCCACTGCAACATGGTGGACCTCGGCCATTGCCGCGATCTCGCGCAGTTCGAGAATCCCCCCCACGTTGCAGACATCCGGGTTGATAATATCGGCCGCGCGCCGGGCAAAGAGCTCCTTGAACTCCAGCTTGGTATACACCTCTTCGCCGCTTACCACCGGAATGTTGATCTGGGCGCGCGCTTCGACCAGACTATCCAGATCGCGAAAAGAGACCGGCTCCTCGTACCAGAAGGGGCGCTCTGCTTCCATCCGTTGCGCCACCCGTACGGCATGCATGGGGGCCAGCCGGCGATGTACCTCGATTAGAATTTCAACATCGGGACCAACCGCTGCGCGCACCGCGGCCACTTTGGCTACTGCCTCATCCTCTTGCTTGCGGTCGATGTAGGCGCGCCAGGGGTTGGGAAAGGGATCAAACTTGAGCGCGGTAAAGCCCTGTGCCACGACCGCAGCGGCCTGTTTTGCCGCTTCATCCGGGGTGCCGCCCCCGCCCCAGCCATTGGCATAGACCCGCACCCGTTCGCGACACTTGCCGCCGAGCAGATTGTAGACCGGCTGCCCAGTGGCTTTGCCGACAATGTCCCAGAGCGCGTGCTCAATCGCACTGATCGCGCAGTAGAATTCCATGGAGCCACGCTTATTGGCATAGTCGTTGTAGGCGAGAAAGGTAAAATGTTTGATCGCAAAGGGATCGCGGCCGGTGAGATAGCGACCCAACTGGTTGATGTGGGTTTCAATCGCCTGGTCGCGGTCGGCTTGGGTATAGGCTTCGCCCCAGCCGTAGAGGCCTTGGTCGGTTTCGATTTTGACAAACAGCCAGTTCTTGCCGACGCCGGGATCGACAAGATAGGTTTTGAGCGCGGTGACTTGCATATGGTTCCTCGTCTGCTTTTATGGTGATGGCCCAAGGCTGCATCTGCGTTATGCACGCAGGGGGAAGCAGCCTTGCGGCTTGATCTAGGTATAGGGGCAGTATACCGCAGAACGCTGAATTTTCAGAAGCGCGCTTTTTGTCCCAGCTTTGCCCTTTGTCTTGGAACAGACTTATCCGCCACTGGCTTCTTGATACCGCTCGGGCGCATAGCGCGTCGCCAGCAAACCGGTGGCGGCGTCGAGGTTGAGCGACTGTACTAGTACCCCCGCTTGCCCATAAGGCAAGTACGCCTGACACTCACCCGCTGGGTCGATCAGGCTGGTGGCCGCTTCTTGAAAACGCAAGCCATAGTTGACACTGGCAAAGTAGATCGTGTTCTCCTTGCTGCGCATCATCATCGCCTTTTCATAATAGGGCGCGTCGGCCGCGCCCCACTGTGTCAGCAACACGCCGGTTTCATCACTGCCGGTGTGTTGGGGGTGAAAGACAATTTTGGCCCCACGCACCGCGGCCCAGCGCACGGTCTCCGGATAGCGCCAACCCTCATGGCAGATCGTCACCCCAAACTTCACGCCATTGACGGTGAAGAGTTGACGGCTATGGCCAGGGACATAGTACGGATCTTCGCTGGGGTCCAGTTGATTCTTGGTTTGGTAGCCTTGCAATTGACCATCGGCGTCAATCACCGCGGCGGCGATCTGTGGGCCGGCAGGGGTAAGCCGTTCCATGCCCAGGATCGTCGCGATCCCATAGGCGTGTGACCACTGCTGCACCGTTTGTAAGATCAGATCCTGGGTGGTCTGAGCATAGGGCAACACCGCAATCCCCACCCCGTGCAGACCGGGCAGATAGGCTTCCGGGAAACAGACGATCACCGCCCCTTGGGCCGCCGCTTCGGCCAGGGCGTGTTTGATTTTTGCTAAGCCGTCATCCAGGGACAGGGCGACGCGCGGTGAAGCCAAGGCGATAATCATGGAATGTCCTCCGCAAATTGAATGGTACTAAATTTCTCAGGATAGTGGTTGTCATTCGTGCCGATGGGATCCACGGCCCAGCCCACGCTTACCTTTTCACCATTGATTGGCAACATCTCATAGCGGCCTAGAAAGATGCGCCATTGGTCACCTGGGGCTGGTGGCGTCGGGCGACCGCCGGCCAGTTCTTGCATACCTGCCCAGGGCAAAACAACCAATGCGGTCCACCCTTTGCTCACGACCGTCGGGTCATTTAAAACCCCATCAATGTGGACAAAGGTCTGGAGGCCAGGGAAATCCCACTGCCGATAGGCCCAGCGGTTGCCGCGCGGATGGGAACCACGCCAGAAATATTGGCCGGTGCGGTCGTGATTGCCGCCAAAGGTGATGGCGTGATTGGCCAGGATCGCAAATTGCGCTTTTTGGTCCCAGCCGTTTTGCTGGTAAACATCCTGCCAGATTTGACATACTCCCCAGGCATAATGCCGGGGATTCTAGGGTCAAGCAGCACTTGCCTGCAAAGCAGGTCTGACGGTGCCTAACCTAAGGGAAGATGCCCCTTCCCGCAATATGTTTAGCGCAGCGTTCAGATCGCGGTCGTGGCTGACGCCACAACCTTGGCAAATCCAGCGGCGATCTGAAAGTTGCAATTCCTTGTAGACATACCCGCAAGCCGAACAGGTCTTAGACGACGGGTAGAAACGGTTGATTAGATGAACAACTTTGCCCTTAGTGGCTGCAACATAGGTCAAGATGTCCATGAACTCAGATCGAGCAAGGTCGCTTACCTTGCGACCCCACAGTCGTTGCATCCCCTTCATGCTGAGGTCTTCAAAGAACAGGTGGTCGTATCGAGCCGTCAAGTCATGTGCAAGCTTGAAGAACCAGTCACGGCGGCGATTGACCACCGTCTGATAGATACGGGCAACGTTCGCTTTCGCCTTGTGCCAGTTATTGGAAAGCTTGATCTTACTGGATAGCTTGCGGCTTGCCTGTTTGAGTTCAGCCAGTGCTTCACGATAGTACAAGGGAGATTCAGTATCCTGATGGTATCTGCCGGCTTCACCATTGTCCGACGACTTGAGAAAAACTTTCAGCCCAAAGTCGAATCCTGCGCTTTTACCTGTCAGGATGCGGTTACTCAGGTCGATCTCTTCCTCAACGACGAAGTACAACCAGAAATTGCCAAGGCTGTCACGCTTGATGGTAACGGTTTTGATGTCTGCCGGAATATCGCGGGACTTACTGAACTTGTAGACAATGCCTTGGATGCGAATTTTGTTGCCACCAAGCAGTTTCCAGCCAGCCTGTTTCAGCGTGAAGCTACTGTACTTCTTGACCTTCTTAAAGCCTGGCGGCGAGGTCTTCACCTTGCGCTTGCGGTTGCCAAAAAACAGCTTGTAGGCTTTATCAATGCGCTGCACAATGTCTTGAATCGCTTGGCTACCGACCATGTTCCAGTGGCTGTACTTGGGTAACTTCTTGCGTTTGGTGATGTGCTTCATCAAGGCATACGCGTTCAAACTTGTACCGAATAAGCGGTAGTACCGGCGGTGCAGCGCAATACAGTGGTTGTAGATCAGCCCGCTGATGTTGATCTGCTGATGCAGGTGCTTATTCTTTTTCGCACGGTAGAGCTTGAATTTGTACGTTATCATTACTCGATTATAGCACAGAAGTTCGAGAAAGTATATTGCATTTGACTGACGATTACACGAGTACGAACAACATCCTGGTTGAGTACAACCAGCGCCCTTATATCCCCATTGGCCACGAGAGAGTACTCTCGACGCGTGTTAAAACCAGGGGCTTTACGGGCCTTTTAGGTAATTAGCGGGCAAAAAATGCGCGTTGCTGAAAGCGCAACCCGGCCCAGATCTGTTCGATCCGCTGCGGGCTCAGCGTCCCAATGTATTCGCCTAGCGCTGTTTTACCGACCGTGGAGAGCTGCGAAACGACAATGACACTTTGCCTGGTCAAGTTCGCTTCCCCGACTTCCAGCAAGATATTGCCCGGTTCGGTGGCTCGCTTGAGATTCGAGGTCAAGCCACAAACCACCACGGTGTCGAGGCGACTGCGGTTCAATAGATCAGACTGCAGCACCACATGGGGATGAGGGTAACCTGCTTCCGTCGCGCCCGGTGCGGCGACTTGCAGCCAGTAGAGCTCGCCTTGGCTAATTTCCCGGTTGGTCGGCTGCTTTGGTGTGGGCGGTGCTGTATGCTCCTGGTTGGGTGCTGCCAGTGTTTGCCCTTGGTCGTGCTGGATAAACTGAGCAACCGCCAGGGCAAATAGCTGCGCTTGGGAGAGATTGCGCTGTTGTGCCACCCTTTCCGCTTGCTCAAACAGGGCCTTTGGCATGGCAACTGTCGTTTCGATCATTGTGCCCATCTGTTTGTCCCATTCTATTTGGTATAAGCGCCGCCGGCGGCTTTAGTCAGCGACGGCGCGGCGGGGCACAATTCCTTCCGCCTGCAGCGCCGCCAGGATCGCCTCGGCCAGCAGCGCCGCTAAACCAGGGGCCGCACTGCCTGTAAAGCGTTGTAGGAATGAGCGGTGCTGCTTGACAAAGATCGACCAGGTCACCGGCTGGCCGGTATACCCTTCGCCGGCTTCGGTGATCGAGGCACAGCCAATCATGAATTCGGCCTCTGCGTCCGTATATTCAATAAACCAGCCCCAATCCTCGCCGAGCGGATAGCTAGTCGGCAGATCGGCACGCATCAGTGCTTGTGATAGCCAGAGGGCAAGCTCAAAGCCGTACGCACCGGGATTAGCCTGGCAGATCTCGGGTAGATAGGGTAAAAATTTTGCCGATTCGAATTCAATCTGGAGCATACGTGACCTAAATCGTTCAGCGTTGTGCATTCAAAAACGCGGTGAAGTCCAATTCGCCTGGCGAATAGCCGTAGCCGGTCAGGATCGCAGCCGCTTCGCTGCGGTGTTGCGTGCCATGGTTGACAACATGGAACAGACAATGCCAGAGCAGACGTACCCGGTGATCCCCTTCCGACGTGGTGTAACGGATATAGCCGACTAGATCTTCGTCGGTCAATTGCGCGAGGTAGTCACGCATGTCCTGTTCTTCTGTCTGCCACTGCTGTACTAACGTGTCAACGGTGGGGAAGGTCGCTTCGTCTAGCGTCCCAAAGTAGGCGAGCGTCCCCTGTTGATAAAGCATCCGCCAGGCCAATTCACCGCCCAGGGTATGGACCAACGTGCCGCGCAGCGTGCCAAAACAATGCGCCGTGGGGGCCACAAATTGGGCGGCGCTCACTTGCGCAGCGGCCGCGAGGATGCGGCGATTGGCCCAGTAGTTGTAGTCGTAGAGCGTGAGGATGTCGGGAATGTTCATTTCACTTACCCTTTTTCGCTGCGTTTTCAAGGTTCTGTTTGACCCGGTGCTGCACAATTCTCGTGATCAACTCGTATGGGATTGGTTGGTCAAGCGGGAATTGCAGGTTGCCCTTGGCTCCGGCATAAACGGCCACCGCCTGCTCCAATTCTGCGTCCCCAGCAATGGGCGGATAAAGGCCGATATGCTGCTTCCAGGCCGCAAAATAGACCAGATTGCCCTTTAGATGGAAGGCCGGCATCTGATAGCTGATTACTTCTTTGGCTGCTGGCGCGGCGGCGCGGATAGTCATGCGGATCTTTTGCAGAATTTCCTGCACATGATCGGGGCAGCCGGCGATATACTCATCAATCGTTTGAGGTGTTGTTTGCTTCATACCACTCCTGTGACGAATTGATCCGGCGTGGCATATGCCGCTAGCCTTGCGCACAGACCAAAAATGATCAGCCAATTTTGGACATGGCTCAGATATTATAGAGACGCGAACCAAAGATCAAGCCCATAAAACGAGGGTGAGGTGCTACCGGCGCAGATGATCGCTTCATAATGGCGCGGCGCGCCGCAGAAATGCCAACGTACGTTCCCAAGCCAAGTCTGCGGCGGCTGGGTTGAATGCATCCACGCGGTCTGGTTCAAAGAACCAGTGGCCCGTGCCGGGGTAACGATAAAAGGTCACCGCTCGACCAGCTTCCCGTAGCGCTGCCGCCAACTGATCGACGTTAGCTTGTGGCTCAAACTCATCCTCTTCAGCAAAGTGACCGAGGAAGTCGGCACGCGCGTTGTCGAAACCCTCACCGCCGGTGCCGTAAAAGAGCACGACAGAATGGATCTGCGCCGGATCGGTGGCGGCAAGATTCAAAGCGTAATAGGCACCCAGCGAAAAGCCAATCACAGTCACGCCGGACTGGCCATTTGCTTCAGCGTGGCCCGCATGTTCATTGAGGAAGCTAGTTGCCGCGGCAATCTCAGCCTTGGCTTGCAGATGGTTGCGGTCGAGCGCGCTGCCAAGGGCTTCGGCACCGGCAATCGTGTCAGCGATCTCACCATGATAAAGATCAGGGGCAAAAGCAATGAAGCCCTCGCCTGCCAGACGGGTACAGAAAGCCTTGATAGTGTCGTTCAAGCCCCACCAGGCGTGCAGAATCAATATCCCCGGTCCCTTGCCTGTGGGCGGGAGGGCGAGAAAGCCCTGTGGTTGCGATTGTGTCATGTAAAGCTCCTGGTTGTGATGCGTAAAACGTGATGCGTACTACTTGACTTGTGCGATGTGATGGCGAAGTAGTGGCTCATTAATTGCGGTGGCATCTAGCTTGCTGGCACCGAGAAAGGTGACGAAGCGTGCAAAGCCACTCACCAATGCCTGAGCAAAGGCTTCATCTTTGGCCAATGCCTCATCCTCCAACCACAGGCCCAGGATGACAAAGGTGCTGGCGCTGGCCCACTGGGCGCGATCGAGTTTGCTGTCAAAGCGCGCAACAAGCCGGTCACCCCACAAAATCGGCAAGGTGTAGTAGCCGAACTTGCGCTGAGGTTGGGGCTTGTAGACCTCCCACACATAGTCAAAGCCAAATAAAACTTTGGCGCGCCCCCGCGCACTGACCTGATCGAGCGGGGCGAGAAAAAGCACCTCGTCTGTTGTGGTCATCGCCAATGGCGTCCACGCCTGGGGCACGCGGCCGGCGATCAACTCGTGTAGCAGCGCCGCGTCGCGGCCGAGCGCATAATGCATCGGCTTCCAGCCTTCAACTCGCACCTCGATGAGTTCGCCGTCTGCCAACAGCGCAGCGATGATCTGCTTCGCGCTGTCAAAGGGCATGCCGCGGTGAAACGAATCACTCGCACGACTCAGCCGCGACAGGCCGGAGAAGCTGACATCCTTTTTGATCAAGAAGCGGTCAGCGGTGGCCTCGTCGCTTTCATACATGAGGTGTGGGGGGGCGACCGTTTCGGTCAGGGCGTAGACGCGCTCGAAATTCTCGCGGTGGTGCGTCATCACTTCACCGGTAAGCCACAGATAATACAAGGCTAATGCACTGTCCTTGCGCCCGCGGTAACTTTGGGTCCGTGTGCGCGTCGCCATCTTGAAGTCGCGGTTGCTCACGGTGGGGCGCTCGCGCAAGATGGCCCGCATTTCGACGATAGCTTCGGCATGTTCACTCGCCGTGCTGCGTAGACGCGCGTTGTGTTCGCGCTCGCGGCGCATCACCACGCGCCAATGGGGCAACTCGTCCATCGGACGCGCCGCCAGCCAACCGCCCCAATCAAAGAACTGACGCTGCTGGTAGGTCACTTCTTCCCACAGACCAGGGGTGTAATCAAGCACGCGGCTATGCAGTTTGATGTCATGGCTGCGCGCGATAATTTGCAGCGGATCGAGTTGCAAGTACTCCATCTCCCGCATGGCCGCGGCGGTGCCTTCACTGCCACGCCAACGCCGACCAGGCCACAAGCCCTGTTTGCCCAGGATAAAGCGCCGCGCGATGTCAAGGTCGATGGTTAACATGTCATGCGCTCCTCGCTGGGGTGGCGTTGTCTCACGCGTGCCATGAACCGATCCAATCGATCGCCTGCGCCGCGGGGCCAAGGCGTTCCATCAATTCGCCCACATGCTGTTGAATATGGCGGATCGAGTAGAGTTGCAGTTCCAATTTGTTGAATGGTAGCCAATGAAAGCCCGAAGTTGTCCCCAAGTCAGTCCCGGCGACTTTGTCCATCACCTCCTGTTCACAAAAGGCCAGGTATTCGAGCACGGTGGTTTTGTCGGGCAGGGCTGGGGACGGCGGCTCACTGGGCAGATATTCGGCGCGATGGCCCACCCAAGGGGTGAAGGTTTGTTGGGAATCTTGCAGGTAGAGATGGGTGTAAAAGAGGGCATGGTAGGCAACCTGCCCAAACGGCGTCTGGGCATCGCGGCTGTGCCAGTGCGTCTCTGGACAGTGCTGTATCGTCTGCTTGAGCATTTCGAGTGCCGCATGATATTGGGAGATGAGAATCTTGTATTCATCCATGGTCAGCGACCTCCTTTGAGTAAGGATTCGGTTAAAAGCGACAATTATATCGTAACATAGAACGCAAGTTCTAGCAAGTGGAAAACAGTAGACGGGTGTGTCTCAAGAAAGGGGAGAGTCGCACTACGTCCCCGGCACAGGCGAGGAAACGGTACGCAGACGAACCAATTTTTCGCCTGTGCCGGGGACGGCACCCCCCAAATTGGGATGCACCCATAACAGCCGGTGCGCTCTTTCAGCTTGGGGACACAGACTTTTTAAGCACGACAGATGCCTTTGACCTTTCCGAACACTTGTGCTAAAATGTACTGTGTCACAACTTGGGGCGCACTATAGATGAGAAAGAGGAGAATCCGTTACACCATGAATGCAGCTGCCTTTCGCCATTTCTACCCCTATCACTTCGCTGAAAATCGCACCATCTGGGATCGGTATATCACCACACTAACCGATGAACAGTTCACCCAGCAGGTGGGCTACTCGCATGGGTCGGTCCGCGACCAAATCGTGCATCTGATTAACGTGGATGAGGCATGGTTCAGCGAATTGCGCGGCGTCGAACCGGCCGAGGAGTTGCCCCCCACCAGCGAGCGGGAAATCATACGCGCCCACTGGGACAGCGTTGAACAGATGATGCGCGCTTATCTAGCCGAATTACGGGACGATCAATTGTTCGCTACGCCGATCACAGAGCCGGCAGAAGACAAAGATCTTCTCGTGTGGCAAGTGTTGCTGCATGTGGTGAATCACGGCACCGATCATCGTGCACAACTGCTCCGCTTGTTAAACGATCTGGGCGTCAAAACCGTGTCGCAAGATTACATTTTTTACGTCTATGACAATCCCCTATAACCCCTATGACAACACAATATCCACTGCCAAAGGAGCGATTGATGCAGAAAACGGAACTTTTAGATTGGTTGCAGGCCGCGTATCAATAATGGGCAGCCTTACCACAGGCTGGTGATAGACGCACCGAAAGCGCCGCCTTTACTCGGTGGCGGCTAGGAGTTCTGACACAGTGGCGAAACGGTACCCTTGCACTTGCAAGCGTTCGATGATCTGCGGGACTGCGTTCAACGATGCACGCCGGTTTGGGTACATCACATGCAAGATAATAATGGAGCCGGGCTGCGTCTTCGCCACGACATAGTCAGCGATCTGATCAGCGTCTGCCGCAATTTCTGGGTACGACTCCGGTTCGACATCCCACATAATACTCTTCCGGCCGGTTTTTGCTAAATAGTACGGCAAGGTAAAAAGCTTCTTGCCGAAAGGGGGGCGAAAGTAAATTTCGCCTTGATAACCAGCCATTCTGATTAACTCATCCGTCCGCACAATCTCGTCTTGGACAACCGCCGGCGTGACAAGGACCATGCGCGTATGAGAGTACGAGTGGTTACCCAATTCATGGCCCGCGGCCACAAGCTGCTTTCCCGCGGCCATGTTTTGTGCAAGCTCCGCCCCAGTGACAAAGAAGGTGGCATGGATTTGCGCCTGATCCAGAATGGCGAGTATCTGGTCGGTGGCATCTGGTGTGGGACCATCATCGAAGGTGAGGGCAACGAGCTTTTGTGCAGTATTGACGCGGGGCACAAGCTGACCAAAGAACTGAAAGGTGCGCGCGCGACTAATTTGCCAGAGCGCAACCGTGCCGATGATGAGAAAAAGTGCGACGACCAAACTTACCCACAGATAAAATTTCTTCACGACCCAATCCTTTTCCTATCAGGCGACATGTCCTACCGGCACCAATAACAATGAAAATAGAACGCGGATCTTCCAGATTCGGCGGATATCGGCGGATAAAAATCAGCGAAAATCCGCCCAATCCGCGTTCTATTTTCAGGGCAGGTAACATGACTCGGCGGCACCGCGCCCCAATAGACCCCGCGATGAAAATTTTTCGACAGCGAAGAGCGCGAAGCTTTTCTTCGCGCTCTTCGCGACCTTCGCGGTGGGCATATCTTCAGGGCAGGCCCACGTCTACCCGACATCAATCGCAACGAAAACTTTTGTCAGAGATGTAAACAGATAAATACAGATTTTTGTTCCGCTATACTGAAGTCAAGTTGAGAACCGGCGTTTTGCTGGCTAACGGGATCGCGTGCGTCGCACTGACCGCCAACTGTTTCCAGTCCGCTAGATTCTTTGGTCAGTGCGACGCACGCTGACCGAAACTAGGGGTCTCATTCTGATTTGAGTATAGCAGGCTGTCGGAGAGAAGCGCGAAAAGCCTTTTCGGACACGGATTCACGCGGCATTACGCGGATTTTTACACAGTGTTTCGATGATATCCGCGTAATTCCGCGCAAATCTGCGTCCTAATTTTTCTCTCAGACAAGTTGCTAGGGCGCAACCCAGACGACAAAGGCAAGTCCCGATCGGCGGCCTTGGCGTTGACGGCCAAACGGCCCGCAGTGGGAAAGATTAGACCGGTTGCTTGAAAGCGCGTGGGGTAACAACAGGGGTACCCGGCTCACGACACGTTTCCACACTGAGAATTGCTGTGATCTTTAACAAAACTCTTGACAGCCAAACCACCTTGTGCTACCCTATTCCCATTACGTATAGAACAAACAGCGTTGATAGGGATATGCAGTTTGTGTGTACTGGTGTACAGAGAGCCATTCAGATGTTGCTGTGAGAATGGTCACTGGGCCCAAGTTTGTGACCCCCTTGAGCTGACCAGGGAACGCCATGTTGGCTAGTAGTTGGTTCCGGGTTGCGCCCGTTATTGCGCCGCGGTTTAATCCTGTTGATCATGGTGATCCAGGCCGAACCGACTGAGGCTAATTGTTACCGGTGCGAATGCGCATAAGCAGAGTGCACAGGGTAACGAAGCAAATTGGTGGTGGTACCACGATGTGGCTTATGGCCCTCGTCCTCCAAAGGACGAGGGCTTTTTTTATTGGAAAAAATCTACGACAGAAAGCGAGCAGCGTTATGACACGGATACGGACGGTTGAAGTGGGCGAACATGTGGGCGAGCGGGTACAGTTACAAGGGTGGCTACATGCCTTGCGCCGCTTGGGTGGTGTTAATTTTATCGTCCTGCGCGATGGTTGGGGGACGATACAGGCGGTTACGGAAAATGAGGCTGAGCTGGCGGCTTTGACTCATACCGAGTTGCAAACGGAAACGGTGATTGCACTGGAGGGCACTGTGGTCGCCTCGGCGCAGGCTCCCGGTGGGATTGAGCTACACGCGCCGCAGATCGAGGTGATCACTCCTGTCCACGAGCCATTGCCGGTGATCATCAGCAAGCGCGAGATCAAAGCACAACTGCCGGTGCTGCTCGACCATGCGGTGGTGACCAACCGTCACCCAGCCCGGCGCGCCAACTTTCGGCTGGCAGCGGGGGTGATGGGGGCCTTTCGCGAATATCTAACGAGCCAGCAATTTACTGAGATCCAGACGCCCAAGGTGGTCGCCTCGGCGACGGAGGGTGGGGCAAATGTCTTTGCGATTGACTACTTTGGCCGCCCCGCCTATCTGGCGCAGAGTCCACAATTTTATAAGCAGGCGATGGTCGGCATCTTTGAGCGGGTTTTTGAGGTGGGGCCGGTTTTCCGCGCCGAACCGCACGCCACCGCGCGCCATCTCAGCGAATATGTAAGTCTGGATGTGGAGTTTGGTTTTATTGAAAATCACTTTACCGTGATGGCGATGTTGCGCGGGGTTCTGGCCCATATTTTCAGCACCCTGGAAAGTCACTTCAGCAGTGAACTGACGCTCCTGAATGCGCAATTGCCCACCGTACCCGCGCAGATCCCGCACCTGCACTTTAGTGAAGCCAAAGAGTTGGTCTTCCAGTTGCACGGGGTCGATGAGCGCAATGAGCCAGACCTGGCCCCGCAAGAAGAGCGTTGGTTGGGCGAGTGGGCGCAGCGCGAACATGGCAGTGACTTTCTCTTTGTCACCGGCTACCCGATGGGCAAGCGTCCCTTCTATACCCACCCGGATCCCGCGCGCCCCGCTTGCTCCAACTCCTTCGACCTGCTCTTCCGCGGGCTGGAGTTGGTCACCGGCGGCCAACGGCTCCATCGTTACGACGCCTATCTGGCCGCCCTTGCTGAACGCAAACTGGCCGTCGAGCCCTTTGCGACTTACCTGGAAGCCTTCCGCTATGGCATGCCCCCCCACGGCGGTTTTGCCATTGGCCTGGAGCGGCTGATCATGCAACTCACCAACGCCGCCAACGTGCGCGAGACAACGCTCTTCCCGCGCGACTTGGGGCGGTTGACGCCGTGAGGAGTGAAACGTAAAACGTGATGCGTGAAACGTGATGCGTGAAACGTGAAACGTGATGCGTGAAACGTGATGCGTGAAACGTGATGCGTGAAACGTAAGACACGAGACACGAAGTAGGCAACACCGCAGTTAGATTCCAAGTATGGTATACTCATTGCAACAAATTTGCCCATTACGTTTTACGTTTTACGCATCACGTTTCACGTATCACAAACCACGGAGCAACCAATGCCAATTAGCACATCATCCTTTGGCGACGACCGTGATGGTCGTTATGACGAATATCAGAGTGCAGAGCAGTATGAAGTGGAGCGAATGGAATTTGCCGATCTGACGCCGACGCAGGCCGAGGCCTATTTGAAGCGGCTGGGGGGGGGTGTCGATGAAAAGCTCAAGACGGTCGAGGGCATCGGCTGGAAGGCGGAGATTGAAGCCATTGCCGGCGGGGTGGCTGTGAGCTTTAGCGCGCATGACGAGTTGCTCGACGACCTGATTCGCCGCTTTGAAGAATGGGTGGATCGTGGTTTATGAAAACAACCATCCGGGCCGGCAGTAATATTGCCTTTATCAAATATTGGGGCGTTGATGATGGCACGATCAACCTGCCGCAGAGCAATTCGATTAGCATGACGCTGGCCGATGCCCATACAACGACGACGGTGGCGTGGCTTGATGACCGGTCGGCACCGGCCGACGATATTACGCTGGATGGGGCCCGGCTGGATGAGCGCAAGGCGGCGCGATTGGTGCGCCATCTGGATCGGCTGCGTGCCTTGGCTGGGGTTGATTACCGCGCCCAGGTGGTGAGCTACAACAATTTTCCCATGGCTTCGGGGATTGCGAGTTCGGCCAGCGGCTTTACGGCATTAACCGTTGCCGGCTGTACCGCCTTGGGGCTGGATCTCGACCTGACCAGGCTTTCGGCTTTGGCGCGCCTGGGTAGCGGCTCGGCTAGCCGTAGTCTCTTTGGCGGTTTTGTCGAGTGGGAACGGGGCGTGGATGACGCCACCAGTGTCGCGCACCAACTGCATGGGGCTGATCACTGGGCACTCTATGATCTGGTTGCCGTGGTCAGCAGTGCCGAAAAGGCTGTGAGTAGCGAAGGCGGTCATGGTTTAGCACTGAGCAGCCCACTAAATCGCGGGCGGATTGATTTTGTCAACAGCGTGTTGCCTGGGGTGCGCCAGGCGATTGCCGACCGTGATTTGGCGCGCCTTGGCCCGATCATCGAACAGGATGCCATCGCCATGCACGCTGTAATGATGACCGGCACACCCAACCTCTTCTACTGGCAGCCAGGCACACTAGAAATCATCCAGGCTGTCCAGCGCTGGCGGGCCGATGGGCTACAAGCCTACTACACAATTGACGCCGGGCCGAATGTCCATGTGCTCTGCGCGGCGGCCGATGTCGCCACCGTTGAGGAACAATTGGCCGCGCTGCCGGCGGTGCAACGGGTGATCGTCAGTCGTCCAGGTGGGGGACCGCAACCGTTGGATGAACATTTGTTTTAGGTAATCGAGCGGAGGCTGAGCTTGTCGAAGCCGAAGTGGCTCCGGCTTCGACAAGCTCAGCCTCCGGTTGCCGAAACATTAACGCACTTTTGCCTATCAGCTGGTGTGTTTATGAATATTTAATCATTGGTTGTGTAAACCGCCCTGGGCTAAAACCTGCCCAGGGGGCACCCAGCTATAGAACAACGCAGGCTAAAGCCGGCTTTAGCCTGCGTTGTTCTGTAGCCCCGCTCATTGATGGCGGGGCGGCTACCATTTACCCGATGATTTGCTTAACCTGATCAACCACCTACGCCCTAGCGAGTCGATCATGCCAATTACCATCCGTCCTGCCACCCCCGCCGATGCACCGGAAATTCTGCGTCTCAACATTGCCGCCAATGATCAGCGCGACAGCGTTGAGGGCATCGCGGCGCGGCTGGCCAGTTGCGTCAATGTCGAAACCCTCTACCTGGCCGAAAGGGATGGGCAAGCCCTTGGCTTTATCACCTTGCGCCTGCTGCCCCAGATCTGCGATCCGGTGCCTTATGCCGAGGTGTGGGAGCTATATATTGACGCCCCTTACCGCCGCCAAGGGCTAGGTCAGCAGTTAATTGATTATGTCGAAGCCATCGCCCGCCAGGCCGGTGCCGAACAGCTTGTGCTGGTCACCAATCTCAAGAATACGAATGCCCAACACTTTTATCAGGCTATTGGCTTTGAACAGGTCTACATGAGTTTTCGTAAAAAACTATAGAAGAGAAACCGAATGAATACAAAATGGAATGCTGCATTGGAAGAGCGCCTGGTGCGCTATACATCGATTGAAACGGTCAGCGATGAAAATGCCACCACCGTGCCGAGTACACCCCAACAGCTTGATCTACAGCGGATATTGGCCGACGAATTGCGTGAATTGGGGGCCAGCGAAGTTGTCCTGACCGACAATGGCTTTGTGATGGCCACGATCCCCGCGACTGTCCCCCATGCGGTGCCGACGATTGCCTTTCTGGCCCACGTTGATACCGTGCATCACTTTGGTGGGACCACGGTCAAGCCGCGTGTCCATCGCAACTATGATGGCTCGCCGATCAGCTTTCCCGACAACCCGGCGCTGTCACTGACCCCGGCGGTTAACCCTTACTTGGGTGAAAAGATCGGCCACGACATCATCACTGCCAGTGGTGACACGGTGCTTGGTAGCGACGACAAAGCCGGCGTCGCGATCATCATGACGATGGCCGCCCATCTGCTCGCCCACCCGGAGCTTCCCCACGGCAAAGTGCGCGTCTGTTTTACGCCCGACGAGGAGATTGGCACGGGGATCCGCCACATCGATCTTGGCTTGTTGGGGGCAGACTTTGCCTATACGCTTGACGGCAGCGAAGTGGGGGAACTGGTCTACGAAACCTTCTCCGCCGACAAAGCGGTCGTCAAGGTGACCGGCGTTTCGATCCACCCTGGCAGCGCCAAGGATAAGTTGGTCAACGCCCTGCACCTGGCGGCCAAAATTATCGACCTCTTGCCCAAAGATCAGCGTACTCCGGCCACGACGATGGGTAAGGCCGGTTTTATTCACGCCTATACCATGCACGGCGACGCCAGCGCGGCGACGCTTCAATTTATCCTGCGCGATTTTGAATTGGATGGACTGGCCAGCCACGGCGACCTCCTATGCACGATTTGCAATACAGTGGCTGCCACCGAACCCCGCGCCCAGATCGAGGTAACCATCACGCCTCAATACCGCAACATGCGCTACTGGCTGGAGAATGATATGCGCCCGATTGACTTAGCGATCAACGCCTTCCGTGCCAGCGGCATCGAGCCACGGTTTGAACCGATCCGCGGCGGCACCGATGGTTCACAACTCACCGAGATGGGCGTGCCCACCCCCAACCTTTTCACCGGCATGCAAGAGATCCACGGCCCCATGGAGTGGATCAGCGTACAAGATATGGGGCAGGCAACAGCCGTCTGTGTCAATTTGGTGCAGGAGTGGGCGAAGGGGGGATGACGGGATGACAAGGTGACAGGGTGAAGGGGTGGCAAGGTGAAGGGATGAAACACGAGGTCACCTTGTCATCCTGTCACCTTGTCACCTACTGTGGGAGACGACGACCCTGGGCCACCGCTTCGATCCGGGCGATGGGGCCGCCCAACGGGGTGAGAATGGCGGTGAAGGTGGTTGACCCGCCGGTGGGGACAACATTGTATTCGGGTTCGATCTTGCGGGTGGCGATCACGCGATCAAGCGAGTCGTAGGCGGTTAGCACTACCTGGACGCTGACCGCCTCTTCCGGCCCCGTATTGCGCACGCTGCCATTGACGGTGTAGGCGGCATAGCGTTCTTGGGTGGTTTCGATACCCTCAACGACCAGGTCGCGGTAGTAGCTGCCCACATAGGCCGGCACGGCATGGGCGACGACGACCTGATAACTGGCAAAGGCGGGGCGGGGGGCATCAAAGAGCAGGGCAAAGGGCGCTCGCTCGCCCACCCCAATCAGATCCAGTTCGACTAATGCTTCCTGTTCCCCGACAGTTTGCGCCTCGGCATCAACCAGGTTGACCCGCACCCGCACTTGTTCGACGGGCGTGCCACTCGTATTCGCCACTTCCCCCAAGATCCAAAGATTGCCAATCGTGGTATCCCCCAGATAAATATTCTGGGTTTGCAGTGGCAATGGGGTCGGGGTGGCTGTCGTCGCCGCCGTACCACCCGCAACTTCTTCGGGGCGCGGGATAATCAACTGTTGCCCAACTTGGAGGGTACGTGGGTCCAGAATCCCATTGGCATCTTGGAGGGCGGCCACACTGACATCGTACTGCCCAGCGACTGTCAACAGACTCTCACCCGTCTGCACGGTATGGACAATCGGCGTGGGGGTAAGGGTGGGCGTGGGGGTTGGTTCGGGGGTGTAGGGCGCGGGTGTCGCGGTAGCCGGCAAGGCGTCCGCGGCCAGGGTCAAGCCGATGGTCGCCGTTGGGGACGGCTCGACGGTCGGCGTCAACGTGATCACTTGGCCACAACCAGCCATGAGCAGGCAAGTCCAGAGCACAAAAAAGCCACCCAGCAGCAGGCCATTCCTGCGACGAAAGGTGCGATGAAGGTGCTGATGTAATGCGCGCTGCACTGGCCGGACTTTCACAGACATATTATCCACAGTATACTAGATTTTGCCGCGTGCAAACCAAACAATTGCCTTACAATTTGGGTATCTATCAAGCTACCCCACCCGCGCCTAGAAGGCAACCGCTCCCCTGTTAAGGGAGGGAACCAGTGAGATCCCCTCCCTTAACAGGGGAGGATTAGGGTCACTGCCATTAAGCGAGTAGTGCGCATCCCCCGCCAGTACTCGCCGCGGTTCCCAGATGCGCAACCCATCAAGGTGGGCTCAGCGTCTGGGGACGCTTAGTACACGTTCCGCCCGTTAACTTAATGGCAGTGAGGGTTAGGGTGGGGTTAGTCTTTACAATTCAAGGGAAATCTTATGACCAAAGTCGCCATCTTCTCTGACAGCCACGATAACATCGCTGGGTTGACCGCCGCGCTGGCCGCCGCCAACCACGCCGGGGCCGAGATCCTGCTCCATTGCGGCGATCTCTGTGCGCCCTTTATGTTGGCGCGTATGGCCCAAAACTTCAATGGGGCGATCCATGTCATCTTCGGCAATAACGACGGCGACGGTCGCCTGTTACAGACCATCGCCGCCCAACATCCCCACCTCAATTTACATGGCCTCTATCATGAGCTGACCATCGGTAACCGCCAACTCGCTATGATCCACTACCCGGAACCAGCCAAACGCATTGCCCAATCCGGCCAGCTTGACTTGGTCTGTTATGGTCACAACCACCAGAAGCACCACGAACAGATCGGCCGCTGCCACCTCGTCAACCCCGGTGAGCTGTTAGGTATGTATGGCACCCCCACCTGGGGCCTTTACGACACCGTGACGCATAGCTATGTGGAACAGGCACTTATGTAGAGCGGTAGATAAGTACATCGGTACATCAGTATACAGGTTAGACTGAACTGATTTACCGATTTACTAATCTACCTTCCTCATCCTACACCCGCTCCAGTACCCGCAGACAGCGATCAATCTCATCCAGCGTGTTGTAATGGGCGAGGCCGATGCGCAGGAAACCGCCGCTGGCTTCGGCTCCGAGCCGTTCGCTAATCGCTACGGCGTAAAAATTGCCGTCCCAGGTGAAGATATTTTGTGCGGCTAGGGCTTGCGCCAGTTGATTGGGCGTGGTTCCTTCTTTGCGGACCGAGACGGTGGCGACCCGTTTATCCCAATCAAAGCGGTTGGTGATCCCGTAAACACGCATTCCGGGAATAATCTGTAGCCCATCGATCAACTTTTCGATCAACATACGTTCATAACCTTCGACGACCGGCCACATCGCTTGAAGTTTTTCACGGCGGGTGGCGGTTGGTGCCGCATTGCCGTGGCGTACGCCCAATTCGGCCAAATAGTCAATCGCCGCCCCCACACCGGCCAATCCCTCATGATTTTTAGTGCCGGTCTCCCACTTGCCCGGCAATTTGTCGCCCGCCGGGCGGACGCGATAGGCATTTAGCCGCGTCAGGTGTTCACGTTTACCATAGAGAATCCCCACATGGGGACCAAAAAATTTGTAGGCACTACAGCCCAAGAAATCACAATCAAGCGCTTTGACATCAATCAAACCATGGGGGGCATATTGGACGGCATCAATAAAGCTAAGGGCACCGACGCCCTTAGCCCAGCCGATGATCGTCTTGACATCGTTGATCGTGCCCATTGCATTGCTGGCATAACCAACGGCTACCAACTTGGTCCGTTCGTTGATCAGCGAGCGCAGATGCTCCATATCCAACGTACAAGTTTCCATATCCACATCAGCCCAACGCACCTGTGCGCCCGTATCCTCAGCTAACCGCAGCCAGGGGGAGATATTGGCATCGTGATCAAGGCGGGTCACGATGATTTCGTCACCGGGCTTGATCTCAGGCACCAACGTGCGGCTTAGGGCAAAGGCCAGGCTGGTCATGTTGTTGCCAAAGACAATCTCATCGGTGGCGGCACCCAACAAGTCCGCCGCGGCCTGGCGCGCGTTGTCAACAATCACGTCACTGCGCTGGCTGGTGATAAAAGCCCCGTGGGTATTGGCGTTGTTACGAATCAGATAATCGGTAATCGCATCGATCACACGCTGCGGCACTTGGGTGCCGCCGGGATTGTCAAAAAAGATACCGGGACGTCCGTCAAAGAGTTCTTGTAGCGCCGGAAATTGGCGGCGCACGGCCTGCACATCGAACATAGGGTTTCTCCGCTGATTTGTGATTCATCGGCGTTACATCGCTACCGGCGGCTGAGTTCATCGAAGCCAGAGGTAGCGGTGTAACATCCAATTCAATAAGTTATTGCCGGTGCCGGGGCAGCCCATCGGCGAGCAGCCAACCACGTTCCTCGGTAAAAAGGCGACGCCATTGGCCGGTCAACAACAGGCTGGTTAGGTGAAGTGCCTGATCAAATGTGGTGAGACCAAGCAGGGTTTGTGTCCCCTGTTCGACGCGCAGGAGCCACGCTTTAGGGGTCTCGACAGATGCAGTGCGCACGCTGCCATCAGTCGGCAGTTCGGCCAACTGGCAGGCCACTTCAACCGCGTGGTGAAAATCACCAAGCGTATCAACCAAGCCATGTTGTGCCGCTTGCGTTCCCGTCCAAACGCGACCATTCGCAATCGCATCCAAGCCCTCATAGGGCAAATGCCGCCCTGCCGCGACCCGTTGTTTAAAGGTGCCGTAGATCTGGAAGACACTCTCTTCAACCTTGGCGCGTGTGCCCCCCGTCCACGGTTGATCATCGGCGTAGAGGTCGGCATGCGCACCGCGCTGGATCACAGCCCGATTGGCATGGATTTTGGCATAGAGCCCGCTGGTAACCGGCTTGCCGGTAATTACCCCGATGCTGCCGGTGAGGGTGGCGGGCTGGGCGACAATCTTGTGGGCAGGCGCGGCAATGTAGTAGCCGCCGCTCGCCGCTACATCGCCCATGTAGACAACCAGGGGTTTCTCTTGCTGTAACAGTTGTAATTCACGCCAGATCAGGTCACTGGCCAAAGCGGAACCGCCTGGTGAGTCGACATGCAGCACAACCGCGGCCAGGGATTCATCCTCACGCGCGGCGCGGATCTGTTGTTGCGCGGTTTGGCTGCCCAACGTCTGCCGCCCCAAGATGGGCAGTTCAATCGGCTGGGTGCGACTTTCTCCCGTCATAATTGAACCCAGCAAACTGATGACGCCGACCTGCTTTGCGTGGTACAGCCGGGGCCGCCGCAGCAATAATGGCCGAGTTTTCTCATAAAGGCGCAACTGGGCGACCTTGCACTCGTCGCCTAGTAAAACCGGCAATTCATCTTCATAGGCAATGCCGTCAATCAGGCCATGCGCAAGCGCTTGCGTCGCCTCCCACGGCGCGCCATCAATCAGGGTTTGCACGTTGTCGGCGGCAATCCCCCGTCCAGATGCGATGGCACTGACAATATCTGCATACCAACTATCCAGCAGCCAGTTAAGCTGTTCGGCATGTTCAGGGCTGATCGAGGCGCGCGCAAAGCTATCCATCGCACTCTTCCACGGGGCGATTTGCACCACATCCATCTCAATGCCAAGTTGGGCCAGGGTATCTTTGAGGAAGGTCGGCGTGGCGCGCAACCCCAGCACATCCCAACTGGCAAGCGGTGGCACGAAAATTCGGTCAGCCCCACAGGCCGCGACATAGAGCGGCGTGTTGATTTGCTCCAGATGGACGATGACTTTTTTGGGTTCCGTTGTTGGGTTATAGCTACGATCAGACGAGCGAAAACGGGCAAAGAGGGTTACCAAACTCTGGGCTTGGGGCAAACTCCATTGCGCGCCTTTGATGAGCAGGACAACCCCTTTGACCGCCGGATCGCCGGCAACCCGCGCCAGGGCAGCATCTAAATACTCCAGGGTAATCGGCTCTTTGCGGCCAGGGATGTAGCCATACCACCACGGTTCATCGGGGTTGCGTTCGGTCAATTCTTGATCAAGCACAAAGACAGCATAGTCGGCTAACCGTTTACGGAACAGGCGGCGCCGCAGGTTGAAGAAGCCACAGAGCAAACGTTGCCAACCCAAGCTGAGCGCGCGACCAAGGGAGGCGATCCGCGCTGCCCATACACGGCGTAACCAACTTACCAGCTTCATGTGTTCTCGATATCTGATTAATAATTAATGGAAAACAAGTAATTGATAATTTTTAGGTAAACCACCAAACAAGGCGACTCCACCAGGTAAAGAGCCAGTTCCAATCGCCCACGGTCGAATAGATTACAAACGCTGCGCCGAATAGCAATAGCCAAAAGAAAGCTGTGCGGGCCAATCGCCACCAACGCGCCCAGCGCAACTGACGATCCATTTTGGCGACAGTGGTGGCTTGCGTAACTTGCGCTGCACGCAAGGCATCAACCTCTTGGCGCAGCGCTTGCAACAATTGCAATTGCTCATCCTGTCCCTTTTGTAAAAGCAACAGAAGTTGATATTCGGTGGGCGGTGTCTCGCTTGTCGCCGCTCGTCGCTCAGTGACAAGCGGCGTTTGTTCGTTAAGAGTCATTGGTAGCCCTAAAAATCGGCCGATTGCTCAGAAAAATTTGTTAGCTTCTATTGTCGCTAGAAATGGCAATTTTGGCAAAACGTTATACGCTAAACCTTGCTTGAAGGGCGGCGCGCCTGTTACACTGGAACTTACGGCGTTTTTATCCACAAATAGCACAACTACACGCAATGAGGAGCGGCTTATGATCATTGGTCTGCCCAAAGAAATCAAAGATGGCGAAAATCGGGTTGGCTTGACGCCAGGGGCCGTAAAAGCCTTGGTCGGCCGCAATCATCGCGTGTTGGTGGAAAAAGGAGCCGGCGAGGGCAGTTTCCTCACCGATGCCGAATATGCTGCCGCCGGAGCCGAATTGGTGGCAAACCCAGGCGACGCTTGGGGCGCAGAGTTGGTGGTCAAGGTCAAAGAGCCGGTCGCGCAAGAGTATCAATATTTACGCGAAAATCTAATCCTCTTTACCTATCTACATCTCGCCGCTGACCGCCCGCTGACCGAAGCGCTGCTCGCCAGCGGCACCACGGCCATCGCCTATGAAACCGTGCAGACGCCTGACCGCCGCTTGCCGCTGCTGATGCCGATGAGCGAAGTCGCTGGGCGGATGGCAACCCAGGTGGGCGCGACCTATTTGCAGAAAAATCATGGTGGACGCGGCGTTTTAATGGGCGGTGTGCCAGGGGTGGCACCGGCCAGCGTGGCAATTTTGGGGGCCGGTACGGTCGGCGCGAATGCGGCACGGGTCGCCGTTGGGATGGGCGCACAGGTCACAGTGTTGGACATCAACCATGATCGACTGCAATATTTGGATGATATCTATACCGGCGCGTTGCAGACGCGGGCGAGCAATGAGTATAATATTGAGGAAGTCGTCTTTGAGGCGGATCTGGTCATCGGCGCGATTTTGATTCCCGGTGGCCGCGCACCCTGGTTGGTCACCCGCGATATGCTCAAAGAGATGCGCAACGGGGCGGTCGTTGTCGATGTGGCGGTGGACCAAGGGGGCTGTATTGAAACAACCCGCCCCACCACCCATAGCAACCCCACCTATGTCATCGACGGCGTGGTACACTACTGTGTTGCCAACATGCCCGGTGCAGTGCCGCGCACCAGCACCTTTGCCCTCACCAACCAGACGATGACCTATACATTGCGCCTGGCCGGTGCCGGCTTGAGCGCCGTTCGTGATAATGACGCCCTCTGCCTCGGCTTAAATACCCACCGCGGCCAGTTGACCTACAACGCCGTCGCCGAGGCTTTTGGCATGACCTATACACCGCCGGTTAAGGCGTTGGGGATGTAGTTGGGAAATCAGTAGAGCAGTAAATCAGTAAATCGGTAGATCGGTCCACTGATTTACCGATTTACTGATGTACCGATTTACCGCTCTACCACTGACAAAACAAGGAGTAACCCGCATGGCGAAGACCAATACCGCGCCCCTCAGCGGCATGCGCGATTTTTTGCCGCTTGATGTCTTACGGCGCAACTATGTGATTGATGTGATTGAACGGGTCTACCAGAGTTATGGCTTTGAGCCGCTGGAGACACCGATTATGGAGCGGCTGGAGACGCTGCTGGGCAAATATGGCGAAGAGGGCGATCAGCTGATCTTTCGCGTGCTTAAACGTGGTGACAAATTGCAACGGGCATTGACCAGCGCCCCAACCGAAAACGGGGTGAGCGACGCCGGTATGCGCTATGATCTCACCGTGCCGTTGGCACGCGTGGTGGCCGAATATCGCAGTCAGTTGCCCCGCTACTTTAAGCGCTATCAGATCCAGCCGGTTTATCGCGCCGACCGCCCGGCCAAAGGGCGCTACCGTGAGTTTTTTCAATGTGACCTGGATGTTGTCGGTTCGCACAGCCAGACGGTGGAAGCGGAAGTCTTGGCGGCAGGGGCGCAAGTGTTAGAAGCGCTCGGCTTTGGTGACAGCGCCCACCCCTTTGCCTTGCGTCTTAACCACCGCGGCATCTTGCGCGGGTTGATGGAGGTCTCCGGCATCCCCACTGAAAAGGAAGGGGATGCGCTGGTCGCCATTGATAAGTTAGACAAAATTGGGATCGATGGTGTGCGCCAGGAGTTAGACAGCCGTGGTATTGCGCCCGAGGCCGCCGAAAAGCTGCTCGCGACCATGACTGCCGCGCCGCAAAATAGTACCCCAGCACAGAACATTGACAGTCTGCTCTGGCTGAGTGAGCTGCTCGAAGCTTCTGAAGTGGGCAGCAAAGGGGTCAACGAACTCAAGCAGGTGATCGCCTACAGCCAAAACAGCGCGGCGGCACCCTATCTGCGCGTCGATCCCTACCTGGCCCGTGGGCTAAGCTATTACACCGGCCCGATTTTTGAGATCGAATTTCCTGGTTTTGCCGGCTCGGGCGGCGGCGGTGGGCGCTATGACGATCTGGTCGGCATGTTTAGCGGCCAAAGCGTCCCGTCGTGTGGCTTCAGTTTGGGGTTGGAACGGATTTTGCTGCTCATGGAAGAGCAAAACATGTTCCCCGAAAAGCTGGCGGGACAGCCGCAGGTGTTGGTCACCCAGTTTGACGAGAGCACCGTCATGGCCAGCATGGCGTTGGCACAGCAGTTGCGGCTGGTTGGGCTGCGCGTCGATCTCTATCCCGACACCGATCGTTATGGCCGCCAGTTCAAATATGCAGAGGAACGCCGCATTCGTTACGCGTTGCTGGTGAGTCCGCGTGAGTTAGAAAACAATGTCGTCGCCGTCAAGGATCTGGTGAGCGGCGAGCAAGTTGACATCGCCAGTGATCAGTTGGTTGACTGGTTGCAGGCGCAGCTTTTGTAAAAAGGAGGATTCATGGCATACACCATTCATTCGACCGTTGGCAAAGTCATGTCCAACCCACAGGCCAAGGCGGTGATCGAAAAACATCTACCGGGGGCATCGACCCATCCCCAATTGCACGAGGGCTGGCATATCACGCTGGGCGAGTTGACCTACTATCCCGAATCCGGCGTAACCGCGGCCAAACTCCAGGCGATCCTGGGCGATCTGGCCGCAGTGCCGGAACAATAGGAAATAGAACGCGGATTTGGCTGATTAGGCGGATAAACCCCATAAAAATCCGCGAAAATCCGCCGAATCTGTAAAATCCGCGTTCTATTTTCATTGCAGGTGGCGTTAGGCATTACAGACTGCTTGATCATTCACCGGTGATAGTTCTTTGCTGTTCCCCATAATGCGCTTGCCGGTGTTGACAACTAATTGAACCTCGGTCCCTTGGATCGATGGCGGCACAATGTTGCCATCCAGGGCGGTGGTACTCCCCACCAGTTCGCCATTGGCGTTAACCTCGACCACAAATTGATCCAATGAACGCCCTGCCGGCCCACAGATATAATCGCCGTTGCGGGCAAAGGTCGAGCCGTGACAGGGACATTCAAAGCGTTCGTTCTGCTCACTCCATTTGTAAAGACAACCCAGGTGGGTACAGACCATATAGATTGCCTTTGGTCCCTCTTCGGTATTGACGAGCCAGAACTTGCCGCCACTATTGGGCACCGGTGCTGCGCCCACTTCTGGAAATGCTGTGGCTGCGCCCAGACCAAATTTACCGCCGAACTCACCGGCGCGGAAGCGCGGGTAGAGGAAAAGATAACTGGTGGCAGCACTCTCGGCCGTGAGCAGCACGAGGGCCGTGCCCCAGGCGTAGGTTAAAAATTCGCGGCGGCTGAGTTTGACCTGCTCTTTATCGACCGCTTCCACACTTGGCGTAGGATTGTTATGTGTGGATTGACGCAATAATGGGTTGTTAGTTGTCATGGTAGACTCCTTTACATTTGTTTAGATAGCGCATAAGCATTCTTTGCGCTTAAGGTCAATCGTCCCTACGGGACAAAAGTACAGTCGCACTTATTGTTATACTGCGCTCCGAATGAGATTTGGAGCGCAGTATAACGACTCACTTGGCTATCGATTCGGCAATCCTTACCATCGCTGACCGGTCTACGCCCAGCCCCTGGGTGTAGAGCAGAAAGTTCAAGTCGGTTTGTTGCCAGGTCAGCCAGGTGGCATCCAGTGCACCATCCCATTGCAGCCCAGCAAGCGTATCTGCGTTCTCGGCTGCTGGGTCGCCCGCCCAGTTGCCGTGCGCATACATACCGAGGCCATCCCCGACCTGAAGCGGAGTCAACGCGTCATCCGCCACCATTGGCCGATAATCAAGCGGCCCTTCGCTGATCACGAGAAAGAGCAGCGGGGCATCAAGGGCATAGCCGTCTGCGGGTGGTGCGGTCAGGTGATAAGCCAACGTCACCTGTGCCCCCGCTGCGCTCTGCTCGACAAAACCACCGGTAAGCAGCAGATCAGCCGGCAACCACTGGGGTGTGGGCAGTTCAAAGCCAGCGCGCTGGCGGATCTCGGCTAGCTGCATGGCGGACGCGGCATCTACGGCTTGGATTGGCACCACCGCCGGTACCGTCTGTTCGGCAACATCCTGCTCATTGACCAGGCCAAAGCCATAGAGCAGATCCCAAACGGTGGCGCGCGCCGCCGGGGTCGTTACCAGTAAACCAAGGGTGGAAACCGCCAAAAAGATCGCCAGTGCCAGCGCTAGTCGCCTTGGTGCAACCGGCCACTGTAAACGCGTCCACCAGGGGGCAGTGGCCGCGGGTGCAACCGGCGACGCAGGTACCACACGCTGCGGCACGACATGGCGATCAAGCTGCGTAGCCAAATGCGCCACAAAAGCGGGATCGGCGGTTGTGGTGGCCGCGAGTTGCTGCAACGCCGCAATCACAGCCGCATCAGCCGGATCAATTGTTGGTAAGGTGGTGTCGTTATTCGCCTGTTGGGGCTGACTGCGATAACGGTCAGTTACAATGGCGTCTATCTGTTCATGGTCGGTCATGGTCATACTCCCTTTTATGCGTCCACCATTGTTGCCGGCAGCCGCACACGCAACGCTTGGATGCCGCGATGGATTAACATTTTTACAGCGTCTTCACTCTTCTGCATGATCGTGGCCACCTCACGGTTGCTCAATTCGCCAAAGAAGCGTAACGAGAGCGCTTCGGCCCGCTCAGGGGCCAACATGCGCAACGCCTGTTCCAGTTCACTGCGCTGGATGGATTGAGCCAACAGTGCTTCCGGCTGTGGATAGGTTGCCGCCAACTCATCAGCCGCGGCTAACTCATCAGTCGCCGGCGTAGCGCGCAACAGGTCAACCGATTTGTAATAGGCAATGCCTAATAACCAAGCCGCCACCGTCCCTTCACCCCGGTAATGACCGATCTGCTCCAGCGCGGCGATAAAGGTCTGCGCCGTCAGATCCTGCGCATCCTGCACATTGTGGACACGAAAGCGGCAGTAGCGATAAACGCGATCGACGTGCCGTTGATAAAGTTCGGCAAAGGCCTGGCGATCCTGCACCGCGCGCTTGGCCAGTGCTCGGTCATCCTCGCTTTGCGGTTGTTCCTCATCGTGCCGTTGCATCTGTGCCTATTTTCTGCTTTGGCTGCATTGCGCTGAAAAATTCTTGCTACTAACAGTATAGTCGGGAATTGTTGCCGTTTGGTAACAGGGAATGTGGGGAGGGGATAGGGAGGTAGGTAAATCGGGAGATAGGTAGATCGGTACATCGGTACATCAGGCCCCATGCCTAGGCGGCACAGATAACGATGAAAATTTTGCTACCGCGAAGCACGCGAAGAGCGCAAAGGGGGCACAAAGGTTTTTCTTTGCGTAACTTTGCGTGCTTTGCGCCCTTGGCGGTGGGCTTATTTTCAGGGCAGGCAACATGTCCTACCGGCACAGATAACGATGAAAATTTTTCTACCGCGAAGCACGCCAAGGGCGCAAAGGTTCACAAAGGGTTTTTCTTTGCGTAACTTCGCGTGCTTGGCGCCCTTGGCGGTGGGCTTATTTTCA
>JALHQH010000025.1:95325-169470 GCA_022842065.1 Caldilineaceae bacterium
CACAGATAACGATGAAAATTTTTCTACCGCGAAGCACGCCAAGGGCGCAAAGGTTCACAAAGGGTTTTTCTTTGCGTAACTTCGCGTGCTTGGCGCCCTTGGCGGTGGGCTTATTTTCAGGGCAGGCAACATGTCCTACCGGCACAGATAACGATGAAAATTTTTCTACCGCGAAGCACGCCAAGGGCGCAAAGGTTCACAAAGGGTTTTTCTTTGCGTAACTTCGCGTGCTTGGCGCCCTTGGCGGTGGGCTTATTTTCACATCAGATCAGTATATCGGTCCATCCATACAGATTGGCGACAACAACCGATCTACCGATCTACTGATTTACCTTCCCCCCAATCGCAATCATCCCAACAGACAATGGCTAAAAATTACTATATTCTGTTGCAGTTTGGCGTCACATCATTTATAATGGCCTTGATGCGAACAGTTGTTCGGTCTCGCATGGCATTATTTTATTTTTATAGCGAGGTACCCACCGATGGCTTTAGATAAGCTGGTTGTACGTGGCGCACGTGAGCACAATCTCAAAAATATTAATATCGAGATTCCCCGTGACAAGCTGGTGGTGATTACCGGGCTGAGCGGCAGCGGCAAAAGCAGCCTGGCCTTTGATACCATTTATGCCGAAGGGCAACGGCGCTATGTGGAGTCGCTGTCGGCCTATGCGCGGCAATTTTTGGGGCTGATGGAAAAGCCCGATGTCGATCAGATCGAAGGGCTCAGCCCGGCGATTTCGATTGACCAGAAGGGATCTGGGCGCAATCCCCGCTCGACGGTCGGCACGGTGACGGAAGTTTACGACTATTTGCGTCTGCTCTATGCCCGTATCGGTCAACCCCACTGCCCTACCTGTGGCGAGGCGATTGCCCAGCAGACGGCGACGCAGATCGTGGACAGTATCATCGGCATGGAGGATGGCAGTCGTCTGCTGATCCTGGCCCCGGTGATCAAAGACCGCAAAGGCAATCACAAGAATGTCTTTGAAGAGCTGCAAAAGCAGGGTTTTGTGCGTATGCGCGTCAACGGCGAGATCTACGAGGTCAACGAAGTGCCTGACCTGGATCGTTACAAGATGCACACGATCGAGGCAGTCGTCGATCGCATCGTGGTCCGTCATGCGCAGGAAGGGGCCGAGGGTGAGGATGGTGCCGGCACGGACATGACCCGGCTGAGTGACTCGGTCGAAACAGCCCTGCGGCTGGGCAATGGCATCATCGTGGTCAGCAATGTGAGCGACCGCGACAACGCGATTGACCGCATGTACAGCGAACATTTTGCCTGTGTCAAATGTGGCACCAGCCTGGCCGAGATCGAGCCGCGCACCTTTAGCTTTAACAGCCCGCATGGCGCCTGTCCGGCCTGCACCGGGCTGGGCAACTTACAGGAATTTGACCCTGAGTTGATTCTTGATACCGAAAAGTCCCTGGCCGACGGTGGGGTGATCGCCTGGCAGCGTAACAACGATGATGAAGGCGAAGGCTACTACCGCCAGCTGTTGCGCGCCGCATGTAAACAATTTGCGATCCCCTTTAACGCGCCCATTGGTGAACTGAGCAGCAAGCAGCGCGATATCATCCTGCACGGGCCACCGCGCAAAGAGCAGAAGATCAAGATCGAGTATCAGACGACGGGTGGTGATGCGCGCCATTATGAGACCAGCTTTAGTGGGGTGATTCCCCACCTGCAACGGCGCTATCAAGAGACCACCAGCGAATACATCCGCGCCAAACTCGAAGAGTTTATGAGTGTGCGGCCCTGCCCCACCTGCCAGGGCAAACGGCTGCGCCCTGAAGCCTTGGCAGTAACTGTTGCCGACAAAAATATTTATGAAGTGACCGAACTCGCCGTTGGTGATAGCCTCACCTGGATCAAAAAATTGCAAGGTGTTCCCGCTGACGCCTCGCTGGCGGAGATTACCGCGTTGCAGCCGCATGGACAAGTTAACGGTCACACCAATGGCAAAGTCAACGGCAACGGCAATGGGGAGGGGTCGAATGACCAATCACCAAATCCGATTCACCAATTGACCGACCGGCAGATGACGATTGCGGTACAGGTGCTCAAGGAGATCACGGCGCGGCTCCAGTTTATGGTCAACGTTGGCCTTGATTATCTGACCCTTAACCGTACCGCGGTCACCCTCTCCGGTGGGGAGTCACAGCGCATCCGGTTGGCGACACAAATCGGTAGCCAACTGATGGGGGTGCTCTATATTCTGGACGAGCCGAGCATCGGTCTACACCAGCGCGATAACGCGCGGCTGATCGAAACCTTGCAAGGCATGCGTGACCTGGGCAACACCGTCTTGGTGGTCGAACACGACGAAGACACCATCCGCGCCGCCGATTGGGTGGTCGACATGGGACCCGGTGCAGGTGAACATGGCGGCTATGTGGTAGCCTCCGAATCACGCCAGAAATTTGTCAAGGATAAAAAGAGCCTCACCGCCCAATATTTACGTGGCGAACGGCGCATTGAAGTGCCCAAAGTGCGGCGTGAGGGTAATGGTAACTATCTCCAGATCCGCGGGGCCACCGAAAATAACCTGCGCAATGTCGATGTGCGGATTCCGCTAGGTAAGTTTGTGGCGGTCACCGGCGTCAGCGGCAGTGGTAAATCGACGCTGGTGGTCGATGTGCTTTACAAAAAGCTAGCCCAATTAATGTATCGCGCCAAGGATCGCCCTGGCAAACACGAGTCGATGGAAGGGATCGAACATCTTGACAAGGTGATCGACATTGACCAGGGGCCGATTGGGCGCACCCCGCGCAGCAACCCGGCCACCTATGTCGGGCTCTTCACCTATATTCGCGATCTCTTTGCCACGATTCCCGAGGCCAAAGCGCGTGGCTACAAACCTGGACGCTTTAGCTTTAATGTTAAAGGTGGTCGTTGTGAAGCGTGCCAGGGCGATGGCATCATCCGTATCGAGATGCAATTCCTGCCCGATGTCTATGTACCCTGTGAGGAATGTAAGGGCAATCGCTACAATCGCGAGACGCTGGAGATCAAGTTCCGCGGCAAGTCGATTGCCGAAATACTCAATCTGACCGTAGAAGAGGGGCTGGAATTCTTTGAGCATATTCCGCGCATCCGCAACAAGCTGGAAACACTGAACGCGGTCGGCCTCAGTTACATTCGCCTAGGTCAGGCCGCAACGACGCTTTCCGGCGGTGAAGCCCAGCGCATCAAACTCAGCAAAGAGTTGAGCCGTCGCGCCACCGGTAACACCCTCTACATTCTCGACGAGCCGACCACTGGTCTGCACTTTGAGGATGTGCGCAAGTTGCTGGAAGTGCTGCATGAACTGGTCAACCTGGGCAACACGGTGCTGGTGATCGAGCACAATCTGGATGTGATCAAAAATTGCGACTGGCTGATCGACATGGGGCCAGAGGGCGGGAACAAAGGCGGCCACGTCATCGCCGAGGGCACGCCGGAACATCTGATCACCGTGGAAAAAAGCTACACCGGCAAGTTCCTCGGGCCGATGTTGCGTGAAGAGAATTATCAACTGGGGTAGGTTCAGGAATAGAGCGTAGGCTGAGCGCGGGCCCTGTGGACGCGAAGCCGAAGCGGGCCCGCGCTCAGCCTACGCTCTATATAAACAAAAACGCCGCTCATCTGACGATGGGCGGCGTTTTTGTTTGGGAATGAATGGTGGCGGGGAGGGAGGGATTTGAACCCTCGAGGGATATTGCTACCCCTACCCACTTAGCAGGCGGGCGCACTCGACCGGGCTATGCGACCTCCCCAAGATAAACCATCATTTCCCACTGTTTTATTTTATTCAAAAATGCTCTGTGCCCTTGGGCAACAACTGCATTTTTAAATGGTAAACTGCTGGCGGAGGGAGAGGGATTCGAACCCCCGGTGACTTGCGCCACAGTTGTTTTCAAGACAACCGCCTTAAGCCGCTCGGCCATCCCTCCACACAGGGTGTTACCCCACTCCAACTCATTTGTGAAACAGCGCTGTTATCATACCCGATTCTGGTGTGGTTGTCAACATCTTTGATGATTCTTTTTTGTTTTAGTATGTGGATCGAAACTCACAGCTAAAAATAAGCAATCACCACTGCGGCTAGCACACAACGATTTAGGCTGGCATCACCAATTCACGGAAAATTTCTGCCCTAAAAGTAGAACGCGGATTTGGCTGATTAGGCGGATAAACCCGATGAAACTCAGCGTAAATCAGCCAAATCCGGAAAATCCGCGTTCTATTTTCATCGTTATCTGTGCCGGTAGGACATGTTGCCTGATGGGAATTAAGAAGTAGGCTCTATATGGCTGCCAAGGAGGAGGCCAAAACATTCCCTATTGGTACATTTGTCAGCGACCACTACATGTAGTAGTTGGTGACAAATGTACCAATAGGGAATGTTTTGCGCTTATCGCGATCAGATCCTTGAAATCTATGAAGAACCAAGATTTATGGCGCAAAGTCAACCGCCTCATCGCGGTTATGCCGCGGCCGGTGAACCAAAACTTCAGTCGTCAACGCCATCAGTGCGCCGCTGATCCCGGCTTGCAAAGCCCGCTCTACCACCGGCAAGGGGTCCACAATGTGGGCAGCCATCACATCGACCACTTCGCCGCGCATGACATCGTAGCCCTGGTTGCCATCACCATTGCAGGCCAAAACTTTGCTCAAGATCGGCCCCGGCTCCAGCCCGGCATTACGCAGGATGGCATGGGCCGGCGCGCGCAGGGCTGCACGCAAAATGGGGCGCGCTGCGGCTTCGGCGTCTGCCAGGGGGAGCGCATCCAAGGTGTGTAACAGACGTAGATAGGCAACCCCACCCCCCGGCACAATGCCCCCTTGCAAGCCCACGCGCACGACATCGACGGCTTCTTTGGCCCGTTCCTTCAAATGATCGCGCTCAAGTTCGGTGGCACCGCCTACCTCTAACAGCGCCACGCCGCCCAACAATTTGCCGGCCCGTTCGACCAGGCGATCCCGATCGCGCCCGCGTTGGGCGGCTTTGGCCTCGCGCTGTAACGCCTGGTAGCGCGTCCTGATCGCAGCGGGACGCCCTTTACCACCAATCAGCGTAAAACCGGAGCGAATCGCCTGCACTTCGTCGGCGCGTCCCAGATCGGCCAGCATAGCCCGTTCAACGCGTTCACCTGTTTCATCGCGCAACAACTTGCCACCACAGAGCACCGCCAGATCGGCTAGGATCTCTTCTTTTTCCGGCCCCAATCCTGGCGCTTTGATCGCCAAGGTAGGCAGCGCGCCGCGCACCTTGTTGGTGACCAGCAGGTTAAGCGCGTTGCCACTGATTCCCGGTGCGATCACCACTAATCCCGCTGACCCAGCTGTACGCACGGCGTTGAGGATTGGCAGCAGTTCTTCGGCGGTAGTCAATGAACGCGTCGTAAAAAGCAGATAGGGATCTTTAAGGATTGCCGTACCGGCATCGGTCGTGAAGGTCGAGGAGACCCAACCCTGGTTCCAGAAGGTGCCTTGGATGTAGCGACGCTCATGGCTGCGGCTGTAGCTGGTACGCACTTGGATCGCACCATAAGGACCAACCGTGTCGAAGATCTCCTCCAACAAACGCCCCAGCGTTGCATCACCGGTGACAGTCGTGGCGAGCGCCGCAATTTGGGGGGCTGCATCGAGTGGCTGAGCCTGGGCACGTAGCGCCTGCAGCAGCAGTGGCAATGCCCGCTCGATTCCCCGACGTAGATCCATCGCATGATGGCCGGCGGCCACTTGGCGCAGCGCCTCATTAAGAACTTGGCGGGCGATCACCACCGCGGTGGTCGAGCCGTCACCCACGGCCTCTTCGACCTGCCAGGCAATATGACGGGCCAGAAAAGCGCCCATCGTCTCAAAACGACCGGGCAAACCGAGAAAGCGCCGGGCAATCAGTGCGCCGTCGTTGAGCAATTCCGGTGGTTTGCGGGGATTATCGCCGGCCATGGCAACCAGCCGCCCGCGCGGCCCCAAGGCGACTTCGAGCAGATCGGCCAGTTGGTTAAAACCGCGACAGAGCGCTTGTTGGGCCTGGGGGGCGAAGAGCAGACGGGATTGGGTCATGGCTAAGCTAGGTGGCATTCCAGAAAAACCGCCTGAGCAATTGCTCAGGCGGTGGTGAAGAAGATAAAAGAACTCCGCAGAATCGTGGGGACAGTGGGTGCGAACCTGCGTAAACAGGTGGGTGCCGGCTGAGCGCTTCCGTCTTGCCCAAGGGCTATCACATCCACACTACGTTGCCAGGCTCCCGGATTGAAAGTATTGGCTCGCCCCGTGTGCTATCCGTTCACGGAAACCGCAGAGTTGCCCAGATTATAACATGCTTTGGGAATGAGAACAAACGGTTCGCCTATGCTGAAACGTAAAACGTGATACGTGATACGTGATACGTGATGCGTGATGCGTGATGCGTGAAACGTGATGATTGGCGCATGGCTGGGTTTACGCAACCAGGTGGCACTCGACGAATTACGCAGCACGCAGCACGTTCTACTTACTCTTCTCCCGCCGCACATCAATATGCAACTCGCGTAACTGGGTATCAGTCACCGGGCTGGGCGTATCCATCATCAGATCGGTGCCGGCGGCGGTCTTGGGGAAGGCGATCACGTCGCGGATGCTGGGGGTCTCGGCAAAGATCGTGACCAAACGGTCGATGCCCAGGGCGATGCCGCCGTGGGGGGGCGCGCCATATTGGAACGCTTCCAGCAGATGGCCAAATTGCCCTTGTGCCTCTTCCTTGCTCATGCCCAGCATAGCAAACAGGCGATCCTGTAATTCGCTGCGGTGGATGCGGATACTGCCGCCGCCGATCTCCCAGCCGTTCATCACCACATCATAGGCTTTGGCCAAGACCTCACCGGTGGCGCTTTCCAGTTTGTCCCAATCCTCGTCACGCGCGCTGGTGAAGGGATGATGGACGGCCTGCCAACGCTTGTCATCTTCGTTGTATTCGAGCAGCGGGAAGTCAACGACCCAACAGAAGGCGAACTTGCTGTTGTCGATCAACTTGGCGCGGCGGCCAATCTCCAGGCGCAGATTGTAAAGGCTCTGCGCCACCACCGCGGGTTTGTCAGCCACCAGCAGAATCAGATCGCCCCTCTTGGCCTCGCTCTGGGTGACAATCGCGCTGATCTCGTCCGGCGTGAGGAACTTGGCGATCTGGCTGCGCAGGGCGTCGGCCCCATAATGCCCAGCCCCATCCGGCGCGCCGGTGACGCCAATCCAGGCCACCCCTTTGGCCCCATAGGGTTTGACGAATTCAGTTAGTTCATCAATTTCCCGCCGGGTTAGATCGGCGCCGCCAGGGTAGAGCACCCCTTTAACCTGGCCGCCGTTGCTAAGCGCATTCTTAAAGACCGCAAATTCACTGTTGGCCACCGCCGCGCTGACGTTAAAGAGCGTGATGCCAAAGCGCAGATCAGGGCGGTCGATGCCATATTTGTCCATCGACTCGGCATAGGTGATCACCGGGAAGGGGATCTGCTGGATCGGTTTGGCTTTGAGATTTTGGCAGAGTTCGATCAACATACCTTCGATCAAGGCGCGGATATCGCTGGCCTCGACAAAGCTCATCTCCAGGTCAAGCTGGGTAAATTCCAACTGGCGGTCGGCGCGCAGATCTTCGTCGCGGAAGCAGCGGGCGATCTGGAAATAGCGCTCAATGCCGGCGACCATGAGCAATTGTTTAAGCTGTTGCGGGCTTTGCGGCAAGGCATAGAATTCATGCGGATGCAGCCGGCTGGGTACAATAAAGTCGCGTGCGCCTTCCGGGGTGCTCTTGAGCAGAATTGGCGTTTCGATCTCCATGAAATCGCGATTGGAGAAGTATTCGCGAATGTAGCGCACGATGTTGTGGCGTAGCAGCAAGTTTTGCGCCATACGCGGCCGGCGCAGATCCAGGTAGCGATACTTAAGGCGCAAGGCTTCGTCTACGTCGTCGGCGGCATCGGTAATATAGAAGGGCGGATTTTTAGACGGGTTGAGGATCACAACGTCCTCGGCGATCACTTCGATGGCACCGGTGCTCAAGTTTGCATTTTCCTGGCCGGCCGGGCGCGGCTGTACTGTGCCTTTAATTTGCAGCACAAATTCATTGCGTGCGGCTTCGGCCGCCTCGTGTGCGGACGTATTCACATCCGAGCCAATGGTTACCTGCGTGACGCCAAAGCGATCGCGCAGGTCCAAAAAAATCAGGCCACCATGATCGCGCCGACGGTTGAGCCAGCCGGCCAGGGTGACCTGCTGGCCGATATGCGTTTGATTTAGTTCTCCACAGGTATGTGACTTTAACATCCAACTTTTCCCTTTTGGCTTGCGATGAACGCTGATTATGGTCGTTTACAATTTACTGTAAATGTTAAATTCAATGTATGATTAGGTGTGTGCCCGCTAGCGGCACCAATAATTCATGCGATTTATCGAATACTTTTGAAGAGCGCGCTTTAGTATAGTCGCCCTTACCACCACGATGCAATTCTACCAACGACTTGACAAAAGCGAAGGTCCCAAAGCGCAGTGCAATATCATGAAAAGACGCGTAATTTGCCATTGGTCGGCCCGCCGCGACACAAATTAAGCGGCCAGACGACTAGTCTTGCAGTACTCATAAAATCATAAATTTAACAGATGTGCTCGCCATCATTTAGCCATATAATTTCAACAGAAAGGTCACTCTTATGAGCCAAAGTCCTACAGCAGAAGGTGGATTGGCGGCTGAGTTGAGCAGCAGTGTCGCCGGATCAGCCGATAAAGTCGAACGGATTCGCGAGATCATCTTTGGCGCGCACATGCGCGACTATACGCAACGTTTCGACACGATCATGCGCGAAGTGACGCGGCTCAATCAGGAAGTGGCGCGGCTCAGTGAACAGCTGAGCGAGCAGGAGGTACGCTTACGCAAGGAACTGCGGCAGGAAGCCGACCGGCTCGCCACCCAGATTCAAGATCAGGATAAAAAGCAACAACAACAGTTGCAGCAGCTCGACAAGCGCCTGACCAACCAATTGCAAGAATTGGATCGCAAACATACCGAAGGGGCACAGAAGCTGGCACATAATCTCCACCAGTTGGAACAGAGCCTGCGCACCGAATTGCATGAACTTTCCCAACGGCTTAACACGATGAAAGTCGATCGACCCACCCTCGGCGATCTGTTGATCGGGATTGGCTCAAGCTTGAAGAGCAATAGCCCAGAACCGCTACAACTCAATGTGGATCTGTTAGACCAGCTTAACGATGGGCTGGCCGGCGATGGCGATCTGTTGACCCAACTGAGTGAAGAGCTAAACTAGCGCCAGCTATGGGAAAAAAGAAAAAAAGTCGAGCAACTGTCCAGCGGCTTGCGGCGCGGGCAGCGAACCTTGATGCCAATCGCCCTGCTCTGCTGCTCAATCCAGCAGCCAGTGCCGCCATCAACCAGCCAACAGCCAACAGCATTACCGTTGATAAAGTCACAGTTGTTGATGAAGTCACACCTGCTGAAGCAGCAGCGTACGTCATGGAAGCACTCATTACAGCAGCGGTCGATATGCCGGGGCAGACAGCCGCGGCTGGCAGTACCTTGCCCACGCCCACTTTGCTCGCGCCCACTGCTTTGAACCAAACGCAACCGGCACTGGGGCAAGCAGCAAACAGACCACCGTCAGCGGTGCCGCTGGCAGTGGAAGAGGACGAACTGTTCGAGCAGCTCAGCACCCTGTTGGTTGGGGAACAACGCCAGCAGCTCGCCCAGATGCGGCTACAGGTTGAACAGCTCCAACGGATGATTGACGAGTTGGAAGTTCAGATCAACGATGAAGAGGCGCTGGTCTCGACGATCACGCCGGTCATTGCCAGCGCGATCCGCACGAACATCACTGAATCGCGCGACGAGATGATCGACGCCCTCTACCCGATTATGGGCAAGCTGGTTCAACGCTCCGTCACCGAGGCCATGCGTGATCTGGCCCGACGCATTGACGAACAGATGCGGCGCACCTTTGATTTTAAGGCGCTCTGGCACCAACTCTTTGCCCGCATGCGTGGCGTCTCCAATGCGGAAATGGCCATGCGTAATGCCTTTCCTTTTCAGGTATTGCAGATTTTTCTTATTCATCGCGAGACCGGGCTGCTCTTGATGCACTGCGCACAACAGAGCGAAGAGACAACCGATAGCGACTTGATTAGCAGCATGTTAACGGCCATTCGTGATTTTACCGAAGATGCCTTTGGTCGCGGGCAGGAGGCAGAGCTCAACGAAATTCAGTATGGGGACCGCAGCATTCTGATCGAAGTGGCCCATCTCGTCTATCTTGCGGTCGTTATTCAGGGTGTACTGGGCAGCGGCTTTCGCGCGCAGATGCGTGAAACCATGATTACGATTGAACATCAGCACACCAATGCTTTACGCACCTATGATGGCGATGTTTCCCGTTTCGTCAATGCCGATGAACAGCTGCGCGCACTCTTGGTCAACAACTAAGCCCCCGCTTCGTTTTGTAGTGGTAAGAGGATTTCCTTTGAAAAAGTACAGTAAAAAAATCTGTTTGCTTGGTGATTTTTCGGTCGGCAAAACGAGCCTGGTGCGACGTTTTGTCCACAACCGCTTTGATGACCAATATATCAGTACCATCGGGGTGAAGGTGAGCCGCAAAACCGTGGTATTGCCGGTCGCCGACGATCTGGTTGAACTGACCTTGATGGTCTGGGATCTAACCGGCGGCCAAGGGACAACATCCGTCGCCGCCAGCTATCTGCGCGGTGCCGTCGGTGCCGTGTTGGTCTGTGACCTGACGCGCGCCGAGTCGTTGGCCCATCTGCCCCTCTATGCTCATGATCTGCAAAATATCGTACCTGGGGCGAAGTTTATTGTGGCCGCCAACAAAATGGATCTGACTGATAGCCATCAACTTACGCCTGCCGCAGTCGGTGAAGTCGCCGCCCAATTGGATGCCGCTTACTATCTGACGAGCGCCAAAGTAGGCGATGAAGTTGAAACGCTCTTTCGGCAGCTGGGCAAGTTGCTCCTTGAAGCTTAATCGCTAGCAGCAGCGCATTTGAAGGCGAGGCGGTGCGTAACGCTTTGGGCAGGGTTATTGCCTGCGCTGACGAGCCCCTTGCGGTGCAGGCCTGGTGACAACGGCGCTTGTTTGGTCAACACGAATCGATGCTGGCCCCAATGCCAAGCCGCGGTACGTTTCATCCCGCACAGAAAATAGACAGTGGTAAAGTGGAATGCTGATCAACAGTGATGTAGCCGCGCTGCTCCTCAATCATCAAAATGTTGCCATCATCGTCACCGATAGCGCGTGGACGATTCGCCAAGTCGGTGGTAATTTTGTGCATTTACGCTGGGATCTAGCAGAGATTACCATTCAGAACGATCCAGCTCATCAAAATGGGGCTGATCAACTTGGAACAGGCGAAACCCAAGTGGCACCGGCGCTGTTAACCAAATACGCCGAGACCAGCTTGATCGGCGCGCCGCTGGCGCAATTGTTGCCCGAGTTGATTGGGCTTGAAGCCGAGTTACAGGCAATTTATACCGGCATAAAACCCTCGCTACGGCTAGAGTTTATCAACCGCGAAGATCGTGATAGCAATGTTACCTATCTTACCTTGACCATCTATGGCTATCCCTTTACTGGTGATATGCGCAGTGGGCTGATCTGCCTGATCGAAGATGTTACCAGTATGGGTGAGCTGAATCAGCGGCTGACGCAGCAACACAATGAACGCTATCTGCTCCACATGGCCCTGGAACGCTCGAATTTAGAGCTAGCGGCGGCTAATGCTGAATTACGCGCGTTGGATGAGTTAAAATCGCGCTTTGTCTCGATTGCCGCGCACGAGTTGCGGACACCGTTGGCCTCGGTTCTTGGTTACGCTGATTTTCTGTTACAGGATGAGGCCGAACAACTCTCCAGCAACCAGCGTAAGGGCATTGAAACCATTCAACGTGCGGCGCGCCGCTTGCTATCGGTCTCGAACGATTTGCTGGATGTCACGCGCATTGAAGCCGGCCGACTAGAGTTGACCATGCAGAACATCAACCTGCCATTGCTCACTCAGGCCCTGATCGAAGTCTTTGAGCCTGACTTAGCTCAGAAAGGGCACCAGCTCACCCTGACCGTCGCTGACAATTTGCCCCCCGCCCTGTGTGATGAAAAGCGCGCTTTACAGATCTTGACGAATTTGCTGGGCAATGCGATCAAATACACCCCGGCCCAGGGCCAAATCCAGGTCCGGCTTGACCTTGATGAAGCCGAGCAGCAGCTTGTTGTAGCGGTTGCGGATAATGGCATTGGGATCCCAGCGCAGGATCTACCCAAAATTGGGAAAAGCTTTTTCCGCGCCAGCAACGTCCACCATGCCCGCGCCAATGGAGCCGGTCTTGGGCTCAACATTACCATTTCGTTAGTTGAATTGCATGGCGGCAAATTTTGGATTGAAAGTAGCCAAGGACAGGGCACAACGGTCTTTGTTACCTTTGCGATTGCCGCCGATCTATAAGCAAGTGGGCAACAGGGCAAAGCGCTAGGTCCGAAAAGCTAACTGTACAAATCTAGTAAGAAATTTTGCGTCAGCTACCGAAGGCGGTACAATACTCTTTATGCCTTTTGTCTTGCATGCCGCCTGGTTGCGTAGTGGAGAGCCGTTTGCGGACGGGTCCTTGTTTTTCTGGGCGGAAGATAGTAGCCGTTCGATAATTACCGATCCCCCCGCTGCTCTGGTTGATCGCGCAACTAGGGATCGGTCTTTGTCTGACGCGCCAACGACCTCTACCTTAACAACGTTGGAAACAAGAATAGAGACTGGCACACGGGGCACTGAAGGACGGGCTAGTGAAACACGGCTGCGCCTCGCTAAGCCGCTCTCGCATCCAGCCCAGATTTCGGTGGGGCAATTGCGTGCGCAATTAGTTGCCACTTTCCCAGCCCTCAGCGCCCAGCAACTTACCCTGACGAGCACAACAATCTGGTTGCCGAGCCAGAATGATCTGCCCTATACCTATCGCAAACAGATACAACAGCAACTCAATGGCACTGCCCAGCATGAGGGTCGCAACGCGCCCCGCTTGCGCCTGTGGCAGGTAACTGGGTTGAAATTGCCCCCAGTCGCGGCCCTAGCCTTTTTGGGGCACCTTGACAATGGTCGTGGCGAATCACCCACCGGCGACTTGCTTTTTTCCCCTTTGCGTTTTGCCAATGACCTGCTCTTCTGGAGCAACGCCGCCAAATTTACGCTCCAACTGCTGGCCGGACAACATTATCTGCCGACGTTACGGCTCCAGACCCCAACCCAGTTGCTGGTCGGTTGGCAGCCGGTTTTGACGGATAGTCAGGTCGAGGCCCAATTCAACCAATTGGTCGCCTCAATGCCACCGATCTGTCGTGCCCACGATCTGATCACCCCAACCGAGGCCCCGGTCCCACTTGAGCTGCTCAACCATTTTCTAACTGCGCTGCTGGATGCAGCGATCCGGCAGTGGGGCACCGGGCTTGCCGCCACCCTGCAGAGCGCTGAACCAAGCGAGAGTAGGGCGCAACGCTGGCTATTAAGTCTGCTGGGGACGCAACATACAATGGAGTTGCCACCTCAGCCCGCGCACCAAATCTACCAGGCCTGGCGTGGTTGGAGTGAGCAGTTGCGCATCATCCGTGATGCCAATTTCCGGATCTGTTTAAAATTGGAGCCGCCACCGACCCCAGCTGACAACGCTGATCCTGCCGGGGCCGGCGCAGAATTAGGAACCTGGACCTTATATTACTACTTACAGGCCCGCGATCATCTCAACCTGATGGTGCCGGCCACCGAAGTGTGGGAAAGCCAGAATCATGCCCTCCAACTGGGGGCACGTCTGCTTGATCGCCCACAGGAACGCCTCTTGGCCGGCTTGACCGTAGCGGCGCGCATTTCACCGGCGATTGCCCGCAGTCTGCAGACCCCACAACCAACCCTGGCCCAGCTCAATACGGCGGAAGCTTATAAATTTCTACAAGAGACCGCGCCGCTCTTAGAAAGCAGTGGCTTTGGCGTCATTTTGCCCCACTGGTGGTACACCAACCAACGTGCTCGCCTCGGTCTACGGCTGCGGCTGATGGATGTCAACCAGCAGGATGAGGACGACGCGGCCGCATGGGATGAGACAGCCGCAACCCTGTCGGCCAGCGAACGCGCCGCCCGCGCCCGGGGCATGGGGCAAGTCCGTTACGATTGGGAGCTGATGTTGGGCGGCAAAGCGTTGAGTCAACGGGAGTTTGACCGCCTGGCTGCCCGCAAATCGCCGCTGGTCCATCTGCAAGATCAGTGGATTGAACTGGATCCCGCCCAAGTGGCGGCCGCGCAGCACTTTCTGGCCCAACAACGGGCCACTGGTGCCATTCCCTTTTTGCAAGCGCTGCGCATTGCACAGACCTACGCCACCAACGCCACGCTTGGGCCGGACCCAGCTACGCCGGTGGAAGGCCCTGAATCCGCCACCGCGGCAGAAAGCATTAAAGACAAAAGCGCCGACCACATGAGTGAGTTGCTCGCCGACCTCTTGCCAGAGAGCACACCGGCCCTCTTACCGCTTGCTGGGGTCGATGTCGAGGGGTGGCTGGCCGATGCGTTGGAACGGCTGCACCATCAGCAGAACTTTACTGCCTTACCAGAGCCGGCCGGCTTTATCGGCGAACTCCGCCCTTATCAACGCCGCGGGGTAGGTTGGTTGGTTTATCTGCGCTCGTTGCGCCTGGGTGCTTGTCTGGCCGACGACATGGGGTTGGGCAAAACGGTCCAGTCAATTGCACTGATGCTCTACGACAAACAAAAGCAAGGGGCCGTGAATCAACCGAGCCTGCTACTTTGCCCCACCAGCGTGGTAGCTAACTGGCGACGTGAAGTCGAACGCTTTGCGCCTAGCCTGCGCGTATTGATGCACCATGGCAGTGGCCGCCTGAGTGGCGACGAATTTTTGGCTAGTTTGGCCAACTATGATCTGATCCTCACCAGCTATGGAACGGCGCGACGCGATATTGATCTGTTGCTGCAACAGGTCTGGTCGAATCTGATTCTGGACGAAGCGCAAAATATCAAGAATCCCAATGCCAAACAAACCCAGGCCGTACGCCAACTGGGGGCCGACAATCGGATCGCGCTGACCGGTACGCCGGTTGAAAATCGCCTGGCCGAATTGTGGAGCATTATTGAATTTCTCAATCCCGGCTACTTGGAAAGCTACGAGCACTTCCGCCGCCGCTATGTGATTCCCATCGAGCGCTACAACGATGAGGAACATGCCGCCGAGTTGCGCCGCCTGGTCCAGCCTTTCCTGCTGCGTCGGCTAAAATCCGATCCGAACATTATTGCCGATCTGCCCGAGAAGAATGAGATGGTGGTCTACTGTTCACTAACGCGCGAACAGGCCGTGCTCTACGAACAAGTGGTCAGCAAATCGTTGCAGGCCCTTGACCAGAGTGATGGCATTCAACGGCGCGGCATGATCCTTGCCCTGCTCACCAAACTCAAACAGATCTGTAATCACCCCGCCCACTTTCTCAAAGAGGATGGACCTTTGGTTGGGCGCAGCGGCAAGCTCAGTCGCCTGACCGAAATGATGGAAGAAGTGATTGCGGTCGGCGACTCCGCATTGATCTTTACCCAATTTGTGGAGATGGGCGATCTGCTGCAGCAGCATTTGATCGAAACGTTGAAGGTGGATGTGCTCTTCTTGCATGGGCGCACCCCAGCCAACCAGCGCGAACGGATGGTCATGAACTTTCAAGACGCCGAAAATCCAACCATCTTTATTTTGAGCTTACGCGCTGGTGGTGCCGGGCTCAATCTCACGCGGGCCAACCATGTCTTCCACTTTGACCGCTGGTGGAACCCAGCGGTTGAAAACCAGGCGACCGATCGGGCCTTTCGGATCGGGCAACGCCGCGATGTTCAGGTGCACAAATTTGTGGTCGCCGGCACGCTGGAAGAGCATATCCAACAACTGTTAGAAGATAAGCAGACGTTGGCCGATGTGATCGTGGGCAGCGGCGAACAGTGGCTGAGCGAGTTGAGCACCGATCAATTGCGCAACCTGTTGCTGCTCCGCCAAGATCCCGATGATGATGAGTAAAAAGTTTGCAGGTGACGATATAGGTGCGTCGCACTGTCCAGAGAGAAGTGGATCGTATGATTACCGCTTGGAGAGTGCGACGCACCTTGTCATACCCCACCCCTGAATCGTTAAAAATGTTTCCAGAAAGAGTGCGCTGTGGCAACGACTGTCAGTGGTCATCGCTGGTCCAGAGAATGGTTAAATAGCTTGCGCCAATTAGGGCTGCTACCGGCGGCTAGCAGCGGCACCGGCAGCAGCAGCCGGATCAAGCGGATGGAGGTGATGCTGGGTGCGATCCAGGCGGAGGTGCAGGATCGGACGCGCGGCCCCTGTTCAGTCACCGTCGTCTTTGCCCCGCTAGCGGCAACCGCCTGGACACGCTTACAGGAGATTGTCGAGCAACATACGCAAGGCACGCCGCAGATCGCGCCCCACAACGCCTTTCCCCAAGCGGAACCAGCTTTTCGCGAACTAAGCACCTTATTGTTACCCCAACGCGCGACCGAAATTGACCCCCAATGTAGTTGCTGTACACCGCAGGACCGCAATTGTCCGGCGCTACAAGCCGTCTATCGACAACTTGGCGCCATGCTTGATGAAGAGCCAATGTTGCTGCTGCGCCTGCGTGGCCATGAATGGCACCAGTTGCTGCAAGCCTTACAGAGCAGGCGCAGCACCGGCTACGGCAGCGGGGCACCCCAGCGCAAAGCCGCCAATCTGGCACCGGGGCAGGAGCAACGTGCGAAGCCAGCTACGGTTGATGATAAGTTTGCCCTCGATGCACAGCTCGATAACTTTTGGGGCGTGCGCAAAGAGATGGAAGCATTTCGTCACTATATTGCGGTGCCGACCATCGATTTGGCCCTACTGCGCCGCTTGGGGCCTTTGCCGGAAGCCCTGGATGACCCGGCGGTTGATCGCATGTTAGCCCTGCTCTACCGCAAAGTAACGGAACGCGCCACGACACTCGCCTATGCCCCGGACGAAATCAATGGGCCAGAAGAGGCAGGCGAAGCAACCGGACGGACAACCCCAGGTAAATGAGTTTATGATGCGCCAAGATTATCACTCACATCCGCTTTATGGCTGGTTAACCGCCGGCTTACTCCTGATGACACTACTGCTAACCTGGAGCACCGCGCGTCGCTTTTCAGGCGAAGGGCTCTTTTTTGTGCTCATCATGCTGGGGGCTACCCTCTGGTTTGCGCGTGCGATTGGCAACCACGTGGTGTTGGATGAACGCAGTATCACCCTGCAGGCCCCGCTACGCCGGCCACAACGGGTCGAATTTCGCCAACTACGCAGTGTGACCGAAAGTGGCCGGCTTTTGGTTGCGCCCACGCTGCTCTACCATCCACAAGAGGCCAACGGCTTGGTCGATCTAGAGACCCTAAAAAGTTTGACGTTGCCGACGCTTACACATCAGGAGCAACTGCTGAACACGCTGATCGCAGTGATGCCCGAATGATGCAGATCACGCCGACCTTGCGTTTGCGCCCACTACAGGCGAGCGATGCCCCTGCGCTATTGCCCATGCTGAATGCCCTCCTCCTGCGTGCGCCGTATACGTTGGCAGTGGATAATGACGCGTTCGCGCCTCAGCTGTTGCAATCCAACCCACCCACCCTGTATACTGTTCGTTGGCAGCGCCAGCAGCGGCTTTGTGCCTGGCGAGCCGGTGAGCTGGAAGGTTTCATCGATGTCGGCGTTGGGCTTGACAGCGAAAGCCTCGATCTGCCTGATTACAGCCCATTGGGATTGTTACGCTGTTTACTGTTGCCCACCAAAGCGGCCCTGGTCGACGAAGTGGCAACGGCACTGTTGCAGGCGGCCGAGACCTTCTGGCGGCAACATGGTGTGGGCCGGATTAAGGCGTTTCATGTTAGCACGGGTTATCCAACCTTTCAGGGCGGGCATGGCATCTTACCCAGTGATTGGACTGCTCACATTCGGGTGCTGACCGCCGCCGGTTATCAATTTAGCGAACGGTACTATGCCCTGCTACGGCCACTTGACCAACCGCTGGAAGAGGTAGCACCGCTGGCCCAAATGAGTCTGGTCATCCGTGGTCAGCCGGCCGATCGTTACTATCAACTCTATCGCCAGGCAGAAGGAGTCGGCACCGCACGGATGACCCGCCTGCACTTGACCGAAGAACAACGGCCGGTCCGGATTGCCAATCTGGTCAATCTGCAGGTAGCAGCGCTGTGGCGGCGGCGTAATATTGGCCGGTGGTTTCTACGCCGCCTGATCAATGATGCCACCTTGCAAGGATATCAGCAGATGTTGGTTTATGTGCCCACCCATGCCTCGGCTGCGCAGAATCTGTTGACACAACACGGCTTCCAGGAGCAAAATTACCGGGGCTACACGTTAGAAAAAAGCTTAACGCATTAAGATGCATATCCTCTTTGTAACTGGCGAATATCCACCCTTGCATGGCGGCGTGGGCGCGTATACAGCAGCGCTAGCGACGACCTTGGCGATGCAGCAACTGCAAGTCAGTGTGCTAACGACGCAACGCGCCCACCCCGTGCTCAGCCGACCGGCCACACCAGCCGTTACGGTTTATCCGCAGATTAACCGGTGGGGGGTAACCATCTGGTATGAGATCGCAGCCTTTGCCCGGCGCATTCAAGCCGATTGGATCCATGTCCAGTACCAAACGGCGGCCTATGCGATGAATGGCGCGATCAACTTTGCCCCCCCTTACTGGCGCTACTTCAACCAAAGTGGGGTAAAGGTGGCCTGGACCTACCACGATTTACGAGTGCCCTACCTCTTTCCCAAAGCTGGGAGCGCGCTACGGTACTGGGTAACGCTGCGCCCGGCCCATAGCGCCGACCTGGTGATCGTTACAAACGAAAATGATCGTTTACAATTAGCACAGAGCGGCATTGTGGCACTCAAAATCCCCATCGGCAGCAATATTGCCGCCGATACCCTTGCCCCCGCAGCCCGCACGGCGCAGCGTGCCCAACGTGGCTATCAAGCCAATCAACTCGTCATTGGCTACTTTGGCTTTCTCAATCGCTCCAAAGGGGGCATTGCCCTGGTCGAAACGCTGGCCGAGTTGGTCAATGCGGGCTATGATGCCCAATTGCTCATGATCGGTGAACAGGTAGGGGCCAGCGATCCGACCAATCAGGCCTATTTACATGAAGTGCAGCGGCTGATCGAAGCCCTCGGGTTAAGCGGGCGCGTCCAATGGACCGGTCACCAGGATGATGCCGACGTGAGTGCCGATTTGGGCGCCATTGATCTCTTATTGATGCCCTACTTGGATGGCGCTAGTTTACGCCGCGGCACCTTGATGGCTGGCCTGGCACACGGTTGTGCGATTGTCACCACTTTGCCCCAAGGCCCGCTTCCCGAGTTGGTTGATGGTCGCGATCTGCTCTACGTCCCGCCCGACGATGCACCGGCGGCCGCGGCGGCCCTAGCACGCCTGGCAACGGACGAGGCGCTACGCCAACGACTACGTGATGGGGCGCGCCGACAGAGTCGCCATTTCACCTGGGAAGCCATTGCCCAGACCCATCTGCACCATTATCAGCAGGGCAAACGATGAACGCGCAGTTGCATGTCAATCGGCGTAGCGAGCAGCTCGGCTTATTGGCCATCTTTGTGCTCTTCATCACGCTCAGTGGCTGGTACAGTCTGGCGACCCCACCCTTTGAAACGCCCGATGAACTCTATCACTACGCCCTTGTGCGTCATCTCGCCGGGGGTAATGGACTACCGGTACAGCAAGTCGGGGTAGAAGCGCCCTGGGAGCAAGAAGGTAGCCAGGCCCCGCTCTACTACCTGCTGGCCGGCTGGTTAACGCGGTCGATTGACCAAAGTGATTTTCCCGCGCTTAGCGTGCGCAATCCACGCGCCAACATCGGTGATCCGCTTTTCCCCGGCAACAAAAATTTTATGCTCTACAGCGCCACCGCCTATCCGCTGGTGGGGACTAATTTGGCGCTGCACGTGGCGCGTTGGCTGTCGTTGCTCCTGGGCTGTCTAACCCTTTGGTTTACCTATGCGACCGCCAAGTTGGCCTTTGCCGCGCCAAACGGGTCGCCGCAAGACCAGGCGGGAAGTTGGCCCTTGCGGGCATGGTTACCGCTCATCGTCACCGGCTGGACTGCCGCAATTCCCCAGTTTGCCTTTATCAGCGCCTCTTGTTCCAACGACAGTATGATCATCGCCACCAGCGCAGTAACCCTTTACTGGTTGGTGCGGTTGGTCGTCCAAAATGGTTCGCGGGCAATCAAGCTCGGCGAGTGGGTGCTGCTTGGCGTGCTGTTGGGGTTGGCGGCGCTGAGTAAATTGCAGGGGTTGGGGCTGATCGGGCTGGCCGGCTTTGCTGTTTTGCTCATAGCGTGGCAACGCCGATCCTGGCGCTTGCCTTTGGTCGCCGCTTTACCCGTTGGCTTACCCCTCTTGTTGATTGCCGGGTGGTGGTATTGGCGCAACATTGTGCTCTATGGCGATGTTTTTGGGATCAGCTATCTGCTCGTCAACAATGGCCAGCGCACCGAGCCCATCACCCTGGCTAGTTTGCCGGGGGAACTGCGTGGGCTGCGTTACTCCTTTTGGGGCCTTTTTGGCTGGTTCAACATCTTGTTGCCCACTTGGATTTATACGGTGCTTGATGGGCTCAGCCTGATGGGGCTGGCCGGGCTGTTTGGCCACGCGCTGCGCCGTCAGCCGGAGACCGCGCCAATTGGTCGGCCCGTGCGCTGGTTGGCCGGGATCTGGGTTGTGCTGGCGTTGGCACTGCTGGCTTACTGGATCTATCGCGCGACCGGTAGCCAGGGACGTTTGCTCTTCAACGCGTTGGGGGCGGTTATATTGCTGCTGGTCTGGGGATTGGCCTGGTGGATCGATTATTTACCCCGTCGATTACAGCCACTTTTCTGGTTGAGTCCACCCTTGTTACTAGTCGGCAGTTCGCTCTTTGCCCTGACGGTGAGCTACCCGGCGGCCTATGCAGCACCACAGTCGATTGCAACGCTGCCCGCCACTGCCCAGCAAGTGGAAGTGATCTACCGCGGCGGCGTGGACGAAGAAGATGAGTTGCGCGTGGTCGGGTTGACCGTGCCCCAGGAACGTTATCACCCCGGCGAACGGGTGCCGGTGACGCTCTATTTACAAGCGCTGCGTGCAGTGCAAGCCGATTACCAGCTCTTTATTCAACTGCTAGATGAACACAATCAGGAAGTGGGCAATCTCACCAGTCATCCCGGTTGGGGACGCCACCCCACCAGCCGTTGGCAACCGGGCGCGCTTTACGCAGACAGCTATGGTGTGCTCATCGATCGTCCGATTGACAATTATGCCCCCTTGCTAGCCAAAGTCTACGTTGGTTTTATTAACCCAGCCACCGAAAAAAGTGGACGTTTTCCCATTCCGGCCTACGGTGTCGATGGCACCCCCATGCCCGAACCCTTCCTGGCCAATGTAGCCATTGCACCTGCGACGCTTCCACAACCAACGTTGCCTATGCAGCCAAACGGCGCGCAATTTGGCAATGTGATTCAACTCTCGGCGGTCAACTTTGCGGATCAAGTGCCATTGCAGGCAAGTGAAAGTTTTACCGTAACTCTCCGCTGGGATGTGCTTAATCCACCCGCAACTGACTACACCGCCTTTATTCATCTACTCGACGCCCCGGGCAACCGGGCGACCGGCTTTGACCAAGCCCCGGCGACGCGCTTTCCCACCCGATTCTGGCGTGCCGGCGACCGCATCATCAGTGAATTGGCCATTCCCTTGCCCACGGCAGCGGGTGAATATCAACTGTGGGCCGGCCTCTACGAGACCCAAAGTGGCGGCACCCTGCGGCTACCGATCTCCGCCGCAGCCGCACAGACCACTGGCGACGGCCAAGTGTTAATTGGCACGCTAACGGTTAACCCTTGATTTAATTCCTCGTTCCACGCTGCGCGTGGAATGCCGTCGGGATGCGCCACGTCCAGCGCGCCACGCAACGTTTTTTTCGCACAGGCCGATTGGGACTAGCCACAGCTTATGCCCAGCGGCTATGTCCTTACACACGCTTTTCCTACACAATCTTCCTATACTGTTCATGTACCATCTCTCTTTAGAAAATATGTTTCACACTGCGTGGCCGCATGGCATGCGGCCACGCAGTGTGAAGCTTGTAGTGAGCAAAAGGATTGCGTGCATGAGCAACAACAAGGCAGCCAAGGGCAAAAACAGTAACGGTTATCAGGTCAATGCCGCGAGCAAAGAGCAGGATCTGGCCGCTGTCACCGTCAAAGATGACCAACGGTTGACGACCAAACAGGGCCAACCGGTCAGCGATGACCAGAATTCCTTGCGCGCCGGCCAGCGCGGCCCCACACTGCTGGAAGATTACATCCTGCGCGAAAAGATCCAGCACTTTGACCACGAGCGCATTCCCGAGCGGGTTGTCCATGCGCGCGGGGCGGGGGCACATGGCTATTTCCAAGTTTACGAGTCAATGGCCCAATATACCAGCGCCAAAGTGCTGCAAGATCCCGCGGTGCAAACGCCAGTCTTTGTGCGTTTTTCGACAGTAGCCGGCTCGCGCGGCTCCGCCGACACCGCGCGCGATGTGCGTGGTTTTGCCGTCAAAATGTACACGTCCGAAGGTAACTGGGATCTCGTCGGCAACAACATTCCGGTCTTCTTTATTCAAGATGCCATTAAATTTCCCGACCTGATTCATGCGGTGAAACCGGAGCCGCACAACGAAATCCCCCAAGCGGCTTCGGCCCACGATACCTTCTACGACTTTATCTCGCTGACTCCCGAATCGATGCATATGATCATGTGGGTGATGAGTGATCGCGCCATCCCGCGTAGCTACCGTATGATGGAGGGTTTTGGCGTCCATAGCTTCCGGTTGATCAATGCCGCTGGGGAAGCCCATTTTGTAAAGTTCCACTGGAAACCAGTCCTCGGTGCCCACTCCCTGGTCTGGGATGAGGCGGTAAAGATCGCCGGCCAGGATGCGGATTTCCACCGCCGCGATCTGTGGGAAGCGATTGAAAAAGGCGATTACCCAGAGTGGGAGTTGGGTATTCAACTCTTGCCCGCAGCCGATGAAGAGAAGTTTGACTTTGACGTGCTCGATGCCACCAAACTCTGGCCGGAGGATCTGATTCCGATTCAGCGCATTGGCAAAATGACCCTTAACCGCAACCCCGACAACTACTTTTCGGAAACCGAGCAGGTCGCCTTTATGACAACCAACATTGTCCCCGGCATCGACTTTACCGACGATCCGCTCTTACAAGGGCGCAACTTCTCGTATCTGGATACACAGCTCAGCCGCTTGGGTAGCCCGAATTTTGCCGAACTGCCGATCAACCGGCCGGTCTCACCCACGTCGAATTTTCAACGTGATGCGCAGATGCGCCACACGATCAACAAGGGCCGCGTTGCCTATGCGCCGGCTTCGCTGGATGGCCATTCGCCGGATGAAGTTTACAATGAGCAGGGATTCAAGAGTTACCCGCAAATGGTAAATGGGCCCAAAGTACGGGTGCGCAGCGAAAGTTTTGGCGATCACTATGGCCAGGCCCGCCTTTTCTGGAACAGCATGGCCCCCGTCGAGAAAGAGCACATTGTCAAAGCGCTGCAATTTGAGCTGAGCAAGGTAGAGACCAGGGCTGTGCGCCAGCGCATGTTGGGCCACCTGGCGCAGATCAATGAAGTGATGGCTGCGCAGATCGGCTTGGCGATTGGCGAACAAGTGCAGACCAGCCACGCCACCGCCAAACCCAATGGCACCGCAGATTCCGCCGCCGAGATCAAGGTGCTGGCCGACGCGATCTCGCCGACGACGGCGTCGGGTGGGCTAGAGCAGACCAGCGGCTTAAGTCTGGAAACGGGTCAAACCAAGAGCGCCAAAGGACGCAAAGTGGCGATCCTTGCCGCCGCCGGAGTTGACGCGGGGCAGGTGCAGGCGATTCAAGCTGCATTAAAAGCGGCCGGGGCAATGGGAGAGATCGTTGGCCCACACCTAGGTACGCTGGCCGGCAATAATGGCGCAGGTGATGTCGAGGCCACCAAAACCTTTGCCAACAGTGGCTCGGTGCTCTTTGATGCGGTCTATGTGCCAGGCGGGGCCAAAAGCATTGAGGCTTTACGCAAGATGGGCGATGCCCGCCGTTTTGTAGACGAAGCGTTCAAACATGGCAAAGCCATCGGGGCTGTGGGTGAAGGGGTAGAGCTGGTCATGGCCGCCGAACTTGGGCAGTTGGTTGACCAACAGGATGCCGCCGACTTAGGCGTGTTACTGGGCAAAGGAAGTGACAAAGGCATCGCCAAACAATTCGTCGATGCCCTCGCCCAACATCGCTTCCGCAATCGCGAACAGGTCGAGATGCTGGCAGCGTAGAGAGTGTTTTAAAATAACTTTCTGACCTGTATATGAAAAGAGAGTGCGCTGTTTAATCAAACAGCGCACTCTCTTTTCAGGAAAAAACCCCAGTCATATCGATTTTAAGACGGGATCAGTATGTGGCGGATGGCGATTTACGGCAACATCTGCTGCGCGGATGTTGCGTATGCGTAATCGATTGAGATCAAGTTGAGCAATCGTGGCACGACCGGTAGGTGTCAACCCAATTAGTTCAGTACAATCGGCTGACCAAATGAAATGGGCTGACCATATCATTTGGCGCGGATGAAACAGTGCGCAAGCCAACCCCGATTCTGGATCAGTGCCTAACGCAAGATTAGATTTACGCCGATTACAGTGGAAGCAAGCTAACGCCAAGTTTTCAATATCGTCGGTGCCACCTTGTGCGAGCGACACAATATGATCGATGGTAAAGCGAACGTATTGCCATTTCTCAATCGTATGGCAGTATTCACACAGACCATCGGCGCGTTCATGCACATGACGCTGTATAGTATCAGCAAGGCGGCGACGACCCGGCATGTTATGCGTCCTGGGTGGCTTGTGTGAGGATTAGATTGCGTACGGTACGATTCACAAAACTTAAGTAATCGTCGATCTCCTCATATAGATCGAGTTCTTGGTTTTCGCTTTTGCTCAGTTGTAACTTGTGCTGTTTGTTCAGCAATAGTTCGATGCGCTCCTGGACAGTGGCCGTTGCCCGAAACACAGGAATACCTTCCTCTAACTCTAAACGCACTGCATTATCTAGTGGGAGCGTTGCCGGTAGTCTTTGCAACTGGGGGATGGGGTGAATGGCATTGATCGTCATCTGAATTTCCCTTCTCGTAATAGTACTTCAGCTAAGTATACAACTAGATTTTCCCAGCAGCCAAAGCAGGACAATTACGGTACCAGCAATACTGGCCCCTTAAGCTCACTCAGCAGTTCGCTATATTCAATTGGCAGGACGAGGGCTTGGTTGACTACGGTGCGGGCGATAGTTTGGGCAGTATAACTTTCCACAATGGCGATGACAACCCCTTCTACTGCTTGTGCTTGTAAATAGGTAATCAACTGCGCTCGCATTGTATCCAACATTGCTGTGCTGGTCACCAACAGGACGCGCAAGGGTTGTTTGGCCTGCTGCGAAAGCTGCGCGGCCAAGGCCAAGGCTCGGTCAGCGCTAGGGGAGCCGGTGTAGACTAGGGTCAACGGATAGGTGAGCTGATCGCGATCGCCGAGCAGGAGCAGTGGTCGCTGCGCCCGTTGAACCACGGTGCGGGCAGTTGTCCCAAGCCCTTGCCGCGCTAGCCAACTCGTACGCCCTAGGCTGAGCAGCAGGGCACCTGCCGCTTCGCTTAACAGTTCGTCCTCAATCCCACCACGCCTGACTTGAAAAGTCCAACTCACCTGCGACTCACCGGCGACGCGCGCCAGGGTACGCCGCAGTTCATCGGCCAGCGCACGTAATTGGCGTTCCATATTCTGGCTCTCTAAGGGGCGCACCCTGGCGGTATAGAAGCCCACTTCGCGACAAAAGGGAGTATTGCAGAGACGCAGCAGGCGATCATCCTCGACAAAAATTCCATATAACTCTGCGTGCATGGCTGCGGCCAGTTGTGCCCCCGCCCGCAGGGCGGCGCGGCTAGTCGGCGATGCATCCAGCGCAACTACAATGCGCACCGGTGTGCCGTTAGCTTGTTCATTTTGCTCGGTCATCAGCCTTTTCTCCCCTTTACCCCATCCTTCTTCGCAGCTTCCTTTTTCGCAATGGCTTGTTTGGCGGTCGCATCGAGCGCAGCGCGCTTGTCGGCAAAGGCTTGTAGCCGTTGGGCAACCAGTTGGTTCACCGTACCTGGGGTATAGTTGCCAGCCTCATCCGGCGCGCCGGCCGCCATGCCAGTCAAAAGTTCGATCCCCTCTTCCACCGTGGCGATAGGGTAGATGTGAAATTGGCCCGCCGCCGCGGCCGCGACCACATCCTGGCGCAACATCAGATGTTTGACGTTGGCCAGCGGGATCAATACCCCCTGCTCACCAGTCAACCCACGCGCCTGGCAGAGATCAAAGAAGCCTTCGATCTTCTCGTTGGCACCGCCAATTGCCTGCACCCGCCCATGTTGATCAACCGACCCGGTGACGGCCAGCGCCTGTTTGATGGGAATCTGGCCGATGGCCGAGAGCAGGGCATAAAACTCGGTGGAAGAGGCGCTATCACCATCGACACCGCCATAGGATTGCTCAAAGACCAAGCTGGCCGAGAGCGACAGCGGACGATCCGTGGCATAACGGGCGCGCAACAGGCTGGCCAGAATCAGCACCCCTTTGGAGTGGCTCGGCCCACTCATCTCGACTTCGCGCTCAATGTTGACGACTTCGCCACTGCCCATGTGAACGGTCGCCGTAATGCGCGAGGGCTGACCAAAGGCATAGTTGCCCAGTTGCACCACCGACAGACCGTTGATCTGCCCAACCTTGCTGCCGGTGGTATCAATCAGCACAGTCTGGCGCAGGATCGACTCTTGCAGCCGTTCGCTGACGCGGTTGGAACGATAGATCTGCCCATCAATCGCCTGTTGCACATGGCTGGCGCTGACGATGGGGGCACTGGACTGGGCCGCCCAGTAATCGGCTTCTTCCATCAGATCAACGACCGACTGCATCCGGGCGCTGAGCCGCTCGTTGTCACTGACCATGCGTGAGCTTTGTTCAATGATGCGGCCCACCGCGCTGCGATCAAAAGGGTGCAACTTTTCACGGCGTACAATGCTAGCAATCAACTGGGCATAACGGCGCTCGTTCTCCTCATCGCGCACCAACTCATCGCTAAAATCCGCTGCCACCTTAAACAGTTCATTGAAATCGGGATCGTATTGGGAGAGCGTGTAGTAGGCATTACGGTCACCCACCAGCACTACCTTGACATTCAGCGGGATCGGCTGTGCTTCCAGCGAAATCGTCGTGGTGAGATTCATCATCTGCCCCGGCGATTCGATGCGAACCTCGTGGAATTGGAGGGCGCGCTTGAGCCCTTCCCAGGCGTAGGGATTGGCCAGCACCTTGAGCGCGTCGAGGATCACATAGCCGCCATTAGCCCGGTGTAACACACCTGGCTTGATCAGCGTAAAGTCGGTAATCAGTGCGCCCATGGTTGCCATCTGCTCAATCCGACCCACCAGGTTAAGGTAAGAAGGGTTGCTCTCATAGATCACCGGCGCGCCGGTCAGGTCGCTGGCGTCAACGAGCAGGTTGACGGTATAGCGGCGCAAGAGGGGCGAAACCGGCAGGCCGCCAGGTAGGGTCGGCATGGGGGTGCCATCTTCCTTTTTCTCTTCAGCGTTAAGGAAATCGGCCAGATTCGCATTAACATCTTTTTGCAGCGCACGCAGATAGTCCACCACGGCGGGTAGCTCGTTATATTGCTGATAGAGCTCCTCCAACAGGTCGTTGAGGACAAAGGTAGCGACCTCTTCGTTGAGCGCACGCAAGCGGTCGCGCACATCCCGTTCCAGGCGCGGCATTTGGAGCAGTACCTTTTGCAGCTGTTCCTGCAAGACATCAACCTCGGCGGTGAGGCGATCCTGTTCCTCCTGCGGCAACTGGTTAAATTCTTCAGGACCAAGCGCATTGCCATCCTTGAAGGGCGCAAAGACCAGCCCAGAAGGGGTGCGCAAGAGGGTTAATCCTCGTCCGCGGGCCTGTTCCTGCAAGGCATTGAGCTGGGTCTGCTGCTGCTCCTGTAATTCCAGCTCTAACGTGCGGCGGCGAGTCTGGTATTCTTCGTTCTCAAAGGCAGAGGAGAGGGCATTACGCAGATCTTCGACCAGCCGTTGCACGTCGTTGCGCAAGGTTTTGCCCATGCCCGCGGGCAGCCGTAACGCCAGGGGCATATAGGGCTGCTCAAAATTGTTGACATAACACCAGTCGTCGGGCGGCGGCTCTTGGGCGGCTTGTTCATGCACATAACGTTCGACCAGCGCATGTTTGCCGGTCCCTGAAGGGCCCAATGCAAAGATATTATAGCCGTGGCGACTCATCCCAATCCCAAATTTGACGGCATGAATGGCCCGCTCCTGGCCGACAAACTCGGAGATGTCGTTTAAATCATCGGTTGTGGTAAAGGCAAGTGATGGTAAGGTAAAACGATGATAAAGCGCTGGTGGGGATAATGGTGATACGGTAGGCACGATTCGCTGTCCTTCCACTGTGGGGTAGCTGGTCAGTTTTGGTATGCAACCTTCACGGCGGCACGACTTCAACCAGCCACTCCTCTTCTAGCTCCCTTAATAGACCATTCTGTTGTAATTTACCCAACGTTGTCTGTACCATCTGCTGCAATTCAAAGGCGTTGCGCCCCATCGCAATGACATAGGGATTACTTTCCAGCGTGTTCCCTACGGTAACAAGCGGGGCACCGGCTACTTGGCTAATGCGCAGGGTAACATTGTCAACCAGGAGCGCGTCAACCGTGTCCCCATCGACTAGGGCGGCGACCGCTTCGGCGGCAGTTTCAAAGGGGATCAGTTGCAGATCGGGTGCGGTGCGCTGTAAACGGCGCCCGACCATATCCGCCATACTGCCCCACTCGACCCCGATGCGCTGATTGGTGAGTTGGTCAACACTGGGCAACGCACTATCGCGATGCACGGCCAGGACAATCCCGGCGTCAAAATAGGGGAGGGAATAAGCAAGATCTTCAGTCAGCCGCTCATCAAAGGGCAGCGCACTGATCACACTGTCGACGCGGCCGGTTTGCACCGCGTCGATTAGGCTGTCAAACCCAATCGGCACAATTTCAAGCCGCAGCCCCCACTCGGCGGCCATCCGCTTGGCCAGGGCGACATCATAGCCGGTGGGCTGGCCATTGGCGTCGAGCCATTCAAAGGGCGGAAAGCTGGGATCCATGCCGACGCGCCAGACCTTGTCACGCTGCATCGTCTGCCAAACCGGGTCGCGCCGCAGCAAGAAGTTTTGCGCTTGGGGCGAGAGGGTGAGCAGAAAGGCGACCACGATAAACAGTAGAAACAGCGTCCCGCCAATCGCCCAGCCGCGCTGTTTGGTCATGGCTGTGCTCCGTTGGCGTACTGTTGCACCTCCAGATAGATCGGCTTTGGTTCAAAGTCGGTGCGCACAAAGGTGAAATAATCCTGGTAACTCATGGCATCCCACGGGTAGCGAAAGGCCCAGAAGCAGACGGCATCAAGCCAGGGCCATTCGTCCTGCGCATATTGATAGGCGGCAATGGTATAGTTAATCCGCTGGCCGGGCCGCACAGCGCGCGTCCAGCGCGGATGGTCATTCCAGCCCCCTTCGGTGATCATGGCACGCTTAGCCCCATCGCCATTCTGCACCATCACATTGTAAAGCAGCTCGGTGCGGCGGAAGTTGACCACATCGGGTGCCGGCGCTTCGGCTGGTTCCGAATACCAGCCATAGGCGTGGATCGCCAGCAGGTCAAAGTAGGGTGCCGCGCCGTGATCATACATCGCTTGCAGATAGGCTAGGTCATTCATGCCGTCAACACTGCCGGGCGGGGCGAGCGTGGGGGCAAGCGCGCCGGCCAGCACTTTTACATCAGGATTGGCAGCTTTGACCGCTGGGTAAACGGTTTGTAACAACGCCACATATTTGGCCGGGTCAACCGCGGTATAGCCCCACTCCAAACTTAAATTTGGTTCATTCCAAATAATGATGTACTTCACTTTGCCCTGATAGCGCGCCGCGAATTGGGCGGCATAATTGGCAAAGTCGGCAAAATGCTCCTCATCCAGGTAAAGGGGGATACTCTCTGGCGGGCGCGCCCATTCCGGGACAAAGCCCAGCCGCGCAATGACCGTGAGCCCTTGGCGGTTGGCATGGTCAATCACCAGATCATGGTGGGTCCAGTCATAGCGACCGGGCTGGCTTTCGACATAGGCCCAGGGAAAATATTCAACGATCCAGGGCGCGCCCAGCTCGCGGACCAGCTCCAGTGTGCGTTTGATCTTCCACGGTTCGACCTCATCGGTCAGACGAGTGTGCACGCCGATTTTGGGGTTAACGGTGGTGACTGTGCGTTGCGGACCAAGCTCGACCGTAGGGCCAAACCAGGCGCGGCCAAACCAGCGCAGACCACCAATGACGAGCACCAACGCGACAAACGCGCTGATGATGCGTAGTGATAAAGGTAATTTCTGTCTACGCAACCGGTGATTGAGTAAGTTCAGAAAAGCGCGTTGCACGCGCCTAAATTGCTGCATACCCCGATTATAACATGAAATTATGGTTGGGGAGAAGGGCAAGCGTTCCGGGAACAGCTATCATCACCGCGTTGCGTTTATTGTCTGTTCAACCAAGCGTGCTATAATAACAGCGCTACTTGGCTGAACCATTCAGATTGGTGATGAAGCGACCTATGTTAAATACCATTCGTTATCGTTGGACCACCTTGACGGGCTACCAAAAGATCATTGCTGCGGTGGTGGCATTGCTGTTACTTTATGGCCTGGCGACCTCGAATATTCTTTCGCCTGCGCGCCTGCTTGCCGTCGGTATGATCGTCCTGATCGCCTTCCCTGTCCACGAGTTTGCCCATGCGGCAATGGCCGTACGCTTGGGCGATAATACGCCTAAATGGCAAGGCCGCTATACGCTCAACCCGCTGGCGCATATTGATCCGGTCGGGGCGGCGTTAATTCTTTTTACCGGCTTTGGTTGGGCCAAACCGGTGCAATGGAATCCACGTAATGTCAATGTTGATCAGAAGCTGGCGTCAATTCTGATTTCGCTGGCTGGCCCGGTTAGCAACCTGCTACTGGCGATTGTCGCGTTGATCTTGACCAACTTCGCCACAGGGTTTATTGATGGAGCGCTTTTGTTTTTCAGTTACATCAATGTGGCGCTCTTTGTCTTTAACTTGATCCCAGTACCGCCACTGGATGGTTCGCATATTCTTTTTGCCGTGTGGCCGCAGCAGAGCTATCAACTGCGCGCGATCCTGACGCAATATGGCTTTCTGATTCTCTTTGCGATCATCATCTTTGCCGGCTGGATTATTACGATTCCGATCAGCCTCGTCTCATCGGTATTGCGGCTGATCTTTACATGACAACCCAGCTCTCCCCCTTGGCCTGGCGTCTAGTCCCCTATCGCCTGCGCCAGTTCTGGCGGGGCTTGCACCCGACGGTGACGCCAGCGGAGTTGGCTGCCGTTGCAGCGCTTTTACCTCCCCCGGCTTTTACACTCTTTCAACGCATGTCAGCTGACGGCCAACGCCACGGCCTGAATGTGTGGCAAACCTTGCAACGGGCGGAAAATCACACGGTGGATCTGCCCCTTGATCTAGCGGCGGCCGCCCTGCTCCATGACGTGGGCAAAGTGGCGGCTGATGTGACGGGGTTGCGGATTAACGTCTGGTGGCGCAGTCTGCTTGTCCTGCTGGAGTTAGTCGCCCCCCGGTTGTTGACCCAGTTAGCCAGCGCCGATCCGCAAGCGGGTTGGCGTTATCTGCTTTATGTCCATTTGGCCCATCCGGTGATTGGCGCACAATGGGCAGCGGAAAGTGGTTGCAGCGCGTTGACCTGTTGGCTGATTGCCCAGCATCAAACCAAAGCAGCCGCCACGGGCCAGACAGAACAAGCACAATTATTGGCCCGTTTGCAATGGGCGGACGGGCAGAATTGAAGCGGTTGTTAGGGATGGGGCGGGTGACAAACGCGGATTAAGGTGGCGTGGATTAGACAATCCGCGCCACCTTAATCCGTGTCTGTCACCCGCAAATCGTTACGTTTTTTACAGCATTAAGGAGAAGTATGGCGAAACCGCGCATTACGATCATCGGCCTTGGGGTGACAGGGGCAAGCCTGGGGCTTGGTCTCCAAAAAGAGGCAGGCAACTTTGAAATTGTTGGTCACGACAAAGATCCCCAAGTGGGGCAGGAAGCGCGCCGACAAGGGGCGGTGGAACGGGTCGAGTGGAATCTGCATCGCGCTTGTGACAAGGCCGATCTGATCATGTTGGCGGTGCCGCTGAGTGAGTTGCCTGATCTCTTCAACCATCTGCGCCCTGACCTCAAGCCGGAAACGCTGATCTTTGCAATTGTCAATGTCTTGCAGCCGGCTATCGATTTGGCGGCCAAACATCTTTCGCCCGAAACTCATTTTGTCGCTGGTCATCCGATCCTCAGTGGGATTGGCGCGCCCTTGACCGTGCGCATCGATCTCTTTGACGAGGTTGTCTTTGCGCTGGCGCCTGGGCTACAGACCGAACCGAGCGCGGTACAACTGGCCAGTGATCTGGTGGAACGATTGGGAGCCAAGCCGCTCTTTGTTGACGCGCTGGAGCACGATGGGATCATGGCGGCAGTGGAGCAGTTACCCCAGTTGGTCTCCGCGGCGATCATGCGACTGAGCAGCAGTGGAGCCGGTTGGCGCGAGGCGCGGCGCTTGGCTGGTCGCCACTTTGCGCGGGCGACGGAATTTGATGCCAGTGCGGCCCAACTTTATGGCGCGCTACAGGCCAATCGCGCCGAGGTGGTCCAGCGCATTGATCAGCTACAACAGGAGTTGAGCGAGTGGCGTGCCCTCCTCACCGAGACCCCGCCCGCAGAGGGAAAAGATCCCTTGCTGGCGACCTTAGAAGCGGTGACCCTGGCGCGCGATACCTGGGAAGGCCAGGCGCTGCTCAAACGTTGGGACGAAGCAGGTCTCCCCAGCACCAACACGGCCGAGTCAAAAGGCATGTTCCGCCAGATGCTCTTTGGCAACATGATGAGCGGACGGCGCGGTAAGCAGGAGAAGAAATAGCCCCATAGGCAAACCGCGTGAAATTGATTATCCAGATTCCCTGTTACAACGAAGCCGAAACGCTGCCGCAGACGGTGGCCGATTTGCCGCGCTCGTTGCCCGGTGTAGATCACATCGAGTATCTGGTGATCGACGATGGCAGCCGTGACGCAACAGTGGCGGTGGCCGAGCAGTTAGGGGTTCACCACGTGGTCAGCCTCGGGCGTAATCGCGGGCTGGCGCAGGCTTTTGCCGCCGGGTTGGAAGCCTGTATCCTCAATGGTGCCGATATCATCGTCAACACCGATGCCGACAATCAATATGGGGGCGAAGAGATTGGGCGGCTGATCGAGCCAATCCTAGCTGGGCGTGCCCAGCTCGTCATTGGCGACCGTGGGGTTGGCACTTTATCGATCTTCTCGCCGACCAAGCGCTTGTTGCAACGGTTGGGCAGTTGGGTCGTCTCGCAGGCGGCGGGGGCAAAAATCCCTGATGCGACGAGTGGCTTTCGCGCGCTCACACGCGACACCGCGCTGCGCACCTTGGTCTTGAGCAACTACTCTTATACCCTGGAAACGTTGATCCAAGCCGGTGCCCGCCGCGTCTCGATTGAGTTTGTCCCGATCCGCACCAACTTGCCGACCCGCCCCTCGCGCCTGATGCGCAACCTTTCCCATTTTCTTTCCCATTCCGCAGCCACGATTCTGCGCGCCTATACCCTTTATCGCCCTTTGCGTGTCTTTGTGATGCTTGGGACGCTGGCCCTGTTGGCCGGCACTGCCTTGGGGATACGTTTTCTCTATTTTTATATGAATGGCGAAGGCAACGGCCACGTCCAATCATTAATCCTGACGGCCGTGTTGTTGATCGTCGGCTTTCAAGTGGTGCTGATTGGTTTCCTGGCTGATCTGGTGAGTTTCAATCGCAAAATTCTCGAGGAAGTGCTGCTCCGTTTACGGCGGCTAGAATTACGTACGCCACTTACCCCCAGTGTGACCAACCCGGTTGCCCCCTCACCCGTTCCCCATGAAAGCCCGAATCGCAACGGCAATGACAACTGAAGCCCCCTTGCGCGTCTGCTACTTTGGCACCTATCGCGCCGAATATTCGCGCAATCGCATCATGATCGAAGCGTTGCGCAGCCAGGGCGTTGCAGTGATCGAATGTCAAGCGCAGCTCTGGCAAAGCATCGAAGAACGGGTCGATGCGGTGAAAGGCAGTTGGCGCAATCCCGCCTTTTTGGGGCATGTGCTGCGCACCTATGGCCGTTTGCTGGCGCGCTACTGGTCCGTGCGCAATCAATATGATCTCCTGGTCGTCGGCTACCCTGGCCAATTTGATGTCTTTTTGGCCCGGCTGCTCAGTTGGTGGCAGGGCAAACCCTTGGTCTGGGACATCTTCATGTCGATCTATCTGATCGCAGTGGAGCGCGGTTTGAACAAGCAGAGTCCCGCGATGGTTGGCTCGCTGCGCCGGATTGAGCGCTGGGCATGCCACTTGCCCGACCGCCTGATTTTGGATACAGCCGAGTATGTGAACTGGTTTCAACAGACCCACGGCGTCGATCCGGCGCGTTTTCGTTTGGTCCCGACGGGCAGCAATTTTAGCAGCTCGGCCAGCCCAGTTACGGGAAACCAGTCGCTACGCGAAAAATTTCAGGTCATCTACGCCGGCACCTTTATCCCCAACCACGGTGTGCCCACGATTATTGAGGCGGCCAAGTTGCTGGCAAACGATCCAACAATCCACTTCCACTTGATCGGCCAAGGACCGGATCTTGCCCAAGCCCAACAGTTAGCAGCGGCTGCTCAACTTACCAATCTCACTTTCATACCCTGGCTGGAGCAGCGCGACCTCTTGACCCAACTGGCCGAGGCCGATCTCTGTCTTGGCGTTTTTGGCACTACCCCACAGTCCTTAATGACGGTGCAAAATAAGATCTATGAAGCGTTAGCACTGGGCAAACCAGTGCTCAGCGGTGATGGACCGGCCGTGCGCCAGGCGCTGGTGGCTGGTGAAGAGATCTATCTTTGTGCGCGGCAGGATGCCTCCGCCCTGGCCGCGGCGATTCGTCAACTACAAGCCGACCCGGCCTTGCGTCAACGGTTGGCCACCCAGGGGCAGGCGCGCTTTCAGCGGGATTATACGACCGTCGCGCTGGGAAAACGCTTCAAAACCCATTTGTGCGAAGTGATGGAAAACAGATGAACATCCTGATCGTCAATGTTCACTCCGTGCGTAATGCCGGCGATGATGCCCTCTTACAGGCCGCGATCCAACAGTTGCGCACCCAATTTGCCGACGCCACCTTTACCCTGGCGATGAATGATCCCCTTGGCTACACTGGTGACGAACAAGTCGTTGACTCCTTAATCCACTGGTTTCGCCGCGCTGATTTCCAGGGACCGATCTGGCAGGCGTGGCGTTGGTGGGCTATGCCCTGGCGGCTCTTACAACTGGGGGCGAGTGCCGGTTGGTATCGGTGGACAGGGCAGGCCATGAGTTGGGGGCTATCGGCTGCGCAGCACGATCTGCTCAAAGCCTATGGCGCGGCTGATCTGGTGGTCAGTTGTCCAGGGGGCTATCTTTACAGCACCGGCAAATTGGGCCTCTGGCTGCTGGTCACGCTGTTGACACTCGCCTATGGGGTCTGGTTGGGCAAGCCGGTCTATCTATTGCCACAGACGATTGGGCCGATTCAAAATGGGTGGGAACGCTGGCTGTTGCGCCGTTTACTGCCCCACATGCGCCAGATCTATGTGCGCGATGATTATTCGCGCCAGGTGTTGCAGGCCAGCGGCGTTGAACATGGGCAGATTGTCCTCACCCCAGATCTCGCCTTTGGCTTTCAAACACCGGACCAGAACGCAGGCGCGGCCCTATTACATGAGTTGGGCATCGATCTAACGAATGATCAACCGCTGCTCGGCGTCACCCTGATCAACTGGGGCGCGCTGGAGACGGCGTTTCAAGGGCAAGCCGCGTACGAAGCGGCGGTGGCCCAGGCGATCCGCACCTTTCTTGGCAACCACGGGGGGCGCGCCATCCTCTTCGCCCAGGTGCGCGGCCCCCGTGCCATTGAAGATGACCGGGTACCGGCCCGTCGCGTCCAAACTTTGTTGCAAGATTTAGGGCAACAAGTTGTGGTGGTGGAGCAGGAGGTGACCACCGCGCAACTCAAAGCGGCCTATGCCTACATGACCATTTTCATGGGATCGCGGCTCCACTCGAACATTTTTGCCCTGACCGGTGGTGTGCCGGTGATTGCGATTGCCTATCTGCCCAAAACCCGCGGCGTGATGGGTATGCTGGGCCTGACACAGTGGGTCGTAGATATCAACCAGGTGGACGGCGTCGCGTTGGCCACTTTAGTCGAGACCCTGTATGCTGAGCGCGCGGCAGTGCGTGCCCAGGTTGAGCAGGCGATTACCGCCCAACAGACGGCAATTCGCCAGATGAGCAGCGCCATTGCGGCGGATTATCAACTGTGGGCAAAGGGCCAACGATGACCAAGATCCCGGTCTTACAATTGCTCTCCGGCCTGGCGGTGGAAGGACCATTGGGCGGCGTGGCACGCTTTGGGATTGAGCTAAGTCGCCATCTTGATCCCGACCGCTTTGCCGTCACCCTCTGTGGGCTGTGGGATTATCACACCGGCTATGAGGCGCACTGGCAAGCACAACTCACGGCGGAGGGAATACCCACCTTTGTGGCCGCGCCCTGGCATGCAACACAGCCTTATCAGAGCTGTGTTGCTGCGTTGCGGGGGGCGCAAGCAGAACTCACCGGAAAGTATTCAATCATCCACAGCCACGGCGAATTTGCGGATTTGGCCGCGCTGGCCTTGCGGCGGCGTTTGGGTGCGCAAGCGATCGTACGCACAGTCCACAATGAGCGCGAATGGAGCAAACGGCCCCTGTTTGGTGCGCTCTTTACCCACCTGCTCTACCCGCTGGCATTTACCCAGGAGTTGGGCGTCGCGCAGACCGTGGTCGATAATCTCGACCAGCGGCCATTGGCAAAGTTGGTCGGCCGGCAAGCACAGTTGTTGCATAACGCGCTGAACGTGAGCCGGTTTAGCCAACCGGCAACTGGACAACTGACCCGCGCCGCCTTGGGTTTGCCGTCAACCGCCTACCTGATCGGCTCAGTAGGTCGCTTGCGGCCACAGAAGGGTTACCACATTTTTCTAGCCGCGGCGGCACAGGTACGGCAGGCACTGCCCAACGCCCATTTTGTGCTCATCGGTGATGGCGAGTTGCGGCCCGACTTGGAAGCACAGGCGCACGCATTGGGCATTGCCGAGGCGGTCACCTTTTTGGGACCACGCCATGATGTGGAACAGCTCTACGGGCTACTCGATCTCTTTGTCTCTTCCTCACTGTGGGAGGGCTTACCAACCGTGATTCTCGAAGCAATGGCCGCCGGTCGCCCAGTGGTGGCAACCGCAGTGGCCGGCACGCGTGAACTGGTGCGCGAGGGGGAGACGGGGTTACTCGCACCATCAGATGATCCAGCTGCCTTGGCCGCGGCGATTGTACACATGGCACGGGAACCCGATGCGGCAGGGATAATGGCAGAACGGGCAAAGCGCTTTGTGAGCGAGCACTTCTCAATTGATAAGGTGGCGCGCCGACATGAGACGCTTTATACCGCATTACTTGCCTAAAAACCTCTGGTTCCCACGCTCTGCGTGGGCATCCAGGGCGCGGAGCCCCCGACCTGCATTCCACGCAGCGCCCAGTAGGCACCCGGGAACGAGTTAGCCTAGCAGTTTGCTGTACAGCGTGCGGTATTGGGCGGCGATGTTAGGGAAGAGAAAGGGTTGAATGCGGCTACGGGCGGTGGTGGCCATGGCCTGGGCAGTCGAGCGGTCAGCCCACAGGTTTACAATCGCCGCGGCCAGGGCCGCCGGATCGAGCGGGGGGACCAGATAACCGGTCTCGCCATTTTTCACCAATTCACGGCTGCCACCCACATCGGTGGCGATCACAGGGAGGTCGGCGGCCATTGCTTCGAGAATGACCGTCGGGAAGCCTTCCCAGTTGGAAGCGGAAATAAAGATGTCGCTCTGGCGCAGCAGGTGGGGCACATCGTCCCGACCACCGAGGAAGTGGATCGCCGCTGCGATGTCAAGTTCACGGCTTTGTGCCACCAGGGCCTCCCGCCGACTACCCACGCCAACAATTGTGAGTTGGGCGGTCGGCAACTGGCGCAGCACCTCGGCCATTGCGGCCACCAACGTGGCATGGCCCTTTTGCTCTTCCAGCCGCCCGACAATGATCAGATGAGGGCCGGCTCCAGTCGCTTGATCGGTGGATTGGCGAGTGCTCTGGGCTAGTTGTTCGACAAAGGCAGGGTTGAGCCCATTGTAGATGAGTTGGGCTGATCGTCCACGCAGGCGTGCGGCTTGACGTTGATCCAGCATCGCCTGGGTCCCTTGGGCAATCGCAATCTCGGCATCAAAAAACCAGGGATAGGCAAAGAGATCAACCAGGGTACCAAGCCAGGGGCGCGACAACCACTGACGTTCGGCATGGACGGTGCGCACGATCTTAAGACGGCCGCCATGTTGTGCTTTGCTGGCCAGTGCCAGTAGGTCGCAACGCTCAAAGTGGCTATTAATCAGCCACACACCCTGGCTGTCAACTAGGTGATTGAGTCGCTGCAGCGCCCGCGCCATGTCCGTTTCTAGGTTGCCCCGTTCCTCGATCAGGATCGCCGTCTGGATACCGGCAGCTTCAATTTGCTTGCGCCAGCGCGCTTCTGAAGGCGCGCCATGACGCCACAGCCCACAAACAATGGGCCGGAAGGTCGTCATAGCTTGGTCCGACGCTGCGGGAAATTTGGCATCGGCCAGAAAGCGCGCTAAATTAAGCGCAAAGAGCGCAGCCCCGCCCGACTGCTCTTCAATCGCAAAGCCGTCAATCAGCTGAATCACGGGTATGACATTGCGATTGTTATGAAAATGCGCCGCACTATCGGTTGATGTGGCCGCACTGTTTGCCTTTTCAAGTGATGCTAAATTTAGATGAAGTGACATTAAGCTATGCAACGTCCCAATGTTTTGCTGGTGATTTTAGATGCGCTCTGTGCTGGCGCGGTGCACAGCGCGACACGATTATACGGCACGGCAACACAAAAAGGAATCTATTTGCACCTGAAAAAGTGTTACTTTATGGTGCCATTGCGTATATCGCATCGCAATGTGAACCGTGACCATCATGGATATTTAGTGTAATGCAGAGTCAAAGTAATTTTGATCTACGGCGCGCCTTTGCAAACATCGGGACGCTGCTCTCAGCTTCGATTATTACCAAAATCATTTCGGCTGGCACGACGATCATCATTGCCCGCCAAGTAGGCGTTGCCAGTTTTGGTGCCTATACCGCGGCCTTGGTACTCTTACGGATTGCCTCGATTGCCTTCGCCTTGGGGCTAGATGCCTGGTTATTGCGCAACGGCTACCGTAGTGGGAAAGTTGCACAGCTAGCCAACCATACGGCCACTAGTTTGCTGATCAAATTTGTGCTGGGCATTGTATGGCTAGGCCTCATTGCCGGCATTGGGCGCTACCTGTTACCAACCCAATATCCGCCAAGTCTATTATTGATGTTGGCCTTGGCGATCTGGTTGGAAGAATTAGCGAGTACGATTTGGAGTGCATTTCAGTCAGTGCTGCGCAATCAAATCACTTTTCTGCTCACGATTCTCTTTCATGGACTAATTCTAGCAGGTACCCTCCTTTTGGTGGTACAAGGCGAAAAGGCAATTCTACCCTTTGCCGTTGCGCGTGTTGCGGCAGCTGCGATTGGTGCTGGGGTAGCATTCCGGTGGTTGATGCACACCTTTGGCCCAGAGCTTACGCCGGTACAGTGGCACCACCAAGCCAAGAGCCAGCTACGTGAAACGATTCCCTTTGCCCTTTCCGCCGGACTTGCGCTGATCTATGGGCAAGCGGACACCGTGATCGTGGCGCAGTGGCTAGGCAGCAAAGCGGCCGGTCTCTACTCTTCCGCGATGTCCCTGATGTCGATGACGTTGTTAATGCCGTTAGCAATCTATCTAGTAATGTTACCGATCCTAAGTCGCGCCCATGCCCAGCATTCCCCAACATTACCGCGTCTGATGCGCCAAACGATCGGCTGGAATACATTGGCAGGGGTAGCGCTAGGATCAATCCTGGCGCTGGTGGCGGCCCCGTTGATGCATCTGATCTATGGGGCACAATATGCAGAATCGAGCGCAGTTCTCACCATTTTTAGTGGCGTCCTTGCTTTGCGGTTTATCTCATTTGCGTTGGCTGTCTTGCTCACGGCGTTGGGCTGGCAAACACGCCGAACGATTGTGCAGGGCGCAGTGGCCGCCACCAATGTTGCGCTAAATCTATTGGTGGTACAACGGTGGGGCTTGCCGGGTGTAGCAACTGTTTACCTGATCACCGAATTTCTGCTCATGCTCGGTTATGGTGGGCTCGTCTTACGCTGGTGGCAACAATATGGCACGCAGTGGTTGGCAACTGCACATGCTAGTAATGCCAAATTGGGTAACGTATAGTTAGCATCCTCTGCTGCAAATGAGCGTTACCGGTCCAGTTTAACTGCCACGAGCGCATGGTTTTTACAGTGACCACGCCGCGTCTGCTTATAGTGTAAATCGAGGCGGGTAAAAAAGACGGTCAAGCCGCCAAAAGCTAGTTTCAACAACACCATCAACGGCAAGAGTAACCAACCAACTGCGCCGCCGCCATAACCAGATGCCACAGTCGGCAGCGCAAGTGCCATTGTTTTTGTCTGATAGGCGATAGTCCCGTAGTAGCCTTCCAACCACTCAATCTGTGTCACCAAAAAACCACTGGTTTCGAGCAGATGTTGCAATCCATAGCGTGTATAGCGGTAATAGTCATGGGGAATCTCATGTTCTTCAAAAAAGAGCGGGGTTGAGAGCCAAAGTCTGCCACCTGGCTTGAGCACACGCTGTAATTCATCCAAGACTTGCAGCGGTTCACGCACATGTTCAAGCACCTGCGAACAGATCACCACGTCATAGCTTTCGCTAGCCAACGCAACCTTTTGCAGATCACAGACAAAATCCAAGGCCGCGAGATCGTAGGGCTTATCCACCTGCAGAAAATCGGTAGCTGTATAGTCAAGCCCTGCAAAAAGTCCCTTGTACTTGCAATCGCCGGCCCCCGCATCAAGCACCTTTTCGCCCGGCAGAACCGAGGCTGCCGCCTCCGCCAGGAAATCCTGCAAATATTTACGTGATGAATTGTAGTTAAATTGGTCGGCAACCAATTTCCGTAACATGGAAACTCCAGCGTATATATTTGAGTAATGATGCGTTACCACAGTGCGCTCTATGCGTAGTGGTTTGTTGAGTATAATATGAGCCATGGATTACAACAAAAAAGCGGAACAGGTTGCCCTGTTCCGCTTTTTGTTTAGAACTTACGACTTTACAACGTCAGTCGGGTGGGATTATTGCACCGGAATGGCGTTGTAGTCTTCAGCAACCAAGCTGCTACCAACAGCCGAAGAAACACGGCCGATGGCGATCAACTGGCTACCGGCAGGGGCTTCAATCAAGACAGCACCACCGAAACCACCACCCGGATTGGCCGTTGGGGTACCAAATTCCACAAGACCATCACTTGTGCCCGCATCGGTCGACTTGGAGTTGGCCTTAGCACCGGCGGCAATCGTAGCAATCGTGTGCGTGCCGACGACAGTCCCGTTCTTGTCAAGATACTTGACCAGAACATTGCTCACCGCAGCCGTCCCAATGTTCTGGATGGCGATGTTGGTGCGCTGGCGGCATTGGGTAGCCGACGGATTGGCTGGGCACTGGAAGTTGGTGTCGCTGGTAAAGCGGACATAGGGCAGCGCCAACTTGGCGGCACCGGCACTCTCACCCAAGAAGGCGGTTTCGAAGCCGGCCGGATTCTGCAATTGGTTCGGGTTTGGCCCTTGGATGAAGGCTTTGCCGATGACAACGATCTCGGCACCAGTGCTAACAATCGTAGCAGCACCGGTAAAGTTGCTAATTTTGTTGGGTGCGGTACAAGCGTTAAAGCTCTTCTTGGCACCGGGTGCAATCGTGGCTGTCTCAGAAAAGCTCCCAGCCGCGCCAGAATAGTTGACCGTCACATTAGCGGTTGCGGTTTGGTCAGTGTTCTGCACAGCATAGGCGGTGCGTTGCTGCGGGCTAAAGACATCACAAAGCGCCGTGGCCATGTAGATCGTATTCGCGCCGGCATCACCAGTGACACCTTCAAAGGCCTTGACAGCCGGACCATTGGTCGAAAGCTCAAGCACGGAACCAACGATGTTGGCTGGGGTGGTAGTGCCAGTCTTCACCGCCGACACCTTCGCCGAGCCATTGAAGCTGGTGGCAGAGATCTGGGAAAGGGTCCCCATGTCATAATACTTGGCAGCACCTTGGGGGATATTGTTCGTTACAATTTGAATGGGCGCGGCAGTGGGATTATCGGCATTGAAAATGCTCACAGTGATGTCAATCGCACCACTGTCGGCATTCTGCACCACAAAGCGCGAATTGGTATTGAACGTATTCTTCAGCACGGTGGCCAGCAGGACGCTGGGGGTGGCGCTGGAGAAGCCGTTGGAGAGCGGGCGATTGCGGACGGTTGTGCTGTTGTTCGGAATCTGCACAAGCGTGGCGACCACCGGCTGATTGGAGGACATAACACCAGAGCCCAAGAAGCCGGGCGGCAGGGCTTCACCACCGGTCAACCCACCAACAAAGAGTGAAGAACCGGAACCAGCCGTCACTGAGCGGATGACATCGCCCGTGGTAGCTTTGCTGGCGGCGGATTCAGCAAAGAAATCAAACTGAACTTGCGCAGTCGCGGTACCCAGGTTTTGGTAGGTAATCGAGGTCACGTAGGTTGTTTGGTAGGCAGGTAGTTGAGCAGAAACCATGCTGACCGATACAATCAGCAGCAACATACTGAGCCCTAATGAGGTTAGGGCCTTTCGTAGGGAAAGCTTCTTCATGATGTGCAAAATCCTTTCTGAATTCTTTAGCACAAAGGGGTGAAGTTTGTTTATTACGACTTACATAAAACACTTACATAAAACACTTACATAAACAGACGACTTGCATAAGTAGCTTGCATAAACAGTGGTGAGCAAAACGATCGGGAACAAAGCATTGCAATAGTTTTTTTCACATGTTTTGTCGTATGGAGACACCCTTATTCTACCGATCCCAGGGCTGATTATCAATACCACGTTCGGGTTAATTCCAGAGGTAAGCGGGTAATTCCTTTAGGTTTACCGCCCATGACACCCAATCGATACAGTGTAGTACAAACAGGGTATTGCACCACTTGACATCTTACGGTATTCTGCATATGGTATATAATCAGCAGTGCAATCTGTAGGTATTTTGCTTGTGGATCTGGTTTTAAAAATAGCTTAGCAACGATACAAAGTACGCACCAAGTGCGCACGCACCAATGCGCCATTAACCGGCAAGTGATCACCCAATTGTTAGCACGATATAACACAAACCCTATAAGGATAAAGGATTCATCCATGTTCAATCAGTCTGTTTTCGGCTCTATTTTCGGGAAAGTATGGTCAAAGGCGTGGCGCCATCAGCTGGCTTTATTACTTTTGGCGCTTACCTTGGGCCTGGTTGCCGCCTGTGGTGGTGATGAAGAAGAACCTACCCCTACCCCTGCGCCGACAGAGGCAGCCGCACCGGCCGCCGCCCCTTCCGCGACGGAGAGTCCACTCGCCAGCCCCCAAAGTCCACTTGCTGACCCTGATAGCCCATTGCCCACGCCAGAACCCGAGAGCGAGGCCCCTGCCAATGTTGCCGAGGCAGATGTGAGCGTAGCAAAGGATGCAGTCGTCATGCAGCCGATAACCGAGATCGAAATTGAGGGACTAGCGCTGGAAGAGGGCAAGTCCGCCGTTAAAGGGAAATTGTTTTCCACGGTTAGTAATGCACCACTGCCCGATGCGGTGGTGCGCTTAGCCGAAGTCTACTGTCCCGGTGATTTAGAAGAGGGGGCCAGTAAACGTGATGCCTGTGTTTGGGCGCTGGACGATGCCTTTAGCCCTTCGACCTTCACCGATGCAGAGGGTATCTTTGTCTTTGAAGGGGTTGAAGCGCGCGATTATGTATTGCTGGTTGGTGACGTGATGACCAGATATGTGATGTTAAAGGATGCAGAAGATAAACCATTGATGTGGGAAGCACCTGCCGGTCAAGCAATTGATATTGGCGAATATCAGGTTAATTACTAAAAGCTAGACAAAATTGTGTTTTAATTAGCATAGCAAGACTTTACCCAAACAAAATGGCAGTTGTTTTGAAAGCGCTCGGCTACCTTTATGCCGAAACCACGATTGCGACTGGATTTGTAGCAAACGTGGCCTTTATTTCGAAGCAGTGCGCCAATTCATTAGCTGAATTGTACGACCACCCATGTCCAACCAACCCAAACTTACCATCCTTGTTGTCGATGATGAAACGCGTATGGTGCGTTTTGTCAAGATGAATCTTGATCTAGAAGGCTATCTCACCCTGGAAGCGAACAACGGCTTACAAGCGCTGGAAAAGGTGCGTGACCACAATCCGGATCTAGTTTTGCTTGATGTAGAAATGCCTGGGATGGATGGCTTCGAGACCTTAAAACGGATCCGCGAGATCAGCGACGCGGCGGTGATTATGCTCACCGTGCGCTCTGATGAAGATGACCGCATTAAAGGGTTGGATCTGGGTGCGGATGATTATGTCACCAAACCCTTTAGCCCACGCGAACTTTCTAGCCGGATCCGTGCTGTTCTGCGCCGGATCGAGCCGGCCAGTCGTCCCGACAAACAGCTGATCAAGATTGATGAGCGCTTGGAGATCGATCTCCAACGCCGGGATGTTATCGTGCAAGGGGAGCGCATGAGTTTGCGACCAACGGAGTATCGCTTGCTCTACCACTTGATCCAGAATGCCGGCTGGGTGGTACCACACGAGACGCTGCTCACCAAAGTTTGGGGCCATGAATATATTAATGATAATCATCTTTTGCGCCTCTATATTACTTACCTACGCAAAAAGATTGAAATTGATCCGGCCGATCCACAATATATCTTTACCGAACGAGGCTTAGGCTATCGTTTTGTTGATTTTAAGCAAGATGAATAAGTATAAGCAATAAAAATTTGAAGCGCGGTTCTCTCCTCGCATTTTTGATCTTATTCTATATTCTATGGTATCATTAACAATTGGTGTCCGTTTGGCACCAATTTATTTTTTCATAAGTAAGCACGTTTCGGGACCATTAAACAGGGTGCGCAAATGAAATCGCGCTGCAAGTGGTAGGCAGAGCAGGCAGCGCAAGGTATCGATGCTGCGTTTGTTTGTGGAATGAACGAAACGGAAGTGTAACCCACACAGGAGTCTGATATGTCAGTTGTCGCAATGAAAGAATTGCTGGAGGCTGGTGTTCACTTTGGCCACCGCACCCGGCGCTGGAATCCCAAGATGCGTCCGTTTATCTTTACCGAACGCAGCGGAATCCACATTATCGATCTGCAGCAGACCATGCTCCGGATCAACGAATATGCGGAAATGGTGCGTAATATTTCAGCCAAAGGGGGGACGATCCTCTTTGTTGGCACCAAACGCCAAGCCCAGGCGACCGTCAAACAAGAAGCCGATCGCTGCAATATGCCCTACATCAACCAACGCTGGTTGGGTGGCACGCTGACGAACTGGATCACCATTAAGCAGCGGATTGATTATCTGTTGATGATGGAACGGCGGGTCGATGCCGGTGAATTCCGCACGCTCTCCAAGAAAGAGCAATTGGGGATTCAGCGGGAGATTGAAAAGCTCAACCGCCGGATTGGTGGTCTGAAGACCATGCGGCGCCTGCCTGAGATGATCTTTATTGTTGATATTAACACTGAAGATCTGGCCGTGATGGAAGCGAACAAGCTTAAAATCCCCACGATGGCAATGGTTGATACCAACAGCAATCCTGATCTGGTTGATTATGTCATTCCCAGCAATGATGATGCGATTCGCGCCGTCAAGTTGATTGTCAGCACCATTGCGGATGCGATTGAAGATGGCGCGCGCATTCGTGAAGTTGATATGGCTGATACAGGGCAGGTTAGCCGACAAGAACTGGCCGACATGGCACAGTATCTTGGCCCAAGCACACTGGCCAAGCTCAAATCCACCGTCGAAGATTTTGAATCGTACGAAGGGGATGAAGAGGTTGCCGGGGTCGAGGTGGTCGGCGAAGCAGAGTTCGAGGACTTTGATGAGTTCACTGAAGAAGAAGAAGTATATGCAGAATTCGCCACCTTTGTGAAAGAGGAAGACGAGGAGTAAGGAATTACACCTTATCTAAAATAGTAGTTGTGATTGCCCCAGCTTATGAAACATAAGCTGGGTAATCGCAGTGCATCCTGCTGAAAAATTGAGGAGAAAAGAATCACTATGGCTGATATCAGCGCACAATCGGTAAAAGAATTGCGCGAGGCCACCAGTGCGGGAATTCTGGACTGCAAAAAAGCACTTACCGAAGCAAATGGTGACTTTGAGCAGGCAGTTGAAATCTTGCGCAAAAAAGGGCTCTCAAGCGCTGCAAAGAAGGCTAGCCGTGAGACCAATGAAGGGCTGATTGGGCATTACATTCACCAAGGCAGCAAAATGGCTAGCCTGGTCGAAGTTAACTGCGAAACTGACTTTGTTGCTCGCACCGAACAGTTTCAAGAGCTGGCCCGCGATTTAGCAATGCATGTTGTCGCCGCACACCCGATTTATTTAAGCCGGCAAGATGTGCCCGCCGAGATGGTTGAACGAGAAAAGAGCATCTATAATGAGCAGATGCTAAATAGTGGCAAACCAGCCCACGTTCTGGAAAAGATCATTGAAGGCAAGCTCGACAAATGGTACACAGAAGTTTGTTTGCTCGAACAGTCCTTTGTCAAAGATCCGGATGTCAAAATTCAGGATTTGCTAACAAAATCAATTGCCGCCCTTGGTGAAAACATTAAGATTAACAGGTTTTCCCGCATGGCAATCGGTGAGTAGTTTGAATGCCCAGCCACACGGCTGGGCATTCTTGTGTAAAGGCGTGGTTGGGGCAAGTTTAGCGGAAAGTAGGAGGAGAGATAATGGCAGAGTTAAGATACAGGCGCATTCTGCTAAAATTGGGCGGAGAAGCGCTCGCCGGCGAAGGTGGGTTCGGCATTAACCCCCACCATGCGGCCTTTCTTGCCAACAAAGTTGTACAAATTGCCAATCTTGGGGTACAGGTTGCCCTGGTGATTGGCGGGGGTAACCTCTGGCGCGGCAAGCAGGATGGGCTTGATCATGGGATGGAGCGGGTCACCGCTGATCACATGGGCATGTTGGCGACAGTAATGAATGCGTTGGCACTACAAGATGCACTAGAACGGGCAGGCGTTCCCACGCGCGTAATGACCGGCATCGAAGTCCGTGCCGTGGCCGAACCTTATATTCAGCGCCGCGCGGTACGCCATTTGGAAAAGGGCCGGGCTGTCATCTTTGGGGCGGGCACCGGGAATCCCTATTTTACGACTGATACGGCGGCTTCGTTGCGCGCCATGGAAATTGATGCCGAAATTTTAATCAAGGCAACCAAGGTTGATGCTGTCTACGATAGCGACCCCAAACTCAACGCCGAAGCAAAGCGCTTTGAACATCTCACTTATATCGATGCCCTTAATATGCGGGTTGGCGTTATGGACAGCACGGCGATGGCCATGTGTATGGACAACGATTTGCCCATCTGCGTGCTCAATCTGTGGCAGGAAGGTGCGCTAGAGAGTATCGTTCATGGCGAGAAGATCGGGACACTGATTACCGCCTAGAGTATTTTTGGGTTGGAGATCTGTTGGCAGTTTTTTCTCTTTCCGATTTATTTGCTAAAATATAAAATTAAGGATTAGGACTTACGCAATGCCCTCGCATAAGGACATAATATATCATGCCCCTACACGAGCTGGCATGCGTAAGTCTCACCTATAACAGCGGTGAGTGAACTGACCAACACACTAGGTTCAGTCAGTTTGGCATTGCAATAACCAAATGTCCACCGGAAAGAGTGCAACCCCGGCAGCGTCCTTTCGCACTGTATATTGGCTTTGTCTGATAAATCGGCTATCCTCAGGTTATGCACTAGCATGAGGTGACTGTGATTAGCAGTGGTCGCGAAGCCTTTGCTCATCTAAGCAACAATCAGCCAGTGATAATCACTTCAAACCGACTGAATCAATACGAAATCGGCAGAATTACCGATTTATCTTAGATGGTCCCAACCGTTATTATAATGTACATCAGGGATATTATCGCGATTGCAGCCACAATATCCCTGATGTACAAAAGGAGAAGTGGAAAATGATAAACGAAGTTATGGCTGAAACTGAAGATCGCATGAAGAAGACGGTCGAATCGCTTCGGCATGATCTCCTGAGCATTCGCACCGGTCGTGCAACGCCTTCGCTTGTCGATCGGGTAATGGTTGATTACTACGGCACGCCCACTCCCCTGCAACAACTGGCAAACATTACCATCCCTGAAGCACAGTTGATCTCGATTCGGCCTTATACCCCCAAAGATATCGGGGCCATCGAAAAAGCATTGGCAAAATCCGATCTTAATCTAACCCCAAACAATGATGGTCAACAAATTCGGATTGTGATTCCAGCCTTGAATGAAGAACGCCGCCGCGAGCTGAATAAATTGGTGGCAAAACGAGGGGAAGAAGCGCGCGTCGCCGTACGTAATGTGCGCCGTGATGCCATCAGCGATTTGCGCGAGATGGAAAAAGAAAGCATGATCTCCGAGGATGATGGCCGGCGTGCACAAGAAAAAGTGCAGGAAAAAACTGACGCCTATATCAAAAAGGTGGAAGAAGTCATCCGTGAAAAAGAAGAAGAGATCATGACAGTTTAGTGCAAGTATAAGTTGCGCACTTGAGTGCGTGCGTCTGATGCGTCACCATGATAAAATGGGGTTGTTGAAAACCCATGGGGTGAGTAGAGACTCACCCCTTCTTTTTCACCTATAACCTGAATATTACCCAAAATTGGTTGGCTTTACCCCCCTGTTTTCGCAAAGTTGTTTACTAGGGAACTGATATGTCAATACAAATGCAATATGTGAACGGTCATGCCGAAGCAAATGGTGTTATCGCCCACCGTGAAACGACAACAGTGTGTCCGCCCCCAACACTTCCCAAACATATTGGCATCATTATGGATGGCAATGGACGTTGGGCGCTTTCGCGCGGTCTGCCACGCATTGCCGGCCATCATGCTGGTGTGGAAAATGTGCGGCGGATTCTTAAAAAGAGCGCGGAATATGGCATTAAAGCGCTAACAATCTATGCCTTTTCCACCGAAAACTGGCGACGGCCGGCGGAAGAAGTCAATGGCCTCATGCGCTTGTTAGGCATGACCATTCAACGTGAATTGAATGACTTGCATAAGAATGGGGTGCGGATTGTCCATAGTGGGCGGCTGGATGAGATTAATCCCCACCTGCAAAAGCAGATTCGGCATGCCGTTGATGTAACTGCCCAAAATGAACGCATTACCCTGAATGTGGCATTTAATTATGGGGGCCGGGCAGAGATTATTGATGCGATGCGGCGTGCCCTAGCCGAAGGCCTTACCCCGGAAGAATTGACCGAAGAACGCCTTGGTCGCTATCTCTATACCAGTGATCTACCGGATCCTGATCTAATTATTCGTACCGGTGGCGAATGGCGGCTCAGCAATTTTCTCATCTGGCAAGCGGCTTATGCTGAATATTATGCGACTCCAGCCTACTGGCCAGACTTCGATGAGAAGGAGTTGGACAAAGCGTTACTTGAATATGGCCTACGTGAACGGCGCTTTGGTCGCGTTCTTAACAAGCACACACCCTAACTGCTCATTAACCGAAGGGGTGCAGCACGTATTATATTTACCGGTAGATTCTTTATCATGCACACTTTATGTAAATGAGCCCAATACAGAACTCATGAGCCGTCGTTTGTGACAACCCGCATCGCTGTTGCGCTCATTGCCTCATCGATTATTATCCTGCCGATTTGGTTCGGTGGTCCACTCTATACCCTGGCTGCGCTGATTATCGCGCTGAGCGGTGGCTACGAGTTTTATGAGCTTTTGACGAAGGGCGGCTACCACCCAGCCCCCTTCTTAGGGCTTGTCTGGATTGCCGCGCTCGTGCTCTGTGGCCTTCAGCCCGATCTTGCCCTTCAATCCACGGTCATTAGTGCCGGCTTCGCGATTACCTTTGTTTACGCCTTCTTCCAACATGAAACGCCGATTAGTACCTGGTTGGCGACCAGTGTGGTGGCCATTTATTTGGGCCTCACGATGGCACAAGTACAGGCGATGCGTTTATTACCGGACGGCTTGTGGTGGCTTGTGCTTGGCTTGTGGATCACGTGGACGAATGATACGGCTGCCTATTTTGTGGGTAGTACCTTGGGTCGCCGCAAGTTATGGCCACGCCTTAGCCCCAAAAAAACCTGGGAAGGAACCATTGCCGGCTGGCTTTGCGCAGCGGTGGGTGGTGGTGTCGTCGTCGCCTTGTTACCTTTACCGCTGAGCATTGCCAGCGGGGTTGCGATTGGCTTCTTTGGTGGTGTGCTAGGGCTGCTTGGGGATCTCTCCATTAGTGTTCTAAAACGCCAAGTGGGGGTCAAGGATTCCGGCAAACTCTTTCCTGGCCATGGCGGTATGCTTGACCGCCTTGATAGTATCCTCTTCGTACTACCCTTTGTCTACCAGGTTGCCCGCTGGGTAATTGGGCACTGACAATGCCACGCCGACAAATCAGGGCAACTTCTGGCGCAGTGCCATCAGATTTTCTACTGGTGAGCCTTGTTTACTAAAAACGGCACTCCCCAATACCACGCTATTGGCACCCGAGCGGATGACATCCTCAATGGTTTGTAGATTGATCCCGCCATCAACTTGCAAATCGCAGACTGGGTTAAGTTCTTCCTGCAAACGGCGCATGCGCCGCAATTTGCTGGTCGTTGTCTCGATAAAACGCTGACCACCAAAGCCGGGATTGACACTCATCACCAGCACGAGATCCACAAAAGGCAGAATTTCGCGCACGGACTCGACGCTGGTCGCCGGGTTCAAGGCTACCCCCACCCCACACCCTAGTTCATTAATCCGCTGCACCGTCCGGTTGAGATGCAGGCAAGCTTCCACATGGACAGTGATGCTATTTGCACCGGCAGCCACATAATCGTTTAGATAGCGATCTGGCTCATGCACCATCAGATGCACATCTAATGGCAAGATGGTCAAGGCGCGCACCGTCTCCACAATGATGGGGCCAAAGCTAATATTGGGGACAAACATGCCATCCATGACATCAAGATGGATTAGATCAGCACCACCGCGCTCGGCGGCGGCGATCTCGGCGGCGAGGTGGGCAAAGTTGGCGGTCAGAATCGAAGGGGCTAGTTTGACCGAGCGCTGGTTGGACATGACGTGGCGATCCTCCTCAAGTACACTAGTTGCAAAGGGTGATTAATGGTTTTATGCCGGTGCCGAGGGCAAGAAGGCATCGATAATTTCAAGCACTTTCCACGGTTGACGAAAGATCAAGGCGTGTGGCTGATCAGGGATAATGTGTAATTCAGCGGTGGGCAACGCTGCTGCCATTGCCGTCACCAGTTCAACGCTAAAGAATTCGTCAGCGGCACCGTGAATGAGACAGACCGGCAATTGCCAATTGGCTAATTGATCCAAAGACAGGTTAATTGTCCGTTCAGGATCCAATTGCCGAAAGGCCGGCAAAAGCACTTCCGCATAGTAGCCGGGAAAGTGATGTGGATCATGCAGCAAGGCGGTGGCTTCCATCCACCGGCGCCCGGCACGAAACTGCTCCGGCTTGAGTGTTTGATCAGCCGGCTCACCCGTCGGATTCGTGTGGTAGGTTGTGCTCACCAGGGTCAAACTGGCTGGTGTCACTAGCTGCTGCTGTACAAGCAGTTGTGCAATCATACCACCAGCGCTACAGCCGGCAAGGTGACCGGTCGTTGTCGCTTCGGCAGCCATCAGTTGGGCCAACTGGCGCGCAATCAACCCATAATGAAAGTCAGCCGGGTGACCATGCGAGCGCCCGTGACCAGGTAAGTCGGGCAGGAGGATCCGATAGCGTGCGCTAAGTTTGTCGAGCAGCGGTCCCCAGGCACTACGCCCTGTACTCATAAAGTTGTGCAACAAGGTCAAAGGCAATGGGGCCGGATTAGGACCGCTTGGCTCGATCACTTCATAGAAGATCGTACCCGTATCAGTCGCAAACTCAGGCATCAGCCCCCTCCGGCCGTGCATCCCAGGTGCCATCAGTCGGTGGTGTGCCTTTGGTGCCCGCCAGCTTTGCACTGTAGACCTGAAACACTTCCGTGATATCGTCAATCGTGATCAGGCCAAGGAATTGACCATTATCCTTGATCGCGACCACACGGCTGCCGCCACCGGCCATCAATTCCCAGATCTGCGCCAGATCCTGATTAGAGGCACAGACCGGCACCTCTTCGGCACGCACCATCACATCAACAATCCGGGCATCAGCGCCAACCTCCTTCAACCCATAGATCAGGCGTGCGCGCGTAAGCACCCCAACAAAGCGACCAGAAAGGTCCAAAACCGGATAGTCAGTCTGATAGCTATTCATAATCAGATCGACTGCACGATCGACGCGTTCACTGGTATAGAGATTAACCGCGTTGGGGGTCAGAGCCTGGCGCGCTTTGACATTTCGCAATACGGCGCGACTTTCCACTGCTTCCTGTTCCGAGCCACCGCCGACATAGACGAAGAAAGCAATCAGCAGCAAAAAGATCTGGCCATTCAAAATGCCCCAAATGGCAAAGACAGCCGCCATTAACCGCCCGACAAAGACAGCAATCCGCGTTGCCTGCACATAGGGGATGGCAAAGGCCAGCAAGGCACGCAGCACTCTCCCGCCATCCATGGGAAAAGCCGGTAACAGGTTGAAGACGCCCAAACCGATGTTCGTAATCAGCAGGTAGAGCAACAAATTAGAGAGACCAGGCGACTGCATTTGTGTGATGAATTGTTGTACACTCGTCAGCCCGGCAAAAGCACCGGACCACTGCGTTGGTAAAAAGAGCAACGCCGCAATGACGAAATTGACGATTGGACCAGCGATCGCAATCAAAAATTCTTGCATCGGCTTGTCAGGCATCCGCTCCAAGCTAGCCACGCCACCAATCGGTAAGAGTGTAATGTGTGGCACGTTGATCTTGAAGTATTTGGCGACGAATGCATGGCCAAACTCATGCAAGGTGACACAAAGAAAGAGTAACATGATGACGAGCACCCCGTAGAGCGCGCCATTTAATGGGCTTTCGGCACCACCGCTATAAATAAACGCGCCCCAAGCCAGAATCAATATAAATGACCAGTGCACTCGTACTTCAATACCTGAAACGGTAAATAGTGTCATTGTTACTCCTTATAATGGATAGCGTCATTGTTATTCCGCATGATGGATAGCATCATTGTTATTCCGCATGATGGATAGCATCATTGTTATTCCGCATGATGGATAGCATCATTGTTATTCCACCAGGAATGTCTGTGGTGGGCCGGCGGGGTGACAAACTGCACAGGGACAGCTCGCACGCAATAGGGTGAAGGCATACATACCGGCGTCATGCCCATCAGTCCAGGCCAACCGGATCGCATAGTTGCCTACCAAGGTCGCATCGGCGATCTGTATACTGGGCAGTGGGCCACTGCTTAGTTTTAGGATGTCGGTTTCCAGTGCGGCGCTACGGCGCTCTTCGCGACAGGTGGCACAGGGACAGTTGGCACGCAGCCAGCGCAAAGCAAATGAGCTGGTATGCTGATCTGTCCACTCGATCACCAATTCACCTTTAGCGCGCTCAACGGCAATCGCTTTGGGTCTGGTCAATAAATTCAGGGCAGGATTCACAGAAAACTCGCTCTTGTTTATTTTTCAGGTTGCGTGGCAGGCAGTCGGTCTGCTTGCGGTTCAATCTCAATCTTCCCGCTATTAATATTGCCAACCATCCCCCGCAGCAGCTCAATTGGGAGCGGGAAGATGATCGTGCTGTTATTTTCTGCGCTGATCTCGTTTAGGGTTTGCAGGTAGCGCAATTGTAATGCCCCCGGCTGGGTTGCCATGATCTCAGCGGCCGCAGCTAATTGGCGCGCCGCCTGCATTTCACCTTCGGCGTGGATAATTTTGGCCCGTTTGTCACGTTCAGCCTCAGCCTGGCGTGCCATCGCCCGCTGCATCGACTGTGGCAGTTCCAGATCCTTGACTTCGACAACACTAACCTTGATCCCCCATGGCTCAGTCTGATCGTCAATGATTTGTTGTAGCCGACGATTGATGTCATCACGCTGGGAGAGCAGTTCGTCCAGTTCGCTTTGGCCCAGGACAGAGCGCAGCGTTGTCTGCGCGATCTGCTGTGTTGCCATCAAATAGTTGGTGATGTTGACCACTGCCGCTACTGGATCCATCACCCGAAAGTAACAGACCGCATTGACCTTAACGGTGACATTATCGCGCGTAATTGTCTCCTGTGCCGGTATATCCAGGGTGACCACACGCAAATCAACCCGCATCATTTGGTCGACAATCGGGATAATCAAAAAGAGCCCCGGCCCCTTGGCCTTCACCACACGCCCCAAACGAAAAACTACCCCACGTTCATATTCAGGCACAATTTTGATTGCTGACCGCAAAATCGTCAGCACCAATACCACAATAACAATTACGGCAGGTAGGTTACCGATCAGACTATCCATCATGTTCCCCCATTACACACTTAGTTTGTCGATCATGTCGATCTTTCAGTAGACCACAACGCTTGTTTATAGGAAGCTCAAAATTTTCTGGCAGCGCCGCACCAAATTGGCCGATCCTGGCGGCGTAATATAATAGTCTACTAATTATTGCATAAACGAGCACGCGCGTTTGACGCAATTGCAACTGCTTACTATGATTATGCTCTATCCAAAAGATTATGCCATTGTCATCATCCACAAACTATGAGATGGGTCACAATTAACCGCTATGAATGTTGCAAAAAATATCCGCCGTCTAACGCTGCTGCTCTCCATCGTGCTCCTGATCGGTGCGATCCTGGTATTGTTGATCCGTCAGTTGCAGCCATTAATTCAAGTCATTAGCGGGGGGCAGGGGCTGGAAGCACAGCTGCCCATCACCACCCCTGCATCCCGCCCCACCGCAACCCCAAGCACAGTGGCAGCGCAGATAAGTAACGCGACTGCCATGCCACGGGCAAGTGCCACCCGGCCACAACTTGATCAACTGCTGCAACGGACACTACAGGCGCCCCAGTTGCCGCTTTCATCAACCCAGTCGATGGCACTGGCGACATCTACCATGACCGCGACGCGCAGCGTCACCACCACGCAGTTGACTGCAATCGTCAATGTTGATCTGGCCAACCTGCGCGAGGGGCCAGGTACAGCATACGCCGTTGTCGGCCAGTTACGGCTTCAAGAACGGGTGGCGCTGATTGCACGCAATGACGCAAGCGATTGGTGGCAGCTTTGCTGCCTTGAAGAGAACACGGAAAGCACGAATACCGCCGTGCCGCGTTGGATCAGCGCGGCGCTGGTTGAGTTGGAAGCAAATGCCACCAGCCGCCAGCAACAATTGCCCATTGCGACGGCCGCCGCCGTGCCAACTGCGCAAGCGGTAGCCGCGGCGGCCAGCGGTAGCGGCAGTGGCGCAGGGCCTGGTTTGCCGCCAAGTGGCACTTTCAGTCCCCCCAGTGGACTCAATGGCTTGACGGGGTTGCCCCTACCAGGGCAGCGAGCAGGCGCACGACCGTTGATTGTCTGTGTCAACAACGATCCAGCCGCCCGGCCGCAATTTGGGCTAAGCCAGGCAGATATTGTCTATGAATACCTGATGGAAGGCTATGGCATCACCCGCTTTAGTGCGATCTTTTATGGCGAGGAGGTTGGGCAAATTGGGCCGGTCCGCAGTGCCCGGCTGATCAACTATTATATGGGCGCGCTCTATGATGCGGGGCTCATCTGCTCTGGTGCCAGTGATCGCGTACGCTACAGCCTCAAACATGAAGCCCCCTTTCCCTACCTAGACATTGACCTGGATGATCCCGCCAACAGTCGCTATTCGGTCAGCATTGGGAGCGATTACCGCACACGCCTGCGCACAAGTACAACGGGTGGCCGGCGTTGGCTGGCTGATTGGGGGATGGAACGTGCCCCCCAGTTGCGCGCACTTACGTTTGGGGCAATTAGCAGTAGTGGCAGCGCTGCGGCCACGGTTAACATTCCTTACCCCTATGGCAGCACCGTCAGTTATAGCTACGATGGTGGTAGTGGCCGCTATCTGCGCAATCTCGCCGGTACCGCGCATGTGGATGGCAACACAGGAAGCCAGGTAGCGGTAGAGAACGTGATGGTCCAGTTTGTGCCCCACGAGGCCACCGATATTGTCGAAGATAGCCTCGGTAGTACCAGCATCCGGCTCAACCTTTTCGGCAGTGGCCGCGCCCTGCTCTTTCGCGACGGACAGGCCTTTGCCGGCACCTGGCGCAGTGAGAGCCGCGGCGATCTGCCCCGCTTCTATAATGAGAGCGGCCAAGAGCTAGCCTTAAAGCCGGGGAAAAGTTGGATCAGCATTGTGCCGGCGACGTATACCATTGGTTATCAGTAGCAAGTTGCTATAGCTCGTTCGCATAAGTAAGATAGCGCTGCTCTGGTTGGGCACCGCGCCGCAACAAAAAGGGGAGACCAGTTGCGGTGGACAAGAAAGGTCCAACGGTCAAAGATTGCCACCCCTGCTGGCGCGCAGTCATGAGCACCTGTTGCCAGAGCAGCGTGCCAATGCCGCGCCCCTGCCAGGCCGGTAAGACCGCGCCATAGAGCAGTCGCCCAGCCGTAGCTCCGTGCCGACTACGCCATTGCAGCCAGAGCGCCCGCAGCGGATTCCGTCCACCACGGGCACACCGCACCGCACCAGCCAGATCAGCTTGTAAGACGACAAACCCAACCACCGTCCCCTCCGCCTCGGCCACCCAAACCGCACATGGCCAACGCTGTAGCCAACTTTGCAAAAATGCCACCTCGCTTGTATCCGGCGCGGGATAGTCACCGATGGCCTGACAGGCTATCTGCCAGAGCGGCAGCAGCGCAGACCATGGCTCATGTGCATGGAGTAGCCGCAGTTGCAGTGTTGGTAGTGAAATCGGGGTTTGCCCTGCTTGGTCGCCCCTCGCCGCCCTTGCCAACGGTAGGTACAAAAGGGTGGTCGCTTGCCACGCGTGTAGAGTACTCGCCATTAGTTCGGGCAGGTAGGGCGGATTGTAGGGGGTATGCAACGGCGGTGTGACATGAAAGTAGTTCTCTAACACGCCACTTTGTAGCCACGGTGAAAGCCCCACCGGCCCCACCAGCCGATAGTACCCCTGATGAGCAGCCGCTTCTTGCGCCGCGCCCAATAGGCGATCCAGAGCTTCTTCATCATTGCTGCAACTTAACAAGGCCAAGTAGGCCGTGCCCTCAGTCTGACGCGGATCAAGCACAAGCACCGTAGCGGCGACTGGTTCTTCCCAGTAGGCACCGGTTAACCCACTGCCAGTCGTACGATTGGGCAGCGCTTCCAAATAGATCGGTAGGATCGTGGTGCGGGCCAGATGGGGTACGGCCTGTTTACCAAGTGCAGCGCGTAAGGCTGGGTATGAGGGCGGCACCCAACGGCGATCATGCGCCTGCAACTGCCACCATTTGTGGACAAAAGTACGTTGGTCCCACCAACTGTCAGCCCGATAAGTCCGATAGTTAAAATACATGGCAATCTTTCAAGCAATTTTTGCAGCAATTAAATAATATCAACAATAATAATCGACAATTCTACAAACTAACTATTTAAGAGGATGAAATAGCTTGAAAGTCAAAGCATAATCAGCCATTAATCCATTATTAACAAGCACGCTTTAACTTTCCCCAACTGGGGATAACTCTGGGGATAAGTGGTGTTGACTAGGGAAAACTTAGAATAAGCGATGTGGAGAAAAATTGTAGCTTCAGCAAACACTGGCTGAGAAAATCGCTTTTACCTTAAAGATATTGCGAGTTTTTAATGATGGTAGAACTCCTATCTAGGTTGTATAAAATTTTACACTTCTACATTTTGTGTAGAACAGGTGTTCATTTCGTCTATACCTCATACTTTGGCTATAAAATGATTGTTGATACTCATCTGATAACCTTGGCAGAATCTCAGAATTTTGTTACACTAGGTAGACACGATCTTGTTGTCGTTTTCTCAACGATTTTTGTATGTTTAGTATCGTTTTGCCAGCAAGCATCAATCCTAGTGTTATAAAGTAGATTAAGCATATCTGCATATACCAACGGCTACGGCTGTTGTCAAGTAAGCGAAAACGACGCAAGAGTATTTAAAAAACGACTCGTTTTCGCACTTTTTATTGATTAACGTTGCAACAGTAAAAACAAGAGCCACGGACGGCATAACAGCGCACATCAACAAAATAGAAACTTAGTTTTTCGTCCACCGACGATGCAGTAAACAATTAGTAATTATTTGCATTTGTAGCATTGCGCCGCGCGTTGTTACTCCGTGTCAGCAAACGCTCTTCGTCCTCATCACCTCGGATGACTATTCATCATCCACTCCTCTATCAGCCTAGAGGAAAGCTGATCGAAGGCTGACCTAGTTAGTACAAGTGACCTACTATAAACGCGCCTGTCAAGCGTATTACTTTGGCGCGCTTTGTCATCGCTCAAGCGAACTACATTGGCGAGCAATCATCCACTCGTCAATTTTATCATAGCACAGTATTGGCATCAGTGGCTTACCCCACCCTTTGGTCCAATACTAGGAGGGGAAATTTGTGAACCAGTCGTCGCAGCAAAGAGCGCTTGCGCATACCTTCCATCATGCTTCGGGGCATGCGCCGGGTAGCAACAGCTCAGTCTCACAACAAAATTTATCCACACACGAAGAAATTTATGCGGGAAAGCGAGGTGAAACCAGCGAAGAAAGTAATTTATCAACCATGGATCAAAAGCCACACTTTGCGGCACCACTTTTCGCGACAGAAGACTTGAATATCGTGGATGAAGTGTTGACAGAGGGCCGAATTGACCCCCATGCGATCTGGCAGATGTTACTCGGCGAGCTCGCGTTACAAATGCCTTCGGCGACCTTTAATACTTGGGTACGCGATACTTGGGTTATTGGCTATGAAGATGGCGAATTTATCATTGGCCTGCCCAATGCTTATGCTCGCGACTGGTTGGAAAATCGACTGCGCAACAAGATTAAGCGTGCCCTTAGCAGCTTGATCCATCGTTCGGTGCAGGTACATTTTCGCGTCTGTCCACGCCAGGTTAGCGATTCACCCAACGCGCTGCCAACGCCCTTTGACCAGTTAGCGGCAGAAGAGCCAACAGCGGTACAATCAGCCCCGTTTAGCGCAGCCGCGCTGACCAGTACACCGAGCGTTAAAGTCGCCCCTCCCCCGCAAGTACCGGAGGTAAGATCAATGCCAACCCAGGGTGGTCATGAAGCGGCGAATATTTATGACAATGTGCCACCAACTGGCAAAATTCCGCTAAATGTCCATTACACCTTTGAATCTTTTGTCGTGGGTAGTCATAATAAATTGGCCCATGCCGCGGCCGAAGCCATTGCCGAGCGACCGGGGCAGAGCTTTAACCCGCTCTTTGTCTATGGCGGTGTTGGTTTGGGCAAGACGCATCTACTGCATGCGGTTGGGCACCGGGCCAAACAACTTGGTTACCAAATGCTCTATGTCTCGTCAGAACAATTTACAAATGAGCTGATTGGTGCCATCCGCAGCCAGAGCACAGAAGAATTTCGCAGCAAGTACCGGCGAGTAGATGTGCTCCTGATCGATGATATTCAATTTATTAGTGGCAAAGAGAGCACCCAAGAGGAATTCTTCCACACTTTTAACCACCTGCACGCCAGCGGGCGCCAAGTGGTGCTGAGCAGCGACCGCCCACCAAAAATGTTGGCAACGCTTGATGACCGCCTCCGCAGTCGCTTTGAAGGCGGTTTACAGACCGATATTGCCCAGCCTGACTTTGAAACGCGGGTGGCGATTCTGCAATCAAAAGCCAATCGCATGGGGGCAGCCGTTGATCAAAGTGTGTTGATGATGGTGGCCGAACGGGTCGATAGCAATATTCGTGAATTGGAGGGCGCACTCAACCGGCTGATTATTCAAGCCAGGTTGATGAATAGTTCCTTAACCATTCAACTAGCAACCACGATTCTCAACAATCTAGCCCCAGAGCGGAGTGCCTGTGCCCCCGGAATCTTAATCCGAATCGTGACTGAGCACTTCCAGTTAGCAAGTGACGACCTTTGTGGCCGCAAGCGCACAAAAGAGATCGCCAATGCGCGGCAAATTGCCATGTTTTTACTGCGCGAAGAGCATGGTCTTTCGCTGCCGGCGATTGGTGAATTACTCGGTGGACGCGATCACAGCACCATACGCTATGGCATTGAAAAAGTTACCACTGATCTGGCCGACGATGAAAGTCTGCGCCAAACGATCACCGCACTGCGTGATAAAGTTTATTTACCCTTTATGTAACTGATCGTGAACAAGCTGCAATCATCCTATTTGTAAACTAAAGCGACTTAGCCGTAGCGGCAAGTCGCTTTAGTTTTCGTGCCTGTGCCAGTAGCTGCGCAGTGCGCACCTCAACTTTTTCTGCTTTGGTAAAGCATTCTCCCATAACGAATCGTACCACGTAAATATGTTTGCATTATTAATCCAACTACAGTACACTATATAGTACCGAATGACTATAACAATTGGCGACTTCTGCTTAAAATAGGCAATTGCTCTAATCGAGTAGTCAGTGCGTAGTGCCAATTGTGCAGTAGGTCTAACGAAAGTGCATCTGTTTAAAAACGATAATTTCGTAATGCAAGGCAGTAAACAAAAGTTATCGTTGCCAACACATTTGCAGTTTTCGATCAATTTGTGGATTCAGTCATTTCACAGCGTAAATATTGCATTGGACGGTAGTTGTCACGAAGGCCGTAATGATCTAGTCTAAAAGCTGGCCCGGAGTGCAGTATGAGTAGAGATGGTCGTCAGAAAGCGCTCGAAACTACGCTGGCTGGCCTTAGTAAACGGTATGGGGAAGGTGTTGTCATTAAGTTGGGCGAAACAACGCGGCTTAATGTAGAAACCATCCCCAGCGGTAGTCTCAGCCTCGATATTGCACTTGGTGTTGGCGGATTTCCCCGTGGCCGCATCATTGAAATTTATGGTCCAGAAAGTTCGGGCAAAACCACACTCTGTTTACATGTCATTGCCCAAGCGCAAAAGCGCGGCGGCATCTGTGGCTTTATCGATGTTGAACATGCGCTCGATCCCACTTATGCGCAACGTATCGGCGTTGATGTGGAGAGCCTGTATGTTAGTCAACCTGATACAGGTGAGCAAGCACTGGAAATCGTTGATGCCTTGGTGCGTTCCGGCGCAATGGATGTCATCGTCGTTGATAGTGTTGCCGCCCTTGTACCCCGTGCCGAGCTAGAAGGCGACATGGGTGATAGCCATGTTGGCCTACATGCCAGACTGATGAGCCAGGCCCTACGCAAGTTGACAGGCGCAGTAAAATCCAGCGGCACCTGCATGATCTTTACGAATCAGTTACGTCAGAAGATCGGCGTAATGTTTGGCAATCCCGAAACAACCACGGGTGGGCTTGCCCTTAAATTTTATGCTAGTATTCGCCTGGATGTACGACGCGTCGAGTCAATTAAGCAAGGCAACGAAGTAATCGGCAATCGTACACGAGTCACTGTTCGCAAGAACAAGGTCGCTTCGCCCTTCCGGGTAGCAGAATTTGATATTATGTTCAATGAAGGGATTAGTACACTGGGTGATCTGATCGATCTGGGTGTGGACTATGACATTCTGGCCAAGCGTGGTGCATATATCCGCTACCGGGACGAAATGATCGGTCAGGGGCGCGAAGCAAGTAAAGAGTTTCTGCGCACCAATCCGGCCATGGCCGCCGAAATTGAACAGATGGTGCGTGCAAAAGCTGGATTGCTCGGCGCAGCCGCGGAAATGTCCGCGAATGGGGTATCGCTAGCCGCCGATGAAGTAGACAGCAACGACCTGGCACTAGAGGTTTAGACCCTCTGCGTCCGACACAAGCGACCTGCTCCAATGCAGTACCTGATGAGTATATTGGCAGCGTACTCATCTTCATCACATAGGTGTTGTTCTCTACCGGACGCTCCCTCACATTGCCCTGGCCTATCGCCCTGGCACAAAGCACATCCTGCTACGCCAGAACTGGCCAAGCAGCTAGCTAACTGTGAACGGATCTTGTGGAGAGGTACCCCTGTTGTGCGCTGTGGCCAGAGCTACAGCGCTTTTTTATACCTTTCGTAAGTTGGTTTCATTCGCAAGATCTATCATCGATCCGACTTACACAACCCGAAAATGCCAAAGCATTCATTAGATTGCAATCACCTACATAACGGCGGGCTTGGCCACACGCCCAGCACAATGTAACAACCCGGTTCAATTGATTGCAGATAGTCAATCGACGCTCGCATCAGCACAGTTGTGGTAAGTCTTCATTCATGTGCACTAAAGGATCTATCTATGGAAATCGGTATCTGGTTAGCCATCGTACTAATCCTGCTATTTGCAGTGATTAGCGCCGGGGCAGCCGCTTTTTTCTCATTCCAACGAGGACAACAGGAAGGCGTTCGAACTGAACAAGCACGTCAGGCTGAACTCAAACAGACCGCAGAAGAACAAGCCGCGCGCATTATCAAAGATGCAGAAACCGAAGTAAAACAGTTACGGCTGGTCTATAAAGAAGAAGAAGTCCAGAAACGTAACGAAATCGAAGCCGAACAGACCAAACGGCGCAAGGATCTAGAACGCATTGAAGAACGGCTGCAAAATCGACTAGACAGCGCCGAGCGCCGCCTAGAGCAGATCGAAAGCCGCGAGCGCAAACTTAACCAACGCGAAGGCAAACTTGACCAGCGCCAGGCAAAACTCGCCGGCTTGGAAGAGGAGCGCATGGTCGAGTTACAGCGGATTGCCCAAATGAGTCAAGAAGAGGCCCGCCAAACCCTCTTAACGACTGTGGAGCAGAACACACGCCACGAGATGGCACGCACAATTCGCGAAGTAGAAGCCGAGGTCGCCGACGAAGCTGACCGCCGCGCCCGCAGTATTATCACGATGGCGATTGAACGGCTGGCCAGTGAGCACATCTCCGAATATGCCGTCAGCAGTGTTGATTTGCCCTCAGATGAGATGAAGGGGCGCATTATTGGCCGCCAAGGGCGCAATATTCGGGCGATTGAACAGGCCCTTGGCGTTGATCTGATTGTGGACGATACGCCGGAAGCGATCATCATTAGCAGTTTTGATCCCATTCGCCGCGAAGTAGCCCGGATGACGCTCAGCAAGCTCATTACCGATGGTCGCATTCATCCGGCCCGGATTGAAAAGGAAGTGGAGAAGGCCCAGCAAGAGATCGACCGCATGGTGATGGAAGCAGGTGAGTATGCCATGATCGAAACGGGGGTCCAAGGGTTACACCGTGAGATCCAGCGCATCCTGGGCCGCCTTAAATTTCGCACCAGCTATGGCCAGAATCAACTCTACCATGCCATTGAAACAGCGCACCTGGCCGGAATGATCGCCGAAGAATTACACGCCAATGTCGGGGTCGCCCGCTTAGGTGGCTTACTTCACGATTTGGGCAAAGCCGTTAGCCACGAAATTGACGGCCCCCATGCCATTGTCGGCGCGGAGATCGCCAAGCGCTATGGGGTCAATGAGATCGTGGTCAACTGTATTGCCAGCCATCATGGCGAAGTCGAGCCACAGTCAATCGAAGCCGTTATTGTGGCCGCAGCGGATGCAATTAGTGGGGCACGGCCAGGCGCACGCCGCGAAAGTCTAGAAACCTACATCAAACGTGTGACCGCGCTTGAAGAGATCGGCAACAGCTTTACAGGTGTCAGCCAGACCTTTGCCATCCAGGCCGGCCGTGAAATTCGGGTGCTGGTACGTCCAGAAGAGGTCGATGACCTGACCGCAATCACGATCAGTAAAGAGATCGCCAAGAAGATTGAAGATAATTTGCAGTATCCTGGTCAGATCCGTGTTACCGTGATCCGGGAAACACGCGCAGTCGAGCATGCCAAGTAAGTGTTAAGCGATCGCAGTCGCGCAGTTGGTGGGGAAATAGCTTCTCATTACTGCGCGATATTATCGACTAAGCAGCAGAAAATAACCGCCCAAGTGACCTTGGGCGGTTATTTTTTATATAATAATCAGTAGCCTGCAAATCCCCGGCCGGATCTGGCGATCCAGCCGGGGATTTGCGGGTACCCCCTGAGTGCCCCGTAGAACAGTGGCTGCGATCTACTGATAATTGCGAAGGTGAGGCATGTGGCGCAGTTCACGATTTTATTTTTGCCAGAAATAAATATAGCAAAAATGTAAGTGACTTGTAAGGCTATTTTGTAAATAAATCAAGTATAATGCCATTACAGGGAACAGTGTAGCCAATCGGTTAAGAAATCCAAAAGAAGTTTGCAAGCTGTTTGTAAGCATCTTTCTCAATCAGAATGCGTCATAATAGTAGTAACCACTTTGCTAACGCTGAGTAATTACCCATATCCTTTACTTCACACATCCGTCAATGTACTTAGGAAAAGGTTACGGCAACAAACAACCCCAGGCGCACTATCGACTCGTAAATAAGCTGGAATACGTCGAACTATGTTCTAAAGGAGGCAACTTTCATGGCTGAGCTAATTCGAGTCTCTGCCCAATCACGATCAACCGCTGTTGCAGGTGCTATCGCTGGTGTTATGCGCGAACAAGACCATGCCGAAATGCAGGCTATTGGTGCAAGCGCAGTCAACCAGGCGATCAAAGCAGTGGCGATTGCCCGTGGTTATCTGGAGCAAGATGGCATTGATCTGGTAATCGTACCCACCTTTACCGAGGTCGATATCGAAGGCAATGAACGCACCGCGGTGCGTATCTCTGTCTATCGGCGTCCATCTTCGCTGAATATCTTGCCGATACTCAACGGCAATGGGGCGAAAAGCCTCGTCATGGCGTAAGATCAGAGCGTAGGCCTTCGTCACCATAGTGCAATGCCTGGGTTGATTACTGATAATGCTCTATGACAAAAAGGGATGAGGTCATGTGACCTCATCCCTTTTTTACAGCATCCTTTTTTACAGCGATTCTGTAATTGCAACCTTAGCGCCGTCGCCGTCGCCGTTTCTCTGGGTTCTTATTCTCTGCTTCTGGCTTTTCTTCACTGCTGTCAGGTGTACGCTCTTTGCGTTGCGCAGCCGGTTGTTGGCGGGCAGCCCGTGCATTTGCATTATCCTGCTCGGCACCAGCCCGCCGTTTAACCGTACAGCCCCCACAGGTACTGCAACTGCCGCCACTGCTGCTCTTATTAGAGATTAGTTCACTAATCGGGAACTCGGCCATGGCATTGCTAGCCAGGAAAACGGTGACCGTTTCCTTGAGCGGGTGTAGATGGCGGACACGCCCTATCCCTTGTGGCGTAACCACTTCGGCCCCCAATTTGGGCATTTTCTTATTTTGCTCTTTATAGACTTCATCTTCATAGGATAGGCAACAGAGCAGACGCCCACAAACACCGCTAATCTCTTCCGGATTGAGTGGCAACTGCTGATTTTTCGCCATCCGAATACTCACCGGTGTAAACTCACGCAGCCAACTCGTACAACAGAGTTGGCGGCCACACTTGCCCACACCGTCGAGCAATTTAGCCTCGTCACGGACACCGATTTGGCGCATTTCAATTCGCGTGCGAAAGATGCGCGCCAGTTCACGCACCAGTATCCGGAAATCGACCCGATTTTCCGAGGAAAAGTAGATCAACAGCCGACCACCGGTAAAGTTGTAATCACAGCGCACGATCTTAATATCAAGTGCTTGTTCGCGTGCCTTCTCCCGGCAAATTGCCAGCGCTTCTTGCTCCTTACGCGACCATAGATTTTTTTGCACCATATCCCAAGCCGAGGCGCGACGCATCACATTCTTCATTTCGCCGACAACTTCCTCGTCATGGATCGTATGCGGTGGCTCAACGACCTGGGCCACTTCGGTCCCACTTGCTGTTTCCACGATCACAAAATCATCGCGCATTAGATCTAATACCCCATTTGCGCCAAAATGGTAAACCTTGGTTACAGCTTTAAATTGAATGCCAACAACGGTAGGCATGGATTTGTCACTCCCTGCTTCTTCATCTTCTAACGATATTGCCGAATTCGCTACAGCGATAGTACTGCCTCAGGCCCAACAAAGTGAGGGTACTTACTAACTTTACTTTGGGACAGCAGCAGATGTAACCGCCGGCGATGGGATCTGTAACAATAAAACTTCCAGCGCCAGCCGGGTGTTGATTGTATGGTGGAGATAACCTTCAACCCGCTGCAGCGTCCGCAAATAGTTACGGACAGCCGCGGCAGATAAATGGGCGGCTTGTTGTTGCAACTCCGTCATCTGGTCGATATTGCAACAAGCCTCTGTACAGCCGGATTGAACCATCAATACATCGCGCCACCAAGTAAACCAGAGCGCTAATAGCGCAAATAACTGTTCACTCGGCAGCGAAGTTGCGAGTCGTTCCGCCAAAGAAAGACGTTCTAGTGCATTCGCCCGCATTAGTTGCCAGAGCGTCTGCAATTGTGCTAAGCGGGTCTGCTGTGCCTCGGGCTCGGCAAGTTGTTGCACAGCCCAACCGATCCGGCCATTGGCCAGTCGTGCCAATAACGCCGCCTGCTGCGGATCAGCCTGCCAGCGGTCGACAAGCGCCGTCGCGATTGTTGATGTTGCTACTGGTCGTAATTCGATTGGCTGGCACCGACTGACTACTGTCGGCAGCAGTGCGCTACGCTCAAGCGCAGTAAGGCAAAAAATGACGGTTGGTGGTGGTTCTTCTAATGTCTTCAGCAGCTTGTTGGCAAAGTTGTCATTTGCCTGGTGAAAATCTTGGATGAGAAAGACTTTGTGCCGCGCTTCCATTGGCCGTAGCGCAACGCTGTGAATCACGTCCGCGGCTTGCTCTACGCGCAACGTACCACCTAAGCGATCGACCTCACCAGTTTTCGAAAGCGGCTGGAGCAGACGAAAATCTGGATGTGTGCCCCGTTGCATCAACTGGCAATGACGACAAACCCCACAGGGCCGCTGTTTTACATCTGTACACAGGAGGGCTTGCGCAAAAATGTGCGCCAAAGTACTTTTGCCAACCTGGCGTGGCCCTAATAGTAAGTAGGCATGACGCGGTCCACGCAGCACAGCTTGAGCTACGGCTGGCTGTGGTGGGGCAGGTTGTGCTGGGGCAGGTTGTGTAAGCTGCTGCAAAAAGTGTACAGCAACCTGCTGCCCATAGAATGGCCAGTGGGCTGGTGATCTAACTCCGGTTGCGTTTAGCTGCATGCTTAAATTGTATCACAGGTCGATAGGCTCATCAACAAATCTCAAGAGAGGCAGAGGGTTTTATCAGGTGGCCTGTGCCACCATTAACCATTACACTACTAAACATTACACGATTGGCCAGTAGTCAATGGTATAATGCGCAAATGTACTTTAGGCACCACGGACATATCGCCAAAGTACAGTTGTTTTCGCAACGACCCGATTGAAGCAGTCGGCAGCGCAAAAGCTTGCTCCTTCCAAGAGGAGACACAGTAATGGGGTTAAATTTCTAGACGATGAACGCCTTGATAACCGCCTTAATCCGCTCGTTGCTTCACCCAGGCGCAGGCTATCGCCTATGGCTGATCAATCTATTCATTCTCATTACCGTGAGTGCCTGTGAAAGGACCAACGGTACTTTGCCGCCGCTACTTACGACAAGCCTGCCAGTGGGGACAGCGGTAGGCAATACACCGGCGGTTACACCGAGCGCACCGCCGACCACAGTGCCAGATCGCCAACTGTTGTTATGGGTACCACCCTTCTTTGCAGACAGCACCGAGGGCGAGGTAACGACCGCAATGACTGATGTTTATGCCCAGTTTGAACGCGTTCATCCAGGGGTACATGTTGAATTACAGTTCAAGAATGAGAGTGGTGATGCAAGTATGTTGAATTATCTGCGCCATGCGCAGCGGCTAGCTCCCACCATTCTCCCAGATCTGATTCTGTTGGATACACAGCAACTTTGGCAAGTGGCCGATTTGGAATTGGTGCAGCCAATTGCCGTGAAGCAGTTCATCACCCCAACTGACTTTTTTCCCTTTACCATCGCCGCTGCCTCCTACAATGAAACCCTACTTGGTATTCCATATGCGACGGATCTCATCCACTTAGTCTATGATAAAGAACATGTAGAAACACCACCAGTAGGTTGGAATGAATTGCTTACGCTTGGGCAACCCTACCGTTTTGTAATGAGCAAAAATGAGGGGGTGAATGAGGCCGTCCTGACCCAGTACTTGGGTGCCGGCGGGGTGTTAACAACAGAAGCAACGGCCAGCAATACAGAAGCGCTAACAACCCTCTTTACGTTTGCGGCAGCAGCCAATCGCGCGGGAATCGTTTCGGAAGAGGTACTAAGCCTGACCAATTTAGAACAAGTGTGGGAACGCTTTACCGCTGATGCCACTGGCTTTGCTTATACATCAGCCAGGTTGATGCTTTCGCAGCCTGATAGCCTGGTTAGCAACAATATTGGCTATGGGCACATTCCGACCAGCACTGGTGGCGGGCAAACGGTAGGTCATGTCTGGGCTTTTGCCATTGTGACCACTGATCCGGAACAAGTGCAACTGGCCATTGATCTGATTAACTTACTGCTCGAACCAACCGTACACAGCTCATGGGCGCAGGAAGTCAAGTATATCCCGGCTAGCGTCACTGCTTTTGAAAGTTGGCGCACAGCCAGTGACTATTACGATTTTTTGCGCAATGAACTTGATTTGGCAGTGGCCTTGCCCAACGGCCGTCGCTATACCGATTTTAGTAAACGGCTGCAACAAGGGTATGAGAAAGTGCTACACGGTGAAATGACACCCGCTGAAGCGGTAATCTATGTACAGGCGGTGCCGTAACCGGGGTGTGGCAATCGTTGAGACAATCGCTAAACAAAAAAGGGATACCGTAATGGTATCCCTTTTTTGTTTAGCGATGTAACAATTACTTAACTTCGACCACAGCACCTTCGGCTTCAAGCTGAGCCTTGGCATCCGTGGCAGCGTCCTTGGTAACTGCCTGAAGCACAGGGGCTGGTGCGCTCTCGACCAGATCCTTCGCTTCTTTGAGGCCAAGGCTTGTGAGAGCACGCACAACCTTAATGACATTGATCTTCTTGGCGCCAGCCTCTTTCAGGATGACATCAAATTCGGTCTGCTCTTCCACCACAGCTTCTGGTGCTGCAGCAGCTATACCGCCAGCCATTGCGACGGGGGCAGCAGCGCTCACACCCCATGCCTCTTCCAACATCTTTACGAGTTGTGAAGCTTCGAGCAGGGTAAGACCATCCAATTGTTGCTTGATTGCCTGTAAATCGGCCATGAGTTAAATTCTCCTAATTATTTTGGCATAGACGCAAGGTCTTCTGCTAACGTTTCAGTGTAGGGGCAAAAAGGTTCATCCGTTGAAGTGATGAATCAACAAAATGCCAGGTACGCCAACGGTCAGTGTAAGCCAACGCTTAGGCGGCTTCTGATTCTTGACGTTTTTCGACGTAGGCGTTGATCACGCGCGCCAGGCTTGCACCAGGGGCATTGATGATCCGCACCAAACTGCTTGCAGGGGCATTGATTGTACCCAAGACCATTGCCAGCGTCTGTTCCTTGGTCGGCAGGTCCGAGAGTGATTCGGCCTGTTGTGCATTGAGCACGGAAGATTCTAACAAGGCACCAGTAATCTCTAGAACCTTAGCATCTTTGATCCAGTCTTTCAGCGCAGTAACGCCTTGACCGATATCCTCGCCAATGAAAGCCACCCCATTGGTGCCTTTCAACAGATCACCAGGCTGCTTGCGTCCTGTATTTTCCAGAGCAATCGCCAGCAACTTGTTTTTGACAACCATATAGGTTGTTCCACTTTCCTTCAGCTTGCCGCGCAACGAACGCAATCTTGCCACATTCACACCCTTGTAATTGGTAAAAACAAGGGCGGATGATTCGGTGATGCATTGTTGGTACAAGGCAACAAGCTCTTCTTTCTTTTCACGTGTAATTGCCAAAGTGACATCCCTCCTTTCCAAGAGGATTCGCGTAACGGTAGGTCAGCAACAAGGCAACATCCCTACCTATAATACTTGGTACTGGCATAGGCTGTTCCCCATACCGCGCCTAAGTATAAACCAATGAAAAAACGCCTTTATACCGAAGCATAAAGGCGTTTTTGACAAATCAAAACAACCGCAATGCGGTCGCTTGTTGTCTTAAACCCTGTTCGCCTCGGCAGGCTGTAGCAGCGCTACATTTACACTTGCACCTGCTGTCTCTAGCACACAAGAGTGAGTAACAGCTATACGATTGTTAACAATTATAAACTAGTTGCCATCAGCACGCAAAGCGCTGACTGCAGCAACATCAGTTTTTACCCCAGGCCCCATGGTGCTGGTTAAAGTTGCGCGATGAATATAGTTGCCTTTGAGCGAGGCAGGCTTGGCAGCCATCACCGCTTCCATCAGCGAACTCAGGTTGCCCATCAACTTGCTCTCATCAAAGCTGGCTTTACCAATCGGCACATGGATGTTTGCCGTTTTGTCAACACGAAACTCAACACGGCCCAAGCGTGCTTCTTCGATGACACGGGGCAGTTCTTCGCCAGGGACAATGGTACCTGTCTTTGGGCTAGGCATCAGCCCACGGGGGCCAAGCACACGGCCCAAGCGGCCAACAATACGCATCATATCAGGGGTTGCCAACACCACATCAAAGTCGGTCCATCCACCCTGAATGCGTTCGGCCAAATCCTCGGCACCAATATAGTCAGCCCCAGCTTCTCTAGCAATCGTCTGCCCTTCTGGGGCCGCAAAGACCAGAATGCGCACCTGACGACCAGTGCCATTGGGCAACGTGACAACACCACGCACCTGTTGTTCTGGATAACGCGGATCAATGCCCATGCGCAGGTGAACTTCGATCGTCTCATCAAACTTAGCCGTCGCGGTCTCTTTCACCAAGCGAACTGCGTCTGCCGGCATATAGGCTTGTGTGCGATCAACCTTTTCTGCAATGCTGTTAAATCGTTTACTGTGCTTTGCCATGATTAACTCCTCGTGGTCATAACGGGATTGCGCCCTGCCACTAACTATAATTATTTGTAAGGGATAGAAGGCGAAATTACTCTGCAGCCACGGTGACGCCCATACTGCGGGCAGTTCCTTCAACCATGCGCATCGCGCTATCGAGATTGATTGCGCCTAAATCCTTCAACTTGATCTCGGCAATCTCACGCACCTGTTGTTGGGAAAGGCGGCCAACCTTGCTTTTATTCGGCTCAGCACTACCACTTGGAATATTGATCATCCGCTTGATCAAATCCACCACAGGTGGGGTCTTGGTAATGAAAACAAATGAGTTATCACTAAAGATTGTGATCTCAACCGGAATTACCTGACCGATCTGCGCCTGGGTCCGTGCATTGTATTCTTTGCAGAAGGCCATAATATTGACACCCTGTGGACCTAACGCAGTACCAACGGGGGGTGCAGGATTTGCCTTGCCGGCATTCAACTGCAACTTAACGATTGCTTTTACTTTCTTTGCCATTTTTCACTCCTTCTGGTCCTGGTAAACGCGCATTGGCAAGTGGCGCTCGCCTTGCGCTCCCAGCAAACCAGCTATTTAAGAATAGTTAAACGACTTATACTATGCTTTCGTAAAAAGCTTAGTTTAATGCTCATCCCGCTGTAGTTGTAGAAAATCAACTTCGACAGGCGTTTCTCGATTAAAAAAGCTCACAAGGACTTTTGCTTTGCCCTTATCAGCGTCAATCTCTTCAACAATGCCACTAAATTCGGCAAACGGGCCACTCATAATGCGCACGTGCTCACCAAGCTGGAAGCTCACCTTGAGTTTTGGCGCATCCGACTCAATCCGCTGCATAATCTTGCCGATTTCTTCAGCGCTTAACGGCGTCGGTTTATTACCAACCCCAACAAAGCCTGTTACGCCAGGGCTATTGCGCACGACGTACCAACTGTCTTCGTCCATGATCATGTTAACCAAAACATAACCAGGAAAGACACGGCGTTCGACTTCACGGCGCACGCCATTACGAATCTCAATCTCCGTCTCAGTCGGTACAACCACTTGTAGGATGCGGTCAGTCATGGCCATCGACTCGGCACGATGTTCAATATTCTTCTTGACTTTGTTTTCCATACCGGAGTAGCTATGGATCACATACCAATCTCCGGTTGGGCCACTACCTGCCGCTTCAGCGTCCAGTTGCGCCGCGATTTCAGCATCAAGCGCAGCCAGTTCGTCCGCAGCAGCCAGTTCGTTAACCCTATCTAATTGGTTGGCCACATTAACTCTCCTTCACTCCTCAGACGAACAACAGGAACAGCGAAACAATCATAAACGCAGAACAGCGATAACCCGTTATATAACTGACAACTACCGATTAGTGAATAAAAATTCGACGGCAGAAAACATCATACGGTACCCCAGCTTGTTGACAGTAAACAAGCGAAATACACAACTGTTGTCAGGAGAACGGCGGGGAAACAAGTAGATCTGCGGGTAATGACTAAAAACGACTTTTAGACGTTTTCAAACAAAGTCGACTTTATAATGCTGTAATAATTGCGGTGATGACGAGGCTAAAGAGCGAATCAACACCAAAAAGTACAATTGCGGCAATTACCGTAACAATGGACACCACCCAAGTCAAACGCAGTCCTTCTTCACGCGTAGGCCAAGTAACTTTACCAATTTCAGCCCGCGTATCACGCAGGTAATGCATAATTGGATTTTCTGTTCGTGCTGGGGTAGTAGTACGACCCATTGATCGCCTCTTTTTAAGATAAGACTTGCAGAAAATCTTGTAATGTGAACATATACACCTGAAAACGAGCATTCTCTTCCGTGCTTAAGAAGATAAACAATTGTTCTCAGCGCATTCGCCACTTAGTAAATTTGCAAGTCACGATGAATCTTTGACACAGATGATACTCTCAAAATGACCACCGGCGTCGTGACGCCGGTGGTCATTGAGGCAGGCGAGGCAGGAATTGAACCCGCAACCTGCGGTTTTGGAGACCGCCGCTCTGCCAATTGAGCTACTCGCCTATATTAAAAAGTAAGGAATAAGACAAAAAGTGTTTTTTGCACTTTATTCCTTACTTCTCAACTACTTCAGAATTTCGGTAATGACGCCAGCGCCAACGGTACGGCCACCTTCGCGAATCGCGAAGCGGCTACCAGTCTCCAACGCCACCGGCGAAATCAGGGTGACCCGCATATTGATGTTGTCACCAGGCATCACCATCTCTACCCCCTCGGGCAGTTCAATCGCACCGGTGATATCCATTGTGCGAATGTAGAACTGGGGTCGATAGCCCTTGAAGAACGGCGTATGACGACCACCCTCTTCCTTCTTCAACACGTAGACTTCCGCCATGAACTCGGTGTGGGGGGTGATACTGCCAGGCTTGGCCAAGACCATCCCACGTTCAATATCTTCGCGGTCGATGCCACGCAAGAGACAGCCGACGTTGTCACCGGCCATGCCCTGATCGAGCAACTTGCGGAACATTTCGACACCGGTGACCGTGGTACGGCGGGTAGCACCCAA
>JALHQH010000026.1 GCA_022842065.1 Caldilineaceae bacterium
ACGCGATCCCGTTAGCCAGCAAAACTCCGGTTCTCAACTTGACTTCAGTATAACACCGAGAAGCCGCCTCAGCGGCTACAGGCGATTAGGCTAGCCGCTGAGGCGGCTTCTCCATTGTTAGGGCGGGATTTGAATCCCGTCGTCTTGTCATCCTGTCTTCCTGTCATCCCGTTGTGACCTCTGCACGGAGCCATGCCCGATTGCAGAATCGTGGACGAGCAACGCTTCGGTGGCCGCACCTTTGCGATATTCGCCGGTGATCTTGCCCTTGGACATGACCAGAATGCGGTCGGACATGGCCAGCACCTCTTTGAGTTCGGACGAAACAAATAAGATGCCATAGCCCTCGGTGGCAAGTCGGCTCATAATGGCAAAGATCTCGGATTTGGCGGCGACATCAATCCCGCGCGAAGGTTCATCCAGCAGCAGAATTTTGGGTTGGGTGAGCAGGCTTTTGGCAATCACGACCTTCTGCTGATTGCCACCGCTCAGCGCGGTGATCGACTGGCGGGGGTTGGCCACCTTGACGGAAAGCGCCTTGACCGAGCCATTGACTGCCCGATCTTCTTTCTGACGTGAGAGCGCAAAACCACCCAGATATTTGCGTAGACTGGCCAGCAACATATTGTCGGCGACGGACATGGTCTGCACCAGCCCATCGCGCTGCCGATCTTCAGGCACCAGCGCGATCCCTAACTTGATGCGATCACAGACCTGACCGGCCTTGATGGGCTGGCCTGAGAGCCAGATCTGACCGCTGGTTGGTGTGCGCACCCCGGCTAGACATTCAAAAAGCTCTGAGCGCCCGGCCCCCATCAGCCCGTAGATCCCCAAGATCTCGCCCTGGTGGAGGGTAAAGGCGAGATGGTCGAGCGTATAGCCACCCCCTTGGCGCGGTAGGGTCAGCGCTTCAACGCGCAGCAATTCGGCCCCGACGGTGTGATTCGCCCCGTGAAAGAGGGCCGCCGGGTTGCGCCCCACCATCTGTTCGATGATCCAGTCCACATCAATCGCCGTGGCCGGCTGTTCCGCCACCAACTTGCCATCGCGCAACACGGTCACATAGTCGCCAATTTTGAGTAATTCATCAAGCTTATGCGAGATATATATGATCGAAACGCCGTTGGCCTTTAACTCGTTGATCACTTCGAAGAGGATCGCCACTTCGGCGGTGCTCAGTGCCGAGGTCGGTTCATCCATAATCAGAATGCGCGCATCCTGTGCCAGTGCTTTGGCAATCTCGACAATCTGTTGCTGCCCGATGCGCAGATCGGCCACCAGATCGGTGGGGCGAATCGGTTGGCGCAGCCGTTGTAAAAGGGCCTGGGCCCGCAGGGTCTGCGTTTTGCTGTCGATGACCATGCCCCCATGGGTCACCTCGCGCGCCATAAAGATATTCTCCATCACGCTCAGGTTGGGGAAGAGGTTCATCTCTTGGTAGATGATGCCAATGCCGTGACGGGCGGCGTCGGTCGGATTTTTGAAGGTAACCGCCGTCCCGTCGAGCAGCAGTTGGCCGTGGGTCGGGGAATAAACACCGGCCAGGATCTTCATCAAGGTTGATTTGCCCGCGCCATTCTCGCCGACGAGCACATTGACTTTACCGCGGTAGACATTAAAGTTGACCTGATCAAGCGCAACCGTGCCGGGGAAAAGTTTGGTCACGTCGACCGCGCGCAGCATGATGTCCGCCGTGGCTGGCATTGCTGTTGTTGCATTCATAGGAGTTGTAGCAGGTTTGACCTTGGTGGCGTTAGGTGGCATCTGTAACTCCACGCTGGGTGTCGGCGTTGTCATGGCGTCATTCCTCCACGTCGAGCACAACCGGTGTGATCACCACTTCGCTCAGGTCGATGGTGGTCTGGTTGGTGGTGCGGATGGTAAAGACGCCATCAAAGCTGACGCGCTTGCCGGCCAACGTGGTCAGATCCAGATCGCCAATGACTGTTTCGGTGACCCGGCGGTTCAATTCCTTAGCGACCTGGCCAAATTCAGTTTGGTCTTTAAAGTCACCGAATTTGATAAAGCCCACCGCATCGCGGACCCCATCACCGCGCACCAATGGCCCAATTTGCAGCACCACGGTGGCGGGGCCGTTGTAGCCATCGATCTGAAGCACGGCCGTGCCATTGCGCGAGGCGGTGTCAACGGTTGCTACGGTGCCCTGTGCCCGCACCACAAAATTTAGCGCACCGCTGGGAGAGATGGTCGCAAATTCAGCGCCGGCAGCGGTGAGATCACCTTCAATTGCGGTGAGCACGGGCGGTAGATCGACCGCCTTTTCCAACATGGCAGGCACCACCTGGTCGGCCCAAATGCCATCGACATAGGTGACCGGGTCAAAGGTTTCGCGCTGTTTCACCTGCTCCGCCTGTTCGATGGGTACAATTGTGCAGGCGGTGAGCAACCCGATTAAGAAGAGCGCACACCCAAGCCAATTCCTGCGCATCATTTAATTTCCTCGCTTCATTGCGAATTGGGTAGATTGGTATAGTAGTAAATCGGTAAATCGGGAATCGTGTTTGACTGATTTACCGTTCTACCGATTTACCCGGTTCATAAACGGCCCGCTTGACTGCCGCCTGCCACCCTGTATATAAAGCGACGCGCTGTTCGGCGTCCATTTGCGGCTCAAACCGATCCTGGGCGCGCGGCAGTGCTGCGATGGCCTGTTCATCCGGCCATAATCCAACCGCTAGTCCTGCCAAGTAGGCCGCGCCCAGTGCCGAAACATCGGACGAAGTGCTGCGTAGAACCGGGCACCCCAGCAGGTCGGCCTGGAATTGCATGAGCAGATCGTTTTGGCTGGCCCCACCGTCGGCTAGTAATACCTGTAATGGCGTGCCCGCTTCGGCCTGCATCACATCAAAAACATCGCGCACTTGATAGGCGATTGACTCCAGCGTCGCACGCGCCAAGTGGGTTGGCGTACTGCCCCGCGTCAACCCGGTAATCAGCCCGCGCGCGTCACTTTGCCAATGGGGCGCGCCCAGGCCGACAAACGCGGGAACCAGATAAACGCCGCCGCTATCGGGCGTGCTGGCGGCCAACCGTTCAATCGCCGCGGCTGGTTCTGCTAGACCTAATAATTGACCATACCATTCGACCGCCGCGCCGGTGACATAGATGTTACCTTCTAACGCATAGGTGGCTGTGGCCTGGTAACTCCAGGCGACGGTGGTCGAGAGGCCCCGTTGTGAAAGGACCGGCGCAGGCGTTGGGGTCATTAACGACGAGCCGGTGCCATAGGTCGCCTTGATCGCGCCCGGTTGAAAACCGGCGTGACCATAGAGCGCCGCATGCGAATCGCCGATCAGGCTGGCAATGGGCAAGCCGGCGGGCAGATTGCCTTGCTGTACCGTTTCCCCATACAGGTGGCTGGAGGCATGAACCTGGGGCAATGCCGCCGCGGGAATGCCAAAAATCGCCAGTAACGCGTCATCCCAGGCCAGTTGTTGTAGGTTGAAAAGTTGGGTGCGGGAGGCGTTGGTGGCATCGCAGGCGTGGACGCGGCCACCGGTCAGGTTGAAAAGTACCCAACTGTCAATCGTGCCCAGACAAAGCTCACCCGCGGCTGCGCGCGCATGGCCATCTGTTGTGTGGTCGAGTAGCCAGCGCATCTTGCTGGCTGAAAACATGGCGTCAATCGTCAGGCCGGTGTGGGCGCGGATGGTTGATTCCAGCCCCTGTGCGCGCAACGTTTGGCAAAGGGCCGCCCCGCGCTGACATTGCCAGATCACACAGGGACCGAGTGGTTTTCCGGTCGCCCGTTCCCAGAGCACCACTGATTCACGCTGGTTGGTTACCGCCACAGCGAGCGGGGCCGGCATCCCATCAAGGCATTCGTCAACCGCAGCCTGGACACTTTGCCAGAGCGCAAGCGGATCTTGCTCCACCCAAGCGGCCTGTGGATAGTGGACCGCCAGTGGCCGTGCGGCGCGTTTGATCACTGCGCCGGCGGCATCGACCAGCAGCGCTTTGGTATTCGTTGTCCCTTGGTCAATGGCTAGAATTGTCTGGGGAGCCATCTGTGCATTTCCTTATTCTAGTAGCTGGATTGCGCTCTGTGCCAATCCTTCCGGCGTAATGCCGTAGTGAGCGAAAATCTCATTCTGGCTACCGGTGACGGTATATTCATCGGGAATGCCGATAATTTTAAAGGGCAAGGCAATGCCCGCTTCCATTAATAGCGCGGCGACCGTGCTGCCCAAACCGCCATAGACACTATGTTCCTCGACTGTAATCAGCGCACTGCTCTGGCGGGCCGCATCCAGCACCGCGGCGCGGTCGAGTGGTTTTAGCGTATGCATGCTGATCACCCCGGCGGCAATCCCCCGTTCGGCCAGGGCATGACAGGCCAGCAGGGCCCGTTCGACGGTTTCGCCAATGGCAATAAAGGTCACATCGTGTCCGCTGGCCAGGCGAATGGCTTTGCCAATCGTAAATTCAGTAGCCGGATCATGCAGATTCAACATCGGCTGCTTACCAAAGCGCAGATAGAGCGGGCGGGGGTGGGTGAGTGCGGCTTCAATCGCAGCGCGCGTCTCAAAGTTATCGGCGGGGGCGACAATGTCAATGTTGTTGATCGCCTGGAGTACGGCATAGTCATGGAGCGAGTGGTGCGTCGTGCCCAATGCGCCATAGCTGACCCCAGCGCTAATACCGACCACCTTGACCCGATTGTCCGAATAGGCGACATCGTTTTTAATCTGCTCCAACGACCGCGCCGTCAAAAAGCAGGCCGGCGAGACAGCAAAGACCTTTTTGCCAGCGGATGCCAACCCCGCGGCGATGCCGACCAGATTCTGTTCGGCAATGCCCACTTCGATATGTTGTTGGGGCAGCGCTTTGCCAAAGGGGCCTAACTTGCCGGAGCCGCGCGAGTCGCTGGTGACAACCACAATCTCGCGGTCGCGCTGGCCGTGGGCGAGCAGCGTTTCGGCAAAAATTTCCAGATTGGCTTTACCGCGTTGCATCGTGCTGCTCCCACTGCTGTTCCGCCGTGGCCAGTTCACTCATCGCCTGGGCAAATTCGGTATCGGTGGGCACATGGTGGTGCCAGTTGACCTGATTTTCCATAAAGCTAATGCCTTTGCCCTTGGTCGTGTGGGCGAGGATTAAGTTTGGTTTCCCTGGCACAAAGGGCACCGCATCAAAGACCGCCATCAACGCGCCGATGTCGTTGCCATCGACTTCGCGCACGGCATAGCCAAAGGCCGTAAACTTCTGCGCTAGATCGCGAATGCCGGTGACACTTTCCACCGGACCGGTAATCTGCAACTTGTTATAGTCAACAATTGCTATCAGATTGTCCAGCCCATAGTGGGCCGCGCTCATTGACGCTTCCCAGTTCGAGCCTTCTTCCAGTTCACCATCGCCCAGTAGGGTAAAGACGCGGTAGCTGCGTTCATCCAATTTGGCGGCCAGAGCCGTGCCCACGGCAATCGGTAAGCCGTGACCCAGGGCACCGGTGTTTTGCTCCACGCCAGGCACCTTGCGGGTGGGGTGGCCGATAAAATGGGAGCCATATTGATTTAAGGTATCGAGTTCGGCCGTGGGATAAAAGCCTTGATCCGCCAGCACCACATAGAGCGCTTCGACTGAGTGCCCTTTGCTCTGGATGTAGCGATCCCGGTTGGCATCGGTAAAGGTGGTTGGCGAGACATTCAAGACATAGTTGTAGAGTACATTGAGAATGTCAAGCGCCGAGAGACTGCCGCCGGTATGGCCGGCATTGGCCTGCTTGATGATCGACAGCACCTTTTGGCGATAACGGATCGACTTTCGCTCTAATTCGCTAACGCTGGGTTTGCTCGCTGTAGGTGTAGGGCGCATAACGCTGTTCTCGCTAGGCATCTCAAGCTAGGGGGCGGCGAGATGGGTGGGTAAGGATTCGGTTGTCATATGAATAACTGTAGGGTACGCCGCTTTTATGACCTTGTCAACGCAAAATGAATAATTATTCTGTGCTTGAAAAATATTCATAGTGGCGCGATAATTCTGTGGTCAAGGTAACTGAATCAACGAATCAACCGCGCACATCAACAGGCCACTCCTTCATGTCGGTTCGTGCAACGGCCTACATACAATGTTGATTTGACGCGGCGATAAGGAGTTGTTATGGCGCAAATTGATGAACTACGGTTAATGGCACGCGTGGCGCGCATGTACTATGAGCAGGAGATGCGGCAGGCCGAGATCGCACAACAGTTGGGGCTTTCCCAGGCAACCGTTTCGCGCCTCTTTAACCGCGCCAAAGCAGAGGGGATCGTACGCATCTCGGTCAATGTGCCGCAAGGTGTTTATTCGGCATTGGAAGAAACCCTGATTGCGGCCTACAGCCTGCGCGATGCGATTGTCGTTGACTGTGTCCAAGAGGATGAAGCTTCGATCCAGCGACACATTGGCGCAGCGGCCGCTTACTATGTGGAATCGACGATCAAGCCGAATGAGGTGATTGGGCTTTCCTCGTGGAGTGGGACATTACTCGCGCTGGTCGATGCCATGCACGCGGTCGGGCGTAAGAATAATGTTCAGGTGGTACAGATTTTGGGAGGCGTCGGCAATCCGGGGGCCGAGTTACACGCCACCCGCTTGACCAGCCGTTTTGCCAAGCTGGTTAATGGCACCGCGGTCTTTCTGCCGGCGCCAGGTGTCGTCGGTTCCGCGGCAATGTTGCAGGTGATGCTCGGCGATCAATATGTGCAGCAGGCCATGCATCTCTTTGCCGGGGTCACCTTGGCGCTGGTCGGGATTGGGGCCGTCGAACCCTCCGGGCTATTGGCCGACAGTGGTAACATCTTTACCAAGGCGGAACTGGATCTGTTGCGCCAGGCGGGGGCCGTGGGCGACATCTTGCTACGCTTTTTTGATGCCCAGGGTGAACCGGTCCAGACCGCGCTCGATCAGCGCGTCGTCGCGATGACCCTGCCCCAGTTGCGCCAGGTAGATCGAGCCGTGGGCGTAGCCGGTGGCCACCGCAAACACGAGGCCATCCGCGGCGCGCTCTGCGGACGTTTGGTTAATGTCTTGATCACCGACTGTTTCACCGCACAATGGCTGGTGGCGGCGGCGGGGTGACGAAACGCGCCGACCGACGCCCTCACTGATGGCCGTCGGTCGGCCCCCGTCTGTCGTCGCTCCTTTTCCCTTACTAGCTCCTCGTCACCACTCTATGATAAAATGGCCGGACTACTACTGGCACCAGCCCATAAGGAGATCTGTTCATGACTGTTCCGGCCCCCTCTGTTTCGGCCCAAATCCCCGCAACTTATCAACCGACGCTACGTGATATGCTCTTGCTTGATCTGCCTGCTGAACTCAAAGTTGCCCCGGATGGCCGGCATGTTGCCTTTACTGTGCGCACCACCAACTGGCGCACCAATTGTTATGAACTCCGCTGTTATCTGCATGATGTCGCGGCGCAGACGACTTACCCACTAACGCGCCAAGGCAGCGTGCGCCAGATCGAATGGCTGGATGGGCAGTGCGTGGCCCTTTTGAAAAATGGTGCAGAAAATGGTGACGGCGCGGCGTCGGCGCAGATCTGGCTCTATGAAGGGCTAACGGGGGAAGGCTGGGCGGTTACTGCGCACAAGGCTGGGGTTACCTGGTTCAAGCCTTTTGCCGAGGGCTTTCTCTTTCAGGGCTGCGATCCAAAACGGCAAGAGAATCAAACGCGCACCGACCGCTTTGGCAAGTTGATCCATTTTGAAGCAGAGACGAGTGCCAGCGCACTCTACTATGTCGGGTTGGCTGAATGGCGCGCGTATCAACAAAAGCTGCGCAACAGCACCGAGGAAGAGGCCAAAGCCCTCGTGATGCCGGTGATCGAAGTGAGCCGGCTACTACCCCAACCGCTTTCGATCCAGAGTGTCGTCCCGGCCCCTGGGGGCGATGCGTTCTATCTCAATTGCTGGTCGCACGATGATCTGGTCTATGCCGAGGCGACGAGCACGTACCGCATCGCCCTGGATGCTAAGGCTGCGTTGGCCGAATATCTGCGCCGCGCGCCGGCCAAGAACTGCGCAGATCCCGTATCCTCATCGGCTGCTGATGAAGATGTCAGCTATTTTGGCACGATTGTACCATTAGCGCTCCCCCTGGGCGCGACGGTGGCTGCAGTTGCGCCCGATGGCAATACGCTGCTGATCGGTCACCGCGGCCGTGACCAGCATATGTACACCCACCGCGATCTGTGGCTGATCGATCTGGCCAGTGCGCTTGAAAGCCAAGATGCAACTGCCTTTTTGGCCCGGATGCGCAACATCTCGGCGGGGCTCGACCGTGAGGTCATGACCCTGCACTGGACCGCCCAAGGCATCTTTGGTTCCTATGTCGATGGCACCGTGATCCGCATTGCCCGCTTTGGGACGCAACTTGATGGCGATGACGCGATTACGCCCTTGACAATGGACGACATCTTTCCATTGCAGAGTTTTCATGCTGCCGCCTCTGGCCACATCGGGCTGATCGGTGCCAATGCCACCCGCTTTCCCGAAGCCTATCTAGCCACCCCGCCGGCGGCCAATGGGCTCTGTCAGCTCACCCAGTTAAGCAACCTCGGGACGGCGGTTACCGAGTGGGATCTGGGCACGGTTGAGACGATCCGCTGGACGAGTAAAGATGGGGTCGAAATTGAAGGGGTGCTGCGCAAGCCCAGTAACTTTGATCCGACCAAAAAATATGGGTTGCTCTTTGTGGTGCATGGCGGCCCGCGCTGGTTTTCGGAGGAGTATCTCCTTACCGGTAGCGCGTGTAGCTACTACCCGGCTGTGCAATTTATCCACAAAGAGCTGCTGGTCCTTAGCCCTAATTACCGCGGTTCGATTGGGCGTGGCCAAGCCTTTGCTGAGTTGAATGTCAATAACCTGGGGATTGGCGACCTCTGGGATGTCGAGAGCGGGGTTGACCACTTGGTGGACCAAGGGTATGTGGATCCAACACGCGTCGGCTGTATGGGCTGGTCACAGGGGGGCTACATTTCGGCCTTCGCCGGCCTCCATTCCGACAAGTTCCAAGCGGTCTCGGTGGGGGCGGGGATTTCGGACTGGTACACCTATCACATTAGCAACGACATCCCCTACTTTACCACCGACTACCTCTCTAACTCACCCTTCCGCAACCGTGACCTTTACATCAAAACTGCCCCGATCAGCAATCTGGCCAATGCGCATACGCCCATGTTAATCCAACATGGTGCTGACGACCGCCGTGTGCCCCTTTCCAACGCCATCGAACTCTACCGCGGATTGCGCGAAATGGGGGTGCCGGTCGAGCTCTTTGTCTACCCCGGCATGGGCCACCCGATTACCAAGCCGCGCGAAAATCACGCCGTGATGCACCAGAACCTGACCTGGTTCAGCCACTATTTGTTAGGGGAACCGTTAGCCTTGGAATAGATGGTACACGCATTAACAATTCTCAATTCTCAATTAACCATTATCAAGCCCAGGGAGCAGCCGCATGTCCAAAAAAATTACCGTCCTGGTCGATCCCGCCTTTCGCCGCATGGCTGAAATCTTTTCGGTGGCCGATCAAGCGCGCCTGCATGAAGTAGCCGAGGTCATTTGGGGGCAAGATGAGCCGATGGATCTGGCTGCCGCCGCCGCCGCGCTGACCCAGGCTGAAGCGGTGATCTGTGCCAACTGGCGCTATGGTGAGGCGCTTTATCAGGCCCCACACCTGCGGGCAATCCTCACTGTCTCCGGTGGCTTTCCCCTCGACTTTGACTATGACTACTGTTTTGACAAACGCATTCGCGTGCTTTCCGTCGCCCCGGCTTTTGGCCCCCAAGTGGCGGAGATGGCGCTAGGGATGGCGATTGCGGCTGCCCGCGAAATCGTCGGTGGGGATCGCGCCATGCGCGCTGGCACAGAAGAATATTTGCATCGCGGCAATGTCGGCACCTTTTCGCTCTATGGGCAGCCGGTTGGGTTTATCGGCTTTGGTGGTCTAGCGCGCGCGTTGCAGGCCCTCTTACAGCCTTTTGGTTGCCCGATTAGCGTCTATGATCCCTGGCTGGGCAATGGTTATCTACGCCGCCAAGGGGTGACGCCGGTTGATCTGGAGACGCTGCTGGCGCAGTCGCGTGTCACCTTTGTCTTGGCCGTGCCTAGCGCCGAAAACCAGGCCCTGCTTTCACGCACCAAACTAGAATTGATCGGCGATGGTGCCGTCTTGGTCCTGATCAGCCGCGCCCATGTGGTCGATTTTGATGCCCTGACCGATCTCGTCTTGGCTGGTCGCTTCCGCGCCGCCATTGATGTTTTCCCGCAAGAGCCGCTCGCCCCTGATCACCCGATCCGCCAGGCCCAAGGTGCGATCCTCTCCGCCCATCGCGCCGGCTCGGTGAAAGAAGCAATGTGGCAATTGGGCGAAATGGTGGTTGATGATCTGGAAGCGATTGCCCAGGGGCTGCCATCACGCCGCCTGCAACTGGCCGAGCCAGAGTTGGTGGCACGTTATCGGTCGAATAGTGTGCGGGCGTTTAAAGGGTGAAGCGTGAAACGTGAAACGTGATGCGTAAAACGTGATGCGTGATGCGTACGATCCGTGTCGTGCGCATCCCCCGCAATGCCACGAGCTGTGTACTGCGCAGCCCCTGATGCGCAGCCCATGCGCATCGGCGGCTTCTCACTATGCCTTTCCAAGCTAATAGGACTTACGCAGTTACCGGCGGCTGAGCTTGTCGAAGCCAGCGGTAACTGCGTAAGTCCTCGCTGAATACAATCAAACCACCTATCCAAGAAAGGTTCACTATGCTCGCCACGCTGAGCACCATCTTTGTGGGGCTGGTCGCCCTGGAACATCTATACTTCCTCTATCTGGAGATGTTCGCGTGGACGACTAAGCGGGTCCAACGGATCTTTGGTACGACGCCCGACTTTGCGCTTGCCTCCAAAGCATTGGCCGCCAACCAGGGACTCTACAATGGCTTCCTCGCGGCCGGGCTACTCTGGTCACTGATTCACCCGAATGGTGCAGTGGGTACGCAACTTGCGATTTTCTTCTTGGCTTGTGTGATCGTCGCGGCGCTCTATGGTGGCCTCAGCGTCAAACGCACGATCATCCTCATTCAGGGCGGACCGGCGTTGATTGCCCTGCTGCTCGTATTGTTGGGCCGGTGAGCACGATGAGAAACGCCACCCAACCCATGCCTGCCGGCCATCTAATCACTAACGCCACTCAGCGTGACGCAACCTGGACCGGCGGCACTACCAAAGCGATCTACGCCTATCCCCCCGAAAAACTGGGCGCGATGGCCCAAGCGCAACTCTGGATTGGCACCGCCGCGATTACCCAATCTGCGCCCTACAGCTACTTTCCCCAGCGCCAGCGCATCCACTTGCCCATACGCGGCAACGGTCTGCACCTCCACTTTCAGGATCCTGCTGAAACTATCACGTTAACCAGCTTTGATCAACATCATTTCCCCGGCGACCGCCCCCTACAAGCTGAACTGATCGACGGGACCGTCGAAGCCTTCAACCTGATGTTTGACGCCGCCGTACTCGCTGATGTGAGCGTCATCCGCAGCACGGTGGACACCCTCGCGTTGACGCTGCCCACACCGCCCATTCATCATGCCGATCTGCCGCACTGGCGGGTTGTCTATGTGCTCTATGGGGTGAATGGTGAGGTGCGCGTGGCGCTGGGTAATCAACCTGCTGTGCGATTGGCGGTGGGCGATGCTTTTGTGATTGAGGCAGGGGCCGCAGCGTCAGCGCAGGGTGTAACGCTTGATTTGGACTGGGCGACGGTGCCAGCGGATTTGGTGGTGGCGACGGTGGGGATTGGGGTGTAGGCTAGACGATTGGCGTTGAGTCCATTCAATCCTTCTGCGCAAACAGTGTGATCACAAACTGTGTTTCCTTGCAGAAAGGGCTACAATAGCGTGACTTTTAAATCCTTACCTAGCTGATCAAAAGGACACAAACATGCTCACTGCCCTAGAAGCCCTGGCACGCCTGCGGGAAGGTAATCAACGCTTTGTCGCTGAAATGCAGGGGGAAGAGGCCCTCACCAACCATGTGCGCCGGCACAAGTTAGTCGTTAACCAGGAGCCCTTTGCCATCATCCTTGGCTGCTCCGATTCGCGCGTGCCGGCCGAGATTATCTTTGACCAAGGGCTGGGTGATCTCTTTGTGATCAGGGTGGCCGGCAATATTGTTGCCCCTTCACAAATCGGCAGCATCGAATTTGCCGCTGAACGCTTTCGCACCCGGCTGGTCGTCGTCTTGGGCCATTCGCGCTGTGGCGCCGTCCTGGCAACCCTGGAAGAACTGGAGCGCCCCACCGAAAGCCGGTCGCCGCATCTGCGCTCGATCGTTGACCGCATCCGCCCGTCTGTCGAAACCCTCATGGAGACGGATCTCCGTCAAAATCCAGAAGCATTGGCGCGTTACGCCGTGCGCTCGAACATCCGCGCCTCGGTCAGCCATCTGCGCCACGGCTCGCAGATCCTCGAACAGTTGATTGCCGGCAATGGGCTGCTGGTCGTCGGCGCTGAATATTCGCTGGAGACCGGGGTGGTCGAGTTCTTCAACGATCTGCAACGCCTCGGATAACCGACCTGCGGACCAGACCCTAACCCTCACTGCGATTAAGGTAAGCGACCTCACCCCTGGGGTCCCTTTGGGAACCTCTCCAAGTTGGAGCGGGGGAACGGCATCGCCCCGCTCCGGCGCGGAGAGGGGGTCAGGGGGTGAGGTAGATCGGCCCCTCCTTACCTTAATCGCAGTGACCCTAACCCTCCCCTGCTAAGGGAGGGAACAGTTCCTCCCCCTTACCAGGGGGAGGCTAGGAGGGGGTGAATGATTACAAAACTTTGTGATTATCGGTATACTCACACATAGCAACGGCTATGATAAAATAACTGCTATCACCAAGTAACCTGTAACGAAGCGGAGCATAACCGATGTCGCACTATGAACGGCTGCTGACCTTTTACCAGAGTGGTCCTGTACCCTGGGATCAGGCTGAGCCACCCCCCGAAGTGATCGCAACGGTACCCACTTTGCCCGTCGGGCGTGCCCTTGATTTGGGGTGCGGCTTAGGGCGTGCCACCTTTTTTATGGCGCGGTTGGGGTGGCAGGTCGATGGGGTTGACTTTATTGCCCAGGCCGTTGCTGAGGCGACCGCACGCGCAACACAAGCTGGGCTGGCTGACAAGGCCCACTTTCACCTGGGCTCGGTGGCTGAGCCCGATTTCCTCACCGATTCCTATGACTTTGCGCTCGATGTGGGGTGTGCGCACGGCTTGAACTCTGACGAGCTCCAGACTTATCACCGCTCGTTGCTGCGCTTGCTCAAACCAGGAGCCGTCTATTTGCTTTTTGCCCATCTCAATGAAATTGAGCCGCCGCCACCGGCCGCTGAAGAGAGCCACCGTTGGCTCGACGAAAACGAATTACAAGCGCTCTTCGCCGCTGGCTTTGTGCTGGAACAGGCGGAATATGGCCAGACCCAAGTGGGAGATCAAGCGCCGTGGCGGTCAGGTTGGTTTTGGTTTCGACGCAACGAGGGGTAACGATGCGCCAGATTCGCAACGTCACAGCGCACGATTTTGCCCAACTGCAACAGGTAAAGCCAGGCATGGAGGAATGGCGCTTTGCCGAACGCTTAGCCGCACAAGCCAGGGGACAAGCCGAGTTCCTGGTGGTGGCAGCTGGTGACGAGTTGCTCTGTTTTGTCTATTTGAAGTACAACGGCAAAGAGACCCACCCTGACTATCCAGACTTGGAAGATCTCTATACGCGGGCGGATCGACGTCAGCAAGGCCATGCCACTGCACTTTTGGCTGCGTGTGAGCGGCGTGTGGCGCAGCGTGGCTTTATCAAGCTTGGCTTGGCGGCTGGTCCCGATCCGACCGAGCCGGGCCACCGACTTTATGTCAAACTGGGCTATCAACATGATGGTCAAACAATGTATGTAGATGGCATCTATGATGGGGTGGAGGATTGGGTAATCGATATGGAAAAGCAGATTGCCGTACTTTGCATTCTGTAATACCCTGATATAATTTATTTAATATGCATAACGAACCATGTGAATTTTGTGAGGGAGAGATGGCGCAGCGCGTTGTTTTGGCGCGTTTTCGCTTCAAAGGCCAAACGATTTATATTGAAAATGTCCCGGCCTGGGTTTGTCGGCACTGCGGCGAGCAATACTTTGATGCCCCTGTCTACAAGCATATGGAAAAAATTGCTGAACAACGTGATCAAATTCAGAAGCAGATCTCCTTTCCGTTGGCCGAATTTGAAATGACCGTTTCCTGACTGCCTGTCCACATACCACGCTAAAAGTGACCTCTTGAACGAATAGACCATTAACCTTAACGGAGCATCAGATGAAATCATGGACTTTCTCCCGAAGTCTGCTACGGCTAATTTGGTTGATCATCGCCATCATCATCTGGCAAGCCTTGTTTACAAGTGGGCAGATCTATGGCTTCTACTGGCTTTCTGTTGCCGTGGAAAAATTTCGATGTTTTCTGCCGCTCATCACAGCGCTGGCGCTATTCGGGTTTGGTATTGCTTGGATACATCAGTGGGTGCGGGGACAAGCACGCTACCGGCTCTTTCGTCAAATCACAGGTGCCCTTGCCTTGCTGTTAATATTACTGATGATTGTTCCAACTCATGGAGGACCAAGACATCTGAACAGCACACAAATCGACGGACACACCGTTCATCTTGCTACCCATTACCACTTTGGGCTAAGATTTGCACTTTATGACTGTGACCGTACGGGCCAGCTTTGTCAGAATGTCTTTGTTTCAGGCGAGCGTTACTTGCCTTTCAGCGAATTAGTTACCTCCTTCACCTATGACGAAGCTCGTCGCGAACTGACAGTAAACTTGATCTTCAAGGACAAGATTTGGGAAATTATCTATGTCTACTCGCTTGCCGAGTAGGGATGACAAATCCCCACAAATGATGTACTATTCGTCTTGTGGCTGCACAGCGCAAGGCGACCATACTGGCGTTGATTAAGGCTAAAATACCGCCCAAAGTATGCTATGGTCTGAAAGGGTAAGTAATGCCAATGGCAGCAGATCAAGTGACACGGGTACGCAATATCTGCCTGGCGCTCCCCGGTACCAGTGAACGGCTCTCCCACGGCGAGCCGATCTTTTTTGTGGGCAAGAAGGTCTTTACCATGTTCGCCAACAACTACCACAACGATGGCCGCGTTGCCGTTTGGATCCCCGTACCCGCCGGCGCACAGCCGATGTTGATCGAGGCGGACCCTGTGAAATTTTTCAAGCCCCCCTATGTCGGCGGGCGCGGCTGGGTGGGCATTGTTCTGGCCCAGATCGACGACGCTGAACTGGCGCATCATCTAGAAACCGCGTGGCGGCTAATTGCGCCCAAGCGGCTTCGGGGCAGCAGCGCCGGGGTTGAAACACCCGGCTGATATGCAAAACCCGTTTTAACGGGTTGAGCCTGCCAGCCAGTGCGTTTCTTCATGCAATGGGCGCAAAGCGCCAACGCACTTTGCCTATCAGCAGGTGGTTTCAACCACCTGCGGCCTGCCAGCTGCGCGGCTTTTGACTCACTACCGTACCAACCCAACCAAGGACCAAAGGAAACCACTGTGACCACCAATCGTCAAAACTGGGCCGGCAACACCCCTTATTGCGCGACCGCTTATTATGCTCCCCAAACGGTTGCCGAACTCCAGGCGATTGTCCGTGACGCGGCCAAAGTTCGCGTTGTCGGCTCGCGCCACTCCTTTAACACGATTAGCGACTGTCCCGAAGCGATCATTACGCTGGATAATCTGGACAAAACGGTTACGATTGACCACGCGCGTCGCACCGCCACGGTTAACGCCGGCATCACCTATCGCGAACTCTGCCCCCAACTGCATGCCGCCGGTTATGCCCTGCACAACATGGCCTCGCTTGATCACATTACCGTCATCGGCGCGGCGATGACCGCCACCCACGGCTCCGGTGATCGCCACGGCAACCTGGCGACGGCGATTTCCGGGCTGGAGCTGGTGACCGCCAACGGCGATCTGGTGACGCTGTCGCGTGAAAAAGATGGTGACCTCTTTAATGGCGCAGTCGTGGCGCTGGGCGCGCTGGGCGTGGTGACCAAAGTAACGCTTGACCTGCTGCCCACCTTTGCACTGCAGCAAGATACCTATGAAAAGCTGCCGATGAGCCACCTGGATGAGCATTTCGACGCAATTATGTCCGCCGGCTACAGTGTCAGCCTCTTCCCTAACTGGCAATTCGATTGGGTCAACACTGTCTGGGTCAAGCAGCAAGTGGTCGATGGTCAGGTGATCACGGTGCCCGATACTTTCTTCGATGCCACGTTGGCCCCGCGTGAACGGCCAATGGATCATAACTCTGACCGCTATCTCACGCCGATGGGCGAGCCTGGCCCCTGGCATGAACGGTTGCCCCACTTCTATTTCAAAGATGCGGCGCTGGTCGGCAACGAATTGCAGAGCGAATACTTTTTACCCCGTCACCATGCCGTCGCCGCGATCAAAGCGGTGGCCAAGTTGCGGGCCGGGTTAGCCCCGCTGATGGGGGTTTCGGAAGTCCGTACCGTTGCCGCTGACCGCCTCTGGCTCAGCCCGGCCTATGAACAAGATATCATTGGCCTGCACTTTAACTGGCTCAAAGATTGGGGCGGGGTGCAGCAGATGATCCCGATCGTCGAAGAGACTCTGCGGCCCTTTGCGCCACGCCCACATTGGGGTAAACTCTTTATGCTTACGCCGGCTGAGGTGAAGCAATATTACCCGCGGTTAGCCGATTTCCAACTGCTGGCGCAGGATTACGACCCGCAGGGTAAGTTCCGTAACGCGTTCTTGGATACCTATATTTTTGGGTAATTACTAACCCCTCCCGCGCGCCAAGGCGGTTGCCTACTAGACGCGCTCCCCTGCTAAGGGCGGGAACTTGGCTCACCCGATAAGGTTCCCGCCCTTGGCAGGGGAGGGTTAGGGACACTGCGATTAATGTAAGGATGGGCCGATCTACCGCACCCCCTGACCCCCTCTCCGCGCCGGAGAGGGGGAGAATTGCGCCCCTCTCCAAGTTGGAGAGGTTCCCAAAGGGACCCCAGGGGTGAGGTCGCTTAACTTAATGGCAGTGGGGGTGGCTTGGATACCTATATTTTTGGTTAGCTTATGACCTTTATCTGGCCTTGGATGCTCCTATCTCTCCTGCTGGTGCCGCTGTTGATCTGGCGCTTTCTGCGCTTCGTCGCGGCGCGGCGTCAACGTGTGGTCCAGTGGGGGAGCATGGGGTTGGCCCAAAATCCCACTGGCCAAGGTGCGCGGCGGCGACGCTATGGCGTGCCGCTCTTCTTTCTGCTCGGCACAACTTTCCTGTTGCTGGGGCTGGCCCGGCCAGAGATGGAATTGGCCTTGCCGCGCATTGAAGGGACAGTGATCCTCGCCTTTGATCTCTCCAGTAGTATGACCGCCGCTGACCTGGAACCGACCCGCTTGGAGGCGGCCAAAGCGGCCGCGCGCACCTTTGTCGAAGCGCAACCGCTGACGATTCGAATTGGCGTGGTGGCCTTTGGCAATGGCGGGGTGATTGTACAACCGCCCACCAGTGATCAAGCCGAAGTGTTGACCGCGATTGAGCGCCTCACCCCCCAGGGCGGCACCTCGCTCGGTCAAGGCATCTTTGCATCGCTCAATGCGATTGCTGGCACACCCTTGGCGGTTGACGAAGAGGCGCTGGCCGCCGATGCCCTGACCGTTGAGATCGGCTCATTCCCTTCCGCCGTGATCCTGCTGCTTTCCGATGGCGAAAACAATGCGCCGCCGGATCCCCTGACGGTAGCGCAGTTGGCGGCCAATGCGGGGGTGCGCCTCTTCACCGTCGGCATCGGTAGCCGGGAAGGGGCGGTGATTGAGGTTGAGGGCTTCCGGGTGTTGACCCAACTCAACGAAGGCGCGCTGCAAGAACTGGCCGCCTTGACCAATGGCGACTACTACTATGCCGCCGATGCCGCGGCCCTCCACGCGATCTACGAGACGATTGATCTGCAACTGACGGTGAAGGGGGAGCGTATCGAAGTGACGGCGATCCTGGCGACGATTGGCTTCTTCTTCTTCTTGGCCGGCGGTGCCCTCGCCATGTTCTGGTTGGGCCGGGTGCCATAGCTATCATATGGTTCTCTGCCAGCGTTCGGTGTAAAGGTGAAAAGTAATGAATCTACTCTGGCCCGGTGCGCTCTTCCTCCTGCCCTTGATCCCGATCCTGATTGGCCTCTATCTCTGGATGTTGCGGCGTAAACGTAAATTTGCGGTGCGCTATTCCAGCCTGAGCCTGGTCCGCGTTGCCCGCCCCGATTACGCCCGCTGGCGGCGCCATCTACCCTTTGCCCTCTTCTTGCTCTGCCTGGCCAGCTTGACCACGGCGATGGCCCGCCCGGTTGCTCTGGTTGATATCCCCCTCAGCCGCACCACGATTATCCTGGCGATGGACACCTCGCGCAGCATGTGCGCGACCGATGTGCTGCCCAACCGCCTCACCGTGGCCCAAGATGCCGCCCTCGCCTTTGTCGAAGATCAGCCAGCTGGTATCCAGATTGGAATTGTGGCCTTTGCTGGTTTTGCCCAATTGGTGGTACCTCCCACGGCCGATAAGGCCGTTTTACAGGAGGCGATTCGCAGCTTCACCACCTCCTTAGGCACCGCCATCGGCAGTGCTACCCTCACCTCGCTGGATGCGATTGCCGAGATCAACCCTGATGTAGCGCCCAGCGGGGTCGATCTCGGGGGTCAGGTCCCACCTGCTTCCGGTGATGCGTCCGGCCAAGAGGCAATGGCGCAACTGCTTTACCAACCTGATATCATCGTCCTGCTGACCGATGGGGCTAACAGTGGTGGTCCTAATCCGTTGGACGCAGCACAGCGCGCTGCTGAACGCCAGGTGCGCGTCTATACGATTGGCTTTGGCACGAGTGATCCAGGGCAGATGGTCTGTACGCAAGCCCAATTAGGCGGTGATACCTTTAGTGGCTTTGGGGGCAATTTTGGCGGTGGCTTTGGGCGTGGTGGGGGTGGCTTTCGCCAATTTCTGGTCATTGATGAGGAGACCTTACAGCGCGTCGCCGCAATGACCGGCGGTACCTACTACCGCGCCGAAAACGCCGAACAACTGCTCAACGTCTTCCAGGAACTGCCCACCCAACTGACCATCCAAAAAGAGCGGGTGGAGATCAGCGTGCTCTTTTCTACCCTGGGGGGCATTTTGGGCGTAACCGCGCTGACCCTTTCGCTGTTGTGGAATCGTTTTCCTTAAGCCTCGCACCCAAGGGGTACCCGAATTTCAGGCTGATAGCACAAGTCGTCTGAAGACGACTGCCAGTTAGTCCACTTTAGTGGACTTCAGTTTTTAGCCTGAAATTTATTTCAAGGCGGATCGGAGCAAAATTATGTCATCCTATGCACCTAGCCAACCATTTCCACAGCTTCTGCCGGTGCGCGAACGTGCCCGCGTTGTCAACGCCATCCTCCAACAACGCTTTGATCACATTTTGCCCGCGGTGATGACCGAGACCGGCATCGGCCTCTGGCTGATCATCTGCCATGAAGATAGCTACGACCCGATCTTCAAAACGATTACGCCTTGGCAATGTTGGGCACCGATCCTGCAAATGGTCGTCTTTTACCAGGCTGCGCCAGGGCAACCGGTCGAGCGCATTAACCTTTCGCGCACCAACATGTTCGGCTTGATGAGCGACGGCTGGGATCCCAACGGCAGCGAAAGCCAGTGGACGGCGCTGCGCCGGGTGATCGAAGCACGCAACCCGCGGCAAATTGCGATCGACGAGTCACCGACCATTTGGGCGGCGGATGGCCTGACCGTCTCTCTGAAAGCACAGTTGGTCGAGGCTCTTGGGCCAACCTTGGCAGCACGGTTAACCAGTGCCGAACCTATCGCCATCCGCTGGCTCGAAACTCGCCTACCCGCCGAATTAGAACTCTATCAACAAGCCGCCAAAATTGCCCACGCGCTGATCCAAGAGTGTTTTTCGCGCGCCGTCATCACTCCCGGTATCACCACTATTGAAGACCTGCGCTGGCATTGGTGGCAGCGCAGCACCGACATGGGCTTACCTGTCTCCTTCCCCCCTTTTTTCCTGCGCATCCGCAGTGACGAAAACAGCGCACGCTGGGGCGCAACCGACTCGGTGATCCGCGAAGGTGATCTGCTCCATTGTGATGTTGGCGTCGAATACCTGCGTCTGTTGACCGACCACCAGGAACTGGCTTATGTATTGCGCCCCGGTGAAAGCGCACCACCGCAAAGTCTGGTTGATGGTATGGCCGCGGGCAATCGTTTGCAGGATATCTTTACTGGTAGCTGGCAACAAGGGGCGACGGGGAACCAGATTTTGCGCACCGCACTGGATCGTGCCCACGCTGCCGACATCCCCAACCCGCGCATCTACTCGCACTCGCTCAGCCATTTTCTCCACGAGCCTGGCCCGTTGATGGGGCTACCCTGGGAACAGGAAAGTTGTCCCGGCCGCGGCGATGTGGTAATGCACTACAACACCGTTTACACCGTAGAACTGAGCGTCACTGTGCCGGTCGCCGAATGGGATGGCCAGCCCGTGCGCCTGATGTTGGAACAAGACGCCGCGTTTACCACCGATGGCGTGGTTTATATGGATGGGCGGCAACAGGCGTTTCATCTCGTCTAAGCGCAGCGCACCTCACCTGCATTCCACGCTGAGTGGCCTATGCGGCACGCTGTGATCGCCAGTGCGTTTTAACGTACTTGGGCCTATCAGCCGGTGGTTTATGGAAGTTAAGAAAATAATGGTGTAAAACGCTAACCCCCTCCTAACCTCCCCCTGGTAAGGGGAGGAACAGTCACCCCGGCAACGGCCCCCTCCCTTAGCAGGGGAGGGCTGGGGTGGGGTCCTTTTGCCGAATTTAATTTTTAATCTCCATCAACCACCGGCGTAGCCATCTCGTCATTTGCCGTCTCGCCCTAAATCCGCAGCTGATACAAATAGCTACGCAACCGTGCCCAAGCCGCCCCAATCGCGGCCGCAGCCTGCGTTTGCTCCCCTGCACTGCCATAACGTCGCCGGTTGACCAGTTGACTCAGCGCCTGCACCTCGCGCGCAATCAGACGACCAACATCCTGCGTTTGCGTCTGGCGCGCCAAGACATGCTCGGCCAACCCACGACCATATTCGAGCACCGTCTCCCCCGCGCCAATCGGCCGGCCAACCCGTTGCCCCCAGCGCAAGAGTGCCAGCCACGGATCTTCGCGTATCCGTTGCCAGCGCCGCCAGACTAGCCATGCGCCCCAGAGCAACAGTCCATGGGGCAGCAGCCAGAAGAGCATCTGCCAATTCCACGCTAAGGTGGTGCCTGGCTCTGCGGTGGCTGCCGGCAAGGGTGGCGGCGCGTCGGTTGTCCCCGTTGTGCTTGGCGCAAAACCGATGCGTGTTAATTCTGCGCGGCCGGCGGTAGGTTCAAAGCCAATCCAGCCATATTGGGGAAAGTAGACTTCGGGCCATGAATGGGCTTCTCCTTCGGTCACTATCCAGGCCATTTCTGCCGGGTTCCAACCGCCGGCGGCATAACCGGTAGCAAACCGCGTGGGCAGACCGGCCAGCCGGGCCAGCACAATAAAGGCGGTGGCATAGTAGTCACAATAGCCGCGCTGTAGATCAAAGAGAAAATAGTCGGCGACATCGGTCACCTCGTCCGGCGGCGCAGGGACGGCGAGATCATAGGCGTACTGGCGCAGAAATAGCTCAATCGCCCGCGCCTTTTCATACATACTCGGCTGATCTGCGGTTAATTCGGCAGCCAGGGCACGAGTCCGCTCGCTAATCGTGTCGGGCAAAGCAAGGTGACGGGTGAATGGCTCCGGCAGCGGCTGCGCTTCATGCCAACTGCCCGCCTCGATTAACATCGCCTCACTCACCGCTGGAATTGCGGAAATGATGGTGTAGGTGCGGGTGCGTTGGCGCAGGGCAACCAGATCGCCGTCGGCACGCACCTGCGCCTGATACTCGACTCCTGGTTCCAGTGGCTCGGCGGCGCCAAAGAGGATCGTGCTATTGCCAAAGAGGGTAATCGTTTGGACCAGCGGGCGGCGGCCGACTAACTCGCCGCCCTCCTGCAGCGCGGCGGTCCACGGGGTATTGGCATCCTGCTGTTGATAAGTGGTGTTGGCGGGATTATCCCAACCGTGGCCGTCATAGGTGGCAAAGGTGGCCCCGCGCATGTAATGGCCGGGGGGCGCAGTCATTTCGTAAATGGGGGCATCGTAGTAGACCGCCTCGTTGGTGCGCACCTGCATCACCACAGTTTCGCCCAGGCTGACATTGCCGCCCAGCAGAAAGGCGTTGGGCATGCCGCCGCCAGTGCCCCCTTGCAACCGCGAAACGCCCTCCAGATCGGGGAAGAGGCGATCCCGCACGCCTTCAATGCGCGCTTCAAAAGGTTGGATCCACTCGTAATAGCCCATCACTAAGGGCCGGTAGTAAAGATTCGGCATCACTGCTGCGACAATCGTCACCGCGACGCCCACCCCAAAGACGGCCAACAACCGATCTGCCAACAGATCGGTGCTATAATCGAGCCCCAGCCGTTGCCAGCGGGCCATCATCGCCTGTTGATCGAGCAGCAGATGCAGCACAACGGCCAACGCCACGCCCCCCACCATCAGCCCACGGTTGACCCCGGTGTAGAGTAACATGGTGCCCAGTAGCCAGAGTACCGGCAGCGCTGCCGTTAATCCCCGTTCAGTCCGCCGCACCAACCACGCCGTCACTAGGCCCATCCCCCAGAAGATCACCCCGGCAAAGATGCCAAAGATCAGGCTATCTTGTTGCGCGCCACCAGACTGTACCCCCTGCCACCAGATGGCAAGCCGAGTCAATAATTGTCCCCAGTCCGCAATCATCCCCTGGCCCAGTGCAAGCCACTGCCCGTTCAGCACCGTCCGGCCCAGCATCAGCGGCCCCGGTAGCCAGCCCAGCAGCAGTTGACTAAGCAGCAAGAGTCCAATGGCCCAGAGCAACAGCACGCGTCCAAGGTTAGCCCACCAGCTCCGTGTGGTCGGTAGCTGCCGCCAACCGAGTACCAGCCAACTAACCAGCACCGCCAGCGGTCCAAGCGGATCGATGCCCGCTTGGATCGTGCGCAACTCGCGCTGGCGATTTTCGCCCAGTGCCAGTGCCGGTAAAAGGGTAAGCAGCATCGTGACGAGCAAGACCAGCCACCCCAAATGGGGGCGCAGCGTATTGACCAGCCAACTTGACAGTCGCCACACCCAATGCGCTTGTTCAATTTCGACGGGGGCGGTTTCGTCCCAACGGCCTTCGCGTATCATCCTACCTCTTCCTCAACCTCATAAGTAACCACGCCACCGGTCGGCGTGTTACGGATCACCCGGCGCTTGCGGCGGAAGGTGAGTGCGGTCGGCAAGCGCAGCGCCGCTGGGATCGACTGCACGCCAATTCCCTGGCGCACAAGTAAACCGGCCAACGTGTCGGCGGCTGTTTGCTCTTCTGCACTAGTCACCAACAGCACCGTGCTATTGACGCCGCGCCGCTGTAACTGCACCAAGGTTGGTAGCCAGGTTGGGGTTTCGCCCTTGGTCGGCACGGTCACGACAATTAGGGTGGCGCGTTGCCCGATCGCTGTGGTTGCTGTGCGCAGTAGATCATGCAGGGAGACGGTGGTCGGTGTTACTGGCGCAAGCGCGGCTAAGATTTGCCAGAGTTGGGCCGGACCGCGTTGGGGGGCAACGGTAACCGCTTCGTTGTCGATTGCTTGGGGCGGGTGGTCGGTGGCAGGTTGCCCCCACGCCGCAGGCAGAATACGCGGCCCAGAAATGGTGAAAAGACCAACCGCCCGTTGGCTATCGGCCTGGAGCAGATCAGCACTGAGGCTGGCTGCAACGATGATGCCTGCTTCTAAGGTATTTTCGGTTGCTGACGCGTGGACGCTGCCCTGCAAATCGACCATGACCCAGATCGCGCCACTCGGCTCACTCTCTAGCTCTTTGACCATCAACTCGCCCCGATGCGCAGTGCGCGGCCAGTGGACATAACGCAGGCTGTCCGCCGGCTGGTAATCGCGCACGGTGGCCGATGGCTGCGCACCCCACAGTGGCCGCTGTCGGCGCGCCCCATCACTCTGGCTGCCCTGGGGTAAGGGTACCGTCGGTAGATGCAATACGCGTGGGTAGATCAGCACAGTATCCTGTTGCGCAAAGTCAAGGGTCACACCAAAGAGGCCAAAGGGATCACCTAACGTCAACTGGTGGGGGCCAAGGCGATAGACGCCCCGTTGCCGACATTCGGCCTTCGCCTGCCACCGATAGCTGCCATTCGCCCCACAGCCAACCACCCGGCCGGGTTGGTAGCCAGGGAGCGTGGACTGGTCCTGCAACTCTGCCCAGAGCAGCGGGAAAAAGCTCGGGTTGGTGATCACAAATGCTTCTTCCAACTGATCGCCGGCCACCAGAATCGTCCCCACACGGCGGCGGGTTAAGGTGACAACTCTGGCCTGTTGGCGCACCCAATAGATGCCCACCCCATACAGACTGGCCAAACTTACCAGCAACACCACCCAGATCGGATGGGGCGTGACCAGTTGGTTGAGCAGGATCAGCGGCAGCAGCAGCAGGGGCCAGAGCACCTTGTGGGTAATGCGCGCATGGGGGGGCAAACCGCGATTCCATAAGGCGGTCAAATCAAGCTGGGCACGCAGTCGGTTGCGCCCGCGGTTGTGGTCAAACAGAGCAAAAAATAAGATAAACATGATTTGCATCAACAATGTCACTGTGTGAGAATGGGACGATTGCTGGTAATTATATCATCTTTTCTGCCAGTTCATGTCAGCCTGACTACGGCTGGGTGACTGGCACGATTACATTGTCAGGTAAGTTTTGATGGATCAAAAACAGTGTGCATCTTGTCATTCCTCACCAAACAGCCGGAGGCCCCCTGGTCGCGGAATGACAAGGTAAAGTCACGGAGTGACGGCAGATGGTAGCCGAGGGTTTTAACCCTCGGCTCAAGCAGCGATGGAAATTAGGCGATGGAAACTTTGAATACAACTGTTCCTGGCGGCATCCCCGAAAACCCCGGGTTGATTCCTGCCACCAATGAAGACGGCACCCGCACCGCGGTGATTGCTGCACCTTTGCGCAGTGTTGGGGCAGATCTGCTATTGACCTTAGCGCTGCCCGCTGGCTTGGGCCAAAGTGGGATCAGTGGCCGCTATTTTCTGGCCCGCTGTGGCGCGACGACGCCCGAAGAGCGACAGAGCCAGTGGGCGATCTATCTGCGCCGTTCGCTCTATGCGGGGGCGCAGCGTTTGCACCCCCAGTCACAGGGGATTGACCTCTGGGAAGTGCTGCTGCCGGGTGGTGCTGATGAGGGCTATCGCTGGCTGGCGGCGCAGCCGGTCGGCACGCCGATTAACCTGCTTGGTCCCTTTGGCCAGGGGTTTAGTTTGAATGCGCAAAGCCGCAACCTGCTGATCCTCAGCGAGTTGGCCACCGCACCACTTTTCCTGGCGCTGGGCAACGCAATGCTCGACCGCGGTGGCCGGGTAACGCTGGTCTTAAAGGGTGAGGAAGTGGCCGCCACCAAACTGGTGGACAGCTTCGCGATTCCGGTGGAGGTGCGCATTGCGCCGACCCCGGAACGTTGGCAGGTGCAATTACAGGAAACCGTGCGCTGGGCCGATCAAATTTGCGTCGCCTTGCCTCGCCCCCTGCTGGTTGGGTTGGCCGACACCATCCGCAATCAACGCTTTCGCCTTGAGCCGGGTTTTGCCCAGGCGTTGATCCAAGTTGATCTACTCTGTGGCGTGGGGGCTTGTCTGGCCTGCGTCGTGCCAACCCATGATGGTCGCTATTCGCGCGCCTGTGTCCATGGGCCGGTTTTCGATCTTACACAATTGGTTTAATTCCCTCCATCACACAACGGTGCCAAAGAGCGCGCCGATGATCGCTGTGGCCGCCATCGCCAACGCACCCCACAAGATGACGCGGCCAGCCCCCTTGGCGATATTGGCTCCCCCAGCCCGCGCCGCCAATCCCCCCAAAAGGGCTAGACAGAGCAGCGAACTGGCCGCGACGAGGGGAATCATGGCGGTGGTGGGGCTGAGCCAAGCCACCAATAACGGCAGGGCGGCCCCCACGGCAAAGGTCGCTGCCGAGGCCAGCGCCGCCTGGAGCGGACGCGCACTGTGGATCTCGTTTAGCCCTAACTCATCGCGGGCATGGGCACCCAGCGCATCGCGCACCATCAGTTGTGTCGCCACCTGTTGGGCTAGTGCTGGTTCCAGCCCACGCTTAACGTAGATCGTGGCCAGTTCTTCGTGCTCAAAAGCGGTGTCATTCGCTAGTTCAAGGCGCTCGCGGGCGAGATCGGCCTGCTCGGTATCGGCTTGCGAGCTGACCGAGACATATTCGCCCGCCGCCATTGACATCGCGCCGGCGACGAGGCCGGCGATCCCAGCCGTTAGCACTTCGCTATGGACGGCGCTTGCTGCGGCTACCCCCACAACCAGGCTTGCCGTCGAGACAATGCCATCGTTCGCCCCTAATACCGCCGCGCGTAACCAACCGATCCGCTCTGCATAATGTCGTTCTCGATGTTGAGCCATGCTGCTTCCCTTTCACCATGCCAGTCTGATTTGCTTGTATAGTTGATGATGCTACTGGAATTGTACTTGGGATTGGCAAGGAAAACAATGTTATGGTGGTAGGGTCATACGGGGAAGTAGCCGAGGGCGTTAATGTGATTCTGTGCTAGTTGGTGCGCCTGCGGGCAGCACGTATGCTGCGTTGACGATACCGGCTCTTGGGCACAAACAGGAGCCGCAACACGCTGATTTGTTTGGCACTGTCCATTGGAGACTACGCTACCGATTGGGGGAGACAGGCACCGGAATGCGCGGAATATACAACTGACGGCGGTTTTGTTGCTGGTGCGTAATGGGTGGCCAGGTCGGTCGTTGTGACTAGACTATAGAGAACAGATTGGTTTCTACCATTCGCTTTTGCATGATAGAGGGCCCTATCGGCTAAACTCATCGCTTTTTCAATAGTGACGAGCGGCGCGCAAACGACCAAGCCAATACTGGCTGAAAAGCGAATTGCGAACCCTTCCACCGCAATGACCGTTTTTCCGATTAACTGATGCAGTTGTTCTGCAAAAGCACACGCTTCTTCATCTGTGCTATTTGGTAGCAGAAAGGCAAATTCTTCGCCGCCAATCCGCGCGGCACACTCACCTGGGCGAATAACGTCTTGGACAATTCCGCCGAATACTTCTAGAACACGATCCCCAATGGCGTGCCCATAGGTATCGTTAATTTGTTTGAAGTCGTCTAAGTCAAGGATGAGCATGGAAAATTGTCCCTCGCTCTGTGCCATATTGCGGTAGACACTATTCGCCTCTTCTAGAAATGCTCGCCTGTTCAACAGTCCTGTCAATGCATCATAAGTCGCCAATTTGCGCGTTTCGATCTCTAACTTATGCATCGAGAAGACCATGCTCACGACAAACCAACTAACGGGGAGTGCAACCATGAGCGGAATAACCAGTGCGATCATAAGAGAAACAAGCGTTATGTAATCAGCATCCAAGAACCCAAAGGCGTAAAGGTTTGCTGCCGTTGCAATGAAGGACAGGATCATTGAGATGCAGGTCGTGGCAGCAACCACTTTTGCACGCCCCGCCTGGAGCGTGGTTTCTTGCATATGGGTAAGTAGTCGCGTCTCATCAAAGTGATACATGTAAACCATTTTTGGGGAAAATACGCCAAGTTGACTTAAACTATATCATGATAACTTAAGTCGACTTGGCTATGGATTACAATATCATTACGATAAAACTGTAATCAACGGCCGCAACGAAACCATAAACAACGAGACTACCGGTACTCACCTATCTTCGAGACCCACGCGGTGGCCAGCGCGACGGCATGAACGCTGATCTGTTTTGTGGTGCTACGTCAAGCGGGTAAGCGTGTGCTGGTCGCGTTTGCCATTAAAATAGGTATCAAGCACCTGGGCAAAGACGGTCTCAGTCGTGGTGATAGCCGCAAACAATGTCATTGAGGATTTTAGTTTCAGGTCGTCCGGCGAACCAAAGATATCCCAAGCCGATTGGCCCTTGTGCGCCAAAAGCGTTGCGGCACATTCAGCCAGCCGCGGCCCCAAGATTGGGTGTGCCGGATAGTAAAATAGCCTGCCAAACCCTTGTTTTTGGGGAAATTTGCTTTTTCCTTATCCCTTTGCTATACTAGCCTGACTTTAATTGCAGCGCGGTTTGCTCTTTAATCGATTCGCCTGTCTGCTTCACACCCACTACATTCTCACCTTTCTCCCACCGTGATAAGCGACGGCACCTTATTTACAGTTGCTTTTTCATCGTGCTAGTACAGTGTGGCGCAAATCAGCCAATCGCTTGCCTGTGCCTAGCTGATCCAACTTTCCCAGCTATTACCTGAGTTATTGCGTATGGCAACACGGTGTTACTTGTGGCTCAAAAAGATCTTCCGTTTTTTGCGCCATCTATCATGCTATGGGCTCAGGCGCTGGCTACGGGCAAATTGGCAGGGTTTACAGACCTATCGCCGCTACAAAAATCTGACAAAGCGCGCTATCACCAACGGTTCCCGTGCGATTTTGATCATCGATGGTCCCTTGTTGCGACCGGATGACAGCACGATGGGCCGTGCTTATGCGCAACAGCTTACTTTGCTACAGCAGATGGGGTTGCGTCCATTTCTACTGTTAGATGCCAACCACTGGGATGGCTCCGTCGAGCCTCTGCAAAATGTACAGTGGGATGAACCATACGCCATTGCATTAAGAAAACAGCAGATCCCTGTTCTAGCCGGTTTTTTCTTTCGTCGCTATTGCCGCCAATGGTTGCAAACCAATGTGGGCCACTTTGACTATATCCTCTTTCGTTGGCCGGAGCAGGTGCTCGCTTACGGTGAATTAGTCCGCCGGCACTCAGCGGCCAAATTGCTTTTTCTCTCTGCTGATTTACCATCTATTCGACTGCAACGCCAATTCGACCTCACCGGCGACCCAGCCGTTCAGCAGGCCGCGCAAAAAGCTTCCGTGCTGGAAGCGCAGGTCTGCCGGCACGTCGATGCCCTGGTGACCTTTAGCCACACCGAAGCCGCTTTGTTACGCCAACGCTATGGTGACAAGGCTTTTGCCCTGCCAACCTTTATGTATGATCACTTTCCTCCACCCCGCAGCATCGTGCCGGCCAAGCCGCAATTGCTCTTGGTCGCTAACTTTTCTCATCCCCCTAATTATGATGGCCTAGCCTGGTTTGTGCGCGAGTGTCTGCCGTTGTTGCTCCAGCAATGCCCCGCAGTGAAGTTGCAGGTAGTAGGGGTGCCTTGGTTGCTGGAAACATTGCACTTGCCTGCGGCGCAGATCACAGTGCTAGGCAAAGTGAGCGATGCTGAACTCGTGGCCTGCTATCAGGCGGCGCGGGTCGTGATTGCACCTTTGCGCTTTGGTGCCGGTGTGAAGGGTAAAGTGATCGAAGCATTGGCGCATGGTGCGCCAGTGGTGACTACCAGCTTTGGCGTAGAAGGCGTACCCGATCTGGCTGCACTGCTCCCGCCAGTTGATACGCCGGTGGCCATGGCGGCGGCGATCCTCCACTTGTTGCGTGATGATGCCGAATGGCAACGGATCTCAGCCACAGGACAAAACTTTGTGCAAACACATTTTTCCAAGCAAGCGGCGCAAGCCGCTTTGGCGAATGTACTTGCTTGGCTAGAGGCGAGCCAATAATATGACCTTGCCTAATTTTCTCGTTATTGGTGTGGCAAAAGCTGGCACTACTGCTCTTTACGAAGTGCTTAAACAGCATCCACAAATTTATATGAGCCCGGTCAAAGAGCCGGGCTATTTTACCTTTGTCGATAGTCCACTCATGTTGTGTGGGCCAGGGGCAGCGAAGTATCGCGCTTTGGCAATTGCCGATCTGGCCCTTTATCAACGGCTCTTTGATGGGGCAAACAATCAACTTGCCGTTGGGGAGGCGTCGCAAGATTACCTAAGTTGTTGGCATCCTGAACGTACTGCTGAAAATGTGAAAAAGCTGATCCCGACCGCAAACTTGATCGCCATTCTACGCCAACCGGCTGATCGGGCTTATTCCAGCTTTACCCATCAAGTACAGATCGGCAACGAACAGGAACGCGACTTTCGTAAAATGTTAGTCGCTGCTGACCTGCCGGCGCGCCGGCAGTGGTTGAGTTATCGCTGCAAAAACGACGGCTTTTATTATGCCCACTTGCAGCCTTACTTTGCGCGTTTCGGCCGTGAGCAGATTCGAGTTTACTTGTATGAGGATTGGAATACAAAGCCACAGCAGGTGCTGCGTGATATCTTCCGTTTTCTCGGCGTCGATGATGCGACCACGGCCGTGATGGCCCAACGCCAGAATGAGACAACTTGGGTACGCAAACAAAACTTGGTCGCGCTACTGCAACCATCGCACCCTTTCAAACGATGGCTAGCGCACCGGTTGAACCCAAACATGCGCAGTCGGATTATCAAGGGCCTACTGACGTGGAATCAGCGGAAACCGCCACCACTTGAGCCGCAACTACGCCGTGAACTGACGGCACTTTATCGTGATGATATTTTGCAACTACAGGGCCTGATTGGGCGCGATCTGAGCCATTGGTTGGTGTAAAAAGGGTAGCAGGTAGCAACGTTAATAACGCAAGCAACAGCCGACTGCTTATAATTATTACCCGAATGAGAAATTAAATCGAAATAAGGTCTAATAAGGATTTATGACCAGTAAGCCACCTAACTATACTTGTTCGACTATGCCATCGACTATGCCATCGACTATGCCATCGACTATGCCATCGACTATGCCATCGACTATGCCATCGACTATGCCATCGACTATGTCATCGACTACGCCATCGCCCACCCTATCGACTACTGGGGAACTGCCGCCGGTCGTCATTTCGCTCTTTGGCACCTTCAGCGTGCGTATCAACGGCCAACCCATCGATACCTTTCGTTCTAGCAAAGCCCGCGCCCTATTGGCCTATTTGTTGGTGACGCGCCCGCAGCCGCTCTTACGTACTACCTTAATCAAACTACTCTGGGCGGATTATCCTGCCCAATCGGCCCAAACCAGTTTACGCCAAACTTTGGCCAATGTGCGCACCAGCCTCAAGCCGTTTGACCTGTTGCGTGCCGACCGCCAACATGTGCAGTTGACGGCAGACCCGGCAACTGTGTGGTGCGATGTGCTGCACTTCGAGGAATTGTGGGCTGCCTGTCAGCGCCACCCCCACCAGGCCGGTTGCCCTGCCTGTCAGGAACGCTTGCACCAGGCGCTGGCACTGTACACTGGCCCCATCCTTGACAACCTGCCGGCGGTGGATAGTGCGTCGTTTACTGCCTGGCTACAAGCGCAGCGCACTCACTTTGCCGACCGGGTGGCCGCGGTGCAAACTATGCTTAGGGCACTGACAACACCGCCAGGCAATCTGCCGCAACCGCTTACTTCCCTGGTTGGCCGCACTGCCGAATTGCGCGAGTTGGCAGACAAAGTGCTACATCCGGTCTATCGCTGTTTGACCTTGGTTGGGCCTGGTGGCATTGGGAAAACGCGCTTGGCACTTGCGTTGGGGGAGCAACTACGCCCCAACTTTGTGCACGGCTGTTGGTTTGTCGCTTTGGCTGCCTTACCCGCGGAAAGTCAGGAAAGCGGTGAGCAAACGGAACTGAGTGATCGGATTGCCACCGCCATCAACACTGCTTTGGGGTTGACCTTACAGGGTACCATTCGCCCCACCCAACAGGTGATGGCATATCTGCGCGAGAAAACGCTCCTGCTCATTTTAGACAATTTCGAGCACCTGAGCACCGGGGTGGATTGGCTCGTCACCTTGTTACAAGCAGCCCCAAACGTGCGCCTGCTGGTGACCTCGCGTCATCGTCTGCCGCTGCAAACCCAGTTGGTCTATCCGGTGGCTGGGCTGGCCTTGCCACCTGAAAAAGCTGAGGAAAGTCTGCCGCCGGAACAGTTCATCGCCTGCTACAGCAGTTTGCAACTCTTTGCCGAGCGTGCAGAAAATGCCTCGCTTCCATTGCCGCGCGATCCGCTCAACCTGGCTGCCATCAGTGGCCTTTGCCGGTTGCTCGAAGGCGCGCCGTTGGGCATCGAACTGGCGGTTGCCCGGTTGGAGACTCAATCTCCCCGTGAGGTTCTGCACGCTGTGCGTACTCACTATGCCGCACTGCAAGCCAACCTGGGCGATTTGCCGCAACGCCAGCGCAGCGCATACGCCGTCTTGCACACGGCCTGGGGTTTGTTAAATGCCCAGGAGATGCAAACGCTGGCACGTTGCGCGGTCTTCTGCGGTGGCTTTACCTTGACTGCCGCCCAGCAAATTATCGACGTAACCGCCACCGATCTCGCGTCGTTGGTCAATAAATCGCTGCTGCATTGTACCGAAGCCGCAAGCGGTACCGATGATCGTGATGTCCGCTACGCGCTGCATGAACTAGTACGCCAGTTTGCTGCCGAACAACTGACCAACCAAGCCGCGCACCCGATCCATGACCGTCATGCTACCTATTACCTAGCCTTGCTGGAAGGGTGGCAACCAGGGACAGATGCGGAGCGCGCCTTCCGGCAAACAGTGCAGTTGGATCTGGCCAATGTAGAAGTTGCGTGGGACTGGGCCTTGGCCGGTGAATTGGTGACGTGCCTGCCGGCTGCGGTGAATGGCTTGGCGGAATTTTATGAGCTGGTCAACGCCTATCACGCCGCCGAGGCGATCTTACAGCGCAGCGTGGCACAGGTGCGTACGCAGCTCGCTGCGACGCCAACCTCCGACACTCTCCACAGCAGCCTCTGCCAGCTTCTGGCCGCCTTGCTGGGCCGTTTGGCTTATGTTTATGCCCAGAGCCTGGGTCAACCGCAACAAGCACTGCCTGTTGCTGAAGAAGGGCTGGCTTTGGCCGAGATGCTCGATAATCCAGCACTGACCGCTTACAGTTATTTTGTCAGCCAGTTGGCCGCCTATAGCGCCTATGATTTTGTCCAGGGTCGTACCCTGGCCGAAAAGGGGCTAGCTTTGGCGCAAAGGCATGGCCTGCTGCGCGAAGAGGCGCTCGCCCTGGCTGGTATTGGTCTGCACAGCTCGGCGCTCACCGATTATACAACAGCGATCAATGTGCTCATCCAAGCCATTGCCCTGGCGCGACAGCTTAACGATCCACGGCTGGAACAGATGATCCGCACCAGCCTGGGGGTAGCCTACCGCATGATGGGGGATTTTGCCCAAGCTGCCCATTGTTTTGCCGAGAATTTACCCTTGCTGCGCCAGAATGACAACCAATATCAGATTGCCGGCTGCATCGTGAATCTGGGTATCTTGCAGCTGTTATTGGGCGATTATGTCCCTGCTGCCCTTTACATTGAAGAGGCATATCAAATGTTTATCGCCCTCGGTGAAAAACGCCTGGCCTCTGAATGTCTGTTTGCGCTGGGGTGGAATTGTGTACAAACTGGGGACAACCTGCGCGCAGTCGCCTATTGCCAGCAGTCATTGACCCAGGTCGTGGGTGATGCGGCACAACAGATGGCTTGGTTAACCCTGGGCGACGCCTATTTGAATCTGGGTGATCTCGTTGCCGCCCAAGCCGCCTTTACCCAAGTTGTGGAGATCAGCCAACGTGGCGGCGGGGGTGTGTCCGAACGTTGGCACGCGCAAGCTGGTCTGGCTGCACTCTTGCTGGCGCAAAATGACAAGGCGGCGGCTTTGGCCGCAGTTGATGCGCTGCTGCTGGAATTTGACCCTGCCGAACCGGATGGCTGGCAATGTCCACAACGTTTGCTGTTGGCCTGTTATCGGATCCTGGCGGCCAACCACGATCCCCGCGCCACCGCCGTGCTGCACCAAGCCTGGGCGCTTGTGCAGGGCCAGGCCGAAAAGATCAGCGATCCGGCGCTGCGCACTGCCTTTTTCACTAATGTACCGGTCAACCGGGCATTGGGTCAGTTGATCGCCGCCTGATATGCGTGGGCGTAGTCAGTGAACAGTCATCAGTGTGCCGCACTCTCCATTTACTTCCACCCTCGTGAACTAGATTTAGTCACGCTGCCGTCACGCTATTTCCTCGTCAGACCCCTTGACCCGTTTCCGCTTTCTGCTAGAATCAGCGACAGAGGTCACCTTGGGCGCTTTGCGATTCACGGAACTGTAGTCAAGCGTATCCAAATGATTGTCGGTCAGCAAGGGAAGTGATAAAAATTTACTCATGAGCCAAGGGCATATTTTTTTGGTGGGTTGTGCGCGTTCTGGGACAACGTTATTGCAAAGTATACTTGCCACCCAACCTGCCATCGCTTCGTTTCCAGAGAGTCGTTTTTTTGTCGAGTCAATCCAGACGGTGCGCGATTTCCGATTGGTGCGTTGGGGACTACGTCCCTTTGCCATGCCACAACAACTATCTACCTTTGCACACCAAATTGGATATAATGGGCCGCGTGCGCAACTGCCGCGTTACAGCCCCTGGTTGAAAGATTATGTAGCCGCTTTTGTTCGGCTGTTAGATATGGCGACAGTAGCCGTACAAAAAACAATCTGGCTTGAGAAGACGCCAGCACATCTCCGCTATATTGATCTCATTGAACATTATATTCCAGATGCCAAGTTTATTCACCTCGTGCGCAATGGCGCTGATGTAGTTGCTTCACTCTCCGCAGTTGTAAATGAATATCCAACCCAGTGGCGGGAACGGCTGACACTCGACCAATGTATTGAACGCTGGCAAAGTGCGATTGCGCTGACGAGTCGTTATCTCGCAAGATCCAATCATATTTTGGTGCGCTATGAATCATTGGTCACCAACCCGCAGGAACTGATCCAAACGCTCTGCTGTTTTATCCATACGCCCTTTCGCCCCGATCTACTGCAACATTACATACAACAGGCTGAAACCTTGATTTTGCCCTTTGAGGTATGGAAAGTTGGTGTAAAAGAGCCGATTGCGAATCGAAATGGTGTGCGCTTTTCCCAAATCTTTGACAACCAGCAACAAACATACATTATCCAAGCGCTAGCACCTTTTGAAACTTTGTTGGCACAGGCGATCCAAGCGAAGATCGCCGCGCAATGACAGATCCAACAACCAAGCGCATGATTCCCCAAACAGTGGGGCCAATCCCCTTGCCGATTACCATGATCAAGCCGACCCAGGGTTGGCCTGCGCTGCAGCTCGATGAATTGTGGGCGTACCGGGAGCTAATCTACTTTCTTTGTTGGCGCAACATCAAGGTGCGCTACAAACAAACCGTGCTGGGCGCGGCTTGGGCGATTATCCAGCCTTTTTTGACGATGGTTGTTTTTAGTGTCTTCTTTGGACAGTTGGCGCAGATCCCATCGGATGGCATCCCTTACCCGATCTTTGCCTATAGTGCGCTTGTGCCGTGGAATTTTTTTGCCAATGGACTGAGCAGTTCCGCCGATAGTCTGATCATGAGCGCCAATCTGCTACGCAAAGTTTACTTTCCCCGCTTGGTGATTCCGCTGGCAACTGTGTTGTCGGGTACGCTGGACTTTGTCATTGCCTTTGTGGTGTTGTTGGGCCTGATGCTCTGTTATGGGGTGATGCCGACAATTAACCTAGTCTGGTTGCCGTTGTTACTGCTCCTGCTGCTTGCCACCGCCTTGGGCACTGGGCTGTGGCTGAGTGCCCTCAATGTGCAATATCGCGATGTCCGGTACACCATCCCCTTCTTGACACAATTTTGGCTATTTGTCACACCAATTGCCTATCCCAGTAGTTTGCTGCCTGAACCCTGGCGCACGCTCTATAGCATCAACCCGATGGTGGGCGTGGTAGACGGCTTACGCTGGGTACTGTTGGGCAGAACAACTGCGCCGATACTGAGTATCATCGTCTCGACCGCGGCAACGACAGGGCTGCTGGTGGGTGGTCTCTACTATTTTCGGCGCATGGAGAAGCATTTTGCGGACATGGTGTAAGCTATGAGTGAAATTGCCCTGCGCGTTACCAATCTATCTAAGCAATATCCGCTTGCTCATCGGCTCGGGAACAACCAGGACGTTGGCTATGACTCCTTGCGCGCGGTCTTAACCACCACCGTCGCCGCGTCTGTGCGTTGGGCCGCGGCGCGCCTTCAGCGCAAAACAGCTGAAGCTGCTGTAAATTCGGCGGGAAACCGGGCTTTCTTTGCGCTTCAGGATCTTTCGTTTGAGGTGAAGCGCGGTGAAGTCGTTGGCCTCATCGGGCGCAATGGTGCTGGGAAAAGTACCTTGCTGCGGATTCTCGCACGCATTACAGAGCCGACCACTGGTGAAGTGGAAGTACATGGGCGAGTGGGGGCGCTGCTGGAGGTGGGTGCTGGCTTTCATGGGGAACTATCAGGCCGCGAAAACATTTATTTGAGTGGTGCTATTCTGGGTATGCAGCGAGCGGAGATCAACCGTAAGTTTTCTGAGATCGTCGCTTTTGCCGAGATCGAAAATTTCCTGGAAATGCCGGTTAAGCATTATTCGAGCGGCATGTATATGCGGCTGGCTTTTGCGGTGGCGGCCCATCTAGAACCAGAAATTCTCTTGGTCGATGAAGTATTGGCCGTGGGGGATGCCGAATTTCAGAAGAAATGTTTGGGTAAGGTAGAAGATGTTGCCAGCGAGGGACGTACCGTGCTCTTTGTCAGCCATAACTTGGCAGCAATGCGCACGCTTTGTCAACGCGGGATTCTGCTTAACGCTGGTCAAATCGCCTATAGTGGTTCAATGTCGGCGTGTATCACCGAATATTTGGAAAGTAACCAGACGCGTTCCGCCTCAATTTTAGCGCGCGTTCACTATTGCCATCCTGCTGTACAACTGACACAGTTGACGCTTAATGGGGATGCCAGGGATGAACACCATCTCGCTGCTGAGACACGCAGCATAAGGATCGAAGTGCGCGGGTGCCTGGCGCAACCGCTGCGCATCGAAGTGGAAGCCCGCATTGCCGATCGACAGGGGCTGCCATTGGCCCTTTTTAGCCCAGGTCGTGACCGTGGCTATACGGCGATGCAGCCAAGCGGAGAATTTTGCTTGGTGCGGACATTGACCTTACCACGCATCATGCGCGGTACCTATCATCTCTCGTTGAGTCTGACCGATCCCGGCGTCACAACCTGGGTTGGCATCCGTAATGCTGTGCGCCTGGTGGCCGAAGGCGCGCCAACCATGACTGGTTTTGTGTTTGATTATGATCGTGGTGCCGGCTGGGTGTTCCTCAGCGAGCAAGATTGAGCCAGTGGGAATGTAGCCGTTATGATTCAAGCACATATACCGATTGTTTCTGTCGTAATGACTGTCTATAATGGCGCTCGCTATATCGCTGAAACCATTGAATGCATTTTGCAGCAAACTTTTAGCGATTTTGAGTTTATCATTGTTGACGATGGCTCTACCGATGCAACAGGGCAGATTCTTCAGCACTATGCTGCGCTGGATAGACGCATCTGTTTGCTACACAACGAACAAAATCAGGGGATTAGCATGGCAAGCAATCGGGCCTTAGCTGTTACGCAGGGCCGTTACATTGCCATTACCGATGCTGACGACCTTTCCATGCCCGAACGTTTACAAAAACAGGTAGCGTTTCTTGATGAGCATCCTGCCATCGGCGTCGTCAGCACTAGAATCCGTCAGATCGATCCCCAGGGGCAAGCGCTATCCTGGGTCGATAGCAGACCAACCCAACCAGCACTGGTGCAGTGGGCGCTCTTTTTTCGCTGTTGTGTTGCTCATGGCAGTGCAATGGTACGCCAGTGCGTCTATCAGCAAACACAGGGATACGATTCTGCTTATGACTATGGCTTCGATTATGCATTCTGGCTGCGTGTGGGCCGGTTCACGCAGATCGCCAATTTGCCGGAACGATTGCTCGCCGTTCGGGTCCACGCGGCGAGTGCAAGCCAGCGTTACCGTCAGCGGCAAGATCATTATGCCTTGCTGGCCCAACAGCGCGCGATCAGCACCTGGTTAGGGCGACCGATTGCGTTGGAGGTGATACGCGCGTTCAGTCATCTTGATAAAACCGCTACGTTGCCGCATGCCTATCAAGCCGCCATTGTATTGGGTGAACTCCATCACGCCTACGCCCAAACTGTATCTTTATCCACTAGTGAACAGCGCCAGATCCAACACAATGTCAACAAACAACGTTGCTACTTGCTGTTCAAAGCCATGCGGCTCCCTCAACTGGCAGCCAGCGCACTAGGGGGAAACTTTAATAAGTTAAATCGTTTTGCTAATTTTATGAGGTATTAATCCTATGTCCGAGCCATTGATCTCGGTGATGATGCCTTGCTACAATGCTGCTTCTACCCTCCCGATTGCGCTGGCTTCACTGTTGACCCAAACCTATCAAAACTGGGAATGTATTTTCGTTGACGATGGCTCAACCGATCATTCCTCGGCGATTGTTGCACAAGTTGCTGATCCGCGTATTCGTTCGTTTACATTACCACACAATTATGGGCGCGCGACTGCGCGCCAAGTGGCGCTGGATCAAGCACGCGGTGCTTATCTGTGTATATTAGACGCCGATGATTGGTACTATCCATGTAAGCTCGAACAGCAGCTTGCGATCATGGAAGCGGAAAAACGCATTGTTTTAGTGAGTACAGCCGTAGCGAGTGTTGATCGCAAAGGCGAAATCGTTGGTGTCTATCGACATCCTGCCGCTAAGTCTTTTCCGACCTTGCAAAAATTCGATCCTCGTCTTGGACGTATACCCGTTTCGTTTAATGCCGCCATGATTCGGATGGCGGTAGCGCAGCAGGCCCAATTTGCGAGTCAGTTGCGGCAGGCTGAAGACGCCGACTGGCTGTTAAAAGTATTATGGGATCGCGAATATGCAGTGCTGCCAGCGGTGACCTATGTTTATAACGAATATGTTACAACTACGCAACACAAAACCATCAGCGCCTATTATTACCAGATGGTCATGTACTGGCTGAATCGTCATCGTTCTTGGCCGCGGGCCTGTGGCTACATGGTCCAAATGGGGCTCAAACAGACGCTTTATCGGCTTGCCTTTCGTTTGGGTTTTGCCGATAGGCTGATTGCTTGGCGCTCGCAAAAGCCGTCGGCTGCCGATATTCAAGCTTTTTACGCGGCGCGCAGGCCAGTGCATCGACGCTTAGCACAATTGCATGACGCAGCTTACACAGTTTCCCCTGGCAATGAGCGTCTAGTGCCAGCGGTGCGTGCGTTCGGTGAGTTCGTGAATTAATTTTGTTTCTTCAGCAAAAAATTCAAGGACGAACCTGAAAACCTATCTTCAACTGATCCACAAGTTAGGAGGAAATCGTTGATTTCCGTGATCATTTGCACCTACAATCGCGCCGCTTTGCTCGCGGATGCACTCCAATCGGTTTGTGAACAGCGACTTGACCAAGCACGCTATGAGGTCATTGTGGTGGATAATAACTCGACGGATCACACCCCTGCGGTTGTAGACGCTTTTGCCCAGCACTATCCCCAGATCCGCTATTGTCGCGAACCACAACAAGGCATATCCTCTGCGCGGAACCGGGGGTGGCGGGAAGCCAAAGGCGAATATGTCGCCTATATTGATGATGACTGCAAGGCCCCACCCGAGTGGCTCCAAGTCGCGCAAACAATTATCCAACAGCAAAAACCCCTAGAATTTGGTGGGCCGGCACTCGCGTATTGCAATACAACGAAACCAGTCTGGTGGCGGGATACTTACGATGCTTACTACTCGCTCGATAGAGATCGCCCTGTCGGCTATTTACCTGCTGAGCGGGAAATATATGGCTGTAACCTCTTTTTACAACGGGCTATCCTGACGCAAATGGGTGGATTTAACCCGGCGCTGGGCGTGAATGGTGACAAACTGGCCTATGGCGAAGAAACAGAATTGCATGCGCGCCTTTGCGCTTTGCTGCCGGAACACCGCGCCTACTTCGATCCAAAGCTGTATGTCTATCACTTGCTGCGCCCCGAAAAACTTTCACCCTGGTGGCACTTACACAGCTTTTTTATGCATGGGCAGGCAAACTATGCCATTGCGCCGCAGCGACAATACCCGTTTTCCTGGTGGCAAAATTGCCTGTTCCCATTTTATGTTTTAGTACTTTTCGGCTTTACCTGGCTATGTAGTTGGCTATGGCGTGACCGCGGGCGGTATCCTTTCTGGCAAAACTATTTTTATGAGGCGCAACATTTACACGTCTGCGTGCATCGACTGGGTGGCTGGTCGGTGGCTGTACAAGAACGCATAAGCCGGCTCTTTAGCCAGGAGCGGATTCATGCCGCCTGAGATCACTTATCTTGTCTCAAACTATAACAAAGGGCCTTACATTGCTGATTGCCTCGCCTCCCTGCACGCACAGACTTCGGCGGCCTGGCGTTGTTTGATCTGTGACGATAAAAGCACAGATGATTCACTGCTGCGTATCCAGCCGTGGCTAAGTGACAAAATTAAATTACTCCAGAATGACCAGAATCAAGGGGTCATCTACACGCTGGGGCGGTTGATTGCAGCGGCACCGACCGAGATTGTGGGCGTTCTGGATGCCGATGATGCCCTCTACCCAGAAGCCACCGCGCTGCTCCTGAATGCCTATGCCCAACACCCAACTGTCGGCTTTGTCTATTCCAATTTTACCAACTACAGTGCCGACCTGCGTATACCGCTCGGTACAGGGTGGGGCGCTTCTCTGCCCACTGGCGGGACCACCCTGGCCCATGATCGAGTGAGTGCCATTCGTACTTTTCGGGTTTCGGTCTATCAATGTACAGAGGGGATCGCCAACGCCCCACTGTACGCTGAAGATCGTGACTTGGTGTATAAAATGGAAGAAGTCGCGCCGTTACTTTGTGTTGCGCGTGAACTCTATAAATATCGCATCCTGCCCCATTCGCAGAGCCATGATCCGCAGAGACGGGAGATTGCCCAGCACAGCCATCGCCGCGCCTACCTGAATGCCTTAGACCGGCGTAAGATCGGTGGATTGCGTCGATTAGGCTACCTGCTTTATAGTACAAACTACTATTGGATGGGGCAAAATCATGCACCCCTACGCAAATTGCTGGCGCGCCACAGTTGGCGTTTCACCATCAGGCTGATCCCGCTGGTCGGCTGCCGCTAACCTTAAACTATAACCAGTAGACCGTAATGTGTAGTTTGCATCACCTGATGCAAACTACACATTACGGTCTACTAGATTATGGCATGTAGCCCTTTCCCCCTATACCGCCCCGCCAAACTCATTGTTGACCGCTTGGATCAGCGCGCGCATGTAGGCAATCGAATAGGCCGTGCCCACCCGTGGTCCACCGAGCATCGCCGGAATGTGATCGGGAATCACGCAGCCGTCAAACTTTACTTCGCGCAGGGCGCGCATTACTTGGTGCATATCCTGATAGCCATTGTCGATCAACGTCTCCACCCACGGCTCGGGCATGGGATTGGTGACGTTGCGGAAGTGGACTTTGAAGAGCTGGTTTTTCGCGGCGAAATGTTTAATCGCATCGACCACACCCACCCCCATGCCGACTTCGCCCCCTTCCAGCCAACAGCCGACGCACAGACAGACGCCAATGTTGGGACTGTCCGCAATCTCCATCGCCTTCTGATAGCCGGCAAAGTTGCCAAACATGTTACGGGGAATGCCGCCCAATGGGTAGACGGGCGGATCGTCGGGGTGGACGCCAATAAAGACCCCTGCCTCCTCGGCCACTGGGGTAATCTCGCGGATGAGATGGGTGTAATTTTCCCACAGCTCTTCCTCGGTGTAGAGTCGCCCGTGGGTCAACTCGCCGCTGTAGGTCTTATCCACCCAACGCCCGACCGCATCCTTAATATCGAGCATGCGTGCATCCATGCCGCCGCGCCCTTTGACATGGCCGGAGGACCAAATCCCGTTCGCCATATGCGCATAGGTGTTGTACTTGATGCCTGCCGCACCAATATTGCGGATAAATTGTTTAAACTCTTCGACCTTGGCATCGCGACCGGGCAGGTTGAGCGTGATCTCTGGCACATTGTGGACACCCAGGTTGGTAATGCGGTAAATCTTGAGGCCATAGTCGCCAAAGCGTTTAACTAGCCGCTGGTAAAAATCAAGCGTATGCTGCTCTGGGTTTCTGATGCCCACCATCGCCCATTCCACGCCGAGCTGCTGGAAAAACTGCAAATCTTCGTCGCTGGCCTCGGCCCCCGTCTGGATCGCGATCTGAATGCCCGGTGTGCTCGAATAGTAGCCGGGCACGGCGCGCATGGGGAATTGATTTGAATTTGTACTCATACTCTCCGTCTCCCTGATTTTCCCTGCTGGTCAAAACGCCACTGGCGGGCGCGTTGATGGTACAGGATCGATATGTAAGTGCTGCCGCAGCGCAGTATAACATAGCAAGGCTGTCAGCCATAGGGCGCAAAAAGCGTGCCGGGAGGCGTACTTTTAGGGGGTGGGTGAAGGTATTTACCAAAGAGAGCACGGAGAATTACCGAGAGCATAGAGTGTAATCGCACCTAACTCTCTGTGGCCTCTGTGCTAAAAATAAGGGTTCAATGTGAGCTTAGGGGGTTGATATCCCGCCCCGCCGTCAGCGGACGGGGCTCCCTTAGCCGGGTTTACCCGGCGTTGTTGGGTAGCCCTGTGGCTTTAGCCCAGGGCGATCTGGTCAACCCCCTGCATTTGGGTTGAGCCAAGATAAGTTCTAAATCAGCGTGGTTGGCAAAGTGCGCGCGATAGTTTGACGATATTCAATTCGCCATAGGTAGCTTCAACAAACGTCTCAAGTCGCCGCGTGTGTTGCACCAGTTGATTCCAGCGTGCGTCTGTGAGCCAAATGCCATCCAGAAATTGTGAGACTTTGTCATAGAGTTTGAGCAATTTCGTTGTATTGCTGCGGTTCCAGAGTTGTATAAACTCCTCATCGAGATTGGCAAAAGTCATCTCCTGCACAAGTTGTTGTACGAGGGGAGATGTATCGGGCGGCATGGGCAATTGTGTATCTTCGAGCGTATCATGCCAGAGCAGGACAAGCGCACCGGGGTAGCGGATCGTTTCGGGCAGTTTGGTTTCGGTCAACAGCGTCATCGCACACCAGATCGGATGGATCACATAGGGTGTACGCTGATCCCACAAGCGCACGGCATCACGCGGCGTCTTGGGGAAATGGGTATGCGCTTGGATGGCATGGGCAATCGCTGCGCCCAACTGGTCAGCATAGGCTTGGGTGGTGGTAAGCTGTTTCATCTTGATGTGCGCACCGTTTTTGTGGTTACCCCGTCGTCAGCGCAACCGTGAGACTGGTGGCAAGCAGCAAAAATGCAACCGGCATCCAGATACGCCGCTCCCCGGCACTCGGTGTGATCGTGTTGAGCACCAGGCTGACCGTGCTAAACGCGACGACGACCCAAATGGGCCACCCGGCAAGGGGCGGCCAGCCAGGCAGCAACGCGGCGCGCCCCAGGACAACGCCAGCGAACAGGCTGAGCAGCAAGGCCTGTACCACCGCCGCCACGCGCATGGCTGGTGGAAACTTGCCAGGGAAGCGGCCCCCCATCGCATATGATCCCCACGGCGCGCCGAGTGCCAGCGCCAGTTGAAAGGCCACTGCACCCACGATGGTGAATAGAAAGAGTAGTGCTGCAACCGTGGTTATATTCATCAATTATATCCTCTTTACACTGATAGGAGTATCGCCGCGTAGTCGCGTGGTCGCGCCGTCGCATGGTCTGGACGAAACGACCATGTAACTGCTCAGCCTGCCTGCTCCTAGCCAGTCCGTGACTGGCACCAGTCACGGACTGGCTAGGAGCGGCTTGAGTAGTTACTGACCATGGTAACTATGCGACCACATTTCAACGTTATTGGTGTTGCGCCCACTGGATCCTGTTGCGCTAATGCTGGGCAACGGCTGCCTGCTGCCGCGCGGCGCCCGGTGAAAGCCCAATGAAGCGCTTAAACGCCCGGCTGAAGGCTGCCTCGGATTGATAGCCAAGCCGATCCGCCAACTCCCCCAGCGCCAGATCTTTCTCTTTGAGCCAGGTGTAGGCCAAATTCATTTTCCAGCGGGTAATATACTGCACCGGCGGCTCACCGACCAACTCCTTAAAGCGGGCGGCAAAGGCCGAACGGGACATGGCCACCGCAGCAGCTAGTGATGCCACCGTCCACGCCCGCGCCGGCTCGCGTTGAATCAGCAAGATCGCCTGCCCAATCTGCTGATCTTGCAGTGCACCGAGCCAACCCGTCTGCGCGATGGGATCTTCTGCCAGCCATGCACGGATCGTTTGGATGACGAGAATGTCAGCCAGACGGGTAATGATTGTCTCGCCACCGGGTTGCATTGCTCTGACTTCGGCAGCCATCAACCGTAGCGTGCTTTGAATCCACTCCGTCTGGGGTGAACGCCAGGCCTCAATCCAGATTACCTTTGGCAGCAGGTGGACAAGCTGATGGGCCGCCGGGTGGTCAAACTGCACGGCACCACAGATCATGCTCGCCGCGGCCCCGCCTCGCCCATGGCGCAGAATTTCAAAGCGCTCACTGATCTGCTCGCGTGGCAGGTCGAAGAGTTTTGCCGCAGGCACACCGGGATCACTCAACAGACAATGCCCCTCGCCATGAGGGATCAGGGCCAAATCGCCGGGTTGTAACAAGTGCAGTGAGGTCCCTTCAACTTCCAGCCAACAGCGCCCGGCGGTCACCACATGAAACATCAGGCAATCAGGCAAGGCCGGTAGCGCTAACCCCCAAGGTGCGGTGAATTCGGCGCGCGTGTAAAAGACCCCACTCATGTGCAAAAAGTGTAATGCTTCCCCCAGCGGGTCGGCAGAAGGCCAGCGCGGTTCGTTGCGGTTAATGGCAGGTGTTAAATCGCTCATCCTGCCGAATATAACATCACCAGCGGCCTGCCGTCAAATCCAAAAACCCTGGATGATTGAGCAAGAAATATAGACTGAAAAGCATTTACACTCTGCGAAAGCGCCGGTATACTGGACGAACGCAACAGCTGAACAGGGCATAGGGCTTACGCAGTTACCAACGGCTGAGTTTGTCGAAGCCAAAGGTAACTGCGTGAGTCCTAATTGAAACATACAAGGAGCTAAAAGATGAAACTAACAATTTTTGGCGCGACGGGCAGCATCGGCCTGCAATTGGTCGAGCAAGCACTTGAGGCAGGGCATAGGGTGACCGCCTTTGTACGCACCCCGGCGAAGTTGACGATCAAACACAACAATTTGCAGGTCGTCCAAGGGGATGTCCTGAACTTGGCTGCGGTCGTACAAGCCGTTGCTGGTCAGGAGGCTGTACTCTGTGCGCTTGGTGCCGGACTGAAAGGCAAGCTGCGCGCCGCAGGCACACGCAATATTATCCAGGCCATGGCGCAAGCTGGTGTCGAACGCCTTATTTGTCAAACCACCCTTGGTGTTGGTGACAGTTGGGCGAATCTAAACTTCTACTGGAAGTACATCATGTTTAAGGGGCTGCTGGGTCAAGCATATGCCGACCATGTGCAGCAGGAAGCGTTTGTCAAACAAAGCGCGCTAAAGTGGACAATCGTCCGTCCTGGTGCCTTCACCGCTGGGCCGCGCACCGGCCAATATCGGCATGGCTTTGCGGCTACCGACAAGACGACCAAACTCAGCATCTCCCGTGCCGATGTGGCGGATTACATGCTAAAACAGTTGACGGATGATACCTATCTTTACAAGACGCCGGGGCTGTCATATTGAGGAGTTGGGTGCTATTTGACATGATAACGGGGCCATGCTGTTGTCGCATCCCTTGGCTGGCCGAGGACTTAGCCAACACGCTCTTGGCGCATAAGTCCTCGGCTACGCCCTTATCCGGATCGTGGAAATCGAGCGGTAAAGGTCGTACCCGCTGCTGCCGAGGAGGTGACATCGATGGTTCCCCCATGGGCATAAACGATTTCTTTGGCAATGTAAAGCCCTAAACCAAGGTTGATCGACCTTGGCTCATGCTCGCTAATTGCTTCATCCTCGCCACGAATCAAGGAATCGAAGATTGTTCCGATCACATCGGGCGCAATCGGGTTGCCATGGTTATGTACCGCTAATCGTACCTCTTCTGGCTGGCCATTGATGATGACGCTGATGGGTGAGTCTGGCCACCCGTACTGGATTGCGTTGCCAAGCAAATTGGAGAAGACCTGCCCGATGCGGGGCTTATCCCATTCGCCTACCGTATCACCAGAGATCTTAAGCGTGATCATACGTTGCGGATGCATCACCCGTATCTCATCGACCAACAGCCAGCACACCGCGCCTAGATCCATCTGCTCCCTGCTTACGGCAATTCCTGATCCAAGCCGCACGCGGGTTAGATCGAGCAGATGATTCAGGATTTCCGTTGCGCGCTGGGTACTCTTAACAATTCGGGATACCAACTTCGTTTGCTTTTCATTGAGCGTTCCTGTTTTCAGCGCAAGCTGTGCAGACATGAGCGTAATCCCGAGGGGATTACGGAGGTCATGGCTTAATATGCCTAAAAATAAGTTTCTGGAATAATCGAGCTTTTTTGTGTAACGCGTGATTGATTCCGTCAATGCCTGATCGATGGCTTCGTTAAATCTGATCAAATCTGCAATATCCAGATCCGTCACGTCCATCCGTTGCACGCGCCATAATTTAATAACGCTAGCACGCAGTGCCCGGTATTCTGAAACCATCTGATCCAGATTAAAGCCATCGCTCCGGCGTAAATCTGCATGGATTTCTGCGACGCTTTCGATCGAACTCTTGGGCTTTTCGCCATGCGATTTTTCGATTTGTTCAGCGTTGCTTTGCGCGGACTCGATATCATCGGCAATAAATTCGAGGATGGACGGGGCATGGTTGCGCAGGGCAAGCGGACTCATACTCGCGGCGGCTGGGAGCAGTGTGCGCGCAAAGTTTTCCCATTCGACGGTGATTGGTTGTATATTTGCACGAATAAAGACAGCTAAGCGCATTGTTATCTCTCTTTTACTACGTTACAAATGAGGAAACCACTCTTCTGGCTTGACCCGTACTGAAGCGTATTTCTATTACTATTTAATCGAAATTTTCTAGTTAATCCTTCGCGCTACCTTACAATATAAAGGTTTGGTCTTCCGCAGCTATGGGGCGCGTGAAAAAGCAACCTTTGCGTGGTTTCGGGATCCGGCCTTACCGCCGCAGATCTTTGAGATCGCGGGGAGTGGGCGCTAGGAGTCGTAGTGTATTGACACCACAGCTACCTTCACAGGATTCGCAGTGCGCTTAAGCAAAGAAAAACCGCCAAATCGCGCTTGGCAGCCTGTGCGCAAGCGGATGTGTGGTAGCCAACGAAGCGACCACATCGGACGGAATCGGCGCAGCATAATTTGTGGCTAAGTAAGCGAGCGCAGTAGACAACCGTTGACGCAGCTGGGCACGAAGATTAATTGTCGATAGCCGTGGCCAGATTGCTCAAAATCAAAGGTGGCGCGCCACGTGCGCCACGCCTGTACGGCTTTTTCGCCCTCACCCAGCGCAGCATTGAGTAACTGTTGATCGACTGGTGTCATCCGGTTATTCAGCATCGTGCGCATTTGCATCAGGATCAAACTGGTTATGTTTCATCAAAATATACGCACCAAGGCGTTTTAGCTAACGCGCTTTTCAGCTCGTCATAGTTTAAAATCAAATCGCGCAGCGGTTCGGGATTCTGTTTGCGTAAGTTGACTTTTGTGCGATCCCATTGTTTTGCCCCAATGAAGGTGATAGCCTCCGTGACCACACGATCAAAATCGGCTACCATATCTTCATAGTAAATTTCCAAAATTGCCCGATCCTTAAAGCGCTGCTGTACTTGCTCTCTCCATAAGAGGCTCATCTCAATAAAGGTGACTAACTGTCGTTGATCAATGCGCACTTGCCGCTGTTCGAGTGGTGGTTTAATGCCCGGCCTATTTTCAAACCATTGGTGAGTTTTTTGGGCGATCTGTAAAGAGAGAAATAACCTTAAGTGGTTGCTCCGCATCAAATGAATGATTTTGAAATCCGGCAAGGCCTGAAGCTGCAACCACTCATCATTGGTTAAATGTGTATAAAATATTTTACAGCCGACAGCCTTTACTGAATTGGGATAATGCCGCAGCAAATTGGCGATGATGATCTCAAAATCTTTGCCCAAAACCCGTTGTTGCTTGCTAAATATTTCATTTTCCATATACACCTGGGGGCTGCTTTCCAGCGCCGTACGTAGCAAATTGGATCCTGTACGCCCTTGACCTAAGAGGATAAAGGGTGTGTAGGTGGAATGGGCGGGTAGTGGCAGCAGATAGTTGATTAATTTTTGAATTTTTGGTCTTACAATGCTGTACATATGCGTTTCGCTCCTTAACGCAAAACCAGTTAATATTGCGGCTTGCCCTATGCTGCTTTGACCCGGACGGAGATGACAAGAGCAAACTCGACCATGTGCACGAGATGTTGACCAACTGCGTCTATCAGAAATAGTTCCATTTTCGGGTCGTCTTGATGGATACTTGGTATGCCACACGGCAGTTGATGCTGCACATTGAACGACTGCACAAGGTGTACTACTCGACGACTATATGCGCCAGCAACTCAAAAACCCTTCGATTTCTATGGCACTTGCGTAAGTCCTAATCTAGATGAAGTTGTCTCGTGCTGCGGATAAGGCGCAGTTGTCTCTGCCGTCCGCGTGAGCGTGCCGGTTTACTCACGCGCTTCATATACCCCAATTGGGCCGTTTGACAGCATAATTGGGTCATGCTATTGTAGCACAACTTGACTGGTAAATTCTCACTCGCATCGATTACCCAGTCTATCTACCGTTGTCACCACAATTACCACGAGGAACCACTCTGCATGAACAGCCTACTTTTTGCCGGTGTGGGCCGCACCGATATCACGCCGCCATTAGGCACCGCGCTGGCCGGCTATCCGCTCCACGACCGCGTTGCCGAGAGCATCCGCGATCCACTGCATGCAACGGCGTTGGTGCTGGCGCGCGGCGATTGCACCGTGGCGATCATCAGCTTGGATTGGATCCTGATCGAAGCGGAGGAAGTGGCCGAGATCCGGCGCCTTGTCCACGCCCAAACCGGGATCACACCGGCCAATGTGACGGTTTCCGTGATCCAATCCCATTCGGCCCCGCGCACCTTTTCCGCCTTTGGCTGGGGTGACAAAGATCGACCCTATGTCAGTGCCGTGCTGCCGCGCATTGTCAAGGCTGTGGAGCAAGCGGTGTCCAACCTTCAGCCCGCGCTCGTCGGCATTGGCACAACGCAGAGTGATGTGGGGATCAACCGCCGGCAGATCCGCCCTGATCATACGGTTGCTTTGGGCGTTAACCTTTGGGGGCCATATGACCCGGTGATGACGGTCCTGCGCTTTGAAGGTGCCAACGGGCCGTTGGCGACGCTGGTCCACTATGGCGCGCATCCCACGGTCTTTAGCGGCAAGAGTCGCGCCATTTCGCGCGACTGGCCCGGCGTCATGGTGGACCGCGTCGAGGCGTTGACTGGCGTACCGACGCTCTTTATCAACGGCGCGGTGGGTGATGTGGCCCCGCGCACCAACTTTATGAGTGCGGTCGGCGACGGCGAAATTGCTTTGTTAGAGGTCGGCACCCGCGCTGCCGCCGATGCCCTGCGCGCCTATCGCTCGATTAAAGAGTTACGCGATCTGGCGTTAGCCGTGGTGACGGAGGAGATCCTGCTGCCCTATCGACCGCTGGCCGATCTAGCCGAGGCAAAGCAGCAACTGGCCGCAGCCGAGGCGAACAAAGAACAATGGGGTCAACCCATGTGCGATTATCGCCACTGGCAGTCGGTCGTTAATGCACACAGCGGTGAGGCCGCCGCCGGCGTCACCTTTGCGCAGACGATTACCCGGTTGGGGCCGGTTGCCTTGGTCCCCTTTCCCGGCGAACCTTTTACCGAGATTGTGTTGCGGCTGCGTGACCAAAGTCCCTTTCAATACACCCTCTGTGCCAGCACCACTAATGGTTCGTGGGGCTATTTTGTAACGCGCGAATCACTGCACCGTGGCGGCTATGAAGTGTGGGTCGGCAAAGCGTATGGTGCCTACATCTTTGCCGAAACCATCGACGACGCCCTGCTTGATGCGAATCTACCCTTGTTGCGTGCGCTTTATGCGGCTGGTGACGCGTAACGCTTGTGTCCAAAAATTATCGTAGCGAGGCGAGTTGCAGCTTACGCTGCAACTCGCCTCGCTACGATAATATGAATTCTATTCCTCGTCCTCTGCTTCGCTCTCCACAAATTCGTATAGCCGAAATGGGAAGGCTTTATTTAACGTGGCGACCGTATTCAGCTTCTGCGTCTGGTCATAAAAGGCAAAGAGCTTTTGGCGTGTTTCAAAGAGGGCGCGCACCGGGTTGAGATGGTCGAGCAGGCTGGTAAAAAACCAGAGCAGCGTCTTGGTCGAGGAATCACCGGCATCGTTACTGATGATCGGGGCCAGATAGAACTGCGTGTCACTTTCCTCCTGAAAGGCATCCAGATAGGTCATATTCACCCCTTGTTGGCAGGCGTCAAAATAGACCAACCAGGCTTCCAGCTTGGCAATCAGTTCGGCGTCGATACTTTCGTCATTGAGCGCGACAGAGCCGTCATTCTCTTCGTCTAATTCGCCATGCGCACTGATGATCAACGCATCCACTTCGTCGGCGGCCGCTTTGACCATGCGCAGATCGGCATCTTTGGCTTCGGCATATTCGGCCTCTGCAATGAGCTCAGCAACCTGGCGGCAACCCTCTTCCGGGTCGGCGGTCAGGTCGGCGATCAGCAGCGCGTTGCCCAGCTCAATCACCGGTTCGTCGTCGCCATAGCCTTCGGCGACCTGGTAACAGACGCTGCGTTGTAAAAAGAGGTATTGCCCTTCAAAACGTAAGAGATCAAAGGTGCAGCGGATCAGATCTTCATAAACGATAAAGCGGATGCTGCTGCATTGCTGTAAATAGGTGGTGAACGGTGGGAGGAGCAGTGCGCTGAGGCTGTCAATCGTCTCGTCCAGGGCGTGGGTTTTATGCGCTTGTTTCTCTTCGAGAATCGCATAAATCGTCTTAAATTGCGCCACAATGCTGTTGGCCTGGCCGGCCAGCCGGATTTCCTTTTCCGCATTGTCGGTTTCGGCGTAGATACAAAAATCGTTCTGTTCAGTCCAAAATTCTAACCATAGTGTACTCATTCCGCGCTCCTTTAGCAGTGGTTGTTGGCCCAAAGAACGTGGTTCTCGGGGAAGGAGTTATTCTACTGAGAAAGGTGGAAGAGTGCAAGATTTTCGTTTGGTAGAGGTAAGGTTGCTTGCTGAGGTGTGATCTATTGAAGTGATATTGGCGTTCACCCACACGATAGATCATGTTGCCGTTGCACGCTGCTTGCAGATGGCTTCCAGGGGATAGATATTGCTGTGGATCTTGGAGTAGAAAAGGGTTTTCCTGATGGGTTTTAATGGTTATGGTGGCGAATGCTAAGCTCAGCCGTGCAAAGCATTGGTTGGAGCGTATTGTTAGGCTTATATTATATCTGCCAGATAGAAGCATGGAGTGACTGCTGAAAGTTTTCCGCCAGTATTATCAGAAATTGTTCCATGCATTATTCCGTAACATACCGTTTTCTCTTTGGTTAACATCATTGTGCCTGTGTTTATGTAACCTAAATCGAATATTGGGCATCCGCTATATCCGCCCACGCTTGGATTTTCTAGTAAAAAGAAGTCGCAGGGAGTGTTCGTATCAGCTCGGTTCAAAGTAATAAATGAGGACGAGGCATATGAACGATAGGTTAGTGGGCTGAACCGCCCAAAAGCGCCAAGTCCATTTGGGAATCCCACGGAGGTCAACTCGAAATCTCTCGAAACAACCGTTTTATCGGTATGAATTTGACCATACGGGAAAAACCGATTTTGCAAATGATTTTGGTTTTCAATCGTCATTTGAACAGGCAATATGGATATATCCGCTTTAGGATGATGCTTCCATGAGAGATTCTGATTAAACTGTGTAAGTCTAAGCTCAGTGCTATTACCTTGCTCATCGCTTATAACTACTTTTGTCGATCCATTACAAGTTGTAGCCACATGGGTTGCTGTGACCATATATAGATTGTTGTTGTTTTTGGCTACAAATATTCCAGTTCCTACCGACTCTCCATTTAGTACTGGGGTTCGAAGATTAAATACCACTCTAAAAGTTTGATCCCGTTGCAAAATCATTCTTGTGTCATCCTCGGTCGGCTAACTATAGTTTTTACGGTGTTCCCCAATTACTCAGTGTAACCAGCACTTCTACAGGGTATCCTGTGTGTCTACATAGATAATAGTGGATTTCACCTGTTGCCACAAAAGTTGTCCGTATAATAATCTGTGGCAAAACGAAAATCTGTCATACTTTTGTTACTTCTACTTACAATATTCTTAAGTTGCGCTGCTTTCTTAAGAACGTTTTGTCTTGAAGAAATTTCATCTTTGGCGCCAAGCGCTAATTGCCAGTATACTGGCTTCCAATTGCGTTGTCAACTAAAATTCGTGAGCCTTACAATGGAAAAAACAAAAAACTGTGGTAACTGCTGCCATGGCTACCATAGTACAGAAACCCTAATTGTCAATCTACTGTGATCCTATGGAACTTTTCCATCCAGCGAGAAGTCACTCCGCAAAGTGACCATCGTCTTTACCGCTCCCGTTGCTGACTCCCAAATAGAACGCGGATTAGGAGGATTTTTATCCGCGTTCATCCACCTAACCCAGCCCAGCCTCTCCATTACCTAGCAACAATCGACGAAGACAGGATCGGCCGGCTTATGCACCACCGAACCCAGGTTGAAAACAAGGTTAGAGGCTTGTCTGCGCAATGCCATCGCGTATCGCAGCTTGAAGTATCTCGCTGTTTATATCTTTTAGCCGCTTGAACTTAACGCAATACCCCGTTACGCTGGCCTTGCCGAGTTCTTTGCCATATTTCTCGGCTAAGTACTTTTTATCTTCGATGCCGAGGATATAGACCGAGATGCCGGTTGTGTTTGCGCTGATCCCAATTTGATAGAACTCTTTGGTTTTTCCATCGGCATATTTTCTGGACTGTAATCCATAGCCTATGTTAGGGTTAGAAACCGTTCGCCCGTTCTCGTCTTTGCCATCTAGGAACCACAACCGACATGCTGGCATCAACGCCAGCATGATGCCGTGCAGCTCTTGCATATCACTGCGTTTTGGTTCAGGTTGAGTGGCAATATACTCTCTGATTTGTTCGTGTGTGTTCATATAAAAGGTTATCTCTTGCTCTTCAATTCCAGCCCACTTTTTGGACATTATGTTGCCACTCTTCTGCTGTCAATTCTTTGATAATATCTGGACAGAGTATGTTGTCTAAAGTAACCAGCTCTTTGAGTTGCAGTAACTGACTCCACTGTAGGTAGTTGACCCAACTGCTACCTGCCTCTGGGCCAAATTTTTCCACAGCAACATACCATGGGTTTGCCATATCGATGAACCTTCTTTGTCCTCTTGACTAAATGTTTTGTAAAACAGGTCGTCGTTGACAAGGGTGAATCACTCGCGGCGAGCAGCTCGGCCGCTGTCGCGCTCTGGATATCCAGGGTGCTCGGTTCATTCCACCCTAGAGTTAACGCCGAATGGAAGTCTTACCGCTACTCAGCCCGCAAATGTGCCTGTGACACCCTAATTGTAGGGGCGTTCGATCGCCTCGAGAAAGGCCTCTGTGTCGAGCGAGATTCCCAACTCCTCGCCGAGCGTCTGCTCTGCCTGCATCCACACATAATGCGTCCATGCCCACAGCCCGCGCGCCGCGCGGCGAATGGCCTCACTGTCGGGGCCGGAGGGCCAGGCCGCGTACAGTAGGGCAAGCTCGTCTGGGCGCAGAAAGCGCTCCACGAAGCGCTCGGCCCACCCTTCGCGCCCGCGTACCTGCGCAAGCAGCGTGTAGACATTGTTGGCTAGCTCGCACAGATTGACCAGCGCATGATAGTGGGAGCCGCGGATATTCTGCATCGTGACGAAGCCGATGTGGTAGATGACCTCCTCGATCACCTTGCGTGCCGCGGCACGCGTCAGCGTGGCCACTGGCGGCCCCGATGCGGCGACCAGCGCCGCTAACCGGCCATCGGTGTCCTTGACAATGCGGTTCCCATGCCAGTATGGGTGTGGCGTGGGGTGGTGCGAGTCGATGATCGCTAGTTCGACCTGCTGCCAGTCGGGGCCGATAAAGCTGTTACTCGCCAGCCCAGCCTCGTGTTGTGACCAACTTACGAAGTGGATCTCGCCAAGCCAGCCCAGGTAATGCGCGATCAGCCCAGCTTGGGCAAGCGCCTCGTCGCGCAGCCAGATCGTGATATCGAGATCCGAGCAGTGGTCAGCATCACCGCGCCCAAGCGATCCATTGTATAGCATCCCCAGCACATCCGGATCAGCCAGGATTTGCTGTTCGAAATTCGCTAGCGGCTCGTGCCAATCGGCCATCGGATCCCCCTTGCGATTTCAGTTCGTGATGGTATGTGTAGGCTTGGGCATATAGCCTGTCGATGCTGATCGCGCGCGCCGCCTCACGCTTGTTTGGCCGTCAGATCCTTGTCTTCCATTTCCCAGGCATGATCGAGCGTGTGAAAGGCGGTGTGCCGTATTAGGTAGCGCAACGGCCACTTGCCGGCCAATTTACCCTGGGCATGATAGTCCCGGATTGCTTGGCAATAGGCATCGCGATGCGCTTTTAGCCCCTCGTCCGTCAATATTGCACCGTCGGGGGTGTGCACGCCAAGCCCCTTCGCCCAGTCCTGCTCGTTGGCAAAGAGATGCTGGACGATGCGCTCCCGATCACGCCCGCCCCCGCGCGGACCCTTCTGCAGCTCAGCCGACACCCGCCGGCGCACATCGTCGAAAAACGCCCAGCACGCCTGCAGCAGCGTCAGTTCACGTGCCAATTCGTCACCAGACATGCCTTGTTTGTCGATGCTCGAAAACGCGAACGAGATGCCCCAGAAGTCAGTTGAGCCTGTGCCTGGATACTGCTCGACTACGTCGACGTTTGTGATGTTGTCAAACGCCGCGGCCATTTCAGCGCGCTTTGCCACTTGTGAATAGCGCAGAAGATAGGAACGTAGCCTTTCGATGGCGGCCTCCCCGGTCTTCGCCCCGCGTTCGAGGCCGGGCCAGTCCGGTGCCACCGCCACCACTTTCTTGCCCTTCGGTCCAATTTCCAGCGTAATCCGCAGATCGTTAGCCACAACTCCTCCAATCACAGTCGTTCCTGCCATCGCACACCCGAGCGGGCGCGCGGTGGTTGCAAGTCTAATCCATGGCCGCTGAACAACGCTTCGCGTGCGGCAGGTTGCACGTATTGTTCATAGCGGTCGACAGTTGCCGGCATGTTGTCTGCTATGCAGCATCATAGGCTTTCTCCAGTGTCGCCACGTCGAGCTTCACCATTGTCATCATCGCATCCATTACAGCCTGTACCTTACTTGGGTTCTTGTCGGCGATGAGTTCCATGAAACGCCTCGGCACGATTTGCCAAGTAATGCCAAATGGATCGGTAATCCATCCGCATTGCGAGGGGGTTGCGCCGGCGCTGACGAGTTTATTCCAGTATTCGTCAACCTCGCTCTGGTCCTTGCAGTCAACATAGAGCGAGAAGCCTTGCGAGAATGTGAAGTAGGGGCCGCCGTTGTACCCCATGAAGAACTGACCACCGACGACGAACTCGGCAGAAGTGATTGGGCCGTCCTTGCCAGTACGGGCAACATTCTTGATCTCAGAGTCTGGGAAGGTAGTGGTATAGAACGCCATTGCCGCTTCGAGTTGATCATTGAACATCAGGAAAGGTGTCACTTTACTCATTTGTGTGTCTCCAATCTTCAGGTTGTTGCTTAACGCTTTGGTTCAGTGGCGGGCCGCGCCGCGGATTGTCCGCTGCAACTCGTTGTTAGCCGCGCACGCGGCGGTAATGCATCGCGACTACGCCGTTGCGGAGCGGCGTCGACGAGATCAGTTCGAGCCGTCGCGTGCTGGGCAGCCCGCTCTCGTACAGGGTCGGGCCGTGACCGGCAATCCTGGGATGGACGAGGAACTGGTACTCGTCGATCAGATCAAGCCGGTCCAGCGCGGTCGCGAGCTTGCCGCTACCGAGGAGTACGCCGGCAGGGGTCGCATCCTTGAGTTTCTGCAGGCTCGTGGGCAAGTCACCGGCGAGGTGGTGGCTGTTGGTCCACGGGAAGTCCTTTCGCGTCGATGACACTACGTACTTCGGCTTGGCCTCCAGCTTGACCGCCCACTCGTACAGCGGTGGCGGTGCCTCTTCGTCGCCGCGCGCGACCAATGGCCAGTAGCACTCCATCATCTCGTAGGTGACGCGGCCCCACAGCATCGCCCCGCTCTCATCCATGAGGCGGGTGAAGAAGGCATGTGTCTCATCGTCGGCGATTCCCGCCTGGTGGTCGACGCAGCCGTCCAGGGTTACGTTGAGGCTGAAGGTTAGAAGTCCCATGCGATTTTACTCCGAATTTGACGTTCCGCTGGATTGTCGCTTACTTATGCGCCAGGAAGAGCAGTTGCTTTACGAGACTTTCGAGGCCGTTTCGGTATTGGGCAATCGTAAGCGTTCACACACCAGTGTGAATGCTCATTTGGACTACCACTTTTCGGGATGTTCGTGCAAAGGTGACTTATCACCAACGAGCCAAAGATGCCCAAACGGGTCGATGAAACTACCTTGCCGATGCACGCCCCAAGGCATTTGATGATTTCTTATCTTGTCAAACGCACCATTCGCACCTGCAATAACGGCCTTTTCGATAAAGGCATCTGGCTCATCACAAAACACTTGTACTCTGACTGAAGTTATCCCCAACTTTGTTGGGCTTTCCCAGCCATTGTTTGCAGGCTCTCCAATAAAGATGGGCGCGTCTGCGATTGTTAGTCCTACCACTGAGCCCAAATTTCAAAGCTCCTTTGCGCCCAACGCTTCCTTGTACCAAGCGGTAGCTTGTGCTGCATTTTCTGCCGCAAGCATCACGGAAATTTGCATATTAGCTTTTCTCCTATGTGTTGACTATCTCGGCGTCCGTCTATACAGATAATAGTGGATTCCACCGATTGCCATAAAAGTCGTCCATATAACATTCTTGGCAAAACGAAAATCTGTTATACGTTTGTCACTTCTACTTGCAATATGCTTAGGTTACGCTGCTTTTGTAAGAACGTTTGTTCTTGAAGGAATTTTATTATACTTACTTCCACTTGCGTTGTCAACTAAAATTTCGCAAGCCTTACAATGCAACAAAAACCGAAAAAACTGCCATAGCTTCTGCCTTTGTTACCATATCAGACATTTACCAATCCCAAAAAGACAGTGCGGGGTCATACGACCCCGCACCTCTCGTAACCATGTCTTTTGCCAGTTCTTACCCGACTGGCAACTACTTGACCGCCAGCCACTACATCAAAGCTTGCAAACCAGCGGAAATCCCTCCACAAAGAGACCCTCGTCTTTGCCAATCCCGGTGCTGACTCCCAACTAGTACAGTGTGACAGAAATTATGCTGGTTTAGCCACGGAGTGGCGACTGATGGTAGCCCAGCCTTTTAAGGCTGGGGTCCATTGGATCCGAGGGTTAAAACCCTCGGCTACCATCAGTCGTCACTCCGTGACTGGGACCGATTCTAAACCAGCAGAACTTAGCTGACACTGTACTAGAACGCGGATGCGACGGATTTGTGCTGATTTCATCCGCTAAATCCGCCTCATCTGCGTTCTATAAAACCACTCCATCAACTATCTCGCGATCACCGGTAGATAGAGCCGGTGGGGTTGCGTGGTGACTTGCAACCTGATCGTACGGGTGATATCAGCCCCGGTGGCAATGAGTTGCAGTGTGGTGACCTTATCGGTGAGTGCATTGCCCTTGGCATTGATCACAATGAAGACAGGATCGGTCGGCATGATCGTGATCGTCGTGGGCAAGGGGGCATCACCCGCGGCGAGCAGGGCTGCGGTGTCACGGGCAAAACCAGCTTCCAGCTCTGTCGCCGCCGTTGATGACTGCACGGCCAGGGTGATTGGTTCATTCCATCCCAGCACCGGTTCTAGGTGAAGCGGCAGCCGTTGTTGCCCGCCAGGGTGCAGGGTGAGCTGTTGCGCGTCGATCGTGAACTCAAACGAGGGCTTGCGCACGAAGATGGTCAGTTCCAGCCGCACTTGGTTCGTGCCATCGTCGCCAACGACCAGGATCGGATAGGTGCCGCCGACCAGCTCCGCCGTATCGGCCAGGGTGAGCACGGTGGCCGCGCCTGGTGTCACGGTCTGCTGGCTAAAGCGCCATTCGATGCCCAGTGGTGCGCCGGTGACTTGGAAGTTGATCGGGCTGCTGCTGCCCTCGCTGGGCGCGGTGTTGATCGTCGCTTGCGCCGTGCCACCCCGTTGTAGTTCCAACGCATTGAGGGTACTTTGCAGCAGGAACGAGGGCCGACTGACCCTGACGTTGATCGGGATCTGCCGGCTGACCCCGCCACCGGTGGCCATGACGGTGAGTTCATAGTCACCGGTGCTGACCGCTTCGCTGCTGCGGATCGTGAAGGGAATCGCCGACTGTGCGGTGGTTGGCACGAAGACCGGCTTGTCAAAACTCAGGGAGAAGCCAGCCGGGATCGATACAACGGCAAAACCAATGGCATCCGGATAGGGCACGAGATTAGTCTGCAGCGCCAAGGTGCCCTGCAGCCGATCATTAGGATACATGGCCAACGGCACAGTTGGTGGGGTTACGTCGAATTCTGCCGTCATCGTCCGCACGGGAATCGGCTGCGACTGCACACTGTTCCCCGTTTCGCTGTCAATCGCCAGGATACGCAGGAAATAATCCACCCCTGGCTCCAGGGCCGCCAACGTGGCCGCGGTCACATACTCCTTCTCTACGGAATGGCTAAAGGTATCGGGTGAAGTGCCGATGGTGACCACGTAGCTGTCCGCATCTGGGTTCGGGGCCGCCCACTCGACCAGCAGATCGCGATAGCTTTGGCTGACAGTCACCTCAGCCGCCCAATTGCTCGGCCAAGGGTGCTGGATCACTACCGGGTTGGGCGCATAGACGCGCACGAGGCCACTGTTCTGGTCATCGGCCTCGCCCCAGATCTGATAGGTGCCGCTGGGCAGTTGACTGATATCGAACTGCTGATTTTGGGTTGAGCCGTCGAGTGGCAACGGTAGCCCCTGGGCCAGGGCAACGCCGGTAAAGCTGGTGATCACAGTGCTTTCATTGACCCCGGCCGCATTGACATCCTTGATGGTCCGGACGGTCGCGCTTGGGTTAGCGTAGACACTGACCAACGTGCCCGCGGTTCGCGAACTGATCTGAAGACTGACATCTAGCCGGCTAGCTTCCACCACGGTGGCATTCAGCAGCTTCAGGGCCGGCGGCGGGTTATTGCCAATGACTTCGAATTGGAAGAGATCATCGGTCAGATCATCGCTAATCTCGATGGTCCACGTGCCGCCCGCGATATTGCGAACGGTATAGAAGATCTGCGTCGTCCGGCTCACGTTGAGGTCGGTATGGGCAAAGGTGCGGACCCGTTCACTGCCGTTGACCATCATCTTCGTCAAGAAGATGGTGTAGACTTCCCCTTCCTTGAGCCCAGTGACATCAAAGGTGGTTTGGCCGTCACTCCCCTGCAAGGTGAAGCGGTGGTCACCAGGCGTCAGCAGGGCATAGGTGCTGCCCTGGCCGTACCCAATGTTGTTAAAGAGCAGATTGGCCCCTTCCAGTAGGGAGAGTTGGCGGGTTGGTGCGCCAAGTTGCAGGACGCGCACCGCGGTCTGCCCGACGGGTGCCCCTTCGCCACGGTCGCTCAGCAGTTGGCTGGTGAGCTGACCATTCTGCTCCAACAACACCAGGGTGGCATACTGATTGAGCGCCAGCGTTAGGTTGGTCTCCAATAGCACCTGGTTGGCATTGCCGGCGGTGGTCACCTTGAGCGTATGATTGCCCGGCGGCACGGTGCCGTAGTGGCTAATAAAGTCCAAGTTACTCGCACCGGCCATGGCTAGATTGGCAAAGAGCGGTTGGCCATCGAGATACAGGTCAACGGCGCCGCCTTGATCGCGGCTATTGACGACCCGTAACTGGGCGCTCTCGGTTAAGGTGGTGGTTGACAAGAGGGAGACAACCCCGATGGCCTCGGCCAAGCGCGCCGGATCATTGCCGATCAGTTCAACGATCTGCGCATACTCTTGCTGATCGAGGGCCGAGACCGCCGCGGCTTCGGCCCCTTGGATGAGCCCAGCACTGCGGACCAAACGCGCCACCCCGGCCGAGACGGATTGCCCGGCCCGATAGCTGGGCACTTCTTGATATTGGATGTTGGTGGGCAGTTGCTGCGGATCCAACCGTTGCCCAGCGGGCGTGATCAGGGTCAGATCGGGGGCGAGCCCGGTGATGCCAAAGGCAAAGACCACTGTGTTGCCGCCATTGATCGGCACGTTGATCGTGGTGCGCGCCGGTGCCAGCTCAATGCCCTGGAGCAGTTCGTTCGCCGCGGCGGACAAGACTTCGCCATTGGCGCGCGCGGCCCAGGCCGCGCGGATTTGCGCCAGCTTGGGCGGCGTTAACCGATAATAGGAATCAACATTGCCAAACTTGACCTTCCCGGTGGTATCAAGATAAACCCCTTTGCAATAGCCGCTGATGCAGACTTCGCCCTTAAAACCCCATTGCCCGTTGGTGAATTCCCCAGCCGCGACATTGATGTCCCCCAAGGAGAGATCCCACGGCGGAATATCGATGGCGACGATCACTTTGACGACTTTGACGATTGTGCTCCAGGTACAGGAGAACCAGCCCCAGAAGACGCTGTCACAATTTTGCTGCTGCTCGGTCTGTTGGCGATCTTGGGTCTGGGTGCCGGAATAGATTGAGCCCTTGACCAGCCCAACCGCCACGCGCCCTTCCCCGCTGAAATGGAAACCTTTGGTATCACTCCAGGCATCAATGGCGACATTGCCCTGGATGATCGCCAGCTTCACCCACAAGGTCGCGCTAAAGCTTTTGGCCGTCAGGTTGGCCTTGGCCCCGCCCACTTCCACAATGAAGACTTTGACGGTGCCTTCCAACGCCAGCGAGAAGGGATCGGGCACCATCGTCATCTTGGCATCGGCACTGAGGACGGCGGTACCGGCGATCTGGCGGCCGGCCGTAAGCCCCGCGGCCACCTGAATCACCGTTTGATCCCCCAACGTCACACTGCCGCGCACATAGGAGAGGAACATGCCCGTGGTCCCAATCGGGATTTGGCAATTGAGCTCCAGCGAGGCGGCGCGCAAGGTGAGGCCATCCATGGCCGTTGGGCCGATCAGCGCTGCTGCGGCAACCGTGGGTACTGGGTGTTCGGGAGCGGATAGGAAGCGCACCATCGCCTCATTGTTGGCCGAGGCATAGATCTCGGCCGCGACTGCAATGCCTGTACAACCGCCGGCGGCGGCCAGCGCCTTGGTGCTAAAGGTACCATTGGCGGCGATGATATAGCCGCTGCCCTCACGCTGCAGGGTGCCGCCCAATGCCAACGTCGTGCCGCCACTGTTGATCGTCGGTAGCTTGAATTGGCCACCGCCAATCGAGAGGCCACTCACTGGGTCGACCACAACCTGATAGACCTTGGCGCTGCCCTGGTTGCCGGGCAGTTGCAATTCGGCCGTCTCCATCACCAACTGCGTGCCGCCATTGACGCTGTTAATCCTCACCCCGCTCGCGCCCAAGGCCAAACCGGCCAGTTGCAGGGTGAGCCCATCCAGTGAACCACCTACATCCCCACGGCTGGTGACCGAGATCTGGCCAATCGCTGAGCTGTTACTGCCGGGGATTGAGACCGTGACCCGGCCTTCGAGCGCCAGGCGGTAGGTGGCATCGGTGAAGCTGCCCCCGCCTTCCAGTTGAATCGTTGCTTTGGGTTTGGTGCCCGCGGTTTTCCCGCTTACGGCAAAGCCACTGCTACCGCCCAACTTGAACTCGGGCACATCAAAGGTGAGGCCGCCGCCATTGACGGTTAGCCCATTGCTATCGATGCGGACCCCGCTCACATTACCCTTCGCACCGCCCAGACTAGCCGGCAAGGTAACGGCGGCACTGCTGGCGGTGGCCCCCTCGTTTTCAAAGGTTAACCCGCTGACTTTCAGTTCGGCCTGGGCCAGGGTCAGGGCCAACTCGCTCAACGTGGCGGAGAAATCGCCATTTTCGTTGATGGTGGCCGTGATGCCGATATTACTCTTGTTATTCTGGGGCAACCTCAGTGACAGATTGCCACTGAGGGTAAAGATCAGCGCTTGGCTCGGTGCCAGCGCCGCGGGTGACTGAAGTTGATCAGCCGCAGTGAACGCCACCGGTTGGAAACCAGCGCCGGTGGCCTGGGCGGCACTGGCCGCCACGTTGGCCGTCACATTAACGGTGCTGATCGTCGCCTGTAGGTTGTGCAGGCGAATCTGCGAGCTGTTGCTGTTGGTCAAATAGAGATCCGGCAGCCCGATGGTGCCGCTGCCGATCTGGAGGCCAGCGGCGGTAATTCGGATATCGTTCACCGTGGTCGGCGCGGCCCCCTTGGCCAGTTTGGCGGGCAAGGCCAGTGCTGCCGAAGCGGCCAGCAGGCCGTTGTTATTGAGGGTCAAGCTGTTGATGGTCAGCGTGCCCTTGGCAATCGTGAGCACAAGTTTGTCCAGCGAACCTTGCAAGTTGCCGTTCTGATCCACGACAAAGCCCAACGCCACTGCTTGCTGGTTGCTGGGCAGGTTGACATTGAGGGTGGCACTGGCATTGATAGTATAGTCGCTGCCACTCACCGCCAGGCTGGCCGTGATGGCGGTGATGGTCAGCTTAGAACCGTCACCAATCTTCACGGTGGGCAGGGCGAAGGAGCCGCCGCTGATTGCCAAACCATCAGCCGTGATCTTAACATTGGTCAAGGCGCCACTCGCCCCGCCCAGGGTCGAGGGTAGTTGGATCGACGCGGTGGTGGCGGTGAGGCCGTTGTTGTCGATGGCGATGGTCTGCAAGCTCAAGGTAGCCTTGGCTACGGTCAGGGAAAGTTGGCTTAGGCTGGCGGTGAAGTCGCCACTGTTGTTAATCGTGAAGGTGATCGCCGTGTCCTGGCTGTTGCTGGGCAGGCGGATCTGCAAGGTGCCGGAGCCACCAAAAAGATAGTCGTCATTTTGCACCTGCAAGGTCACCTTGGGGCCGGCGATCTTGAGTTTGGGGTTGTTGCTGGTGCTGCCGAGCGCAATATCGGGCAGCGCGATCTGCGCCTGGTCAAAGACGAGGCCGCTGTCATTAATGTAGACGCCGGCAATCGTGCCGGTGGTGCTGCCCAGGCTGGGGGGCAGGGTCAACGTGGCGCTGCCAACGGCCAGTCCGTCGTTGTCCACCGCTACATTCTGCATGGCCAACGTCGTCTTGGCCAGGGTCAGGCTAAGGCTGTTGAGCGTAGCATCAAGATTGCCATTGCTGTCGATCGCAAAGGTGATCTGGGGCGATTGCTTGTTGTCGGGCAGGTTGATGTTGAGGGTGGCGTTGGCGTTGATGGTGTAATGGGTGTCGCTCACCGCCAGGGTGGCCGTAATCGCCGAGATGGTCAGTTTGGAACCATCACCGATCTTGACCGTGGGCAGGGCAAAGGAACCGCCGCTGATCGCCAGGCCATCACCAGTGATCTGGACATCATTTACGGCACCACTCGCGCTGCCCAGCGTTTCTGGGAGTTCGATGCTCGCGGTGGCTGCACTAAGCCCATCGTTGTCGATGGCGATGGTCTCCAAGGTCAGGGTGGACTTGGCCACGGTGAGTGCAAGTTGGCTCAGGCTGGCGGTGAAGTCGCCATTGTTGTCAATCGTAAAGATGATCGCCGTGTCCTGGCTGTTGCTGGGCAGACGGATCTGCAAGGTGCCGGAGCCGCCAAAAATATAACTGTCGTCCTGTACCTGCAAGGTGACCGTGGGGGTGATGATCGTGAGTTTGGGCTCGTTGCCGTTGACCTCACCAAGGGTGATAGCGGGCAATGCGATCGCCGCGCTGCCCAGGTCCAACCCTTCCCCGGTAATCGCGACCTCACTGAGGGTCACCGTGCTTTCGCCGAGTTTGGGTGGCAGGGTCAAGGTGGTGGTCATAACCTGTAACCCGGCGTTGCTCAGCGTTAGATCCGTCATGACCAGGGTGGACGAGATGACCGTGAGCGAGAGGTTCGCTAGCTCACCACTGAGTTGCGGTTCACCATCCTCTACGAGCAACTGCATCGTCATCGAGACGGCTTGCGTGTTTTGGGGCAAGCTCAGCGCCAGGGTGGAGGTGATTTGCAGTTGATAGCGGTTGTTACTGTTGTCGACGAGCAGGTCAGCGCTATTTTGCTGGAATTGTAAGGTTTTGCCATTCCCAATCGTGAGATCGGGCAGGGCAAAGTTGGCATCACCATTGAGCGTGATGCCATCCGGCCCAATGTACAGATCGCTGACATTGACCGTGCCACCGCCGAGCACATCCGGCGCGTTGACGGTAACCAGCGCCGCATCAATCCCCGTATTGGAGAGCACGGCCCCCGCCGGCACAGTGACCGTAATCCCAGCGAAATCCAGGGTAAAGGCATCAAAGACGCCCTGGAAGAGTGGCCCCGGCAAAAGCGTAAAGGATTGCATCGTGGGAATGACATTCACTTCGTTCGCCGTCACCTGTAGCGCGGCATCCCCCAGGGTTGAGCCGTCGAGCAGATTAAATTGATGGAGAATCGGCGGCGCATCAACCACAAAACGCGCCAGTTCGGTCAGCAGGCTTTGGGTCTCACTGCCCGGTGCCATCAGACCGGTGGCCGCGGCTAGCGTAAAGTTACCGTCGGCCAGTGGCAGTGGATCGTCACTCTCCGCCGTTGCCTTGAGTGCCAGCGCGCCGGTGACGGTCATGGTGTCGCTGTCAAAGATCGCTTCATCGAGCGCGCCCTGCAAGATGAAATAGTCACCAAGCTGGATGTTGCCGAGCGCGCGCGTCAGGGTATCATCAACCGGCTGAAATTGATCGGCCGTAATCTTCACCAATCCGATCTGGCGCGTTTGTGGGCCGGATGGGGTGTTAGTTGGTGTATGAGTTGGCGTAACCGTAGCCGTGAAAGTCGGCGTCGGGGTGTTGGTTGCCGTTGGCGTGCTCGTCGCCGTAGATGTTTCGGTTGGCGTCGCTGTAGCCGTCGCTGTAGCCGTCGCTGTAGCCGTCGCTGTAGCCGTCGCTGTAGCCGTCGCTGTTGGCGGAACAGATGTTTGGCTTGGCGTAACCGTCGCTGTCGCCGTGGCGGTTGGCGTTGGCGGAATCGACGTATTGGTGGCTGTTGCCGTATCCGTCGCCGTTGGCGGAATAGCTGTGTTAGTTGCCGTCGCTGTTGACGTTGCCGTTGGTGTTGCTGTAGCCGTCGGCGGAATCGACGTATTGGTGGGTGTTATCGTTGCCGTTGGTGTCACTGTGGCCGTTGGCGGAACGGGCGTATTGGTGGCCGTCACGGTCTTCGTGGCGGTGGGTAGAACCGGTGGGTTGGTTGGTGTTATCGTGGCCGTCGCTGTGGCCGTCGCTGTGGCCGTCGCAGTTGGCGACGAGGTCGGCGGAACGGGCGTATTGGTAGCCGTCGCCGTAGATGTCGCCGATGAAGTTGCCGTGGCTGTTGGTGGAAGCGTTGTGTTTGTTGGCGGTGCAGTGGTAGCTGTTGCCGTTGACAAGACTGGCGTATTCGTTGGCGTTGCACTGGCTGTGGCCGTTGGCGTACGCGATGGTGTGCTGATGGCCGTCGGTGTCGCCGACAGGGTGACCGTTGGGGTTGGCGTCGGGATGGGGGGAAGGGTAGGAATTGCCGTGAGGGTTGCGTGCGGTGTTGGCGTCCGCGTAACGGTGACTGTTGGGGGAGGCGTGTTGGTTGGTGTGCGAGTTGGTGTGTTGGTCGTCGTGCTGGTTGGCGTGGGCGTGGGTGCCGCTGCTTCATATGCCCCGAGATCGACCCCTGCTCCGACGATGCGTGTGTTGCCATCGAGATCGGTGGTTACGCTAATAGGGACGGCGCTATCCAAACCGCTATCAATGGCCGGCGAAGTCGATTGGAGGCGCAGATTATCATCAATGGTGCCGGCAAGATTATCGGCGCCATCGGCATCGACAAAGCGTGGATCGGCGTCAAGATTGCCGCCACCGTCAACGCCCAAGTCACCGACCCAACCCGCGCCACTGCCGCCTGAATCTTTGATCAGGCTGTAACTGATCTGTGGCACGCCATTATCGAAATTATGGATGCCCTCATCCGTCTCATTGTGCCAGAGTATCGTGTTAATCAGCACCGGATTGGCGTTGTGCCAATTCGCCATTGCGCCCCCGCCATCCGGGGCGCGGTTGCCATAGAAGGTGACGTTGCGGAAGGTGGGATTGCTGACGCCGGCGTTGGTGACCCCATCGTTGACCACTGCACCACCGTGCTCAGTGGCGCGGTTGCCGACAAAGAGGGTATTCACAAAGTGCGGTGAGCTAATCCCACCGAAGCCACTGTTAAGGATCGCGCCGCCCCGGTCGGCCTGATTGCCATAGAAGCGGACCCGGTTGAAGGTGGGACTACTCATGCCGCTGTAGCCATTGTTCGAGATCGCCCCGCCGGTGGCGACTACCCCGACGCGATAAGCCGTATTATCGAGAAAGGTGACATCGGTGAAGCTGGGGTTACTCGTGCCGTTGACCCCGCCGTTGAGGATGGCACCGCCGTTGAACGCAGTATTGCGCACAAAGGTGCTGTTCGTAATGGTGGGGCTGCTCTCGCCACTATCGCCCCCCTCGTTAAAGAGCGCACCGCCGGCATCGTTGGCGCGGTTACCGATAAAGGTCAGGTTGGCCAGGGTCGGGCTACAGCCGCTGCCGCTGCCCAGACCATGACAGTAGAAGCCCCCACCAAAGTAGTGATAGGGTGCGCCACCGACGGCAAGCCCACCGGTAATCGTGAAACCATCAAGCCTGGTCGTGGCCGTGATCGGTGTGCCGCCGCTGCCGTCGGCAAAGAGTACATGGTAGGCGTTGTTGCCGACAATGCTGGCGGTGGTGGTGACGACGCCGTTGCTATCAACACGATCGTTGCCGTCAATGTCACCGGAGAGCACGGTGAGATTATTCGTCCAATCGCGCGCGTTGCGGTTCGTCTCCGTGCCGGCAAAGCCGCCGTAGAGCGCGATGCCACTCGCAAGCTGAAAGGTACTGTAGACGTCATCGTTACTTTGGCCTGTGCCTTCATCGGGGTAGTAAACCCCGGCCGCCACCCAGATTTCGCAGGGCTCGCTAACGGCCAGCGCGTCTTGTAGATCGGCAAAGGCGTTCGCCCAACTGCTACCGTCCCGCGTGCCGCCACCGCCCGGTTTGACATAGCGTACGCCCGCCGCTGGGCAAGTGAATGTGGGGAACAAGCGCGGCGCCGCCCAGGTTGTGGACTGCTGCTGATCTAACAGCGGGAATGCCATCGCTGATTTGGGGGTGAGAAAGGCAAAAGCGAGCAACAAAAAGAGGCCGGCCCAATGGCTGGACCGACCTCTACCTTGGCCGCACTGACAAACAATTTCGGACAAAAAGCCACAGGCGCGCATCACGATCATCCTTTGGAAGCATCGTATACTTGGCTCTGTCACCCATTAACTACAGTGTAAAGTAAGTAAAGCGCGATTTTGACCCCTCCCTAACCCTCCCCAGTTTGGGGAGGGAACCATCACGTCGCCGATGAGATCACGGCTCCTCCCCCAGACTGGGAGAGGTTGGGAGGGGGTAGAATTTACCTGTCAAAACTTAATTCACAAAACACTAAAGAAAATGTTAATGGGTGACAACCGCCGGTATAAACAGGTGATTGGTTAGCAAGCGGGTTTGTACTGTGGTAGAACCGAGAAAGTGGTGGGCAGCCATTTCTGTGACGTAAGGCGGTATATCTAAACTGTCAGTCAAGATACACCACCTTAATGATCGTGAAAAGCTACTTTTGCTTGATCCCGTTTGAGACAAAAGGTCCTATGCCTTGGCGGCACTGATCAGGGTGAAAATAGAACGCGGATTTTCCAGATTTAGCGGATTTACGCTGATTTTTTTAGGGAATTGGTGGCGTAATTGTTATTCCTGCTTGGCTGTTGCAACTTCGCGCAGTTCCAACAGCAGCTCTTCAATTTCTTGACCACGCGCATTCGCAAAGCCTTGCGATTCGCCGATAATTTCAAAGCCGCATTTCGCTAAAACCCGGCGCGAGCGGAGATTGTCTTTGGCGACGCGGGCATAGATCGGGCGCATTTGGTTATGCTGTGCTAAGAAGGTCTTGAGTGCCGCTGTCGCAATGCCATGCCCCCAATACGCTTGCCCCAGCCAATACGTCACTTCTGGCTTGCCTTCCTCTTCATAGCTGGAAACAGAGCCTGCAACCTGCCCATTATAGGTGATGGTCTGGATGATCACGGTTTTATCTGCCAAAATTCTATGCCAATGGGCCATAAAGGCTGCTTGGTCGCTCGGATCTTTCGCCGTGAAAGCCGCCATATAATTAGCCTCTTGATCCAGTTGATCGGCAAAAAAGCGGGGCAGGTCATCGTTTACCACATTGCGCAGCACTAGTTGGTCTGCCATACAGGTTTTCTCCATAAATTACTTCTGCTTTTTATCAGGACACTTTTTAGGATTTCAACCGCCCAGCGGTGAAGCTCAGTTGCATGGCGTTGTGAAGTGGTACAGCGGTATGCACGAAACCACGTTTCAAAAGCGCCGGGATTCAGCTAGTCGGCTGGAGTGCAATATTGGGCCGCCAGCGGTACAGGCTGAACCAGTACTCGGTGGTAGTATAGATTGCAAATCACAATAGCAGAGCATTTTGGAATTTTCTGGTTTATAGGGTAACTACTAATCGAAAGCCGTAAAGGAGATCTTTGCTAGGAGGCACTTTATATCTTATTCCACAGCCAATGTGATCCTTACTATCGTTATAATTGCCACCTCGTATAATGATCTGTTCAAAGCTAGTAGGATTAGTAACACCGTTGAACTTTTGATTAATAGTCCACTCTCGCACGGTGCCGGCCATATCCAAGGCGCCACAGGGAGCGGCACCTGTCGGGTAACAGCCTACTGGCGGTGTATAGAGGCCTCCTCGTATCTCCTCATCTTCCTGACAGGCTGCGCGGTCATTCTGCCAGGTTTTGCCCCATGGATAGCGACGAGTGTCTCCTCCTCTCGCTGCTGCTTCCCATTCATTCTCAGTTGGAAGCCTCACTATCCGACCAAGTTGTTCAGTTAGCCAGATACAAAAGGCATTACATAGGTCTAGGGATATACTTACTAAGGGTTGGTTGGGTTGGTTTAGGCGTGAATCTTCTATTTGGCGAGGATATTGGCCTGGTCTGAACCAACCTAGCCACTGACTGTTGGTAATTGGATAGCGAGTTATTAGAAAAGGAGTGTCGAAAGTGATACTACGCCAAGATGTCTTATCACTTTGTGTGCCAGTGTCATTTAGAATTTTATAACTGCCTGCGGGTACATAGCAAAAATAGCTGTCCATGTTACCAGCTTGCGCTCGGCTCAGTTCGGCTTTCCATTGTTCAAGCGCTACTGGATAACGTGGATCGCCAAGATCACCAAGAAGAAAGGCTGCCTGTGTACGTTGCCCTATCGGTATGAGTTGATCTTTGTCATTAAGTAATATCGCTAGACCATGACGCAGATCGCGCTGGAGACGATCTACTTTTACCAGTGGACGTGTGCGTAGGTAATTCCAGTCGCGATCTGCACCAATTTCAGCAGCAAAAATGAGGTCACGATACCAGTCCTCAGCAGGCTTGGGCTGTCCCTGTTCTTCGCGCTCAATTAATTCGCTGAGTACACTATTAAGAATGGCTTGGTGCATGAGACCACTACCGAGCATAATTGGCTCACGCCAGCGATCGTCTCTACGGTGGCGCATAACTAGTGCAACAGGGTTATCTGTTCCAAGAGCGATATATCGCCCAGCACAATGCTCCTGTAGAGTGAGGTGCGCGAAAATATAGGAGCCATTATCGTCAGGCGTGAGTAGTCCACTGCGCTGTTCAATATACTCAAGGCAGCGAAGGGCAACGTCGCCGGGCTGCGGGACACGAGTGGCCTTGAAGAGATCGATAAGCGCTTTATGCACGCTACCCCATTGAAGTCGCCCTCGCCCGTCTGCTGATGTTGCAGCAGCATGGGCTTCATACGAAAGATGGTCAAGCAGTGGAAGGATGTGGTTGCTCCCCCAATCAGGAAGACCAATGGCTTCTGTCAAGCTTTGCCCATCACGCACCTGATCCCATTGGCCTAGAAGCAACTCTAGAATACGCTCGTAGAGCTGCGGACGGTCACGAGGTAATTCGCCCTTGTTATAGAGAACGAGAGCCATCATCGTAAGGAGTAATGGGGTCTGTGCCATAGCTTGAATCTTGGGCCTTGCAATGATAGTGTCAAGTAAAATTTGACTTAAACGATCTCGCTGATCAGTTGTCATCTGCCCTTTGGCAACAAGTTCTGTATACCATATTGGAATAAAGTGACGTATTTGGCCTAGTGTAAAAGGGGCTATGGTTTCAACAGGCCAGTCAAGTAGTGTGCGGAGACCGTCCTCAAAAGCGCGAGTGCGACATGTGACAACGACTCGTGTTTGAGGGTAGAGTAATGTGAAAGATCGAATGGCTTCTACTGTGGTGCGCCTATCAGCAGTAGTGGCAGTAATCTCTAACGGAACTTCATCTAATCCGTCGAACAACAATAGTGCCACACCATTGTGTAATGCTTGGCTGAGGAGATCATCTACTTGCTGGACGTTATAACTTTGAATTTCATCGCGGATGGCATTGTAAGTAGTCTCATCGTGCAATCCTGCGCGCGAGAGCTGCCTAGCTAGTGTACGGAGAGATAATATGACTGGAAGTACCTGACTCTGCTCATCCCAGCCGAATAAGGCTGACGCTGGATAGTGTTGATCTAAACTGCGTTGAGTAAGTGCCCAAGCGAAGTGCCGAAAAAATGTAGATTTTCCACTACCAGGATCGCCTAGAAGAACTATTTGTTTATATTTTGGATAAAGGTATTGAATAACTTCAGGTATAAAAAAACTGCGAAAGAGTGATATTTCCTTGTCTGGTGGGATGGTTGAACGATCTGTGGGGAGTTGTTCCCATTGTTTCCCGTTGTTGATGAGCCTTCCATTTATCTGTACAACTGCCTCATCTGGAAGGACGTTATCAGGATGGTACTGTGGCTTTAGATCATTTTGTATTTCATCATTGATGAAATAATTCGTCAATTCTTTGGCTGGACCTTTTGTCAAAAGTAAGGCGCGAGTTTTATCTGCTAGTGCTGTGTAAACGTTTGGCAGTGCAATACCTTTGCCTTGGTCAAGGCGCTCCTCTAGACCACGCAATGGTAAATGGTAGAGTTTCGCGGACAAACGGGAGAGGTACCATACTAGTCTTCGCCGCTCATCCTCTTGGGGATCGCGTCCGTAGATAATGCGCCCTAGGTTTACGCCAACAACGATGCCATTAATACGGGCATCGTCGCTAATGGTGACGTTGCCATATGACTGGGTGATCTTATTGCCGCCTACTTTATCACCAGCAACTTTATCGCCACCTACTACATCGCCACCTACTACATCGCCACCTACTACATCGCCACCTACTACATCGCCTGTGTCCTCCAGTGGTGGATGTGCATAGTGTTGAAACAATATGTCGAAGGCGGAACGTTTAGCACGAAGATCGTCTATTGCACTGAGGGTAAGTTGGCGCACGACTGATGGCAGGTGGGCTTGCAATGCAAGTTCTAGTTGAGCAATCTGGTTGTCAAGGTCAGTGCGTGGATCAGTCATAGCTGGCTCCGAGGATATGAGACTGCTTCTGAGTATAGTATAGGAAATATATTACCTAGTCTAGAAAGTGTGACAGGCCATTCGCACCAGTTTTATCCAGATTCTGAATGAAGATGCCAGCGTCGAAACTGGCATTGATGGTTTGCGGCCCAACTATGATTCTGTAGATACAATCGCTACTCAACTCACTCCACCACAAACAGCTATGATACACCCTATCAGCGAGCACAAATAGCGCGGAATATTTACAATTGCGCAAGCTCATCGATATCGCTAGTATACGACCGCCCGATCCCGTTGTCAATCCCATCACACAGTCGACAGTCCGCCAGGGGTATGGGCCACCACTATGGGGCACTAACGCGGTCATACAAATCTTCGCGTCCACTGTGGCTATAGGTCAGCCACCGCACTTCCCCCACTTGTGGGTCGAAGGTGATGCGTTGACTGGTGCTCTGCAAGCGGAAACGCCCTGCGCCTTCGGCAACCAACCGGCAACCGTTCGGCCAGTAGCGATCGACCCAAAGCGCATGATCGACTAAGCGGATCTCTAGGGGAGATGGGTCTGCGGTCGTGTCTTGTGCAATGTAGCGCCCAACATAGCGTTGCAGTTCGTTGGGGGGCGGGCATCGCAACCGTCGCCAGCGGCGTCAAGGCGAAGTGGTCGAGAAGCTGAGTCGCTACTTGATCAAGCGGCATGATGGTCGTGTCTATCATGAGGACGGGATGGGGCCACTCGGTCAGCAGGTCACGGCTCAGTTTCATAGATCCAGCGGGTGGGAAGCTGATGACGCGTGAATTGGTCAAACAGCAGCTCGGCAAGGGTGGATTTGCCGGCACCTGGGCTTGATCCCGCCAGCATGATCAATTTGTGCTGCACCGCTCACCTCGCTTCGCCAATGACCCCTGCTTGCGGTTTCCGGCTCTTGAAGATCAGGATACTTGGAAACGTCTCTAAAAACGGGGGCGTCTGACCCCAGCGCTGGTTTTTCGGGTCGGTGGGGTCGACCGGCCGCACATCTGGCTCGATCAGCTGTTCAACGACGAAGCCAGCACCGACCAACGCACTGAAAAAGTCGCTCACCGTGCGCCGATTTTCGGCAAACGCAAAGCCGACTTCGTCACTGACTTCCAAGCCCAAGACGACCTTGCCCGTATCGAAATACGAGCGATCTGGCAGCAGCGTCCCCCCATCGATCATGGCGCTAAAGGGATGCCCAATACTAAAGACAAACAACCCCTGCGCTTTCAAGACGCGATACACTTCCTGAAAACAGGACACAATATCATCCACATAGTGGAAGGCAATCGAGGAAAAGACAATGTCTTGGCTGGCCGACGCAATCGGCGTTAGATCAGTCATATCGCGTTGATGAAAGGTGATCGAGACGCCGTTTTGCGCGGCCAGTTCGCGCGCAATCGCCAACTGGGCCGCGGCAATATCGACCCCGGTGACAAGCGCCCCTTGTTTGGCGAAGGCAATGCCGCATTGTGCCCCGCCACAGCCGATCTCCAAGATCTGTTTACCCGCCACCGGTCCAATCAGTTGCAGCTTTTCTTCGGTGACATGGGTACCATAAATCACCGCGATGGGTAATTGTGCCATCTCCTGAAATTCACGGGCATTCGCTTCCCACCAGGCTTTTGCTTCATCTGCCATCAGTTGGTTACCTTTCCGTTGTTCTCATGCGCGTATGGGATTGGCTGTTTATCGGAATGAACGACTAGAGATGCTGACTGAGTTGTTGTCCGGATCCTTGGCGTTCGCAAAACTGTAGCCATTTGCTTGATGGATGGGACCGAATTCAAGCCCCTGGTCTTTCGCGGTTTGGATGAATTTTTCGATGTCTTGGACATGAAATGAAAGCTTCACGCCGACTTGCCCAAGCTTCATTGATTTGGCTGCTTGATGAACAAGGATGCCTGCGCCGAGGCCTGGCGCATGGAGTTCAATCAGACCTTCGACAACCGCGCCAGTCGTTTGAAAGCCAAAGTACTTGCTATAGAAGGTGGCACTCTTCTGCATGTCTTTCGCATAGATGATGATTGTACCAAGTATTGCGTCCATGATGCTCCTTTTGTTGCGCTGATTGTAAATGGCGGCCGAACGATGATTCTACAGACACAATCGCGACTTAACTCATGCCAGTGCAAACAGGTGTGCTACCCCACAGCAGCAGATCACAAATAGCACGGATGCATTACGATTGCGCAAACTTATCGATATCGCCAGTATACGACTGCCCGATCCCCCTTATCAATCCCATCACACAGTCAGCGCGTACCATACCTTAACTCATCGTCCCTAGTTATCCTGCTATTGCTTCAAACGCTCGTACCAACTGCGGTAGGGGGTGTTCTTGGCCAAAAAGCGATTATAGTCCGGTGCACCGTCAGCCCACCACACCGGCCCGCGCTCGCCTAGCGCAATCTTGGCTTCATGGACTTGGTGCCGTGCAGCTTGCTCTGCATCTGTGTTCCCAGCCCGCTTCGCGCGTCCCACCGCCGCACGGTGACGCATCAGCTCGCTCGTGAGACGGCTTCGCTCAGCCGCAGGTAGCGCCGGATTCGTGCAGCGCCACAAGCGGCCACGCACAACGAAGTAACGTCCATCAGGTGTCACCGGATACTCCATCTGATCAACTTCCACCAACCGAATGGCTGAATCTAGCGGAATCAGTCCGCCATCACGCTTGTAAGCCGTCCCATGACCAATGAGGGATGCGTAAGTCCGCGGGCACGTCATCGGCATCCACCCGAACATCACGCTAGGCCACCACGCGAACGGTAGCCGACCAACTTGGCCAACGCCCTGGGTTTCAGCTCCACCAAATCGGCAGTCCTTTGCCTGCAAAGACCGGATTGGTCTTGTAATAGTTGCCCGCCACAAAGGGGAAACGCTTAGCAATATCGTCGATCAGCTCGACGCCAAAGCCCGGTTTGTCGGGGATGGTGAGGATGCCATTTTCGATCACATAGGGATCTTTGAAGATCTCCCACTTGAGCGGGTTGTAGGTCTGGTTCAGTTCACACATGTGGCCGCAGGGTACACCCGCCACCAGGTGGATATTGGCAATCGTTGTCAAGCCGCCAACCCAGTTGTGAGGGCAGTAATATTGGCCATGTTGATGTACCGTCTGCCCGATATACCAGCCTTCGCTGAGGCCGGTTAAGTTGGCGTCGGTCTGGATGATGTTCATCGCCCCCGTCGCCACATAGGGCTGCACCTGATAACGATTCCACATGCTCTCGCCACCCGAGACCATCACCGACGGCATCGCTTCGTTGATCGCCTGATGTTTGGCTAGGGCATGGGGATCGGTCCACTCGATTGGCTCTTCATACCAGTAGAAGCCCAACGCTTCCAACGCTGGGCAGAGTTCGTTGAGGATCGTTTCAAAGTCCCAGGGGAATTTCTCCAGCACCAGCTTAAAGTCTGGTCCCACCGCCGCGCGCAGTTGCTCCAGAATGGGGATATACTGCGCCATGGTCATGCCGCTGTAGCGCCAACTGGTGCCGTTGCGAAACTTGAAGGTGTCATAGCCCGCTTCCTTGTAGCGCAACGCCTCGGCAATTAGAGCCTCGGCACCGTTGTCATACCAGGCATGACAAACCCCGCCGCTGGCATAAATTTTGACCTGATTGGTGGGATTGGGATCGTCGCTGAGCAGCTTGTAGACCGGCTGCCCCTTGGCCTTGCCGATGATGTCCCACAGCGCATTGTTGACCCCCGCCCACGCCCCCTCGGCCAGATGATTGTGCCCCTGGTTGTTGGTTAGAAAGTCCACGTCAAAGACATTCGCGCCTTTGAGTAACGGTGTGATGTACTGATCGGTATATGTTTTGAGCTTGTCCGGGCCGCGATAGGGGCTACCCTCGGCAATGCCGACCAGCCCCACGTTGGTAAAGACTTCCACCAGCGCAGCATCGCTCTTCCAGACATAGAGGCCGCCGCAGCGCCACAGATAGTCGCCATCGTGGACATAGGAAAGCGGCGTGACACGGATGTCGGTAATCGTAATATTTTCCCTGGTTAGGTGTTGCGCAGGATGGTCGCGTAAAGGTGTTTGCGTCATGGGTGATCCAATCGTTGTAAGTTGGGTTGATCAGTTAAAAGGCCATATCACCCAAGCATAACAAAAAAGCCGAGGATTCGCCACTCGACTTTTTTTGTGATGTATGCGCTTGTTCAAAGTGCATGCGGGTGCTTGGCTTGCTGCCTACCTAGGCCGTGTTTAATATACGACGTTTCACTTCAGCCAAAGAAACCGTTGGTTCGCCTTTTGCCTTAATCTTCATCGCTTCTAACAACAGGCGTAAATGTTTTAATTCTGCTTGTTGCGCATTCCATTGGGTTGGGCTGACGAGCACGGCTGCACCATGACCCCGATGCGTTAAAACAACAGGGGATTGTTGGAGGGAGCTTAATACTTCCGGCTGCTTTGTCCGCAAGTCAGTAATCGGTAAAGTTGGGAGTACCATTGACATGGTGATCGATCCTTCAATGAACAGATAAATGTACGTTGTCTGTCATTTTACCATACAATTGTCTATCCTACCACTTCTGTTTACTCACCATTTTTTATTACTTTTCTCATGTTACGCAGCGTGTTTAATGACCCTCTGCGTAACATGAGTTATTTTTTGCAACTACGCACGTGCCGACCGGTAAATCCTATTTCGCGTTAGGCATAGTTTGTAAGCCGCCTGATCGCTTTGGTCGCTTCGGTCTGTGTACACCACTCATCAAACTTTTGCGCGATCTGCAACGCGGGGATGCTGGATTGGTTGCCGATGACACCAAGGGCGCGACCGGCTGCAGCTTTGACCGCATAGTCTTCGTTTGGCGCTTCCAGATAGGCGTGCAGCAGGGCACGCATTTCGTCGTCTGCCGTGCCCAGTTCAGCCAAGGCAAATAAAATGGCCTGTTTCACACGGCCACGGCAGCGCCACGCTTCTTTGGTCGCGTCATCGACTGCCTGATCGAAGCTGACGCCAATGGGGCCGATCTGTTCGGCCATGCGCGTGTCGTCGGTGCTGTTGGTAAAGTGCGCTGGGGGCTGGCTGTAGAGGGGGCGGCTATTCTCCAGGTGCAACATCTCCTTCAGCAGTGGCAACCAGCGCTGATCACCGGTCTGCCCGATTGCGACGGCGGCGGCATAACGAACCCGCCAATCCGCATGGCGGGCGAGCTGTGGCAGTTCTGTCGGCTGGGTAAAAGCCAATTCCATGAGGGCATAGACGTTCATGTGTGGCTCCTTTCCCCGGTGGGCAAGAGGATGTAGGGTACCGTATAAACTTGTTGCGTAGTGACCAGTTGAATGCTCCCCTCACTATAGCTGGCTGTGAGCAATTGTTCCTCCGGCACCGCGTAACAGAGTGTGATGCCCCCCGTCATGCCCATCGTCCCGTCGCCGCCCCCCTCGTAATGGCTGATCGGCACGTCGGTGCGCAGGACAATTTCGAGCGCGTCCAGTGCTGCTAACGCCGCGGGCAGGGGCACATGGGGCGGGATCAGCTCGCCCGAGGTGGCATAGGGGGTGAGATCAATTGCCTGGCCATTGAGATAAAGCCGTGGCTGCGCCAGGCCGACGGGTAGTTTGAGCCAGCTTTGGCCCGGTTGTTTCGTGATCACTTTGCGATACCACCACCTGGGGACAAGCGCCACTTCTGCTTCCATGTGCGCGGGTAGGCACATGGGCAAATACAGGGTTGACTCGACTAATTGAGGCTGCGCGCCGGCAAAGGTCAGCTCACCACCCGGATCAGGCACGGCTTGGAAATCGCGCAAGGGTATTGCCGGGGCGATGGTCCGTGAAATCCAGGCGATAAAGAGCCGATGCGCCTGTTGGGCCTCGACCGTGAAATCAGCGATCAGCGAGCGGCGATCCGGTTTGAAGGGATGGTTGCTCACAGCCTCAGTGTGAATCGTCTGCTGCGCGCCATGCAACAATTCGACCAGGTGCAAGGTCACTCCTTCGGGCGTTTGAATCTTCACTCCTATTTCACTCGCCACCAGGTCGGGGCGCAGCAAAAAGCGGCTGGTGATCCGGTGGGATTTGGCAAAGGCTACCCAATCCTCGATCACAAAAAAGCGGTCGGCACAGAGGGTACTCTTGCGCTGCACGGTCACCACATCGGGGTAACGCTCCTGATATAGCGGGGCGACATCGCAGTGCAACGTCTTGTTGGCCAGATCAGCTGCTGGATCGCGAAACTGGGGGCGTTCGCTCAGCAGGCGCAGCCCCTCCCAATCGTCGACCAGGATGATCGAGTGGGCACCGCCGCAGCCATCGCCATAGTTATAGACATCTTCGCCCCCCATCGTCAGGAACGAAACCTGGCGGAACGTGTCGGGAAAACGAAAACGGGGCACGCCTTGGGGCGCGGGCGAACCGTCCGCCGAGAGCGGCACCCCGTAGCCGTTGAAGAGCACCGCGTTTGGATTGACATGGGCGCGGGTGGGAATTTCGGGGGCGGACTCATCCCACATCTGCATCAGGTAGAAATTTTGATCCGCGCTGACCAAGGCTCCGCCCACCGTCGGCTCGAACCAACTGCGCCCTGGATCACCTGCGGTGGGCGGCTGATCCGGCCACCAGATCAACGTCCAGACCAGATCGTCATAGGCCCAGCCAATGCCGATATCATAAGTCCAGATGCATTCCTTGGCCAGGATGTCGTAAAAGAGCTGCTCGCCCGATTGGCGTGCTGCATAGGTAATGGGCGAACGGACGCCAAATTGATAGCCGTAATTATCCCACGGCAGCAACAGTCCCCCAGGCATCCACTCGCGCGCCACCATGCGCAACACGTTGATCGGCTGACAGCCCCCGGCCGTAAAGGCACGGTAGAGCAGCCCTTTTTCCCCGCTCATCCGTTCGAGTAACTCGACTGCCATGGGAATCGCTGGGCCGTTGACACAATCCATATACGAGCTGCCTTCGCCACTATAGCCCGATAGGGGCAGATCGCCGATCATGGTAGGCAGCCGGCGCATACCATCCGCCAACATCTGCTGCGCGATTGCCGAGGGTTTCTCGCCTTGGGCAAAGATGGCACCTATCAGCGCGTTGCTAAAGGCCAGGGCGAGCGCTTGGTTATCGACACATTCGGGTTCCGGCTTGGTGCGCAAGCCATAGAAAAAGTTGAGAAAGTGATATTGGATCAGCTGCTGCCTGATCTCTTCCTGTTCGAATGCCTCAAAGGCCCCCAGCGTGCAAAGCCACTGAAAGTAGAGGCTCCACTTGGCGTGGGGAAAGGCAAAACACCAGAAGTGAAATTGTAACCCCGTCGAAAAGGTCATCGGTTCCAACTTGCCCAGATAGGTACGCAGCACCTGCCGTGCCCCCGCGATATCCTGCTCTTCACGCGTGATCAGCGCGACAAAGGGGGTGAACCAGGGATAGTTTAACGGCGCACTGCGCGCACTGTTTTTGAGCAGCCGCCATAGCTCCGCCCGCCGCCCCCCTTGCCCTTCCAGCGCCAGGATCGATTGGCGTAGCGCGTCGATGTCGTCAATGAAAAACGGTTGGTTGGGTTGCATGATTCTTAATCTGTACCTACAACTTAATCGCCCCTGCCGTCAGCCCTTCGATAAACTGGCGCATGGCGAGGAGGAAGATGATCAGCAGCGGCAAGGCGGCCAGAACATAGCCGGCGGTGAGCATGCCATAATCGCCGGGGTGGGCCTGGGTGAGATAGGCTAAACCGACCGTGAGCGGGCGTTTGTCAAAGGTGGGGATGGTCACCAATGGCCAGATATAGTCGTTCCAAACCGAGACAAAAACATTGATCGACATGAGCGCGATCATCGGGCGCAAGAGTGGTAGCGCCAGCGCGCGGAAGATCTGGAATTCGTTCGCCCCATCAATGCGCATCGACTCGAAGAGTTCACGCGGCTGTTGGGCCACAAAGGTGCGCATCACAAAAACCCAAAAGGGCTGTGACGTGCCGGCGCAAAAGAGGATCACCGGCAGCGGTGTATCGAGAATGCCCAATTTCCAGGCCAAGGTGAAGGAGGGAATCAGGTTCATAATGCCGGGCAACATCATCTTGGCAAAGAGGATGCCAAAGAGCAGATTTTTCAGCGGGAAGGTGAGCCGCCCAAAGGCATAACCTGCCAACGCGGTCACAAAGACCGTCAACAGGGTGGCACCGACCGCCATCACCACACTATTCATCGTCAGCGGCGCGATGTATTGAAACGCGACCAGGTAATTTTCAAAGTGAAAGGGCGGCTGGATCGTAAAGAACTGGTAGACAATCTGCTCCTTGTCCTTGACCGACATCAGCAGCATCAGGCCAAGCGGAAAGAGCAAGGCCACACAGACGAAGATCAAAAAACCATTCTTCGCCCACTCGGCCTGCCGGGTGCGTCGTTTGTCAATTGAGATGGTTGTAGCCATTAGCCCTTCCTGATAAGTGATCAACCTCTGCGCCTACTATACTCAGCTCTGTCATAATTTAGCATTTTTACTCGTGTAGAAAATGCTAAATTATGACAACCGCCGGTATAACTGTCCCATTTGCTCGCCACTACGTGTGAACTGCGCAGGTTTTTGGGGACGCGGATGAACGCGGAATTACGCGGATTACCTCGTGTATAATCCGCGTTCATCCGTGTCCAAACGGTTTGGGGCTTGGGCCATAACGCCATTCGACTTTTATCCCTGTTCCTCGTTACGCAGGAACTTCAGGGTCAACAGCGTGATGACCAGCGAAAGGGCGAACATGACTAAGCCCAGTGCCGAAGCGTAGCCATACTTCTGACTCTTGAACGCGGCCAGATACATGTATAACCCCGGCACCATCGACGCAAAACCTGGCCCGCCCTTGGTGAGGATCAGTTGCACGCTGTAGCCGGTGATGGCCGCGGTGATCGTCCCGATCAGATTGAGCTTGAACTGCCCCACGATCAGCGGCAACTCCAAGTAAAAGAAGCGCTGGATCGGTCCCACCCCATCCAGCGCACCCGCTTCCCACACCGATTCGTTGACACTTTTCAGCCCGCCGATATAAATCAGCGCTGCATTGGTGGTGACAAAGGGAAAGCCCATCCAGATCAGGCACCACTTGACCAGTTGTGAATCACCTAGCCACGTCTGTTGTAATTGCTCTAATCCCACCGCCTCCAGCAGCTTGTTGAAGAGGCCATATTGCGGGTTATACATGAACTGCCACATCAGCATGATGATCAACCACGGCACCACCATCGGGATGCAGAAGAGGACCCGGTAGATATATTGTGCCCGCAAGTTACGAACGCGGAAGAGGATGACGCTGGTGATAATGGTTGGGAACATAAGCACCACCCCCATCACCAGGAAAAAGAGCATGTTCCCGACCGCAGTCCAGAAGACCGCATCATTGTAGATATCGGTAAAGTTGTCCAGCCCCACAAAGACGGCAGTGTTATAGCCATCCCACCGATAGAACGAACGATAGATCCCCTCCACCATCGGGTACCAGTCAAAGAGCAGATTGAGCAGCAGCGCCGGCGCGACAAACAACAGCCCGATCCGCGCCTGATCGCTGAACTTCTTGCCTTGCTGCCGGTTATGTTTTGGTTGCCGCGTTAGATTCATGGTAGGTAGATAAGTAAATCGGTAAATCAGTAAATCAGTAGAGCAATAGATAATTTAATGTTGTTGTAGTAAATCGGTGAACAAGTAGAGACGGACATACCCTTTACTTGTTTACCGATGTACTGATGTACCTATCTACTGATGTACCGATTTACCGATCTACCAGTTTACTGATAATACGTCTCCATCATCTCCAGCCGTAGCTTGAGATTTTCGATGGTGGCTTGCTGCGATTTGATCAGCAGCTCGGGATCGTTGGCTGCTTGCATTTCGGCTAACTTGGCTTCGGCGGCGGTGATCTGCGCGGCGTAACCATCCGGCCCGAGCATACTTTCCACATAGGCTTTCGAGCCATTCATGGAAAGGTCGGCTACGCTGGTTTTGTAGCTTTCCAAATCCATATTGCCCAGCAAAAAGTCCTGGGAGAGGCCAGGCCAGATCGCGCCGTCGCCCCATTCGATAAAGGATGGCCCCACCACCTCGCTGGCTGTTGCCTTTTCGGTTGGGTTGACAAAGCCCTGGATTTCCGCAGGGACCGGCACCCCTTCGACCGGTGAGAACGATTTGGCGATCGCTACATACTTAGTCTGCGCTTCTACACTCGACAGATATTGGAGGAAATCGATGACGGCTTTTTCCATTGTCGGGTTCTCGGCCACCGTGCCATTGACCGTAAAACCATAGTCCTGCTGGTTGGTCGGCGCGTTGTATTTGCCGATGGCGTGGGGCGAAGTCGCCTCCGTGATCACCGGAATCGGGAAGATGCCCCAGGCGAACTTGTCGCCAATCAGGTCGGCGTACCCCTGGAAGTCCCAGAAACCAGCCTGCAACATTGCCGCCTGGCCGGTCATAAAGAGATTCGGCGCATCTGCCTCCGCCGTGCCGGCCCAGCCATCTTGCCAATATTGGGCATAATCCTGCCAGAGGGTGAGCATATCATCATAGTAGTCAGCGTTGGTCAGTTGCCCATTGGCCAGCGCCAGATAGACCTTGTCCCAATAGAACTCGACGCCGCGGTTGCCTTCATTAAACTTTTCGTCATAGAACTGGTTGACATATTGCTCGCCAAACTGATAGCCAATCTGCCCCAATGACCAGCCAACCCAGCGCCCATTGTCGGCGGCGATGGGGATAATCTCGTTTTCCTTGATCGTCTGCATCACTGTGCGGAATTCTTCCCAATTCTGTGGTGCCTTTTCGGGATCCAGCCCGGCTTGGGCGAAGAGATCTTTGTTGTAGAAGAAGGGCACCCCAATCGAGAGTTTTGCGTTGCTGTCATTTGGCACGAAGAAAATCCCGCCATATTTGTTCGACGAGCGCATGCCCGCAAAACTCTCCTCGCCGCCGGCAAAGCTATCAATCCAGCGTGGGGTTGTGGCATAGGGGCTGGCCACATTGAAGGCATTGTTGAGATTGTAGAGCGTCCCCTTATTGGCATACTCGCCAATCATCCACGGCTGCATCTGGATAATCTCCGGCGCACTGCCGGAGACAAATTGGGTGTCGAGCAACTCCTTGTAGCCATCCAGCGGTTGATAGACAAACTCGAAGGTGACTTCGGGATGCGCAGCGGTGTAATCATCGGCGATCTGCTTGTAACCCGCATAGTACTGGGTGTTGCTATCCGGACCATGCCACGTCATGATCCGGATCGTCTGTCCCCCAGCGGCTGTTTGGGCGGCCGGCGCGGCTGGGGCGCACCCGGCCAACAACAACGATAGGACCAGCAACAGCATCGATCCGGTAACGACCATTCTCCTGGCTGACATACATTCTCCTTTGGGCTTAAGCAGAGTTGATAGTTTCGCTATTTGGGTTTATGCAACGGGATGGCAGGATACTGCTATTTTAGCGCATCGTTGCTTCGCTGACAACTCGGGTGTAAGGGGTGGTTTGAGGGGAACGTGTGGGTTTATTTTAGTTTTGCCAATTCTACTTCAGCTTCGGTGATCCATGCTTCAACTTGTATCCGGTTTTCAGCATTGGGCTGTAGTTCTAGATAACGACGAAAATCGGCGAGCGCCTCTTTCGGTTTATCAAGCTTCTGATAAGCTAACCCTCGTTCCCGGAACGCATTAGCATATTCGGGGTTGATCTGGATAACATTGTTGAAGTCGGCAATGGCAGCATACAGTTTTCGCTGGTCGGAGTGGACGATGCCACGATTGTAGTAGGTGTCAGCCTCATTGGGTTTGAGAGCAATAGCTTGGTTGTAGTCAGTAATCGCCTCTTCCAACTTGCCTTGCTCATAGCGGGCATTGCCACGATTGACATAGACGTCAACATCATTGGGATTGAGTGCAATAGCTTGGTCATAGTCAGCAATAGCTTCGTCCAACTTACCCTGGTCATAGCGGACGTTCCCGCGGTAGTAGTAGGCAGCGGCAATATCGGGGTCAAGTTGGATGACTCTGTCATAGTCCGCAATAGCCTCATCTAGCTTGCCTTGGGCTTTGTGAGCGACACCACGGTTAATGTAGGAAGCGATAAAGCCGGGATCAAGCTGGATAGCTTTGTCGTAATCGGCAATAGCCTCATCCAGTTTGATCTGTTTATCGCGAGCGGCTCCACGATTGATATAGACGACAGCCATATTAGGGTTGAGTTGGATAGCCTTATCGTAGTCAGCGATGGCTTCATCTAGCTTACCCTGTCTACTGTGAACGTAGCCGCGGTTGATGTAGGTGAAGGTGTAATCAGGGTTGAGTTGGATAGCCTTATCATAGCTGGCGAGGGCCTCGTCCAGCTTTTCTGGTGGCATCTGGTACAGCCAGCCTAAACGGAAATAAGCTTCAGCCAATCCTTCTGTCTCTGTATTGGGTGGCACCAATGCAACAGCAGCTTCGATTTGCTCAATGGCTAACGAGTATTGATTGTTTATATAATAGGATTGCCCAATAGCAAAGAATGCATAAAAGTTTATTTCCTGGGGTAACCCGTGAGTGATAAAACGGGCATAGGCACTAGGGTTGGTTAACTGGGTGCGTTCCCTTTCTGTAATGGTTACCAAGGCAGCATCCAAACCATGCCCTTTCAAATTGAGAAAATTGACAATCACCTCAACACCGGTGTCCTCGCCCCAGATCACCATGCTGGCGTTGTAGCGTTTGCCTAGCGCTTCCGCCTCTGGACGCTGGTCGGCGTTCAGTTCGGTGGGTTCTACTTCTACACGCAACTGTTGCTCGTTATTGGTAGTGGCGGTATCGGCAATGGCACGGCGAATTTTGGTGTGTGCTTCGCTGTTGGTGGCGGCGGTGTTGTGGAAAGTGGCGATCACGATTAGAGTTTCGCCGTTCGCTTGGGCAGCAAAGGCGCGTGACGGTGGTAACCATTGCTCGACGAAAGGATAAGCCACAACACTAAAGATCCCAATTATGCAGACGCTGATAATTACTACCAGATAGATAGGGATTTGAAGTGCCCCAATGTTGATTATGGTGCCAAAGTGCTGTGTCACAGGCGCAGCCGGGCGATTGAGAAAGCCCTGGGAGTCGTGCGCATCGATCTTATCACCTACGACTTGGTCGCCACTGACGTCGTCACCGGCGACCAGCTTGTCGCGTCCAACAAAATCGCCTTGGTTCAGATTCACGTCACCCCCAATGGTAACGCCAGCATCAGCAGGCAGAGGCGCCGGCGCTTCAAGATAACCACCTTGATCGATCAAAAGCCGATATTGGCCATAGGCAGCAAGCAGCGCCGAGTTAGCGGCATAGGCACCAAGGACAATTTTCAGTAAGGGGTCAAGACGCTCTTGGCGAGCGGCTTCAGCGAGGATGTTATGCCAGTTGGTTTGGGCGCGGGCACTAAAGAGTATTTGTTTCGCATCCAGCCCAGCATCGGCGACGACGACACGGGCATCGGTTTCTTCTGGATACAGAGCAGCCAATACATCACGCAAAGCAGCGAAGATGGCTTGACTGTTGCTGGGTTGAGCAAGGGGGGAACTGTTTTCCATCGCACCCTCAATAATTTATGGCTCTTCCTGCGTATAGAGGCGTAACCCTAGCGCGGCCGCCAATGCGCGAAAATCACGATCAAGCGTCCAAATGGCCGCATCGGTCGGAACTTGCTGGGCAATGAGCACATCGCCCAGCGGCCAGCAACTGGCCTGTCCCAAAGCGGAACGTGGATGTGTAATGACCCCTGTTAACAACCGTATCACTCTACCCTGATCTTTAATGATGCGTGGGTGGGCGGTGAGATAGTCGGCAATCGCTTGTAATTCACGGCGATGATCGGCTAAAAAGCTTGGCAGCGCGCAGGCCGCACTTTCCTTGCGACATTGGTCGGAAACCGCATAAGTGCCATCTGGTTGACGCACCGTACCGGTGGTAACTAAATCGCAAACGATGGGATCATCCAGTGGGGCGACATAGCTCCAAAATAAAGTTCGCAGCCCTCCCCGCAGCGCTCGATTGATCAAGCGCAGGGCATACTGCCAATCGCCGCGGCTATCGTTATAAAGCAAGCCTAAAATTTCACTACAACGGGTTGCCGAACGTGAGCGAAAGGCGCGCTGGCCAGACAAGAGATGCACCATTACATCACCCCAGCCGCCATATTGCAACATCAGCCGGTGGATATGGGCGTAATCGGACAACACAGTACGTTGAAACTCCATCCACACATAATGACTGGTACATAAACTGGGTGCAAGACTCGCTATTTGGCCTTCTACCTGATTCTGTTTGGCACGCGGCGCAAGGACGCGCTGGATTTGTACCGAGGTTTCGACAAAGATCATCATCGCGCTCACAACTCATCCAGATACAACGCCACCAGTGAATCACTCCCACCCATCGTTGGCGGCAATCCGGCTGCGATCAACTGCTGCTCGCATAGCTCAACAGCAGCATCGTCGGGCGCGTCATCTTGCAACAAGAGTAGACACGCCCGCAACGCAACCGCTTGTTGCGGCGAGAAGGTTGCCAGTGCTAGGCGGCGGGCCGCCAAATCTAGCATGACACACAGGTCTTGTGCGCGCTCTGGCGCGGCTTTCCACAAGGCATACGCACTCGCCGGAAAATCGGTAATAAAGCTTTGACGAGCGCTTTGATCGTCCCATTGCGCCGCGAACGCGTTGATCTGTTGGAGCAGGTGGCGTAGCTGTAATTGAAAAAGTTGCCGTTCCTTGCCCTGCAATGCTTCATAGATGGCTGAATCAAGCAAAACCGCCATTGGGGTAGCAACCTCATTGGTCAAAAAGACGGGACGCTGGGTGGTTTGTGCTTGTTTCACCAACGATTGTAACTGCGTTTCCGCTTCACGGACAGTTCGCGTTTGCATCGGTTTCTCCTTCCTGCGCCTGGATATCGCACATTCAAAAGACAAGAAGATGCCGAAGGTATGGCAAAACGGTTATGAATAGCTTGCATTTTAGGGGCAAAGGCTTCATTCACCGCGCCAAGCTCTCCAACACAGCGTCATGTTCCTGCATAAATTGCTCCACGGCTTGTGTGAACTCTTCGGTAATTTCACCGCCATAGGCATAGCGCAATTTCTTCAGCGCCGCGTATTCGTCAGCCGAGAGTAACACAACCGTTGCCTGTCCATTATTCGTGACCATAATCGGCTCACGCTGAGCAAGCTCCTGAAAATAGCCAAAATGCTTTTGAAACTCAACCCTGCTAATAGTCGTCATTGTATGAATCTCTCCTTTGCCGATAGCTTACTGTAGCATACAAAGGTAGCCAATGCAATTAAGGCCAGAACTTGGGGTGCGTCACAGAAAAGGGGCAAAGTTATGCTACCGCTAAAACAATCCCGGAATCTTTAAAGATTCCGGGATTGTTTTAGCTGGCTTCCTACAATTTGGGGTAATCTCGCTGGGACGCACCCCAGAACTTGGAAAATGGGCTGTCAGTCCCCCTCGCGCCAAACGGCCAAGCCCACGTTAAACCGTTCGAGGATCATCAGTTCATCCAGCCCCACGCCCTCTTCGTCCTGGACGAGGACTTCGTCGACAAAGGCGGCTTTTAGTTCCTGATCGGAGGCATTGAGCCCGTCAAGCTGCCGCGCACTGATCGTGCCTGCAATCTGATGCGGCGCAATATTGGGCAAGTCGGGGTAAGGCTTGGCACGGGGGATGTAGCCGCTGGCGGTGAGATCGCCACCGACAAACAACGCCGAATCGTTGTAGTGACCAACGATGAAACCCGCCGCATGCACACTGCCCCCCACAAAAGTGGACATGCCGCCGCGTAACCAATTGCGCACCGCCAAATTGCCATGCACGATGAGCAGCGGCAACGCTTCAAAATGGTCATCGATCAGGTCGCCATCGATCACCAGGTCGCCCAGCCAGATCAGGCAGCGAATGTGGCGGTCGGCGTACCAGGAGCCGCTGGCATGTGGATAGGAGTGGATCTCGATACTTTCGGCGAAGCTGTGCCGACGGCCATATGCCACATTGTCGGCCGCAAAGCGGCGGGCAATTTCCTGTAGCAGGCGATTGCCGTCGGCAGGCAGGGTCGGGAGGAGTAGATCCCTCGGTGCTAACGCGCGCACATCGCTTTCTTGGATTAACGCTTTGAAGTTCATATACACTCACCTTGTCGATCTATCGATTTATTCACGCTCACAACGAGCGAATCTGCGCTCGCCCCATGAATTTAGCATTGGGAGTGAGTGTCGTCAACGATCAACTTCGTATGGCAAAAAAGTGTGTCGCCGCGTCGATTTCGTCCGCCTTGAGCGCGACCTGTGCCACATAGGTGCGCAAGGGGGTTAGATCATAAGCCAAGCGTTTGAGCGAGATGACGCCATCCACGATCACCGCATAGTGAGCCGTTTGATCCGGGTCATCGCGGCGGCGATAGGAGACACTGCCCGGATTGAGCCAGAGGAGATCATCGGCCAGATAACGCACCGCCTGTCGATGGGTATGGCCAGTGATCAGCCGCTTGTGATCGGCGGTCCCGTCTGCGCCGAGCAGCTGTTGGCGAAAGCGCTGATAGGTGTGGAGACTCACGATTTCTTCGTACGCTTGATAAAGGTGGGTTATCCAATAGCTGTGGTCATCGACGGTAAAGGTCAACGCCTGCGGCAACTGTTCCAGATAGACAATGTCAGCTTCGTCCAGCAAGTTCGCATTATGATGGACCCATGCCCGCTCTGCTACAGGCATGGTATCGAAGGTGCCGCCGTCGCGATAGTTCTTCACCACCCACGCGTCGTGATTGCCTTGCACACAGGGCACTTGGTGGGCGCGCAGCCAGTCTAACACTTCTTTGGGGTAAGGGCCATAATCGACCAGATCGCCGGCACAATAGATCAGATCGCTGTCACGCTCTGCTTGCCAGATCGCTTCCAGGGCGTAGATGTTGCTGTGGATGTCGGAGAGCAGCACTGTTTTCATGGTAGGTTCCAAGGGTTGTGGTGGCTAACGGCAAGCTCGTGGCGGGCGAAACGGCCGCGCCCCGCTCTGCGCTGGAAATTGCCTGGCCATGCGTATCGGCATCGAGCCTTGTTGGACCGCAGTGGCGATGGTTTTGCATTCGATTTCAGCCGCCGAAGACAGCCCATAAGATCAACACGCCACCGAATAACGCGCCGACTGCAATTAGGGACATGTTGTTCGTTGCCATTGGCACTGTCCGTGCGGCGAATTGTTGGTGTCGCGTCCATGGTATCAGGCCCATTACTACTGTTGTTACAACCAATATCCAGCCGAATACGGTGAAGATCGTCGTGAATTGCAGCCGCGGCGCAGACGCGATCATGGCTACGCCTACCAGAAGTCGAATTGCAAGTTCAAGAAAATGCACGCGCTTTGAACTAGCAAAGCCATGCAAGAATCTTCGCGCGACTGCCGGTGCAAAGATCGCCACGCCCGCCAACCCGAGCATGAACAACCCGGCAAAGATGACGGGGATGATTGTCATTTGTGCGATCATCGTTTGCTCTCAATCAAAACGCCGTCAACCGGCTGTTCATTTGCGTCCGTCAACACCTGTATTACCCTCCTGCCCCCTAATGGAGAGAGAACAGATCGCACTTCCGCCGCGGCCCATGCTCACTCTACCGGGCGTGTAGACCCATATGCGGCTTATGCAGCCCCCGCAACCAACCGTTCGATTAAGCCGACCGCCTCCGCCGTGGTGAAATCTAGCGTGGCGTCACCCACGGTGAACTCGATCACACGCGTGGCTGGCGTCCAGCCAGGGGCAGTTCCCGCCCAGGTGAAGATGCCCTCGTTTTCGGCAATCTGGACGGCGGCGCGCAGGAACGCGCTCTCCTCTATCTGCACATGCAGATGCATCATCGGCGTCTGTGGCGGGTCGGGCACGATCTGAACATTGGGCAGAGCACGCAGCCGCTCGGCAATTTCACGCGCATGTTGCACGTAGTGGGGCATTAGCGGCAGTCGTTTACGGAGTCCAGCCAGTCCAGATGCCGCATTTGGCCACAGCCCAAAGAGGGTGCCACCGTGACGCTTGCGCCAGAGCCGCGCTTCGGCCATGACCTCTGCCTCGCCGGCCAGGCAACAGCCGGCAAGAGCGCCAAGCCCCTTGTAAAAGGAGACGTAAACTGTGTCGAACAACGCCGCGATCTCAGCGGGCGAGCGTTCATAATAGGGCGTGCATTCCCATAGACGCGCCCCGTCCAGGTGGACAGCCGCACCTTGTGTCCGCACGAACGCGACTTGCTCCTCCAGATCGCGCCAAGCTGGCAGGCGTCCCCCGATCTCCCGCTGTGGCAGCTCAAAGAGCACGGCGGCTAAAGGTTCGTGGATGCCCTGCAGGTCGGCTAACGTCATCAATTCGTGGGCGTCACCCACGGTCACCCCCACAAGGCCGTGCAGCTGAACATAGGCCTCTTCTTCATGGATCGCTAAATGGCAGGTGGGGTGGAACCCGCAGGCCCGTATGCCGCGGCGATCGGCGTGAATCCGCAAGGCGATCTGTTGGGCCATTGTCCCCGAAGGCATGAAGACGGCTGCCGGCTTGCCCAGAACCGTCCGTATCTCAGCCTCAAGCGCGGTGACCGCCCCGCCCTCCCCATAGCGGTCTACGCCCAGATCGACCGGGATCTCAGCCAACAGATCGGCGGCTGACTTGTTGCCGTGGCCATTCAGCGCGCGTTGGCAACGCTGTCGATATTGTTTCAGCTCTTCTGCGTAACCCGCCATGTTTGCCCCGCTCTCCTCATTAAACTTATCGTCGCGGCTATACTCAAGTCAACTTGAAAAGCGGAGTTTTAACCCCCTCCTAACCTCCCCCAGGTTGGGGGAGGAATAGTCTCGGGGCTGAGAAACCAACCGTTCCCTCCCCAAACTGGGGAGCGGTTGCCTCCTAGGCGCGGGAGGGGTGAAACTCCGCTTTTCATTCTGATCTCAGTATAACTCTGATCACTGCCCACCATGTCTATGCTGATGCGCGTTTCGTCCTTTTTCGCTTTTCCGCTGCCTTCACCGCTTACGTCGGAAGTTGGTGCGGCGCATGATGCGGGGCAGGGGGGCGCTGTTCGCACTAACAGCGTGCAGCATCGCCGGGTGACAGAGCACCGCGTCGCCGGGTTCGCCCGTGAGTTCGATAATCTGCACCGGTATGCCATGCACATCGACTGCGGCTTCCATCAGCGTCGCCGTCGGGCGTGCGTCTACCGCTCCGGACCGCATCATCTCTGCGAGCCACCCATGCCATTGCGCCAGTCCATCGGTAAGTGGCAAGCTGTCGGGCGTTCCCGCTTCGGCGCGCGCCGTGATGTACCGCGCAACGAGGCGGTGCGAACCGGCAAGGAGTAGCGTACCGCCGCCGCGTGGCCCGACGGACGAGTAGAAGGTGAAGAGCATCAACTCAGTTATGCCGTCCAGGTAGTCATGGGGGTCGTTGTCAAAATGCCAGTCTAACACCCGCTCCCAGGGCCGTGCCGTCCCATCCGGAAAGGTCAAGAGGAGCGCACCGAGGGTCTTCAATGGTCGCCACTTGCCTGCGCCCAGGAGCTGGTTGACAGCCCCAACCAGGCGCGGCCCGATCTCAACCCCAGCAGCACGGTCGATCAAGTCTTTATTGACGATGCACCCCTCGCGCCATGTGCCGGGGTCTTCCTTTGCCACCCGGTATTGTGCTTTGAGTTCCGCCCAAAGCGCACTTTGCACCCGCTTCACGAATGCCGGTGATAACGCCGCCGGGACACGCACATAGCCCTGCTCGGCGAAGTGTACAAGTTGTTCAGATGAGAGTGTGATCATTTTTGTATGGCTTTCTCGGCTCGCACACGGACAGAACAGGGATAGCGCGATCAACGCGTCTACTGTTCTGATCGTGCGTGTGCTGCACCATCAGTGACAATCCATCTGCCATTAGAGCGTAGACTTCCACCCCAATCTAGACAAGGGGTTGGCGTCTGATCCGCTAATGAACCGATAGGCGGCGACCGGCCCGACCGAAAAGGGGTAGATCGCTGTGGGCATAATGAGGGGGCTGGCTTCGGCCCCATTTACCGCTTGAGGCTAACCTTTGCCGTTTCGAAATCAACCGGCGCGGAGGAATGCTCGTAAACAATCTGCCAAGCTCCACCGCTATGTTTTAACACCATGGTGATGCGGTTCTGCATGGCACGCAACGCCTCATTTTCAGCAGAGACACCTTGGTAGGCAATGAATGCCGAGGCCATCGCGAGCTCGTGTGTCGTGACGACTTGTACTTCATCGAAGGTTACAACTACCCGCTCGCTACCAAGTGAACCAAACCAATTCTTCACCATGCCGTGCCATGCTGCCACGCCGGTATATGACCATTCGCTCCACATGTCAAATACGCGTACATCTTGGTCGTACAGCGCCACGAATGCATCCACATCTTTGGCGAATACAGCGTTCTTGTACGCGTCCAGCACCTGCAAGATTGACTGCTCTACTTCATTCATGATGCTGCTACTGTTTCTGCGTTATCGCGCTTGCAATCTACGGTGGCATTCTAACAAACATATGTTCTAGCGTCAAGCGAGCGGCAGAGCACCCGAAAAACACGAAGTGGCCCAACGTGGCAGTTCAGGAGCATAGTCGCAGACCGAAGTGCGCAGGTTAAGCCGCCTGCAACTGCGCGTTGGGCCGTGCTATTACCTTGATGAAATATTAGGTATTGCAACTCAGCTTGTAACATTAAATAAGCTCAGTTCGCCCTTGGTCAGCTTTGGCCTGTGGATTGGGTGGACGATTATCGTGGCAAACACCTCTTCATTTACGCGTTTTGCCTTTCGCTCGGATCATGCTCTCTATCAAGCCAAGGAAGGAGATCTTTCGCGATGACCTCCAGCACGACACTTTCATCCAAGTCAGAGAGCGCGAGACATCCGGCACCACTCCGGCAGCCACTCCCAGGCTCACACCCAGAATAGCCAGTTTCAGGAAGAGCAAAACAACCATCGCCTGGTCCAAAAGGATAGGAATTTGTTGCCGCGTTTTGATAGATAGCGAAATGAGCTTCTGTTGGTTCACAAACGAATTGCTCCGCGGCTTGAATCGTCAGCGCAATTGTTGAGAAAGCATGCTGTTCCAGCAATCGATAGCCGCAGGCGACAACCGCACGGGCAAGGATTTGCTGAGGGAATGACGTACATGGCGCGCTGGAACATTCCAAGTCCAACCAGGAGATGAGGTTGAGCAAAGCTTCTTTTGAGGGAGTGGCTGAAAGGAATTCAATGGCGCGCTGTCTTTGTGAAGAGAGCATCGACTATTCTCGCATTTGAAGGTGGCCGATAGCGGTTGTCAGATTACCAAACAGTACGGCTTTCTCATTCAGTAGCAGATAAATATAGATGGTCTTCCTGCGCAATTTGAGCTTGTAGATGAGGTCCGGGTGCGCTTAGGGCGCAGTCTCTCTGTCGTGATCCGTAATAGACGATTTGTCGAGCGTCTCGCATTTAGAAAAATCCAGATCTTTCACCCAGGCTTCTGTGCTGAACGTCTCGATACGCAGCGGCGCGGCTAGGGCCATTAACTGCTGAAAGATGGTACGGTTGGAAAAGAGTTTTTGTAATCCGAATCATGGATTTTTGATTGGCTTTGCTTCGGTGCTTTGGTTTTCATACGAGGCAGTATACTGGATTTTGGGCTATTTTGCAACCAAGTTGCCCAGTTCGATTATCGAGTAACCATCCCACAACGCGTGGTCGATTTTATGCAATTGGGGGTTGCTACATGCGTACAGCTCATATCTGGGCGCACTCTGGCGCAAACCCGGCAATAACCTCCAATGCCTCAGGGATACACGCTGGGGCCAACCCATAGGCAGTTAACCGACCATGACCTTCGTAGACCGTTAACTGTTCGTCTGGTGCTGTGCCGACGACATCGTCTATTGTTGTACGGTAAAGCAAACGCACCAGGATGCCTCTGGTTGCACTGGTTTACTGTTGGCGGCGAACGCCATATTCAGTTGCCCCAGGATGCGTGGCCGATAACGTCCCAAACCAACCGATTCCCAAGCGGGCGAGAAACGCCGAAAACGCGCGGTTCCTGGGGTCAACTGCAATGGATGTTCGGCTTTGGCTTTCTGCGCACCACAATACTCTGTTCACCTTAGTATTATCAGATGAGCTAATAGTGTTAGATCAACTCGACACGGAGTCGCATCCCGATTGCTTCAGCAGCGCGTTCCAACGTCTGGAGCGTTACCGAGCTGTTTTCTGGATCAAGTAGACGATTGAGTGAAGCGCGGCTGGTACCCATGCGATGCGCCATTGCCGTCTTTGATAATTGCCGCTGTTGCATCGCTTGTTGAATTTGATACGCTAACACGCGTTTCATGGCTGTAGCACTGGCTTCTGCCAGCAATCCTTGTTCTTGGAGATAATCGTCAAAATCACTGCCAATATGCTTATTCATTATCATCATCCTCTGTCAAGACATGTCGCAACCTCTGTTGCGCCAAGGTCAAATCACTAGCGGGAGTCTTTTGGCTTTTCTTCACAAACCCATGCAATAGCACCATCATCGCGCCCACCACAGTAAATAAGACCCTTGCAATGCCATCTGTAATATGTGCGCGTACTTCCCATAAACCCGGTGCAAGTTTGCGCACCAACGGCATACCCAGTGGCCAGCCGAATTGCACGGTTTTTACGTCATTCCCAATGGTTTTCCGATCTAACGCGGCAAGACCATTCAGCCATTCTCGTACTGGCTCTCGACCCGAACTGGTTTGATAGAATTTTACGCGCAAGACTAACTGTTTGTCATCCATAACGAAAGAATGTACCAAAAAAGATACATCTTGTCAATTCTTCATCGCCGGCCACGGCTACGATGTTCGGCAGCGGCTCCCTGCGTGCAAACTAGTTCCAAGTCGCCGCGGTTTCCCGCTGCACCTGCACCACCAGGCAACGAACGAGCAGACTTCACCCCCAACCGACTGCCCCAAGCCCCAAGTCACCGTCAACGGCCTGCGCGGCGCTTCCTCAGTTGATCGACGAATAACCCGCGCGAATGAACGCATCGCGTTCGCTGTTGGACTGAAAGACTGGCTCGAAGCCGAATCGTAAGTAGAGATTGATGGCCGCAGTTCTGCCAGTACTGGTCCACAGCCAAGCCTGCCGATAGCCGAGCCGCAGAAGCAACTGGCAAGCGGCGCTGAGCAAAGCAGCGCCCAAGCCTTTGCGTTGTGAATCCGGCATGACGGCAAGCCAGTGAATGCGGCCCATGTCGAGCCCAGCAAACTTCGAATCGTTCCAAGCGGTGATGGTGCCGATGGGGTTGGCGTCGGAATCCAACAGAAACAGCAGTCTTTGGGAGAGTGCAGGCAGATCGGAGCCGATCGATCGAAAAAACGTATCTGCGTCTGGGACGTCAAACGTTTCTGCCGCTCGTTGAATGGACAACCAGGCATCGACATCGGATGGCTGAAAGAAGCGCAGCGCGTAAGGGGCAGGAACGTCGATCACTGCACAATCAGTGAGATCGCGGTGGATCATTCTGAACTCGACGTTGGGCACAATCGTGGGCATACGCAAATTATGTGGGTGCAGGCATGATCCGGCGAACGAAGTAAGCGATCAGCGGCGGCAAAAGAGCAAAGCACTAGTTATCAGAGAGGCCGAGCCGCCGCTTATCGCTTGTTGAACGAAGCCGGGTCTGCACGGCGTGCTAGCTGTATGGGAAATGAGCAACGGGTAAAGTTGCTGGCATGGTTAGAATGACGGTAAAGTATGGCTATTATAACGGAAAATAGCTCTGTACGTAAATTTTGCGACCAACACGTATCACTTCCGCCGCGACGATTGGCTGGCGGGTGTTGTTGGAGAGTTCATTCCAATAATCGTAGTCAATGTATCTGATCTGCATAACTTCGTCACGGTGCAACAACGCACGATACCAAACCGTATGAACCAGCAGTTCTGCAAACACATAGGCGCGGTAGCTGGTCAGGAGGTGACGGCGATAGACATTCTCAGCTAGGTTCGTAATCTCTGGCCTGTCTACGATGCTACGTTCCTTGCCGTCCATTGCCAACTGGGCGCGGACCTTTTCCCCAAACCGCTCCGATGCGATTTCGGCTTTGAGGAAGACGGCCACCATATCGTCGATGGTTGTACGGTAAAGCAAACGCACCAGGACGCCTCTCATTGTACTGGTTTACTGTTGGCGGCGAACACAGTTGTCAGTTGGCGGGCGACGAAAGCACACCAATCAGCATGTACCCCTGAACATTATCGAAGGAATAAAACGACACAAGTCCTTGATCTCGCCCGCTCAACTGCACAAAATGTTCGGCAAAGTTATGCGATAGTCGACCTTTTGCTTTGCATTTTTTTGTATCTTTTATGAAGGAGGAATTACCATCTCTGATCCATCTGACATCTTGAGGATTCCGCCATACCGTTCGATATTTTCTTGACGTTTGCGTTCACGATCTCGTTCTTTATGAACCAGTTGTACACCGTTGATTAGTCTATTAATATTGGATAGTCCCATCCCATCTGGCTGAGGCTTTAGTGCCGACTCTAGTTGACCACCTAGTAGGCGCCAATAAGCGCGATAATCTCCCCGCATTGCTTGTTGAACAGATTTAACGCGATCTGGATGGCCACTATATTGACTTTGCCAGTATTCATGAGCCTTTTGGTGCGCAGTTGTCACAGAATCCCTGATGTCGGTTCCGGCATAACCACCCTTTCGTGCTTCGCTCATCAATTGCGCATAGGGTGAAATTGACTTATCATTAAATACCCATGATGTTAATACCCCACTGACACCAGCGATATAAAAAATTTTCCACATATTCTTATTTACATCTGACGGCATACTAAATACTTCTATTAACGTTCCTAAAGCTACAGCAGCAAGGGGGGCCGCTCTCCCCACCCCGCGAAGTATTACTCCAGCCTGTGCTGCTCCAGTCAAACCACCAGTGGCTGATGCAGCCGCTATCCCCATTGTATCTGCCGCTGTGAGTAACCAAGCAAACGTATTCGCTGTATCACCAATTACATCAACAAGTGCTTTTGCTGCTGCTCCAAATTTTCCTTCTTTGAGGCTTTCAATAAGATCATCAACGTTCAAAACAAGCGACGCCACTGGAATCGTTTCATCGATTACTTCATCTCTTACTTGAATAGCTGCTGAAAGAATTTCCTTAGTAAGTTGGGCACCCTCTGCTGTCTCAACAGGGAGTTGACGCAAAAGCTGCTGAACATCATTAAGGGTAGCTTTTTTGGGGCTGGATGATTGTGTTATGGGTTTTCGTTGAATCTCATTATGATACACAGAATTCGATTCGTGGTGATCGATTTGCGTTTTTCCGTTGGCAAATGGCGAATACCCTTGCTGTACTAACATAGAACTAATAAGGCGTTTAGTTGCCTGATTACCAAGAGTACGCTGTACCATAGCAATATCAGAGCTAGAAATTAATCCTGGCTGTTTCGCTTTCAAAACAACTTCCGAGTAAGCCCCTATATTTTCAGTATGGACATGGTTAGGGCTGACATGCTTATTATTAAATTGTTGCTCTTGATTGTGTTGTCGTGTTTTCATATGGTGTCAATCTGACTGCAAAACGCCTGCATTGTAGCGCAATGGACTTTTGCCGAGTCGGGTAAGGGATAAGCGGCGGCAAAAGAGCAAAGTGCCAGTTATCGCAGAGGCCGAGCCGCCACTTATCCCTGGTTGAACAAAGCCGGGTCTGCGCCGTGTGTTGGCTAGATGGGAAATGAGCAACGGGTAAAGTTGCTGTCCTCGTTAGGATGACGGTAAAGTATGGCTATTATAAAGGAAAATAGCAGGAAAAACAAGCCCCTTTTTTGTGCAACCAGTCGTCAGCACTGGTGCTAGGCGTCTGGTTGCCAGTTAATCTTTACCCATGTTATGGTAGATCGGCATGATAAAATCGAGTGTCAGTCGACTAACACTCGATTGCCCATTCTATTCACTTTACCAGCCACCCAATCAAGGTGGACAGCGACTACGCGGTCGAAGGGTGGCTGTCACGCGCAAGGGTTCGCCACAGTGAGGACAGAAAATTTGGCGCGGGGCATCGCCGCCGGGATCAGGTGCCAGTGTCGTCCCAACGAGCGGTTGTTGTGCTTTGTGGTCGGCCGCTAGTAATTCTCTAGCGAGCGCAAGGCGTTGTCGCTTTCCTGACGCCAGGAAACCATAGTAACGAACTTTGACAAAGCCCTGCGGCAAGACATGTTGCAGAAAGCGCTGCATAAAGGTAAAAACCGGCAGCGTGATAGAAACGCGACGATTGGTCTTGCGCTGCTTGTACCAGAAGGTGACCGCGTCATTTTCCAGTTTGATAATGCGTTGATTCGCAATGCCGACGCGGAAAACGTAGTCAGCCAGGTAGGCCACCGCTTTCTCGCCATGCCCAACTGACTTACTGTGCACCACCCATTCCTGTCGCCAGGCGGTAGCGGGAATTTGATGATAGAGTCCAGCTTGCTTCAGTCCATCGCGCATCTTGGCGCGAAAAAGTATCGACAATGGCTCGACACGCACGAAGAAGTGATTGCGTGCCGGCAACCAACGATCGTTGACAAAGTCAAGGCCACCTCCTGGCACCAGGAAATGGACATGGGGATGATACCCCAAGTCCCGTTTCCAAGTGTGAAGCACCCCAATCGCCCCAACTTGACCACCCACAAAACGCGGGTCGGCGGCCAATGCTTGCAATGCTTCTGCCGCACAGCGGAAGAGCAAGTTGTAAACGACCTGTTGGTTGGCGTAGGCAATGGCCCGTACTTCCTGTGGAAGTGTAAAGGTGACCAAAAAGTACGGGACGGGGAGGAGCATTGCTTGCTGTTGCGCCAGCCACTGCTCGGCTTTGTCGAGCTGACATTGATTGCAGTGACGATTTCTGCACGAGTGATAGCTGTAAACAATCTCCCCACAAGCATCACACTGGTACACATGACCACCTAATGTTTCCGTACGGCAGTGCTCAATACACCACATCACCCGCAAGTGGCTCGGCAGTAGCTCGTCGTGGTACGCTGCCCGGTAAGCCGATCCATACTGACGGAAAATCTCTGCCAGCGTTACCTTGACTCACTTGAGACCACAGCATTGCGCAGTTCCCGTTCGGCCATGCTCATCAGCGGCGTCATCAGTCGGTCAATGGTTTCACTCGCCACCGATTCTGCATGACGCGTCAGATGGGTGTAAATTGCCGTTGTGGAAAGCGACTCATGGCCCAGATAACTCTGAATCAACCGCAGATTCACACCAGCTTCTAATAGGTGTGTTGCATAGGAATGACGCAGGGTATGTGGCGTCGCAGCTTTCTGAATGCCACTGCTGTGGAGGGCAGCCTTAAAGGCTTTCTGTACCCCACTCCCATCCATCGGCTGCGACTGTGGCGGTTTCCAACCTTGCGGGATGGTGGCCGGGAAGATCCACATGGGGTGACGATGGGTGCCCCAATAGCTACGCAACAATTCAAGGGTGGTTTGTGGTAATGGTACATACCGATCTTTGTTCCCTTTCCCGCCTTGAATGTGCAGCACCATCCGCTGACTGTCGACTTGGTTCACTCGCAGATGAATGCCTTCCTGCAATCGTAGTCCACAGGAATAAAGCACACTCAAACACACTCGGTACCGGGGCGCTTCTACCGCGTACAGCAAGCGGTGCACTTCTTCTATGCTTAAAACGACGGGCAGTTTCTTTTCAGCGCGGGGCCGTGCCAAGTTAAACTCGCTCCATGCGCGATGCAGGACACGCTCATAGAAAAACTTGAGCGCACTCAACGCCGTTGTCACGCTGCTGCGCGACAGCTTCCGCTCATTTGTCAGATAGATAAACCACCGCCGTACCTCTTCCTGTTCAATTTGATCCGGCGACTTGTGGTAATACTTGGCTAATTCCGCTACCCAATGCACATACGCCTCTTGCGTCGCTACCGCATAGCGGCGTAACTGCATTTCTTCCATCATCCGCTGCCGTAACTCACTCATAAAAAAAGCTCCTTTGCGCTGGATAAATCACTTGACAACTCAGGGTTGTCATTGATTCTATCCAGCGCAAAGGAGCTTTCCTAATCGCTTTTTTGTACCTACCGTTAGCTTCCTGCTATTCTACGGCGTCGCTTTATTCTGCGCTAGCGCTTAGTTCAACTATGTTTCTACGGCGTCCGTCTATCTCTCCAACAATCCAGTGTACTTGGCATGGATTGCAGCGTCCGTCTATATGGATAATGGCGGATTCCATCTATTGTCACAAAAGTGGTCCGTATATTATACTCGGCTAGACGAAAATTTGTCAGCCTTTTGTCACTTCTACTTGTAAACATTCTGTGTTACGCTGCTTTGCCAAGAACGTTTGTTCTCGAATCATTCAGAACCACTGGACGATTCGAGCGACAATTGCTGGTATACTTGCTTCCAATTGCGATGTCAACTAGGCTTTTGCAAGCCTTACAATGGAACAAAAACCGAAAAAACTGCTAGACCAAGTCCGCGATGCGATTCGCCTCAAAAATTATGCTTATAGTACCGAAAAAACGTATGTAGACTGGATTGAGCGGTTCATCCGCTTTCACAAGCTCCGCCATCCAAAGGAGATGAATTCTCCTGAAGTTGAAGCCTTTCTCACCCATCTTGCCGTCAAACAAAATGTTTCTCCCTCCACGCAGAATCAAGCGCTCAGCGCCCTGCTTTTTCTCTATCGTAACGTTCTCAACATTGAGTTAACCGGTCGGATTGACGCTGTTCGTGCCAACCGTGATAAACGCTTGCCGGTTGTCTTAACCAAAGCTGAAGTGCAAACTGTCATTGGCCAGATGACTGGGTTGCACCAGATGATGGCAAAGTTGCTCTATGGTAGTGGTATCCGCCTAATGGAAGGTTTGCGACTGCGGGTCAAAGATGTCGACTTTGATCGCCACCAGTTACTGATCCGCGATACTAAAGGCAATGAGGATCGGGTGACCATGCTGCCACAAAGCATTGCACCAGCCCTACGTGAACACCTGCTTGTGATGAAGCAGCAGCATGTTGCCGACTTATTCGAGCAAGCGCGCTGACCGCACATTCTCCGGCTTGACAATCGCGACCACGCGCGTCAAGCCAAGGGTGTCCCGGCAGTAGACCAGCATCGCCACGGCGGCTTCGTACAATCAGTCCTTGACCTTCAACACGGTCGATCAGCCATCATCAATAATGATAGCGCGCTTGTGCAAAATCGATGCGGTCGTCAGTGACCACATAGACGAGGCGATGTTCTTGGGTGATGCGCCGTGACCAAACGCCAGCACCAAGGTATTTCAATGGTTCTGGTTTGCCGATGCCGGCAAAGGGCTCGCGCATAATTGCCTCGACCAGGGCAAGGACGCGAAGCGCTGTCCGTCGATCGGTCTCCACCCAATAGCGCAGATCCTCGCGAAATTCTGGTTGAAAGACCGCATCGCGGTGGGTAGGCGCACTCGGTTTATTCGCTCTGCGCAAGGTTAACCTCGCGCCGCAGTTCGTCAATCGATTGGGGTTGTTCGGTGCGGGTGCGGATGCGCGCAAGGGTCGCCAACAGGCGCTCGGCATTGGCAGGCGAACGAAGGAGGTGTACAGTCTCAAGCAGACTAGCAAGTTCGTCGGCAGCAATCAGGGCAACGTCATCCTCATCACGCCGTTGAATGATCACAATCTCGCGGTCGTTTGTGACTGTTGTCAGCAACGTGGCCAGCTGGGCTCGGGCTTGGGTATAGGTTGTTTGAATTGTCACTACAATGCTCCTTACAGACGAGCCAAATAAGTATGGCACATATTCAGCTTTCATCACAGTAGCGATGCTGGGCTATGTTTATTGGCGGTATCTAATAGTTGTACAGACATACTGTACAACTAAGGAGGATGCTCTGTCAAGCTGAAGTGTGGCCCAACAAAAAACGACATGTTCTTTCAAAACGGTTCCCCCGCCCGCAACGCGATCCCATAGAGCCAGAGCTCTTCGGTGGCCTCCCCCAGCCGAACCAACCCTTCCTCCCGCATCCCCAGCCTTCCCAGTAAGCGCACCGACCGCGCATTATCCGGCTTGACAATCGCAACCACGCGCGCCAAGCCAAGTGTATCCCGGCAGTAGGCAAGGGTTGCGGCGGCGGCTTCGTACATCAGCCCCTGGCCTTCGTAACGCGCAAGGAGGGCGAAGCCAATATCCACGTCGTTGAGCGTCTCCCGTTTGAGCAGACCACAGATGCCGATGAGGGTGCCGTCGGTTTTGCGTTCCACGGCGTAGAGGCCAAAGCCATGTTGGCGATAGGCGGCGAGAGGGACGGTCTCGATGTAGGTGACCGCGGCGGCTAACGAATCGACGCCGCGGTCACCGATGTACCGTTTCCAGGCGGGTTGATTGATGAGTTCGTAGATAAATTCAGCATCATTGAGGGTAAAGGAGCGGAGGATCAGCCGCTCCGTTTCAAGGACTTTCACTGGATATCTCCATGAACTGTGCTACTACACTGTCAGGAAAATTTTATTAGTTTAATAGGGTGGCGTGTAGCGCGGATCAAGTCACGGAGTGACGGTAGATGGTAGATGGTAGCCGCAGGTTTCAACCTGCGGGTCTCGCAATGGCTTGGATTGCGTATAGTCATACGCGTGCGGTCCCCGCAAACCCTACTCCTCCACCTCAACCACCAGGGTATCCAGCACCCCGCGACTGCGCCCCTCGCGCGCGTTTTCGGCCAACTTCTCATAGTTGGCACGCAGGCGGTCCAACTCGACCTCGTCCAACTCTTACAGGTCGAGCAGGGCGTTGTGGGCACCGTTGACGGCGCGGAGCAACTCGTCGAGTTTGAGTTGCATCGCTTCGCTGTCGCGGTTCTGCGTATTCTGGATCAGGAAGACCATGAGAAAGGTGACGATGGTGGTGCTGGTGTTGATCACCAGTTGCCAGGTGTCGCTAAAGCCAAACAAGGGGCCGGTAACCGCCCAGACGATGATCACCGCGACCGCAAGTAAAAAGGTGGCCGGGCGGCCCGTCGTACGCGCTGCCCACTTGGCAAAAGTGGTAAACCAACTGTTCGATTTTGCTGGTCGCATGGTTGCTCCTTGATAGAACGCGGATTTAGCGGATTTGGCAGATTTGCGCTGATTTTATCCGCGTTCATCCGCCAAATCCGCGTTCCATTGCTATCTGCCTATCCAAGATCTGCCTCAATGACGTATAGCCCGCCGCCGACGGTATCGACAAACCAGATGTGGCCCAACTCGTCGACGGCGATGCCGATGGGCTTGACGATGTTGCCGTTGGCGGGCAGGACGGACCAGTTGCCGGTCTCTTCGCCCAGCCCCATACGCTCGCTGATCAGGAAAGGTTCGGGTTTGCTCAGGTAGAGATAGCCATTGGGGGCCACGGCCAGGTGCGAACTGTCCACTGTATTCGCCACGGGGATATCCCAGGCGAAACTACGTTGACCGGTTGCCTCAAAGCGGATCAACTTGTGTAGCCCAGCATCGGTGACAAAGATCGCACCATCATTACCCACCACGACATCGACCGGTTGGCTGGGCTCGCCTGGGGCAATTGCGATCTCTTGGCCGATCTCACCGGCCGCATTGATCGCGACGATCCGTCCGCCTGGGGTGTTGGCAATCCAGATTACGCCTTGGCGATCGATGCCAATACCGCGCGACCGGCCGATCACCCCTTGATCAGCGGGGACATCCCCAATGTAGGTGCCGGCGGCATCAAAGTGGGCGAGCCGTTCGGCGCTGGGGTCGAGGACAAAGAGCTCGCCGTCGGGGTTGACGGCCAGGTCAAACGGCTCGATAAATGGTGTCGGCGGCTCGAGTTGACCTAAGGTTTCGCCGTCCGGCGAGAGGATCACCACCCGTTGGTTCCCCGTGTCCGCCACATAAAGCCGGTTATCGGGACCAACGGCGACCCCCTTGGGCGCATTGAAGCCGTCGGCCACCAAACGAATGTTGCCGCTCAGTGTTTGGTTCGCCACAGGGACGGGCGCGACCGGTGCATTGGGGTTAAAGGTCAATTGCGCCAGGTCGGGCAGCTCGATCCGCTCATAGTTGCCCTGGGGCGGGAAAAGTACCTCCGCGGGAATCGGCTGTTGACCGCTAAAGGGCGGCGTCCAGTAAAGGTTGATATGGGTATGGTCGGTGCGGTCGGCAAAGCGCAGCCGAATGTCGTGCAACCCTGCGCTCAGCTCAATACTACCTTCCTCGTATTGGTTGGGAATCGGGGTGGCGGTAAGCTGCTGTTCATTGATAAAGAGCACAGCTTCATCAATCGATTCCAGCCCAAAGCGATAAATGCCGGCCTCGGGAATCGCAATTTTGCCCGTCCATTCCACCGTATAGGGACGGGGGAGGATGGGGATATGAAAGTAGAGGTTGAGCTGTGGATCGATGCGCGCTAAGGTCTCCGGCCCTTGCCAGTCGCCGTTATTGTAATATTTACCCAACAGCCCGTTGCTTGTGACTGGGGCCACATAGAGCGCCGTCGGTGGAACAATCTCTGGGCCGCCATCCGGGGAGCGCCAGGCCAAACTGACCGGGCCTTCACCGCCCACCGCGCGTAGACGCAAGGTGTGTTTGCCCTCTGCCAACATCAGCGCCGTGTTAACTGCGCCCGTGCCGCTGAGGACCACGCGCTCACCAATTGCCAATTCGGTCTGCGCCGGCCCTTGGCTAAAGAATTGGTGCATGCCATAGGTGCTAACATCGAGCACGCCCTCCCACTCGACGCTAAAGGGCAGGGGCAATGGGGCCTGACTTGGCCACTCGGCCTGCACTGTGCGCTCGTGGCGCGCCACGACCGGTTCTGCTGACCAGTCTTCGTTCGCATAGTAACGGGCATTCAAACCTTGGACACTGGTGAGATCATTTTGGGTCAAATAAGCGTAATAGAGCACGGTCGGGCCACCGGCGGGAGGGGTGAATTCTTCAAAGTGGGCGTTGGGGTAATAATGTTTGGCCTCTTCAAAGATGACGCGACTGTCGGCATTGGTGATCAGCGCCACATTTTTGTCGGTGGGCCAGGCAATGGGCAGGTGATCGGTGGTCTCGAGTCGACGGTAGGGTTGGGTGCCGCGCGCAATAAAATTCAGAGTGGGGTGGCCATGAAAATAGGAGATGACATAAGGTTCGGTCGTTTCGTCCAGGTCGCGCAGCAGATTGGCCGTCAGCGTTTCGGGGGTAGAGAAGGCATTCCAGACGGCAAAGTCGTTGGCTTGGCGGTAGAAATAATCATTGAAATTCGTGTAGCCAATTGAGAGCAATAAGAGGACCAGGGGGGCGATTAAGATCCCCCGATAGCGGGCGCCGCCACTGTTGCGCCAAGCGCGCCACAACGCATGGAGGGGCACCAACGCCAGCAGATAGACCGCCGGCTGTGTGCCAATTGCGCGCAGCGATTGCGGCGCTTCAAAGCCCAGCGAGAGAATGCCCCCCAGCAACATGATCCCAAACCAGAGCAGCAGCAGCAGGGCACGCGGTCGCCAAAAGCGTACCAGCGAGAGGGCCAGCCCCAGTACCAAGAGGGTGGCCAGCCAGGGATCCAGCATCGGTTCGCCGGGCAAGTTATGCCGCCCATTTGGATCACCACTGGCATTGAACATCAGCAGATGTTTGCGTGTATTTTCCCCGATCAGCGGCAGATATTGGCAACGGGTGGCCCACGCGGGCGAAAGCTGGTCACAGAATTGCTGAATTGCCGGGGGCAAGGTGCCGGCCGGTGCTTTTTCGGCAAAAATCGAAGTTTTGTTGGTCCGGGCAAAGTAGACATCGGGCTTGGTATAGGCAAAGGTCGCGATGGGCATCACCACCAGGGTCGCAACCACCACGGTCAGTAACATCCCCGACCAGGTGCGGCGCAAGAAGCCCCGTTGCAGCAGGGTCATCAACAGCCAAAAGAGTAAGACGACCCCAATAAAGAGTTGAAAGGCGACATAAAAGCAGAGGCCCAGGCCCAACGTTACCCCGGCCAGTGCATAATCCGCATAGCGCCCGCGCCGAAAGGCCCGCAAGAGTAGACCAATCGCGAGCAGTTCAAAGAAAGGGGTGCTAATGTTATACATCCCAATCCGGCTAAAATTGACACTCCAACGCGCCACCGCTACGATAAAGGCCAACACCAAACCCCAGCCCCGGCCAAACAATTCACGGCCGGCCAGGTAGGCGGCCCCAACCATGGCCACTCCCATTAGCACGCTCACCAGCCGGATCGATTGGGTGGAGACTTCGATGTAGTGAAAAAAGAAGGCAATTAAATAGAGATAGTGGGCCGGGATATTGATCGATCCTTCAAAGATCGGTCGATAATTGGGATCTTCCAAAATCCTTAACGCCAACAGACCGGCTTCGGCTTCGTCATACCAGGTGCCAAAGGGTAATTCGGCAAAACGCCAGAGCCGCATAAAAAGGGCGAGCGCCACAATCGCCAGCAGTAGGCCAATGCGCCACCAGCGTCCGGCGCCCGGCGCTTGGCCCGCTTCCGCCGCCGGCTCATCCGTTGTGTTATCGTCTGGACGTGGGGGCGTTTGCCGTTGAGCACCCCAGTCCAACAGAAAGCCAAAGAGGACGATCAGCAGCAAACTGGCCAGATGCAGCCACCACGCTGACATGGCCGGGCGTTCGACGTTCAGCTGAAAGGTGCGCAGGGACCAATAGGCCGCCCCCACTGCCAACAGCCCTGGCAGCAGCCGCCAGAGCAAGCTCCACCCGCCACGTCCGCCCACGCGCGTCGCGACCGGCAGGGGCAGACGCAATTGCTGGCGAAACGGGATCACAAAGAGGAGAATTGCCACCCCATACAACAGGGCCGCTTCTTGTGAATGACCCGCATCAAGTTGCCCCTGCGCCAGATAGGCGAGGAGCAATGTACCCAACCCCAGGACAAAAGCGCGAAAAAGCGGTACATGGTGAGTTGGCACCCGCATGCGTTGCTTCACACTGACTGAGGGCACAGCGTGGATCGTATCGATTTTTTCAAGCATAGCTTATTGCACCAGTAATTCAAGTGGATTGGTTAAGCGACCAAAATCACGAATTTCAAAATGGAGATGAGGCCCAGTGCTGTTTCCAGTGGAGCCGACCTGCCCCAAGGCTTCCCCCTGGGCCACCACCTGCCCTTCCGTGACAAAGAGTTCACTCAGGTGGGCATAGAGCGTAATATAGTCGATGTTGTGGTCGATGATCACAAAGAGCCCATAGCCCTGGTTATTCCAGCCGGCTCGTACCACGACCCCACGGTCAGCGGCGGTGACCACCGTGCCGGCCGGTGCGGCAATATCAATCGCCCGGTGATCATAGCGATACGGTTGGGTGAGCCAACCGGCCAGCGGCCAGGCAAAATTACCGCTGCCATAGGGCCAATTTTGTGGCACCGCCCCCGGCTGGCCGGCCGGCACAATCGCCCGATTTTCGCTGCGCCGCTGGTGTTCGGCAAAGGGGCCACCGACAGCCAATGCGACAAAGGGCGAGGTGTTCAGCGGCTGGCCCAACATCCAGGTGAGAAAATCATCGGTGTCGGTGCTGATAGTACCGAGAGTGGCTTGCCTGTCCCCTGGCTGGCTGCCTGGGGTCAAATCAATGCGCAGATAGTGGCCGGCGGTCAAGGTCACGGCCGCTAGCGGCGTTGTTTGCAGACCATTCCAGGGCAACCCATAGATCGCAGCCGCTGCTACCCCATAGTGTGTACTAATCGCCGCCAGTGTTTCGCCCACTTGCACTTGATGACAGAGGATCGTTGCTGTGGGAATCTCCAACTGATCCCCAATTACCAGTGGTTGGTTGACTTGAAAGGTGGGGGCAACGGCACAGGGCATCTTGGCCAGATCAATGCCCACTTCCAGGGCAATGGTCAGCAGTGTATCACCTGCTTGTACGGTGTAACGCGGTTGCGCACTCTGTTCATGATAGCCGACTGTGTTCTCCCCACTCATCGTGCCGACAGGTGTACCCACCACTGGTGTCGGCGTGCTGATCGCATCCAGGGTAATAATCGTGTCTTGCCCTAAGGGCGCTGCCTGCCCAGCTCGTGCTCCCCAGAGCAAAAACACCACACTCAGCGCACTGAGCAACCCATATAGAATTGGATGCTGCCACTGGCGTTGGGTTTGCATGGTGGGTGATTGCGCTGTCAGCGGATTTCTGAGAACGGATTGAACGGAAATGCTGAGTGATAATCGGTTCTTTAAAGTAATGGTAGAACGGATACATGTTTGTATCCGTTCAATCCGCTCCCCGAATCCGCTGACAGCGTTCTACGGTACAGGTTGGAACGCTTGTACCCGATTGTTGTTGGCATCCGCCACGAGGACCACATCAGTTTCGGGGTCAATTGCAATGCCGGTGGGCAGATCGAAGTTATTGGCCCCGGTGCCAAAGGTGCCAAAGCTGGCCTTGAGTTGCCCATCTGCGGCGTAGACCACCACTCGGTACAGCTGGGGGTCGGTGGCATAGAGATCGCCGTTGTTGGCCACGGCCAGATAAGGCTTGTTAAAGATCTCTTGCGATTCCCAGCCCGGTGCCGGCCACTCTGCTATAAATTCCAATGTGGGGCTCAGCTTTTGAATGCGCCGATTCCAGGTGTCAGCGACATAGACGCTGCCATCCTGCGGCGAAACGGCCACGCCGACCGGCTCTTCAAAACGTCCCGTCACCACGCCGCCGCCGCCGATCTGCTGCAACGGCTCCCCCTCGGCGGTAAAGCGGATAATGCGCTTGTTGCCCGTATCCGCCACCAGCAGATTGCCTTCCAAGTCAATCGCGATGCCACGCGGCCCAAAGAGCGCATTGGCATCGCCTAACTCGCCGTTGGTGGTGTTGAAGATCCCCCACTTGCGCAGGAAGCGCCCTTCCGCGTCAAAGACCTGAATCCGACCATTCCAGGTATCGGAGACATAGATTTGCCCCGCCTGGTCAACCGCTACGCCCCACGGCTCGTTAAACTGCCCATCGCCCAGCGTCAACGGGCCCGCCCCATCCGGATCGGTACAGCTACCGGCTTCCCCTTCATTCAGGCGACAGGCCGAGCCGAACGCGGTGACATAGGTGCCTTCGCGGTCGAGGACGACAATCCGATTGTTGCCCGAGTCGGCGATGACCCGATTTCCGCCCGGCGCAACCGCCAGTTCACGCGGGGTAAAGAGGGCGCGGTCGCCATAGACCCCATTATAGGTCGCCAGCGCCGCCAGATCGATCTCGTTGGTCCGTGCGATGGTATCGACGGAATTGCTCGTATCAACGACCGGCGCCACCCCTAGATCCCAGATTTGCGTGGCCAGATCGCGGCGGACCCACATCTCGAATTCCTTGCGATGGGGCCATTGCGCGAGGTCGCGGTATTTGCTGTAATCATTGGTGTCCCGATAGCGCCGATAGAGGCCGATCTGAAAAATGCGCTCCCGTTGCTGGGGGTCGGTGACGGCATTCCACAGCCGTTCCCAGGTCATGTTAAAGTAATCCATGTCGGGCCACCAGACGAGGCGATAGGTGCGCTTGACATAGTCGCGACTGACGTAGGGCTGCACTTTTGCAAAATTCTCCGGCCCGACGATGATGATCGGTGCGCTCATGCTGTCGCTGCTTGGCGCAGAACCATAGTACTTGTGATTGGGGTACATGCGCATATACCAACTGAGCGGCCAGGAGCTTTCATTGTCATAGGCGACCACAATGTTACGGCCACCTGCCGTCCGCTCGCTGATCGAATCGATCTCACGCAGCGCCCGTTTGACATCCGGCGAAGCATGGGCATAAACCAGATACTCGGTTGCCATGTCGAAGTTGATATAGTTGAGCATGTAGGAGAAGCGGACCGTCACCACAAAGAGCAGTGCGGTTAAACCAATGAAGAGTAGACGCAGGGCGGAGCGCCAGCGAATGGCTTCCCCCCAGCGCCAGATCAGATACCCTAAGCCCACCGTCACCACCAGGGCAAGCACCCGTTGCGTCGAGGCCGCGACGGTACTCAGCGAGCGGTCAATCGACGGGGTGGTGCCAAAAAGGGCCAGCAGGGCAAAGATCAGGGCTGGTGTCACGCCGATCAACCAGACGGCGTAGGTGGCACGCGCTTGCCCCCAATCGACGCGTTGGAGCAGGCGGCCCAACCACCAGCCACCGACCACACACATGGTCAGCGCAATGTGGACCATCAACCAGGGCATCTTTTCCCCGGCCACCATGTAGGCCAGCCAGGTTGCGATGACCCACCAGATGCCAAAGACGGCAAAATAGACGCGTACCTGACGCTGGTGACCGGCACTAGCCGCCGGATCCAGTTGGGGCAGCCGCTCTGTGCGCACGCCTTCGGGTAGATCCGCGGCGGCGACGGGATCCCATTGCGGTTGGCGAATGAGACGATAGACAATCACCAACATCCCTACGCCACTCAATAGCCAGGGCAGGAATTCGTAGAGCCCACCCAGCATGAGATAGTAATACCAGGGTTGGCCGCCGCGCGCGACCTCTTGTTGGGCCAACCAGTAACCCAGCGAGCCAACAATGCCGGTTGCCAGCCCATTGCGAATATTGGTGAGAAAAGTCGTAAAGAAGATGATCTGAATCACCCAGAAGATGCCCATGATCAGCGCCCAGCCCCGGAAGCCCACGCGTGTTGCGTCGTCCTCGTCTGTTTCGCTCTCTGCCCCTTGGCCGCCACTTGCTGTGGTTGATTGCGGGGCCATGCCGAACCAGAAATAGGCCAGCGCGGTTGAAAGGACAAAAAGCAGCAGGACCAGAATTGTGGTTAAGGTCATCTCGCCGGTGGTCCAGCCATTAATATTGTCGAACTTGTCTTTCAGATCCCAGCCAAAGGCCAAGGCCAGGAGAAAAGGCGAGACAAAGGGCAGGACGAGTGTCGCCATCAACACGACTAGATCCATGCTCGCATTGCGCCGTAATCGCTGCCAGTCGCCAGGGCGCAGTGCCAGGTAGACCAGCACCAGGGCGATGATCGCACCAATGCCCAGCCCAATTAGCCCAAACATCTCCGTGCGGTCACTCTGCTGTAACAGGGCTGCGGCTCCATCGCCCGCGTTGGTGGCTTGGTTGGCGAGGTCGCGCGCTTCAATATGCAACCAATACCAGAAGCCGCCGCCAAAGGCAACCGGCGCAACGGCGCGCCAGAGCTTGGCCCCAATGATCTGCCAAACGGCTAAGCCGGCAAAGAACATGCCCATGATCGCGCCATTCATGTAATGGACTTCTTTGGTAATAAAACCCCAGGCCATGCCCATCGCCATGAGCATCAGATAGCGGGGATGGCGTGTCTCCAGATAGCGAAAGGCTCCATAGGTCCAGATCAAGATGAAAAGGGCAATGTAAATATCGTTGCGAATATAACGGCTGTGGAAGAGCAGGCTCGGACTGATGGTGAGCATGATGGCGGCCAACAGCGCTCCCAGCCGGCCAATATAGCGTCGGAAGAGCCACATCATCCAGACCACGGCAATGCCATAGAGCACGGGGGCAATCCGCGCCGTGGTGTCATTGTCGCCAAAGAGGAAGTAGGCCAGCGCATTCATATGAAAGAGCAGCGGCCCATGCATCATCGGGTTGTGCTCATATTTGCCATTGTCATAGAGATAGTACGAATAGAGCGCATGCAGACTTTCGTCATGGCTCATCGCGCGCGTCCCCACATCGACAAAACGCAGCACGGTGGCCAAGAGCAAAATCGTGACCCACGCCACCATCTCCCAATTTAGTTGCAAGATCGCAAAGAGCGAACGATCCAGCAGCGCCGGTCGCCACTCTTGGGTGGCGGCGCTTGACGCCCCGCCAAGATCAGTGGCCGCACTCTGTACCGCTACGGCTTGTCCACGCATGGTTTCGCCCGTGCCCGTAAGCACACTATTTTGTACAATCTCTTTTGTTGTCATTAACTTTCCTACTCTGCTATAGGGAGGGAGGTATATTGGTAGATCGGTAAATCAGTATATCGGTAAATCAGTACTTCTATACCGATATACCAGTCTACCGATTTACCGATCTACCAATATACCGCTCTACTCTGCCGCCCCGGTTGCCACCCATAGGATCACTGCATCCTGCGGTGGGAGCGTGGGCGTTTTGTGATAAATCAGCCAGCGCAACAACAGGCGCCCCTCGCCGGTCCAGGCGTTGTTGAGTCGCGCTTGCAGGCGCTCACTAAAACTTCCTTCAACGGGCACGGGCGCAGCCTCGGTCACAAGTAGATCAGCGGGCAACCAGTGGTCGTGCAGCGCATAGCTACTGCCGACATAGCGACTGGCCAGTTGATCAATGCCTTGCGTATCCGGCCGCGTGATCACCACCGTTGGACTCTGACCGTCGATCAGGCCGGGGGCGAGCACCCATTGGAGGTTGCGCATCTCGCGCAGGTACCACCCCAAGACGGGATCGGGCGTACCGGCCATTTCGACCTGGATCGGCATTTGGGTGGCATCACCGACCCGTTGTGCGCTCAAACTTTGTACGGCGGCGGCTAGCCGTTCCACGTCGGGATTCGTATAGACCGCAAAAAAGCCATCCGGATAACGGATGTCAAAATGATGATTGAGTGCCCAGCCACTGCTCAGGGTCCAAAGTAAGAGAATGACTCCTACCCCGCTCCCGGTGACCAGCCGCGCCTGTCTTCCATCCACCCAGAGGATAAAGGCAAGGACCAGCAACAGCATCAAAACAATGATAATCACCAGGGTGCGCGCCAGTAAGGCATCGATCTGCACATTGTTGGAAAAGGCCGCTAACCAGAAGCAGAAAGAGATAAAAAGAATGGTTAATACCCCAATCAGGAGCCCATTCTCACGCCAACTGATGCCCAACCGCGCATCGCGCCACAAGCTGTTGATCCCCTCGGCGGCCAGCAAAATCAAGGGTAGCCCGACCAGAGCCAGGATTAACGGCGACCGGCCAGGGACCAGCGCTAACAGGATGCCCCAAAGTAGCCAGAAGGTCAGGAAGCGGTTCCAGCGCTGTGCGCCAGGGGCTGTGGCCGTGCGCAAACGCGTCAACAGCCCAATGAAGCCAAAGACCAGCAGCAGCCCGGCTTCGAGCAACAAACGCAGCCAAAACCAGCTCAGCCCATATGCAGTTCCCTCGCCGCCGCTCCAGCCGCGTAGCCAGACGGTCAGGCTCGTGCTCAGCATCCCGAGGGTCTCTGGTTGGGCCAGCCAGCCTGTTGCCCCCAAAATGGCCAGCCCCAGTGCTAACAGCCAGGCGCTACGTTCGCTAAAGAGCGCACGGCTGCGCGCCAGTGGCACCACGCTGATCATAAAAAAGGCCAAGATGGGCAACCAATTCCACATCTGTGGGCCGCTGACGACAAGCAGCGCAAAGCCGACCGTGGCCAGGTAATACCAGTGGCGGGGCACCGCGGCTTCGTCCGGTACCGTGGCAAACTGAATCAGCGCGGTCAGGACCAACAGCCCTAGAAAAAGGCTCAGCCCCGTACTATCCGCCAACCGGCTGTAGGCGATCAGCCAGGGATCAATCGCGATCAGGCCGGCGGTAATCAGGGCCACATTGCGCCCCAGCCAACCGCGCCAATACCAGATCAACAGCACCGTTGCGCTGCCAAAACAGACCGGCAACAGCCGGGCCAGAAAGTCTGTGCCGCCCAGCGCCCAAAAGAGGAGCAGATAGAGTGAATGGAACAAGGGACTACTGGGGCTTGTGCCCGTGGCGAAGGTGCTCCCGTTTGCCTCTAGCCATGCCCGCCAGACATTGGTCGCTTCGAGCGAGTTTAATGGTTGGTCAGTCAGCATAAAGCCGCGTAGCCCTGCTGCCAACAGCAGGAGGACGCCATAGAGCGCACGCTCAACCGTAAGCCACTCCCGCAGCGGCAGCCCCTGCATTTGCATTTCGATGTAACGATTTTCGACGCTACTTTGTCTGTTGATTGCCATTGCTTCCGCTTTCCTACCCATCATAGAGTCAAACTAGTTTGTGACAGGTGCAGTCACTTTGGGGCAAGCCATGTGCGTCGCACTGGTCAAGCGTTGTTTCGCCGCCTCGATCGCGTACGACCAGTGCGACGCACACGAGTAAACAGAAACGTGCCCCCAAAACGAAATACACCTAATTTATGATATATGCATCGTGCCCACGTGGTTGCGCGCCTACCGACGTCGGGCGTAGACGCGCACATCACCAGCGGCAAAGGCCAGCTCCATGACCGCAGCCAGATTGCTTTCGACGGCTGGTGTGATCTCATAGCGGCTGCGTTCTGCCGGCCCAAGGTAGACATAATCGATCTGCCACTGGTCGAGCACCTGGGCGATCTGCTCGGGGGTGCCCCCACGGTAGATCGTGTTTAGCGCCTGGTCGCGGCCTTGGGCCATTGTGCCATACGCTTTGCCACGCCATTGCGACTCATGGCCACTCCAGCCCAGTAAGGTTGGGCGACCGGTGATGGTGCTCATCCGGTTGTCATTTGAATAGTAACTGCGCCCCTCGCCCTCGACGACCAAGGCATCGAAGGGTGTGTTGGCGCGCACCCATTGAATGGCATCTAATTCGGCTGGGCCATAATCATGCAGATAGGCCGTGCTGTCAAAGGTTGGCTCGGCTTTGGCAAAGCCACCGGCCTTACTATAGGTCGCGGTGACCCCATAGATCAGCCCACAGCCGACTAATAATAAAGACAGGATCGCTGCGCTAAAAGTTCCGACTTGGCGCCCAGTAATAAAGCTCCGCCAGTGACCCAACACCGTCACAATGACATAACCAGCGCTCAGGCCAAAGAGGAGCCAGGCTTGATAGTAGAACTTAAAGACGGTGTTCATGCGCGTGCCAAAGTTGTCGCGCAGGTAGACAAATTCCGGGGCAAAGACGAGCAGTAACCCAATTGTCACCAGTAAGAGCACAAACAGATCCGCCTGCAGTGGCAATGGCGAGCCGGCAACTGTTTGCTGGCTTTTCCCTGTCTGCGGCTGATCCTGGGTAAAAAAGTGCTGCAGATAGTGCCAGAGCAACCAGATCGCCACGGTGAGGAACGCGCCGACGACCAAAAAGGTCCAAAAGTGTGTACTCCAGCGCGCCAGAAAGAGTGCCCCATAAGTTTCGCCTTCGGGTAGCCGCAGCCCAAGGCTATCCAACATGGCGCGCCCGCGGGCGGTGCCCACAGCCAAAAAGCCGGCCACCCCCAAAAAGAGCAGCGGCAAACCATAGACGAACGCCGCGATGACGCCGAGTGAACGATAATGGCTGCCACGTGGGTTGTCGGTGGCGGTTGCGGGACTGTTGGTGGCCTGGGCCAAGCGTGGCCAAAGCAGCCCAAAGATTGCTACCAGTGCAAAGAGTGCATAACTAAACATCACAAAGAATTGCGATAGGCGCGTCGGGTTGAAGAGATTGGGCACAATGCCACTCGCTTGACTTTGCGCCGTCAAGAAATAGGGATAATAAAGTAACCACACCCCGACCAAGATTGCAATCCCAACTCCGAACACGAGCAGGAGGGTCTCGCCCCACCGTTGCATTGTCGTCAGCGTGGGGTGGTTACCTAGATCACGCCAAACCCGGACCGCCAGCGCAAGTAAGAGCAAAAGCCAGTAGGCCGGCAAGTCCCAGGTATTCAAACTAACCAGGCTGCCCAGGGTGACGATCAGCAGTAGAAAGCCACTCTTGCCGCCAGGGATTGCCGAGTCGATAAAGGCACTGAGCGCGGCGCGTGAACGCAACATGGGCGGCAGCCACTCGGCCGGCTGCCCAGCGACGGCAACCCCAATCGCCACGCGCCGCCGGCTTAACAGCAGGTTGAGGGCCAAAGCAATCACCAGGATCACAATGGGCATGGCGGTGACATGGGGATGGTTGTCACCCAATACATAGCTGAAGATCGGAAATTCGTCGATCACCTCCATGTGGTCACCATTGAGGTAGCGATCACTGATGACACGGCTGCTGCGCCACCACCACCAATCAAAGCTAATATACCAGTTGCCCGTCTGTGCCGCGTTCTCCGGAAAGTTGGCGACGTTGAAGAGCCGCGCCAGCCCGGTTACATTGACGCCGTTGGCATGGAGGAATTCGAGCAACCCTTGTAAGTTACCGGCCAGGGCGACGGCTGCCCCGCCCAGCAGCCCACCTAGGGTAGCCAAGCGACCGTGGCCGTCGCGTGTCACCAGCAGATTATAGACCAGGCCAAAAGAGCCAGTCCAAAGTAGGCCATACCAACTGGCCTGCCCCAAGGTGTAGGCAATTTCCGGTGCTTGTCCGGCCAGCCGCCCAATTGTGGTCAATAGCCAATAGCCAAAATAGTAGTAGCTGATCGCATAGCCACCGAGCCAGGCATCATGGGGCGGAAAGGTGGGGCTGGTCCAGATGCTATTCATAAACATCAGGTCCATCGGCTCTTCGGTATGATCGACGGCCGGATCATGCGACCGTACATAGGCCCACGCGGCAAAGGTGGCCAGAAAGAGCAATTCCACGATGACCATATAGCGTAGATGTACCGGCGCGTGCCCTTCATTTAACTCGCGCCAGAGCCGACGGCCGGCGCTGGCACTAAGCACGGCCAGGATCAGCAACGCTAACCACGCGCCGCCCAACTCATTGCGCAACAGCCCGTAGCTATAGCCCAGCCAGAAGAGAAAGCCAACGAGCAGAATCCCCAAACTTTTGGCAAAGGCATAGCCCCGATCTGGCAGATTGGTGAAGATCGTCAGCGTCAACGGCAGCGCCGCCAGCGTAATCAGTTGAATGACTAAATACCAGGAAATAAATTGCCAGATCATTGCTGCTTGCTTTCAAGTCGCTATAAAAGAATCTGCTCGCACCGCCGCGCAGCGGTGGCGTGTTGATTGGGCGCTTTGCGCCCGTCAAGACGCGGAGCGTCTTGGCTGTATGCCCACGCTCTGCGTGGGAACGAGTTAGCTGCCAGTATTGGGTAGGTAAATACCCTCAGCCGTTTGGGTCAATTGGCCAGGCACGGCGTAGATGGCCGAGCCGTCCGTACTGAAGAGCGGCAGTAACTGGCCGCCCGCCGCCAGTTGTTCCACGCGTTGTACACCGTCGGGGTGCAGGTAACGTTCTAGCGGGCCAACATAAACCAGATCCACATTCAACTCGGTCAGAATTTGCTGCATGCGGCCGGCGTCCGGAGTTTCCCAGAATTCGCGATGGAGCGCACCGCGCGCCCCCACTTCGTCGCCATAACGTTGTTCGCCCTCATGCATCCCGGTGAGGCCGCTCAAGCCGGTGAGGCTGGCAATGCGCGAGCCAGCTTCACGGTAATAGGCCACCTGTGAACTCTCGACAATCGTGGCATTGCCACGCACATTCGCCAACAGCCATTGGATGGCAGCCCAGTCATACTGTAATTCCAGCGTGTTGCTCGGATCTGGCCAGTCGAAGCGCCCCTCGCGCATAAACTCGAGGCCATCGAGGGTGCCAAAGTCAGGCCGCCACCCAGGGAAGCGCATATCAAGACGTGCCGGCGTCCCCCAAATCGGAAAGGCGAAGCTGGCGACAAAGAGCAGCAGGAAGGTCAGGCTCCAGCCAAAGCGCAAGAGGCGTTGACCACGTTTGCCCCACACAAACCCCAGCCAAAGCCGAGGCAAGGCAATCGCCGCGGCCAACCCCCAGATCACCCAGACCTGGCTGAAGAATTTGAAGAGGGTGTTCATGCGGTAGGCCCCGCCCCCCTGCAAAAAGTCGCGCAAGTAGATCACCTGGGTACCGGCCAGAATCGCCAGGCCGGTAATGGTGAGCAGGGTCGTAAAGGTTGCCCCGCGGTCGGCCATCGTCCCGCGCCGCCAAAGCAGTAACCACGCCAGCCCCAAGGGCAAGAGGCAGAGGGCCAGGACCGAGCGGCCCCAAAACCACGCCCCCACCGCGGCGGCCAGGGTGAGCAGTGGCAAGGTAATCGTTACCAGATAGCCAAGGGTCGGGTGTTGGACCACTTGCTGGTGTAATGCGTAAAAACGGGGCAGCCGGTCAAAATAGCGGGTCAGGCCGGCCAACCAGCGCTCGCTGCCAGTGGCGAGGCGCAACGCTTGATCAACCATCAGTGGTCGATCGGCTACTGTACTGTTCTCACCCACTTCCCCCACTTTACTCGCTGTCGCGACCTGTTCGGTCTGCCACGCGGCCACGGGCGCGGGACTCGTCTCCTCACCTGTGAACACTTCAACGGCGGCAGGGTCGTCGCGCCAAGTTGGCTCAGCGTCCGCCATGTCTGGTCGATCACTGGTTAGCCCGGCAGCTACCTCTTCACCCGTGTGCTCTTCGGCTACACTGCGAATGGCCCGTTGCCGGCTGATTACAATGGGGCGTTGGGTGGCGCTGTAGAGCAGCCAACTGAGCAGAACAAAGATCAGCAAGCCCCAGATCAGCAACCATAAGCCCAGCTCATCACCGGTTTTGACAAAGCCGACACCGCTGGCCCCGACATTGACATAGTTGGCAAAGAAGGGCCAGAAAAGCAGATAGGCCAACGCGATATAGGCGATGCTGAACAGACCACTCCAGCGCCAGTGGATTTGGCCGCTGCGGCGATATTGAGCAACGAGGAGTGCCAATACGCCTAGCCCAAAGTAGGTGGGCAGCTCCCACAGGTTGACGCTGGCCAGGGCACCGAGTAACAGGGCAAAGAGCAGCAGCAGCACCAGGCTGCGCAGCGGGCGAATCCGGCTCCCAATTTCCAGGTCAAAAAAGAGCGTCAGCACCAGCCCCAGAAAGAGCAGGGCCAGCGGCATCCCAATCAGGTGAGGATGCAGATCGGCAAAGAGAAAACTCCAGTAGGGAAACTCGTTGATCGTGTCGGGGATCACCCGGCTGGGGCCCCAGAAGTCATAGGTCGGCAGCGATTGTCCAGTGGTTAGCAACTGGCGCAGCCCACTCCCGGCCCGCACCAACGGCTCCACCCCCGGCAACGAACTTTGAAAACTGCTTGTGCTCAGATTCGCCAACTGGCGGATCAATTGCCCGATGCCATCCAAGTTGCCGATGACGGTGACCAGGATGGGGGCCAACAACGCTGCCATAAAGCCTTGATGCCAGGCTAAGGGGCTGTCCGGCTGGCCGGTGGTGGAGACCGTGGGTGTGCTTGGCGTGGCGGTTGGCCCGCTGCTAAAGGCAGAATAGGCGACGGCAAAGGCATTGACCACCGTCAGCGCAAAGAGGGTGGGGATGGCCAGGTTAAAGGCTACTTCGGCATAGATCCCGGTTAGCTTGATGACATAGGCGACGAGATAGAGGCCAAAGTAGTAGTAGTTGATAATGCCGCCGGCAAAATGGGGGTCAACTGGCGGAAAGGTGGGGCTGCGCAAGATGCCATTGAGCATGGCAAATTCCATAAATTTCTCGCCGCCAAACCAAAGTTGCCAGAGATCGGGGTTGCCCATGCGCAGGCGGACGAAACCCACGTAAGCCGCGGCAAAGAGCATTTCTCCCGCCAACAACAAACCCCAGTTATGGCGCAGAAAGTGTTTGATCTGGGCCCATTGCCAGATGGCCGCGGCCGCGCCAAACAGGGCCAGCACCAGCAAGGTCAACCAGCTATTCATCACCGAGTTGATCGCCAGCTCTGTGCTGGCCAGCCACCAGAGCAGCCACCCAGCGAGCAACCAACCCAGGCCACGGCTCAGCAGATAGCCGCGGTCGCGCAGCGGACGAAAGATCCAGAAGGCAAAGGGCCAGGCCACCCAGCCTAGCAAGGCAACCACGGCCCACCACCAAATAATCGCCAGCGCCGTATTTTCACTGGCCAACGTGTTCCAGCGATAATTATCCACCACCGGCAGTTGATCCAGCGGAAGTGCCGTGCGGAGGGTGGGCCGATCTTCGCCCGGTGGTGGTTGGGGCGGCGGCTGATCGGTGGTCATGGCGATAATCCGGTTGATCAGCCCTTCCCCTTCGCTTTCGGGGGCGTTGCCCAACCCCAGGCGGTTGAGGAGCGGGCTGAGCGGGGAATCTTCGCCGCGATACCAGGGCATTGCTGTGGCCCAACTGTCTGCAAAGAGCGCGTCATATTCCGCGTCACTTAGATCGCGCACCTTGCGGAAGATCGAAGCCTGTGCATGATCATAGAGACTCCAGCTTTCGTCGGCGTGGCGATCATCAAAGACCAGGCCAAAGAGGCGGGGCGGCGAGGTGAATTCTGCCGCCAGCTCAAAGCCCAGTTCGCCGTTGAACATCGCGTCGTAGTAGCGAATGGTCAGCGGGTAGCGTTCGGGCAGTTCATCCACACTGTCGTAGATGCGCTTGGAGCTGTAGATCACATAGTCGGCCTCGCGTAGCTTGGCCTTCATAATCTCGTACTTTTCGGCGGTGTCCTCTTCGTAGGGACCCCAGTCGATGCGGATGATGCCGGCGTTGGCCGCGTTGACTTCCGGTTCATCCGGCACATTCCACGGCAAACAGTCATCCCACTGTTCGCAAAGGATGGTGGAGCCGGCGGGAATGTTTTCGGCAATCCAGCGGCTGGCGACAATCCAGGTATGATCAGGCCGATAGACGCCATTGATATAAGCGGCGGACCAGAAGAGCCCACCGCCAATGCCGGCCAGGGTGAGCAGGGTGGCCAGGAGCCGCTTGCTACCCGTCCACCAGGCCCGGCTAGGGCTGGATCGCCGCCAGAGGACCCAGATCAACGCCGCGGCAAAAAAGACGGCAAAGGGCAGCAGCGGGCTCATATAGCGATTGAACTTGGCGAGGAAGGCCCCAGTCAACCCAAAGTAGGGGAGCACCCAGGCCCACATGACAATGTTGGCGGCATCCTCATCGCGCAGTTGCCAGACTTTTTCACCAACGTGGCCACTGATCCATGCTACCAGCAGGCGAATGCCGCTGTAGAGCAAACGCCAGAGCGCATAGAGGGTGCCGAGTGCCGCCACTGTGCCCAATGGCCACCACATGCCCCATGCCAACTGTTGCTCTAGAAAGTAGAGATAGGGGGTGGTGTTGCGATATTGCCGCGTAAAAGGCATATCGGCCAGCCCACGCACCATGCGCCCCTGCTCCACCAAGGTGGCCTGGATAAAGTTGCTCCAATCCAGGATCGCATAAGGGCTGGTGACAAAGAAGGCGAGCGCGGCCATCACCAAGACTAACGGGATGGTGAGCAGTGCATACAACTGGGCACGGGCATTGGGCGGCAACCCTTGGGCACGGCTGCGTAGTTGTTCCTGCCAGACGAGCAGGATCGCCGCTGTGATCGGTACGGCTAGCACGGGCAGCGCGCTAAATTTAGAGGCAATTGCTAACCCGGCGGCGATCCCAGTCAGCACCGCGGCGTGCCAGGAGCGTTCCTGCACCATCATCACCCCGCCCAACACCGCCAAGACGGTAAAGGTAGTACTCGCCGGATCCATGGCAAAGAAGTGGCTAAGTTGAATCGCCTGTGCGGTAACCGCATAGAGCGCGGCTGCGATCAAGCCTGCGCCAGGGCTATAAATGCGCCGACCGAGCAGAAAGAGCAGCCCAATCGTCAAGGTATCCAGCAGGGCAATCACCAGGCGTCCGGCCACCGCCACCGGCCCACACGCCCCGTCCGCTTGGGCCATGAGTGTGACCGTCGCCGGGTTGACCCCAAGGCGTTCCGCCGTTGGGGCAAGCCAATGCATCACCTGCCCCATGCCCACCCCCAGATAAAGGGGGAAGTGACCATAGGTGAAGCTACGTCGCTGTTGGTTGCTAATGTCCCAAAGGGGGTTGAGCGGGCTGCGTTGGGGATCCCAAAATTCATCCCAACTGTTGGGCAGCTTGATGCTGGGCGCGTAGTTACAGGCCGTGCTGCGCTCATCGGGGTGGCTGCCCATGCCTTGATCGAAGTTGATGTCCCAGACGCGCAGCGTAAAGCCGGCAATGACAATGAAGAACAATAGCAAGAGGTGAAGTGGGCGCGTCGGGCTCACTGGTCCCGATGGGCTCTGAATCAGACGGGGCATGCGCGTTTATTAGTCCAATAATAAATAGGTATTAATACGTACGACAAAACTTCTTTTCATTCTGCCAGACCAACGCTACGGCTGTGCAAATGTGTACTCTACACCGGGTTTGGCCAAAAAAGGGCCAATCAATAACCGTCATTTGGCAGATCACCCTGGCGAAAGCGCCTAAAGCACCATCATACCAGTTGATTCTAACAGCGCAAAATTAAGGAATTATTACGAAGCGATGAAAGATCGGTAACATTTGTTATTCTGGCACCCGTGGATAGTTGGGTAGCACCCAAGTAATCTCCGTTGGAGCAGGGGGTGGCCAGAGCAGATAGACATCCACCCAGCGATTCCACAACTCCAGATTGCTGTCATCAAAGCCCAAATCGATGCGGCGGGCACGGATCGCCGTCCCGGTATCAAGCGCATCACCAGTGCCATAGCCGGGGACATAGACTTGAGAACGCAGGGGAATGATGCGCGGGTCGACGGCAACGACTCCCTTACGCATGGGTTCGCCACTATAGGTGCGCCCATACCAGGGATGATCGGCGGCCAGCCCGGCGGTGCCTGCACTATAGCTGGAGGCTAACATGCGGATGCGCCGCCAATAGGTGATCACGGTACCATCGGGCATGGTTGCTGTCTGTGGCGTAATGCCCTGGCCATAGGCAACCACCCGTTGCGCTGCTTCTTGGGCCGTCCAGCGATCTTCCATGGCGCGTGCCACCTCTTGGCCATCTTCGTAACGCACGCGATAACGCTCGCGCGTAATGCCTTCGGCCCCGTTAGCAGTAACCGCTTGGGTGTCAATCGCTAAGGAGCTATCGGGCTGAAAGACCGTTTCATAGGGTAGAATCTCCTCCCTGATCTCGATCTCCTCGCGCACACGGGTGATGACAATCTCCAGGTCAGCTTTCAGCGGCGTATCCAGGGCTGGCTCCACCCGGTCCAGGCCGGCAATGCCCACCCCGATCTGCATCAGTGCATCACCAACGGCACCGGCGCGCGACCGGGTTTTCATGACCATGCCATCCATGCGCAGCGTCACCGGCTGGCTGCGCTCGATTAAGACGCGCAATCCCGGCGTGATCTGGGCACCCAGCGGCGGCTGTATTAAATCGCCCAAATAGACGGTGATCTGGGCTTGGCGCAGCGCTTCTCCAATTGTCTGTGCCGTTGTGCGCAGGGTAAAGGGCAGCCCCTCATCGCGGACTGTAATCGGGACGGCACGCTGCAAGCGCAACTGTAATGGCTCTACCGCCAGGTTATCCCATCGGTACCCGCGACTATAGGTGGGCGATTGGGGCACGGCCGGCGTAAAGGGCAATCTGGCTGCCATCCCCAAGGTCGCGCCTTGAACGACGACCTGATCATAGGTGTCAAAATCAATGGCCGCATCGGTCAATACCGCGGCCGGCGTTTCACCCCAACTGGCTGTAAACCACTCGCGGCCATCGGCCCAAATGCGTACCGGGCGCGCCCGTTCGATGGTAATGACCAGATGGTCACTGATGGGTGTGTTGGGCGCTGGGGTAATGCGGTCATTGCTGTGTACAGTAATGCCCAGATCCAGCAGGAGCGGTGCGACGGTGCGGCGATGGGTATCGATCTGCTGCTCTATGCCATCGACTGTTACCTGGACGGGCATACTGGTAACTCGCCAGAGACCCCATAACAGGACGCAAAGGACAATACCACCCATCGACGTTAGGATAAACGTCGGCAGCCGGCGGGCCAGATGAATAGGACGATAGCGTTGCCGTTGTCTCATTGTAATGGTTGACATAGGTGTCGCTATTGTATCTGAAGCGCATGAGAATGCAAAACTGTGAGGTTTCTAGATAATTTTGTATGGTTTGTCCGGCCTAATCCAGCAAGTGAACATTTGTTGTTCGTGGCGGCTTGCGCATGGGCTTACTTTTCGGTGTAATGGTCTGTGTTACAGTTAGGCGCGGTGCTACATCTGCGCTACCGCCTGCCATCATTGATTTTGATCTTTAGCGATTTTTCCGCTGCCATAAACGAGGACACCATGCAAGATCCATCTGCAATCCAACCCTTTGATCTCTATCGTATCTTTATTGGCGATCTGCCCTGGACCTTTACCTTAGAGATTGTGCTACGCACGGTGATTGTCTATGTTTATACCCTGTTATTGGTGCGCTGGTTCAGCCAAAGAGCCGTTGGGCAACTCTCGCTGGTCGAATTTCTGTTGGTCATTGCGCTGGGATCGGCGGTGGGTGATCCCATGTTCTATCCGGATGTGCCGTTGCTGCATGGGATGACGGTGATTACGGTGGTGGTCCTGATCAACCGGGGGATTGAGCACCTGATCAGCCGTAATGCGCGCTTTGAACGGTTCATCGAAGGGGTGCCGATTTGCCTGGTGCAGGACGGTCTGATCGAACATACAGCGTTGACCAAGCTGTTGCTCAATCGCGATGAACTGTTCCAAAGCCTGCGCGTGGCCGGCATTGAGAACATTGGCATGGTGCGGCACGCCTATATGGAGCAAAATGGCCAATTGAGTGTCTTCCGCTTTCGCAAAGGGGCGGCGCGCGCCGGCTTGCAGATCAATCCCCCTTGGGATTTAATTACCCCGGCCTGGTTTGCGCAGGGTGATCAACTGGATCAGCCAATGCAACTTGGCTGTGTTCGTTGTGGTAACACGCAGAAATTCGTCGCTAATACGGTGATTCCCACCTGTGACAATTGTAGCTATCATACCTGGACCGACCGTGTGCAGGAGGACGATCCCGATATGCACCAATGAATGACGCTCATTGGATACTGGCGCAGCTACCAACGGCTGAGACATCGGCGTGAGCTGCACCCACTAGGTATCTGCCGTTGGGGTGCGAATGCTTGTCGAAGCCACCGGCAGCGGCGTAAATCCTCTCTAGTCTCCATCATAAACCCAATCTCTCTTCAGAATTTCTCCACAATTAGCCGGTACACTACATAAAGGTTCACGCAACACCAACAAAGCGGTGTTGCGTGAACAGTGGCAGAACACATGATCGTTTTGCTAATGAAATTATTCATCCAATCGCAGGAGCGTGGCAATGAATGGAAATGGCGCTAACGTTGCAGCCAACCCCCCGGTCATCGCGATCGATGGGGTGACCAAGACCTATCAAATGGGCGAGACGGCGGTACATGCTTTGCGTGGCATCAGCTTGACCATTAATGAAGGCGAATATGTCGCCATTATTGGGGCCAGCGGTTCCGGCAAGAGCACATTGATGAACATGATCGGTCTGCTCGATAAACCAACCAGCGGCACGTACAGCATCCGCGGGGTTGAAACGAGCAAACTGAGCCAGAATCGTATGGCCGATTTGCGTAACCAGGAGATTGGCTTTGTCTTTCAACGGTTTAACCTGTTGGCGCGTACGAATGCCCGGCGTCAGGTCGAGTTGCCCCTCTTTTATGCCGGGGTGGCTGCAGGCAAGGCGTCGAAAATGGCCGTTGATGCGTTGACGCGGGTGGGGCTGGGCGATCGGACTCACCACCGGCCCGACGAACTTTCGGGCGGTCAACAACAGCGGGTCGCGATTGCGCGCGCCTTGGTCAATCGCCCCAGCATCTTGCTCGCCGATGAGCCGACCGGTGCCCTGGACAGCAAAACCGGCGAAGAGGTGTTGGAACTTTTTCACGAGCTGCATCAACAGGGCATGACCTTGATTGTGGTGACCCATGACCTGGATATTGCGCAGCGAGCCCAGCGTATCGTAACGATCCGCGATGGGCAGATTCTTAGTGACGAGCGCAAAAGCAGTTTGCACAACGGCGATACTGACGGCCAGCTCAATGGGCAACCCCCTGCTGTCGCAAGCGAAGGAGAAGCAGTTCATGAAAGTGCTTAGATATTTTGGGGTGGCGATCAACAGCATCTTTGCTCACAAGCTGCGCGCTGGGCTCACCATGTTGGGCATCATCATCGGCGTGGCTGCGGTGCTGACGACGACCGGCTTTGGCAGTGGGGCGGCGGTCGACATCACGGCCAATATTCAGAGTGGCGGTGTCAACCTGTTGACGATTAGTGCCGGCTCGAGCACGGGGGCGAATGCCGGCTCCACCATGACCATGGGTGATGCCGAAGCATTGGCGAATAAAGAACTCTTCCCCGAATTGGTTTATGTCGCACCCCAATATTCAGCTAGTGCCACCTATGTCAGCGGCGCGGAAGAGGGCAGTTACCAGGTAATTGGTACCGTCGCCGATTATGCCATCGTTACTGATCTGGATATTGAATATGGCACCTTCTTTTCCGCCGCGCAGGTCGAAGAGAATGCCAGCGTGGTGGTGATCGGCCACACGGTCGCCACTGATCTATTCGGTACAGCCACTGTCGTGGGCGAGTCGGTACGCATTAATAATAATACCTTTCAAATCGTCGGGGTTTTGGAAGAGAGTGGTGGGGCCGGCTTCGGCAGCAATGACAACCGCAGTTATGTGCCGATCCAGGTGGCACAGGGGCGGCTGTTTAATGCCAGCCGTTACCGCGGCAGTTACGCCATTTCTACCATCAGCGTGCAGGTGGCCACCGCCGAAGGTATGGACGCCGCCGAACTACACATTGAACAGATCCTGCGGATGCGCCATGGTCTGCGCGCCGATGAGGACAATGATTTTACCATCTCTAACCAGGCTGATTTACTCGAAACACTTAGTACGGTCACTGGCACGTTGACGATTCTGCTGGGCAGTATTGGCGGTATTAGCCTGCTCGTCGGTGGCATTGGCATTATGAACATCATGTTGGTCTCGGTCACCGAGCGCACCCGCGAGATTGGGCTGCGCAAAGCGGTGGGGGCACACAACAGCGACATCATGTTGCAATTTTTGATTGAAGCCCTGGTGCTCTGTGTGTTGGGCGGGCTGATCGGGATCGGGATCAGTTACGGGATTGCCGGCATTCTAAGCCAGCTCCCCTTTATGCCTTTTGGGATTGTGATCGAATATTGGGCGCTGGCAATGGCGATTGGCGTCAGTTCGGGCAGCGGTTTTATCTTTGGCCTCTACCCCGCCTGGCGCGCCACCCGGCTTGATCCGATTGAAGCACTACGCTATGAATAGCAACGGTCATCTTGTCATCTAGTCATTAATTAGGGAGCAAAAATGTATATCAGTAAACGTTGGCTCTTTGCGATCCTCGGCCTGCTTGTGGTGGGCGGTGGGGTCTATTTCTTCACCAATACCCAAGTGGTTGCCCAGGAAGAGGTGACCACCACCACCGTAGAGGTCGCGGCCCCGGCGGCGGTGACGATTCAACCGGCCAGCGCGCTGTTGGCCGAAGTGAGCGCCGCCGGTAATATTGCGCTGGTGAGCCAAGAAGTAGTGGCGCCGGAAGTAAGTGGCACCGTCATTGGCGTCAACGTAAATGTCGGTGATGAGGTCGCCGCGGGGGATCTATTGGTGATTTTGAATACTGTCACCCTTGAACGCGCCCTACGCCGCGCCGAACTAGCGGTCGAAACCCAGCGCAACAATCTGGCCGAACTAGCGGAGCCGGCGACGGCTTCCGAACTTGCCGTGGCCGAAGCAAACCTGACCGAAGCCCAGGAAAATCTGGCCGACGTGATGGCCGGTCCTAGTGAAGCGGAACTTGCTGCAGCCCGCAGTTCGGTCTCTTCGTCCTGGTCAAAATATAATGAATTACAGGCCGGCCCCAGTCAAGCCGAGCTGACCCAACTCAGCGCCAATATGAAAAAGTCCGAGGTGGCCCTGGCCGAAGCCAAGCGCGCGTATGACAAGGTGGTCTGGCGCAATGATGTGGGGATGACCAGCGAAGCTGCAGCCATGCAAGATGCCACCATCGATTATGAAAGTGCCAAGGCTGCCTATGAAGAGTCGGTGGCCGCAGCGGCGAACTCGGAAGTACAATCGTCGATCAGCTCGGCCCAGAGCGCACAGGTGCAGTTGGATGAGCTGCTCAACTCGCCGACCGAAGCCCAAATTGCCCAGGCCCAGGCCCAGGTCGCGGATGCCGAAGCCGCGTTGGCTGATCTGCAAGCCGGCCCTACCACTAGCGCCCTGCGCGATGCCGAAATTAGCCTCGAACAAGCATTGGTTGACCTGGAAGAGGCTCATGCGAATCTGGCCGCGGCCAAAGTGTTCGCCCCCCGTGCTGGTACCGTGCTTAGTGTCGCGGCTGAAATCGGAACGCGCGTCAGCGAGGGCACGGCGGTGGTCACGCTGGCTGACACCACTCAACTGGAGTTGACCATTGATGTGGCCGAGTTGGATGTGATGCAGATTACCGCCGGGCAGGCTGCGGTCGTTGAGGTTGATGCCCTGGCCGGCCAAACCTTGGCCGGGGAAGTGACCACGATTGCACCTTCCAGCAGCAGTGACTCCGGCGTGGTCTACTATCCGGTTACCGTGCGCCTCACCGCTGACGATCTCTCGAGTGTGCGCCCTGGCATGACCGCCATCGCCACGCTGCAAAACCAAACGGCAGCGGCCGGTGGCTGGCTGGTACCTACTACGGCAATCCGCCAGCAGGGTACACAAAACATCGTGTTAGTGGTAAGGGGCGAAACCGAGAGCCCGGTCGTGGTCACTCCCGGCAGCGTCCAGGGTGAGTGGACCGTGGTTCAATCTGCTGAATTGCAGGCCGGGGATCAGGTCAGCGGCACGCTAGCTTCTTTTATCAATGAAGAGAATAATAACCGCCGCTTTGGTCCTGGCGGCGGTGGTCCTCCTGGTGGTGGCCCTCCTGGCGGCTGATCCTCGCCTTGATCGATTGTGCCGATCTTGCGTTAGCCCGTATCAATAAAGCGTGGCCAGATCGATCTGATCTGGCCACGCTTTATGTCAAGCTGCTCCTTATAAGTAGTAAGTTGAGTGACTGTCACTGGGCGGCGCTTTGGTCGATCCAGACTGGTTATGGCCCAGTGACAGTCACCTAGTACACAGTGGTACAAATAAGCCAATAGCTGACTTGGGCCTAGCCAGTCCGTGACCGGCTAGGCCCACCACAACCGTACATTTATTTAGGCCGGCCTGTATTAGGTTCTGTTGACATTTGTAATTCACCGGTGAAGTACGGACACGATGCATCGTGTCCGTACAGCGGAGAAAATTGAAATGTCAACAGAACCTAATGTGCAAAGTGAGGAACACCCATCAGAATCTGAGGAAGTGTTCACTGTTTTCCCACATTTGCCCGCTATACTAAAGTGAGTAAACCATTCGATCAATCAGCAGCGTGAAGGGTACCATTTTCACGCGGTTGACGCCAGTATTAACGAGGAGGCCATGATGGCACTGCACGAGGAAACAAGCCAACCGCCGACCACGGCGGAAGTGAACAAAACGACCACCAGTGGGCGTCAGCGACGGCGTTGGTGGTTGGCGCTGGTCGCCGCCTTGATCGTCCTGGGGGCTGGGGGCTGGAGCTTGCAGCAGATTGTCCGCGCCAATAGCGGCGCCGCGCCAGAGACAAGCGTTGCCGGCGGACCGTCAACCACTGCGGCGACCACCCAAACTGCCTTATCCGCGCCGCAGCAGGTTGACGCCGCTACCCGCGCAGATCATGCCCCGGTGACGGTGGCGACCACTAACGATTCCGCCGCTGCTGCACAGCTGAGCACCGCTAACCAGAACACCGTTTCGCTGGTCGTACTGGTCGGTGCCGAAGGCGCAACCCTCTTGGCGGCACCCACCGATAGCAGTGGCGCGCTGCTTGAGCCGGGGGTCGTATTCAGCGCCGTGGGGCGTACAGCAGATAGCGGCTGGCTAGCGGTACAGGCGATTGATGGCACCAGCGGCTGGATTGCCGCGTCAGAACTGGTCGTCTTTGGCGTGACGCGCTTGGCTATCGTGGACCCGGCTGCTTTTATGGTCAACCTGCCGGCTGCTCAGCGGGATGCAGTGAATGCGATGACCGTTGCTACAACGACTGTGGAATCAGCCCCAGTGGAACCAGTCACAGTGAGCACCACAACCGCGCGGATGACCGCAACGACGGCAACTGATCCAACCATAGACGAAGCGGCCCAACGCGCAACCGTGAATGTGAGCAGTGGTCGCCTCAACGTCCGCGGCGGCCCCGGCACCACCTATGCCATCGTCGCAAAGGCTAACGCCGGTGATGCGCTAACGGTGTTCGCCCGCAACGCGGCTGCCGACTGGGTGCAGATCCAATTGCCCAATGTTGCCGATGAGTTCGGTTGGGTTGCAGCACGCTATCTTGACCTTGCGGGTGATGTTGCTGCCCTCCCTGTTTCCACCACCGTGAGCAGCGCACCAGTCTTCGTAAGTGCGGTTGCAACCACCGCGACAACGGCGGCTGCCACGACATCTGCTGACACAAATCGCGACACGGTGCAGACCGTCTCGATGGCGAGTGCCGCGACGACCGCAAGTAGCACAAATGCCGGCGCAGTCCCCGGCCTCAGCGGCACCCTGGTTTTTCAGAGCAGTCCCGGCGGCATGATCTACGCCTATGATCTCGCTAATGGCCGCCTTTGGCAATTGACCAACGGCTTTGATCCTGCCATCAGCCCGGATGGTAGCCAGGTCGCCTTTGTGCGTGAGGGCGGTGAGAATGGTCTCTATCTGATCAACCTTGACGGCAGCAATGAGCGACTGATCTTCTCTGGCCGCGAGTCGCTTTCATCGCCCAAATGGAGCCCCGACGGGCAGTGGATTGTTTTTACGCGGCGCGATGAATACCGCGAATGTGTCGATCTGGGTCGTGCCGGCTGTGTTTCGCCGGGTACCTTGCCGCCGAATATGGCCACTGATAATCTCGAATTGAGCAAGGATTACGAATATAATCTGGCCCGTGTCGATGTTAACGGCAACAACTACCGTGACATTGCGGCCCTCGAATCGGCCCGCGCCGCGGATTGGAACGAAGCTGGGATTGTTTACCAATCATCCGCCGGGTTGCAGATTACGACTGATACTGCGGATGCGACTAATCGCTTGCTTTACTTCAAAGAGCTCCAGCCCCCGGTTGAAGATCCGGACTGGCAACCCAACGGCGGCCAGGTGCTCTTTGTCCAACGTCACGGCAGCCACTATGAGATCTATACGATGAACGCCGATGGCAGTGGGGCAACCGCCCTCACCAGACCGGTAACAACGCTCGTTGACCAGATGCCCAACAACCTGGCCCCCGCCTGGAGTCCTGACGGCCAACAGATCGTCTTTCTGAGCAACCGCGCCGAGAATAACGAAGCCGGCGCTTGGCGGCTCTGGGTGATGAATGCCGACGGCAGCAACCAACAACCCTTGCCCATCGACATTACCATCAACTACACCTACGGCAATGAGCAGGCGGTGAGCTGGGGACTTTGAAGATAGGAGACATGTGATGCGTAAAACGTAAAACGTAATATGTGACACGCGACTTCTTCACGTTTCACGTTTTACGTGTCCAACCGGAGAGCCTTATGTTTGCACAAATCAGCGAAAGTGGCTATAACGTAGCCATGACACGCGAACGGATTTTGGTGGTAGATGATGATCGGGAAATTGTCCGGCTGTTGCGCAGTTATCTGGAGCAGGCGGGCTATGAGGTGCTGGTCGCCTATGATGGCGAAAGTGCCCTGCATGTCCTGCGTCGCGACCGGCCTGATCTACTCGTGCTTGACTTGATGTTGCCTGACCGCGATGGCTGGGAAATTACCCGCCTTTTGCGCAGCGATCAGTCATTGGCCGCGATCCCGATTATTATGCTTACCGCCCGCGTCGATGACACCGACAAGATCATCGGGCTGGAGATGGGGGCTGATGATTATGTGACCAAACCCTTTAACACGCGCGAGGTACTCGCGCGTGTCCGCGCCATGTTACGGCGCCAACAGCGTAATGCCGAAGGTCTCCTCCCGGCAATTGTCCAGAGCGGCCGGCTGCGGCTCGATCCCGCCCGCCACGAGGTGACGATTGATGGCGAACTGCTCGACCTGACGCGCACCGAGTTCAACTTGTTGCAGACCTTGATGCAGAATCCAGGCTATGTCTTTACCCGTAGTGAGCTGATCGAACGTGCCTTGGGCCACGGCTACGAGAGCATTGAGCGCTCGCTTGACACCCACATCAAAAATTTGCGCCGCAAGATGGGCGACGATCCCAAAAATCCGGCCTATGTCCAGACGGTTTATGGCGTAGGGTACCGCATGGCCGAACTATGAAACAACGTTGGCAGGCGCTGTGCGCCCTACTCGCCCACTTCTCTTTTAACCAGCTCTGGGTGCAATTTAGTCTGGCCTTTGGGGCAATGGTGATTATCGCCGTCCTTGCCCTCTTTACGGTTGGGTTACTCTTGCGCCCGGAGCCACGCTTTGAAGTCCAACCGCCCTCTGCCGAAGCCCGGGCCGAGTTTGCCAGCCGCGCGCGTTTGGTGCTTACCCGTTCGCTCATTACGATTGTCCTGACTGGCGGCGTGCTAGGGATCACCGCCGGGATCTGGATGAGCCGCCGGCTGAGCGCGCCGCTTGAATCGCTGGCGAAGGGGACAGAGACAATTGGCGAGGGCGACTTAACCTACCGTGTGACTCCCAAGGGCAGCGCCGAAATGGTGGCGCTGGCCAACGCCTTTAACCGCATGGTGAGCAAACTGGAAGAAGAGGCCGTCCTGCGCCAGAATCTCCTGGCCGATGTTGCCCACGAATTGCGCACGCCGCTCACCGTCTTGCAAGGCAACCTACGCGCCATCCTTGATGATGTCTATACGCTGGACAAAGCCGAAGTCGCCCGCCTTTATGACCAGACCCGCCATCTCCATCGGCTGGTCAGCGATTTACGCGAACTGGCCCAGGCGGAAGCCCACCAACTGCCCCTCAGCCTGCAACAAACTGATCTCGCCCAACTCGCTGAATCGTGTGTGGCGATTTTGGAGCCAATTGCGGAGGCCGAAGCTGTACAACTACGGGTTGATTATGGCGCACGGGCGCTCATCGCGCTGGTTGACCGGGCACGAATGACCCAAGTGTTGCAAAATTTGCTGACCAACGCGCTGCGTCATACCCCCGCCGGTGGTGCAATTGCGCTGCGCATTGCGCAAACGGATGGCCATGCCTTACTTGAGGTTGCGGATACCGGCGATGGCATTGACGCCGAACATCTACCCCACCTCTTTGATCGCTTCTACCGCACCGACAGTGCCCGGGATCGCGATAGCGGTGGGGCCGGGCTCGGCCTGGCGATTGTGCGCGCCCTGGTGCTGGCGCACCATGGTACCGTCACCGCGACCAGTGCCGGTCGTGGCTGTGGCAGTACCTTCACCGTCACCCTGCCCCTTGCCCTGCTTGGTTAGTCCAAATTCCATCATTCGCTAAGTAGTTCTCCACAATTCCTTGACAACCATAGGCTAAAGTAATGGTGAGGCCGGTTGACGCCGGGCATATCCAGTGCAATTAACGGAAACGTCAGTTGCACAATTAGGACTCAGCGGGAATGCAGGGGTTGACCAGATCGCCCTGGGCTAAAGCCGCAGGGCTACCCAACAACGCCGGGTAAACCCGGCTAAAGCAGCCGGGTTTACCCGGCGTTGTTGGGTAGTCCGGGTGCCCACTGGGCGCGTTGACGGCGGGGTGTGCTATCAACGCCCTAAGATCGGGTTGAACCACAATTAGAAGCGAGTAAACACCATGAGTCAAGCTGTAGCAAAACACCCCCTAAAACGTCTAGGGCGGGTTAGTGAAACACTCAAAAATTTCTGGGTTGATATTAGCACCTGGTCTTTAACTGGTATTGGATTGCCAATGTTTTTCGTCGCTATCTCTGGCGGCCTTTAACAGGGAAACGGCCACTCACATCACAAAAACCGGCACTTGTTACTGCCGGACAAATGGAAGGTAGAGAATAAGAGTAGTATATGAAGACAATTTCACGTATTATGATCATTTTGCTGGCTGCTACCTTGATCGGTGGCGTCACTTATGCGATTGGCAACAGTAATTGGGGGACAGCCCAGGCTGCCTTTGGTGGGCGGGGCGGTGAACGCTTTTCGCGCGCGGCGGGTGCCGTGGGTAACGGCGAAGCTGCCGCACAACCACTCCGCACAGACCAACATGGCTCGCGGCCAGAACACCGTGAGGGCGGCCACGGCGGCTTTGACCGCGATGGTGGCCGTGGCTTTAGTTTCTTTGGTCTGCTTGGTCTGGCGCGCACCATCCTCCCGATTGCCTTGATTATTGGCGTTGTCGTGCTCGCTGCTAACGGGATCGGGCAGCTCTTCAATCGTCGCAAAGGCAAAAGTACCCCTGTCGCTGCAACCATACCGCCGGTTGATGCCGTCGAGCCATCGACCGCTGCTGCCGTAACAGCAACCGAGCCACCGTCAATCGAGCCACTGCCAACCGATTCACCGCTAATCGAGCCACCGACCAGCGATACAACGCCGCTTGATCCTGCACCCCCTGCGGAAACACCACCTGCTAACGACGAATCAACCCGTGCGTAGGTCAGCACCGTCGGCGTGACGACGCTGCGCAAAACGACAATAGAACTTACACCTTGACCACAGAGCGCACAGAGCGCACAGAAAGAAACCTATATTCTGTGTCCTCTATGCTTCTCTGTGTTCCCTGTGGTTAAGCTGTTCCCCTCCTCCCTATCTCCTTCCCTTCTCTCATCTTTCCTTCATCTGTTGCCAACGCATTTCACATTGATCCCCACTACATTTTGCCACCGGGGGCGACTTGGCCGTTGCTCCTTGTCGTGGCCAACGAGATGCACCAATTTCCTGGAGAATTTCTTGACATTTCCCACAGCAGCCCTTGATAATGCTGCGCCATAATTGGACCAGGACATTAATTCAACATTGCAACCTGAAAGGTAAAAATTACGATGAAGTACAATCTTGCCCATACGCGTTGGCTAGTCGGCGCGTTGGTTGGCCTGGCTTTACTTGGCACCGCTTGTGCCACCCCCAACAGTGCAAACACTGATGCCGCACCAGCCGAGGCACCTGCCATTGTGGCAACCAGCGCCGAAAGCAGCAGCGAACCCGCCGCGGCAGCGGTTACGACCACCACGATATTGACCGAATCTGCCGCCGTGACCGAGGCAACTGCTGCGACCGACACCACTGCTGAAAGTGCGCCCGCTGCCACCATGACCAAGCTAAATCTCAACACAGTCACTGGTGACGAATTGCTTGCCACCATTCCTGACTTTGGCAACCGCATGGTGCGCGAGTTCGAGGAATATCGCCCCTATATCAGCATCCAACAGTTCCGCCAAGAGATTGGCAAATATGTGGATGAAGCACAGGTCGCTACCTATGAGGAATATGTTTATGTGCCCATCGCGGTCAATGATGTCGACGCCGCGACGATCATGCAAATTCCTGGGGTAGACCAAGCCGCGGCTGATGCCTTGATCGCGGCCCGCCCGTATAGTGACAACGCTGCCTTCCTCACCAAGCTGGCGGAAGTTGCCCCGGCGGTTGATGGCATCCTGGCCCAGGCTTATCTGGAGGCGCAATAATGAGTAGTGAAGTCGTCTTGGGCCGGCTACGCAATTTTCTGTTGGCACTGGCTGGCTTCATGTTTTTTGGCACCGTGGTTGAATTGGCACTGACTGAACACTGGGAAGGGCCAGTGCAACTGCTGCCCTTTGTGCTCAGCGGCTTAAGCCTGGTTGCTATCATTGCGCTCTTGGCGCAACCACGGCCACTTACCGTACGGTTGCTACAGGGCATTGTTGGGGTGACCTTCCTGGGCAGTCTCTTTGGCATCTTTGAGCACATCGAACATAACATCGAATTCGCCTTGGAAATTCAGCCCAATATCGCCACGAGCGAGCTCATCCTCAAAGCGCTAGGCGGTGCTAATCCACTCTTGGCCCCTGGCATTCTCGCGTTTACTGCCCTCTTGGCCTTGGCTGCTGTCTATTATCATCCAGTTATGCGTCGCCAAGTAGTATAGGCGCGGCGCACCAATTCTCGATTTGGCAACGTGTACTGCGCATCCCCTGATGCGCAGTACACGTTGCCAAATCGAGAATTACTGATACTCATCTACCATTAATCTTACTCTTATCCACTACATAACTTCTGCAACGTTTACTCAAGTAGTATGATGATGAAAGAGGATTCTATGTCTTACCCACGTTACCCAAAATTTGCCCTGTGGACGATTGTTATCCTGCTCTTTGCTTTTGCGCTGGCTGCTTGCAACGGCGCTGCCACCACCGAAAGCGCGAGCGATGTGAGCGTACCGGCTGCCACTGAAGCCCCTGCTGCAGAGCCAGCGGCCAGCACCACCGCTGTGACGACGACCAGTGCAACGAGTGATGTTACCACGACCGCTGCTGTCACGGTCAGCACGGTTGAAACCAGCACGGCAAGTGGTGCCGCTGCTACCGCAAGTGGGGCACGCACCTTTACCCTAACGCAGACCGGCACTGAAGCGCGGTTCTCGCTCTATGAGTTGCTCATGGGCCAGGATAAGACTGTGGTTGGGGTGACCTCGCTGGTTGAAGGCTCGATCACGGTCGATCCGGCCAATCCTAGCAGCACTGCGATCAGCCCAATTCGGATTGATGCCAGTGATTTGACGACGGACAGCGACCGTCGCAATGGTGCCATTCAGCGTTTTGTTCTGCAAAGCAATCAGGCCGCGTACCAGTATATTACCTTTACGCCGACCGCGATTGAAGGGCTACCTGCCATCGTCAATGTGGGAGATAGCTTTAGCTTTACCGTACAGGGTGATCTGACCATTCGTGATGTTACTTATCCCGAAACGTTTGAACTGACCGTCACTGTCAACAGTGAGAATGAACTGGTTGGCTTGGGTAAAACCACCATTATGCGCCGCAACTATAACCTCACGATTCCCAGCGTGCCCTCGGTGGCAAATGTTGGTGAAGAAGTCGAACTAGAGATCGAGTTTACTGCCATTGCTACAGGATAATGGCAAAATTGCGGTAAAATCATTATGTAACCAAAGCGACAACAGTCTTTCCAACGGCTGTTGTCGGTCTATCTGTTGGGAGAGGATGGGTATTTTGCGCAAGACCAAGTGGGTGGGCCTCTGTCTTTTATTGATCTTGATGACTGCCCAGGGTGCTCCTAAGCGTGTCGTTCTTGCACAGAGTACCGCGGCGACCTGTGCCAGCGATGTGATTGTGCAGCCGGGTGATACTCTCTCGCTAATCGCCGGCCGAACAATGGGCAACCTGGCTTCTTATAACGCGATTCTGACGGCGACCAATGCCAAAGCAGCCCAAGATCCCACCTATGCGACGCTTGCTAATGCCAATGTGTTGGTCGTCGGTTGGAAGCTCTGTGTGCCCTTAGGCAGCGGGGTGCCAACCGGAACTACTGTCGGCATCATCGCCCAACCGACCCCAACTCCACTGCCGGCCCCTATTGTTGCGCCAACACCGCCGGCCCTTGATCTGACATTGGCGGAGATGCATCCACTCATGATCGAGTATATGCGGGCGCAAAGTTATCCCGGCAGTGACATTGTGATCGAGCAGACGTTGGCCCCAGGCCGCAATTACAATCGTTATCTGGCCTCCTACCTGTCCGAAGGCAACAAGATCTATGCCCTGTTGACCGTGCCACAGGGGCAACAACCCGCGACGGGCTGGCCGGTCGTCATCTTCAACCACGGCTATATTCCGCCCGAGCAATACCGCACCACTGAACGTTATATCGCCTATGTCGATGCTTTCGCTCGCAATGGTTACCTGGTCTTCCGCTCTGATTACCGCGGGCATGGTTCATCTGAAGGGGAAGCGACCGGCGGCTATGGTACCCCGGCTTATACAATCGATGTGCTCAATGCGGTCGCTGCGGTGAAACGGTATGCGGCGGCTGATCCCAACCGCATTGGCATGTGGGGCCACTCCATGGGCGGGCAGATTACCCTGCGTGCGATGGTGGTGACGGATGATATCAAAGCGGGGGTAATTTGGGCCGGTGTCGTTGGTTCTTATCCCGACCTGCTTGAACGGTGGCGGCGCCAATCAACCAACCCCCCGCCACCGGTGACTTCCGGCCAGGCCCGCCGTTGGCGCGATGAGTTAACCGCACAATATGGCAGCCCGCAGGAAAATCCTGCCGCCTGGGCTGCCATCTCACCCAACAGTTACATCGCCGACCTCTCCGGTCCAATTGAATTGCATCATGGCACCGCCGATACCAGTGTGCCGATTGAGTTTTCGCGCACGTTGTATGGGCAGATCCAAGCGGTCGGTGGCACGGTTAACAGTTTCGAGTATGCAGGTGATGACCACAACATTGCCGCCAATCTTGGCACGGCCTTGACCCGTTCGGTGGCCTTTTTTGATCAACATGTGAAGGCGCAATCGGCCCCATAAATGTTATGACTTACGCCGCCTCTCTCTGGCTTCGGCAAGCTCAGCCGCCGAAAGGCGGCGTAAGTCATAAATGTGATTTATCCTGCGCCATTGTGCAGGTGATCTGCCCTCATCCTTCTATCGCAGTAACGCTACCGTTGTGATTGTTTCGCACTAACCTCAAAGGAGAAGACGATGAACGAGCATGGAAAAGAGATTGGTACCTTCCGCAAGTACTTGATCGAAGAATTCTATGATGACTACCGCGAAGGGGAGATCAACCGGCGCACTTTCATTCGCCGCGTGGCTTTCATCACCGGAAGTATGGCCGCCACCGTCGCGGCGATGAGCGCTGTCGGCTGCCAACCGATCGAACTGCCTGCGGCCACCGAGCCGATGCCCACTGCTGCCCCAGCCGGCGAAACGATTCCCCCCACCAGTGTCCCACCGACGGAACCGCAAAGCCCACTCTCGGTTGCTGAGGATGATCCTGCTGTGCAGGGTGCAGATATCACCTTTCCCAGTGGCGATGTCGAAGTTATGGGTTATCTGGCCCAGCCGGCTGAGGCAGGCGTCTACCCAGCGATCTTGGTCTGTCACGAGAACCGCGGTCTTACCGATCACATTCGTGATGTAGCGCGGCGCTTCGCCAAGAATGGGTATGTCGCGCTGGCGGTTGATCTGCTCTCGCGCGAAGGCGGCACTGCGGCCAATGATCGCGATGCCGTCCCTGGCCTGTTGACCAATGCTGGTGCTGATCGCCATGTCGCCGATTTCCTCGCCGCGGCTGATTATCTGAAAACGCTGGAAACCGTTGACGCCGAGCGCATGGGGATGACCGGTTACTGCTTTGGCGGTGGGATTACCTGGCGTGTGGCCACCGCGCTGCCTGCGCTCAAAGCGGCGGTTCCCTTCTATGGGCCGGCCCCCGAACTTGATCAGGTGCCAAATATCCAAGCCGCTGTCTTTGGGGTCTACGCCGAACAGGACGAGCGCATCAACGGCGGCATTGCCGATCTGGAAGCGGCGCTACAGGAGGCCGGTACCACCTACCAGATCACGATCTATCCTGGTGTCAACCATGCCTTCCACAACGACACTGGCCAGCGCTATGTTGAGGCGCAGGCAACCGAGGCGTGGGAAGATACCCTCGCCTGGTTTTCTGAACACGTGTAGGATAAGTCGTATCCTTATAGACAGCGTAGATTAACATGGCACAATCGTGTACTGCACATCCCCTGATGCGCAGCCCGCTTGGTGCCAACTCTATTTGTCGTATCTATTAGGCCATTTCAAACAAAAACTTATCCACGAAGAGACACGAATTTCACGAAGAAAAAGCCTTTGTGTGTCCTCGTGCTCTTCGTGGATAAGTTTTTGCATGGCCTACTGCTTACTGTTGTGCTGTAAAAGCCTGGCTGATCGCCTCCATGCGCGCCCGATTTACTCCCATATCGCCCTCGCCTAAACGGGAAGCGGAGCGAAAATGTAGTAACTTGGTGGCGTCATCAAAGTAAAATTCAACATCGTCGGGATAGCCGATCAAGCGCGAGCGAAAGACGAAGGCCAGATAGTTATCCTGCTCGGCGGTCAGTGTGACACGGGGCATGGCATCTACAATGGCGCGTAGCTGAGCTTTGGCCTCTGCGACGGAGCCGGTGTAGGGCAGGGATGCCATCAGTTGTTCTGGCAAGGCGCTTTGGGTAGCAACACAGTTCGGTGAATCAGGGCAGGGTGCCAGTTGATTATTCGTGATGCCCAAGTTCGTTGGTGCTTGGGCTGTGCTGGCCCAGTACATCAAGACCGGGGTCATCACCAGGGGCAGACCAACGAAGACAATGATCACAATCCATAAAATGCGCTTTAACATGCGGTTCCTTCTACGTGCTCTCTATACTAGCTAGGTTAAATTGACTCCGCCTAGCATAGCTGAAGCTTGGCCGCAATGCCGTAGCGCCCCTGCCATTTTTATAATCAGTAGACCGCAACACTCGGCGGCTGAGCTCGTCGAAGCCAGAGAGTGTTGCGGTCTACTGATTACACTTTATTCCCCAACCTGGGATCCAAATAGTCGCGCAACGCATCGCCCACCAGATTAAAGGCCAGAATCGTCAGGCTAATCGCAACGCCGGGGAAGATCACCAGCCACCACTTGGGGCGAAATTGATCAGCAAGAATGCCGCCCAACATATTGCCCCAACTGGGCATCGGCTGTGGAATGCCCAGTCCCAGAAAGCTCAAGGCTGCTTCGGCAAAAATGGCACTGCCCAGCGAAGCACTAAAGAGCACCAGCAGGGGAGCGAGACACTGGGGGGCAACGTGGCGCAACATAATGCGCAGGTTGGGGGCCCCCACGGCCCGCGCTGCCTCGACATAGGCCATCTCTTTAATCGAGAGCACCACCGCGCGGATCACCCGTACGGTGCCGGCAATGCTGAGCAGGGTGATCGCGATGATCACCGTGTCAATGCCGCCGCCCAACGCCGCCAACAGCAACATGGCCAGGATAATGCCGGGAAAGGCTAGCAACACATCAATCACTCGCTGGCTGATCAGGTCAAATGATCCCCCCAGATAGCCGGTGAGTACCCCCCAACTAAGCCCGATCACTTTGCCCAAGATCGTGGAGACAAAGGCGACCAACAGCGAGGCACGCGCGCCATGAATGAGCCGGCTTAATACATCGCGCCCCAGGTTATCGGTCCCCAGCCAATGAGCAAGTGATGGCCCGTGGCGCAGCGCCCGAAAGTCCGCTTCCAGCGGGTGATAAGGCGCGGTCAGGTCGGCAAAGATCGCCACCAGCACCAGCAGGAGCAGAAAGAGCATCGCCACCGCTCCCATGCGCGATGTGCGCGCAAAGCGACGCATCTCACTGCGCAGGCCGCTTGCGCGCGGCAGGGGCTGACGTTCGCTGCGATTGGTCTCCAACATTACGACTTCGGATGTTGTCACGTCTGCTTCCTATCTCCTGCACCACGACTAATCAGGCCCACGCCATTCACAATGGTTAATCAGGTAATATGCCTATAGAACGCGGATTTTCCGGATTAGGCTGATTAAGGCGGATAAAATCCGCCCAATCCGCCCAATCCGCGTTCCATTTTTCTATCCGCGCTCTGTTTACTCATACCGAATCCGCGGATCGATCCACGCATAGAGCAGATCAATCGCCAGGTTGATAAAAACAAAGATGACGGCAAAGAGCAGCGTGAGATTCTGTACCATCATCCAATCACGTTCGACCGCGGCTTGGGCCAACGCCGAGCCGAGACCCGGAAAACCAAAGGCTTTTTCCACCGCCACCGAGCCGCCCAACAACCCCGCCAGTGCCAGCCCAGATAGGGTCAACACGGGTAACATGGCATTGCGCAGCACATGGCGCGTGATCGTCAACTGTTGGCCAAGTCCTTTGGCGCGTGCCGTGCGCACATAATCTTCCCCCAGCACTTCCAGCACCGAAGACCTCGTCATGCGCGCGATGATCGCCCCCAGGCCCACGCCAACCGCCACGGTGGGGCCAATCACCATACTCAGGTTGGTCGCCGGGTCGTCCCAGAGTTGCACAATCGTGATCGAGGGGCGCCAGTTGAAAAAGGTGACGGCGACCAGAATCATGGTCAACCCCAGCCAAAAGCTGGGAATCGCCATAAAAAGGGTAACGACAAAACGCAGCACATTATCGACCAGCGATTCGCGCCACATCGCGCTGATCACCCCCACCGGGATCCCAATCAGCCAGGCCAGGATAATCGCAAAGAGGGCGATCTGCGCCGTGATCGGGCCACGGCGTAGAATTGTTTCAATGATCGGTGTATCATCCCAGAAAGAGTAACCTAACTTGCCGCGAAAGACATCGGCCATCCAGCCCAGGTACTGTTGGAAAAGTGGCTTGTCTAGCCCCAGGCTCGCGCGCGCCGCCTGCAACTCCGCTTCACTCAACACATAGATGCCCGTTGACTCGCCATAGATCATCGCCAGCGGATCACCCGGTAGCACACGCATGGCCACAAAGATCACAATCGTGACCCCAAAGATGGTGATAATGGCGAGTAACAAGCGGCGTAGAAGATAGATGAGCATGGGTGGTTTGGGTCTCGTGTCAAGGGTAAATCGGTAAATCGGTAAATCGGTAAATCAGGAAATCGGTAGATCAAGAACGTACGCCCATGTCATTTCGACGAAGGCCTTTGTGAGGAGAAATCTGCTTGCGCACGACAGGGGGATTTCTCGTCCCCAACAACCGCTCCTCGAAATGACAATTGCTTGCGGTAGAGCGGTAGATAAGTACATCAGTAAATCGGTAGAGCGGTAGATAGCTACTGATTTACCGATTTACTGATTTACCTACTCCCTCCCCCTACTTATCCAGCCAGACTGTTTCGAAGCGGCCCCATTTGGAGAAGAGGCGTTGGTCGGCAGAGAGGCCCTTGACATAGTCCTGCCACATGGCGGAATGGGCGCAGAAGCCGATCAGGAAGAAGGGGGGATTTTCATCGAGCAGATCCAACCCCTGGTTGACCAAGGTCTGGCGGCCAGCCGCATCGGTTTCCGCGGCCAGCTGGTCGAGCAAGGCGTCAAAGTCGGGATTGGCATACTTGGACCAGTTTTGTGAAGCGCCGGTGCGCAGGTAGGTGTTCCAGAGCGGATAGGGATCAAGGATGGGAGAGGCATAGGTGTCGGACTTGAAGAGATCAAATTCGCCGGCAGAGAGCACATCAGCCGTGCGGGCGCGCTCGATCACCTCAATTGACCCTTCGATGCCCAGGCTGGTACGCAGCAACTCGGCAAAGGCGGGCACGGCCACTTCCGACGAAGAGGCTTCGGTCCACGCCGTAAAGGTGGTTTCAAAGCCATCAGGATAGCCGGCTTCGGCCATTAGTCGTTTGGCTTCGGCGATATCCTCGGTTTTGTCTGGGCGGTAACCGGGCATGGTCAGCAGTTCTTCTTGGGGGGTGGCAAAGGGGCTGGCGCTGGGTAACCAGCGGGTGACAAAGGCGGGCTCCCAGACGGGGGCAAAGGCATCGATCAGCGCCTGGCGATCAACGGCCAGGTGAATCGCCCGGCGCACAAGTGGATTATCAAAGGGAGGCTTCGTGTTGTTGATCGCTACCATGTGTGAATTGAGGCAGGCGGCGCGTGCGGTTGATAGCTCCTCACGGATGCTGCCCTCTTCCCAGGTATCGACCGAGACATTCCAAGAGATGTCGGCCTGCCCGGTGAGGACGGCGGTGCCGCGGTCAACCCAGGCGGCGACATGGATCATCTCGATGCCGTCAACATAGGGCAATTCGGGATTCCAGTAATCGGGGTTGGCTTCCATTGTCAACTTTTCGCCGCGAATATTCTCCACAAAGCGGAAGGGGCCGGTGCCGGTGGGGACGGTCAGTTCGCGCAGGTCATTATCATTGGCGGCCAACTCTTCGGCGGAATAGATAATGGCATCATCGCCGGCCATGATCTCCAGGAAGTAGGAGGTCGGCTGCTTGAGCGTGAAGACAACGGTCTGTGCATCCGTGGCACTTACCGATGCCAGCATCGACAGTTGCTCTTTGATGCCGGCAATCGAGAGGTTGGCGGGTGGATTGATGATGCGGTCAAAGGTGGCGACCACATCATCGGCGTCGAACGGGGTGCCATCATGGAAGGCAACACCCTGGCGCAGGGTAAAGGTGTAGCTCAGTTGGTCATCCGAAAGCGTCCAGGTTTCGGCCAGCGCCGGAATGATCGAGCGGTAGCCATCGACCACATTCCACATGATCAGCCCATCGTACATCATGTTACAGCCGGCACAACCACCGCCTTGATGGAGATCAAAGTGGGTGGGATTCATGCCCCAAGCCGTCTTCAGAAAACCACCGCGTTTGGGGCTTGCCTCGGGGGCCTTCATCAACTCACCGCTGGTGGGGGCCGCTGTGTTGACTTCTTGTTCAATCGGGGCGGGTGCTTCAACGGGGGCCAAGGCCGGCCCACCGGCACAGCCACTGAGGATGGCCGTCACCAGTGCAATTAGCAATAAATTACGCCACAACAATCGTTTCATAGCCGCTCTTCTCCTTGCTGCAATTTGATCTTAATGAAAGCTGAGTATGGTAAAGGGAGTATAAACGCAAGAATCAGCGTCGCGCGCACGTCGCTGCCGATCTGCACCGCTGGCAACGCTATAACAGACACCGATGAGCAGGTGTTTTGCTTGAATCATCATTATTGAAAAATTGGGATAAATCAGAATATTACTTGTTCATGGGTGGGGAGCACGCCATATCGACAAGTCTGAACTAATCGGCCGATTGCCTGTGGTGCAGTCTAAACGAAGGATAAAACTGTGTCAAACGCGTTTTTTATGTTGCAGCAGGGTTGAAACCCGCTGCTATACTCAAATCAGCATGAAAAGCAGAGTTTCGGGTCAGCCATCTTCCTGGAAGGGGTCAGTCAATCCCGGGATAACACGAGTAGTGGTGACCCCTTCCAGGAAGACTTAAAACTCGGGTTCTCAATTTGATTTGAGTATAACAGCGAGAAGCCGCCTCAGCGGCTGAATGATGGCCGCTGAGGCGGCTTCTCGCTGTTAGCCGGCAGTTTTAACTGCCCTGCCCTGCGTGTGGGGCTCAGCTATACGCCATGATCTCCAAGGTGCGCACGAGCGCAGTCCGCCAGACCCCTTCCTCATCAATCGGCAGATAGATGGCGCGGCGGGCAACGCGGGCGGACCGTTCAGGGTCAATGTTATCGTCATCGACTTGGCCGAGGCCAAGTCGAATGCGCCGCTGCATGGCGGGACGATTCATATTTTCCAGCGTTTCACTGCGCAGGACCAGTTGATCCAACTCGCGCCCAATCCGCTCGACCCCAGCCTTAAGTGCCAAAATTTTCACCTTGATCTGGAAGAGTAGATTTTCAACTTCTTCGGGCAGACTGCTGGTCTCTTCATCCTTGCCAAAGCGGTCAAGTAACTCCTGGCGCATCTCGTCCAACGTTTCCAGATGGGTAATGCCGGCAATGCGCCGGTAAATTTGTAGCCGCAACCCTTCATCATCAATATAGATCTGCGGAATTTGCGCATCAATCGGCAGATCCAACTGTACCGGCGGTGCCAGCGGATCATCCAGATCAAATGGTGTCTCTAGGTCCGTGGCGAGGGGCAAGGGGCGAGTGGCGACTGCCGCCGTCCCAGTCTCTCGTGTCTCGTCTCTCGCGGGTGCCTCCGGGGCTCGTGTCTCGTGTCTCGTGTCTCCTATCTCCCCCGGCGTTTCCTCTCCCTGCTCCCCCACCGCCTGCGCAAAACGATCCTTCTTGCGTTTCGCTTCGTTGATCGCCTGAGCGAGCAAGCGGGTATAGAGATCAAAGCCGACACTGTCGATGTTGCCATGTTGACGTGCGCCGAGCAATTCACCCGCGCCGCGGATCTCCAGATCGCGCATGGCGATGCGGAAGCCGGCGCCTAGCTCCTCGCTGCTCTCCATAATTGCCGAGAGGCGACGGCGTGAGTCATAGCTGAGTGAAGTGTGCTTTTCATAGAGCAGGTAACAGTGACCACGCTGCGCACTACGCCCAACCCGCCCGCGCAACTGGTAAAGCTGGGCCAGCCCAAAGTGCTCGGCGCGGTTGATGATAATGGTGTTGGCATTGGGGATATCCAGCCCATTTTCGATGATCGTGGTGGAGATCAGTACATCGTAGTTGCCCTCGGCAAAGGCGATCATCGCATCTTCCAACTCGCGTTCGGGCATTTGGCCGTGGGCGACCAGGATGCGCGCCGTCGGCACCAGGTGTTGGATGCGGTCGGAGAGATAGTGCAGGCCGCGAATCTTATCGTTGACGACGAAGACCTGGCCATTGCGGTCGAGTTCGCGCTGGACGGCATGGCGTACCAGCACTTCATCAAATTCTGAGAGGACGGTGTGGACCGGCAAGCGCTCCTTGGGCGGCGTGTTGATCGTGCTCATGTCCCGAATGCCGCTCAAACTCATATGCAGTGTGCGCGGGATCGGCGTGGCGCTGAGGGTGAGCACATCAACCTTGGTGCGCAACTGTTTAAACTTCTCTTTGTGGGCGACGCCAAAGCGTTGCTCTTCGTCGATGATGATCATCCCCAGCTCTTTGAAATCCACATCTTCGCTGAGCAGCCGATGAGTGCCGACGACAAAGTCGATACTCCCTTCGCGCAACCCATTGATGATCTTCTGCTGCTGGGTCGGGGTGCGAAAACGGCTAAGCATCTCCACACGCATGGGGAAACGGCCCAAGCGCTGGCTGATCGTGCGATAATGTTGTTGGGCCAAAATCGTGGTCGGCACCAGCATCGCCACCTGCCGCCCGTCGAGGATCGCCTTGAACGCGGCCCGAATCGCCACTTCGGTCTTGCCATAGCCCACATCGCCACAGATCAGCCGATCCATCGGCTTATCGGATTCCATGTCGCGCTTGATCGCATCCACCGCTTGGAGCTGATCTTCGGTCTCCTCGTAGGGGAAACTGGCTTCCATCTCCTCCTGCCAGGGACCATCCGGACTATAGACATAGCCGGTGATCAATTCGCGCTCGGCGTATAGATGAAGCAGATCCTGCGCAATATCGGCGACGGCGCGTTTGGCCCGATCCTTAACCGTCTGCCAATCCGCCGTGCCCAACCGCGTGATATTCGGGTTCTTCTCCCCGGCCCCGACATAGCGGCTCAGCCGATCCGCCTGATGGACAGGGACGTAGAGTTTATCGCCGCGTGCATAACTGACCTGGAGATATTCCCGTTCAATCGCGTCGAGCTTTAGTTTGACCAGCCCGTCAAAGGTGCCAATGCCATGTTCGAGATGGACGACAAAGTCCCCTTGTTTGACATCGGAAAAGAAAACTTCGGCGGCGACACGGCTCTGTTTGTGGGAACGCTGGCGGGCTTGTGGTTTGCTCCAGCCATAGAGTTCGGTGTCGGTATAAAAGTGGAGGGTGCGTGTGGTGCCGCCGGTCGGCCCGGTCAAACCCTTCATCACAAAACCTTCGCCGAGAACGCCTTGCACCAGCGCAATCCCTGGTGCGGGCGGCGTTGTCAGATCGCTCTGCACATGGGCAATGATATCTGCTTCGCGTAGCGACTCTTGCAGCCGCGCGGCCTGCCGTGTAGCGAGTACGGTATAGTGACTTTGGCTCTGCTCTTTTTGCAGATCATCAATAATCGGCTTGACCTTGCCGCCATAACGGGGACCGGGGGCAAAGCTGCGCGCCAAGGGCGTGTTGGCATCGGTATTCTTACCATAAAGATCGCCGTAGCCGAGCAGGATCGGGTTGCGTTGGGCCAGTTGGCTGCGCAACTCTTCGCCTGTAAAGAAAGGGTGGGCAAAGTTGTGGGGCAATTCACCGCTGCGCTGCAACTCTTCACGCAGATTAGCCGCTTGGCCCTCCAACTCATGGACCGTGGCAAAAAAGTCGAGTGAATCATCCAAAACCAGGGTCGCATCGTTGTCAAGATAGTCGAGCAACGAGGTCGGTTGCTCATAAAAATAGGGCAGATACCACTCCACGCCATGAAAGCTCTGGCCTTGGCTTAACTGTTCCACCTCCAGCCGTAACTCTTCACGAATCGCAAGCAGCAAACTGGGGTCCATCAGCGGCGAGGCGTTGGCGTCATTGCCGATATTTTCCAGGGTCGTCAAGCTATCACCTTTAACGCCCAACCGTGCCAGCGCGGCAGGTCCATACTTGGCCAGCGCCTCGCTGCCGGGGCCAATCTCCACACTATCAACGCGGGTAAGCGAGCGCTGGGTGGTCGGATCAAAGATGCGCAGACTATCCACTTCGTCGCCAAAGAGGTCGATGCGGATCGGCGCGGTGAGATTGGGCGGCCAGATGTCGATAATGCCACCACGGCGCGCAAAGGTGCCCGGTTCTTCCACCGTTTCGGCGGGATTGTAACCGGTCTGCACCCAATTGGTCGTCATCTGCTCCAGACGCACCACGCCACCGGTCCGCAATGGCCGCAAGGAAAGGCGTAACTCGCGGGCCGGCAGGGTCTTTTGCATCAACGCACGCGCACTGGTGATAATCAACGGTTTGGGGCCGGTGCGACTTTGCAGGGCGGAGAGGGCGGTCAGGCGCTGCTGGCGCGTGTAACCGCTCCAGGCAATACGTTCATAGGGCAAGGCATCCGGCTCGGCAAAGAGGTAGATCGGCGCGCCGCCCGCCTCGCGCGGGGGTAACCAACTCTCCAGCCCCTGCGCCAACTGTTGCGCCATTTCGCTACGCGCCGTCACCAGCACGAGCGCACCCGGTCGATCCTGTTTCAACCCAGCCACGACATAGGGGCGCGCCGCCGCAAGCAGCGCCTGGGGCGTGCTCGCCGGGGCTGTCGTCAACGCTTGATACGCAGGAAGCTGCGCTAACAATTTGAGGAGGCCAGAAAGATTCATTGTGTTGCTTTCAAAGTTGCAAAGTTGCAAAGTTGCATCTGTCACGATTACCCTTCCGCGACCCTGCAACCTTGCAACTATGCAACCCTACTTAACCATTAAAGCGATTCATCGCCGTTTCGAGCCCGGCAAAGAGCCAACATTCCACGGCATCACAAACTTTTTCGCGCAAGGGGCCAAAGATCTGCTCCTCGTCCGCGGTGAAATCTTGCAACACAAAGGCCGCCGGATCCATCCGCCCCGGTGGTCGGCCCATCCCCACTTTGACACGGGCAAAGTCGGCCGTGCCCAATAGCTCGATCATCGACTTGATGCCATTTTGGCCACCCGAACTGCCGCCAAGGCGCAGCCGCAACTTGCTGTGGGGCAAATCGATATCGTCATGGATCACGATCAGGTCGGCGGGCGTCGCCTTGTAAAAACGCATCAATTGTGCCACCGCCTGCCCACTGGCGTTCATAAAGGTGAGTGGCTTGATCAACAGCACACGGCAGCGTTCCCCGCCTTGTTGCACCCAGCCGTCACCGGTCATGGCCTTCATCTGCATCTTGTTCAGATCGATGCGGTGCCGTTTGGCAAAGCGCTCGACACATTGAAAGCCAATGTTGTGGCGGTTACCACGGTACTGCGGGCCCGGATTGCCCAGGCCAACGATAAGCTTGAGATTCGTCATAATCAACTCAGTGAAGCGTAACGCAGTTTACCGAGGCCGCATAATGCGTTTTGTCCTCGATAAACTGCGTTACGTCTGTTTCTATCGATCAGCACTAGCCATGACTTGCACAGCACTATGGCTAGCGATATTGCGTCCAAACCCAGTCGAAGATCCGCTTGCCCGCTAGCAGGGCAATAATGCCAAGGGCCAACGTCGCACTAAAGCGGATCCCTGTGAAGAAGAAACTGCGTAGGCGCTCAAGGGCGACGGCCTCGCCCAATTCGCGGGTAAAGCTGCTGCCCTCTACCGTACTCACCGCCTGATCGCTATCCGCAAAGACGACCCCACTGATCCCACCACTGGCCGTGATATTGCCAGGGGCAAAGACACTGCCGGTACTTGCGTTCGGGTCGAGCGCAATGGTCGCCACCGTGATGGGGGTTGGGCTAGCGCTAGTGTCCTGAAAGAGCGGCTGTGTCACAGAGCCGACGGCCGGCGTGGGCTGCGGCGCGGGCGTAAAGGTTGCCGTGGGAATGGCCGTTGGGGTCGGCTCACCACCAGGCGTGGTGGTCGGCGTGACGGTGGGCGTCAGATCGCCCCCACTGCCGCCCAATTGTAAGCTGCGGGCAAAGAATTCGTCATAGTTGCCATCTGCCTTTACCACGCGCAAGCGGATACTATAGGTGCCGGCCGCAAAATTTGTCGTACGCCAAACCCCAAGTTGTCCATTCGTCACCTGGCTGGTGCCGCCATCAAAATAGATATAGGCGTCGTCACCGCTCGGTTCCAGCTTGTAGTAGAGTTCGTAACGCTGAAAGGAGTTGATGACCGCCGTGCCGGTGATGACAATATCCCCACTGACGGCTGCGCCCGAGGCCGGCGCGCTAATCCCGGCCGCCTGCGCCAAGGTTACGCGTGGCCAGAGCAGTGGCAGCGATTCGATGATGAGCAAAAGTAGCAAGAGCCAAAGCGCGCGCGGTTTGGGCGATGGGGAGAACCCAGGCTGCCGCTTGGCCGTTGCGGTTTTACATTCAAGCATAAGATCCAATTTCCAAAAAATGTCTATTAGCGTTGTCCTACGCTGCGTAAGTAATGAACAATCGCCCTTAATTCTTCATCGGTGAGCGCTGATTGTCCACCATTTGGCGGCATGGGTACGCCACTTTTGTTAATGGGGTTATCTGCCGCCAACCCTTCGCTGACAATTTTGATGACGGCTTCCATCGAACCACGCTGCACCAGTTCACTGTTCTGCAGTGAACTGCCTAGGCCTGAAATGCCTTGGCCTTGGGCACCATGACAGCCGACGCAACTCTTGGCATACAGGCGTTCACCCTCGGCGAGCGCGGTGACCATTTGGGCGGTCGCCGTGGCGGGTGGCAGATCGACCCCCATTGCCGCGCCGGTTTCGATGACCGTAAAGCCGCTGGTCGTGGTTTCGTTGAGACTAGCGTTGGACTCGGCATGAGCAACGGGGGCATTCACGCGCCCCAGCACCACAAAGGTGATCACCACCAGTAGGCTGATCAGCGCAACGGGTAGCCAGGGCCGTGTCTCGCCATCTTCTGGATCGGGTGTGCCGGCTTGCCAGGCGATCACTGTCATGAACGTAATGATCAAGAAGGCAATCAGGGCCAGAAACGGAATGGTGATGAAGCCAAGCCAGTTAATCCATGCCACTGTACAGGGCGCACCAACATCACATGTGATGCTGCTGCTAAAGAGATCGGTTTTCTCCAGCAGGTAATGGTAGGAAGAGACCCCAATGCCCAGCAGCGAGAAGGGGAGCACCAACAACGGCAACGCTTGCACACGCTGCACTAGCCCGACGGCGATAATCACCGCCAGTGGATACATCAGAATGCGCTGATACCAGCAGAGATTGCAGGGCACATAGCCGGCAACTTCACTAAAGTAAAGGCTGCCACACATGGCGATCCACGCTGCTAATAACGCAATATAAAGACTGTTGCGGTCCAGCCAAAGCGATAGTCGATCCAGCATGGTTTATTGTCCGGCTGCGGCCAGCAAACGGTCAATCTCGGCTTGCACAGCGAGATAATCACTCTGGATTAGCTGACCGTTAATGAAGATCGATGGCGTGCCCGTGACCCCGCGACTTACCCCTTCTTGGACCGTGGCGTCAATGTCACTCTGGTGTTGGAGGCTACTCATACATTGCGTAAAGCCTTGCTCATTCAGGTTCAGCTCACCAGCGTAACCAATGAGTTGGTCGATCGTATAGCCGGCCTGACCACGGGTTTGGGCATCAAAGAGGCGATCATGGTAAGGCCAGAAGCTATTCTGCTCGGCCGCACAAGAGGCTGCCTGCGCGGCCATGTTGGAGGCGGGGGCAAAGCCCTGCAACGGGAAGGTTCTATAGATCAAACGGACTTTGCCTGCCTTGACATAATCTTCTTTGATCCGCAAACCGACGGTGTTGGTCCATTCACGGCAGTGAGGACAGAGGAAATCTTCATAGGTTTCGACCGTTACTGGCGCATTCGCATCACCCAAGCTCATGCCATCGATCCAGGCGGCATCGACATCGGGCTGTGCAATCGGCCCACTGGCGCGAGGCATATTCAGGTAGATGGCAAAGGCAATCAGTGCCACCATCACGACCCCCCCAGCGACCAACCAGATCAGCGCCGAACTGCTCCGCTTTGGATTCTGATGGGCGGATTTAATTTTGCTACGTGAAGAAACGGACATAACCTAACCCCTATCGTTGAAAATATGCGTGTACACAATGTTCGCCGTATAACGCCTACGCGCCGCAACCTGGTTGCAACGCATGCGCTATTCCCTGGCAATAGAATCGTTTTAGCAGTATACGCGATTTGAAGCGAAGGGGCAAGAAAATGGTAAGCGTGGGGCGTAGGTAGGGTGGTAGACAGGTAAATCAGTAAATCGGTAAATCGGTAAATTCATTAACAGTAGCCTATCTACTGATTTACCTATCTACCGATTTACCTATCTACCGATTTACCTATCACCAATAGCTGGCACCAAAAACGCGCTGCAGGATGGCTTCATTTTCGGTCGGTGTGGTCCAGCGGGGTTGGCCGTAGTCATAGAGGATGGTGGTAAAGATCTGGGTGCTGAGGTGGCGATTATTATAGATCGTGTGTTTGACAATCAGCCCTTCACGAGTGGCCTGGCTCCACATCTGGTCGAAGTAGAGATTGCCCAAGCCATAGAGAACCAGCTTTCCATCCGTAAATTCCATGCCCTGGGGGACGTGGCTCTGAACACCTGTCACAATATCCGCACCGGCGCGGACGACGGCATTAAAGTTCTGGCGCTGATCGAGCAATGGCGTCGGATTGTAGCTCTCCTGATATTGAAATTCGACCAGCACGACCGCCGCGCGATCCAACTCTTTAATGTTGCGCACCGTCGCCGACATAATGTTCAGGTCAAATTCGGCGCTGCCTGGTGCATCATCCGTGGCCCAGGCAAACCGCGGGCCATAACTATTGGCACCCAAGAAGGCGAGTCGATTGCCATTGTGTTCCAGATAAAGGGGGGCAAACGCCTCTTCTTTGTTGCGGCCACCGCCATAGACCGGCAGCCCAGCTGCTTCATAGATGTCAAGTGACGTGACCGCGTCGGTCCGGCCATAATCGTTCTGATGGTTGCCGGTTAGCCCAATGATATCGACCCCGGATGCAGTCAAGGTTTCCATATATTCGGGTTTGCTGCAAAAGGTGAGATTTTCCATACGGGTGTCGGTTTCACAGCCAGGGACAAAGGGCACCTCGTTGCTGATCGCCGTGATATCGGCCGCGGCTAATTCTGGCCCCACCACTTCCGCTGGCCAGCCATAGCCGCGCTTGTCCATCTCGGCTGCGGTCAGCCGCACCATCGCAGTAACACCGGTCATCGCGATCACCGTCAACCGGTCCGGGTCACGATTGCCAAGGGGCAAGGCGTCAAGCAAACGTTGCGCCGCCTGCTGCACTGGCTCGTGGTCGGCGGTAATGTGCGCATAGATCGACGCCACGAGTGGATAGCGTTTGGCATCAAATTTGTTACTATTTTCAATCGGATTCTGGCCATCGAGTGGCAAAACAAGCAGCCGCGGCGCTAGTTGATCAAAGGGCAGCAGGACTAGCGTAGGCGTCTCCCCCCAGGCGGCGGCAACGACCTCTGCTTGGGTGGCATAGCCTTGAACTGTTGTCCCCGGTTCGTCCAGCAATTGGCTGAGCAAGGGTAAAGTCTCACTGAGTACGGCAACCGCGGCGAACTGGGGTGATTCGCCCACCCAAGCGCGCTGTAGACTGGTTTGGGTCAGGGTTACCCCGATGCTGTCAAAGCGGGTGGCGGCGACAAAGGTGTATTGATAGCTACCGTCGGCTGCGGTTTGATTCAAATCAAAGTGCAAGATCCCAGGTGCAGCTTCCGCTGCGGTCGCGTCAATGTTTGTCATTGTCATCACATTGGTCGCGCCGGCCAGTGCATTTTCTTGTAGAATGAGACCAGGCACCCCTGCCCCCACGGTCACGGTGATGGTTGGCGTGAGCAGCGTGCTGCCCGTCGTCGTGGAGCCGCCCGTCAAGGTCAACGCGCCGGTCGCCTGTGTCCCCGCCGTTGCCGAGAAACTTGTCGTGCTGGTAAGCGTAGAAGAAAGTGCCAAATCAGTAGTATCGGGGGTCACCGCTTCTACATCCTGACCGGAACGAGGGAAATTGGCGAGTAGCCAAAAGGCAAGGATGCCCCCGCCGACAATCATCATAACGCTGAGCGCCAGTGCAACCGGGCGCGTGATTTTGTGTGTCTGTAGATGCATAACCGTCTGCAATGGTGATTGAACTTACAAGTAACTAATGTTGGACAGTATACCCTACTAGTTAGGCACTCTGCAATGTGAGTAAAGTGAAATCAATTGGAAATCTCGCTGTAACAGCGTATATAACCTGTTTTTACGCAAAAATCAGCATGAATAGGACTTACGCAGCGCTCGGCGGCTGCGCGTGTCGAAGCCAGAGAGCGCTGCGTAAGTCCTATAAATAAAATATTGCGATTCGTAGGCGAGTACCAATCATGTGTATAATTCTACCGATCGATCTCAACCGCGCCATCTCACCCATGCCCCTGGGCGCGGTTAAGATGATAATTACTATTTCGATTAATGCAATTGTTACCGCTAGAAACGAGACAGGCGATTCATGGCAGATGTAAACAGTCTTCCTTCCCTATGGCAGACTATTCAAGAGGCAATGCGTCTCAACGAAACGATCTTTGTCGAGATCCAGCGCGTCCCCGGTGGGATCGTGGTCGCCCTCTTGATCGTCCTGCTGGCCGGCTTTTCCGAGTCGCTAGGGCAGAGTATCATTCTCTTTATTAATCGGGTGCCGCCTTGGCGTTTTATGCTGGCGCTCTTTATCACAGCCGCTAGCCATGTCCTCGGCTACCTGTTGTGGACTGTCATTATCTGGCTGGTTGGGGCCTACGCCTTTGGCCAGTCTGCGCCCCTGATCGTGCTGGCCAGCGCGGTGGGGCTGGCTTATGCGCCCCAACTGCTGGCCTTTTTTGAATTGACGCCCTTCTTTGGTAACTCTTTCTCGATTCTACTTTCGCTCTGGAGTATGATCGCGATTGTGATTGCGGTACGCGCCGGCTTGGGGCTGGAGACCTGGCAGGCCGTCGTCGTCAGTGGGGTCGGCTGGCTGATCCTACAACTGTGGCGGCGCACGATTGGTCGCCCCGTTTATGCCCTGGGGCGCTGGTTGCAACGGCGCGCGGCCGGGGTGCCCCTTGATTTTACCCTGGCTGATCTGCCCGTGTTGCGGCGACGACGTGCTGGTGCAGATACCCTGGTCAATTGGCGCCAACGCATGGTGCAGAATGAACTACACGCGACCTTGCGTCTAATGAAACGGGAGCAGCGCCGTGGCTGAGACGTTGAATGACTTGCTGATTTTCCTGGGCATTATTATTGTTGGCCTCTTTGTGTGGGGGGCCTTTTCGCCCTTTGAAGCGTTGGGCTGGTGGGCCGGCTGGTTTGGCGAAAAGATCTATGTCGACGCCCTGCCACCCGACGAACATATCCGTGTAGCCCGCGCCGATGCCGACTGCTATATCCTCTTTCTTTCCGGCATTGGCCGCGTTTCGGGGGAAGTGCTCAGCCGCCGTGAACAGGGATTTTTGCAGCGGCTGGCTGCCGCGTTAGGCCGGGCTGTGATTATCGACGATGTCTTTCCCTACTCGGTCAATAATCTGGCGTTGACTGGGCAACCGGTCTTTGCGCGCTTTTGGCGTTGGGCGCTGCGCCGCAAACTAGACGGCCCGAAACTCGCCGGCTATGTGATCAATATCCGTAACATCTGGCAAGTCTGTATCTCGGCCGATAATCGCTATGGGCCGATCTATAACCAGGCCATGGCCGAAGTGCTGCTGGATGCCTTGCTGCGCTATAACTATGATGTCCATAACCAACGGCCCGTCTTTATCATTGGCTATAGTGGCGCGGGGCAGATGGCGGTGGGGGCTGTGACCTATCTACGCGAGTTGATCCAAGCGCCAATTTATGTGATTTCGCTGGCCGGCATCTTTAGCAGCGATCCCGGCTTGTTGGCCGCTGACCATGTCTACCATCTCTATGGCGAGTTTGACCGGCCCCACAAACTAGGGTGGATGGCCCCTGGGCGGTGGCCAATTTTCCCTTCTTCGGAATGGAACCGGGCGCGGCGACAGGGCTTGATCACGTGCATCAACATTGGCCCCATGCACCACACCAGTGCCGGCGGTTACCTTGATATCAATAGCTATCTGCCGGATGGCACCACGTATATGGATCATACGGTGCGGGTCGTTAGCGAGATTGTGTACCGCCACGCCAACGCCGGCGGGCTTACTGGTCACCAGGCCAAGGCTCAGCTCGCGCTAGCTGATGGGGCGATCACAGCTGATACGGCTTGACCGTTGGTCGTCATCGACATTGTGGCCCCTAAAGTGGAACACAGGAAAGCAGCAATTTCAAATTGAGAATTGCTGACAGGAAAGTGGATCACTTGACAGTTAGCTACTTTTGATTATACTCAGGAGTACAATTAAATATGATTTGACCTTCGGGGCAGGGTGAGGGTAATGTGTTTACCCAATTCCCGATCGGCGGTGATCTATTCCTGTGCTGATTGAACCATGATCGCACAGCATAGTCAGCCCGCGAGTCAAGCTGTAATGGTGGCAGGTTTTCCTGGCCAACTTTTCAGCTTGGCACGAGTACGGTGCGTTGCGTAAGCAACTATTCCGTCGCCGACGGTATAGTCCGGATAAAAGAAGGTTGCACAAAGCGTCCATTGTTTTTACGCGTCGTTTGACGTAACCAATGAACGTTCATTTTGTGCTATCCATCGCCAAGCTGCCCTGAAGTTTTCCTTATGAAGACTTCAGGGTTTTTTGTTGTGGTGCGGCCTGCGCGTGGCGTGGTGTACTACGGTACACCGCTGTCATGGCCTATGCCTGCGCGCCACTGGCGAGCCCTGCCCGTTGTGTCATTCGTCTACACAGCGGGCTTTTTTGTGCCGCTAACGTGCGGTTGTTTTGAAAACGGTAGAAAATATTCGCTCTATCACGCAATGCAACTACCATTTGCAAACAGCGCTCGCTATCGTAAGGAACGTTCTATGCATGTCGAAGAATCTGCTCAATCAGCTTGGCGTTTGCCGCTGCAGCCGCATGGCACCAACTGGGGTCAGCGTTTGACCAGCTATCGCCCTCAACTATGGGCACTGCTGGTGGTGACCGTACTGCTTTTCCTCTGGGAAGGGCTAGTGCGCTGGCAAGCCTATCCTGCGTTTATCTTGCCGGGACCATTGGTCGTGGCGCGCAAATTTATGGTACTAGCCACCGATGGGACCTTGGCCCGCCACAGTGGGGTCACCATCATTGAGATCGCGCTTGGCTTAGCTTTGGGGCTGACCAGTGCCTGTCTACTCGGTTATCTGTTGGGTAAACATCGGGCCGTGGAGCAACTTGTTGCGCCCTACATCGTTGTTAGTCAGAGCGTGCCGATCGTGGCGATTGCCCCGCTGCTGGTGATCTGGCTGGGGAGTGGATTGGCAAGCAAGGTGTTGGTCTGCGCGTTGATCACCTTCTTTCCCATGTTGATCAACACGATTGTCGGCATCCGTAATGTCGATCCGGATCTGCATGACCTGATGCGTAGTTTGCGCGCCTCGCGCTGGCAAGTTTTCCGGTTGCTCGAAGTGCCGGCGGCCTTGCCCGTGCTTTTTAGTGGATTGAAACTAAGTGTGATTCTGGCGGTGGTCGGTGCCGTGGTAGGGGAATTTGTCGGCGCGGATGTTGGCCTTGGTTTTCTGATCAACTTGGCGCGTGGGGTGCTTGATACGCCGATGATGTTTGTGGCAATCCTCTGCTTGGTGCTCATTGCCCAGGCGCTATACATCAGTGTTGTGCTGCTAGAGCGGCGTTATCTGCGCTGGCAGCGTGAGTAGGTGAACTGTCTTGGTAACGATGCTGGGTGGTGATGCAGGTGCGTCGCACTGTCCAAACGGCGCGCGTACGGTTCATTTATCACTGGACAGTGCGACGCACCTGCATCATTACCTGGCGTGAAAAATTCTCATCAATTTAGTAGAAAGTGTTTTGGTCGATAATGAAGCAGCAGAAATTAATTTGGTTTCGTGGGTTGGTCATCGTTGTGCTCTGCGCGCTAGCGAGTGCTTGTATCCCGGTACAGTCACCATCTGCACCGGCTCCGCAAGCTGACGCCGCGGCGTTGATCCCCGTCAAGCTTGGCGTTGGCTACATCCCCAATGTGCAATTCACCCCTTATTATGTCGGCATCGAAAAGGGTTTTTATGCCGCCGAAGGGCTGGCTGTCAGCCTGGATTACGGCTTCGAGAACGATTACCTGAAACTGGTCGGCGTCAATGAATTTCAATTTATGGTCGGTAGCGGCGATCAGGTGGTGCTCGGGCGGGCGCAAGGCTTGCCCGTCCGCTATGTGATGAACTGGTATACGCGCTTTCCCGTGGCGATCTTTGCCAAGGCCGAAGCACAGATTGCCCAACCCGCCGATCTAGCCGGCAAAACCATTGGCATTCCCGGCCCCTTTGGCGCTTCCTACGTCGCCTTTCGTGGGATCCTGGCGGCGGCGGGCCTGACCGAAGCCGATGTCACCTTGGCGAGCATTGGCTTTACCCAGGCCGCGGCCGTGCGCGAAGATACGGTTGATGCCGCGGTTGATTACAGTGTCAACGGGCCGGTGGTGCTTGCCCAGGAGGGCATTGAAACGACCCAGATCGGGTTGGACGATTATCTGCGTATCCCCGCCAATGGGCTGGTAACCAATGAGGAGACGCTGACCAACAATCCCGAATTGGTCGGCAAGATGGTACGCGCAACCTTGCAGGCGATCCAGTACACTCTCGACAATCCCGACGACGCCTTTGCCATTGCGTTGGCAACCGTACCCGAAGCTGGCGGCGAGAATGAAGCGGTCAACCGTGCCGTCTTCGACGCCGTGCTGGCCGATTGGACCCCTCAACCCGATCAACAGCCTGGCGCGACCACGCTGGCCGAGTGGCAGACTGCCGCCGAATTTATGCAAGAGATTGGCTTGGTCGATACGCTGGTGCCGGCGGCAGAGTTGTTTACGAATGATTTTGTTGATAATAATTAATGGAAAACAATTGATTATTAATGGTTAATGCGGTGCGCACTTGCGCGAATGGGATTTTTCAGAACCCATTTGCGCAAGTGGTGTGCTGATCTGAAAGCCAGCTTCATGCTTGTTGTTGAGAACGTAACTAAACATTTTCAGGCGCATGATACCCGCCTGCATGCCCTCCAGGCCGTCAGCCTACAGGTGACGGCGGGCGAATTTGTCTGCTTGCTGGGGCCGAGCGGCAGCGGTAAAAGTACGCTGCTGCGCATTATCGGCGGCTTGGTCGGCGCGGATAGTGGCACGGTACAGTTGGAGGGGCTGCGGGTGACTGAACCCCATCCCGCGATTGGTTTTGTCTTCCAGGGTGCCAACCTCATGCCCTGGCGCACGGTGCTGGAGAATGTGCTGCTGCCCCTTGAAGTGCAACAAGGGCGTGTGGATGAAACGGCGCGGCAGCGTGCCCATGAATTGTTGGGTTTGGTCGGGTTGCAGAGTTTTGCCCACAGCCATCCCCACCAACTTTCCGGTGGTATGCGGCAGCGGGTGGTGTTGGCACGCACCCTGTTGCAACGCCCGCGCTTGCTGCTGATGGATGAACCCTTTGGCGCGCTCGATGCCTTGACTCGTGAACGGCTCAACCTCGAGTTGCTGCGTCTCTATGAAGAACATCGTATGACTGTGCTCATGGTCACCCACAGTATTGCCGAAGCAGTTTTTCTGGCGGATCGGGTGTTGGTGATGAGTGAACGCCCAGGGCGGATTGTGGCCGATGTGGCGATTGATTTGCCACGGCCGCGGCCGTTAGCCCTGATGGGGAGCGCAGAGTTTGGTAGGTTGACGATGGCGGTGCGGGGTTGGATTGGGTGAACAAATCTTAATTCGTGCTCAGTGTGATTGGCGCTAACCCCTTTTAGGTTACCACAAGTTGGTTGAGCACATCACGGCCCAGTATTCCTCTTACCTTGCCGTCAATCCTATGCCTATCTTCGCTTCGTGATCTTTGCCTGACTTGTGCTATAATCATAGTTCCGCTTTTTCTCAAGCGTAGAGACTGCGGAAAACTGTTCATTCACCTATTGTAACTGCGGTTAGGATCATTACTATGGTAAGCACTACCCAACCCGCCCGCGTTCGTTTTGCCCCCAGCCCCACCGGCTTTTTACACCTGGGCGGGCTACGCACGGCGCTCTTTAACTGGCTCTATGCCCGCCACACCGGCGGCCAATTCATCCTGCGCATTGAAGATACCGACCAGAGCCGCTACGACCCCGAAAGCCTGAACGCAATTATGACCGGGCTGCGCTGGCTGGGGTTGGAATGGGATGAAGGGCCCGATGTTGGTGGCCCTTATGGCCCCTATGTGCAGAGCGAACGCAAGGAACTCTACCACGGGTACGTGGACCAGTTGATCGCCAGTGGCCATGCCTACCGCTGTTATGTCACCAGTGCCGAGCTAGACGCCATGCGCGATGAGCAGCGCGCCAAGGGCCTGCAACAGGGCTACGACCGTCGCCACCGCGGGTTGACCGCCGCACAGCGCGCTGCCTTTGAAGCGGAGGGCCGCACTTCGGTGGTCCGCTTTGCTGCGCCGCTTGAAGGCATCACGCGTGTCCACGACCTGATCCGCGGCGACATTGAGATCGAGAGCAGCTCGATTCTTGACCCGGTCCTGCTTAAGAGTGACGGCATGCCCACCTATCACCTGGCCAATGTGGTGGATGATCACCTGATGCAGATTACCCACATCCTGCGCGCCGACGAGTGGATCTCTTCCGCACCGCTGCACATGCAGCTCTATGCGGCCTTTGGCTGGCAGATGCCCGTGCTTGCCCACCTGCCCGTCATCCTCGATCCCAGCGGCAAGGGCAAGATGAGCAAACGCAAAAAGATCGTCGACGGCAAAGAGTATCTGGCGCTGGTCCACGAATTTGTCGAGGCGGGTTATCTGGCCGATGCCATGTTCAATTTCCTGACCAACGTCGGCTGGAACTTTGACCCGGAACGGGAGGTCTTTACGCGGGCCGAGGTAATCGAACGCTTTAGCGATATCTCGACGATCAACCCCAAGCCCGCGGCCCTGCCCTATGAGAAGCTGGAATGGCTCAACGGCCTCTACATTCGTAATCTGCCGCCGGTGGAATTGCACCAACTGCTCGTCCCTTTCCTGGCGCGCGATCTGGGCATTGCCGCGGAAGAGTTGGCCCGCAGCGAGACCCTTTCCGAGTTGGTGCCTCATGTACAAGAGCGGCTAAAACTCTTGACCGACGCCGCCCCCTTTGTCGATTGGGCCTTCAAAGCGGCAGATGAAATTGAATACCCCGACCCGGCGGCTTTTATTGGCCGCCGCATGAGTGTGGCCGAAACTGTGTTGGTATTGGAGGAAGGGATTCAGTTGATTGCAGACCTGCAGCCCTTTACTATCAAGGGACTAGAGGACGCTTTCCGCATCAAGGCCGAAGTATCGCAACTCAAGATCGGCCCTTTCCTCACCCCTTTCCGGGTCGCGTTGACCGGCAAAACTGTGGCCCCGCCCCTCTTTGAAAGCATGGTCGCCGTCGGCCGCGAAGAGACCCTGGCCCGTTTGCGCAATGGCCTCGCCTGCCTGCGCGCCTATGCTGGGGAAGCAATGACGACGGTTTAGCGACACCTGACGCCCGTGTACTGCGCATCCCCCGATGCGCAGCCCGTCCTGCGTTGCGCCCGTTCGCATCTGGGGATGCTCACTACACATTACGACTAAAGATCGCCGTGTACTGCGCATCCCCCGATGCGCAGCCCAATTCGCTGTCCCCCCCGTTCGCATCTGGGGATGCTCACTACACGTTACGACCAACCGACACCACAACACCACGACCACGAGACCACGCGACCAATGACCAAACCACTCATTCTCATTACCAACGATGACGGCATTCGTTCCAAAGGGCTAATCGCCGCTGCGGAAGCCTGTGCGGATTTAGGCGAACTCTTGATTGTGGCTCCGGCACTGCAACAATCCGCCGTTGGCCGCGCCAAGCCGCCTGGCAGCAGTGGGCGCATTCTCACCCAGACCTTGCAAATCCGTGGCCAACCGCTCACCGCCTACGCAATCGAAGGGACCCCAGCGCAGGTGGTGGAACATGCTGTGGTGGAATTAGCCCCACGCCCCATCGCCCTCGCTATCTCCGGCATCAACTATGGCGAGAATATCGGCGAAGGCATTACCACTTCCGGCACCGTTGGCGCCGCGTTGGAAGCCGCCTCGTTTGGGATTCCCGCCATTGCCGTCTCTTTGCAGACCGATCCGGCTTATTACTTCAACCACGACGCCGACCTCGACCTCGACTTTCTCGTCGCCGCCTACTTTGTCGAACGGCTGGCGAGGGCCCTGCTCTTTAATGGGCTGCCTGCCGGCGCTGATCTGCTCAAACTGGATGTACCCAGCCATGCCACGGTCAACACCGAGCTGCGCTGGACGCGACTGAGCCGCCAACGCTACTTCTACCCCGTCCCCCAAGTGCGCCAGTCCCTGAGCGACGCCGCCCCCCTCGGCTTCGAACACCGCGCCGACCCCGCCACCCTGGCCCCCGACTGCGACGTGCGCGCCGTAGTGCTTGATCATGTGGTCTCGGTCACACCGCTGGAATTGGATCTGACCGCGCCGTTTGATCAGGCCGCGTTGGAACAGTGGTTGGCGTAAGGGAAAATTTATGATGAACTTGTCGCCACTGGATGAGTTTTTGGCGCTGCGCGGCGTGTTAAGCGATGACGAACAGTTTGGACAGGCAATGGCGTGGTTGAATAGGCAATGGGAACCATTAGAAGCAAGCCAACCGAAAGACGCTAAATTGACGACAGCGCCTTCTGGGAAAGGGGTCAGCAAAGATCCTGCTCAACCAACTATCTCGTGACCCCTTCCCGGAACGTGACCTCCTTCTGATTTGAATTTGACTGCCGATTTTGACACTTATACTCAAATCAGAATGAAACCCCTAGTTTCGGTCAGCGTGCGTCGCACTGACCAAAGAATCTAGCGGACTGGAAACAGTTGGCGGTCAGTGCGACGCACGCGATCCCGTTAGCCAGCAAAACGCCGGTTCTCAACTTGACTTCAGTATAGGAACGAGGATTAGATTAAACCCACCACTTGTGATGGTATGCGACCGGAAACTTTTTGGTCTTATTTAATCCTCATTCCTAAGGGTCTGTCCAAGAATAAGATAGACGAGTTTTGGGGTGATGGAGAACCTGCCCCTTCCCAACCTCCCCCGAATACAGGGGAGGATCTAGACACTCCTCCCCTGTATTCGGGGGAGGTTGGGAAGAGGTAAAACTCGTCTACCTTATTTCTGGATAGACCAATAATGTAGCGGTCGAATCTTAATAAGACTGAACATCTATATGCCGGCCACTTTACGAGTCAACTAAAAGGAATCTATCCAATGTCCCAACCCCTCCGCGCCCTGATCCTCGGTGCCGGCTATGCTGGCGAAGGGCACACCCTCGCCCTGCGTCGCGCCGGTGTTGATATTATTGGTATGGCCAGCCGCACGTTGGCGAGTTGTGAAGCCAGCGCGCAACGGCTTAATATTCCCCACGCCGGCACCGATTGGCGCGCCCTGCTGGCCGAACTTCGGCCCGAGATTGTCGCGGTCGGTACGCCAGGCGGTACCCATCTGGAGATGGCGAGTGTGGCCTTGGCCGCGGGTTGCCACGTTTTTTGTGACAAGCCGCTGGCCTTGACCGCGCCGGAGGCGCGCCAACTTTATCAACTTGCCCAGCAGCATGGGGGAAAAACGGCCTACGCGGCCAGTTATCGTTACCAGCCGCAAACTCTGTTTGCCAAAGAGCTGGTTGCCGAAGGGGTACTTGGTCCGATCTATGAAGTCGAGTGTGTCTCCCATTACAACTGGCCGCGGCTGATGCCTTTTGGCTGGCCGCATCGGCTGGAGACCGGCGGCGGGCGGCTCAATAACAACTTTACCCACAAGCTGGCGATTGTGCAGAACATCGTCGGCGGTGAGATCCTGGCGGCGATGGGGGAGACGCGCAATGATCTCAAACAGGTGCCGGTCGGGGCGAAGGTCCACGATTTTCGCGACTATTTTAAGACGGTGCTAAGTGCCGAGGAAGCCGCCCAAGCTGAATGGGCCACGGTTGATAGCGACTGGTCTTATACGGTGTTGGTCCGTTTGGGTGATCCTGCCCAGGGGGTGGATGGCGCAGTCTCCGCGACCTTCCGTCACTCGGCGCTCAACTTTGCTAAAAACAGTGACTATGTGGCGGTTTATGGTGAAAAAGGGGTGCTGCACATCGAAGGAGCCTATACCCAGGGCGCGGTCTATCTGCGTACCGGCGACAGTTGGGAAGAAATGGCCATTCCGCAACATATCCACGATGAACTGCCGCCAGAGCCTGATCATTCACAGCGCAACTGGGATCAACTGGCGCGCGATTTTGTCGCCGACATCCGCGGGGAAGGCTATAATGGCTATCCGACTTTTCGCGACGGTTGGATCCAACAACAGGTGATTGACACGGTGCGCAGCGGCCAAGGCTGGGCTGCCATCGAAAGTGAGTTACCAGCATGACGCCACTCTTGCAGCCGACCATGTTGTGGGAAAGTGCCGATCCAGCGGTGGTCTTAACCCAACGCTTTCATTTTGCCTCATCCGTGGCCGCCGCCGATTGGCTGATTGTTATGGTCGAGGACAATTACGGCATTCGGGTTACCTCGGTTGCGCGCTTGGTGATGAGTTCCTACAATCTGCTCGCCTGGTTGACGACTGCAGAGGGACCCCTCTTGGCCAAGTGTTGTGTCTTTCTGCCGGCCCATCAACGGTTGTTAAATGCGGCGGAATTGGTGGTCTGGCTGGATCAACAGTCACTGCCGGTCTCGGTGCCGCTGCCCGCCTCGACCGGTGCCGTGCAGGTGATCTGCGATCAGTTTTCCATCGGGTTGCAGCGGGTGATTGCAGGTGAACTGCTCGATCCAACCCAGCTTGCCCAAGCAGACGCGGCCGGTATCATGCTGGCCCAGCTTCATCAAGCGCTGGCCGCCTATCCACGCGCTAGCGCCTTTGCGTCACACGACCCGCTGCCAACCTTACCAACACGGATTGAAACCTGGGCGACCCAAAAGCTGGCTAAACACAAGGCCTCAGCGCTGGTTGCCGACATTAACACTTTGCGGCAACGCGCCCAGCAGCTCGACGCCGACTCGCCGGCGACCCAGCTTGTGCATGGCGACTACCGCGCCGCCAATCTACTCTGGCAGGGGGAGAAACTTGGCGCGGTGTTGGATTGGGAAGAAGCGCGCTGGGGCTATCGAGTCAACGATCTGGCCTGGGCGGCTGTCTATCTCGGCACGCGTTATCACAATTGGGGACCAGTTCCCGCGATAGTGCAGCAGACATTTTTGGAGAGTTATACCGCCACCCAGCCCTTGACGGCGGCCGAACAAGTCTGGTTGCCTTTATTACTTACCTGGCACGCGCTGAGCCTGGCCAGCGGGTGAATGATGAATATTTAATCAATCATCCGGTATACAAAAATCAGATCTTTGCATCAATCCCTTCGCCAAGTCAGGGAATGGTGTTGAAAGCTGGTTCAGAGTGAATGGCACCGAGCGGGGGCATGGCGTCAAGCAGCTGAGTAATTAAAAGCGGGTCAACGAAATCGGGA
>JALHQH010000027.1 GCA_022842065.1 Caldilineaceae bacterium
CGCATCGGCCGCGAGTGGAACCTGTTCGGCCGCTGGGGCCGGCGCGGCAGTGGCGACGGCCGCTTCGACGATGCGCTGACGCTGGGCTTCGAACATGGCGGCCGGCTGTGGGGCCGCGCGTGTCCCGGCCCCACCACTGGCTGATGGTTGCTGTTCGGTGGAACGTTGCTCTTCGCCGCGGTGCAAGGGTTAGGCACCTTCCGGTAGGACGGCAATACAATCAACAGCAATGGCGTTCTGCCCGATCTTGGATTGAACGGTGGAACGGGCCGGATAGGGCGCACTGACATAACGCAGGTAGATCTCATTCATCTGGGCAAAATCGGCAAAATCGGCCAGGTAAATGGTTACTTTGACCGCATGGGCCCAGTCGGTGCCCGCGGCCGCCAGCAGCGCACCCACATTTTGGAAGACCTGTTCCGCTTGTTCGGCAAATGGCCCCGTGCGCACCTGATCAGTGGCCGGATCAATAGGGCCTTGGGCCGAGACATAAACCGTCGGTCCGCTGGCAACCATGGCCGGCGAATAGGGGCCGCGGGGCCGCGGGGCATGCTCGCTCACGATTGCTTGACGCATAGGTAGATCCTTTCTGGGTGATGGGTGGTGAATGACAACTGATGAGCGCCGACCGACCGGGGACGACCGCCGCCCTGTCTGCGCGCAGGGCGTACAGCATCAACAACGGTTAATCTAGCGATTAGCGGGTAATCAAGTCGGGTGATAGATGTTCAGTACGGTTGAGATAACGCAACAGCAAGAAACCTTTGGGGGTGAAATCGATCCGGCTGATGGCGGTGTTATAGTGTGTGTAATAAAGCTGGCTAGCGAAATCTTGCCCCAGCAGCGCCTTGAGCAGGGCATCGAGAAAGGTGCCGTGGGAAACCAGGGCAATGCGATCACCTTCGCGTGTAGGTGCCCAGGCGCGCAGGGTAGCCGCCACTTTGGTTGCACGCGCGTAGCAGCCTTCCATCTCTTCGTAGTCGCCAACCCACCACCCCTGTTCGGTAATGCCTTCGACCAGAACATAGTCGGGATATTGGGCGGCAATCTCGCTGCGGGTCAGCCCAGGCAATCCTTCACAGTCGTCCAGGTGTGGGTTACCCCGAAAGATGCCGCCATGTTCATGAATGTCGATCCAGATTTCCGGGCGTAGCCGCAGCGCCTGGCTGATGGGGCGGGCTGTCTGCAACGTGCGCAACATGGGGCTACAATAGAGATGGGTAATGCCATACCCTTTGGCCTGCTCGTCATCGTGCCGATCCTGGTGTAGATCCGGATACTGCTCCTGCTGAAGATGGCGTGCCACCAGTTCGGCCTGGCGTTCGCCGCTGGCGGTGATCGGGGGTTCCGGCTGGCGTTGCGCCAGATAATTGTTCATTTCAGTGGTTTCGGCGAGCGAGTTGTTGGCAGACTGTGCGTGCCGAATGAGGAATAGCTTCATGGTCTCCGGTTTCCTGCTGTAAGCGCTGCTTGCATATGAATTTCTGACTAGAGCACAATACCATTAACTGCGCAGGCAGACAAAAATTTAGCAGAGTGGCAGATATCCGTACGGTACACAGGCCACTTCCTTGCCCAAAATGCAGGATGGCATACACCGCCGGCACCACTTTTGTGCGATAATCATTGGCATCACACAACACTAGTATTTCCTAGCAGTCCAACCCAATTCCCTGCAAACCAAGAGGAGTAACCAATGGCCCAGATTCCCACTACCCACCGTGATATTCTTGAGAAACGTGCCTTTGCCCATGTCGCCACCGTGGATGCCGATGGTCAGCCCCAAGTCACCCCCGTTTGGGTCGAGTATGATGGCGAACATGTGTTGATCAACAGTGCCAAGGGGCGCAAAAAGGACCGCAACCTGCGCGCACGCCCGGAAGTAGCCCTAAGCGTCCAAGATCCCGATAATGGTTACCGCTATGTCGGGGTCCAAGGCAAAATTGTGGAGATCACCGAAGCCGGGGGCTATGATCACATTAACAAGCTCTCCCACAAATATACGGGGAATGATTACCCCAAAAATCCAGGCGAAGTGCGTGTAATCTACAAGATCGAACCGCTCAACGTCTGGACGATGGGTTAAGGTGAAACGTGAAACGTAAAACGTAAAACGTAAAACGTAAAACGTAAAACGTGCTGCGTGATCCTTGTGTTCACCCATCACATTTCACGTTTCACGTTTCACGCAGCACGTTTCAAATCGCGCGCGATCAACTCGGGTAGAATAGCGGCTCCGTACCGGCGCACCTGGCGGCCATGATGTAGCCCGATGTAACCGTTGCGGATATCTGGTTGGCTCCAATGGCCGCGATAGCGCACAAAGCCTAGCACTTCCCACGCCCACAATACCGGAATGGCAAAGAATAACGGCAGCCAGTAACCAACAAAAACAAAGGCCGTATAATGGCGCGCCGGATTTTTGTCATCGACCAGTTCGCGGCGAAAGCCGGCCGTGCCGAATCTGAGCGGTGGTTCACTCGCCAGTTGCCGTAAAAATTGGAGGGGGCGGCGAAGATCGTGCAGCCGAATAAAGGCGTAGTGATCGCTGATCTCGCGGATAAAGTCATCCGTACTCCGTCCTTGTTGCTGTAAATGGTCTACCCGCCGCGTCACGTCAGCCAGAAAGGCTTCAATCCCTTTTTGTTTCGCCATGTTTATGCTCCTTGCGACGCGCCCCACCTGATTGTGTAGCAGGCGTAAAGCGCTGCCTAATATTTTAGCTGACGGCAACGGCTTCAGACTGTTACGAAGCTCTCGAAAGACCAAAACATACGATAGTCAAAATCTAAGCTAGAAAGTTCTACCTGTGACCCAGCAATTATTGGCCATCTGCCTTGATAGTGGTGATACCCTGGTTGATGAAGGGACAGAAGTAAAAGATGCCGCCGGTGTGGTCGAGCGCGCCGAATTAATTCCTGGCGCGGCCGCACTGGTCGCGGCCATCAAGGCACGTGGCTATCCCCTGGCGTTGGTGGCCGATGGCCCCGTTGGCAGCTTTCAAAATATCCTGATCCAACACAAGCTCTACGACTACTTTGATGTCTTTGCGATCTCCGGCGCGGTGGGCGTCGAGAAGCCGGATGCAGCGATGTTTCACCATGCGCTGCGCCAACTGGCCATCGCCCCGGCGGACTATGGGCGCGTCGTCATGGTGGGCAACAATTTGGAACGCGATATCTGCGGGGCGAATGCCTTGGGGATCATTAGCGTCTGGTTGGATTGGGCACCAAGGCGGGCCAAAGTGCCGGCCAATGCCTTGCAAGTGCCGGCGTACACGATCCGCCAGCCGTTGGAATTGCTGACCCTGTTGGATCAACTTGAAGGTGGCCACCGATGAGACCAATCGAGATTGTCTGCCATAAGGGTGCGAACGAATATGCCCCGGAAAACACCTATGCCGCGGCGCAGCTGTGTGTCGACTGGGGGGTAGATTATGTGGAGATCGACGTGCGCACGAGCAAGGATGGCGTGTTCTACCTGTTGCATGATGCCACCCTGGAACGGACCACCACTGGGCAAGGCTATCTGCATCAGTTCACGGCGGACGCGCTTGATCAGCTGGACGCCGGCAGTTGGTTCCACCCACGTTATCACACCGAGCGGATCCCGCGCCTGGAGCCCTTTTTGCGCTGGCTCAAGGGCAAAGCCAAGGTCTACTTTGATGTCAAGGCGGCTGATCCACAGCAGTTGATCGAGCTGGTCTATGCCACCGGCTTTGAGCGCGAGTGCTTTTTCTGGAGTGGTAGTAACGTCTGGGCGCAGCAGTTGCGGGCACTCGACCCCACCCTGGCGCTCAAGCTCAACGTGGCGACGGTTGCCGATGTCGCACGCGTTCATGCGGAATTCAAGGCCGATATTGTCGAGGTGGGGCTGCCCCAGATGAGCCATGACCTGCTGGCAGCCTGTCGAGAACGGGGCATCAAGGTGATGCTCTATCACCAGCAAAAGGAGGCGGCGGCCTTTCGCTCGATTTTGGCTTGGGAGGTGGATCTGGTCAACCTCAACCATGCCGACCTGTTTATGGCGACGCGTGCCGCCGATGGGATTGCACGCTGAAGCCGACCTTGACGCGCGGCGCTCGGCTTGTGTGGGACGCGGCGCGTTTTATCCCGTAGGCATCCGCTGGAAGCCTACGGGAGATGCCAACCGGCTACTTGCTTAGGGCAGCCAACGTTTCGCCACTTTGCAAACCATGGTAAAGGCGGGATCAAAGATATTGCCTAGTTCATATTGCACCACCTGCCCCAATAACAGATGGGCCGCTTCACCGGTCAAACCGTAGTCACTTTGGAGCCAACGGATCATCTCGGTGGTAGCATGTTGGACACATTGGTCCAGGGGCCGTGCATTGCCAACGGTGTAGATATGCGTGGCGTTTTCCCCGCGCGGCCAGAAGGTGCGCCAGCCTTTGCGTACCTCCACCCGGAATTGGACATCAAACGAGATCTCGACGCCGGTGCCCACAATTTCGCCATCACCTTGGATGGCATGGCCATCGCCCAGGTGAAAGAGGGCACCGGGGGTAAAGACTGGAAAGTAAACCGTCGTCCCGGCGACAAAGCCGTTGTAATCCATGTTGCCCCCATGTTGGGCCGAGGTCGCTGTGGAGATCGCTTGGCCACCGGCAGGGGCGACGCCAAAGCAGCCAACCATCGGGTTCAGTGGCAACGCCAGGGCACCCAAGGCCGTCTGCGGCTCCACCAGGGTGACCGTGCCCTGCGTCAGATCTACCTGCCAATTGGCCAACCCCGGATCGCCGGCGGCCGGCCAGGGCAAGTGGGGGATATAGTCGGGATCGACCACATTGGGCGCGACCATGCGCCGGGTCCAGCCATAAGGTCGATTGGGGGTTAACTGTTCCAGGTGAACGACCAAGGTGTCGCCCGGCTCCGCCCCTTCCACATAAAAAGGGCCAGTCATGGGATTGCCAGGGGGCGTGACGGATTGGCCACTTGCATCCTGCCCGCGGGCGTCAACCGTGGTGGTCACGACGGTGTCACCCGGCGCGATATGTAATACCGGCGGGTGGGAACCAATGGTCGTGTAATAGTGCGTCGGTGAAAAATGATGGGTTGGCATGGTCTGCTCCAGCTTTGGTGATTAAGTTGCGGTTATTTTCCGGCTGTCTATCGATTCAATTGGACGTGCGCTGCCAGCTGTAACTACCAAACCACCCCCTCCTAACCTCCCCCAGGTTGGGGGAGGACCTGTCTCGGGGTCAACTGTTCCCGCCCTTAGCAGGGGTGGGGTTAGTAGTTACGTTTATGACAAAAACTTACTGATAGAGCATAACAAAAAAACCAGGTGCTCGCAAGCACCTGGTTTTTGTTTGCATCTCCGGCCCACCCGCTTAAGGAGTCGTGGTGGCAGGGGCTGTTTCTGCCGGCGTTTCCGCGTCGGCGGGCACCGCATCCGGTGTCGTATTTTCGGCGGTGGGGTTCATCGCCCGCATGTCGCCCAGGGCACCATCAAGGGCTTGCATAAAGAGGCTAAATTGCTGGCGGGTGACTTCCAGGGTCGAGACGGCCTCATTGATGGTGGCGAGATTGGTCCCTTGATTTTCCAGCTCGCTGCGCAGGGCGGTTTCGACGGCCCCCAATTGTTGCTGGACTGTTGCGGCCTGTTGGCTGACCGTGTCAATATTATTGCTAACAGCATCAACATTTTGATTAATCCGGGTAACAAACTCTTCCAACCGATCCATGCGCTGGCCAGAGAAGCTCAGGGTGCCGCCGTTGACCAATGCCAAGACGAGCAAGGTTAAGAGCATACCCAGTACGGCACCACCAATCGCGGCCAGGAACATGGATAACGAATCCTGCGTTACCATTTTATATTCGATTTCCGGGGCGGCTTCCGCGCGCTCGGACGCTTTCATCATGCCCACCGATTCCTGTTGAAGACTCATAACTCCCTCCCTTTATCGCTTTGCTGCTATCGCTGCATATGCACCGTTTGCCTAAACAGTTGATCTGTGATGTATCTTACTTCGCACGGGCTGATCCGTCAAGACCGTATGCGCACAATTAGCAACACGGCTTACTGGATGACGGCTGGCCATCAGTTGGTATTTGGCTTGGGGCGCTGCGGCCAGTATACTGCAAGGGTTGGTTAGTTGGTTGGTTATAGGACTTACGCAGCGCTCGGCGGCTGAGCGTGTCGAAGCCAGAGAGCGCTGCGTAAGTCCTAATAGATACGACAAATAGAGTTGGCACCAAGCGGGCTGCGCATCAGGGGATGCGCAGTACACGATTGTGCCATGTTAATCTACGTTGTCTATAAGTTAGTTGGTGGGGGTAGGGTGAGGAGTAGCGTAGCGCGTGAGGCAATTGGGGCGGAGACGGTAGATTTTCTCTTGTCGGCGGCTGGGCGGGCGGCACTTGAGCAGTTGCAGTCGCGCGATCTGCATGAACAGCAGAGCCTGGCGCTGTTAACCGAGCTGCGCCGTACGTGGCGTGCCGCTGAAGCTGGTGCCCTGTTGGCCCTGGCCCGGCTACGCCAACGCGCGGCCACCAAATTTCCCCAGGCCGAGCAACTTTTTTTTACCGCCGAGGCACTAGAGCAGGCCACCGCCTGGCCGATTGCCCAACACCGGGCCGCCTGGATCGATCAGCATGCACCGCCTGGCCCGATTCTTGATCTGGGCTGTGGCGTTGGTGGCGATCTGCTGGCGCTGGCACAACGGCGGTCGGTGGTGGCGATTGACTTGGATCCCATCCGCCTGCGTTTGGCCGCCGCCAATGTCGCGGCCCTTGGCCTGACCGACCGGGTCCAGTTGATTGCAGCCGATTGGACCCAATTGCTGGCAAGGGGCACGCTGCCCCCAGCCGCCGCTGCCTTTGCCGATCCGGCCCGCCGGGCAGGAAACCAGCGGCTCTTTCACCTCCACCAGTTGCAGCCGCCGTTGAGCGCGTGGCTAGCCTTGCAGCAAAAGATTGGCGCGGTGGGGGTCAAGGTCATGCCAGGGGTAGCGGATGAGGAGCTACCGCCCGCCTGTGGAGTGGAATTTATTAGCCACGAAGGGATCTGCAAGGAAGGGGTGCTCTGGTTTGGCCCACTGGCCCAAGGAGCGCGCTGGGCTAGCGTTCATACCGCCGGGGGTTGGTTAACCGTTGCAATGGACACGCAAGCACCACCCCTAGGCGCACTGCCGGTGCCGGGCTATCTGCACGAGCCGGATGGGGCTGTCATTCGGGCGCACGGCTTCGGGGCGCTCTGTACCCAGTTGGGGGCACATCTCTTTGATGATCAGATCGCGTACTTGGTCAGTACACAGCGGCAAACGCATCCTTTGGTCCAGAGTTTTCAGATTGATGAAGTCCATCCCTTCAGCCTTAAATTGTTGAATGCCCGGTTGCAAGCGCGGGGCATTGGGCAAGTAGAGCTGAAAAAACGGGGCTTCCCCCTGGCCCCCGAAGAGTTGCGCCCGCGCCTGCAACTGGTCGCCGGTGGCAAGGCCGGCGTCGTGATCTTTACCCGGCGTGGCAACGAGCGCTTAATGTTAATCGGCGAACGCTTGCCACCAGCGTAAAACGTGAAACGTGAAACGTGAAACGTAATGGGTGCCACTCACGTTTTACGCATCACGTTGCCCAGCTTACGCAGCAGTTGACGTGGTTCATAGGTGGCGTAGGGGAGGAGCAGGGAAGTGTCGAGTGAACGGCGCTGGGGCGGGTGCGTAGGGCGGCAATACCAGGGACGGTTGGCGATGGTGTGGGCAATGAGCCCGTCGATGAGTTGGGTGCGCAATGGGTGTAGTGCAAGTTGCGCAAGCAATCCCACCGGCATGGGGCAGCCAATGGTCGCTTGGGTGGCCCGCAGCGCAGCGTAGACGATCTTTGTACAACCATAGGCGCGGGCCTGTGCGGCAACTTGCTGGCCAGCTAGGGTGGGATAATGTTCCAACAAGCTGGCAATCGCCAATAGCTGCTTGAGACGAAAAAAGCGCTTACGCCCGCTGTTGATACAGGCCGTGAGCAGCATGTGTACAGGATCCATCACCCAAAGCGGTTGGCCGCGTACAGTGATCGGCGCGGCACATCGCCAGATCACCGCAAAATCCACCGCCAAGACGCCATTCATGGTCACATCATGATGGGTTTCCCATTCGTATTCAAACCCGGGCAGTGGCCAGAAGAAACGATTCACTTCGGCGATCACCTGCGGTGTCAGCGGACCCCCTTGTGTGCGGAGAATCAGATCAACATCGCTAACTGTATACCAGGGTTGCTCATAGACCAGCAAATCAAGCGCCAATCCTTTGATCGCCATTACGGCAATATCCCGTGCCTGGCAGAAGGCAATCAGCGCAGCGACTTTAGCGATAATCCCGGTTTTGACCGCGATATTTTGGTAGGTTGCCTGTTGCAACTGTTGGGCAATCACAGTCGGCAATGCGACCTGATCAAGCCCTACTCGTTGCAAGTTAGTCCAAAGCAGGGGGGCGATGCCCTGTGTCTGCGCCAGCGCCGCCAACCGCACCCAATCCAATTGTGGTACGCGACTTAATGAACGGACCTGGTCAATGTGGTGTGCGTTCAAACCGCGGCGCGTACAGGCCAACAGCAAGGTCACTTCCGGGGGGTAGATGGTTGATTGTGTACGGCGCGTCATTGCGAGTTACCCAGAGTTGCGGCCAGCAACCGCAACAGCCGACGGCGCCCTTGCCCCCAACCACGGGCCGTGCTCACGGCCACCAGCCGGCCACCCAGTTGCCAGCGCAAGCTGGTCAATTGATAGCAGCGCGCCGCCCGGCGCAAGGCAATCACCTGCCCCTCAAGCGCGGCGGTGACGACTGGCTCGTCCGCTATGTAGCAATTATCGCCCTGGGTGATCCAACCCGGTTGCCCCGCCACCCGGCAGCGGGCGATGAGGCGGTGAACCACCAACTGCCCATCCCGGCGGATCACCACGATTTGGCCCAGCCGATAGGTCGCTTGGGGGAGCGTCACCCAGAGTTGATCGCCAGGGCGCAGGATCGGTAACATACTATTGCCCTGCATGGGTAGCCAGGCCGGTGTGCGGCGTTGTTGCCACAGCCGCCGGGCGACCGCGGCAACCGCGGCCGGCGCATCGGTGATCACGGCACGGCCACCCGTAACAGACCCTGCGCGGTGAGTTGGCGCATAAGCGTTAAGACACTTTGGGTCGCCTGTGCCGGTGTGACCTCATATTCTGCCACCAACTGTGTCGCAATGGCCGCCGGGGATAAGCCGGCCTCTAACAGTTGCCAGATGCGGGCACCACTCTGGTTGAGGCTAAAGTAGCTGGCGGTCCCCATATGCATCAAGACCGCGTCGCCATTGTCCAGCCGCGTACTGACAACATCGGGGTTAATCAGCCCTTGATCGATTGCCATTAATGTTCTAATCCTTTCGGCGCGTGGTTATGCGCCAATGTCAGCCACCGTGATTAGCCACTATGATCGGTTAACGTGATCGGCCACCATTGATTTGCCCCACTTTGTAACCAATCCACCTTGTGATAGTGGCGCGCACAATACCAACAGGGAAAAAAGTCATTTTCTGTCATAGTCCCGGCGGCGGCGTGCGCTTGTTTGGCGGTGCGATAGCGATAACGTTCGGCTACCAACCGGTTGAAGGCCAGGCCAAAACCAAGCTCAGCCAACTTACCGACTACATCCCCCTGCCCAACCCCATCGCCATGCCCAGAAAGGTGACAACAAAGGGTCATCTCCCCATGACAGTTGACATTCACCTCGTGTCCTTGCAGGGGATCACAGGGAAAAAGTTCGGTTGTGTGGTAGCCAGGGGCCATGACAACCGGGAGCAGGGCGGTTGGAGCGGCGGTGCGCACCGCGGCCTCGGCGGCGTGGCGTTGGGCAGGGCTTAAATCAAGCCCCACTGCGGTGGTCGCTGGCGTCGGCAGCAGGTGACCAAAGCGCAGACCACGGGCACCTAAGCGTGCGGCCAGGGCGATCATTGCCGCGATTTCGTGCTGGTTGTGTGTGGTGAGCACCATGTTGATCGAAAACGGAATGCTCTTGGCCATACAAATGCTCATAGCCTGCATCACATGGCGCCACGACCCATGACCGCGCAACCGCTCATGGGTCGTGGCGGTGGCCCCATCCAGGCTAAAGGTGATGATGGTCAACTGGGCCAGGTAGGGTAGCAAGATCGGATAGATCTGGGCAAAGTTCCAGCCGTTTGTATTGAGTGCAAAGTGATAGCCGGCGGCGGTCGTACGCGCCAGCGCCTCGGCCAAGTGGGGGTAGACCGTGGGATCGCCGCCAGTAAAACTTACTTCGTCAAAGCCATAGTGGTACGCTTCGTCCAGCAACTGTTGCAGGACGGCCAATGGCAGATCGTCATGACCACCGTGGCGGCCACTAAAACAGTGTTGACAATGCAGGTTACAGCGATTGGTTAACTCAACAACGAGCTTTTTGCCCATAAAAGTTGGGATCCACGAAGACACACGAAGACACACGAAACAAGACTAAGTTGCCCGTCGCATTAGCCGAAAGCATTCACGGCAGGGCTTGGAGCAGCGCGGCGACCTGGGCGGGAGCGGTCAAAACATCGCGGCCCAGCCACAATTGATACGCCTGCGCCTGCCCACATAGCTTGGCCAACAGCTGCATTTGGGCTGGGGCGACCGTACGATCACTCAGCAGGCCAGCGCTCTGTTGCGCCAAGTGGACCAGGGCTTGTGTCTGAGCTAAGGGTGCCAGCCGGCTCGCGGCTTGATCGACAATGGTCGCAAAGAGCAGGCGATCCGGCGCAAGCTGTAAGCAATACGGTGATGGGCCAAAGTGCGCAGCAGCAAAGATCGCCTTTTCACCCTGGGCAGTGGCTGCGGCAACTGCCTTTGTACTCGCGGCCAGCGCGGCGCAATGGGCAACCGTTTTGGCCGAAAGGGCAAAGTCGCGACGAAGGGCGAACACTTTTACCCCATCCGCCTTGTGTTCGTCAGCATGTAACAGCACCACATCATCGCCGGCATGGGCCCACCCTTGCTCCATCAACCGCACCGCCAGGGTTGACTTGCCGCTGCCCGAGGGGCCGACCAGCAGATATGATCGGCGACCGTCATGCAGTCCATTGGCGTGCAACCCATAGTAGCCGTGGCGGTGGCCAAACATGAGCAGCGTCAACAGGAAAAAATCGCGCTGATCTTGCGGGCGCGTTGCCCAGAAGCCGGCCGTCAAGACGCCTTCGGCATAGTTTCTAGCCAGATCCAAGCGCAGCCAGCTTTCTCCACAGCGCAGCAAAAAACCAGCGGCGCACTTCCAAACGGTGAGATCAGGTGCGGCATAGATGGGCGCAACGTCAGGCGGCGGTGGCGGTATCGTGCCGAGACATCGGAAATCAATACATATAGGCACAGTAGCTGACACGCCTGGCCATTCTGCAAGAAAAAAACTTTCATACCAAAACGTTGCGACTTGTGCAAGGAAGGTAACGTTCGGTGCCGAGAGGCGCACGGTCAACTCGTCAAGCGCAAGGGTGACGGTAGGTTGTATAGCTTTGGTCAATTTTATCGTGTACCATCACTCAGGGTGAGAATGAGCCAAAGAAACCGCCGCTCTGCGCCACCGCGGTCAACGTCCCCTGTTGCACCAACTGTGGTTCGATCCAAGTTAATTTTGGTTCAATAAAGGCTGGTTTGGCAGACGCCTTGTTAGACAGCGACGTGGCCGGTGGTGTGGCGGCAGCGGATAACGGTGTTTGGGTTGACATCGGATAGTGCTCCTTCTTATCATGTTGTGCGAACAAAGGAAACGACAAAAAATTTTATCGGCAACAATTTGATCAGCGGCGGCGACAGTGTATCGTTCTATTGTAATCAAATTTTGCCGGTGTGCGGTTAAGATACGCTGACAATCTTATAGACAAAGCAAATAGAGTTGACACAAAGCGGGCTGCGCATCAGGGGATGCGCAGTACACGATTGTGCCAGGTTTGATTGTGTTATCTATTAGGCGATTTGGCGGATCGGCGGTGGCTGTGGCCAGTCGGTACGCTGGGAGCAGGATTAACGACTGCCACCATTATGCCAGCAACCAACGAATAGCTTAGCGTTCGATCCAAGGTAGATAAAGCTCTGTGCGCTCCGTCGAGGCTGGCGCTAAATCAGTCGCGCTGATGTCGTAAGCAAACCCCGCGCCCGGTGTCAACCATTCAGCCGCACCGGCCCCATTGCCCACAGCCCCATAGGCATCGACGACAAAGTTGAACGGCACTTTGGCCTGTAAGCCGATCTGGAAGGTGACCACTTGCGCGGCTCCTGGCGCAATTGAGGCCGGCAGATTGAGCACAGCCCCCACCCCACCAGGATGGCCATCGGCGTTGAGCAGATAATTGCCATTGCTCAAGGTCCCCACTTTGAAAGCCAGATTGGCGATGGGCAGTGTCGTATGATTGGTAAAGAGGGCAACAATCGTATAGACACCAGCCGGGGCGTAATCGACCAGCTCATTACGATAGCTGACGTTAGCAATCGCCCCAGTCAGCGCGCTATTGACCAGCGTCGTCGCCACGCGGCAGGCAGAAAATTCTGAGGTCGTCGGGTGTGAACCAGTGGTCGAGTAGGCATAATCCGCGGTGGCGGTAGCGGTCAGGCCGTGGCCCCACGGGAGTTGGGTTGGCCGGTTAAAGGTGAGATAGGCGCGACCGGTGGCGTCGGTAGAGATGATTTGGCGTTCCAGAAAAGTCTCGCCTTCACCATAGCCAGAGGAATCACAGGCTTGGTTTTCGAAGAATTCCAGCGTAACCGTCTGGTTTGAGCGCCCTTGGAAGAAACCTTGCAAGGTTGTGCCGTCACTACCGTTGGTAACTAACTGTAGAATCGGGTAGTTCTGGAGTACATTGGGGCCGCCGTCGGTATCGCGGATGTCATTCGGGGTGACCCCATCATTGCCCAGATCGATCCCCAAGCCACCATTGGCACGGATCTGATTTTGGGTGATCCCCACATAGCCGGAAGTAACAACCACGCCGGCCCCACCATTGTGGATAATCGTATTGCCCCGGATGGCGCTGCCGGATTGGATAAAACTGCCACTGCTGACGCTAATACCGTGGCCGGGCTGATAGGCAATGAGATTGTCGCTAACATTATTGCCATAGGTATTCATCGAAATCCCATTGCCACCATTGGGCAGTGGCAAAGTGCCTGTCCAGTCGGTGCCGATCAAGTTGTTCGTCACCGAGCCAAAGCCATCACCAAGGGAGATAGCCCCACCGTTGCCCGAGATCAGATTCTGGTTGACCCCGATCCGCCGGATTTCGCCCTGGGGAAAGGAGCCGGCCACAATGGCGGTGCCATTGCCCAGCGCCTTCGTCCCGCTGCGATCCGTGCCGATGTAATTACCGCGCACACTACCAATCCCGTAAGTGGCATCCACCGCGGTACCGAGACCGGCGAGCAGATTGCGCTCCGCCGGATTGCCCCCACCGACCGTTGCGTTGCCGATAAAGCCAACCCAGACGCCATTGCCCCCTTTGGCCACCGTCCCCGTAAGATCGGTGCCGATGAAATTCCCTTGTACCGCGGTGCCCCGGCCAATGACCTGGATTCCACTGCCACCGTTAATCGCCAGGCCGCGAATAACCGTGCTGGGCCAGTTAAAGCTAAAGCCACCCCCGCGCACCTCCACCTGTAACACCGTGTTGAGCGGCTGGGGGAAGGGATTGGTGTTGGGCTGTGCCCCCGGTTGGGTGTAGCCGTCGATCACCACCGCATTGGTAATCGACGGCAGGATCGAAGTCAGTTGAATTGTGTGGGGACCAGGGCCAGGAATGGCAAAACTAATCGTCTGCGGCTGCGAAGTCAGGTTGGCGGCGATGATTGCCTCGCGCAAGGTGCAGCCGAAGCGATCACAGAAACCGTCGCCGGGGTCATCGGTCGAAGTGACGACCGGATTGAGGGGTGGCGCATAGGCGCGCGCCCAGATATTGGCAAAACCCAGGCTGTTACCATTGCTATCAAAGCGCCGGCCGTAAATATCAAAAAAGCCACTATCCCCTTCCCGACGGCTCCAGACCACAACGAAGTTACCATTGCTCCCCATCGCCACCGCCGGTGCAGACTCATCGGCGCTGTTGATGGGGCTGACGGCAAATTCTGCGCCAATCGGTTGTGCCGCGGCCGTAAACCGTTGGGCGTAGAGCGTCGAATGACTACTATCGCGGTCATTAAGCCAGACCACCACATAGTTACCGTTCGCATCCATAGCCATCGCTGGGCCATCCGCATAGAAGCTGCTGCCTAATGGTGTTGTATTGACTTGAAACTCATCATCGCTCAAGGCTGCCACGACTATGCCCGGTTGGAGCGGCAGCAGCAAACTGCCCAGCAAGCTTAACAGCAGCCACAGCCGAAATCTAACTTTACTCGCTGTCATCTTCCTCACCTCCTACGTTTGCAAATTATAATTTCTAGTAATTATGCTTAATTTTTCCCATAAAAAAGCCCTCAACACTTGCTGTTGAGGGCGCTAAGCCATCGCAATCAATTTAAGCTAATTCTCTTTACATCACAGCAAGTGATGATGTGGTAGATCACTGAGCCAAGAGAAGGATTCTGCGTAAGCAGTATACACTTCTATACTGAAGTCAAGTTGAGCACCGGAGTTTTGCTGGCTAACGGGATCGCGTGCGTCGCACTGACCGCCAACTGTTTCCAGTCCGCTAGATTCTTTGGTCAGTGCGACGCACGCTGACCGAACCTAGGGGTCTCATTCTGATTTGAGTATAGTATAGAATATCCCATTCTTTGCGACTACAGACAACTTATCAGGCTTTTACCTGGCCGACTGACCAGATAAATCGCCTTTATTTTTTGGTAAATGGCACGTTGCTTACAACCATGAATTACAAAACTAAAGAAGTTGCAAGCAGGTCAGTTGATCGGCGCATGTAGGGCGTCGACAAACCAGCGCGTGATCTGCTGCGGCCGGGTAATCGCCCCGCCGACAACAACCGCCGTCGCACCATAGGCCAGCGCTTGGTTTACTTCTTGCGGGAGTTTGAAACGCCCTTCGGCGAGCAAAGGGACAGTCAACACGGCAGCGAGTGCTTTTACTAGTTCAAGATCGGGGCCAGGCAACTTTGGGCTCTCGTCGATATAGCCGGACATGGTGGTCGAGACGAGATCCGCGCCAGCCGCTTGGGCAGCAAGGCCCTCCTCATAGGTGGCAATATCCGCTAAGACCAGGCAACCCGTCGTCGCGTGGATGGCCGCAATAAAGTCGGCCAGCGTACCGGGTTGAGGGCGGGGCCGGGCGGTGGCGTCGATCGCGATGATCGCCGCCCCGGCGGCCGCCACCTGGTGCGCGTGATCAAGCGTCGGCGTGATGTAGACAGGATAGCCAGGGATATCATCTTTGTAGAGGCCGATGATGGGGAGATCAACCGCCGCATGGATCGCCTGAATATCGACCGGGGTGTTGGCGCGGATCGCAACAGCCCCCCCTTGTTGGGCGGCGATTGCCATCCGCGCCATCATTTCGGCCCCGTATAAGGGCTCAGCGGGTAAAGCTTGGCAGGAGACAATGAGGCCGCCACGGATTTGGGTGAGGATTGTTTGTAGCTGATTGGGCATAATGGCTCTTGGGTTTTATCAACAAAGTTTTGACGAAACATCAGTATACCTGATCAACGGGCTACCCCACCAAGTGCGTTTAACCAAATAAGCGCACTTGGTGGCATTTCTGGTTGGGCACTTTGTCAATCGGTGCACTTGGCTGTAAAATTTCAACACATTTATGTTATGGGCGGTCGCATGGCTGGTGATGCAGTGCGGCGCACCGCCCATCCGCTTGATCCACCCAGGTCGTTCGGCCTGTGCAATCAGACCAATCCACAAACATTTTGCGCAATCACCGCTGCTGCTTTTTGCCGGCTGTGCGCAACCGCAAACCAAAGGAGAAGATCGATGGCTCGCATGCGTGGCATGTTAACGACCGAAGCGTTAGCCCAATTAGTGGAAAAGGATGAGATCGACACCGTCATGGTGATGTTTACTGATCTCTATGGGCGCTTTCTGGGCAAACGCTATGACGCGGGCTTTTTTCTCGATCATGTCTGTGGCCACGGCACCCACGGCTGCGACTATCTGCTCACAGTTGATATGGAGATGGAGCCGGTGCCCGGTTATGAGTTTGCCAACTGGGCGCTCGGCTATGGTGACTTTCATCTAGTGCCTGATCTGAGCACCATGCGCGTGGCAGCCTGGCAGGAACGCACCGCCTTGGTGATCTGCGACGTGGAAGATGAGCAGGCACACAGTCTCATTCCCTTTGCCCCCCGTTCGCTCTTGCGCCAACAGCTCGAAAAAGCGACCAAAGGGGGTTATGGGGTGAAAGCCGCGTCCGAGTTGGAGTTCTACACCTACCAAGATAGCTATCGTGGGGCGGCGCAAAAGAACTATGCGGCCCTCGACCCGGTGGGCTGGTATATTGAAGATTATCATATGTTGCAGGGGGTACGCCAAGAAGGGGTTGTGGGGGCGATCCGCCGCGCCTTGCGCGATTCGGGGGTGCCGGTCGAAAACTCCAAGGGCGAGTGGGGATTAGGGCAGCACGAGTTGAATGTGCAATATACCGACGCCCTGCCCATGGCCGACCGCCATGTGATCTACAAACAGTGTGCCAAAGAGGTGGCCGAGCAGATGGGGATGAGTGTGACTTTTATGGCCAAACCGGTGGCAGGGCAGGCAGGGTCAAGTTGCCATATCCATCTCAGTCTTTGGCAGGGCGGGCACAATGCCTTTGCCGGTGACCAGCCGATTGGACCGGTGCTGGGCTCAAATCTTTTCCGCTGGTTTTTGGGTGGCTGGATCGCGCATGCGCCCGAGTTTATGGTCTGTTATGCGCCGACGATCAACTCCTACAAGCGTTATGAGGATGGTTCCTGGGCACCAACGCGACTGGCCTGGAGCTATGACAACCGCACCGCCGGCTTTCGCGTCGTGGGGCGGGGCAGCAGCCTGCGCATTGAGTGTCGCATCCCTGGCGCCGACTGCAACCCCTATCTCGCCTATGCCGCAGCCTTAGCCTCTGGGCTGGACGGCATCGCTAACCAGATCGAACCGCCGGCGATCTTTGAGGGCGACATCTACGCCGCCCGCCATCTGCCCCGTGTGCCCTACACCCTGCGCGAAGCCACCGAGCTCTTCGCCAACAGCGCCTTTACCAAAGCAACCTTTGGCGAGAAAGTGGTCGAACATTACACCCACTTCTGGCGCACCGAACAGAGCGCCTACGACCGCGCCGTCACCGACTGGGAGCGCCGTCGTTACTTCGAGCGGATCTGATGGGATGGCAAGGTGACAAGGTGACAAGGTGACCGGGTGACAAGATGAAGTGGAGCCACTCACCTTGTCACCCGGTCACCTTGTCACCACTATCACATAGCAAATGATACAGCTTAAATCAGCGGCGAGCTGCGTTGGACGAATTGGAACGGAATCTGCCAGGGGTCGCGCAGGAAGAGCAGGCGATCACCGCGTGGGGTTGAGGTGATCTCACCGGCGGTTGCCCCAGCGGCGACCACGCGATCACGGTCCGCTTCGATATCGGTGGCGGTGAAGGCGGTGTGAAAGTTAAAGGGACTCATGTTCGGATAATCGGGCATGGGCGCGGCGGGGTTGTTGTAGAGTTCGATCATGCCACCCGCATCATCGGCGATAAAGTGCATGTAGGGGGCCGCTGTGCTGGCCATGATAATGCGCATGCCCAGATTCTCGGCATACCAGGTGGCCATCGCGGCCGGATCCGGCACGTTAATCGCGAAATGTTCCATTTTCATTGTTTATCACTCCTTTTGTTTTTGGGTGTTGAATGGGAGATATTGGGTAAATCGGTCGATCAGGAAATCGGTAATAGACGGGTAGGATACCATCGGTTTCCCAATTTCGCTACCTGCCAATTTCCCGGGGCGCGCCCACAAAAAGGGAGGGGAGTCGCACTACGTCCCCAAATTGGGATGCACCCATTTCCCGTGCCGTGCGACGCCGACCTTACTTTTTTTGCCAAGCTATTCGCGCGCGGGTGCCGCCTCAAAAATCTGCGTCAGCAGCGCCGCCCGCTCGGTCGGCGTTGTCCAGCGCGGTTGCGCAAAATCCTCTAAGACGCCGGTCAGAATCTCAGTGCTGACCACGCGTCCCTGGTAAATCGTATGACGCGCATACAATTCAGTACGCGTCTCCCAACTCCACATCTGGTCAAAAAAGAGATTACCCAGCCCATAGGCAATGATCCCGGGTCCCCCTTCATCGCCCTGCCCATAGGGTTCCATTGCCTGTGGCACATGGCTCTGCACACCGGTGACAATCTGCGCCCCGGCCGCGCGCAACTCGCGGAACTCGATCACCTGGTTGCCGGTGGGGTAGGGAAAGTAGGTCTCCTCATATTGTAACTCGACGGCAACAATATCAACCTCAGTGGCCAGCTTTTGCACGGCGGCCAGCAGATCCGCTTTATGCTCATAATAGTAACAGGCACCTGGCTCTTCATCGGTCACCCAGGCACTTGAGGGACCAAAGGCGAGCGCAGCGAGGAAGGCAAAGGTGTTGCCATTATGCTCCCACCGCAGCGGGGCGCAGGCTTCGGCTGGGGTAAAGCCGCTGCCATAGATCGGAATCTCATTATCCTGATAAAATTGGAGCGAGCGGCGTGCCCCGGCATAACCAAAATCGTTGACATGATTGCCGCTCAGTCCCACAATATCGGTGCCGATGGCTTCTAGGGTAGCCCAGTAGTCGGTATGGCTACAAAGGACGAGATTATTGACCGTATTATTGACGACACAGTCATCAAGAAAGGGAATCTCGTTGCTGACATGGGTAATGTCGGCGGCAGCCAGAGTCGCGGAAATAATGGCCGCGGGGTAGAGCACGCCAGAACGGGTCATCGCCGCCGCCGTCCCCCGCGCCATAGCTGTGACGCCAGTCATGATCAAGGTGGTAAGTGCGGCTGGATCACGGTTAGTTTCAGGCAGCGCAAGCGCATGCTGGAGCAGCGGCGCCAGCAGATCGGCCGCCACCCCGTCCACAGTAACAGCCACGCCGATCCCGTACTGGGCCGGGACAAAGTCGTTGCTCAACAGGTTGACGCCATCGACGGTCAGTACCTTATAGCGTGGGTCGAGCCGATCAAAGGCGAGCAGGCCCAACGCATTGGGCTGCGCGGTCAGCGCAGCGAGCAGGCCGGCCTCCTCGACCAAAGTCGCAGCAGGAGCACCCCACAGGCCCTGTAACACGGTCGCTGCGTCCTGGGTGATCAGCAATTCACCACTGCCAAAGCCTTGCCAGCGCTGTTGGACCTCTTGCAGGGTGACCTCATCGGTGACCGTGGCAAAGGGGACAACGACGGCATAGAACTGTTCAACGATGACATTGGCGCTAGTGCCGGCGTGCGTCATCTGCACTTGGGCTAAGGCGTTTGCGGGCCGATCCAGCACAACCAGTGGCTGTTCCCCATTCGCGGCCCTGACGGTTGGTGTCTCCAGCAAGATGCTAAGCATCTGTTTAGCATATGGCTCGGGCAAATTGGGCATCAACGCAACAGTGAGCGGACCATCAAGGGTGGCGCTCGTCCGCTGTGGCGGCCCAAAATGGGTGGTTGCAATCAGCGAACCGCTAATCGGTTGATAGGCATAGGTGCAGCTACTCAGTACAAAGAGCAGGCAGAAAAGCGGCACGATACGATAACCTACGATACGATAACCTATGGGGCGATATCTCACGGGGCGCGCCGTAATGATAGAGCCAAGTGGTACTAGACGATGATTAAACATAAGCAGCAGGCATGTCCTATGGAGAAGGGGAGTTGTGCGCTGGTCAGTCGTGCAGATTTCTGCGGGGGCAGTCAATGCGCCAATACTGGGCAAGTACACTAACGATTAAAGTGCCACAACTCTTCAGTAAACGATGTTTGCTGCCTCTAGTATAAGGGATAGCGTTCCAATAAAAAAGACGGGAGTCTCCCCGTTGACATAAGGGAAACTCCCATCTTTTTTATTTTAGGCTTTACGCCACGCTCGGCGGCTGAGCGGGGGCCCTTCGGGCGCGAAGCCAAAGAGCGCTGCATAAATCCCGTATTTTCTACATTAAGGTAACGATGAAGAGCGGTCGCCTAGTCCCTTAGTTGCGTGGTCTGGACCACACAACTAAGCAACCACACAACATCAATTACCTGCCATTTACCACAGACGCAGCTTCTGCCCCACATAGACATAGTTGGCATTGCTTAGTCCATTCAGATACATGAGCTTGTGCACAGTGGTGCCATTCCAAGCAGCAATCTCACTCAGCGTATCACCAGCCTTGACCACATAGTGTCCACCATGATGGCCACCGGGGTATGAAGGATAAGTTGGGCCGCCGTAGATGTTGGGGATGCACAGCTTCTGACCGACATAGATGTAGTTGGCATTGCCCAATCCATTGGCGGCAGCGAGCGCATAGGTCTTAATGCCAAACCAAGCGGCCACCTTTGATAAGGTATCACCATGCTTGACGTGATAGTAACTCGTGCAGCCAGCCGGTGCGCCACTGGCAGCCGGAATGTAGATATGCTGGCCGACATAAACGTAGTTGGCACTCTTGAGGCCATTGGCCGCCACCAAGGCATTCACGGTCACCCCATAACGACGGGCGATATGAGACAATGTTTCACCTGGCTTAACCTTGTGGTATGAACCACTGGCAGTCGGTGCACTCTCGGGGGCAGCAAAGGCCGCAGTTGGCACAAAGGTGGCCCCCATAGCCATCATCAACAACAACGCCAGCAGAACGTGCCGAAATGCAAACTTGGGTAATGCGATGGGCAACATAGTTGACTCCTTTTTACAATGGTTGAGACACAAGATCGTGGATTAACCGCATGGTATAAGGGTGATTTTGCACACAAAACTCAGTCTTTGTCGATCAAAGACGTCGATCAAAAACCAAAAATTTGTCTACAAACAGAGCACGGGTTAGTTACATACCGACCTGACCATCAGCATACATGGTCAGCGTTGATATTGCGTTGATCTATTATAGATGACGTTATATCAAGCGATTTTGATTCGTAAAAAGGCGCGCAAATTTGCGTAAATTTGCATCCGAATCGGCCGGCATACTCGTTAAGGCAACATATCACGCCGCATTATGCAAAAATCTATTTTTTAACACATTTACTTGCTGAACCTTGTTATTTGCTGGCGCTGACCAATCGGCTGCGTGCCGGTAATCAACGTTTGATATTTGTACTGAGCAAGGTTTGGTGGGCAGACTTTGGCAAAAGTGCCAGTGTGTAATAGCTGAAATTGTAGCGCTTTTAAAGCAACACTCTGTGAATTTGATCTCTTTTATGCCAACAAACTATATCATTAAAGAGAACAACGCGCTGACAGCACCATGAATGGCATTGTCACACCAGGAAATCAGATGGTACTGTGATACAATGAGCGTGATCACTAACACGCAATGGTGGCGCAGACACACCCAGGGTGCCAGCAGAAGCGATGGCAGTCTACGGCTAATAAAGGCGCTTGCGTTCCAGAGCGATTGCGGCAAGCGGCTAAAAAGTAAAGACAGTTACCTATGCATGAACTATCGATTGCCTATAGCCTGGTCGAGACCGCACAGGCAGCCGCACAACAGGCGAATGCGCAGGGCGTAAAGACCGTCTACTTGCGCCTGGGTGCCTTTGCCGGCGTGGTCGAAACGGCGCTACAATTTGGTTGGGAGGTCGCCACCGCCGATACGCTGCTCGCCGGTGCGACCCTGGCGATTGAGCGGGTGCCGCTTGTGGTCTACTGCCCGCAGTGCGCACAAGCGGTTGCCTTGCCCTCGACCCACTACTTTCGCTGCCCCGTTTGTGATACGCCAACCCCGCAGGTAGTGAGCGGCAAGGAATTGGAATTATTTTCCATGGAGGTGTTTGATGCAGACCCGCCTGCTTGAGATTCGTCAAGGGGTGCTCGATAAGAATGCCCAGCTGGCCCAGCGCTTGCGCGCACGCTTTGAGAGCGCAGGCGTCTGTACCCTGAACCTGGTTTCTAGCCCCGGCACAGGCAAGACCGCCTTTCTCGAAGCGACCTTACGCGCCCTCGCCCCCAGCAATCGGGTGGCCGCCCTGGTCGGTGATCTGGCCACGGAGAATGATGCGCGGCGGCTGGCGCGCAGTGGTGTACCCGTGCGCCAAATTGTCACCGAAGGAATCTGTCACCTGGAAGCCGAGATGATCGAGCGTCATCTCGCCGGGTGGGACCTGGCGGCCCTAGATTTCCTCTTCATCGAAAATGTGGGCAATCTCGTCTGTCCCTCCGGCTATGACTTGGGCGAGGCACTGCGGGTCGTGCTACTGTCGGTAACCGAAGGCGAGGACAAGCCGCTCAAATATCCGCCGCTTTTCCATAGCGCCGACGTGGCGGTGATCACCAAAATTGATCTGGCCGCTGCCGTCGAGTTTGACCACGCCACTGCGCACGCCAATCTCCACGCCGTGCGCCCTGGCATCCCGATTTTCGAGACTTCGGCCAAGACGCAGGCGGGCATGGCCGAGTGGTTGGCTTATTTGCAGGAAGCGCGCGAGAAAATGATACGTAAAACGTGATGCGTAAAGCGTAAAACGTAAAGCGTGAAGTCTGTTACCTGCCGTTGTGATGATCGAGGCGTAAGCTGGTTTCTGGCGTAGATGCGGTATAATCAGTAGACTATAACGTGTAGTTTGCATCCTCAGATGCGAACGGGTCTCTGCATCAGGGGATGCAGACTACACTGTGGTCTACTGATTATAGAGGAATGATACAACTGCGTAAATCACCGCCAGTACCAAATTTGTCATGCCGGCAGCAGTGACCTACAACTTGAGTGCGATATGTGCGCTCAGTTGGTTGAGTAGGAGGTATTTTATGTGTTTAGGCGTACCAGGAAAAGTGATCGAAATTTATGAAGCCAATGGCACCCGGATGGGCAAAGTTGACTTTGGCGGAGTGCGCAAGGAAGTCTGCCTGGCCTATGTGCCGGAGGTGGAAGTAGGCGATTACACCATTATTCATGTTGGCTTTGCGATCACGCGGCTCGATGAACAGTCAGCCCAAGAGTCACTGGCGCTCTTCCGGGAGATGGGCGTATTGGATGAAGAGTTAGGTGTGGCGCAGGTGCATTAGTCGCGGCGCGACGCACCGCAAAAGGAGCAGTCGCAATGAAATATCTTGATGAATTCCGTGACCCCGACCTGGCCGCACGGCTCTTTGACGAAATCCGGGCCCTGACCACTCGCCCTTGGGCGATCATGGAGGTCTGTGGTGGCCAGACTCATTCGATCATACGTAATGGCATTGACCAACTGTTGCCCCCACAGATTGAGCTGATCCACGGCCCTGGTTGCCCGGTTTGTGTCACCCCGCTGGAGATCATCGACCGCGCCCTCGTGATCGCGGCCCAACCCAATGTGATCTTCTGCTCTTTTGGCGACATGTTGCGGGTGCCGGGCAGCAAAGTGGATCTCTTCCGCATTAAGAGTGCTGGGGCCGACGTGCGCATTGTCTACTCACCGCTTGATGCCCTGAAAATTGCGCGCGAGAATCCGAGCAAAGAAGTGGTCTTTTTTGGTATCGGCTTTGAGACCACCGCGCCCGCCAACGCGATGACCGTTTTCCAGGCCAAACAACAGGGCATCACCAACTTTTCCATGCTGGTCTCTCATGTATTGGTGCCGCCGGCCATCGCCGCGATTATGGACTCGCCCAACAACCGGGTCCAAGCGTTTCTCGCCGCCGGCCATGTCTGTAGTGTGATGGGTTACTGGCAGTACGAACCGTTGGTGGAAAAGTACCAGATTCCGATTGTCGTCACCGGCTTTGAGCCGCTTGACGTGTTGGAGGGAATTCGGTTAACGGTCAAACAGTTGGAAGCGGGGCGTGCGCAGTTGGAAAATGGCTACAGCCGCGCGGTCAACCAGGCGGGCAATAGTGTGGCACAAGCGATGCTCCAACAGGTCTTTGAAGTGAGTGACCGCAAGTGGCGCGGCATTGGCGAAATTCCGCAGAGCGGTTGGCGGTTGCGTGATGAATATCGCCAGTTTGACGCCGAAGATCGTTTTGCTGTCACTGATATCAAGACGGAAGAATCACCCCTGTGTCACAGCGGCGAAGTGTTGCGCGGGTTACTGAAGCCCAACCAGTGTCCCGCCTTTGGCAAAGAGTGTACGCCCCAAATGCCACTCGGCGCAACGATGGTCTCCAACGAAGGAGCCTGTGCCGCTTACTATCAATATGGCCGCTTTATCCCGCGCGCAGAATTAGAACGCGTGCCGGTCTAATGATGGAACGCAGATTGAGCCGATTAGGCGGATTTGTGCTGATTTTTTATCGCCTAAATCCGCCTAATTCGCGTTCTATATGAGAATCCTGAGCTATGAGCAATCAACTTGATTTTATGGCCTGGAGTTGTCCGGTGCCACTGCGCAACCACCCGAATATTGTAATGGGCCACGGCGGCGGTGGTAAACTCTCCGCAGAACTGGTCGATCACCTTTTTCTGCCGGCCTTCCAGAATGAGACATTGGCAAATTTGGGTGACTCGGCGGTGCTGGCGTTGGCCGGTCATCGCCTGGCCTTTTCCACAGATTCCTATGTGGTCCAGCCACTCTTTTTCCCTGGCGGTAATATCGGCGAACTGGCGATCCACGGCACCGTTAACGATATTGCCATGAGTGGCGCGCAGGCGATCTTTCTCAGCACTGGCTTTATCTTGGAAGAAGGGCTGCCGCTCAACGAACTGGGCATGATCGTGCAAGCAATGGGGACAGCAGCCAAGGCGGCCGGGGTGATTTTGGCGACTGGCGATACTAAAGTGGTCGACAAAGGGCATGGTGATGGGATCTACATCAACACTAGCGGCTTTGGTCTGATTCCCGATGGCGTTGAGATCGCACCTCAACGGGCGCGGCCAGGAGATGTGATTATCCTTAGCGGTGAGATCGGCCTGCACGGCATTGCGATTATGAGTGTACGCCAGGGGTTGGAATTTGGCACGGTGATCGAGAGCGACAGCGCTGCGCTCAACGGACTGGTCGCAGCCATGCTCACAGTCACGAAGGAGATTCATGTCTTGCGTGACCCAACGCGCGGTGGCGTCGCCTCTTCGCTCAACGAGATCGCCAAGGCCGCCGGAGTAGGTATCCAATACAGCGAGCGCAAAGTGCCGGTACCCGACGCCGTGCGTGCCGCATGTGAATTTTTGGGGATGGATCCGATCTACGTGGCCAACGAGGGCAAACTGATTGCCATTGTGCCCCCCCACGTCGCCGAGGAATTGCTTGCCGCCATGCGTCAACATCCCCTCGGCGCAAAGGCCGCCATCATTGGCCAAGTCACCGTCGAACATCCCGGTGTGGTCGTGGCCCAAACCCCTATCGGTGGTCGTCGCGTCGTCGACATGCAGATCGGCGAACAGTTGCCGCGGATTTGTTAAGTGAAACGTAAAATGTGAAACGTGAAACGTAAAATGTGAAACGTAATGCGTAAAGTCGTGAAACGTAAGATCGTGTGCGCCATTTACGCATTACGTTTTACGTTTCATGACTTACATTTCATTCCTTTTCCCACGTCCGCCCTAGCGGGTCATGACAGCTTACCACCAGCGGACCGCCCAAGCCCGTAATCTCCAAACGGACTGTGTCACCATCTTGTACGGGCTTGAGGCCAAAGTGGTGGGTGCCGGTCGAAACCACATCGCCCGCTTCTAGGGGCAAAACATTAGTCACTTCGGCCAGCAACTCGGGGATATGGCGATCCATGTCGGCAGTTGAAAGGTCGTGATTCTGCGACTGGTTGACCCAGAGCTTTACGCTTAGCTTGTTCGGTTCGGTCAACTCGTCCTTGGTGACGATGACCGGTCCCATGGGGCCAAAGGTGTGCCATGACTTGCCCAAAAAGAAGCCGCCGGGTAGCCCCCGCGCCGAAACATCGATAAATTGGGTGTAACCAAAGACACAATCCATGGCCGTCTCCGCGCTAACGCGGCTGGCCGGTTTGCCGATCACCACGGCCAATTCTGGCTCGAAGTGAAAAACGGTCGCTTCGGCAGGGGCGAGTTCCACCGTATCGCCGTGGCCGATCACTGAGTTGGGCGATTTGAGAAAGGCATTAAAAAGGCCACGCTCGGGCTTCTGCGGCTCCAAATAGTTGCCGGCCAAACAGACCAGTTGACCGGGGCGGGGCAACGGCGGGCGAAAACGGACTTGGTCGGCGGGGATGCCTTGGCCTTGGGCGAGCGCGGCTTCGATCTGCGGGCGTACCGTTTCCCAACCGGTGATCACCTGCTGCATCATCTCCTGGGGCGTATGATAGTCGAGCGTCTGGGTCGCCGCGGAAACATCAAAGACCTGGCCATCCTGCAGCACACCAAGCGTAAAGTCATTAAAAAGCAGCAGTTTCATGATGTTGATTCCTCTTCCTCATCAAGGTTGATACCCATGGCGCGTAACCTGGCCGCATAACGGTCGGCACGCTGTTGTTGTTCGGCAGCGTGTTGCCGTTCCATGTCCGCACGCTGTTTTTCGGCCTCCGCACGCTGTTTCTCGGCCTCCGCACGCTGTTTTTCGGCTTCCGCACGCTGCCGCTCGGCTTCGGCTTGTTGGCGTTCTGCTTCGGCAACCAGATGTTCAGCGCGTAGGAATGGGGCAGCAAAGTTTTGGTAAACCGGATCATTGATCAGCAGCGGTGGTAAGGGCATGTGATACAGATCAGACGGACGAAACTGAAAGCCCGGCAAGATGATCGAGTGAATCACACCATCCTGTAGGGGAATCGGCACGTAGATGCCATCGGCGTTCAACCTGTAAAAGGCCATCTCTTTTGCGTTTTTATCCAGAATATAATATTCCGTCATGCCGCCGGCAGCATATTCCAATTTTTTGGTGACCGTATCGCGTTTAGTCTCCGCACGGGATGAATCAGAAATCGACTCGATACAAAGATCAAAGACGCCCTTGTAGCTACGGTGCTTATCACCGAGCGGGATCGGATTGCTATTCAAAACGACCCCTAGATCCGGCTTGCGAATTGTGACTTTTTTGGGCAGCGCCATGCGAAAGCCCATCTCCAAGCCGATCATGCGTGCAATCGGGTTGACCATCAGAAAATCGCCCAACAGCGCGACAAACCAGGCATAGAGTCGATATTGTACGTAATCGCCCACCGGTTTTTCCTCCAGTTGGCCGTTGTTCCACTCATAGTGGTGATCAGGATCGTCATAATAGCGCGCCCAATACTCGGCTTCCGAGACATAGCGGCCAGCTTCAGAGCCGGCATAAATATCGATTTCCGGATCGGGGTGATGCGCGCCATTTACTGGTGCTTTGGTTATCACTGCTGTCATTGGGCCTCCTATGGCTGCAGTTATCGCAAGCCTGTCGGGCGAAATCTGCTAACAACTTGGCTTGATTGTGCCACAGGTGGAACAAAAACTCAAGCGCTTGGAATCCAGCATATTTTTAGGCGGATTGTGCAATTGAACAGAATGAGGTAAATTCAAGCGTGCGGCGGACCGGCGACGGTCAGGCCGGCACCCCAATCAAAAGGACAAAACAAGCGAATCAGGAGCAGAATCAATGAAAATTACCAATATTGAGGCCTACCCGGTTTGGGGTGGCCAGCGCAATTTTCTTTTTGTCGTCGTCGATACCGACGAAGGGATCTCCGGCGTCGGTGAGACGGGCATCACTGGGCGTGAGTTGGCGATTATGGGGGCGATTGAACACTTCAAAGAGCTGTTGATCGGGATGGATCCGGGGCGGATTGAGCATATCTGGCAATTTCTCTTCCGCGGCGGCTTTTTCCCGGCGCAACGCATTCTCACGGCGGCGATGGCGGCGATTGACATTGCTCTGTGGGATATCAAGGGCAAAGCGCTAGGCGTGCCGATTTATGAACTCTTCGGCGGCAAGGTACGTGACAAGGTGGTCTGCTATCCCCACAACCGCGGCCACGCGATGGAGATCGAACCGTTGGTTGAGTCATGTTTGGAGACCAAAGAGCAGGGGTGGAAGTTTGTGCGTTGGGGCTTACCCCAAAATGGTGAAATCCTGGAGCCACGCCAATCCGTGTTGGCGGCGATCAAACAGTTTCATGCCGTACGCGAGGCGGTCGGCGATGAGATCGAGCTGACCTTTGATGTCCACACCCGGCTCGATCTGCCCGATGTGCTCTGGCTCTGCCGCGAGATCGAGTCGACGCGGCCCTTCTTTATCGAAGATCCGCTGCGCTGTGAAAATCCCAACTCCTTCAAGACTTTGCGCCCGCGCACCCATGTGCCGCTGGCTGCGGGCGAACAATTCAGCTCCAAGTGGGAGTTCCGCGAGTTGATCGAGGAGGAGTGGATCGACTATGCGCGCATCGACCTCTGTATTGCCGGTGGCTTTACCGAGGCCCGCAAAATTGCCGGTTGGTGTGAGACCCACTATATCAAGCTGGCTGTGCACAATCCATTGGGCCCGATCTCCTCGGCGGCCTGTTTGCAGCTCAATATGGCTACCCCCAACTTTGGTGTCCAGGAGCAGCCACGCAAAACCGGCGAAGTGCTTGCCGATGTGGTGCCGGTGCAACCAATCTGGGAAGATGGCTACCTGATCCCCACCAACCTACCAGGGCTAGGCATCGAATTCGACCGCGAAGCCGCCAAGAAACATCCCTATCAACCCGCGGAACTGCCGACCCTGCGCCGCTTAGATGGCTCGTTTACGAATTGGTAGGGGGATAGGTACATCGGTAAATCGGTAAATCGGTAGACAGTATATACCGATTTACCGATTTACCGATTTACTTATCTACCTGCTTACGCACCCGAAAAACCAACTCATTCTGCAGCAGGAACTCTTCAATCGGCCAGCCTTGTTCGGCGACGAGGGTGGCGAAGTGGTCGCCGTAGTGGTTGATCATGCCTTTGTTGCGCCCGCCCAAACTTTGGGCGGGGAAGGAGACGAGCAGAACACGGGCGTTAATCTGCGTCAATAAACGGGCACCGATCTGGCGGTCGACCTGTTCTAGACAGGGAATCGTTTTCAGCAGCAGCGCCACATCAACAGGCTGGGCTAGCGCGGGTGGGCCTTGGAGTAGATCGCAGAGTTGCGCACTACCGTTAACCCCCAGACAGGGCATGGCACTTTGCAGAAAATCGACCTGATCCTGCGCAATGTCACAGGCAAGATAGGTGGCATTAGGGGCAAGGGGCATCCAGGGCAAGGTTAACGGGTTCAGGCCGCAGGCCAGATCAAGGACCGAGTGGACGGGTCCTAGCCCTGCGAAGAGAGTGACATAAAAACGATTGAGCGTGGCGAGCCGTTCGCGGGTGGAGGCGTGGTGAGCCATCAACGTGCGACAGGTCGCCTGTAAAAGCTGCTCATCGCCCTGTGCTTTCTGCAATAAGGTCAGCCAGTCAGCAAAGGCGGGCTGATCGTGCCAGTAGGCCCCAAAGATCTGATGCAGTTTGTTCTTGGTTGCTTTGACCGCCGCTTTGAGATTGCGCCGCTTAGTCAATTCTTGCGCGCCAATCAGCCCGATCAGATCAGGCGCAACCTGACGATACTTGGGGCCGGCGCGGACGCTGTCAATCAGCTGGGTAAGTTCGTCGGTGGCTTCGACGGGCATGGTTAACAAATTTCCCCTTGGAGTTTATCAATCAATCGGGTGTTCATTCGCAAGGTGTAAGACGCGGCGCAGATTGACCAATTCAGGGCGGTTCATTTGGAGGAGTGCAATTGTTGCTCTGCCAACGTCAGTCAGACCGACAATTAATGTATAATCCTGGATTCAAGTTTTGCATTAAGACTGACAAGGTTTGACCACGTTTCTGGGCAAGTTGGACAAGTGCTTCCACACGTGTAACATCGTTGCGCTCTGTTTTTTGCACAAATTGCAGTAGTTCATCGTATTCGTTTTGGGTTAAAGTGCCATCCTCACTTTTGCCACGCAAGAATTTCAAGCGTCGTCGTTCTTCATCAGAAAGAGGCGGCTCATTAATGGTCTTTAACAGCTTTTGCTCACTAGCATTTAGGCTAGACGAGAGGTCCCGCTGCGATTGCAAAGCAACAATCCGCTGCACAAAATCGTTCAGATCTTGATTAGGCAATTGCTTCGCAGCTGTGACGAGATCATCGACCGTCAGACGTGTAGATATCTCAACAGTAACCATGGTGTTATTTATTTCTCTCCTACACACTGTGCTGCTTGGAAACTAGCGCTAGTTTTGTTTTTACAACAATGGTAGCACAGTAAATTTTTTGCCTATATCCAAGGTTGATTCAAACGATTTAACGCGGATACTTGCTTTATTGTAGCGTATGAGTTGCTGGATATCAAGTATCCGCGTGAAAAACAACCCGGCCATTACAGATCGTCAAACGTGGCCGCGCTTGGGTAATCGTCTCTACCGGCAGGGCAAAGAGATCATGGTCAAAGAGCACCAGATCCGCCAACATGCCGTTGCGGATCATCCCCTTTTCCCCCTCTTGGAACTCGGCATAAGCGCCATCGCGCGTGTAGCCGGCCAATACTTGATCCAGCGTCTGCCGCTGTATTGGATGACCCGCCATCCACGGTTGGCGGTTGAGCGCGGCGTAAAAGCCACGCATAGGATCGGGGGTGACCACTGGCCAGTCGCTGCCAAAAGCAAGCTGTGCGCCATGTTGACGCAGCGTTGCCCAGGCAAAACTTAAGGGCCAACGCGCTTCCCCCGCCCGCAACATCCAGACCTCGCCTTCCTTGCCGGTAATCGGCGAATGGAGGGGCTGCATCGAGGCGATCACCCCCAACTCGGCAAAGCGGTTGAGATCCGCCGGGTGAATCACTTCGATATGTTCGACGCGGTGGCGACTATCGCGTACACCGTTGCGCTGGCGGGCATAGGCATAACCATCAAGGGTGCGGCGCACGGCCCCATCGCCACAGGCATGGACAAAAATTTGCAAGCCCAGGCGGTCCGCTTCGGCGGCAATCGCGTTGAACTGTTCGGCAGTGAAGAGCGCACCACCCCGATTACCCGCGGCGTTGGCATAATCGTCAACCATCAGCGCGGTGGTCGATTCGAGCACGCCATCCATAAAGAGTTTAACGGCACCAGTGCGCACATACGCGCCGTCGTTATAGCGACTCGGCCAGGTTGCGGCCTCTTGTAGCGCTTCTAAGGAGGTTTCGGGCGTGATGTCAAAGGGGACGTAAATGCGCAAGGTCATCTCATCGGCGGCTTCGGCGGCTTTGTAGAGGCTCAAGCTCTCATCCCAGCCATCCATGTTGTGGACGCTGGTGATGCCTAGGCTTGCTAGCCAGGCCATGCCTTTACGCAACATGGCCCGTTTACGCTGGTCGTCCGGTTTGGGGATCAGGTCGCGCACGGGATGGGTCGCTTTGGGCTCGCGCAGTTCGCCGGTCGCCAAACCAGTGGCTGGATCCATCACCACTTCATGGCCCGGCGGCAATTCACGGCCCTGCAGCAGATCGGCGCGACGCAATGCTTCCGTGTTGGCCCACGCGGTATGGCCGTCAAAGGAGACGAGATAGACGGGCCGGTCAGCCACCAGCGCATCGAGAAAATGGCGGTCAAGTCCCTGCTCCACCGGGAAGGTGCTGTAGCGGACCTGTACGCCCTCGATCCATTCACGGTCAGGGTTGGCAATGGCATAGTCGCGCAACAACTCGGCAAAGTGGGCCGGGTCTTGGGCACTGTCCAGTTGCAAGTTGTCGAGCTTGAGCGAACCCCAAAGCAGATGAAAGTGGCTGTCGATCAGGCCGGGCATGAGGGTGTGGCCCTGCCCGTCAATCAGTTCGGTCTTGGGGCCACGCCAAGCGGCAGCGTCCTTTGCACTGCCAACAAAACAAATGCGATTGCCTGCCACCGCAACGGCGGTGGCGTGCGGATTAGCCACATCGGCGGTATAGACCTGGGCATTGACAATTAGTAGATCAGCCGCTGGTGGCATTGTCACTCCTTCGCTTCACGCCTTAGCGTGCTGCAACAAATTCTAAGGCAACGGTCGTCGAGATGAGCCGCTGATTCAAGACTTCATTGTCACCGAAGTACGCGCGCTCGTAATCTTCCCCTTCAAATTCGCCGGTGAAGAGCCACTGTTTGGTGTACGAGAGCAATACAAGCATGCCGGTGCGAACATCGTGACAGGTATTGCCTTCATAAACCGTTGTCCAGCCGCCCCCTTCTTCAATTTCAACGCTATGGGGGCCGGAACACCAGACAGCAACAGTGTCGCCATCAGGCAAGGTATAGGCCCCATTGGCTTGACCGGGATTGCCGCCCAGCCAATAGCCGTAGAGGAAATTGTTTTCGTATTCGCCGGTGCGCTCTTTCCCCGTGTACTGATTGACATCAAAAACCCAGGAATCAGTAGCGAAGCAGGTATCAGCCCAGGTCACCTCATGTTCAACCGCCAGCAGTTGTTGGCTTGGGGTGCGGTTAACCCTGGCGTTAACCGTAGCTTCACAGCTTTTAACTTCACAGCGTTCTGAGCCACATTCCCAATCCACTTCCCATTGGCTACTCAGCTCGGTCTCCAAAATCGGACCGGCCACCGTCACGGTTTCCTCCTCACCAGCCAGCCGGACCACCGAGGCCGCGACCCATGCATTCGTCGTGGGTTCAGTAGCAGTATCCTCTTCGCCAACAATACAGCAAATCTCCCACCAGGCTTGATCCTCGCTGCGGCTGACGACGGCAAAAGCCTGCCCTGGTTGCCCTTTGGCAATAATAGCGAAGTTGAGGCCGGGGCCGTTGCGAATATTGGCGCGCGCGCCATTCGTATTGACGATGACGGTGGTTTCGACTTCTGGGGTTGGGACTGGTGTAGGCAAGGCATAGTTGCCAATGGAAGTCACTAAACCGCCAAACGTATCGGGCGGTGGCTCAATCGGGACCGCAGTTGCTTCGGGGGTCTGCGCCAAGGGTGAGATGGCACAGGCAGCCAGCAGGAGCGGCAACAGCAGCCCAGCTAAGAGCAGGTGTGATTTACGCACAGGCAGGCGCGCATGTAATTGTGCAATTAAGCGAGAACAAGAATTTTGGGTAAGAATAGGATGGTTAGTCAATTTTGGTATCATGGAGTTATATGCGTAGTTGAGTATATGAATAGCGCCCGACCTGGACACAGGTGCGCATGTCACGAACCTGGTCATAACTGGGCACAGTCGTTTGTTCGGCACAGTATAGCATGAATGCAGTTGGCTTTCCAAGATGGTAAAGTGTGGTTGGGACTTTCGGCGGACGGGCGCCACGCGTCAGCGTCGATACGGTTACCAAGTAACTGCGCTACGCGGTAAGGACCGGACGAAAATATATACAATTTGACTTATGGCGCGGCCGGCTCGGTTGCTTCGGCCGTCGCCGTTGTCTGGGCTGTGGCCTGGGCTGTTGGCTCAGCAGTTCGGCGCGATGCGCTCGTAGCTTCTGGGGTTGCAGAGGGCCTGGGCGTGCGCGTTGGCACGGGGGTCGCCGTGGCATTGCGTATCGTTTGGGGTGTGTTAATTTCCACGACCGTCGCCACTGCGGTTGCCGGATCGGGTGGCAATGTCAGCTGTGCCGTCGGTTGCTCCTCAATGGGCGTCACGATTTTAGTGACTGTGGCGAGGACACTCAGCGTCGGTTGCGCGTTAGGCAGCGGCGTCGAAGATGCAATCGGCGTTTGGTCAGCCGTGGGTTGCTCCGCAGGCGTCACCGTTATCAGTGGTGTCGGCGTAAAGAATGGGGGCGCAACCGGGGTTAATGTTTCGTCCGTGGGTGTAGGCACCAACTCGTTTGTGTCATCAGGCGTGCCGGCTACGGCATCGTCTGTAACGGTTTGTGGATCTGCTTCGGCCTCCGATGAGTCATTATCACGGCTTCTCGTTTCCTCATCAGCGGCTGGCGCGGCTTCGGCATCCTTGTTTTCGTCCTCGTTTCGGCTTGAGGATTCTTCGCGCGGCATCACCTGTGGGATCTCAGGCAGTTGGGTTGCAGTTGGTACGACGGTCGGAGACGCCGTTGCGACTGGCGTGGCGGTTGGCACCAATACCGGTGTTGGTGTAACGGTCAGGATCACACTGACCGTTGGGACGGTTGTCGCGGTAAGGGTAGCGGTAGGCGTCAGGAGAAGGCCAAGTGTGGCCGTCGCCAGCGATGGCGTAAACGGCAGCGTAGGCGATAGCAGGCCGGTCGTTGCGATCGCCGTGGGGACGAGGCTAGCCGGCAAGGTTGGTTCGGTGGCCAGTGGTAGCACTGTCGGCGTCGGCGTTAAGGCAAGGGCGATCGCAGTCAGCGCGGCCTGGACTGTCTCCACGGCAGGCGTAGCGGGCACAGCCGCCTGTTGCAGTTCTGCATTTAGTTGCTGTAGGTCGGCCTGCCACGTCGTTAAAAATTCAATCCGCTCGGTTTGCGGCAAAGTTGCACCGGCGGCTAAGGCTGATTCAATATGGCTGGCAGCACTTTGTGCCAAGGTAGACGATTGGGCCGTAGATTGTTGGGTGGCAGGTAATTGCGCCAGCTCGCCAATGCGCAGCGCGGCTTGCTGCGCATGCCATTGTGCACGATCACCAGCAGCCGTCATTAACAGCCCCTGCACCTGCTCGCCGACGGTCTTGACACCATAGAGCGGCGCACCGGGTAGGCTAATGGAAACTTGACGCACAAAAGCAAACAGGCCGACCAATAAACAGAGCGTTAAACCCATGCTGATGGCGCGGATAACAGACCGCCGCGCCGTGCGAGTAGTCGGCCGGGGTGAAGAAAGGGTATATTGGTTACTGGCCGGTCGGTGTTGACGTGAGTGATCCGCCCGCTGTCTGCCACCTGTCCGATGGCGCACCTCGGTAGGGTTTCCACGTTCAGCTTGCGTGTAACGGCCATTTGTGAGTAGCGCAGGAACGCGGGGCGATTGTGACGCAGTTGTTGGCGCAGGTCGTGCGGCAGCGGCTTGCTGGGCTTGCGTTGCCAACGTGGCCCGGATCTGTGTAAAAGCCTTGGTCGAGAGGCGCGGCTTGGGGTGCTGCCGCAACGCGGCTGCCAATTCGAGCATGGGTAACAATGCCTGTGCCTGCTGAGGGTAGCGTACCAGACATTCGGCGATCGAGTCACCTTGCTCTAGCCTATCAATACAGTCTGCTAAGACTTGCTCAAACTGCATAGCCGCGGATCCTTGCCCAAATCTATCCTTGCAGAAAATTGCGCAGATTTTCTAATGATCGGTGTTGTAACGCCTTGATCGCCCCTTCGCTTTTTTGGAGCATCTGCGCAGTTTCGGCAATGCTCAGCCCCTCTAGAAAGCGCAGGACGATCACTTGACGCTGTTGGTCATTCAACATTTGCAGTGTATTGAGCAGACGCTCAAAGTCGATGTTCGCTTCAACGATGTCCAGCACAGAATGTTGCTCGGCGACATGCTCGGCATGCTCAATCGGCAGATGGCGTGTACGCTTTACTTTACGTAACACATCGATCATCTTATTGTGCGCTAGTCGATAAAACCAGGCCGAAAAGATCGTCGCGTTGTCTTTGGGGCCAATGTCATAGCGGTCGATCTTTTCGAGCAACTGTAAAAAGACATGTGAAACGACTTCCTCGGTCAGCTCAACGTCTCCCAAGCGCGCCAATAGAAACCGGAAGATACGATCGGCGTAGAGCAGATACAGGCCGTCAAAGGCTCCCGGGTCGTTGGTTCTCTGCGCTCGTTGAATTAAATCAACGAGCGTTTTTTCATCAATAGGCGCATCGCGCTGGATTTCGTCCATGCTGATCTTCAGCAATCATGATACGCTTGGTCAACGATAAAAGATACGGCTTGCATTAGGATTGGAGTCGCTTTTTTAACGTTTGCCAGGGGCTAGGCTGTGCATTTTGCGTTACCAATGCTTGTTCAAGCTCGTCGGTCTCCGCTTTTGCCACCTTGGTTGGGTCCATGCGGAAAACGATATTGAGCCGATCTTCCTCGTAGCGTGCGCCGGCGATCTCAAGCCGGGCTAACCCCAGGGGCAAAGCCACATTGCGTTTCCAATTGCCGATCCGGATGACTAGTTCATCGAAGACACTGCGATGGAGGTTAATTTCACTGCGTTCAACCAACGGCAAGGGCAGGCTGAGCAGATAATTTTCGCCATCACGGCGAATCTCCTGCGGTTTGCCCTCATAGTAGTGTTGGGTTGGATCACCGACTCCACCTTGCACCAGTTCCGGCCCAAAGAGGCGCTCGGCCATCTGGTAGAGCATGGTTTTGCCGGCCACTTCCTGTTCAAAGAAGGGGACTTCAATGATCGGCAGGGGGTGGAAACATTCGCGAATCAACTGGCGATTTTCTTGTTGCGCCCGCTTCCAGGTCGCAAAATAGCCGTCAGCCAGCCCATCCGGGAAGACGCGATTACAGACAATGGCGTCGACACTATAGCCGTAAAGATTCAGATAAGTATAGGCGCGCTGAGCTTCCTTGATCACCATCTTCTCGGGGTTGAGCACCACCCGCATACTGCTGATCGTGCGGTCGCTGAGCAGCGCACTGGTCCGCTCCAGATAGCCGACCAGCTCTTGTACACTGTCGAAGACACTTTCGTCGGGAATCGGAATATCGGTAAAGCGTTTCATGACCGGGCGTGCGAGCTGGACCGTTTTGCGCTGCAAGGGAAAGATCTTTTCGATATACCAACGTGCCATTTCGGGGAAACTCAACAGTTGCAGCGTCGAGCCAGTCGGGGCGGCGTCGATCACAATCACATCATATTGCCCACTATCGGCCAATGCGGTAATCTGCATCAGACTGGCCAACTCTTCCATGCCGGGCAGCACGGCCGTCTCTTCCGCGACCAGGGCATCCATCCCTTGCCAGGCAAAGATGGCGTGCAGGTAAGATTGAACTCGGCCCCAATATTGATCCATCTGTGAGAGCAGATCAATTTCCTGGCCCCACAGATTGGGGCCAAGTTCGGTCAACTGGCTGCCAATCGGGATTTCAAAACTATCACCTAGGCTATGGGCGGGATCTGTGCTCAAGACGACCGTGCGATACCCCAATTCGGCACAGCGCAACGCGGTGGCCGCGCTGGTGCTCGTCTTGCCGACGCCCCCCTTACCGGTGTACAACAAAATACGCATAAATTCCTCATCAGACTTCAACAGACAACACGACATAATTATCGCAACCAGTATACCACAGCCCTCAAGCCAGCGCCGTTAACGCCTTGGCTGTGCTATCTTTCGGACTAATCTTATACTGTACGTCTACGATCTGCCCGGCACCATCAATCACAAAATGGCTGCGAATAATACCCATATACTTCTTACCATACATCGACTTTTCACCCCAGGCGCCATACGCATCGGCGATCGCGTGATCGGCATCCACGAGCAAGGTAAAGGGCAGATTATATTTGCTTTTGAACTTCTGGTGCGAGGCGACCGAATCAGGGCTGACACCGAGGACCACGGCATTTTGTGCTTCAATGGTGGGATAGTTGTCGCGAAAACCACAAGCCTGGGTAGTGCAGCCCGAGGTGTCGTCTTTGGGATAAAAATAGAGCACCACCTGTTTGCCCCGATAATCCTGTAACGCAACTTGTTCGCCCTGATCGGTCAATGCGGTAAAATCAGGGGCCTGGTCGCCGATTTGTAAGCGGCTCATCTTGGAAACTCCTTGTGTTGGCTGGGTTAATAATGGCGTGCGCTAATCGATCCACTTTTTTGGACCTGTGACGCGTTGTGCAGCGTTGATCTAACAGCGCGACGCAGGCTTTATTGTGGCCATGAAGCGCAGCCGGATCAGCAACATCGCACCCTATTGCTGGTGCACATTGGGTATCCGTGCGGCGAATAGTTGCCCTAAAACGAGCTTCATTATAAGCATTCATTGCAGCAGCGTCGGCTGTATGATAGAATTTTTGTTAGCTTATCAGTTCTATTCATTTCATCTTATAGAGATAACACTTAAACATGGCACAATCTGGTTGTTTTTCGCGCAGAGAGCTTGTGCCATGTTTAAATCATCTGTCTATTAGGAGTATACTCTTGCACCCCATCGCGCCGTGGTTGTCTGTGTCCCATCAACGTCAGTGGTTCCAGCGACAACGCTTGCTCGCGCTGGTTTTGCTGGTTAGCCTCCTTACCGACCGGCAAGGCTGGCAGACCCTGCACGCGGGCCCGGCCCAACGCCCGGCAGCCCAGATTACGCCCGGCTGTATTGATCTGATTGAAGGTGGGACCTTTGAACAATATAGCGCGAACTGGCTGACCATCCAAAGCCCGCGCTTGCCCTCTTACACCAATGAACAGACCTTTAACAGCAGTGCCCAATCCTTGCGCCTGGGCAATGGTCTGGAATTGCCCAATGCGGAGAGTGTCAGTGAAGTGCGCTACAAGTCGCTGCAACTGCCGATTGGGGCCACGCGCATTATTCTGCGCTTTGTTTACTATCCCTTCTATGAGGATAACCCTGGCACTGATCTGCAACAAGCCGATCTCTTTGATGCCAACACCGATCAGCTCTTGCTCTCCTTGCTCAATGTGCAGGCGAATGACCGGGCCTGGCGGGCACGCGATTTTGATCTGACGCCCTATGCCGGGCGCACAGTGAGTCTGCGCTTTCGCGTTCGCAATGATGGCCTGGTCGGGCGGACGCTGATGTACTTGGATAATGTTGAGATTGAGTATTGTGCCCAGGCCCCCCTACCGACCAATACGCCAACCGGCACCGTCACGGGGTTGCCAACGCTGACGGCAACCCCAACCGCCACCTCGCTTACGACCCTCACGCCGACACCGATCACGACGCTGACGCCTCCCCCATTAACCCAAGTGCCGACGGCCGATCCCAGTTGTGTCAACATCCTGGCAAACAGTGGCTTTGAAAGTTGGGATGGCTGGCATTTTGGTGAAGATCCAGTACCCCCGGTCTATGTAAGCGAGCCACGCGTGGATGGCGCACGCGCGGTGCTATTGGGCAATCCCCCCGGCAGCGCATCGGTGGTCACCTTTTCTTCGATTCGCCAATTAGTCACCTTGCCCTTTACCAGCGGGCGGTTGGAACTGCGCTGGTGGAAGCTGCTGCGCACCGAACAGGCGGGTGCCCCTGGCCAATTTACCGACCGCCAGGATCTGATTCTGCTTTCGCCGGGGCTGCAACCGATCCAGATTTTGCGCCGCGAATTGCGCAACGATAGCATTTGGGTACAAGATGTGGTTGATCTGACGGCCTATCGCGGTCAGCCACTTTATATCTATTTCAACGCCTATAATGACAGCAACAACAGTCGCACGTGGATGTATCTGGATGATGTGCGTCTCAATGTCTGTGGCGGTGTGGTTGCCGCGCCCTATGCCGCGCCGGCTGTTGCCCCGGCAGCGCTGCCGTCGGCCAATCTCCCAGCCGCCATCCCCCTGACGCCCATCGCCACCGCACCGCCCCCGGTGAGCATAAGCGCCACACCGACCATGCCGGTCGGGCTGACCGTGGCCCCGACACTGACGCCAACGGTGATCATTACGGCAACGGCTGCCCTGATCGAAGTGCCTTCGCCAACCCCTAGCGCGACGGCACCCGCGATGATCCCGCTCACCGCAACCGCGGCGGCGGCGATCTATGCGTTACCAACCGAGCCACAGCCCCTACAGGTTGATACCGCAACGACCATGAGCGAGCCGGCGGCCCAACAGGCGGCTCCGGCGCTTGCCACACCTGTGGCCACAGCCCCACTGTTGATCACCCCCAGCGCAACGGTGACCACCGCCCGCCCGCTCTGGCAGGATCGGATTGGGCCGATTGCGGTCCTGGGTGGGATCCTGGTGCTGATTGGCATCATTGTCTGGGCGATTATCCGCACTTTTCGGCGGAACCCCTCACCCCAACCGTAACGATTGCCATTTGTTACATAAAGTACTTGTTGGTTCATTGCTGCTTGCGCTATACTGATGGCGCTATACTAATTGTAGCGCACTTCTCTTTATAGTCTAATGACGCGGTTTTAATCACGCTATTTTAACGAAGATGTTCTAATGACGTTCTGGATGAAAGGTTAATCAACCATGGGTGGTCAGACTCCCTGTGCAGAGGATACCGCAGTGGATATCAGCGCGGAGCTCAACGCCGCCGTGCGCGGCGTGGGGAGCGCGGCGGCGCGCCACGACCCCGGCGCACGCTGGCGTGGTCAACAGCTGAATGAGGCCGCGCAAATGCCTTTACGCCGTATTGTCTATGGTCCGCAGGCCGAAGTGGATGGCTTTGTGGCCCTTGGGGCCGAGTGGAATCGGCTGGTCAAGCGCAGCCGCTACAATACCATCTTTCTTACCCACGAGTGGCAAACCACCTGGTGGCATAATCTGGGCGCAGGCGACCTCTGGATCGTTGCACTGCGCAACCCCGAAACCAACGAACTGGTCGGGATTGCGTCCTTATATCTATTACAACACCAGCAGGGCCGCCACGCCGGGAAGCGGGTTTTGAGCTTGGTTGGCTGTATTGAGGTCAGCGACTATCTGGATCTGATTGTGATGCGGGGCTGGGAAGAACATGTTTATCATGACCTGCTCAACTGGCTTTGTGGAGCCACAGCCCCCGCGTGGGATGTGCTTGATCTCTGCAACCTACCGGAAGATAGCTTGACCTATCGGACCTTTGCCCAGTGTTGTGAAAGCTGTGGCCTCCAGGCGCAGATCTCCCAAGAAGATGTTGCCCCGCAATTCGCCCTCCCTCTCCACTACGAAACTTATCTGCAAGAGCAGGTGGATAAGAAGCAGCGCCATGAGATTCGCCGCAAACAGCGCCGCGCCGAACGCGAGACCGAAGTCGGCTTCTATATGGTCAATCAGTCGCATAGCTTGGAGGCAGAGGTCGATGATTTTATCGCCCTCCAACGAGCTAGCCGCGAGGACAAAGCCGATTTTATGACGCCCCAAATGCGCCGCTTTTTTGGTGCAGTGGCGCGGTCGATGTTAGATGCCGGTTACTTACGCCTGGGTTTCCTGACCTTAAATGGGGAAAAAGCGGCCACGCTCTTTGCCTTTGAGTATGATCGCAAATTTTTGCTTTACAACTCAGGCTATGATCCCGATGCCCATTCCCACTTAAGCCCCGGTTGGGTCTTGCTGGCCTATACGATTCAATATGCAATTGCCGCGGGCTGTCAGCTTTTCGATTTTATGCAGGGCAATGAAGAATACAAATATCGCTTTGGCAGTCACGATTACAAGGTGATGCGGGTGATTGTGGCGCGGTAGAGAGGTAAAACGTGATGCGTAAAACGTAAAAACGGAACTTACAGTCGTCTTTCTGTTTACGTTTTACGCATCACGTTTTACTTGCATCCCAGAAAAGGAATAAATGATGACCGATATAAACGATAAGGGTGGGGAAGAGATCCCCCGCCGGCCGGCCGAGGAACGGGAAGATGCCTTTAATGCTTTGGCTTGGCTGATGGAAGGGGCATTGGGCATTTACGGTGAGCTAAAACACAGCGACTTGGGCCTCTCCGCCGAGTTCTGGAAACATGCCTATGGTGCCCGCCGCGAGTCACTGTTAGCGGCCCGTACGTTGCTCGATGACATTCTGGCGCGCATGGATCAAGCCGATCAAAAAGAAGAAGATCGCCAGCAACGGCGTGAGCGGCGCGGCGAAGTCAAGATTGAATTCTAACCTTTGGGTTTATGCACACGGCATCGGGGCACGGTATACCGTACCCCGATGCCGTGTGCATAAACCCAAATAATTAATTATGGCGCTTTTTTTCGACTTTTTCCACTAAATCGGCGGGCAACTCGCCGGCGACGGTGACCGTCTCTTCCTGGCGCACAAGGACTTGACCAGGATGGCCGCCTGGTGCACGGCTGACATAACGGCGTGGGGTGACAATGACGGTTGCGGCCCGTTCATCACGCAATTTGGAATGGTAAGCGGCCAACTGTGCGGCCATAGTTAAAGTCTCCGGCCAGACAGCCTGCCCGCCACTGCGGATCACCACATGGGCACCAGGGACACCCCGTGCATGCAGCCAGAGATCATCGCCCTTGGCGACCGCAAAGGTAACCTCCTCATTTTGGCGGGCATTGCGCCCCACCACAATTTCAAAACCCTGTGGACTGTAATAACGAAACGGCTGGGCCATGCTTGTCCCTTTAGGGGCGGTGCGCCCCTGTTGTGCGCGCAACTGGGAACTGAGGCCTGTCGCGCGTAACTCTTCTTGAATCGCAGCAATGGCCGGTTGGCTCTCGGCCTCACCCAGATCATGTAACAGTTGTTCCAGGAAAGCTTGATCGGCGAGTAGCTTGGCCCGCCGTTGCGGAATGATCGTTGCCGCCCGCGCAAACTTGGCGGCGCGGTGGAAAAGCTGTTCGGCCTGCTCAATCGGACTTTTATTGGCCGCCAGCGGAATGATCAGTTCCCCATCCCCCAGATCCACGGCCAGTTGCGTTTGGCCAGGCACAATCTGGCTGTTCAGCGCCAATAACCATTCCGCCTGTGTGCGCAAGGCTTCGGCTGCGCCAGGTGCAGGTTCATCCCCCGCCAGTGCCGCCAGTTGCCGGGTTACGCGCCCTTGGGCAGTGCGCAATAACCCGGCAACATTGCCGCGCAAGGCGGCATAGCTATCATGTTGGGTGACCGAAGCCGCGGTTGCGGCCTGCTGTTGGTTATAATAACGCTCCAGGGCCACACTCATGGTCGGCGTGGGTACAAATTCGCCACGCACGTGGGCTGGATAGGGGGAGAAACCCACCAACGCGGTCCCTTCCAGCCAGACGCCCGGTTGCCACGCGCCCGTCGCCACAGCCCCCCATAATGATTGTAATGCCTCTGCCAGCGCCAGCACAGTAACAGCGCGCGCTGCCACGCCCACCGCCCCACTCGCCCGCCAAGCCAATTCGCGCGCCTGGCTAGGACTGACGCCGGCAACGGTCGCCACCAGCGCCCGCCAAAGCGGCCCCTCTTGTTGTACCACTTGCCCCAACCGTGCATAGTAATCGGACGCGCCATCATCAAGCGGCGCAAGTTTGGCTTGGCTTGGTGGTGGCACATATGGCTGGTTCGGCAGCAGGAGACGTCCCGTTGGCTCGGTGGGACGCACGCGGTGCAGGCAATTCATGATTTTGCCTTGCTCATTGATCAAGAGCAGATTACTGCGTTGCCCCAATAACTCAAGCACCAATTGCGTCTGCCCATGTTCGGGATGGCTGAAATGCAGGGCCAACTGTCTTTCGGTGGGATCCGGTTGGGTAAACGTAGTTAAAAGGCTACCGCGCAGATATTTGCGCAGCAATTGCAGCAGGGGTGACGCTTGCTCCACCCCGCGCCGCAACTTTTGTTGGGCCAGGTGAATGCGCGCGGTCTGGGGATCACCACTGAGCAGCAGATAGTGACGCTGTTGGCCGGCATAAATTTCCAACCCGACACTCTGTTCATCCGGGGCCAGCACCTGTTGAACACGGCCATCGCGCAGGGTCACTTGTAATTCAGCCCGTACCGCGGCCAGGGTTAACGCATCAAAATGCATAGGTAACTCATTTCACAATCGCTATAACCAATTTGGTCTTCCGCCCAAAGCAACCTATAATTGCATTCCAGATTACGGTGCCAGATTATGGTGGCGGCCAACCGTGCGTCTGTAGAAAACGGCGGTCGGCCGGTGACAGTGGCAATTGGGCAAGTAGGGCTGGCCGCTGTTGTAGCGTGCGCAATAAGGCTTGCTCGTGGTGCCACCGTTGCTGATTCGCATGGTGACCGCTCAACAGGATCTCGGGCACCGCTTCGCCACGGAAGGTATGGGGCCGCGTATATTGTGGCCCTTCTAACAAGCCCCCTAAACCGGGGGAATGGCTATCCTGATCGGCACCCAAGGCATAGCCCAGGGCACCAGGCACCAGACGGGTGACGGCGTCCACAATTACCAGCGCGGCGAGTTCCCCCCCACTGATCACATAGTCGCCAATGCTGATCTCATCCGTGACCAGCCCGGTGCGCACGCGTTCATCGACCCCTTCATAGCGACCACAGATGAGGGCCAGCCGTTGATGTTGGCTCAGTTCGGCCACCACGGTTTGGGTCAACGGACGCCCTTGGGGGGTGAGCAGGATAATCGGAATATCACTGGGCAGCAACACAGGTTGTTCAGCGGCCCAGGGTGGTAGATTGAGGTAAGCGTCTTCAGGGGGCAGTGTCCACCCGGCAGGGCGCGCCAAAACAGTTTCTACGGCCCGGAAAATTGGTTCCGGCTTCATGACCATGCCACCACCACCGCCGTACGGTGTCCCATCACAAATGTGGTGGCGGTCGAGTGTATAATCGCGGATATTATGCAGCGCAATCGAAATCAAATTTTTGTCCAGGGCGCGTCGGATGATGCTCTCTCCCAACGGGCTGACGAACATCTGTGGGAAGAGCGTGAAAACGTCAAAGTGGACCGCGTGCGCGAACGGGTCAGGCACCGGGTCAGACACCGAGTCAGACAACAAGCTAACCGGCAGCGCTTCTTGGTTACTATTCAACAGCGTATCTCCCAAACAACAAATCAGATCACTGCGGCAGTAGGGCAGTGGTTAGCTTCTTTTTCACAACGCACCAAGGGTAAGGAACACAAGTCGCGGGCGGCATCACCCTACCCAGCGGCCAGGCCAACCTCACCCGAGCACAAGCGGAGTACATATACCCCACCGCCCAATGCCGCGCCGGCTAGGCCGCTGAGCCCACCGGGGACTTGGCCTGCGCGGCCGACGCCAGCACAAGCGACGCGGGCTTCATTGCCGACACAACCACCAACTTCGCCACCCCCTTGGCAGCCGGCCACGCCTGCCGCCGCAATCCCACAAAGCGCTCCTGAACGCTATGCCCAGGTTTATGTGCAAACCTATGGTCAGCCGCCAGCGAGTGGGGTGCGGCCTTCGGCTGGATCAACACGGCAAAGTTCACCAACTGGTACCGTGGCAGCGCGCCAGGCCGTTACGCCCATCCCGTTGCCGGCCCGTTGGTTAAAACAGCTGGCCGCCTGGCGTACTGCACCGGTGAATCGGCCACGGCATGCCCGACCGGCTGGGGCGCTACAGGCCAGGGTGCGCGCTATTGTATCACAGCGTGATTGGGGGCAGAAGCAGCTAGCCCACGTAAATGAACTTATTGCCCATTTCTTCACAACCGCAGCCAGTCCGACCGCCACCTTCCCGGCCGCTTCCTTTCCGACCACCGCTCGTGTAGGCTTGTTGGGGGCCATTGTTTTCGTGCTCTGGTGGACATGGCCAACCGATCCGGCGACGCTGCTCTCTTCGACCAGCCGCCCACTGGCGTTGGCTGCGCCTGTGGCCCGCCCAGTCAATAACGCAGTGAATAGTGCCAACACCATTGCCGGCGCGGTGATGCCCCTCATCCAGCCGACTGGCCTGGCGGCCGCGCCTAATTCGGCCTTTGCGATTTTGGTCCCAACGGCCACCGCCACACCGGCCGATACAGAAGGGGCCGTGACCACGGTGGTGGTGCCATTACGCAGCGTACAAACAAGTGGCCGTAGTGGGTTGGCGGGGTTACTGGTGCCCACGTCTACGCCGGCGCGCATTGACGCAGCAGTCATCACCGTTTCGGTGCCGAGCGTAGAAGTAATTCCGGGCGTGGAGATTGGACTGCCCTTTGGTCAGCCCTCCCCCACACCGACCATCACCCCCGAGCCAACGGCAACACCGGTGCCGATTAACTTGAGCCCTGGTCGGCTTTGGTCAGCCTTTGTCCCCGCCACGGGGCCAGAGAATGATCATTATTGGGTCGGTCGCCCCTTTGCCCCAAATATTAGCGGCCAATTGGCCAGTCCATCCTATCAATTTGGGTCAACCGCCGGTGACCGTTATCGTACCCATCACGGGGTGGATATTTCCAATCCTTCTGGCACGCCTGTATTGGCCGCGACGGAGGGGGAAGTCGTCCACGCCGGGCTGGATGATCCGGCGCTGCTTGGCCCCTATAACAATTTTTATGGCAATGCCGTGGTGATCCGGCTCAATCGCCAACTGGCGGTCGCGGGGGGGCAACTTGATGTCTTCTTGCTCTATGGCCATCTCAGCCAGGTGACGGTGAGTGTCGGGCAACAAGTACGCCCGGAAGATATCATCGGCATGGTGGGCATGACAGGCATTGCGATTGGCCCCCATCTGCATGTAGAGATCCGGCTGGGCTCCAACACCTATTACAACAATGTTAATCCCTATCTCTGGATGCGACCATTTGACGGCCAGGGCAGCGTGGCCGTGCGGGTCTTAACCGCCGATGGCCGGACCTGGCCAGGGGCCTACATCTCGATTGTGCGCTATACCGGCGGCACGGCCGCGTGGGCCCGCCAGATTGTCACCTACCAGGATGTGGAGAACATCGGTCCCGACCCCGCCTGGGGTGAAAATGGGGCAATGGATGGCATCCCAGCCGGTAGCTATTACGTGGTCGGCAATGTCAATGGCGAACGCGTCAGCGCCCAGATTGAAGTCAACCCCGGCCAGACCACCTTTGTCGAGTTGCGGACGAAGCAGTAGGGGATAGGTAAATCGGTAAATCAGTAAATCAGTACAGACCGATTTACCGATTTACCGATTTACCGATTTACCGATTTACCCATCCTACCCACCACAGCAGAGCCCAGCATGACCACGCCACCAGCCAATCTTGTCACAATTTATACCGACGGTGGTTGTATCGGCAATCCTGGTCCGGGGGGCTGGGCCGCGGTGTTGCGTTATGGCGAGCACGAGAAGGAACTCTGCGGGCGCTTTCGCAATACCACCAACAATCGGATGGAATTGCGTGCCGCCATTGAGGCGTTGGAAGCGCTGAAGCGCCCCTGTCAGGTGGCGCTTTATACCGATAGTGCCTACGTGCGGAATGGGATCACCCAATGGGTGCAGGGCTGGCAACGTAACGGCTGGCGCACGGCCAACAAACAAGCGGTGAAAAACCAGGATCTCTGGCAGCGGCTCTTAGCGGCGGTGGCCCGTCATCGCGCCGGCGGTGGCGTGGAATGGCACTGGACCAAAGGCCACGCCGGCGACGAACTTAACGAACGGGTGGACGTGCTGGCCAATCAAGCGGCGCGCACTGTCACCGACGCGGATCCGGTGGATGAAGAGGCGAGATGAGAGACACGAGACAAGGAGACACGAGACAAGGAGACACGAGATACGAGATTTGCACACCTGAATTGGGAAGTTATACTCAAATCAGAATGAGACCCCTAGTTTCGGTCAGCGTGCGTCGCACTGACCAAAGAATCTAGCGGACTGGAAACAGCTGGCGGTCAGTGCGACGCACGCGATCCCGTTAGCCAGCAAAACTCCGGTTCTCAACTTGACTTCAGTATAGACTACTTCGTGTCTCGTGTTCCCTTCTAAAGCCGCGGTGCTAACTTCGCCAGGCGGTCAACCATCTTCTCCAGATCGGTCATGTGGGTGGCGATGCTGAAGCGGACGTGCCCTTCGGCGGATGCACCAAAGGCAATGCCAGGGGTGGCGGCGATATGCGCTTCTTCAATTAAGATATCGGCGATCTCCAAGCTCGACTTGGTGGTGGCGGTAAACTTGGGGAAGACATAGAAGGCCCCTTCGATCGGCGCACATTCAATCCCCGGAATTTCCTCAAAGGCATCCAGCACAAAGCGGCGGCGGGTGGTATACGCGGCGGTCATCGCGTGGACACATTCTTGCGGCCCATTGAGGGCGGCAACGCCGGCCGCCATTGTAAAGGAAGCGGCGGATTGCGCGCTATGGGTCTGGATAATGCGCGCCAATTTGATAATCGGGGCTGGGCCGGCGACCCAACCCAGCCGCCAGCCGGTCATCGCGTAGGCCTTGCTAAAACCATTAATAATCACTGTGCGCTCGGCCATCCCTGGTTCGGCAGCCAGGCTATAATGCACGGCACCATCATACAGAATATGCTCGTAGATCTCGTCGCTGAGCACGTAGAGGTCAAATTCGGTGGCGATCTTGACAATTGCGTCGATCTCGCTGCGGCTGAGCACACGCCCGGTCGGATTGTTGGGGCTGTTGACCATGATCAGCTTGGTCTTGGGCGTCAGGGTGCTGCGCAACAGTTCCTCGGTGATCGTAAAGTTGTCGGCAGCGCTAAGCGGCACGCGGATCGGCACGGCGCGGTTGAGTTCAACAATCGGCGTGTAACTCACCCAGGAGGGATCGAAGACGAGCACTTCATCGCCAGGGTTGGTCATCGCGGCCAATGCGGCAAAGAGCGCCCACTTAGCGCCCGGTGTTGCCATGATCTGATCAGGCTTAATACCGTGGACGTTGTTTTCGCGCGCCAGCTTGGCGCTGATCGCTTCGAGCAACGCGGGCGTGCCAAAGGCGGGCGGATAGTGGGTGTCACCGCTGCGAATCGCGGCAAAGCCCGCTTCGATAATGTGGGCCGGTGTGTCAAAATCCGGTTCACCGCCGGCCAGGTTGACGACATCAAAGCCGGCCGCTTTTTTCTCCCGCCCCTTCTGCATCATCATGGTCGTGGGCGAAGCGGGGACGGATTGGATCAGGGTGGAGAGTACTTTCATCGCTGGTTCCTTTTATGATTCGTTCGATTTGTCTTTGGGGTAGGTCAGCAGGTAGATAAGTAGATAAGTAAATCGGTAAATCGGTAAGAGCTAAGCTACCGATTTACTTATCTACTTATCTACTGATTTACCGATTTACTTATCTACCGCTCTACCCACGCCCTACGCCAATTCGCGCACCTTGTGACCATTTACCGGTGCCGGCATGCTGTTGATTTTGGTCGCGGGTAGCGTGGTGCGCCCCTTTTCCGGCAAGGGGAGCCGCTCCTCCGTTGCCTTGAGAATTGCACCCAACATCTGCGAATAGGAAAGGCCGGCCAGTTTGGCCATTTTGGCGAGATGGCCATCCCAGCACCAGCCGGGGTTGGGATTTACCTCCAACAGGCGCGGAGTGCCTTCGTTGTCAAGTCGCCAGTCCAGCCGCACATAGTCGCGACAACCCAATCGCTCGGCCAGTTTGAGGCAACTTGCCACGAGATAGCGCTCGGTTTCCTCGGGCAGGTTGGCCGGGATCGAGCGTAGGTTCCAATAGGGCGAATTGGGGTCCCACTTGGCCTCGTAGCCGCAGATCTTAGGCAAGTCGGCGGGGAGCACCGAGTAATCTTCTTCAATGATCGGCAGCACCTGGTAGGATTCGGGCGAGTTGCCGATGATGCCGACGCTAATATCTTTGCCGGTCAGGAATTGCTCAACGAGCACCGGCTTATCATACCCCACCTGCTCGCGCACCTGCAAAAGGGCATTTTCCAGGTCCATCACGTTATAGCAGACGCTGTTGCGCGTAATGCCAAAACTCGAATCGCCATAGTTGGGCTTGACGATCACCGGGAACTCAACCGAGAGATCGATAAAGTGAATATCTTCGGCTTTGATAAAAAAGCCATAGGGCACGGGGATGCCCATCTCCTGGGCAATGCCGCGCACGAGCGACTTGTCATAGCAGTAGGCCAGACATTGGGGATTGCCGCCGGTATAGGGGATGTCAAGCATCTCCAGCAGCGCCGGTATATGCAATTCTTTGGTCGCTTCATTGTTATAGCCTTCGTCACAGAGATTAAAGACAAAGTCAATCTTGCCCTTGAGCTTCTGCAAGTCGCTGAGCAGCGTACCATGATTGTTCAGATAGGTCAGCTTGTAGTGGCGCAATTCGCCAAGCCCGCGCTTTAGTTCGTTGATGGTATTGTAATCATCCTCATCAAAGCTGGCATCAGGTTTGATAATGTCACGGCGCTGGGGATCACCCATGATCACGGCGACATTGCGGATATCCTTGCGCGCGGCGCGGCTCGGTGCCCACTCTTTTTTGATCTGCGCTGTGAGGAGAATGCGGCGCTCCATCATGCCCAGATCCTGATTGCGTTGCGAATCGGTCTTGATCTGGGTGTGTAAGGCAATATCGACAAAACCAACTCCACGCAGCAGTTCACGCAGACTCTCTTCGCTGTAAAGGCGCTCGGCATAGAATTGGTCGGCAATCACCCCTTTGGTCACATGGGTAATCACCTCACGCGAGATCAGCCGCTGTTGATCCTTGGAGAGTGCGCGTTCCCGGCAGACAAAGTACTTTTTGTCGATCCATTCCCAACTGCGCGGTTGAAAATTCTGGCGCACATAGTTGCCGTCGGTAATATCAACCAGCAGCCGACCATAGGGCTTGAGAAGGCGGCGCACTTCTTGCAAGACCTTATCATCATCCTGTGACGATTCAAAATAGCCAAAGCTATTGCCGGGGATCATCACATAATCAAATTTATCAGCAGGAAAGGGCAGCTTGCGGGCATCACCTTCCTTGAACGTTACCTTTAGCCCCTCTTTTTTGCCAATCGATTTAGCACGATTGATCAAATAGTGGGAGCGATCCAGCCCAAAAAGATTTTGATAGCCGCGGCGGGCAAGTTCGAGCGTGTGGCGGCCCTGGCCACAACAGAGGTCGAGGATAGTGCTCTCCTTGCCGGGGGCAAGCGTATCAAGGAAGAGGTCGATTTCGCGCTTGGTGATATTGGGATCCTCAACCACATCACCATCGGTACGCAAGTAGTTGGCGTTAAAGATCTGGCGCCACCAATCTGCTTTTACATAACTCTCCAAATCCTCTACCGGCCCTAAAAATTGTGACCAATCGGTCTGCTTTGTTTTAGGACTACTAGGAGGCTGGGCCTTCTCTGCTTTCATTGTTCTTCTGCTCCATTGATCTACCTATGCACGAAAAAACTGCATAAAAATAGTGGCAGCGTTTTGTAGCTGGTGGTGTGCGCACCACCAGCTACAAAACGGCCTGCCACCTATACAGCTTGCGGTTGATCATATCACTCTTTTGGCGCATGATCAATATAGCACGACGATGTATAATCAATCTCTAATGCAGGACTAGTCGTAGACTAATCACGCGGGCGCAAGCTAAAATCAGGCGAAAAACGCGCCGCAATTTTCCTAAGTCGGCGCAACTGTGTGGGCCGATGCTGCGTATGGATCTGTGCAGTCAGTTAAGTAGCGGTAGGCCAACGCGCCGCCCCAACGTGGAGCGCGGCATAAGGCTTAGTCTCAATAGAAGAAGGGGGAAATTATGCATCACATTCCTGTCAACGAAATCATGCAGCGCACTGTGATTACCATCCACCCAGAAGCGTTGGCCAGCGATGCCGCAACTTTGATGGAAGAAATGACCATCCGGCGGCTGCCTGTCCTCGATGACAACGAGTGCCTGGTCGGGATTGTCACCGATACGGATGTGTTAGAGGCGGAGACCGCCCATCGCGTGCTCAATAGCTATGAACCGGACGCCGAAACCCAGTGGTTGGCGGTGGCGGATATCATGACACGTGAAGTGGTCACAATTGAGGCTGATGCGACCGTCGGTCAACTTGCGCTCAAGCTGCTGGAAAACAAGGTGGGTGGTGTGCCCGTGGTCGCCGCTGATCACACCCACTGCAATCGTCAACGGCTGATCGGGATTGTCACCGAGACCGATATCTTCCGCATGATTGCGGATGCTTGGATAGCCGAGACAGAAATGAGCCGGCAGTTGGTTTGAGGGGGGGGAGGAGGTAAATCGGTAGATAAGTAAATCGGTAAATCGGTAGATAAGTCCTGTCTACCGATCTACCGATCTACCTCCCTACATCATAACCGCGCCTGCGCCCCTGATCTGCTTGACCAGGGGGGGGAGCTTTTCCAGCACGTAGCGAATATCGTCTGGGGTGGTGCTGCGTCCCAGGCTCAACCGTAATGCCCCGGCGGCAGCGGTGGCGGAGAGGCCGATGGCTTCAAGGACGTGGCTGGGACGTTGCGAGCCGCTGTTGCAGGCGCTGCCACTACTGGCGGCAATACCGGCCAGATCCAGCCCAATTAAAACCCCTTCGGCTTCCACGCCGGCAATCACAAAGCTGGCAATGTTATCGATGCGGTCCGTCGCGGCACCGGTGAGCTGTGCCCCCTCGATCTCTTCTAGAATGCCGCCGATCAGTTGATCACGCAACAGGCGCAGACGTGGCCCTTCGGTGGCGCGCTCGGCTTCCGCCAGGGTTAAAGCTTCGGCCATGCCGACAATGGCCGGCACATTCTCCGTGCCCGCACGGCGGTCCCCTTCATGGCTACCCCCGGTCTGTAAGGGCTGAAAGGGGGTGCCGTTGCGTAAGTAGAGGAAGCCAACCCCTTTGGGACCATAAAATTTGTGGGCACTGACAGTCAGTGCATCGACGCCCAATTGGGTGACATCCAATGCTAATTTGCCGGCGGCCTGCACCGCGTCCGTATGAAAGGGAATCCCTTGGGCCCGACAAAGGGCGCTCAAGGCGGCGAGCGGCTGGATCGTGCCGATTTCGTTATTGGCATACATGATACTGACCAACGCCACCGCCGTGGGGGAGCCACTGTCCGCCAGCGCAGTGGCCAGATCAGTTGGATCCACCCGTCCCGTTTGATTGACTGGTAATAACGTGAGATCAAAGCCAAAGTGATCACGCAGGTCAAACGCGGTGTGTAAGACAGCGTGATGTTCAATCGGTGTCGTAATAATGCGGTTGGCACCGGTGGCGGCACGCCGCGCCAGGGCGATCCCGCGCAACGCCAGATTATCCCCTTCGGTCCCGCCGCTGGTAAAGATCAGCTCTTTGGGCGCGGCATGCAGGAGCGTGGCAATCGTGCGGCGTGCGTTTTCCAGGGCCACATTGGCCCGCCGCCCGACCCGGTGAATGCTCGACGGGTTGCCATAAAACTCGCGAAAGTAAGGTTCCATCGCGTCCCACACTTCCTCCCGCAGCCCAGTCGTGGCCGCGTGATCTAGATAGATAGTTCGTTTTGCCGTCATGCTCGATCTACTCACTTTCTTTGCCTAACTGAGCCCTGACTTACCCTTTTTACAGCCACACACTGGTGGTTTTGGTGGCTGGTTGGTTCAGCCCAAAGCACCTAAGCAACCAGCCAGCGGCCAAATCTAGAAGGGTTCAATCAACTTACTAGAATTTGACTTCTCTTCGTGAATCAAATTACAATGCTGCCATATTTAGAATCGGCTGGATAGATGGGTTAGCACAATTATAATTGCCGCCACTGTGAAAATTGACCCTGATTGTGGCCTTTAGCTTACACCTATTGATGCGTCATTCTAATCAGCACGCAAAGATGCGTCCGTTTAGTCGTCAACTTCTGCAAGGCGATCCTGCTATTTTGCAGAAGTTTTTGTGTTTAACGCTACTTAACTACATAAGGTAACCCTGGTGACGAAAGTAACCGTCGTGAAGCAAGGAGCCTTTGTAGTTAACGCAGCCGGCCTGAAGATTGAGTAGTCTATGTAAAAGCATTGCTATACAATTAAATGCACCTTACGTATTTATCTAAAAGTTCAGTTATTTCCAAAGGAATAGAGAATTTTCGGATAGGTTCTAAAGCAACGGTCTATTCATCATGAATAGATGATCCCCGACAAAAGTGCGTCCTGGGCGGAGACGGTCGTTCCGATCACTAACGTTGTCCATCAGGACGATCTTTTTCCAAGCAGCCGCACCATCATTAAGACCAAATATTATCACATAGTTCAGCCAAGGAGGGTATCTCTTGTTACAAGGAAATGCATCTGTAATCATTGCACTATTGATGGGCATCCTCGGTGTTGCCTATGTTGTCTGGCAAATGCGCGTTGTTTTGCGCTATGACCAGGGCAATGAGACCATGCGCACCATTGCCAGTGCCATTCAAGAAGGGGCGGCCGCCTTCCTCAACCGCGAATATCGTTTCTTGGCGATCTTTGTTGTCGTTGTCGCCGCCGCCATTTGGCTGATCCTGGGGCAATGGCAGACGGCGCTTTCCTTCATCGTGGGTGCAATTACGTCGGCCGGGGCCGGTTATCTGGGCATGTATATTGCCGTGCGCGCCAATGTGCGTACGGCTGCTGCGGCTAGCCGTGGCCTACACGAAGGGCTGCGCGTTGCCTTTGGCAGCGGTTCGATCATGGGTATGGCCGTCGTCAGCTTCAGCCTACTGGGGATGACCATTCTTTATCTGATCTTTGACGGCAATATCACCTATGTCACCGGTTTTGGCTTTGGGGCCAGCAGCATTGCGCTTTTTGCCCGTGTGGGTGGTGGCATCTATACCAAGGCCGCTGATGTTGGTGCCGACCTCGTCGGTAAAGTCGAGCAGGGTATTCCCGAAGATGATCCGCGTAATCCCGCGGTCATTGCCGACAATGTCGGTGATAACGTTGGTGATGTCGCCGGCATGGGTGCCGACCTCTTTGAAAGCTATAGCGGTTCAGTCATTGCCGCCGCCGCCTTAGGCGCGACACTTACGATCGGTGCCCCGGCTTTGGCCTATGTTGGGCTGCCCTTCCTGGTCTCTGCTGTTGGGGTCATCTCTGCCCTCTTTGGCATTTACATGGTCATCGGGGAAGTGTGGGATGCTACACCGACCAAACACGAAGATACCGATGTTGGGCCTGCAGTAGATATTACCAACCCCAGCACGGCGGAGGAAAATAGCGACAATACCCCCATTTATACGACACCGAGCCGCGCAGCAAGCAGTACCTCGGCATTGGGTAGCGTGGCCGCCTTCTTCCGCCAGTTTATCGCCAAAATTGATGAAAATGCGACCCAGGAAGAGCTGTTGACGGCGTTGCGCCGTTCGGTTTGGGGCGCATCGGTGGTGGTCCTCGGGCTTTCGCTGATCGCCGTTTTGCTCACGGGCATTCACTTCAACTACTGGCTGGTAATTTTGGTCGGTCTGGTGGCTGGTAATGGGATTGCCTACGCCACCGAGTATTACACCTCTTACACAGAAAAGCCAACCCAAGGCATTGCCGAAGCCTCACAAACCGGTGCGGCGACGACGATTATCGCCGGCCTGGCCGTGGGGATGATGAGTACCGTGGCTCCCGTTTTGATTGTCGCAGTGGCGACCTTATTGAGTGTTTGGCTGGGGATCAACGCAGTGGGTGGCTTAGCGGTGGAAGGTAGCATTACCGCTGGCCTTTACGCCGTGGCGCTCGCTGGTGTGGGTATGCTAAGCACGCTTGGTGTGACGCTCGCCACCGATGCCTACGGCCCTGTGGCTGATAATGCCGGTGGGATCGCCGAGATGAGCCACCTGCCCAGCCATGTGCGCGCCCGCACCGATGCGTTGGACAGCCTGGGCAACACCACCGCCGCAACTGGCAAAGGTTTTGCCATTGGTTCGGCCGTGTTGACGGCCCTAGCACTGTTGGGTGCCTATGTCACCGCCGCCGATGTGGAAAGTTTGGATCTGCTTGATCCCACCATGTTGCCTGGGATCCTGATTGGGGCGATGTTGCCCTATCTTTTTGCTGCGTTGACCATGACCGCCGTGGGCAAGGCGGCTTACGCGATTGTGCTGGAAGTGCGCCGTCAATTCCGCGAAATTCCAGGGCTCATGGAAGGCACTGGTCTGCCGGATTATAAAGCCTGTGTCGGCATCAGCACCGAAAGCGCTCTGCGCGAAATGGTGTTGCCCGGTGCCTTGGCGGTCGTCGTGCCGCTGCTGGTCGGTTTTGTGCTGGGCAAAGAGGCTTTGGCGGGTCTGTTGGTTGGCGCAACCTCGTCTGGCTTCGTCCTCGCGGTGATGATGGCCAATGCTGGTGGGGCTTGGGACAATGCCAAGAAATGGATTGAGACGGGCGAATATGGCGGCAAGGGCTCTGACCCGCACAAGGCGGCCGTTGTCGGTGATACGGTCGGCGATCCATTTAAGGATACCAGCGGGCCGTCGTTGAACATTCTGATCAAGCTCATGAGTATTGTCAGCTTGGTCTTTGCCAGCGCCTTTGGAACAGGGTGGCTTACCTTCTAATTCATGAGCCTGCGCATGGCACACAAACTGCAGCCGAGCAGGTGTTAATGAAGACGATGGTCGTGCGTTGCTTCAGGCGTTAGGATCGACAGCCAACCGTCGCTTACGCGGCGAATAAATAGCCTGTATCAGTATAGAGACGTGGCGACTTGGTGCCCCGTCTCTATACTTTTTTTAACAAAACGTTGCCACGCTTTTCAGAAACTTTTGACATAATTGTACAACAACGTAAACTTTGACAGAAAGCGTCTGACGCCGTATACTGACGTACTGCGCAACAACTATACGAAAATAAGCTAGAAACAATTTGTGATCGTACATGGTGATCAGTTCAAACAATCTTTACAGCACTGCGCGGCGACAGGTCGGCTTGGTCAAGCGAGGCATGCCGGCAAACTGTTTTGGACCCTGCTGCCATGAAGGAGAGAAGATGAATGGCTACATTGGAATTTGAGGCCACCGCGCCGATAGTTGTACCAGACGAGCTGAGCAAAGAGCTGCCGGAAGAGCTTTTAATCGCCCCCCTACGTGCCGATAGCACACTCATTGCGGCCGTGACCGCCTTTGACGAATATATGGTGCGTAAAGGCTTTAGCGAAAACACGATCAAGGCCTTCCGTAACGATTTAAAGATCACTAAGGATTTTTTAGGGGTAGAAACCGTATTACACCAGGTTAGTACCCAACATCTCTATGATTTTTTGGATTGGCTACAACATGGCCGCGGTAAACCGTGTAGTGCCAAGAGCCTCGCGCGGCGCATTACCACGATCAAGGTCTTCTTCGGTTGGCTGCATGGCATCGGCATCATCGGGACTGATCCGGCAGAGCCGGTCTTGCAACAACCAGCGCGCACCCCCTTGCCAACCATCCTCAGTGATGATGAGGTAAATCGCTTCCTGCGCACAGCACAAGATTATCTCTGGGATCGCAATAAACCGGATGCACGGCCCTTTTTGCTTGCCAGCCTGCTGTTGCAGACCGGTATGAAGAAGGCCGAATGCGCCCGGCTGCTGGTGAGTGATGTTGATATCACCGATGTTAATGCCCCGGAAGTGCTTGTCCGTTACCCCGAAGAGCGCCATGCGCACAAGAATCGGACAATGCCGATTAGCGCCAATTTGGTAACGGTGTTGCAGGAGTATCTAAAACAGTATAAGCCGGACAACTTCCTCTTCGAATGCACACCACGCAATCTTGAGTATGTGCTCGATGAGGTCGGGGGCAAGGCTAAGATCGACCGTACCCAAGTGGGCTTCGAAACGTTGCGCTGGAGCTGTGCCGTGCGCGACTTCCGCAAGGGGATGCCCGAAGAAAGATTGCGCCAGAAAATGGGCTTGAGCAAGATCTCGTGGCGCGAGACCCGTGAAAAAATTCTCAAACTAACCGGACAGGAACCACGTAAGTAGCAGGGAACATTACGGGGTAATGTGCGGGGCAATGGTGTGATATCGGCGGAAGGCCTAACATGGAAAAACCGGTTCTTGTGATCCTCAATCCTTATTCAGGCCGTGGGCAGGCCGGCAAAGCGCGGGAACAGATCACGGCGGCGCTGCGCAACGCCGGGGTGATCTTTGAGTTGGCCGAAACCACGGCGGTGGGCCATGCCATCACCCTGGCGCGCCAAGCTCGGCTGGATGGCTACCAGACGGTGGTCGCGGCCGGCGGTGATGGGACGGTTAGCGAAGTGGTGAATGGGCTGGCCCAAGCCACGGCCGCCGATGGCCTGGTCGGGAAGCTGGCGATGATGCCGGCTGGCAGTGGCAACGACTTTGCGGATATGGTCGGGGTTGCGCGCGATCTAACGACGGCGGCCCGTACCATTGCAACCGGCAATACGCGCTTGTGTGACCTCGGCTATGCTCGCATTACCCAAGCTGGCCAGGTGAGTGAACGGTACTTTGCCAACAGTGTGGGGGCGGGTTTTGAAGCCCAGGTGACCATCGAAAGTACTAAGATCAAGCGCCTACGTGGCGTTGCCATCTACGTTGTGGCTGCCGTACGCGCGCTGATGCACTACCGGACGCCCCAGGTACAACTCGCCTGGATCGACCAGGCCGGCCAGCCTCAGGAACGGAACAGTCCGGTCTTATTGGTCAGTGTCGGCAACAGCCCTCGTTCCGGTGGTGGCTTTTACCTAACCCCATCTGCACAGCTAGATGATGGCCTGCTCGATCTGGGCATTGCCGACGCCATCGCGCGCTGGCAGGTGTTACTCCTGCTGCCCAAGGCATTGCAGGGTAAACATGTCTCTGATCCGGCTTTTGCCCTGACCCAAGTGCAATCGGTCCAGTTCAGCAGTCGCGATGAGTTGCCCGTCCATCTGGATGGCGAGGTGATCAGCCGGAATGCTGATCACGTGGAACTGACCTTGCAGCCGGCACGTTTACAGGTGATCGTCTAAGGGAGATGGATCGTGGCCCGACCACCAGCACCGCTCTACGCCACACAACCAATGGTCAGCGAGACCAACCGACAGCTGCCGCTGGCTGACGACAGCGCAATTGACCAGCAGACCTTTAGCAGTAGTGCGACGCTCAATGCGCAATTTTGGCTGGAACAATTTCCATGGCGCCCGACCGCGGCTTGGGCAGTCGCTGCGGCCTTGTTTGCAACGGGGAGTAGTTTGCTGGCCCTGGATTGGCGGATGGTCGTTTTAGTCATCCTGCTGGCGGATCCGCTCTGGGGTAGCATTTGGCGGTTAGCCGCTGGTCGCGCCGAGGTATTGCCATTGCATAACAAAGTGGCCCCACGTGCCGTCTGGTTGCCCTACCTTGTGCCCGAATCACCGGCGGCCCAACTGCTGGATTGGCATCAGCTACGGGCCTTGCCGCTGCTTTTCCGAGTGGGGCTGCCTAGTTTGTTGTTAGCAGCGGGGGTAGCGGCGGCCTTAACCCCCACTGCCCTCTGGATGACCTTGTGTGTACTGGCTGTCAGTATGATTGGCTGGATCACCCGGCGTGCGTTAAACAGTTCGACCACGCTGCTACACAGTTTGGTCACTGTCACCCTGCCTTGGTTGCTCGGCCTGACGCTCTTTGGGGAGCAGATTACAGATGCGGATTGGCCAATTCATTTGCTACTAATTATTTTTTGGAGTTTACACAATTGGGGTGAAGGGCGTAACCTGCGTTCCATCGCCGATGGGCTAGGTCTGCTATTATTGGCAGTTGCTGAAGTGGGGATTATTAGCCTGCTGATCTTTGTTCGTGCGCCTTTTGGGGTGGCCTTCCTGATCGTCCTCTGGCTGCCAACATGGCTCGCGATCTACTATCGGCGCCCCTTACAGCGGCTGAATTTTGTCTGGCTATTGGCGATGTTGCTCAGCGCTTGGGCCTTAGGGCAGAGCTTGTAGGGGCAGCCTGGTCAAATGTCATGGCAATGGACTAGCAATAGAAAGGATTGTATCGTGAGTACTGTTCATGAAAAGCCACTGCAGCCAAGTAGCCACGCGCCCGGTGGCCACGCTCACAGTAGCGCAGTCGCTTTCAATGGGAATGAACAAAGCTCTGCCCTTTCGATCGAGCAGGTGCGGCGCGATGCAGAAGTAATTGTCTTTATTCGCAGTGCCAATGAAACCTTGCGCGCGTTGGGCTATACCGAACATGGCCAACGCCATGCGGGGCTGGTAGGCAACATTGCTGCCAATATCCTGGAACGGCTCCACTACGATGAGCGGTCGAGCCAACTGGCGAACATCGCCGGCTATCTGCACGATATCGGCAACTCGATCCATCGCGAAAATCATGCCCTGAGCGGCAGTTTGATGGCGTGGCGCATTCTGAGCCGCATGGGCATGAGCCCTGCTGAATGTGCGGTGGTCATGAATGCCATCGGCAACCATGAAGAAGAACGGGGATTAGCGACGACCGCGGTCTCCGCCGCCCTCATCATTGCCGATAAATCTGATGTGCATCGCAGCCGCGTGCAAAATCCGGATATGGCGGCCTTTGATATCCATGACCGGGTCAACTATGCCTCTACGCGCAGTTTTGTGCGTGTGCGCCCGGACGACAAGATTATCGCACTCGAGCTGGAGATTGACACCGAGTACGCCCAGGTGATTGAGTACTTTGAGATCTTTCTCAGTCGGATGACCATGGTACGCCAGGCGGTCCAGTTCTTGGGCAGTGAATTTCAGTTGATTATTAACGATACGCGGTTTTCGTGATGCGTAAAACGTGATGCGTAAAGCGTGAGACGTAGGGGCTAGGGATAGCTCACGCAGCACGGTTTACCCGTTGTTCAACATTTAATAGCCAAGTTTAATAGCCAAGTTTGATAGAAAGTCAGACCATGCGAATTGTTCGTTACGCCGAAACATTTGAAGATTGGACCGGTGCCGAAGAAGCGGTCCATTGGGGTTTAATTGTTGATCATGTGATCTACCCATTACAATGTGCCCCCTACCTCAATCCGCTAAGTCCTGGGGTCTATGCGCCCCAAATTATTGGCGATGCCGTCAATGTGGATGAGGTGCGCCTGTTGGCTCCAGTGGAACCACAGAAGATCGTCTGTGTGGGTCGCAACTATGCCGAACATGCGGCCGAATTGGGCAATGACGTCCCCACTGAGCCACTGATTTTTCTCAAGCCGCCCAGCACAATTATCGGGCCAGAGGAAGCGGTCGTTTACCCGGCCATTAGCGAGCGGGTCGATCACGAAGGGGAGCTTGCCCTGGTCATCGGACAACGCTGTCGCCACCTGCGCGAAGACGAAGCGCTGGAGGTGGTCTTTGGCTACACCGTCGCCAATGATGTGACGGCGCGCGATCTACAACGCAAAGATGGCCAATGGACGCGCGGCAAGGGCTTTGATACCTTCTGCCCGGTTGGCCCGTGGATCGATACTCAGTTCAACCCGACCAACCGCATCATCCGCTGTCTGGTCAATGATGAAGTGCGCCAGGATGGCAACACCGGTCTGATGATCTACTCGATTGCGCGGGTGTTGGCCTTTGTCACCCAATTTATGACCCTGGAACCGGGCGATCTGGTGCTCACCGGCACCCCAGCCGGCGTTGGGGCCGTCCAGCCAGGCGATGTGATGGCGGTGGAAGTCGGGGGGCTTGGCACGCTTGTCAACCCAGTGGTCAGCGAAGCTGAAACAAAAGTGGGGTGAGATTGGCAATGAATACAATCCCGGCCCTTTCCCATTTTCTCGATCTTGATACGATCAGCACGGCGCAATTCTGGGGACTCTTGCGTCTGGCCAAAGCGCTCAAAGACGAGCGCGCCCGTGAAGGGCGCAATACGCCGATTTTGGCAGATAAAGCATTAGCAATGATCTTTCTAAAGCCCAGCCTGCGCACACGGGTGAGCTTTGAAATGGGCATGCAACATCTGGGCGGCCATGCCCTCTATCTGAGTCCGCAGGAAGTCGGTTTGGGGACACGCGAAAGCGCCGCCGATGTCGCGCGTGTGCTCAGCGGCTATGTCGAAGGGATCATGGCGCGCGTCTTTGACCATCAACAGGTACAGGAATTGGCGCAGTGGGGGAACATCCCGGTCATCAATGGCCTCAGTGATTTCAGCCACCCGTGCCAAGCACTGGCGGATATCTTTACGCTCTGGGAACATTTTGGTGACCTGACGGGCCGGACGCTGGCTTATGTGGGGGATGGGGCGAATAATGTAGCAACTAGCCTGTTACAGGCGGCTGGTATGGTTGGCATGGAGATGCGCATTATTGCACCGCCGGGTTATCAACCTGATCCCAAGTTGATCGCAGAGACCGATGCCGATGTCACAGTAACGGCTGATCTCGACGGGGTGATCGGTGCCGATGTGCTCTACACCGATGTTTGGATCAGTATGGGGCAAGAGGACGAACGTGCGACGCGTTTGGCCCATTTGCCCCCCTATCAGCTCAACCAAGCGCTCGTGGCGCACACCCGTAATCAGGGCGTAAAAATTCTACACTGTTTGCCAGCGCATCGTGGGGAAGAGATCACAGATGAGGTGGCGGATGGTGCAGCTAGCTTGCTCTTTGGGCAGGCCCACAACCGTTTACATGCGCAAAAAGCATTACTGGCACACTTACTGGGGGGCGTACCGCTGGTATAAAGGCGGGTTGGCAGTTAATTCTTAGGTGATTCGTGCAGTAATTAGATGGTTAGTTGGCCTGTGCTTACGCGACGAACCAATCAACTGCCGTTGAGCCACTGCCGCGCAACCTTTTACTGGCTGACAACGTATACGCAACGATGACAGATATTCTCGCCTCGCTCGGCCGTTTACAAGATGTACAGAACCTGTTGGACGTTGTCCTGGTCTCTTTGGTCTTTTACATTCTGCTGCGTTTCTTTCGTGGCACCCAGGCTGTACAACTCCTCCGCGGGATTTTGTTGATCGCGCTGGCCGCGGCTGTGGTTAGCCAGATGACTGATTTGACCGCCTTTAATTGGTTGCTCAGTCAAAGCATGAATGTCATTCTGGTGGCGATTCCGGTGATCTTTCAACCTGAGTTGCGGCGGGCATTGGAACGGGTGGGGCGGTCTGCCCCCCTCTTGGGGCGCCGAGCTGATAACACGGGTACCCAACGAGTGATCAGTGAAGTCGTCAAAGCGGTCGAACAGTTGGCCCAACGTAAACATGGCGCGCTGATTGTCTTTGAGGGCGCAACCGGGTTGGGCGAAGTGACCGGGCGTGGGGTATTGATCAATGCCGAGGTGACCGCCGAGTTGTTGACGACGATCTTTTTCCCCAACACTGCCCTGCATGATGGGGCCGTGGTACTGCGCGGCGAGCGCATTATTGCCGCTAGTTGTGTCCTCCCCCTCACCGAACGTGAGCTAACGGATAATCAGATGGGGACCCGTCATCGTGCGGCCCTTGGTGTGACCGAACAGTCAGATGCGCTGACCATCGTGGTTTCGGAAGAGACAGCCGCCATCTCGGTCGCACGCAATGGGCGCATCCTACGGATTGATAGTGGGATTCTGCGCACGATTTTGAGTGATTTTTACCGGACGTAATCGCTTATGCAAATGCAACAAAGGCTGCTAAGCCTGTGGAAGCGGCTTGTCGCCCAGGTTGGCACCTTGGTTTTGTCAGGCATTATGGGGTTGATTGTCTGGCTGATTGCCATCAACTCGATCAATCCCCTGGTAACGCGTGCCTTTCCCGAAAGTATTCCTGTCGAGGTCCAAGGGCTCTCACCCAACCTGATGCCGCTCCAAGATCTAAGCAAAGAGACGGTGCGCCTCACGGTACGCGCCCCCGAAAAAAGTTGGGAGTCGTTACAAAGCCGCAACCTGCAGGCCTATATCGATCTAACCGGCTATACAAAGGGTGCCTACGATGTGCCGATTGTGATTGAAGCGACCGATAATAATGTTGATGTCACCGAAATGCAACGGCGGCAACTGCGGATCCAATTGGATGAAGTCATTACCAAAACCGTTGCGGTTCACGTCTCGGTCATGGATGATGCCGAGTATGGTTATGCCTGGGAGACCCCCATTGTCGAGCCGAGTAGTTTACAGATTCGCGGTCCTGCGCAACTGGTAAATCAGGTGGTTGTAGCCGAAGCACCGGTTTATCTGCGTGGGGCAACCACACAGGTGGAGCGACTCCAGACGATTCAACTGCTGAATCGCCAGGATCAGTCCGTGCCGAATGTGATTGCCGAACCAAGCGCGGTAGAGGTGACCATTCCGGTGGAGCGGTGGCCAGGGCGGCGCTCGGTGGCCGTGCGTGTAAAGTTGATTGGCATCCCCGCGGCCGGCTACCGCTTGGGGCGCGTCACCCCGGAGCCATCCAATGTTGTGCTCTATGGCAATGCGGCGGTATTAGAACAAGTGCCTGGTTATGTGGAGACTGCCCCCCTCTCGCTCGATGGGGCTACCGATGAAATTCGGTCGCGGCTAGAGTTAATTCTGCCGGAAGGGGTCAATGCGTCTGATGGCAATGCCGTAGCCGTGATCGCAGAAGTCTTACCGATTGAAGATGGCCGGACAATGACGTTGCGCCCAATTGTCCGGGGGGTGACACCGGGCTTGGAGGCGACCTTTGCGCCCGATACAGTGGATGTGATCTTGAGTGGCCCATCGACTTCACTCAGTTCGCTGGGGTCGGATGATCTCTATGTGATTCTTGATGTCAATGGCCTGTTGCCGGGCAGCTATGTGATCAAGCCTGATGTGGCCAAGCCCGAAGAAATTCGCAATGAAGGTGTGCTGCCGGAGACAGTCGAAGTGGTGATTACCACGCTGGTAACCGCAACGCCCACCACAACGCGACCCTTGCCCATTGCGCCGACCGGCAGTTTGACGGTCACGACGGGCGTTCCTACTTTGGCAGTGACCACCGCACTCTCTGCCACTGATGCCATCAGTGTAACAACTACCCCGATCACAACTGAGGTCATAACGCCTTATAGATAACACAACTAAACGTGGCACAATTGTGTACTGTGCATCCCCTGATGCACAGACCGCTTTGTGTCAACTCTATTTGTTTTGTCTATTAGTTTTTCTAAAATAACAGTTACACAAAATCAGCAGCGCCGGCCGCAACTGCGTTTTTGTCAAAACGCAATTCTGCCGGCGGTGTAAGTTCTGTATTAATGATCCGACCGAATTGCGGTTGGATCTAAGCGCAAAGTATATCGTACGCGAAAAGAGCTTGTCATTATGTTAAAAAAGAAACCAGTTGTTGCGCTCGTCGGGCGCCCCAATGTGGGCAAATCGACCCTCTTCAACCGCATTATCGGCCGCCGGGTCGCGATCGTTGAAGATCTGCCTGGCACCACGCGTGACCGGATCTATGGCGAAAGCGACTGGAATGGCGTGGGGTTCATTGTCATTGATACTGGCGGTTTGGAAGCCCCTTCCGCCATTGCCGAGGCGCGCCTGCGCCAACCAGATGCCCAACCATTAGCCCAAGGGTCGATCGATTTTATTAAACCGATCCAGAATCAGGCCCAAGTTGCCATTGCCGAAGCCGATATTATTGTCTTTGTGGTTGATGGTCGCGAGGGCCTGAGTGCCGCCGATCAGGATGTGGCTGAAGTATTACGTCTTTCCAACAAGCCGATCTTTGTGGCGGTCAACAAGACGGAGAATAAAGAAAAACAGCTTGATGCGGTCGAATTCTGGAGTCTGAACCTGAGTGAGCCGCTCCCCATCAGTGCTTATCATGGCGATGGCATTGGTGATCTGCTTGATCTGATTGTCGCCACCTTGCCGGCCTATCCAGCTAATTACGATGAGGTCGAAAAGCTGGTTGGGGTGGCGATTGTCGGGCGTCCGAATGTGGGCAAGAGCAGCCTGCTCAACGCGCTCTTGCAAAGTGAACGGGCGATTGTCAGCGCTGTGCCAGGGACGACACGCGATCCCATCGACACGGAATTAGTCTACAATGGCGAAACGCTGGTACTGATCGATACCGCAGGCATTCGGCGGCGCGGCAGTATTGAGGCCGGTATTGAATATTACAGCGTGCTGCGCAGCATGCGCAGCATTGATCGCGCCGACGTCGCCCTGCTGCTGATCGACGGCGTCGAAGGGGTGACGGCACAGGATGCCCATGTGGCCGGTTATGTGCTCGAACGCCAAAAAGGGGTGGTCGTCATCATCAATAAGTGGGACGCGGTCGAAAAAGACGCCTACACCATGATCACCTTTGAACGCCAGGTGCGCGAAGATCTCAAGTTCCTCAGCTATGTCCCGGTGCTCTTTATCAGCGCCAAGACCCGCCAGCGCATTCACCAGGTGTTGCCGACCACCATGGAAGTGGTGGAAGCGCGCCGACACCGCTTGACGACCAGCGAGTTTAACCAGATCTTGCACGATGCCTATGACAAAACGATGCCGCCCTCGCGGTCCGGGCAAAGCCTGCGGCTCTACTTTGGGACACAAGTTGGCACCGAACCGCCGACCTTTGTGATCTTCGTCAATGATCCGGAGTTGGTACACTTTTCTTACGAGCGCTATATCGAAAATTGTATTCGCGCTTATTATCCTTTCACGGGTACGCCAATCCGCATCTATTTCCGTGCGCGGCGCAACGAGTCATAACAAACAAGCTATGCAGCGTTTATACTTATATCGGATCGAACTGCTCCTAATCAGCATCTTGATCGCCGCCATCGCGTTCTTTGGTTATCTGGGGTATGGGCTAGTTTATACAACGCCCCATTTTTCAGGTCAGCAAGCCTTTACCTATGTCCAACGCCAGTTGGATGCCGGCCCACGCGTGACGGGGAGTGCAGAGAGTACAGAAGTTGGTGATTGGTTAGCGCAAGAGTTATCGGGGGCGGAGTGGCAGGTTCTACTCCAGCCGTTTACGCTGCCCAATGGCATTAGCGCGCGCAACATTATTGCCGTGCATGAAAGTGCAACACCGAATGCCCCGGTCGCCATGCTTGGCACCCATTATGATACGCGGATCTTTGCCACGGCGGACAACACCAGCGCCAACCAGGATGAGCCGACCCTGGGTGCCAACGCCAACGCCTCGGGCGTGGCAGTGCTGCTCGAGGTCGCCCGTACGGTGGATCTGACCCTGAGTGGGCACACCCTCTGTGTCGTCTTTTTTGATGCAGATGCGAACAGCGAGATTCCGGGCTGGGAAGGCTACTGGGGAAGTCGTTTCTTTGAGCAGAATCTCGCCGGCAGCGTGCCGGCCTGTGCCGACCCACGTTTTGTGTTGCTTTTAGAAAGTGTCGGGTACAGTGGCGAACCACTCTCGCTGATTGGCGAAGACGCGCCATTGCGCAATGCACTTTGGCGGGTTACCGGCGAGCTGGGGGAGGAAGCCAAATTCCGCAATGAGGTGGGCGCACTGACGTTTTCGCCCCTCCAGCGCCTGGCGCGCCCCATGGTCTTGATCACCAATCGTACCTATCCTTATCAGCATACCTTGCAGGATACGCTGGACAAGGTTAATCAGGATAATCTCCATCTTGTTGGTGGGCTGCTGGAAAGTTGGCTGGAACAAGGCGCACCCTTTGAATAGGCGCAAGGGCTGTAGAAGACAAGCATGTGGCCCCCTGCCTAAAAATCGACGCAAAATCTAGGACAAACACACGGGTTACGTGACGTCTAAAGTGTAGTATGATAGGGTATTGTGAATTTCGAAGATTAGACACTTTGCAATCGATACCGGCAAAAGTGTCTCTAGCGGTGCAAGTCAGTGGAAAAGCAGTATGAAACCTTCGCCGACCCTTGCGTCTGCGCTTACAGTGCGTGTGCTCGTCGTGGATGATGAAGAAAAATTGGCGCGATTTGTCTGTATCTTATTGAAACAGATGGGGTACCAAGCTACGGCCTGCCGTAGTGTCGAAGAGGCGCGCCGGCTCTTGTTAAATGGGGCTTGGAGTCTGGTGATTACCGACATTGTGATCCCGCGCGAAAATGGTTTTGACCTGATGCGCTGGGTGCAATCCCACTATCCGGCCCTGCCTGTGGTTGCGATGACGGCCCATTCATCCGAGGCAGTCAGCCAGCAAATCAATAAATATGGCTTTGCGGCGATTCTCCATAAACCCTTTAGCATTGAAAATTTCCAACAGGTAATCCAGCAGATTGGGTTACCTTATTTTCCCCCACGCTGATCACCTGCTAATCACGCGCTGTAGTGCGCCCGAAGTCAGGAATGAGGTTGGCATGAACCCAGTTCTTTTGCAAATAGGGCCTTTTGCTTTACGTTGGTATGGGCTCTTGCTGGTAGGAGGTGCAGTTGTGGCGGCCTGGTTAGCCAGCCGTTATGCCGCGCGCGACGGCGAGCGGCCTGACCATATCTGGAATCTGCTGGCCTGGACACTGCTGGCTGGCATTATCGGGGCGCGGCTCTACCATGTCTTTAGCACGCCGGCAACTGGTTATGGCTGGTCCTACTACCGCACTTATCCGCTCGAGATTATCAACTTTTGGAATGGTGGGTTGCGGGGGCTGGGAATTTATGGCGGCTTGCTGGGGGGAGCGTTAGCTGTTGTGCTCTACGGCTGGCGCAACCGGCTCAACGTGTTGCGCTATTTAGACTACATTGCACCCAATCTTTTACTGGCCCAAGCAATTGGCCGGCTGGGTAACTTTGTCAATCAAGAACTCTATGGACCACCCACTGATTTGCCCTGGGCCTTCCACCTCAATCCTCATTACCCTTGCCAATTACCCCCGGCGCTGCCCCCCGACATTCAATTCTGTGGGGCTGCAACGCTGGACGCACCAACCCTGGCCTGGTATGCAAGCCAGGGCTTTCACCCCACCTTTTTCTATGAAATGGGTTGGAATCTGCTCATGTTTGGGCTGTTGGCCGGGCTGATCTGGCGCTTTGGCAGGCAACTACGTCAGGGCGACGCGACCTTGCTCTACTTAATCGCCTACAGTGTTGGCCGTTTCTGGGTCGAGTACTTTCGTCCCGATGCGTGGCTGATCGGTGGGTTGCCAACGGCGCAATGGGTGGCGATCGGGTTGCTCCTGCTGGCCGGTCTGCTGCTGCTTTGGCGGCATTGGGGTTGGTCATGGCGCGCAAACCAGGCCGAGTCACTCGCCACCTTGCGTGGCCGGCCGGTTTAAGCAGTCGAGCGCGGCGTCTATTGCGATCAGCGTGCGCCGCGCCCAATCAACGGTGGTTACTGCGGCACATTAATCGACCATCTCAATGTAATAGTCAATCAGTTGGGCATCCATGCGCCAGCCTTCGACGCGGTTGGCAACATTTTGCAATTGGCGGTTCGCCAATGCCGGGGTTGCGCTGACACAGGCTACTTCAATCACGGCGCGGGTCAGTACATCCTGCGCATCGGCTTCACAAACGGAAACATTATAGTCGTGGCGGAGGCGCGCAATCAGCGGCTTTAAGATGCTGCGCTTGCCTTTAAGGCTCTCGTTCAGGGGCAAGTAGAGTTCGAGGGTTAGTAGTCCAATGGCCATAAGGTTTTACCGGCTTTCCGTCCAAGCCGGATTTGCATATTGTTCACGGATTAAGCGGGCGGCACTTTGGGCTTCCCCTGGCGTCAGGGTACTGCGTTGAAAGTCCAGAGCCAAGGTCTCTTGAAAGCCTTTTACAAAGGCCGCAGCCACAGTTGTAAAATCTAAACGCGGATCGTCTGCGCACACATCAAGTGCGCTTGCCAATGTACAGGCATGGTTAAGCAGTTGGGTGCGCAAGGGTGCGATCTCCTCCCCTGCCAGCACCAACACATCGACCAGCCGTGTAATATCGCCGACGAGGGGCAGACTGCCATGTTGCAGCACATAGCGCGCCCGGCGACTCTGCGCGCTGCCCATCAACTTACGCCCAGCTACCGTAATTTCATAGGCACTGGGAACTTCAAAACAAGCCGCTGAAACATCCACACCAGTGCGTACATCACCAGCGGCCTTGTCGGCCTGTACACCCAGGTGACGTAGCCCCGCCACCAAGGCATTGCTTAGCCGCAAGTAGGCATCCATTACGCCACCTTGGACGCGCGGCTCATCGGCCCCCGCCGCCACCGCATAGGTCAACTCATCAGTATGGAGGATCGCGCGCCCCCCAGTGGAGCGGCGGACAATCTCATAGCCGTGGGCGGCGGCCGCCGCCCGATCAATTTCAGCGATCTGTTGGTGGCGGCCAAGGCTGATCGTCGGCGGTTGCCAGCGATAAAAACGTAACGTCGGCGGACTTTCGCCGGCAGCACAAGCTTGGGCAATCGCCTGATCAACAGCCATGTTGGCGGCCCCGGAACGGGGCGCATCTTCGATAATCAGCCGCCAGGTAGCGGCAGGGAAAGCGCTGATTGACATAAGTTTATCGATTAAGGCTAAATAAAGGGCAGGGCACTTACGGTCGCAGTCTGATCCGCCACCTGCACCTGGCTACCGGGCGCATTGTGCGGCCGTTTGAGAATAGCCAGCGCAATCGGCGCAGCAAGGGCAGGACTATAGGCGACACTGGTCACGGTCCCGATCGTGCGCCCTTCGGCCTGCACTTCGGCACCTGGGAGTAACAAGGTCTCACTCCGTAGCCCAACCAGCCGCTTGGTTACTTTATCATAAGTAATCTGCCGCGCAATAATCTCCTGGCCGGTGTAGCAGCCTTTATTTTCAGCACAACTCCAGCCCAACTCGGCTTCCAACGGATTGTACTCATTGGTCAATTCGTAGCCGGGCAAAGGCAGCCCTAGCTCAATCCGCCGGATCTGGTAGGCGTCCTCAGCGGTCAGGAGGGCGGCCCCCGCCTCTTGCAGCCGCTTGATCAAGGCTTGCTCCAATAGATCATCCTGCGGGGTGGTCTGGACGATGATTTCATAGCCGGGCAGATCATAATGTGCCTGTTTGAGCACGATGATCCCCTCATTTTCGAGCCAGGCGCCATTTGCCAATGGGGCGACCAACAAGCCGCTTTTTTCCAATACAGTAGCCGCGGCCGGGCCCATGACGCGCAGACGCTTGTAAGTCTCGCTGCCATTGCGCACCTTGACCTTATCCATGAAAAAGATCTGGCTACGCAGATGGCGTTCCAAGGTGACCGTCTCTGCCGGGGCCGGCAGCAGCCACAATTCATCGGGCCGGCTGACCACGGTAAAGACCTGTTCAATGCGCGCGGTTGCATTCGTCAGCACCGTTACCGCGGATTGACCAAGGGGTAACTTGTTGATCTCGTTAGTCGTCATACGGTGGAGAAAGTCGCTGCGATCCTGATCGGTGAGGATGATGACGCCGGCGGTGGGGCGCAGCAAAATGGCTGCGCCGTCGACGAGCGCTTGATAATCAGCCTCGGCATAGGCTTCGGTTAATTGATTGGCTTCCATTGTTGCTTCAGTCATCAGATTCTGTCTCATTTTCTGCCGTAACGGCCTATCTACTCAACTACAGTATAGCCGATCACCATGCAATCAGCCGCATAGAGCATAACTTTATGCGGCCCAATAAGCAGTAAGACCTGTTCCGAGGCAGGCTTATTTTAGCCACTCGTCGGCAAATTCCTGGATCCGAAAAAACATTGCACGCCCGGCGTCAGTCATCTGGTCGTCGATCTGGAGATAGTGGCTGACATCCTGATAGTAGAAAACCTCGACGGGGACGCTAGCCGTGCGCAGGGCCTGGGCCAGATCGTAGGCTTGTGCAATGGGAATAATGCGATCCGCAGCCGTGTGAATAATCAGGGTGGGCGGCAGTTGGGCAGCGGCATAGACCGGCGAATAGCGCAGAAATTCCAAGGGATACAGATTGGGCGGTCCCAAGGCGGGGATCAGATAAGTATACTCGGTGGGAATCTCAATTTCGCCGCGGTAGAAGGCGGCTGTACCACTAAACGCATTGGCAATGCCGCCCACGGTCACCCAGCCATCAATCTGGTCGCCCGTATCGCGGAGAAAGCGCTGGAGGATGGCGCTGCTAAAGCTACCGCCCAAAGCCACCGCCCCCGTCGGGGCAATCTGCGGACTCAGCGCCCCTTGTTGGGCCAGGGCCAGCCCAATGCGCGCATCCAGCGCGTGGGCATCAATGCTTAGGCCACGCGCCGCTACCGGTGAAATCGCCACGAGGGCATAGCCTAGCCCGGCGTAGGCCACACTGACCGATTGCCAGGCATCCACGTCGGTGGGATAGATCATAAAGAGCAGGGGTAGCGGTTGCGTAGGGGTAATCACCTGGGGCAGATAGAGCCGCAAGGTATCGACCTGCGCCCCGGCGTACGTAAAGCGATAGGCCTGCACGGTGGCCACTGAACCAGCGGGAAAGACGCTGGTGACAACCGCGCGGCCGGTTATGGTCAACTGGACAGCAGCCGCCAGTGGTGCAGGCAATGGCATAGGCCGATGAGGAGTGAGTTCGATGGGTGGCGCGGTGGTTGTGCGGGCAGATTCAATGGTCACCAACTGTGGCGCGCCCCCGCCCCGTTGTAGTTGACTTTCGTTATAACCTGGCGCGATGGCAGCCGGGACATAGTTGCCGGGCGGAATCTGCGCAATGTGATATTGGCCGGCAGCATCGCTATAGGCCACATGGGGTTCGCCGGTGCGTTCGGCCACAAGCACAGTGGCCCCCGCGATCGGTTGGCCATCGGCCATTACCAGCCCCGTCAAGGTGCCACCAGCACGCGGCTCCGTCATGGTCAAGCGCCCGGTGCGCCGGGCGATTAGATAGCCGAGCACATTTAGCTCCGGTGGTGGGGTGCAGCCAAATAGGAGTGCCCCCACCAAAACAAGCATAACAAAGCGACGGTTGTGGCAAAAATTTAGCCTGGGTCTGCGCCGCAGGCGCATACAACGCGCCCTGACCAACTGTGTAAGACCAGATTTGCAAGAAAAGAATCGCATAATTTGCTGATTGATCCCGAACCAACTATCGCAGAAAATAAGTACTACACAGCCGACAAGATGATTACTGCTTTTTACCATTCTCAACTATACTGTGAGATTGTGATTATACCAAAATGTCCTGCCGCGCCTACGGCATGAGCCAAACTTGGCCTGGGCTGGTGCGACCGGAAGGATGAACGCCGGCCCCGCTGCGTCGGCGTGACAAATTTGACCTTTACTGGCCAGCTGATTAAGGAATGAACAACGCTCATGAGTGCAGGCTACTATCGCTTTTCTACAGTTCATGGTGATAAGCTTGTTTTTGTCTCGGAAGATGATCTGTGGACGACCACCAAGGCCGGCGGCATTGCGCGCCGCCTGACCAGCAACCTGGGATCGATTACTTTTCCCATGCTCTCGCCCGATGGGGCCTGGCTCGCGTTTGTCGGGCGCGAAGAAGGCAGTGCCGAAGTTTATGTGATGCCTGCCGTGGGGGGCAGTGCCCGGCGCTTGACCTACCTGAGCAGCAGTTGTCGCGTGGTCGGTTGGATGCCAGGGGGCAAAGAGATCATCTTCTGTAGCAATTACGGCCAGGTGATCCAGAACGAATTTGCCCTCTTTACCATTGCCTATGACAGCGAGAATGGATTGGTCACCCAACTGCCCTATGGGCCGGCGCGTACGATCACCCACGGCCCCACTGGCGGTGCCATCCTAGGACGCAATACACAGGATTCATCACGCTGGAAGCGTTACCGCGGCGGGACAGCTGGTCATCTCTGGATTGATCGGACCGGCGCTGGCGAATTTACCCGCTTTTTGGATAATCTGCCCGGCAATGTAGCGGCCCCCATGTGGATTCAACTGCCCACCACGGCTACGCCGCCGGCAAACGTAGCCGAATCAGCGGGCGCGCAACAAGGCGCAATGGCGACCGAAAGCCGACCCATTACGCAGGAACGCATCTTCTTTGTCAGCGATCATGAAGGCATCGGCAATCTCTATAGCTGTACCGTCCAAGGTGATGAGTTACGCCGCCACACCGATCATGCTGACTATTATGTGCGCAATCCTTCTACCGATGGCAGGCATATTGTCTATCAGGCGGGGGCGGATCTTTTCCTCTATGATCTGGCCACGGATCAGAGCCAACTCGTGCCGATCACTTATTATAGCCCGCGGGTGCAGCGCAATCGGCGGTTTGCTGATGCCGGCCGTTTCCTGGAGGACGCGGTACTCCATCCCGATGGGAAATCGCTGGCACTGGCGACGCGTGGTAAGGCCTTTGCTTTCTATAACCATGAGGGGCCAGTCTTACAATATGGTGCCCGTAACGGAGTACGCTATCGGCTGCCCGAGTGGACGACTGATGGTCGCCACATCGTCTTGATCAGTGACGAAATTGGGGAAGAAACCATCGAGATTCACCCCACAAATCCACAAGGGACCGTGCGCCGGCTCCAAGGGCTGGATATCGGGCGGGCCGTGGCCATGAAGCTCTCCCCCGTGGCTGATATCGTCGCCATTGCCAACCATCGCCACGAGCTCTTATTGGTTGATCTGACAACCGAAAAATTGCTGATCGTCGATCACAGCCCTCATGGGCTAATTGCCGGCTTTGACTGGTCGCCCGACGGGCGCTGGTTGGCCTATGGTTATGGGGTCAGCACCAAGCTGATTGCGATCCGGCTTTATCGCTTGGCGGATCCGACGGCCAAAGAAGAGGCATTGCAACAGAGTGCCATTCATACCATTACGCAGCCTGTACTGCGCGATGTCAATCCCGCCTTTGATCCAGAGGGCAAGTACCTCTATTTTCTGAGCTATCGCGAGTTCAACCCGGTTTACGATAATCTACACTTTGAACTAGGCTTTCCCTGGGGCATGCGCCCTTACCTGATTACACTGCGGGCCGATCTGCCGAATCCCTTTATTCCCTTTCCCGGCACCGCAAGCGATGAAGAGGCAGAGGCAGATGAAGAAGCAGATGAGGGGGATGAAGAGAGCGACGAGGAAGGAGCAGATGAAGATGGGGATGACGCGCTAGCTACCGACTCGCTTGATGGTGAAGCAGATGACGATGCGGAGGATGAGGGCGCTGAGGACGAACAGGGTGACGAAGGCGAGGGCGGCGAAAGTGAGGGGCTGTGGTCACGTCGGCGTGCAGTAAATGCGGAAAAGACGCCCCCCGCTACGCCCCCAGCCACAACCCCGGCAGTGCCTAATGAGCAAGGGCAGCCAACCCCGGCAAAGTCCAAGGCGACGGCCAAAGGCAGTAAGATCAAGCGCGTACGGATCGATCTGGCCGGGATTGAGCAGCGGGTACTTGCCTTCCCCGTGCCCGATGGTCGGTATGGTCAAATTGCGGGGGTAGAGGGCAAAGCGCTCTTCACCGTCCTACCCATTGAAGGCGCGCTGGATGATGGCAACGAATGGGATGATGAACTGCCAGAAACCGGCACGTTGCGCAGCTACAACTTCAAAGAGTTCAAGACCGAGACCCTGGCAGAAAATGTGGCCTGGTTCCAGATTGCGCGCAACTATAAACGGCTGTTATACAGCGGTCGGCGCCGCTTACGCGTGATTGCCGCCGGCGAAAAACCGCAGAGTGAGAGTGGCCCAGGCCGGCGCACCGGTTGGATTGATTTGAGCCGGGTGAAGGTGTCGATTGATCCGCAACGCGAATGGGAACAAATGTTCCGCGAAGCCTGGCGGCTACAACGCGATCACTTTTGGACCGAGGATATGTCGCAGGTTGATTGGCTACAGATCTATCAGCGCTACTTCCCCCTGATCGAGCGGGTGAGCACGCGTGGTGAATTTAGCGACCTAATGTGGGAGATGCAGGGCGAACTGGGCACGAGCCACGCCTATGAATATGGCGGTGATTATCGGCCGCAGCCCTACTACGGCCAGGGCTTTCTGGGCACAACCTTTGCTTGGGATGCACAGGCGGGAGGTTATCGGGTCGAGGAACTGCTCATTGGTGACCCGTGGCAACCGAGCAGTAGCTCGCCGTTAGCCGCCCCGGGAGTGGACGTACACCCTGGCGATCTCTTAATTGCCATTAATGGTCAGACCCTTGATGCGCAGACCAGCCCAGCGCATCTGTTAGTCAATCAAGCCGGTCAGGATATTCTCTTGACTTTTGCCGCACGGCCAACAGTTGCCACCACGGCGCAAGCAGAGCTAGCCACAACTGGAGTGGCGGACACAACCCTACTCCCGCCAACTGGCGAGCTTGATCATGCGGTCGCAAACGCAACCAACGCCAAGACACCGAAAGCAACGCCGCCAACAATCTTTGAAGCAGCGCAAGCGGAAGACACCACACCGCTGCCCGCGTCTGAAATGGCCGCAACTGGCTCCTTACCCCCGATCCTTGAGGTTGGGCCAAGTGAGCAGGCCGTTGGGCAGCGCTCAGTCATTGTGCGCGCCATTTACGAAGAAGCAAGTGTACGCTACCGCCGCTGGATTGATGCGAATCGGCGCTTTGTGCATGAAGCCACCGGCGGTCGTGCGGGCTATGTACACATTCCGGATATGGGACCACGCGGCTATGCAGAGTTTCATCGTGGCTATCTCGCCGAAGTCGGCTGTGATGCGTTAATTGTTGATGTGCGCTACAACGCCGGCGGTCACGTCAGCCAACTGATCTTGGAGAAGCTGGCGCGCCGACGGTTAGGGTATGATCTTTCCCGTTGGGGTGGGCTTGACCCCTATCCGGCGGATTCGGTGGCGGGGCCACTGGTTGCTTTGACGAATGAACATGCCGGCAGTGATGGTGACATCTTTTGTCACAGCTTTAAATTAATGAAACTAGGGCCATTAATCGGCAAGCGCACGTGGGGCGGTGTCGTGGGGATTTCGCCACGGCATGTCCTAGTGGATGGCACCATTACCACCCAACCCGAATTTAGTTTCTGGTTTGAGGATGTGGGGTGGAATCTCGAAAATTATGGGACTGAACCGGATATTGAAGTTGACATTCGGCCGCAAGATTATCGGCAAGGGGTGGATCCGCAACTCCAGCGTGGCGTCGACGAAGTATTACGGTTGTTGGCAGCCCATCCACTCACCAAGCCCGATCTGACGACTCGTCCCAGTCGGGCCTTACCGCAATTACCGCCTCGGTTGATCCAGTAAGGGCTTGCGAAATCGGTGTCGCAGGATCAGCTTAAATACCGATTTCGCGGCCTATTTTACTGGTTATAATCTCTTGTTAACTAAACGCCAATATTTTTCTAACCTAATTCATATTAATTTCTGATAAACTACTGTTACAATCATGTGGTTGCGTTACTTGACCGCCACGCCCGTGCGTTGCGGTTGGGAGTTATGACTGTTTTTTGCGCTAGTGTTGTCATGCTTTTGTATAGCACAACTCCATCAATTAACTGGGATTTAGGCCAAAAACATAGGGTTGGCGGTCGAAACAACGCGAATTATACATTTTTACAATTCTCATAATCTTTTAAGGTAAAACAGTAGACAGAATTGTAAAAGTATGGTTAAATGATTGTACAGTTTTTGCACAATATTTGCCGGAGTTTGTTTGCTTAACTTCATCTACCGTTTTGATAGAAATTGAAAGCACCAACGAACCCTTCTACAGTGTGGTTGCCCTGACAAGATTTAGCTTGTTTTAACGAGTGGCTCACTGCTGAGTTACGGCTAACAAAACAAACAAGTAAAAGCGTCTTCAGCCAATCTACACCTAAATGATACAGAAAGCAGGTCAACTGCATGAAACTTAATTTATACCCGCCGGTACAGTCTACTCATAGCAATTTCGTGAACAATCAGGGCTACAACAATCTGACCCAGGCCTTTACATCGCTGCGCGATGAAGATCCTGCGTTTAGCAGCATGGTACAAGCCCGCCACTATGAGCGTGGACAATTGGTTGCGACTTCTGATGATCTGACCAAACAGATGTATGTATTGATGAATGGCAAGGTCAACATGGTCTGCACCAATAATGAAGGACGGCGACTAGTCATTGCCATGTTGGAGCCGGGTGCAGTTTTTGGTGAAGGTGCCTTAGACAACCCAGGCGACCCCAATATTTTTGCAGAAGCGGCCGAATCTAGTGCAGTGTGGGTCGTGCCGGCAGGCGAAGCGCGTAATATGACCATGCAGTATCCGATTTTAGGCTGGGGGTTACTGCAGACCTATGGCGCACGTCTTTTACAGGTGGAAAACAGTTTAGAAAATGTTGCCTACAAGAAATTGCCGGAACGCCTAGCGGCCCTGTTGATTGAGCTTGCGGACGAAGCAACTGATACGATTAAAGGAATTAGCCATCAAGCCTTAGCTGATCATCTTGGCACCTATCGCGAAACCGTGAGCGCAATTTTGCGCGATTTTAAGCGCCAAGGTGTTGTTGAGTTAGGTTATCGCCGGATTAATTTGGTTGATGTGGAAACACTGGAAGAGATTGCAGGGATCTGGGAGTAAACAAGCGGTTCACTTTCAGACCAAAAATATACAACTGTCGGACGCCGTTTCATTATTAGGATGAAACGGCGTCCGATTTTGCGTTTTTCATTACAATGTCTATTGACTTCTGTTGTAATTGTTGCTATAATGCAAACATCGGCATAGTATCCCTCTGCGCTTGACACAAAGTCCTCACAGAGTTGGTAAACCTTACTTACTTTATAGCCCACGCATATTACAGATTTGACGTATCGCAGACTTTAATGTGTACGTTTTGTCGCTATACTGCGGTTGGGCATCGGTGAAATCAGATTGGCTTGTGTACGCAAGCAACGTTTTTCATCTATGCCAAAACAACGTATAAATATGGCTATAATTGTTGGCAGGCTTTCTGACCATTATACATCATGAATACATATGGTAGACAGATGCAATAGTAGATAGATTAGAAGAGAAGAACTGCATCAAGCATTGATCCAGACAAAAATCCATATGGAATTTTTTGTACCTATAAATGGCAAATTCAAGCATATACTACTTCTTATAAAAATTTGCTTTTACTTTATCGTTTATTTTCAACCAAAGATAGAGTTTATCAGCTAGATTGGCTTATCAGCGCGCTTTTGCTCCTCGAAATTCCTCATTTTCGGCCAGAGGAACTTAGTTTCTTAACGAACCATACTCATCTCCCACGCTGAAACGCAACCTGAAGATATAAATTTATATTTCTCGCAACTTAATAATACATCACAAATTGACAGAGCAAAGTTTTGGGATATTTTTACATCATAGTGATTGTCTAAATTACACTAAGTTTTCTAGATATTGAATCATAGCAGAACAAAAATTCGTTTTTTATTGGGGCATCAACCATGACTACTTTAGAATTAGCAAGCATGAGCATCGCGCAGCTCGAAGACCTAACGTTGGATGAATTGCGCGATTTAGCGCGCGGCCACGAGGTAACCGGGTACACGCGCCTGAAAAAATATGACCTGATTATGCGCCTGTTGCGCGCAAATGCTGAGCAACAAGGATATATCTTTGGTGGTGGCATTTTAGAGATTGTCCAGGATGGCATTGGCTTTTTGCGCAGTGATCATCTATTGCCTGGTCCTGAGGATGTTTATGTCAGCCAAAGTCAGATTCGGCGCTTTGGTTTGCGCACGGGTGATCTCGTGATTGGGCAAGTGCGCCCACCAAAAGATACTGAAAAATATCATGGCTTACTCAAAGTCGAGGCAGTGAATGGGCTCGATCCAGAAGAAGCCAAGCGGCGCCCAGTTTTTGAAAAATTGACGCCGATCTTCCCGAATGAACAGATTGTGCTGGAAACGCGGCCGAATATTATTTCCACGCGTATGATTGATATGTTGGCTCCCATTGGCCGCGGCCAGAGAGGCCTGATTGTGAGCCCGCCCAAAGCGGGTAAGACGACGGTGCTCAAACGCATGGCCAATGGCATTACCGCCAATTATACCGATGTTCACCTCATGATCGTGCTTATCGGCGAGCGCCCCGAAGAAGTAACCGATATGGATCGCTCAGTCGAAGCAGAAGTGGTGAGTAGCACTTTTGATGAACCGGTGCAAAATCATGTGCGCGTCGCGGAAATGGCCCTCGAGCGCGCCAAGCGTTTGGTGGAAAGCGACAAGGATGTCATTATCCTGTTAGATAGTATCACCCGCCTTGCGCGCGCCTATAATCTCACTGTACCGCCTTCAGGTCGTACGCTCTCTGGTGGTATCGATCCCGCTGCCCTTTACCCACCCAAACGTTTTTTTGGTGCGGCCCGTAATGTAGAAGAAGGGGGCAGCCTGACCATCCTGGCAACTTGTCTAGTCGACACCGGCAGTCGCATGGATGATATGATTTACGAAGAGTTCAAGGGCACTGGCAATATGGAATTGGTGCTGAGCCGTAAGCTGGCTGAGCGGCGCATCTTTCCGGCTTTTGATATTGAGCGTAGTGGCACACGTGCTGAAGAGAAACTGCTCGATTCCGAAACACTCGCTAAGATTTATACTTTACGGCGGATGATCGACGCCATGGGCGGTGGACACGATGCGATTTTGCCGATTATTGAGCGCATGAGTCGCACACGCGATAATCGTGAATTCCTAGAAACACTGACTAAACGTTAAGCTTCGGGCAGAAATTACACAGCATATTTTTGTTTTACCTTGTAGCGTTAGATGGGTAAAAGAGCCAAGGTGTATTACTTTTTGGCTCTTTTACCCATCTAACGCTATTGTCATTTTACAGACCGCTTGTTGCCGTAGCGTACTTTTCACTAGCCGCTTACCATTGAACGGAAACGCCAGGTGCTTAGTTGTCCACACGCATCGTACAAAAGCCGCCAGCGCAACTTTGGGCACCGGCACAGAGGCGAATTATTGCAAGAGATTTGTAACTAAGTGGGTAAAAAATCTGAGTTATAGTGAGCAGAGAAAACGTTACCGGCCGCTGGGCTTATTGGGCAATCAAGCATTTTAAGAGCTAAGAAATATACGTTCATCCTACGCCGGATCGACGATTAGATGGTGAAGCGCTAAAAAGAGGGGAATTGACTCATTTAGACTATTGTAACAGCTTGACAAATATCTCATGCGTGCTATAATCCGCCATCAAGCAGGTTGAATGGCTATCAATATTACACTGATGCCATCCATTCTAACATGTGCTTTCAAGACAGGCTCATCTGCCATGGATATTGGCAATTCTTATCTGATCCACTTGCGGTAACGGCGACGAGTAGCACACAACTACGAGAGAGCAATTCTCACGATCTCAACAATAACAAATGATAGGCAGTGAATTTGTTGGTTCGATGCGCAAACGTTATCACAATAATTAGTGCGGATGTAGCTAAGGAAAGCTCCATCAACGGAGAGTAAATTTATGTCAGCGGATGCTCAATCTGCGTTTAGCGATGAGTTTAGTTCGGCTGCGGCGAGTATTATTCGACCACAATCTCAATTAAAAACTAGATTTCCCCAGCCGAAACAGTTACCTTCGGAATTTACCCCCTTACCCCCCAAAGAGCACCTTGTTACAACCAGTCCTTCATCTGTGGCGACCGTTTCTTTCTCGTATTCTGCCCTCGCCACCCCAATCGAACATGAAGGGTTGCGTGCTGAGCCTGCGCTTAGTGCTTGGCAAAAATTACAAAGTCAATTACAGCATTTACTGGCGGATCAGATTACACCGCTACGGTTGGCTGGCCATCTCTCGGTGTTGGCAGTTGCAGCAATTATCTTGGTGCTTAGCCAAGTGAAGATTCCCGACTGGAACTTGCCCATTGACGCATTGCCCGGTGCGGCAATGGCGAATAATCTAGAAGCAGCCAGTGGTAATTTAGCTTTGCCTCGCCTACTTACGACCGAATTGCAACCGGAATCGGGTAATCTGGAATCGTTGCAGCGGATTGCTTTACCCTTTACAACTGCCCCGGCCCGTCCACGTGAAACCATTGCCGTACACACCGTTCAATCTGGTGATACGATTCTTGGCATTGCCGCACAATATGGGATCCAACCAGAAACGATTCTGTGGGCAAATCCGCAAATTGAGGAAAACCCTGATCGCATTAGCATTGGTGATCAGGTAAAAGTTCTACCCGTGAATGGGGTTTTGCACACTGTGCGCCAGGGTGATACGCTTTCTTCGATTGCGGCCAAATACAAAGTGGAAGTTAGTGACATCATCAACTATGCCGGCAATGGACTCAGTGATGATGCCAAAGAGTTGACCGTCGCTACTGAATTAGTCGTACCAGGTGGCGAAAAGCCTGTGATTGCACAACAAGTTGTGACATATAATTACAGTGCTCCTGTACCTGCCAGTGCAGTCAAGGGCTCGGGTGCTTTTGCCTGGCCGACGAGTGGCAATGTCAGCCAAGGATATTGGGGTGGTCATGCCGCCATCGATATCAGTTCATGGACAGGAGCGCCGGTTGCGGCAGCTGATGGTGGCTATGTCTCCTTTGTTGGCCGCGGCTGGAATTCGGGCTATGGTAATCATATTATTATTGACCATGGCAATGGCTACACGACTCTTTATGCCCATCTTAACAGTATCTTTGTTAGCCCTGGTGAAAATGTAGCCAGAGGAGCACAGATTGGGACGGCGGGTAATACCGGCAATAGCACTGGTCCTCATCTACATTTTGAGATTCTCTACCAAGGGGTGCGGCGTAATCCCTATAGTTTCTTACCCTGAGGCGAAGATACTTTCAAAAAAGGCCCAGATAAAAACTGGGCCTTTTTTATTTTGACTAGTTGCACTGAAAAGCAATTATTGTCAGATTTTCCGCTAAATTCTTCCTTTTTTCGACTGTTTTACCTCCCTTATTCGCCAAAATATTACACTATATATAAGTAGGTATTGACAGAACTGCTGATTCAGGGGACAATAGGCGTATACTCGAATGCCTGTATAATTATGTTTGATTCTATTGTTTGATGAGGTGTGTTTTGTTTGCCTACACGTTGCCTGATGGACTGCCAAGTGGCAGCCGAACCGTTTGGAGCCAATTGCCACTGCAGCCACTGACTGCTGGCGTTTTGACGCCATTTAGTTATAGTGTCCTTGATGAAATTGCTCGCGGGGCCTGGTACCAATATTATGATGAATTGGATTTTGCGCCAATGCCGCGGGCACGGGTGTTACGCCGTTATCAAGGGGGCACCTATCTAAATTTGACCATATCCGCACAACGCGAAGTTGATTTTGCGGCGGTTGAACCGTTAACACTGATGATTGATGATAAAGCTTTCCCACTTGTCAAATGGGAGAAGCCAGGCTTATTTGCCGGTATTAAAGCTGGACGCAATCGAAAAAAAATTGCGACCCAGTTGATAACTTATGGTCAAGCGATCGATACCATTACACAAAAAGCTGCCGCCTGGTACTTCCGTACCCAAGAATTGCGCTGGACCCAGGCCGATGTCCTGCAGATTATGGAAGAGATTGAGCGGGTGGGCAGGGACAGCTTTAAACTCTTCTTTGGTGCTCGCCACAATTTAGAGCTCATCTATAGCCATCTGCTTAAGTTGATGGGTACCCAGCAAACATTGCCTGCTAATCTGGCCTTGTTACAAGGTGCCCTTTGCGATCTGACTGATCTGGTTGAATATCAGATAGCGGACGAGTTATTTCGGTTAGGCGAAATGGCCACAAACGATCCAGCAACGACCAATTGGCTGCAACTGCGTGATTATACCAACTGGCAACAGGCGCTGCCCAATAAACGTCTTGTCGATGCGTGTGTTGATTTTATGCGACGCAATGGTCATCGCTGTGTCGATGAAGCCGAAATTAGGCAACCACGTTGGCAGGAGGATCCTTCACTTTTCTTTGCCAGTCTGCATGCATTTGTTAAAAAACATCCTAAACACCCGACAAAATTACCTTCTACACAAAACATGCAACGCTTATTAGATATAATGGTGCCAAGTGAACGTCAGGGGGCACAAAACCTTGTCGGGCAGATGCGACAACTACTGAAGCTGCAAAGTCATGCCTTACACGCCTTCGCTTATATTTTAGCTGGGACGCGATCGTGGGCCTTGGCTGCAGCCAAAGAAGCAATGGCTGATGGGCGATTGCAGCAGAGTGATGACCTCTTCTTTTTTGAGCTGGAAGAGATTAAACAAATGATGACTGGTGAGTGGAATGTGAGCGCGCGCCGTGAAATTCATGCCACCTGTGCGCAACGACGGGCAGAATTTGCCCAATGGCAATCTTCGTCACCGCCGCCCCTACTGATCGGCGACAGTGGCGCACAGCCGCAGTACCAGGGCTTGCCAGGTAGCAGCGGTCACGCGATTGGCCCTTTACGACGCTGGGAACATCCTGCGCCAGCTAGTTGCAATGGTGCCATTGTGGGCACACAACATCTTGATAGTGGGTGGGCATTAATCTTGCCGTTCGCCCGTGCCTTGGTTGTAGCGAACGGTGCATCACTGGATCCGATTGTTGCGGCGGCGCGCAGTTGGCATGTACCGACGGTACTTGGACTTGGTACACGATACGGGGCGCTAATGGAAGGTGCGCAAACAACGGTGCATGGTGACAGTGGACTGGTCGAGCAGTAAATTTATTTGTAAGTCAGTTGTAGATTCCATTGCTTTTTATGTATTGCACTGTGGCCCAGAAGTCTAGCTCCAACACCTACATCAGCACCCAGAGGTTGCCTGCCGAGGGTAGGTAACCTTTAGACTCACTGGTAATTGCATCGGATAAAAGGAAGCTAATCCCCTGACATAGTACAAAGTGCATTGTTAAACTATCAAACATTGAACACTGTGAACAGTGTTCAATGTTTGATTTTGTTAAGGTCGTTTATGGTTAAGTTTTAACCTTGATGACTTACCTCCGTACGCCACATTACATTGAACAGGGGAGGATTCAGTGACAAGTACTTGGGAATTACTTGCAACGACCATTGCAAAAATCGCAGAGTTAGATGGACAGCTAATGGAGATGGCCGGCAATCGCCAATTGCAACTGGCAAAGCCAGTGAATGCGCTGGGCCGATTGGAGCGCCTAAGCATTCGCCTGGCCGGTATTACCCATCAATTGCGCCCGACGCTTTCGCCACGTACGGTAATCATCTGTGCCGGCGATCATGGGATTACGGCAGAAGGAGTCAGTGCCTATCGTTCCGAAGTAACAGCACAAATGGTGCGCAATTTCCTTGCTGGTGGGGGTGCGATTAATGTTTTGGCGCGCCAATGGGGGATCAATGTCGTTGTCGTCGATGTGGGGGTGGCTGGTGAGTTGCCCGAACATCCACGGCTGCGGAACCACAAGCTAGGCCACGGCACACACAATTTTGCCCAACAACCCGCCATGACACGGCAGCAAGCCGTTGCGTCGATTGAGGCCGGTATTCGGGTGGCCAGTGAAGAGATTGCGCATGGGGCGCGGCTCTTGCTTACGGGTGATATGGGTATTGGGAATACGACGCCCAGTGCCGCCATTGCCGCGGTGGTTACAGAGCTCCCCGTATCGCAGGTCACGGGGATGGGGACAGGGGTTGGCATTTTGGGCTGGCGGCGTAAATGCGAGGTGATTGAACGGGCATTGGCGCTACACCTGCCGGATCCGAATGATCCCATTGATTTACTCAGTAAGGTGGGTGGCTTTGAGATTGGTGCTATCGCTGGGATCATTATTGCGGCGGCAGCGGCACGTGTCCCTGTTGTCCTAGATGGCTTAATTACCGCGGCTGGTGCTGCGATTGCCGCGATGCTCTGCCCAGCGACAAAATCCTTTATGATTGCTGGCCACCGCAGTGTTGAGCCAGGGCATGGTGCCCTCTTAGATCATCTGGATCTACTACCCGTTTTAGAACTGGATCTTGCCCTGGGTGAAGGGACCGGCGCGGCCCTTGCGCTTTCCGTATTGGAAGCTGCGGTTGCCACCCTTAACGAGATGGCGACCTTTGATGAGGCACAAATCACCCGCACCCGCGCTGAAGTCATTGCCGCCGAGGCAGTATTTGCCTGATGGTCTATCGCTAGCCCTTGTGCAATCTGACCGGAGTGTCCATTCCGCTACCCTTTGCGCTGAAGGGTTGCCAGGATTGCCGGGCCATAGGTCGCGGCTTTCCAAGGTCCAATTTCGGGAATCTCTAAAAGTTCGGCTGCCGTGTGGGGCATGCGTTGGGCAATCGTCAGCAAGATACTATTGCTAAAGACGATTTCCGGCGCAACACCGCGCGCTTCTGCCGCCTGACTGCGCCAGTGGCGCAGTAGATCATAGCGCTGTTGGACTGCTCTTTCTAATGTTTGCTCCCCCCTTTCCGCCGCCGGCGGCTGTTCCGGTCGCGGTGCGGCTTGTCCTCTGGCAATGGTGGCGAGGATGGTCTTGCCATACTGCTTGAGCTGGACCTCCCCCAATCCAGGAATCTGCTTCAGTTGGGGCAGTGATACGGGCTGTTGATTGACCAAACTGATCAATGTCTGGTCGGTCATTATCTTGAAGGGGGGCCGATCACGGCGTTGGGCTTCTTCTTCGCGCCATTGCCAGAGCGCCTGAAGAACGGCAGTATCGGCCCGCTCAACCTCGCGCAATTGTTTCATTTGCCAGAAAGCACGGGGCACTGACTCGCGCTCATGGTAGCTGAGATGGTGGAACATGCTAAAGGCCTCTTGCGCTTCTTCCCAACGTCCTGCCGCTTGTAGCTGCTCAATCAGCGTGATGCGTAAGGCCGGCAAATAATGCGTATCCATCTGTGCATAAAGAATCTGCTCTGGCGTTAGCGGTCGTTTACCCCAATCGGTACGCTGCATCCGCTTGTCGCTCACCACCCCAAAATTCTCCTGCAAAATCGCCGCTAAGCCGACCTGTTTCCAACCCAAAATGCGGGCCGCCAACTGCGTATCAAAGAGATTGGCAAAGTGAAAGCCAAAGTCCCGCTGCAAGGTAAGGATATCATTCTCCGCGGCGTGCATGATCACTTCAACGGCGGGATCCTGAAAAAGCTCACCAAGGGCCTCTAACTGCGTGATCGCCAGCGAATCAACCAGATAATCGACCACACGCGCCGGATCCGGCTGCTGGGGATCAGCAAAGGTCGTAATCTGAATCAGACAGACTTTGGGATAGTAGCGATAGAGACTGTTGCTCTCCGTATCGACGGCCAACAGCGGTTGCCCGCGTAGCTGTTTGAGCATCGCCGCAAAAGTACCGGCATGGCTGACAAGGGTTGGCGCGTCTACGGGAGGCTGCGCAATGGGTGAAAGACTCACTGGTATCCGTTTCCAAACTAAAGATGACAAATCTCGAATAAATTAACCGCGACGACTTCAGGCCAAGCCAAAACTACGCCTGTCTGTAAACTTCGTTTAGCTGCATGTTACTGTGAGTCGCGCCATGTGTCAAACACTTTACGCGCTTGAGACGCTAAAACGTAATATGTAATGCGTGTGACAAGCTACGTATCACGCTTCACGCATTACGCGCCACACATTACATTTTGCAACGAATAGATTTTGCGGCTATCGGCCTCTTAGGTATGATGAGCGGTGTAATTCTATCCAACCGCAACTGAATCGATCTGAGCGCTATGATCCGTATTCTCTATCGCCACCGGAGTGGCACGATTGTCACTGATCTACCCCATACCCAACTGCGTGATGCCATGCGCGACAACCAGGCGCGTCTGTGGATCGACCTTTCCGCACCAACCGACGAAGAGAGCCACGCGATTCTCGCTGATCTCTTTCGTTTTCATCCACTAGCCATTGATGACGCCATTAATGACTCGCATGTGCCCAAGGTGGATGATTACGGTTCCTATCTCTATCTCGTCTTTCACACTGTTGCATTGGGCGACGAGCGGATGGACCTTCATACCTATGAGATTGATGTCTTTTTGGGCAGCAACTATCTGATTACCATGCATGAGACCCCGCGCACCTCGATCGACAAGCTGTGGGATGAAAACTATCATACCCAGAATGGCTTGGCAAAGGGGCCGGCACTGCTGCTCTATGAGCTGATCGACCGCCAGATTGATAGCTACACGCCCTTACTAAATCAATTTGAAGAGAAGCTGGAACATCTGGGTGATCAGATTTTTCGGCAGCAGGGCAAGGGCAAAAGCGAGGAAATCATGTTGAATGATATTCTCACGGCGAAAAGCAGTGCCCTGCGCTTGGGCCGGATCCTAATCCCACAGCGCGAGTTGCTTTATAAGCTGGCCCATAACAACTACGCGGTGGTGCCGGCAGATACGCGCATCTATTTTCAGGATGCCTTTGATCACCTGGCGCGCTTCTCTGACTTGGCCTTCAGCATGCGCGAACTTTCCGGCAGCACCATGGAAACGCACCTGGCCCTGGTTAACAACCGCATCAACGAAACGATGAAGGTTTTGACCATGATCTCCACGATCTTCATCCCGCTCAGCTTTATTGCCGGCGTCTATGGCATGAACTTTGACTTTATGCCCGAACTGGACAGCCCTTGGGGCTATCCGCTGATCTGGTTCTCGTTCATTGCCGTCGCTGCGGCAATGGTCCAATTTTTCCGGCGCCGGGGCTGGTTGTGAGGGTAAAGGGTACATAACCAGAAAACTTTCGTCCCGTCGGGACGGTTGACCTTAGACAGGGCAATTGCGATCATTTTCCCCTAAGGTCAACCGTCCCGACAGGACGTGTGCTTAGACATACACTCTTATCAAGGGTGCAACCACAACAGAAAGAAGATAAGGTTAGCTCGTCTGGCGAATCAAATCATCGACAATTTTCGCCGAAGACAAAACCCCCGGCAGACCCGCGCCAGGATGGGTACCGGCACCGACAAAATAGAGATTATCCAGATCCTCAGAACGGTTATGGGGCCGGAACCAAGCCGATTGGGTCAGCGTGGGCTGGATCGAGAAGGCGGAGCCCAGATAGCTGTTCAGCTCATTCTGGAAATAGAGCGGATCCACATAGTGCTCGATTACCAGGTTCTCCTGCAGATCGGGCAGATACTCAGCTTCCAAAAACTGCATGATCGCATCGCGGTAGGGTTTGGCCTGCTGCTTCCAGTCAATCGGCGCGCCCAGGTGGGGCACCGGCGAGAGGACATAGAAGGCCTCATGGCCAGGAGGCGCCATGCTCGCATCGGTATAGGTAGGCATGTGCAGATAGAGCGAGAAATCTTTGGGCAGGCTCTTGCCCGCAAAAATATCTTTGAGCAGCGCTTCATAGCGTTCGCTGAACATAATGTTGTGGTGTACCAGATTGCTCTCGTTGTAGCGCCGTTTCGTGCCAAAGTAGAGCACAAAGAGCGACATGCTATACTTGTACCCTTTGATCCGGCGGTCGGTGTTCTTACGGCGGTATTGCGCCGGCAACAGGTTGAGATAGGTCCAGGGCAGGTCGGCGTTGGAGATCACGATATCCGCCTTGTGGATCGCGCCGTCGGCCAAGCGCACGCCCGTCGCCTTCCGCCCCTCGACCAGGATCTCGGCGACCGGACTGTTAAGATGCACCTTGGCCCCCAAATCGTCCAGCAGCCGGCCATAGGCCTGGACAATCGATCCCGTGCCACCCAGCGCATAGTGTACCCCCCACTCGCGCTCCAGATAGTGGATCAACACGTAAAGTGAGGCTGCATCAAGCGGATTACCGCCGATGAAGAGCGGGTGAAAGGAAAAACAACGGCGCAAGAAATCGTCGCTGATAAATTGGCTGACATAGCTGTAGACGCTCTTGTACGATTGCAGCCGGATCAGGTCGGGCGCGACCTTGATCATATCGCTCACATGTAAGAAGGGCTTGTCAATCAGCGCCATCCCCGTCTCGAAGATCTCCTTGGTGGTTGCCATAAAGCGGTTGTAGCCATCCTTGTCGGCTGGGTTCCACTTCTCGATTTCGCTGAGGATAAAGTCGGTGTTGCCGGTATAGGTAAAGTCACGGCCGGTGTGGTCGAAGAGTTTATAGTAAGGCTCACAGGGGACGATCTGAAAATAGTCTTCGCGGTTGCGCCCGGCCAATTGCCAGGTCTCGTCAAAGAGCCACGGCGCCGTGACGATGGTTGGGCCGCTGTCGAATTTGAAGCCATCCCGTTCAAAGACATAGGCGCGACCGCCCAACTTGTCGCGTTTCTCAAACAGCTCGACGTTGTAGCCCCGCGCTGCCAGCCGCGCGGCCGCATTCAAGCCGCCAAAACCACTGCCAATCACAATTACTTTTTTACTCATAGTAGACTCGCTAATCATTGCTGGGTTGTCACTGCACCAAAACCACTACAGCGAACGTAAGCCACGCCAAAATTAAGATTATCCACGAAGATACGAAGCGCAGACTTAACTACTAACCCCTCCCGCGCCTAGAAGGCAACCACTCCCCTGCTAAGGGAGGGAATCGTTGTGCGCACAACGGTTCCCTCCCTTAGCAGGGGAGGTTAGGAGGAGGTGGCTTGGTAGTTATGCTCAGACTTACATATTAGTCACGGAGATCACAGAGAAAATGCTCTGCTAAACTTCGTTTCTACCTTCAGGGTTGATCGCAGTACTGCATTTGGGACAATGACAGAATAGAATTGAATTTTTACAATGTTTGTATAGATATTGTACAGGCTTTATTGTAGACGAAAAACGATCCGGCTTTCTGTGATCTTTGTTCTCTTTTGCACAATCGATGGTAGGTATAGCGGTATATCGGTAAGAACTTGTCTACCACTCTACTGATTTACCGCTATACCGATTTACCGATTTACCGATGTACTGATTTACCGATTTACCTGCCTCCCTCCCGCCACCAAACAAAAAACCGCCTGGGGCGCTGCCCAGACGGTTCTCGGTATTCTTGCGAACAGACAAAGCAGGCCAAAGGTTAACTGACGCGCTCCAGAAAGCGGGCATCGTTGGCATAAAAGAGGCGAATATCATCGATGCTGCGCTTTTGCATCGCCTGGCGCTCAATCCCCATGCCAAAGGCAAAGCCGCTGAATTCCGCAGGATCATAGCCACCATTCTTGAGCACAACGGGATGAACCATCCCCGCCCCTAACAATTCCAACCAACCTGCATATTTACAGATGCGGCAGCCCGCCGACTTGCAGAAGATACAGTCCACATCAACCTCCACACTCGGTTCGGTGAAGGGGAAGTAGGCTTTGCGGAAGCGAATGCGGCGGCCCTCGCCATACATCTGGTTGGCAAAGTTGAGCAGCACGCCCTTGAGATCGCTAAAGGTAATGTTGCGCCCTACGGCCAACCCTTCCACCTGATAGAACATCATCTCTGAGCGCGGGGTCACATCCTCGTTACGCCAACATTTGCCGGGCAGGATCACACGGATTGGATCGGGCGCGAATTCGCGCATGGCGTGGATCTGGCCGGGGCTGGTGTGGGTGCGCAGGATCACATCCTGTTTATCAGTGAAAAAGGTGTCTTGCATCTCACGCGCCGGGTGGCCGGGCAAGAAGTTGAGCAGCCCAAAGTTGTACTCATCGGTCTCGACTTCGGGCGCGTCATAGACCTGGAAACCCATGTTGGACCAGATGTCAATGATCTCGCGCATGGCGACGGTGGTTGGGTGCAGTTTGCCCAAGAGTTGGGGGCGCCCCGGCAAAGTCACATCGATCCCCTCGGCGCTCAGCGCACGCGTGATCTCTTCTTCCTGCAAGGCGGCTTGCCGGGCCTGCAATGCGCTTTCCAGCGTGGCCTTGATCTGATTGGCGGCCTGACCTACGGCAGGCCGCTCTTCTTTGGAAAGCTGACCAAGGCCGCGCAAGATCGCGGTCATCTTGCCCTGGCGGCCCAGATAGTCGCGATACCAGCCTTCGCTCTCTTCGCGCGTCGCCGTCTGCGCGAGGGCGAGGGTGGCTTCGTTTTGTAGTTCTTCTAGTTGTCCGAGTAAATTACTCATAATCAATTACTTCCCGCCTAAGGTTTATGGTTCTTGGCAAGCAAATCAAGTTTTAGTTCGTACAGCCCAGCCCATTCAAAAAAATCCATTCCATCACCAAGTTTTCCAGCTTGGAAACGTTGATAGAAGGTGGCTGAATCCATACCAAAACGTTGTTCGAACTGTTGTAGCTCAGTTGTGTAACGCTGTAGGCGCGACGGCGTCTCTAGCTCAAGCGTATTCATAAGTTCGTGCCGATAAGGCATCTTTAGGCAATTCGCCCAAGAATGAATCACCTTCCACCGCTGCCAGGTGAACCGGTAGACAGCGATTATGCAGGTCAACGTCCGGCGGGGCAACGGCTGTTACGCGCAGATAGTTGTCGGTCAACCCACTCCAACGCAAGCCGTTTTGATCGCTTAATGTTTGGCCGACGCCTTCCCACAATACTGGGCGGGTGGTGCCGACAAATCGTGCGCGTTCGGCTTGTCCCGTTGTTTCGATCAAGGCGCGCAGTTGGCGACCCCGTTCTTTTTTCACTGCGGTCGGCACCTGACTGCCAAACTTTGCGGCCGCTGTGCCCGTCCGGCTGCTGTAGGGAAAAATATGGGCATGGGCAAAGCGCAACTCCGCAACAAACGCCAGCCCTTCGCTAAAGTCCGCCTCACTCTCGCCGGGAAAGCCGGTGATCAGGTCGGTCGTTACGATCAAGTCGGGAATCGCCGCCCGTGCCTCGGTGACTAATTGCCGGAAGCTCGCCACCGTGCAGCGCCGAGCCATCTGCCGCAACTGTTTGTCGGTGCCGGCTTGCAGAGGCAGGTGCAAGTGGGGGCAAAGGCGCGCTGGCCACTGTGCCCACAACTCGAAAAAACCATCAACCAATTCCCACGGCTCCAGGCTGCTCAACCGCACGCGGCGGATATCGGTATCGGTTAAAATGGCCGCCACCAGTGCTTTCAGATCGGTGCGCTGTCCATTAACCAGATCCCGTCCATAACTGCCCAGATGCACGCCCGTGAGTACCGCTTCTTGAATACCACTGGCGGCTAATGCCTGCACTTCCTCAACAATCGCCCCTAGCCCCCGGCTACGGCTTTCACCACGGGCAATGGTGACAATACAAAAGGTACACTTGTTATTGCAGCCATCCTGCACTTTGATAAAGGCTCGTGTGCGCGCCCGACGTTCATCGGTTTCCTCTTGCGCGCTCGCCACAAAAGGGGTGCCATGTGGGGCCATCCGCGCCAGGTCAGCCGGATCATCAAGCTCGGCACTCCACGGTTCCAGCAGGGTATGCAGCAGATCTTTCTGCTGATTCTCGGCCACTAACGCAACACCGGGCAAGGTCGCCGCTTCTTCGGGCTGCAAGGTGGCCCAACAGCCGGTCAAGGCGATGCGCGCCTGCGGGTTGAGCTGGTGCAACTGGCGCACACTTTTGCGGCTGCCGCGTACAGCATCGGCCGTCACCGCGCAACTGTTAAAGACGATCACCTGCGCCTGTTCAGCCTGCTGCACCGTCTGGTGGCCGACGGCTTGCAAACGCTGGGCCAGCGTCTCCATTTCGCTATAGTTCAGGCGACAGCCAATTTGATCCAGATAGATACGCATGGTTATATCATACCTGATTGTGCGTGATTTCTCAAATAAAAAGGGTACACCTACTGGTTCATTCAGAACCAGTAGGTGTACCCTTTGCTGATCACAGCGCCATTGTGGTCGATTAACTTTCGGAGACAACCGCCGCTTTGGCAACACGTTCGCGCGGTGCCGCTGGTTTGCGTGCGCTGTTGGTTGCCGGCTTCATGCGTAGACCGCTAAAGAACTGACGAATCTGGGGGATGCGCAAGACCAGCAACAGGGCCAAAATTGCGCCATAGATCAACGGCTGTGTCAGATCGATCTTGACCAGCCAGAAGAAGTGCAACACAGCTAGGACACCGGCGACATAGACGAGTTGATGCAGCCGCTTCCAGTTGCGCCCCAGCCGCTTCATCCAACCTTTGGTCGAGGTCAGCGCCAAGGGCAGCAGAATCAGAAAGGCGCTAAAGCCGACGATCATAAAGCGCTTTTGCAGCAAGGCATCGTCTAGAAAAGCTTGCAGACTAAAGCCATAGTCGAGGCCAATAAAGTTAAGCAGATGCAGGGCGGCATAACCAAAGGCATAAAGCCCCAACGGCTTGCGCGCCGGGATGATCTGCCGCCAACCAATGACACTGTTAATCGGCGTCACCGCCAGCGAAGCGATCAGCATGATCAGCGCCGCCGAGCCGGTGCGGGAGGTGATCTCCGCCACTGGATCTACCCACTTGCCGCCGGCGAAGCCCCAAAGCAGGAGGGCCAAGGGCATCAGCCCACCAACGTTTGCCAACAGCCAAACCCAGTGCTTGCGCAGATAGGTCAATAAACTTTGCATTAGAAATTCTCCCGCAGATCCATCCCACTGTAGAGGCTGGCGACCTCTTCTGCGTAGCCATTAAACTGGAGCGTGTCGCGGCGGCCCAATTCGCCGATCCGCCGCTCGGTGGCCTGTGACCAGCGGGGGTGATTCACTTCCGGGTTGACATTGGCATAGAAGCCATACTCACTTGAGGCCGCCTTCATCCAGGTCGAAACGGGCATGGTGTCCGTCAGTTCAATCTTGACAATACTCTTGATGCTCTTGAAGCCATACTTCCAGGGCACGACCAGGCGGAAAGGCGCGCCATTGGCCGGCTCCAGCGGTTTGCCATACATGCCGGTGGCAAAGATCGCCAGTGGATTCATCGCTTCGTCGATGCGCAACCCTTCAACATAGGGATATTCGATCACCGCGCGGCCGCGTTGACCGGGCATCTCTTCCGGGCGCATCACGGTCGTGAATTTGACAAATTTGGCTTCGGACTTGGGGTCCGCCAGCTTGATCAGGTCACCAACCGCAAAGCCCACCCACGGGATGACCATCGACCAAGCTTCGACACAGCGTAGGCGGTAGATGTGCTCTTCTTGGGTGAACTGCTTGAGCACATCTTCAATCGCAATCGTCTGCGGTTTGTTGACCAGGCCGGCCAACTCGATCGTCCAGGGAAGCGTGTTAAAGTCTTTGGATTGGGGATTGACCCCTTCTTTGTCCAACGAAAACTCGTAAAAATTATTGTAATTGATGATCTGCTCATAATCATTCAGCGGATCGCCCAATTCATCGGTGGTGGCCCCGGCGGTCGGCTCGGCGTTAGCCAGCGCGGAAGGGACCATTGACGTATCCAGGCGTTTTACCCCTTCTGCGGGGGCGCTCTCGGCTGCGCTGCCGCTGTTCGCGCCATCGGGCATACCGGCACAGGCGCTCAAGGCCACGGCACCGACCGCCAAGGAACCGGCTCCCACCATAAACTTGCGGCGGGAAAGAAAAACATGTTCAGGCGTAATCTCGGATGATGAAATTTTAATCATTTGTCTGTTTCCTTTATCGTTCTTTATGCTTGACGAGCAGGCTGGCGACGTTGCTGCTCAAATTATCACTACCGCTAGCTTATCAGCTAACGCTAAAGCTGGCATTAACAGATTATTACAAGAGGATTACGGGTTTATGTCGTACCGGTTAACTACTACGACAACGTTAAATTATGTGCCTAGCTGGTCCATGACCAGCGGTAGCTGCCCAGCCGTTGGTCATGGACCAGCTAGGGCCCCGAGAGTACTCGACGCGTGCACAGAGCAGAGCGACGACCAATTTAACGTTGTCGTAGTAGTTACGAGAGCAGAAAGATTTGCCCGGCGATCCCGCTCAACAAGGGCAAGTACTACCAAGCGCAGCAACGCGGCGTTGTTTAGTGGGATAGGCCACTGTTCGCACAACAGCTTGCACTTATAATCTGTCAAGCATTGGCAGCTTAACCTGCTGCGGCTGTCACCATACCATCCTTTCCAACCAAATGTAGTGAGCGACTTTACAGCTATGTCCATCAATCTCCATCCCGCAACGGTCCATTTTCCCATTGCCTTTTTGCTGCTGGCCAGTGGTGCCGGGCTGCTTTATCTCTATTGGCGCCCTACCGAAGTGCTACGCACGCTGACCTGGTGGCCGATGTTGTTGGGTTGGTTGGGCACGCTCGTTGCGATCTTGACCGGGCTGCTGGCCCAAAGTCCCCTGCCCCCGCAAGCGCCTTACCGCACCATTCTCAATTGGCACATCTCCGCTGGCCTGGCCCTTTGGGTTACCTATGGCTACCTGCTCTACCAACGGTGGATCTATGGCAAAGCGCGCCCGCGCCAAAAAAGTGTGCGGCCCGCGGATCCCCTGCTTGCGCCCGCGGCCCGTGGCTGGTTGACGCTGTTCTTGCTCCTGGGCATCATTTTTGTGATCAGCACTGGCTACAATGGGGGGATCTTAGTCTACAAGTGGGGGGTTAATGTCTTAACCGGCCCATAGATTGAAAAAATGGCCTTTTTCGGCTAAACTATGGTGTGGTATGCCGTTGCAGTTTGAGGCGTAAAAAGGCACTTCATGAAAAACCCATCGAGCAGCGCGCTTGTGGTCCAGGGCACTGTTCCCGCACGGGAGGAGCAGCCGCCCATCCAGATCTATACCTTTGGGAGCCTACAGGTGGTGCGTGGCGATCATGCGATCACCGAACATGATTGGCACACGCGCCAGGCGCGCCAACTGCTAAAAATCCTACTTACCGCACGACCACGCCCGGTTGCCACCGACCGCCTAATTGAGCTAATCTGGCCAGAGCGTGCCGCCCAGGCCGCCGCAACAACATTGCGCAGCGCCATCAACGCGCTACGTAACGCCTTGGAACCGGGCCGACCAAACCGGGTGCCCTCTAAATATATTATTACGGAGGCGCCTGGGTATGCCTTTACCGGTCATCCTGACATTTGGCTCGATGTGGAAGCGTTTGAACTAGCCCTGCGCACGGCGGAACAAACAGCTGATCAGCACACCCAACGCCAATTACTAGCGCAAGCCATAGCGCTCTACCAAGATGATTACCTGACCAGCGACCCCTACGCCGACTGGGCGACACACGAGCGGGAACGACTGCGCGAACGCTACTTTGCCGCGCTGCTCCAACTGAGCGAGTTGCAGGCGCAGGCCGGCGACTACACGGCAGCCATGGCCGCCGCGCGCCTGGTGATTGCGCGCGATCCCGTGCGCGAAAATGCCTACCAACTGTTAATGCGCTACCAGGCAGAAACCGGGGACAGCGCCTCGGCATTGCTGACCTATGAACGGTGCCGCATCCTGCTGGCCGAAGAACTGGGGGCCGACCCAAGCCCGCTCACCCAAGCCTGGCACCAGCGTATTCTCAACGGCGAAGTCGGCCCCCAGCAGACGCCGCACGCAATCGCGCCATCCGCTGCACCAACTGAGATATCGGCCAAACCTCTGCTTTTACCTGCGCAAGCCATGTTGCCCGCGCTTGACGAATGGAGCGGTGATCTTTTTGTTGGGCGCGCCCAGGAAATCGCCCTCTTGACGGCAAAGATGGCAAAGGCACTGGCTGGGCAAGGGGGGCTGCTCTTGCTCGAAGGCGAAGCTGGGGTTGGCAAAACTCATTTGGCCTACCATCTACTCCAGTGGGTTGCCGGCCAGGGGGCGACCGTGATCAGCACCACTTGTCAACCATTGGAACAGCCACTGCCCTTCACGCCGCTTAGCGATGGGTTAGGCCGTTATCTACAGACCCTGCCGACTGAACTTTTACAGCAGTTGCCGGCAGCCAGCCTGGCCCAATTAGCCCAGTTGATCCCCAGCTTGCAAGATCGCCTGCCCATGCTGCCCCGCCCTGCGGTTGAGCCGATTACCAACAGTGATGAACAGCGCCAGCGGCTAGTAAATGGACTGATTGCACTGTTGACCACACTGGCAGAGGCGCGACCGCTGGTTTTTCTGCTGGATGATGTGCAATGGGCGGACGGCGAAACGCTGGCAGTGCTGAGCCGGTTAGCGCCGCGCCTGGGTCAATTGCCGCTTTTTTTGCTGCTAGCCTACCGCAGCGGTGATCTGACCGAAAATGGGCCGTTAACCACCCTGCTCCATGCCCTCAAGCGCGCCAATCCGCAAGTGGTCTTAACGCTGGAACGTTTTGCCCCTGGGGAAGTGGCCGACATTGTCAACCATTTTATTGGGGATGATGCGGTGGCCCGGCTGCCGGCTGCTGTGCGCGCACAGTTGGTTGCCCTCTTATATCAGCAGACCCAAGGGAATGGACTTTTTGTGACTGAAGCGCTGCGCGATCTACAGGAACGGGCCCGCACCGAACAGCAGCGCGCCTGGAGCCATTTTGTTAACGAATGGGCTGCTGACCCGCAAGCGACCTTGGCATTGGAGCAGAACCAACGAATTCAGGCGATCATGCTAGAGCGCATGGGACGTTTGACCACCTCGGCTCGCAACCTCTTGTGTCTTTGCGCCGTGATCGGGCGCGATTTCAGCCTCGACCTGCTGGAGCAGGTTGCCCCCCACGATCCGGTTCCCGACCTGGAGCTGTTGTTGCAGCGCAAATTTCTGATTGAACTGCCCAGCGAACGGATTGACTTTAGCCATGGGCTTGTCCGCCAGGTCGCCCATGACCAGCTCTCGTTGTTACAGCGGCGGCGTTTTCATCTGCGGGTGGCTGAAGCCTTAGTTGCCTTGCCCCGCGCCATGGAAGCACCGAACGAAATCGCCTTTCACTATCGTCAGGCAGGTGGTAGTCACAGTGGGTTGGTTGCACAGTACAGCATCCTGGCCGGCGAACGCTTATTGCGCAGCTATGGGTTTGAGCAGGCGGTGAGTTGGTTTGCCGAGGCGTTGACGCTGTTGCAACAGCCTGACCTGCCGGGGTTGACCGGCGCGCAGACCGCGTGGATCCAGCGGGCACTGCTCGGGCAGGGGTTGGCGTATGAAGCGCGCTTTGATCCGGTGGGTGTGACCGCGAGCTATCGCCAGTTGCAACAGTGGGCGCGCCAGCAGGGCGATCAACAGTTGCTGCTGACCGCCTACAGTCGCCTCACCTCAATGTTGAGTCTGCTTGGCCAACAGCGCGAGAGTAACGAATCATTGCGCGATCTGATCGATGCCCTGGCGCAAAGCGATGTTGCCCGTTCCCAGGTCTTGCGCGATCTCTTTGCGCGCCGTCAACTCATCTATCATCCAGATCGTACGCCACCAGGGAATGAATGGTCTCCGTACCGCCCGCCGCCGCCCGTGGTGGCCGCCCCGGCGGCCGATCTGCTGCGCGCCTTAGCACCGGTGCATGCCGCGCTATCACTCTTTGACTATGGCTGGACGCTGCTGGTCCAAGGACAGTTGCCCGCTGCGACGGCTTGCTTGGAAACGGTAGTGGAGCTAGCCACCCAAACTGGTCAACCAGCCCTAGCCAGCACCGCCTATTATCAACTGGCAGTGGCGGCGCGCATTCGCGGCGAGTTGACGCGGGGTTATACCCTTAATGAACGCAGCCTGGCGATCAATCGGGAGATCCAGGGGCGAGGCAGTGCGTTGGCCAGTATGTGGCCGCGCATTGGCAGCGGGATCGCATCGTTGCAACAGGGACGGATTGATGAAGCCGAACGCCGGCTGCGCCATGTCGCCGATGCCCTGCAGACCGACAATCCACATGACGGCGAAACGTTCCGCAACTATCGCAACAGCGCACTGATTGGCCTGGGGCTGGTGGCGCTGGCACGCGGTGAGCTTGATCGGGCGGCAACCCAATTGCACACGGCGCTAATCGATGCGGTTAACCTCTACCCCTATATTCACATTCAAGGGCGATTAGGATTGGCAACGATTGCCCACCAACGTGGCGATCAAACAACCAGTCGGGCGCATTTACAATGGGCGCTCCACTTTGCCGGACAACGGAGCTTGCTCGAAGAGTATGTGGAGACGCTGCTGGCGATTGCCCGCCTGGCCCCACCAGACGCACCGATTGCGGCATTGCTCAGCGCCCTGATTACTTATACCCAGGAGATCGGGCTGACAGCCGTTGTGGCGCGGTTGCAGCAAGCGCGTCCGGTGAAGGTCGCACCATGAGCGCCGGAGCAATCGCGATTGACCAATTGACGCAACGGATCAAAACACAGGCGCGCGCACTGGGCTTTGACCTCTGTCGCCTGCTGCCAGTGACCACCGCGCCGCACAGTGATTTTTTCGCGCAATGGCTGGCGGCTGAGCGCTTTGGCGAGATGAGTTATCTGGCCCGCAATGCCGAAAAGCGGCGCAACCCGGCGCTGCTGGTCGATCCTGGCGATCCCACGCCGGCCACGATGATTGTCCTCGGGGTCAGCCACTACCAGTTCGATCTGCCCGCCGAGTTGCGCGCTGATCCCAGCCGCGGCCTGATCGCTTCTTACGCTTGGGGCAATGATTATCACGAAATCATTCGCCCCCTACTCTTTGACCTGGACAGCTTTATCCGCAGCCAAACCGGTCGGCAGACACTTGGTAAATGTCTAGTTGATACGGGCCCGGTGCTGGAGCGCGATTGGGCACACCGCGCGGGGCTGGGATTCACCGGCAAAAACTGTTGCACAATCAACCCACAACTCGGGAGCTGGCTACTCCTTGCCACCATTCTCATTCCCGAAACGTTGGTTTACGATCCACCGCTCCAGCCACAGCAACTCGAACCTACCCCACTCCAGGTCTTTGCGGGGCTTACCCCTGGCGAAATCCACGGCGTCTGGACCCTCCCTGCCACCGCCGCCGGTGATAGCTCGACCGGCCCCAACCTGACCTGTGGCCGCTGCACCCGCTGTCTCGACGCTTGCCCAACTGGTGCCTTTGTTGGCCCATTTCACCTGGACCCGCAGCGCTGTATCTCCTATTGGACGATTGAAAGCCAGGGGCCAATTCCCCGCGCGCTGCGCTCGCGTTTTGGCAATCGCATCTTTGGCTGTGATATCTGCCAGGAGGTCTGCCCGTGGAATCAACGGCTGGCGGCGCACACGCCACTGTTGACTGGTTTACAGGCCCAATCGGCGCGCATCGCCCCGCCGCTCCTGGAAGGTTTTGCGCCGGCTAATCCCTATTGGCTCAATGCAGATGCCTTTGCCCAACAGTTCCAGCGCTCGCCGATCAAACGCGCCAAACGGCAGGGCATGTTGCGCAATGTCTGTGTGGCGCTTGGCAACTGGGGCGATCCGCAGGCGATTGCCCCGCTGACCCTGGCGCTGGCTGACCCACAGCCGCTGGCGCGCGGTCATGCTGCTTGGGCGTTAGGCGAAATTCGGCGCAAGCACAATGTGGGGGATGTGGCGGCGTTGCTCAACAGGGCGCTGGAGAATGAAGCTGACGAATGGGTGCGGGAAGAGATTGGGTATGCATTGGGGCAGTTGGCGTAGGTCCAAGGTGACCGTCACTGTCCGCCAAATGTTTCGTCCAGCCGAATTGTTGTGGACAGTGACGGTCACCTGGCGCGCTTAGCCGATCCGTTCCAGAATCACGAGCGGAATCTGCCGTTTTGCCTTCTTCTGGTAGGTCGCGAAATAAGACATCTGGGCGGCCTGGGCGTTGTAGAGTCGCTCGCGTTCTTCCCCTTCCGCCGTTCTGGCCCTGGCGGTAAAACGTTCGGTGCCGACCTCGACGGTCACCTCTGGATGTGCCACCAGATTATGATACCAATCGGGATGGGTGTCAGCACCCCCTTTGGAGGCGATGACAATGATGCGGTCGCCATCGGTGGTGTAGTTCAGCGGGTTGACCCTTGTCAAGCCGCTTTTGGCCCCAGTGGTGGTCAGCAGCACATGGGGGATTTTGCCGTCGCCGACAATGCCACCATTGGCGCGGAATTGTTCGATCACCTTGCGGTTGTGTTCATTCCAGTCACGGGCTTGTGACATGATTCTCTCCTTTAATCAAACGATCCACGAAGTTACACGAAGTCACACGAAGGACAAGCTTAGAAAGCTACTCTGTATTTAAGCACTGTGGCAAGGTCGCTTTACAGAAATGTGGGTAGGTCAATTATCAGCCGTCTTTTGTTCATCCACCGCCGGCGTAGGCTGCAGCACCTCTTCGAGCGCGCGCCATGCCTCTTCCGTGGCGCTGATCTGCGCGGCGGTGGGACCATCGGCGGCGTAACGGGCTTGATGATAGCCGGCGGTGAGGGCACTGAGCGCGGCTCCTTGGGCGGCTTGAGTTCCTTGCAGATGATGGGCATATTCCTGCGGGGTTTCGGCGGGGGTGCGCGCGGCACCTAGCGCCGCGCCATTGGTGAGCAACTGTTGATAGAGCGCTCGAATCCGCCGCCGTGCGTCACTTTCTTCGGCCAATGACAGAAAGGGATCCGCCGCGCCACGGCCACGACCAAACCAGCGCCGCCAGAGATTGGCCAACTGCTGTTGCAACAGATCCGCCGAAAGAATTGATTCACGGGTTTCATCTTCGTCGGTTGCTGCGGTGGCGCGTAACCGTCGCAAAGCCAGGGCAAAGATAATCAGCAGCACAATCACCACGGCGGCCAAGCCTAGCCAGCGGTAGCTGTCGGGCAGCGCGGCCACCTGTTCGGCGGTCTGCTGCAACTGTTGCTGTTCTTCGGCCGGCTGGGGCAATTCCAGCGGGGGCATTTCCTGGAAACGATCCAGCAGGCGACGCAAGAGGGGTTCGAGCAGGCGAGCGATGAAGTAGGCGATCACAAAGAGCACATAGCTCACGGCCATTAGCACTGCACTAATCGCCTGGCCAATCCAGCCGAGCAGCAGATTGGCGGCGTCGATCAGCAGGGAAAGCTGCTCCGGGGCGATCAGTGCCGCCACAAGTAGGCCCAACCCCAATAGCCCAAAGACCGTGAAGAGCACGCTGCTCAGCCAGTAGCGGTTGATTACCGGGCTGCTGGAAGTCCGCCGTTGGCCCAACCCCAGGGCCCGATCCAACCCCAAGGTGATTTTGAGGCTGGAAAGGGCGAGCGCCAACATCCCCGCGCCAAAGAGTAAGACCACCAGGTAGAAAAGTTGCGGCGTGAGCGGGCGATCCGCCATGTACATGACGAGCAGATAGAGCACCAGCGCGATGATGCCTCTGGCCATTGCGCCCCACACATCATCGTGCGACAACGGGCGCACCACATCACCCATGCCGCGCAGCCAAAGCCAGACGAGCACGATAATGGTAACAACTTGTGGTGGGATCTCTTGTGTGCCCCAATGAATCAGTGCATCGCCCAGAGTGCGCAGCCAAGCCCCATCCGCCAGGCCAAATTCGACGCGATAGTAATGCCACCAAAGGGCCAACACCATCAAGAGCAGCCCACTGCCGGCCACGAACAGACGTGCGCCCCAACCGATCGTCGCGTGCTGGCTTTCGCCTGGTGCCGATTGCCCGATCATGGTAACCGGTTGCGGCACTGCAACGCGCGTGGCTAACAAAAAAGCGACCAATGGCAGTACCACCAACAGCCAAGGCGGCAGCAGTTCACGGCCAAAGGAGGGGGAAAGAAATTGACCGACCAATCCCAGCCAGGGCCACAGCCAGGCAAAACGTATCAAGCTCATGAGCAGCGGCAATACGCTACTGCTCAACCAATTCCAATTTTTCCAGTGCATGCCACTCCTCGTGGGCACCCAAATGATGGTGCTGAATATTCGGCAGGCGCGTCACCTGCGGTTGGTTGCCCAGCGTCAAGAGGACAACCCCATACGCACGGCGGCGCAGGTCGATCAAGGTCTGCAACAGGCGTGGAGTCATGATGGCGGTAATCACCACGATGGTCGCGCCATAGGGCAGGTGCGGCGCTTCCAGTTGCAACAACTGTTCCAGCGGCCAACGCCCGCGCGCATCATCGATCTGGGCCAATGCGGTCAGGATCTGATCAAGTTGCTCCGGGTGTTGGCGGGGCCGGATACGGATGTGTTGCAGCGCGCCGGGAATTGATGTGTTGGCAAAGAGGCCGACTACGCCCGATTCAACCCAAAGCGCCCGCGCCACCGAAGCCGCCGTCGTAATCCCAAACTCGCGCAGATCCCAGTCATAGCCCTCGGTAAAGGTGAGTGCGGTGCTAATGTTGAGAAAGAGCGCAACTGGTCGGCTGGCCGAAGGGTCAAAAACTTTGGTCTGTAAACCCTGGCTACGCGCCGTGGCCTTCCAATGAATGTGACGGAAGTTATCGCCCTGGACATAATCGCGGACGCCCATCATGCGCAGCGGATCTTCGATCACACGGCGGGGACTGGCACTTTCACCCAGGGGATGGCGCGCGGGCAGCCCCAACGCGGTCACATCAACCAAACGCGGGTAGACGAGTAGCCGCGTCGGCGTCTCATCGATCATGCGTTGGATGTCAAAACCAAAGAGATCGCCGGAGCGGAGTTGGGCCGGGCCAAAATGCCAGGCACCACGCTGATTCCCACGAATGCGATAGCGGCGGATCACCCGTTCGTACCAGCGCAGGGCCAGCACCGTCACCAACCGCCGCTGTTCCCCGCCCGCCTCCTCTTCCTCGACATGTTGGGTGGTGAGCACAATGGCTTTGGGCAGCAGATCGTCAATACGCAGCCAGGGCAGGGGCAGCGGCTTGGCGTTGACAATCTCCATGCGCAGGTCGGTCTCTTCACCAAAGTAGAGGCGAGTCGTGCCCAATTCTCGCCGGTAGGTGAGCGCGACCAGACAGTAACGCGCCCAAAGCCAGGAGACACCCAACACCAGCCAGAGAAAGACGCTAATCACAAAGAGCAGTTGACTGCGCAGGATAATGCTGAGCAGCGTCAGCCCACCAACCAGGAGTGCGGCTTGACGGTTCATGCGGCGGCAGTCCAGACCTCTTCAACGGGCACGGGGGTTTGGGCAATAATGGTGGCCAGCCGTTCGCGCGGGGCCTGGCTGTGCAGCCGTGCTTCAATGCTGGGGGCCAGGCGGTGGGCGAGCACAGGTAGGGCCATATTTTTGATATCGTCGGGGATCACATAATTCCGCCCTTGAATGGCCGCTGCGGCCTGGGCGGTGCGATAAAGGGCCAGCGACCCGCGCGGGCTCACCCCCAGGGCAAAGGCACTATCCTTGCGCGTCGCGCCGACCAGATCCAGCAGATAATCTTCCAGCACCGGGTGCAGATAGACTTCGCGGCAGATGCGGTTGGCCTGCTGCACATCGTCGGTCGAGATCACCGCGCTCAGTTCGACCAGAGGGCTAGTCGTGCGGAAGCGGCGCAGAATCTGGCGCTCATCCTCGCGGCCGGGGTAACCAAGCCCAACGCGCATGAGAAAGCGATCCACCTGGGCCTCGGGTAGGGGGAAGGTGCCCTCCAACTCAATCGGGTTCTGCGTAGCTAGCACCAGGAAGGGATAGGGCAGCGGCCGGGTGATGCCATCGACAGTGACCTGGCGCTCTTCCATTGCTTCGAGCAGGGCGGATTGGGTGCGCGGCCCGGCGCGGTTGATCTCGTCGGCCAGCACAATCTGGGCGACGACTGGCCCGGCGCGATATTCAAACTGGCTGTTCTGTTGGTTGAAAATGCTGACGCCGGTAATATCTGAGGGCAGCAGATCCGGCGTAAATTGGATGCGTTGAAAGCTGCCGCCAATCGAGCGCGCCAGCGTCTTGGCCAGCGTGGTCTTGCCAATGCCGGGGACATCTTCGAGCAGGACATGCCCTTCACAAAAGAGGGCGATCAGGAGTAGTTCGATCACCTCCTCTTTACCCACGATGACGCGGGCGACATTTTCGCGCACGCGCTGGGCGAGCTGTTGGACTAACGTAATTTCAGACAAAAGTCGGCCTTTCTAATCGAATTCATTCGGTTGCACCGGTCGCCCTTCGCGCAACGACCGCCCGGCCGCCAATCCCAGCACCACCGGAATCCGCCCATCAATGCCCGTTACCAGCGGTGTTTGATCCTGTTGGATCGCGTCGATAAACGCACGCATCTCCGCCACATAGGAATCCATGTAGCGCTCCAGAAAAAAATAAAGTGGATTCGGTGCTTGGATCGCGGACGCCGTACTGTAGCGCGTATCGTGCGCAGTTTTATTGCCCGCCTCAATCGCCCCTTTACTGCCAAAGACCTCGGCGCGTTGGTCATAGCCATAAACGGCTTGGCGGCTGTTCTCGATGATCCCCAGCGCGCCATTGGCAAACTTTAAGGTCACGATGGCGGTGTCAATATCGCCTGCTTCCCCAATGGCCGGATCGACCAGCACCGCGCCTGTGGCATAAAGTTCGGTTACCTCCGCGCCCATCAGGTAGCGCACCATGTCAAAGTCATGGATCATCATGTCCAGGAAGATCCCGCCGGAGCCTTTGATATAACTGAGCGGCGGCGGCGCGGGGTCTCGGCTGGTGATGCGGATGGTGTGCGGTGTGCCGATTTCACCGCGCGCCACCACCTCGTGGAGATGGCGAAAGTTGCTGTCAAAGCGGCGGTTGAAGCCGATCTGCAACTTGACGCCACAGTGCGCGACGGTCGCTAACGCGCGGTCAATTTGCGCCAGATCAAGCGCAATCGGCTTCTCGCAGAAGATATGTTTGCCCGCTTCGGCCGCTTCCATAATGAACTGTGTATGGGTATCAGTACTGGAGCAGATCACCACCCCGTCAATCGCCGGGTTATCAAGCAGGGCACGGTGATCGTCATGGGCGGCGGGGATGCCAAAATCGGCGGCGCACTTTTGTGCGCTGGCGACATAGAGATCAGAAACCGCCAAAAGGGTGGCATTGGGTATGCGGAACATGATACTCTCGGCGTGGACACGGCCAATGCGACCGGCACCGATCAGACCGAGGTTAAGTTGGTTGGGCATAACAATTTGGCTTATCTGGTGGTGGGGTGTAGCCAAGCCACACCCCGGAAGGGAAGATCCATTGCTCTATTATATACTCAGCTCTGGCATAGATGATAAAATTCTTGCTGGCAAGTCTCAAGCGAAACTTGATCATCTACACCAACCGCAAGTATAGTCCATTAGGGAGCGATCAAAAAACTATCTGGCAAGCACAGGTAAGTACTGCTTGTGATCAGGTCCCCAGAGGAGATCAATATTGTCAACTGTACCGCCGGCCGTCACGGTAATCGCGCTGCCACTGGTAAACGACTGGAAGTCACCGAGACCGCCATAACAATCAAGGTGATTAAAGCCATTGTTATCGAGCGTTTTGAGCGCCGCACAAATGTGGTAAGGTCCAGGATAAAGCCCCGGTAACGCGAAGGTACCATCACCGTTAAGCGGTGTTTCGCGATAGACAAACCCAGTTTGCTCTGGGGTAGTAAAGACCGCCAACATGGTGAGGTTGGGCAGTGCTTGCCCAGCCAGCGCATCGACTCGCCCTTTGATCGTACCCGCTTGCGGCAGATCGACATCAATATCAGCCGTCGTTTCTGTGTCGTTTGTTATCACCGCTCTAGTTAAGTCGAGTACGGGCTGATTCGGATAAAAGATCGACGCGCGCAGACCGCTTTGGTCCTCGAAGTGCACAAAGTAAGTGCCATAGGAAAGGCCATCGATCCGGTAGCGGCCGTCCGCAGCAGTCAGGCTATAGGTCCAGGCCCGCCCTAGTAACAGCGGATTACAACAGTAAGTCGGATAGAGATAAAGGCTTACTTTGATGCCGGAGCGCGGCGCGCCATTGGCTGTTACGCGGCCACTAATCGCCCCATCAAAGCGCGGCCCGCCCTCAATATCGATATCAAGATTGGGCTTGCGCTCAGCTGTGGTAAGTTGAATATCAGTCGCTGTTTCCCAGCGATTGCCCCCATAGAACGCTTCAAGCACGTACGAAAGAAATGAGGAATAATTGATATTCGTGAAGACGCGCAAGCGATAAACCCCTTCTGGTAGCCCACCCATGTCATAGCGACCAGTCAATGGATCCGTGGTCGCCGTTGTTACCACGTGCCATTGACTATTCTCTTGTTTGTACAACGACAGGGTGGATAGTGGTGCCGGTTGCCCAAACAAAGTGATTGTACCGGTAAGCTGCGCGCCCAAAGCCAACTGGGCATTGATATCGGTAATCACCCCTTGGTGCGCAAGCTTTACGGCCATGGCATTGCTGCGATAGGTCACATCGTCGTAGTATTCGTAACGATAGCGACCAGTGGCATCGTGAAAAAAGATCTGATAGTTGCCGGCAAAGAGATTCTTTACCGTATAGCTGCCGTCGCTAGCCGTACTGGTATAATAGCGATAAGGCACATTGGGCAGAAAAACCGGCATGACTGGTGTTACCGTTGCCGTGGCTGAAAGCGCTGCAGCCGCAAGCGGGCGCCCCGCTGGTTCTAACGCTGGGGGTGGGGGCGTGGCGGCTGTGCCCGGCGGCGGGTTAGGGTTCATTGCATCAAGCGGGACCACATAAACACCAATGTTTGCTAAGGGTTCCGCCGCTGGTGAAGTGACTTGCCCACGGATTTGGCCTAAATCGGCACCGTCTCCCAGCAACATAACGACATTACTGACAATCGTTCCTGCGCTGATAGAGATACTTTGCGCATTCGTGATCGCATAGACATTGTTGTAGCATTCCTGCCAATAGTAGTCGCGACCGTAGCTTGTGGCACAAATACGGTAGTGATCACTGGCCAATCCACGGAAATGAAACTCGTCCTGATCGACATCAAGGGCTTGCGCATCGACCTGTAGCCATGTGTCCTCCTGCCCTCCTGGGCGATCAAATAGGGAAACCTGCTGGGCAAGGGTTACGACTTTATTTTCAAGCGCGCGCCCATCGGCGGCCTGGAGTAACCCTGTAATCTCGCCACCGGCGGTCAGCGTAAGATTAACATCGGTGCGCGCACTGCCGTTTGCCACAACATCGGTCGCCTGGAAAACGTTACTGGCATTGAGATAAAATGTTTTGCCGTAAAGCGCTGCAGGATCAGTGGCACCAAGGCGGTAAACGCCACCAATCAACGCCGCAAAGCGATAGCGTCCACTACGATCAGTTGTCACCTGCCCTCTGGGAGACCAGTTGTTATCATAGAAACTGGGATAATAGAGATCGATTTGTATGCCGGCCAACGGTTCACCGGCCGCATTGCGCACCACGCCACTGATGCTACCGAACGCTTCTGGCACACTCTCTTCCGCATAAACCTGGGGTTGCGTCGGGGAGAAACCAGACCAAAAGGTCATACCCAACAGCACAAGGATGCAAAACAACAATAAACTACGGTAAAGCGGTAAAAGCGATTTAGACATGGGGCTGCTCCATTCAAGGAATAGGGGTTGCATTGTTATTGTCGCTTACGGCGTACAAGGAATGCAAATGCTGTTTGCGGATTGCGCTCGATCCGACCTATACTGCTGCCAACAGATCCTTTTTATCGACAAGTAAAGAAGAAATTTTCCCATGACAACTTTTATTTCTAATCTACCCACCTTACGCGCCGTCATCGACCGCCTAATCCCCGCTGATGACTTTGCCGCCGGTTGGGCCGGCGGCGTTGAAAGCTACCTGGCGACCCACTGGCAGGGCGATCTCGCCCGCTTTGTTCCGTTGATCGAAACTGGCCTGACCGCCTTGATCGCCGAGGCCCAACAGCACTACGGCACCCCGTTTGTCGATCTCACCACGGCCCAACAAGATGTCCTGCTCGCCGCCTTAGAAAAAGGGCAAACCGGGGGTGCCTGGCCAGTTGACCCCGCCCAGTGGCTGGAGACGCTGGTCAACCTGGCCGCCGAGGGCTACTACAGCAACCCGGAAAATGGCGGCAACCCGGATGCCCATTCCTGGCAGATGGTCGGCTTTGAAGCCGGCCCGCGCCCTGCTCATGCCCATGTAACACCCCCGCCGCCACCATTGATTGAGTCCACCCAACTGGGGACGGTTGACGCCGAATATGATGCGATTGTGATTGGCAGTGGTGCCGCCGGTGGGATTGTTGCCTGTGTGCTGGCCGAAGCGGGCCAACGGGTGCTGCTGGTCGAGCGCGGGGCTTGGCTGCCCTATGCCAATATCAGCCGTGATCATCTGCGCAACCATCGTCTTGCCCTGTATGGCCATAACACGGGACCCAACCTGCAAGGCAATCCACGCGTTTCGGTTGAGCTGGATGGCACCGAAAAGGTGATCGCGCCGCATGAAGGGGGCTATCACAACAACGCGATGACCTTGGGTGGCGGCACGCGCGTCTACGGGGCGCAGGCATGGCGCTTTCTGCCGGATGACTTTCGCATGGCGAGCCGTTATGGCGTCCCGCCCGAAAGTTCGCTGGCGGATTGGCCGATCAGCTACGAAGAGTTAGCACCGCACTACGAACGGGCTGAATGGGAAATTGGTGTCGCCGGGCCGGATGTGGTGCAGACCAAGCGCGGGCCACGCCAACGGGGTTATCCCATGCCGCCTGTGCCCGATACCCTGGGGCGTAAGATATTGGAACGGGGCGCGACGGCCTTGGGCTGGCAGACGGCGCCCGCGCCGCTGCTGATCAACACGGCGACTTACAATGGCCGCCCGGCCTGTGTGCAATGTGGTCTCTGCGTGGGCTTTGGTTGTCCATCCGAGAGCAAGAATGGCACACATAACACGGCGATCCCGCGGGCGCTGGCCACCGGCAACTGTACCCTGCTCTGCGAAACCCAAGCGCTGCGGGTTGTCACCAACGACCAGGGGCAGGCGATTGGCACCACCTTGGTGCAAGTAGATAGCACAGGCACGCTCCAACAGCGCACGATCTACGGCGGCAAAGTGATCGTCGCCGGCGGTGCAATTGAGTCAGCCCGGCTGCTGCTTGCCAGCTCCTCCCCACAAGAACCTAACGGCCTGGGCAACAATTACGACCAGGTCGGGCGCAACCTACAAGGGCATGTCTACACGGGTGCCTATGGCCTCTTTGACGAACCGACTTTTGACAACATCGGCCCTGGCGTCTCGATCTCGACCAGTGATTTTAACCATGACAACGCGGGGATTATCGGCGGTGGCATGTTGGCCAACGAGTTTATCAAGCTGCCGATCATCTTCTGGCGCACACCCCTGCCGCCCGGCCTATCACGCTGGGGCGTGGCCAATAAGGCGTATATGCGTGACTACTACCGCCGCACCCTCCAAGTCTATGGGCCGATCCAGGAGATCCCCACGCCCACGGCGCGGGTCACCCTTGATTCCAAGGTGACCGATCGTTTTGGCATGCGGGTGGCGCGACTCAGCGGATCGGTTCATCCCGAGAGCTTGCGCAGCGCCGACTTTCTGCGCAGCCGCGCCGAAGCGTGGCTTCAGGCTAGCGGTGCCACTCAGATCTGGAGCACCCCTAACCTGCCCCGGCTTAGTGGCGGTCAGCACCAGGCAGGGACCTGTCGCATGGGCGATGACCCCCAAAGTTCGGTGACCGACAAGTGGGGGCGGGTACATGGGCACGAGAATTTATATGTGATCGACGGCTCGCTGCATGTCACCAACGGCGGCTTTAACCCCGTATTGACGATCATGGCGCTGGCATTTCGCTGCGCAGAAGGGATTGTCGCGGGCAGCTGAAGTATGTGCGTATGGCGCACGGTATACCGTGCGCCATACGCACGCATCGCACAAAAATCTAGCGCGCCACCACCGGTAGGTACTGTTTGTGATCAGGACCCCAGAGCAGGTCGATACCACTGACTGTCTCTCCCGCGGTTACCGTAATCGGATGGCCATTAGTGACCCATGCGTAGTCTTGGGTATTGCCATAACAGTCCAGGTTGCCCAGGTCATAGGGGGATCGGTTGCTGGCGCAAAGATAGTAGACGCCCGGATGAAGGCCCTGTAACGTATAGGACCCATCTGCGGCCGTTTGGACTTCACGATAGATGAAGGCACCGTATGTTGGGATGATGGTCGTCGCCAACAGCGACAAGTTTGGTACAGCTTCCCCATTGCGCAAGTAGACGCGCCCCGTGATGCGGCCCCCCTGGGGCAGATCCACGTTGGCATCCGAGACGACCGTCGTATCGCCGGTGTAGACAATGCTCCCGGCCATCGGCGATAGTTGGTCGGGGTAGAAGATTGAAGCCCGGTGCCCACTTTGATCATCATACCGGATCTTGTAAGCACCATGGGTAAGCCCTTCAAATGTGTAACGGCCCTCCTGATCAGTGATAGTATAACTCTCCACGACGCCCACAGTCAGTCCTGTGCAGCAGCTGTAATTAGAATAAAGGCTCACTTTGACATTGGCCAGGGGTGTGCCCTGAGCGGTGACCCGCCCGTGGAGGACACCCGCAAATTGGCGGTCACCGCCCAAATTAAGATCAATGTTCGCTTGCAGGCCACCGTCAGCCAGGGTGATATCGGTGGCCGTCTCTAGCGTGTTGCCGCCGTAGAAGCCATTATAGGAGTACTGGTTGCTGGTTGTATTGAACCAGACGGAGGCTTGGAGACGATAGACGCCGTCCGGTAGGCTCCCTAACTCATAGCTGCCGGTATTCGGATCATTCGTCGTGGTGGCAACCGCGCGCCAGTAGCTGTTTTCGCGACGAAAGAGCATGATCGTACCTTGCGGCGCAGGCTGGCTCAAGATCGTCACACTGCCACGGATGCGCGCCCCAGCGCTCAGTTGGCCATCAATGCCGCTGACATGCTCCTGCTTGGCGACATTCACTGCCGTTGCATTGCTCGGGTAGGTGACATTGTTGTAATACTCGTAGCGGTAGCGGCCTTGCCCATCGAAAAAGAGGAGATGGTAGGTGCCGGCGACCAGGTTTTTCACCATGTAGGTGCCATCACTCTTGGTGGTGGTATAAATCGCCACCCCAGCAATGGGCGGCAACGTTGCGGCGGACGTTGCCATCCCGGCGGGATCAGCAGGCATGGTAGATTGCCCAGTGGATTGACTAGCAGCGGCATAGGGATACCATTCCCCATATGACGCGGGAATGACATAGACGCCGACCCCAGCCAATGGCTCATCATTGATCGAGCTGAGTTTGCCACTGATGGTGCCGTAATCGGCGCCATCGCCTAAGACAATCGCGACATTGCTGATCGTCGCCCCCGCGGTAACAGTCAGATTTGCGGCGGCGGTGAGCTCATAGACATTATCGTAACATTCGCGCCAATTGTTCGTGTTGACATAGCCCGTCGCACAGATCCGGTACTGATCGGCGGCGAGTCCCTTAAACTGAAACGCCTCAGCGCCTGTAGCCAGGGTCTGGTTCTCGATCTGCTGCCAACCATCCCATAGCTGGCCTGGGTACAGCAGACGGTCGAACTTTTGGTAGAGTTCAACGGTGGCATAGAAGAGGTTGGTGCCGTCTGCGCTGCGCACGCTGCCGGTAATCTGCGCCGCTGGGACTAAGGTGAGATCGATGGCGGTGCGTTGATTCCCGCTAATCACGAGATCAGTGGCCGTTTCGACCCGCTTGGTGTTGGGATAAAAGTTGCGCCCATACAGACCACCTTTATCATAAGTACCGACGCGATAGATGCCAATGCCCAGAATCGAAAAGCGGTAGTTGCCGGCGGCATCGGTTGTTACCTGCCGGATCGGATTGTAGCCGTAGTAATAGGATTGATAAAGGCTAACCTCGACGCCGGCAATGGGTTCACCGGCGCCATTGCGAATCGTACCACTAATACTGCCTGGTGCATCGGGCTGATCCGCTTCGGCATAGAGCAATGGTTGGTTGAACAGCTGCAAGCACAAGAGCAATGATAAAGTGATACCAAACAACAAGCCGCGTAACCAGAAGAGTGTGGGACGGTTCATGGAGATATTCCTTTCAATAAAAATAGATATTTATTGTGGCTTGCGCCTACTCAACGTCAGGAGCGGGGTACAAGTTCCGCTTGCTGCCAATATGGTTTATCGTTGTGAAAGCGCTGAATGAGTAAACCGCGAAGTACTGTGTATGACAAGGGCCAACTGTGTACCATTGGGTGTACACGGTGGTGTGTAACAGGTTGCTGTGCCACTTGTAAGCTGCACCATGCTATGAAACGCAGTATACTAGGTAGCTTATTGATGTCGATCCAAGGCGAAAAGGGAATCAAAATCCAGTGGCGCTTACTCAGCAAACGCAACAACCTATACGGCAATCAATTTGCGTTTAGTTCGATCTGAGTGGCAGGAGTGCAAGGTCAGTTGTCAAGTGTGGTTCCTCCCGTGTCTCGCTTCTCGTATCTCGTCTCTTCCCTCTCCCCTTTGCCCTTCCAGTCTAGCAGAGAGTACAGTGGATGTCATCACCGAAGATACAGGTCTTGTGTAGGATAGCAGCAGATTTCTGTAAAGCGCGCCGCGCAAATCTGTCAATTGCTAACGCCCATCAAATTAGCACGGTCATTGCGATCTACTGATCATCGATTGCAGCACTAAATGCAAGCAATTAGACAATTTACTAACGTGATGCAAGCGTCAATCAAATAGACGCGCAGTAAACTTGGATGAAAAGTACGCAATTGTTGATTGAGGAGGATTGCATTTATGCGATTAGATAAATATACCCAAAAAGCACAGGCGGCGCTGCTCGATGCGCAAGCCCGCGCCGAACAAGCCGGCCATGCCACGGTCGAGCCGGAACATCTGCTACTGGCCCTCTTGCAACAAGAGGGCGGCGTCGTCCCCGCCGTGATCAATCGGATTGGGGCCGATGTCGCGGCCTTGACTCGCAGCGGCGAAGGCGCGCTGGCCAGTAAAGCGCGCGCATCCGGCGCGTCGATGCAGGTTGGTTTTGGCAAAGAGCTCAACACTATCTTACGCGATGCCGAGCAGATCGCCGGCAACATGAAGGATGAGTATATCTCAACTGAGCATCTGCTGATGGCAATGGCGGCCAGCCATGCCAAGGTGCGCGAATTGCTCACCCGCCACGGGGTCGATTACAACGCAATTTTGCAAGCCCTGGCCAGTGTGCGCGGCAATCAGCGCGTCACCACCGACAACCCGGAAGGCCAATATGAGGCGCTGACCAAATATGGCCGCGACCTCACCGCCGACGCGCGCAAAGGAAAACTCGACCCAGTGATTGGGCGTGATGAAGAGATCCGCCGTGTCATCCAAATCTTGAGCCGCCGCACCAAGAACAACCCAGTGCTGATCGGTGAGCCAGGTGTAGGCAAGACGGCGATTGCCGAAGGGCTGGCGCAGCGCATTGTCAATGGCGATGTGCCGACCAGCCTGCGCGACAAACAATTGGTGGCGCTCGACCTGGGCGCGCTCGTCGCTGGGGCCAAATATCGCGGCGAATTTGAGGAGCGGCTCAAGGCAGTGCTGCAGGAGATTCAGCGCAGCGAGGGGCAGATCATCCTCTTTATTGATGAGATGCACACCTTGGTCGGTGCCGGCGCGGCGGAAGGGTCGATGGATGCCAGCAACATGCTCAAGCCACTCTTGGCGCGCGGCGAATTGCATGCCATCGGCGCGACGACGCTCAACGAATACCGCAAATATATTGAAAAAGATGCTGCGTTAGAGCGCCGCTTCCAGCCGGTCTTTGTGGGGCAACCTTCGGTTGAGGATACGATCAGCATCCTCCGTGGGCTAAAGGAGCGGTACGAAGTCCATCATGGCGTGCGCATTACTGACCCAGCTGTCATCGCCGCGGCGACCTTGAGCCACCGCTATATTCCCGACCGCTTCCTGCCCGACAAGGCGATTGACCTGATCGATGAGGCGGCGAGTCGGCTGCGCATGCAGATCGATTCCAAGCCCCAAGCCCTCGACGAGATCGACCGCGAGGTGATGCAGTTGGAGATCGAGCGCGAGGCGCTGAAGAAGGAGAGCGATCAGGCCAGCCGTGATCGCCTGGCCACATTGGAGGGCGAACTGGCCAATCTCAAGGAGCAGAGCGCCGAGTTGACCAGCCGCTGGGAGACCGAGCGCGAAGCCATTGCCGAGGTGCGCCAATTAAAGGAAGAGGCCGAAAGTGTGCGCACACAGATCGAACAGGCCGAACGGGCCTATGATCTGCAAAAGGCCGCTGAGTTGCGCTATGGCAAGATGCGCCAGTTGGAGAGTGACCTGGCCCAAGCCCAAACACGGGTGCAACAGCTCCAGAGCAATGGGGCACTGCTCAAAGAAGAGGTCGATGGCGAAGAGATCGCCGCAATCATCAGCAAATGGACCGGCATTCCGGTCTCCAATCTGCTTGAGGGCGAACGCGAAAAATTGTTACGCATGGAGCGGGTGCTGCACGACCGTGTTGTTGGCCAAGAGGAGGCGGTTAAGGTTGTCGCCGCCGCAATTCGCCGCAGTCGCGCCGGGTTGCAAGATCCCAACCGGCCCATCGGCAGTTTTATCTTCCTAGGGCCAACCGGTGTGGGTAAAACTGAATTGGCGCGCACGGTGGCCCAATTCCTGTTCGATGATGACCAAAACATTGTGCGTATCGACATGAGTGAATATCAGGAACGGCACACGGTCGCCCGTCTGCTTGGTGCGCCCCCTGGCTATGTTGGTTATGACGAAGGTGGTCAACTGACCGAAGCCATCCGCCGTCGTCCCTATGCCGTGGTGCTCTTTGATGAGATCGAGAAGGCCCATCCCGAAGTCTTCAATGTGCTCTTGCAGGTGCTCGACGATGGCCGGTTGACCGATGGCCAGGGGCGTACGGTCGATTTTCGCAACACAGTGATCATCATGACCAGCAACTTGGGCAGTCAATATATTCTGGATGTCGCTGGGGTGGATGAAGAGGTGGAACGCCGTGTGCGTGAAGTCTTGCGCCAACACTTCCGCCCCGAGTTCTTGAACCGGGTGGATGAGATCGTCATCTTCCATGCGCTGCAAAAAGAACAGTTGAAAGCGATCATCGAGATCCAACTTGAACATCTGCGCAAGCTGCTCAAGAATCGCAATATTACGCTGGCGTTGACCGACAAGGCCAAAGCGTTACTCGTACAAGAAGGCTACGACCCCGCCTTTGGGGCCCGCCCGCTGAAACGGGTGCTCCAACATCGCATCGCCGATCCGTTGGCGGTACAGATCTTAGAGGGGCGCGTCTTTAGCGGTGAACATCTGCTGGTTGATGTCGTGGGCGATGAATTGACCTTTACGGCAATTGAGACGTTAGCCGCGTAAGCCTTACCGCCGTTGAAACCGACGAATTACCGAAGTGGATACTTATGCCCCACTTCGGCAATTGCCCCAAAGCGAAATGCCCCCCCAGGAAGCAACAATTCTCGATCAGAAAACGTGTAGTGCGCATCTGGGGATGCGCACTACACGTTTTCTGATTGAGAATTGTTGCCGAGGAAGCGCCGCGTTTGACAAGCTGCCCTAGATCCCGTAAAATGGCTAGTCTGAGAGGGAAATCAGACAGTAACGCATTGTGGCCCGTTCGTCTAGCGGTCAGGATAGATCCCTCTCAAGGATCAGACACGGGTTCGATTCCCGTACGGGCTACCAAAACAAAAACGCCGCCAGCGTATACGCTGGCGGCGTTTTTGTTTTGGGGATCAACGATTGCACGCGCTCCCCGATTAATAGTTGCAGTCAACCGTAGTGCCGCTATATCGTGTTACTTCCGTCTCCGTCAGGGTATAGATGGCGGTACACTGACCGGCAGTATCACACCGCGCCAAAGCACCAGGGGACTCGGCACTGGTTTGGTTGGCAAAGATATTTGTCAGTTGGCTAATCGGCTGCAAAATATTATCGACCGGCCCTTGCAGTTCAGTCGGTTCAAAGAAAAAAGATGCGGCTGATGGTGCCGGCAGCGTGGTGGTGATCGTGAGATGCAGCAAGACCGCATTATTAAGCGACGGCTCTTGTGTACACGAAAACGTGATATCCGGAAAGGGAATCGAAGTTGGCGTTGCCGTTGCGATGCTGACAGGCGTAGCTGTGCTGGTCACAGTCGGTAGCGGGGTCTGTGTGGCAGTAGGCGACGGCGATGGTGTCGCGGTGGCGGTGCTGGTTGGCGTTTGTAAGGCGGTTGCGGTCACAGGTGCGGTAGGAGTTGCCGTCGGCACAGTGCTGATCAAGGTGGGAGTTGCCGTACTGGTGGCGGCGGGGTCGATTGTGGGAATTGGGGTAGCCGTTACAGATGGATTATGCTGGTAATCAATCAGGGGAAGAAAAATTGCAAATAAATTGGCATCCTCCTCAAAACGCGGTTTGGCCCAACTTGTGCTGATAGGCAGCATCATTGCAGCAATTATAAGGATCAGAATTACCCAAAACGGTTGCTTATACATTGTTTTACTCTCGTTTTTGTCAAAGGGAAATATTCTACACCAAAAGCTTATCAAAATCTTACCACTTTTGGCATAAGTAATTTCCCTGATTTTTGCATTCAATTAAGCGCTGCCCAAGTTAATCGGTTAAAGATGGACGGGCGAAACTACGGCAAATCGTGGGACTTATACTCAAATCAGAATGAAACCCCTAGTTTCGGTCAGCGTGCGTCGCACTGACCAAAGAATCTAGCGGACTGGAAACAGTTGGCGGTCAGTGCGACGCACGCGATCCCGTTAGACAGCAAAACGCCGGTTCTCAACTTGACTTCAGTATAATAAGCGAGGATAAACCAGACTTGAGTGCAGTAGAAAGAGAGAGGATCGGCCAAGGAGACAAATAACCAGCAACCCAGGAAAGAAAAGACGCAGGAAAGAAAAAATTCGGTCATCATTTGCAGTTCCCCCGAGGCGGCAAAGCCGCACTGCAAATAATGACCGAATGTGTCTTCATTTTAATAGATATTGCGCAATGATGCAAATGACAATAAGGGTAAATTGAATTTAGCCTATTCTGGCGTTACATACGCAGCGGTCAATCCACCATCCACGGTAAAGTCAGTCCCAGTGACATAAGAAGACTCATCAGAGGCCAGATAGAGAGCGGCATAGGCCATCTCTTTTGCTTCCCCAAAACGGCCCATGGGGACATGTACAAGGCGACGCTGTTTCTTTTCTGGCGTGTTAAGATAGCTCATCAGCAGTTCGGTGCGCAGGGGACCAGGGCAGAGGGCATTAACGCGAATATTTTCGCGCGCATGCACCACGGCCAGTTCGCGCGTCATCGCCAGGACGCCGCCTTTGCTCGCGGTGTAGGCTAACTGTGGCGTTGCTGCCCCCAATAGCGCAACAAAGGAGGCTGTGTTAATGATCGAACCACCCCCGGCCCGGCGCAAGGCGGGAATCCCATATTTACATCCCAGATAGACCCCTTTGAGATTAACCGCCATGGTTAGATCCCACACGGACTCCTCGGTGTTGACGGCGTCATCATCATCGTGACGCATAATACCGGCGTTGTTAAAAAGCACATTGAGCTGGCCAAAGGTTGCCTCCGCCACCGCGACCATATTGGCACAATCTGCCGCCTTGGCAACATCAGCGTGGACATAGGTAGCCTGCCCACCCGCCCCTGTTACCAGGGCAACGGTCTCGGCACCACCTTGGTCGTTGACATCGACCACCACAATGCGCGCCCCCTCTTGCGCAAAGAGTAGGGCCGTTTCGCGACCAATCCCACTGCCACCACCCGTGATCAGGGCGACCTTATCATGTAGACGCATTTTTTGCTCCTATCGTTGCTATGATTGGAAATCGAAAATCGTAATCAGGCGATCAGGGTTGAGAGCCTTGCCAGGGATGCCTATGGGATTAATCAGCCGCCGCTTTTAGCGCGGTTTGCTCCACGGCGAGTTGTGGCGCGGGGCGGAAATAGGCCCAAAAGAGCAGCGTGCCCAACAGGGTAAGCGCGGCACCCAGCAGAAAGAGATCGCGGTATCCGCGCTCGACAATCAGGTAGCCGCCCAGCAAGGCCATGCCGGCAAAGCTCAACCCCGCAGTCATCTCGTTAATGCCTGACATAAAAGAGCGCTGTTCGGGTTTGATCATGGCCATAATGTAGATCAGAAAAGAAGCATAGCGGATCGACGAGCCAGCCATCACCCCCATGTAGCTCAAGCCGGCAGCCCACCACTGTTCGACAAAGGCCAAGGGCAACAAAAAGAGAAAAGCGCTAAAGGAGGAGCCAATCGCCAGGTTGCGATTGCCCCAGCGCGCCGACAACAGCGGCATGCTCAACACGACTGGCACCGCCAGCAGACGGCCTAAGCCAGTCAAGAGCCCAACTTGGGCCGTTGGTGCGCCCAAGCCATCATCCATATAAACATTAAAAAAGGTCATTAACACCGCCATCCCGGCGATCTGAAACAGTCGAATCAAAGAGATGACCACAACCAGGCGTACAAAGGTTCGATCAATCGCTTGTAAATTGATGGGGCCAAAACGGGGCACGCGGAAGAAAGAAGGGTAGAGGCGGCGGGGGCGCGGGGGCAAGACACGATTGCGGGCGAACGTAGGTTCATCCTTGGCCCAGAGCAGCGCACCAATGCCGATATTGAGTACCACACCTGCAATCAATAACGGGTAACGATAGGGCGTGGCCATTGCCAGGGTCATGCCGGTCATCCCGGCAAAGATACCAGGCAGAAAGCCGCCCACCATGCTGCCGAAAAAGGCCGACAGTGAAATCATTGCTGATTGGATCGAAAACGCATGATTCTGTTGCGCTTCGGTCGTGGTTGCCATTAAAAAGGGCGCGGTATTGACAAAATAGATGGCAATGCTGCTGTGGAAACAGATATAGGCACTAAAGAGCCAGGAAATCTGCCAAGCGAGCGGAACAAACTCGGTCAGGGCCAGCAACAGACTGCTGACCATCATCAGGACAAGCCCAACAATCATCGCCCGGCGATTACCGAGGCGACCACCTAACGCGCCAGCAGGAAGGCTACAGACGGCAAAGGCCAACAAACCCGCCGAATTGATCTGCCCCACAAAGGCGGGATCATAGCCGAGACGTAACAAAAAGAGGTTGAAGACGACCGAAAAGATACCACCATCGACGGTAAACCCGATCAAACTGATGGCAACAAAGTAGAGCCAGACGTTGCGCGGAAAGGTACGCAGCGTAGCAATATACGCGGAGAACATGGCACAGGTTCCTATCACTCGTGTCAACGCGATCATGGCCATAACGTGCAAGGACGCACGGGCACAGGACAAGATCGGGTTATGCGCTACGCTGGTTGAAAACGCGCGACAGACGACATTCCGCCAAAGACGCGGTGCGCTTTCAAGCCAACTTGCACGTTAGATATGCTGTGGACAGCTTATCACGAAGCGAATCGGGAACTCAAATACCATGCGGGCAAAGCAACGCTATTCCACGATACTCGGGTTGGAAATAGTCACTTTTGCGCTTTACATCCAGGAGAGTGCGGCGACCGGACGATCTTCGCGCGTGGGATTGACAGCAGCCAACGGCTTGGCACAATGAGGACAAGTGGGCTGCGGGGCAACCATTAACCAGGTTTTGGCAGTTTCCGGATCGGTGACAATCCAGACATTAGCATAGGAAGAGGCGGGGCGCACAGTAACTTCATCAGTATAACAAGCAAGATTGGGACAGAAGTAGGCATTGTCTACAACCGCAACCCGATCGGGAATTATCAGCGCTTCAGGGAATTGCTCGTTTTTCGATGTACTTTTGCGTAGGTGTGGGCTGATCATATTCGTTCGCTCCTTTATTGAATTAGTTTATATTGTGCGTCATCATCTACCAGGATAAAGCCGACCAGAATAACGCCGAGCAAGATAACGCCGAGCAAGATAACGCCGAGCAAGATAACGCCGAGCAAGATAACGCTTACCAGGATAAACGACGCTGAACGTTATTTTCCACTGGTTAAATTTTGATGTTGCTGGCTGGGCTGTTGCTTTCCGGCTGGTGCGGCAATGGACCAAGACCGAGTCAGCGATTTCAGGGTTGGGAAAAGAAATTGTCTGACCAACAAAGCTTAACACAATTTAATCTATGTGAGCATTACAAATCTCTGACAGCTCGCCATTCTGGCGGGCGCAGTTATACATTTGACCGAGCCTTGTGGGCAATTTCACAAGTAGGCGTGTAAGCTAGCGAATTTAACATTTGCGCCTGATCCGCGTACAATAGAGAATATGAACAGTAAAACTTTCTGGCATACTTTGCCTCGCCCACTACTTGCCCTATCACCCATGGATGGCGTTACCGATCAGCCCTTTCGCCACATCCAGAAAAAATATGGGCAGCCCATGCTCCTGTATACCGAGTTCACCAGTGCCGAGGGGCTCTGCCTGAGCAGCGGACGGCTCCTGCGCGATCTGCTTTATGATGAGAGTCAACGTCCGATTATCGCGCAGATCTTTGGCAAGCGACCACACTTCTTCTATCAAGCTGCCATTATTGTGTGTGAACTTGGCTTTGATGGGGTAGATATCAACATGGGTTGTCCCGCCAAAACGGTGGCACAGGGTGGCGCTGGCGCGGGGCTGATTCGAACCCCAGTACTGGCCCAGGAAATTGTGCGCGCCACCCAACAAGGGGTCCACGATTGGTACAACGGGGCGACAGCCTTTAACTGTGCCGATCTGCCACGCCGCGTGGCCGAGCAGATTCACGCCCGCCAGCAGACCTTACCCCTAGCCTACCAACAGCGGCGGCCGATCCCAGTCAGTGTCAAAACCCGCGTTGGCTATGACAAGCCGATCATCGAGGAGTGGCTGCCAAGGCTACTCGAAGTTGAACCGGTGGCGATTGGCGTTCATGGCCGCACGTTGGAACAGGGCTACAGTGGCGAAGCAAGCTGGGCAGAGATCGGGAAGGCCGTTGAGGTCGCGCAAGGCAGCAATGTGCTGATCTTGGGTAACGGCGATGTGCAAACATTGAGCCAGGGCCAGCACTATGTCGAAACATATAGGGTAGATGGTGTACTCATGGGCCGTGCCACCTATGGCAATCCCTTTTTCTTTGATCGTAGCCGTGAACGGCTCACCGAGGTCGAGCCTCATCCCGCCGAGGCACAGCAGCTAGCGCAGATCATGCTTGAACACACCCAGCTTTATGAGCAGACCTACCAGCACTATGAAAAGTACTTTTTCAGCCCCATGCGCAAACATCTCGCCTGGTATGCGCGGCGCATGCATGGCGGGAAACGGCTGCGGGTTCCCCTGCTGCAGAGCAACAGTCCAGCCGATGTGACACGCATTTTAACCGAACAAGGTTATTTGTCGACCAGTGCCACGCCCTGGTCACCCCCACAAGCCGCGACACTGGCTGATCACAATTTTCAGACACTTCGCTAACACTCTGCCAGTCTTCCACTAACATTGGAAGTCTATGCTTTTCGCAATAAAAACAAAATGACGAACCAGCCCTGTCCCGGACTAACTTGCGTAGGGGACAGGGCTGGTTCGTGTCGAACTGATTAAGGAGTTAATTCATATGCCCATCTATGAATTTGTTTGCAAGGATTGTGGCAGCAGCTTTGAAAAACGAGTCGCCTTTACGGCCACCACCACACCGGCTTGCGGTTCGTGCAGTAGTGATAATGTCCAGCGCCAGTTTAGTGCGCCGGCCATTCATTTTAAAGGCAGTGGCTGGTATATCAATGACAGCAAAAAAGGGCAGAGCAACACCGAAAGCAGCAGTAGCTAGTTTCTGTTGCGAAAGCGCTTGATCACCGCCAAGGGCGCGAAGAACGCGAAGGTTCGCAAAGGATTTTCGCTAGCGAACCTTCGTGCTCTTGGTGCCCTTGGCGATAGAAATCGCATTCCGCAACAGAAACTAGCTAAAGCCACCTTCGCTCGCCCCGCAAGCGCATGAGCCCAAAAGCGGTAGGTAAAGAAGGTGAGCCATCCACGCGGCACGGGAAAGCCCCACTCCCGCGCAGATGGTTCACCTTCTTTAGCCGCTAATGGGCAACTGAGCCATCCGCGTGGAAATAACCGTTGATCCGCTGCGGACGGTAAGGGTACTTTGCCAATTTCTCCTCAACAATCTCCAGGCCGATCCCCGGTCGATCCGGCACCAGGATATAGCCGCCCTGCCGTTCAGGTGGGTTATCAACAATTTCGTTAAACACGTCAGCGCTGGTCAGATTCTCGTGCAGGACAAAGTTGGGAATTGCCGCATCGAGTTGCACAAAGGCGGCAATGTTGACCGGGCTGCCCATCAGGTGGGGAAAGATACCGACAAAGGCGGCTTCGGCCATGCCGGCGATCTTCTTACACTGGGTATAGCCGCCGGCCAGGGAAAGATCAGGCCGGATCAGGCTGGCGACCTTGCGGTCGATCAGATCTTTGAATTGATAGATATTATAAAAGCGTTCGCCGGTGGCGATGGGCAAATGAATGCGCGGGGCAATATATTCTAGTGCCTCGTTGCTCTCTGGAGCCAGCGGATCTTCGTAGTAGAGAATGCGGAACGGGGCGAGTTCGGTCGCCAGGGCAATGGCCTCTTCTGGGCGTAGATTGCGGTGCAACTCCAGCCCGAGATCGGTCTCATAGCCAATGGCTTCGCGGATGGCCGCGGCAATATGCACGGCATCGCCAATCATCTGGGTCGGGGTGCGCTTTTCAAAGTCGGGCAGAAAGGGCATGGTGCGCAGGGAGAGGTAACCAGCCTCCACCTGTTGGCGGGCACTCTCACCAAATTCAGCCGGCGTGCGCCCAACGACATTGGCAAAGACCTTCACCTTATCGCGACATTTACCCCCCAACAGTTGATAGACCGGCACCCCCACCGATTTGGCCAGAATGTCCCAAAGCGCAATATCAATGGCACTCACCGCGGCACTGATGACAGCACCCATAAAGTGGGTATTGCGTGTCACCACCTGGGCGTGATGCTCAATCCGCCGCGGATCTTTGCCAACGTAATAGTCGCTTAGCTCTTCGATCGCGGTGTAGACCGTTTTGTGATGGGCCCACAGCCCCGCTTCGCCATTGCCGATAATACCTTCATCGGTATAAACGCGCACCAGTAGAAACCGGTCAACCAGAAAGGGGGTGATACGTTCGATTTTCATAGCCTTCTCCTTTAGAACGGGTTTGGTCAATTGGGGAAATCGATAAACAAATAGACTAGGATTTACGCAGCTTACTCTGGCTTCGACGAGCTCAGCCGCCGTACGCTGCGTAAGTTCTATAGACAAATCGCAAACCGTCCGGTTCAACTGTTATAGATTAGCAGATGAAGCGGTCGGCTTGCGAGGAGCATGCAAGTCGTATTATGATGGACTGGTTGTTCATCGCAATTTTAGCCATTAATCAATTCGTACCATGACGAAGGATCGTTATGCAGCAGGGTGAAGCAATCATGACAAATGAACACAGTGCACAGCGACTGGCTGACGCACTCCAGCGGATCTACCGGCGACCAACCCGCCCCACCCCGTGGGCACAAGGGGGCAACTTACCCTGGAATGAGCCGGCCTTCTCGGCGCGCATGTTGCGCGAACATCTGGACCAAGCACACGGTGCCGCCTCACGCATCGTCGCAGAACGGCAGCGCCAGTTGGCGTGGATCTGGTCAACGCTAGGCTTACAGCCGGGCATGCAGATCTGTGATCTGACCTGTGGGCCAGGTCTGTATACGGTCGAGCTGGCCAAGGCCGGCTGTACCGTCACCGGCGTCGACTTTGGCCCTGCTGCGGTCGCCTATGCACGTGACTTGGTCGAACGCGAGGGGGTAGCAGACCAATGTTCAATCATTGAAGCTGATGTGCGCACGGTGACATTGCCTGACGCCACCTTTGATGCGGCCCTCTTTATCTATGGCCAACTGGCTGTTTTCACCAAAGCCGAGGCCAGTGCCCTGCTGGAAAAAGTGGCGGCAGCGCTCAAGCCAGGCGGGACCTTGGTCGTCGAACTGCTGAATCAGGATCGCATTGACAAAACAACGACGAATTGGTGGTTTACCGATGATACCGGGCTGTGGGGCGACAGCCCCTTTCTCCACCTTGGTGAACGCTTCTGGGATGATGAAAAGCAGGTCGCTTACGAACGTTTCCATATTCTCCATTTACAGAACGGCCAATATACCGAGGTTCACCTCTGTGACCAGAGTTATGCCGTTGCGACCATGCAGACCATGATGCGCGATGCCGGCTTTGCACAGGTCAATGTTTACCCTCGGTGGGATGGCATCGACCTCTATGATGCCGACGAATGGATCGTCTATGTTGCACGTAAATAGCAATCGCACTGCTCAGATTGGGCGAGCCGTCTTTGGTAATACTTGATGCTGATGGAGCCGTGCGTAGTAGCCATCGCGCGTCAATAGTTCGGCGTGGCTACCATCCTCGACGACCTGGCCGCGCTCCATTACAATGATGCGGTCGGCATTGCGGACGGTGCTTAGTCGGTGTGCGATCACCAGGCTGGTCCGTGAGCGCAGAATCCGCTCTAAGGCTTCCTGAATCAGCGCCTCGGTGGCCGTATCAATGCTGCTGGTTGCCTCATCCAACACCAGGACCGCGTTCGGGGTGAGGGCCAAGGCGCGTGCCAACGCTAATAGTTGCCGCTGGCCTTGCGAAAGATTGGCCCCACCCGGCAACAATTCAAAATCATAACCACCGGGCAGTTGCTCAATAAATCGGGCAGCATTGCTAAAGTCGGCGGCCTGCTGCACGACCTCATCGCTGAGACCCTGCTTATAGAGAATGATATTCTGCCGGATCGAGCCGGCAATACAGACCGGATCTTGCGGCACAACCACAACGGCACGCCGCAGATCGGTCAGGCCCAGTTGGCGTAGATCGACGCCATCGAGCAAGACTTGCCCTTGGGATGGATCATAGTAACGCGCCAGTAGGCTAGCCAAGCTTGATTTGCCAGCCCCGGTCGCGCCGACAATCGCGACGGACTGGCCAGCCTTGATGTGCAGATTTACCCCGCGTAACACCGGTTCATCCGGCACATAGGAAAAATGTACGTTGCAGAATTCAATATCACCCCGTATCTGTGTAATGATAACAGGTGCGGCTGGCGTCTGAAGTTTAGGCTCCGTCTGCAACATCCGATAGATGCGTTCGGCGGCCCCTAGTGCGATTTGGATGGCGTTATATTGCTGCGACAAATTGAGAATTGGCTGAAAGGCACGTTGCGAATATTGAAAGAAGGCAACCAACATGCCCAAAGTGGCCCAGCCGGCCAACACCCCACGGCCACCTCCATAAAGCAGAATCCCGACGCCAATGGCAGCCAAAACTTCCTGCACGGCCAGAAAGACCGCGCTGTGATAACGCAGGTTCACCAGCGCCTGGCGATAGGTGCTGTTATAGTCATCAAACTCCTGTTCACTGGCATGCTCATGGCCAAAGAGTTGCACCACGGTCATCCCATGTAAGTGTTCATTCAAGAAGGCACTAATACGCGCCATGGCCGAACGTTCACCGCTGGAAGAGAGGCGAATGCGCTGCCGGAAATAACGCGTGACCAGGGCTAACACCGGCATCACCACAATGGCTAACAGGGCCAGTCGCCAGTTCGTGGCAAACATGACCCCGATGATCACAATAAAGGTGAGCCCTTCGACCAGAATGACCACAATACTACTCGATAACACTTGATTAATGTTATCAATATCACTGCTAAGCCGGGTCACCAGATCACCCGTAGGGGTGTTGGTGAGAAAGGCATGATCCTGACGCAGAATGTGGTCAAACAGGCGCGTCCGCAGGTCTGCCAATGCGCGTTGGGCCGCATATTGCAGCGTATAGGTGTAGGCAAAGGTTAGCACGAATAGCCCGAGTGCGGTCGCACCATAGAGGAAAGCAATTCGCCAAAGCGATGCAGTATCACCCTGCGCAATCGGACCATCAATCGCTTGCTGCAACAGGTAAGGCGGCACAACATTCATCATCGCGACCGCCAACATGAGCACGGTGGCAACTGACATGGACGGCCAATAAGGGCGAATTGAGGTCGCCAACAAGTTAACCAGGGCACTATCCTGGTTCAGCGGTTCCGTCCCTTCTTCCAACGTTTCATCGGCAGTGGACTGCGTCGCCTGCTCTTTGTTTTGAGGGTTGGATGGCTTACCATTGTTGGACCCGGTTGTGGGATTGGACGTTGATGCGGCTTTAGCCATTAGCCAGTTCCTCCTCAGCCTGTTGGATCTCACGCTGATACATCTCGGCATAAAGTCCATGAAGTGCTAGTAAGGTGTCGTGATCCCCTTCTTCGACGATCCGCCCTTCATCAAGCACCACAATTTTATCGGCATGGCGCACGGCAGCCATCCGTTGGCTGACGATAATCGAGGTGCGCTGGCCCTGTGCGGAAGCCGACTGGCGCAGCTCCTGGATAATTTCCGCCGATGTATGCATATCCACACTGGCAAGTGCATCATCCAGAATGAGAACCTTGGGGTCGCGCACCAGGGCACGGGCGAGTGCCGTCCGTTGCCGCTGCCCACCAGAAAGGGTTGCCCCACGTTCACCGACAATACTATCTAGCCCCTTGGGGAGTTGTGGCAGATCATTGGTCAACCGCGCCTGCGCCATGGCGTGATAGATTTTGGGGTCGGGTGTATTGGGTCGCCCCAAGACAATGTTGCTACGCAAAGGCATACTAAACAGCAACGTCTCTTGCAATACATAGACGACATCGCGGCGCAATGCATGTAGATCCAACTTGCGCAGATCATATCCGTCTAGATAGATCGTCCCTTCGTCAGGATCACGAATCCGCCCCAGTAGGCTGATCAACATACTTTTACCAGCCCCAGTCGAGCCGACAATGCCGACGGTTTGGCCGCGTTTGATCTCCAGGTTGACATTGCGTAGCACCCAGCGATCCTGATCTTCGGCAAAGACACTCACATTTTCAAAACGGATTTCCCCATTTAGGGATGGCGAAATGGCGTTGGGGTCATCTTTGATCTTCGGCAGCAGATGAAGCACTTCCCCGATCCTGGCCGCGGCGGCACTACCTTGTTGTAACCGTTCGAACGCGCCGGTAATATTGCGCGCCCCATCGTTTAGCAACTCAAGATAGACAATAAATTGCACATATTGCCCAACGGTCAGTTGTTGGTCAATAATGAGTAGACCGCCGGCGAGAATCACCACCGTCGCCGAAACACGCACCAACAAGCTTGGCAGCGGTGAAATAAGCCCGGAGCGGACAACGAAGTGCATGTTCTTCTCGACAAAAGCCCGATTTGCTTCACGGAATTTGGCACCAACTTCGACTTCTTGGGCATAAGCAGTCAACATGCGTGCGGCATTGAGATGTTCTTGAACAAAGGCGGAGATGCGGCCGGCTTCTTCCTGCACCCGGACAAACGAGCGTTCCATAATCCCACCCAACCGTAACTGCAGGGTGATGCTAAGCACTAAAACCACCACCACCAGGACGGCCATTGCGACATTCGTAAAGGCCATCAAGCTAGCCCCAATTATAAGCAGAAAGAGCGCATGGATTGACATCTGAAAGCCGGCACTATAAAAGCGCCAGATATAGATAAAATCATTCGTCGCGCGCGAGAGTAGATCACCGGTGCCATATTGTTGACGGGTTTGGTAATCAAAGAGCAGCAGACGATGAAACAGATCCCGACTCATCCCGTAAGAGACGCCGGCGGCAATATCACCAGTCAGCATGCGGAGCAGATAGCGAAAAAGCGCCATCGTCGCGGACAACGCAACCAGCCCCAACGCATAGAGCGCCAATTTTTGCGACGTTACACCCCGGGTTAGATCATCAATGCCCCAACCCAACAACGTTGGGCTAAAGGCACTTGAACCAGCACTTAAGACAGCGTAAAAGGTGCCGATAATGAGCGCAGTACGGTAGGGACGCATATAGGGGAGCAGAAAACGTAACCCATAACCTCGCATTATTTTTGTCCTTCCCAGTTAATGCGCGCATTGTGTGGAAACAGTCGTTGCTTGCAGTGGTCAATGAAGTCAAAATCATCATTTCCCAAACCAGCGCCGGGAAGAAAGCTACCGTTCACACTAGCCCATTGCCAAAGCGCAGATGAAAGCGCACCGCACAGACCCAGAAAGTGAAAGTCCCTGTGAGGTACACTCCTCACAGGGACTTTGGCATAACTTGGCCAGTTTGCAAGACTCAGTTCAGCAAACATGTGATACAACTTCTTTCAATAGAAAGTGTGAGGGCTAAGTTGCCGGCGCGGTTGCACACAAGTCAGCGCGCAAAATAACATCTATACTTCGCGCTGAATGCGTTGCGGCGTTTTGACCCGCGTAAAAAAACGCCGCAACGCATTACAAGCGCAATATAGCCAGCAACAATCACCATAGACAAAGTGGCCTGCCAAGCCGATAGCAGAATGAAATTGCCACATTGAAATGAGCTCACAGCAAAGCAGTAATCAAATCTACTATCTATTTTACATAATTAGCATGATTTGTCCAATGCGTTTTTAAAGCATACTTACGCTATCGGGTGATATACACTCAACCAGCTTGATGACGGCGCTGCAAAAATGCGGCAAATTCAGCGGCCTTCAACCCAGTAGCAGCAGTGGATGGGGTAATAGGCGTGGGAGCAGTGGTAGAACTTGAGGAATTCGGAGTTAGGGTGTCAGATACAGGCGAACTAAGTTCTAAATCATCGGCCAGGCGCGCAGCCGTTGGCTCTTCTTGTAAGTGGGCAAAAAGTGGTGGCAGTAACTCGATCACCGCCTGCAAACAAAGCAGCGCAGCCGCAGCACCAGCAGGCAAATTCAGTAGTAGGGTGCGCCCCCGAACGCCAACCACACCGCGCTCCAACCAGGCCAACGACGATTCTTGTGCCGCATGCTGGCGCATCAATTCGGCCAGGCCAGGCATCATGCGCTCACTGACCGCTTGGGTTGCTTCTGGGACCACTTCGTTACGACTAGGACCGGGCGCGGGCAACGTACCGCCGATCGTCAGCACCAAGTCGATCTCTTCTTCATCGCACCAACGGCGTAAGCGTTCCTCGATCAAGTTGCGCTGACTAGCAGCACGTTCAACCTGCACCACCACGGTGCCAGGCAACTGATCCTGCAAGAGCTGACGCAGCAGTTGGATTGCTTCTTCATCAAAGGTTGGTACACAAAGTAGTGCGGTTCGAATAAACATAGATCCTTAGTTGGCTCACTCATCCAACGTCGTATGAGTAACAAAGTACAGGAGAAGATTTGTCACTAACAGCGCAGTGGGGCACAAGGATAAGTGTTAAGGGCTAAAGGTGGTCGAGCCCCACACATCTCAGCGCCGAGTAAGCTTCATCCAACATATCAAAACTAAACAGTAAAACCTCTAGCACCCACATGGTTGTGGGTGCTAGAGGTAGTTACATCATAAACTTGGTACACCAAAAAAATTTAACGTTTGGTGTATTGTGGTGCCTTACGCGCACGCTTGAGACCAGGCTTCTTGCGTTCCTTAGCCCGTGGGTCACGTGTTAAAAAGCCGGCGGCTTTCAACGCTGGACGCATATTAATGTCCAGGTCACACAATGCACGTGCAATGCCTAAACGCACAGCCGCGGCCTGACCACCATCACCACCACCCTTAACTTTAACGCTAATATTATAGGTGGCTTCGGTGCCAGTCAACGATAGCGGCTGACGCAGAATCATCTGGTCTAGCGCGCGACCGAAGTAAGTATCAACAGGTAGGTCATTGACTACAATATCACCAGTGCCCGGATAAAGACGAACACGAGCTGTTGCAGTTTTGCGACGACCAATCGCTTCTACATATTCGCTCATTTTGCTTTCTTTCTTGTCCTATGCGCCACAGCGAAAAGTGTGCTCGGCTTGAAGCGCTAGCTGCTTTTGCTGGCAAACGGAAATAAAAACACCGCTTTCAAAGCAAGCGCACTTTAAAAGCTCAACGATTTGGGCTGCTGAGCACTATGGGGATGTTCATCGCCAGCATAGATCCGCAACTTTTTCATTTGTGCGCGGCCTAACCGTGTCTTGGGCATCATCCCTTTCACGGCTTCAAAGATCACGCGATCCGGGAAGCGATCAAGCTGTTCACGCATACTGCGGCTTTTTAGACCACCTGGAAAGCGTGAATGGCGGTAGTATTGCACACTGTTCAACTTGTCACCCGTAACAATAATCTTGTCGCAGTTGGTGACAATGACAAAATCGCCGCTGTCCATGTGGGTGGTAAACGTTGGTTTATGTTTACCACGCAGCACGGTGGCAATCTGCGTTGCAAGCCGGCCTAACGTTTGGCCAGTGGCATCAACCACCCACCATTCACGTTGTGCTTTCGCTTCCTCGGCGTTTGGACTAAATGTCTTCACGCTAATTGCTCCTTGTTTCTTGTTAATCAACGGGCAACATATACATAAAATGTCGCTCAGCTTTACGCTCTATTTGTTATGCTACAGCGCTATATTTTCCAAAACGATATGTATAAAAGTGAAGCTGTTGTATACAGCAAGTACGATGGCACATTTATTCGTTTGGATAAATTTCAAATTTCCCAAAGGTCAAAAGGTGTTAGATAACATACTTTTTCTAACACCAATCCCTGCGGTGGCGCTGGTGGTGCACACCGATGCCGATCTTTTGCCAGTAGTGCAGCCTTTACCGCATCGGGTGACCATTGTTTACGTCCTACTGCCAATAACGTTCCAACCAGATTGCGTACCATCTGCCGTAGAAATGCATTGGCAGTTACTGTAAACACTAACTGCCGACCAACATAATCATCGAAAGGCAACAGATTCATCTCGACCACTTGCCATTCGGCCTGGTATAGATGACGCACCGTCTGCTCACCCTGCGGTGGTTGACCAAAGGTTGCAAAATCGTGTTCGCCAAGCAGATGTTGTGCCGCTACATTCATCGCCTCTAGATCAAGCTCTTGTCTGAGATAGAGAGCAAAGCGCTCAATCAGTGGCGCATGGCGGGGTAGCGGACCTACCCCATTAGCCTGCGGCTGATCAAAGACAGTGTAACGATAGGTCCGATGTAACGCACAAAACCGTGGATGGAAACGCGCAGGCGCATGCCGTAACTTGCGCACCGCAACCGAAGGCGGTAAATGAGCATTCCAGGCTCGTTGCAAATCATTTAGTGAGTGGCGCCAGGGCACCTGCACTGCAACAACTTGTCCGTTAGCATGAACACCGGTATCCGTACGCCCTGAAGCAACCACCCGGCACTCTTCCCCGCTACAGATTTGTAACGCAGTTTCTAGTGCAGCCTGTACCGTTGGTGCATTTGGCTGCAACTGAAAACCATGAAAATCAGTACCGTCATAGGCGACAAGGGCAGCCACATGTAAAAGAGGCCGATTCACGAGGCAATAATCCTCCACGTGCATAAGCCAAGTGGCCTATACCTCTGTATCGACCAATTCCAAAATGACCATATCCGCAGCATCACCCTGACGTTTGCCAATCTTAATCATGCGCGTATAACCACCATTGCGCGCCGCATAGCGGGGCGCAAATTCATCAAACACTTTTTTGGCGAGTGTCTTGTCATTTAGATAAGAGACCAGCTGACGTTGCGCATGCACGCGATTCCCACCTTCAGCCAAACCGCGCTTAGCCTTGGTAATCAACTTTTCAGCATCAGCGCGAATTGAGCGCGCTTTTGCTTCTGTGGTCATAATTCGCTCATGGGTATAAAGCGATTTGATCAAATTACGAAAAAGGGCTTTGCGGTGACCGGCATCACGGCCAAGAATGCGCCCACTAATATTATGTCGCATTATGCTACTCCTGCTCTGCTATCCTTGCACATTACTCAGGTGGAAAACCAGCAAACGATTAATAGCCTTACTAGGCACACTTCAGGCTACGCCTCATCATCATCGTTGCCACCTGCAGCAACGAGTTCTTCATCTTCCAGCTCAGCGTCATCATCGCTGGCACTGGCACCATTACTGTTCCAGAATGCTGTTAAGTCAACCCCTGGGACATTCAGATAGTTCTTTTCGCGCAGTTTATCAACAAGTTCATCGAGTGATTTCTTGCCGAAATTGCGAATGGCGAGCATCTCTTCCTCGCCCTTTTCCATGCGCTTCAAAATCTCGCCGATCTTGGTAATGCCAGCCCGCTTGAGACAGTTATAAGCCCGCACCGTCAATTCAAGCTCTTCAATTGGTGCATCATAGATGCGACTAGGAATACCTTCTTCCTCGCGCGTCTTGGGTTCAACCGTAACCGTTTCGGCACCCGCTAACAAAGTCAGATGCTGAACCAGGATGCTAGCAGACTTGCGCAATGTATCTTCAGGCGCAATGCTACCATCGGTCCAGATTTCCAAATTCAGCTTGTCGTAGTCGGTCTGTTGACCGATACGGGTACGTTCAACTCGGTAAGCGACCTTGCGCACAGGGCTGTAAATTGCATCTACAGGAATTTCGCCAAGTGGCAAACGCGTACGTTCTTCCGCTGGGCTATAACCGCGACCACTTTCAACCACCATCTCAATATCTAAGTCCACATCATTGGAATCTGCGGTCAATAAGTATTGTTCTGGGTTAACGATTTCAACCTCAGGTGGGCAAATTAAATCACCAGCGGTCACCGGCCCTTCGCGCGTCACCTCAACGTGAATGCGCACCGGCTCTTCACTTTCACTATGCACCCGAATCTGCTTGACATTGAGAATCAGTTGCGTAGTATCTTCGCGCACATAGGGAATCGGCGAAAACTCGTGGTGAACCCCACTGATCCGGATCGAAGTAATCGCCGATCCAGTTAAGCTTGATAAAAGTACACGACGCAGGGCGTTACCCAGCGTAATACCATACCCACTCTCAAGCGGGCTGATAACGAAATGACCATAATTCTGAGAATTGGCCTCAATCTCAATTTTGGGCAGAACCATGTTTAGCAATGGTACTCCTCCCTGCTGTTTAGCGTACGCTCCACCAAACATTGCTACCGTCACACGCTCGGCAATCACAGTGAAATGCACTTAGCTACGAACTGAGCACAAATTATCAGCTGTGGTTGACGATCGCAGTAACGTTAAGAAAGTTGGTTGCTCATGTGATATCGTCGTAAAGTTCGTTGAGTCAATTGATCAAATCAATCAGCGTTAGCGGCTGTAGAACTCAACAATCAACTGCTCGTTCAGCGGAATCTCAATATCTTCGCGGCTCGGACTGGTTACCATGGAGCCGCTCATTGCCGCTAGATCCCGATTTAGCCAAGCCGGAATTCTATTTCCTTGCATGATCTGTGTTCTGTCGCGGAAATAGACATGATTACGACTATTAGAACGTACGGTAACAACATCCCCCACCTTTACTTCAAAGGAAGGGATATCGGTTTTAGTACCATTTACGTCAAAGTGCCCATGCAAGACCAATTGACGCGCTTGTGGCCGGCTATCAGCAAAACCCAGCCGGTAAACCACATTATCTAAACGGCTTTCTAACAGTGAAAGCAACGTAGCACCAGTCAAACCCGTACGGCGGGTAGCTTCGCGGAAATAACGACGGAATTGTTTTTCCATCACACCATAAACACGGCGCGCTTTTTGTTTCTCGCGCAACTGCGTACCAAAATCCGACATTTTACGCCGGAAAGTAGCCTTACGACCATGTTCACCAGGCGGAAAATTACGCGTCTCAATTGCACACTTTGGGCTAAGGCAGCGTTCGCCCTTTAGAAAAAGCTTCTGCCCTTCGCGCCGGCACAGCTTACAAACTGCATCGATCTGTCGTGCCATTTTTCCTCCAAAATAGTGTGTTCATCAGACAGCAATCAAACAATTTAACTGTCATAGATGAACCCCATTGCTCGATCAAAGCAAGCAGCACCGGGTGCTGCCTCTAAGTTGAAACTCATGTAGCCATTCGACGAGAGAGCAACCGACAAAAGCTACATGAGTTATATTAAGTTTCACTTCAACAGCGGGCTCGGCTTGAAACGATTCAAACATTTAAGCAAGTAAAGATTCAATCATTTGCGCACAAAACAGCCACACTGTAATATAGCGCCAACGCGCGATCGCGATAGATTAACTTCACTTACTGCACAATTTACGATTCAGTTGCATTTACAGCTAAAATCGTTACACCTGAGCGTTAATACCGCGCAAGCAGCCAACATGCAGCAGGTGGCAAGACTATACACGCCGCTTCTTTGGCGGGCGGCAACCGTTGTGGGGCAAAGGTGTAATATCCGTAATCGAACGCACCATTAAACCCGCAGCTTGGACAGAGCGAATCGAGCTTTCTCGACCAGGACCAGGGCCTTTTACAAAGACATCGGCCTCACGCATGTTGAAGTCATTGCGCGCTGTACTTGCTGCATTCTGAGCAGCCAACTGCCCAGCAAATGGCGTCGACTTGCGACTGCCTTTGAAACCACTACTACCACTGCTAGCCCAACAGAGTGTTGCACCAGTCAAGTCGGTAATCGTAATGATCGTATTGTTGAATGAAGCGTGGATATGTATCTGTCCAACCGGCACACTCTTCTTTTCGCGCCGGGTAGAACGTTGATTTCCGCGCCGTCGTTGCGGTCGTGCCATGTCTGCTCCTTACTTACTCCTGGACCCTTGTCCAGTTCACTTTTATCGTCTATAACATGCTCTACCATAGACGTGCAGCATTAGAAGCTACAAAACTAACTATGGCATCATCTAGCCACAATTGATCTACTTGCGTGCAGCCCGCTTTTTGCCGGCAACCGTCTTCTTTACGCCGCGACGTGTGCGCGCATTAGTACGCGTACGCTGCCCACGAGCAGGGAGGTTACGGCGATGACGCAAGCCACGATAACAACCAATCTCCATCAAGCGCTTGATATTCATGCTTACTTCGCGCCGCAAATCACCTTCGACTATATGGTTGCGGTCGATGTATTCACGCAATCTGGTAACTTGATTTTCATCCAGATCTTTAACACGAGTCGATGGATCGATCTCGGTTGCTTTTAAAATTTCATCACTTGTTATCCGCCCAATCCCATAAATATAGGTGAGCGAAATAACTACTCGCTTTTCGCGCGGGATATCGACACCAGCAATACGCGCCATGAATTCACTCCTTCATCTACTCAAATTTTGAAAGATTTAGCCCTGTCGCTGCTTGTGTTTTGGATTGCTGCAGATCACAAACAGCACACCGCGTCGACGAACCATCTTGCACTTCTCACAACGCTTTTTAACAGAAGGTTGAACTTTCATAATCTTATCACTCCGTATTCCCTAACCCACAGACATTACTTATCCTTGCTCACACTTAACTGTGACAGAAGCTTATCTCTGTAACGAAGCGTGGCACAGACACTTATCATTCAAAGCTCGTCTTTTCCCTCAGGTCAGCCCAAGCTCTTTAAATTTTTGTGATATTACAGCTGCAGTTTGGTACTACTTGTTCTGCGCACGCACCAACATGTGCATCAATAAACAAGACAGCCTGACCTCTTTTGCGTAACTTGTCAAGTTTACCACACTCACTATGGAAGTGTCAATATTTCAGGTCCATTATGTGTAATTGCCACCGTGTGTTCAAAATGTGCGGCCAGGCTATGATCTTTGCTAATTACAGTCCAGTTATCACGCAAGGTTTGGGTTTCCCAAGTTCCTGATTGCACCATCGGCTCAATCGCCAGTACCATCCCCGGCGTCAGGATAATGCTACCATCGGCATCACCAGCAACATAATTTAGTACCTGAGGCGCTTCATGCATTTGCCGACCAACCCCATGCCCCGTATACTCACGGACAATATGCAACCCTTGTGCTTCAACATGGCGCTGTACAGCACGGCCAATATCAACGATCCGATTACCAACGACCGCTTGCTTGATGGCTTCGTACAAACTTGTTTCAGTCACTTGCATCAACTTGGTCGCATTATCACTGATCGTACCAACAGCATAGGTCCAAGCAGAATCACCAATAAAGCCACGATAGCGCGAACCAACGTCTATGCTAATGATGTCCCCTTCACGCAAGATACGATCCCGGTGCGGAATGCCATGCACTAACTCATGGTTGATACTTGTGCAGATATGGCCTGGATAACCTCTGTACCCCAAGAAAGCAGATGAGGCACCATAACGTTGCAGCACATCTAGCGCAACACGATCAAGCTCAGCTGTACTGATGCCCGGCTGTACGGCCTCTTTCAGCGCAGCGTGAACACGGGCCACAATCCGACCAGCTTCGCGCATAATCTGAATTTCGCGCGGGCTCTTCAAAATTGGGACACTTGGTCGTTGATCACGTTGTGGCTGCTGGCGTCGCAACAGCTTGTGACCGCTTCGTTTAAACATATTGCTTATCCATTAAGTGCCTGCTCGATTAGCTTCTTGAGCTGAACCTGCACTTCTTCAATCGGTTGCGCACCGTCAAGTTCCACTAATAACTGCTGGGCAAAATAGTAGCCTATCAGTGGCGATGTCTGTTTGTAGTAGACATAAAGGCGGTTACGCACTGTTTCCGGCTTATCATCGTCACGTTGGTAAAGTTCACCACCATCAAGATCACAAACCCCCTCTTTTTTGGGAGGATTGTAGTCAACATGGTAAACCGCACCACAGGTACGACAGACACGACGACCAGTAATACGGCGCATCGCCTCGTCATCATCTAAACCGATTAACGGAGCCAGCGTGATGCCCCCATAGGGGGCAGTTATCGTGTTAAGGGCACTGGCTTGCACAAGACTGCGCGGGAAACCATCAAGAATCGCGCCCCTAGCACAATCAGCTTGTTGTAGACGATCTTCTACCATTTTGATCGTCACTTCATCAGGTACCAAATCACCGCGGTCCATATAACTTTTGGCCAAAATGCCTAATTCGGTCTGATTTCTTAAGTTATAACGAAAGATGTCACCAGTGGACACCTGCGGTAGTTTGAGTGATTCTTCTAATAGGCGTGCTTGGGTACCTTTACCAGCACCAGGAATGCCTAAGAGAACGAGATAGGTGCGTTGCAGCACGCTATCAACTCCTTTCGCGAGATAATCTGTGGTGATCTCAAAGTTACTCACCCGCCCTTGGTGCTCGCTTTAGCGCACACCAGATGGCCGCGCCCGCTAGCGGAACACATCGACCAAAGCAAGGTTTTGGTTGTTTTTCAAAATGACCACACATTAGTGGATAGGATCTATCAGCACGACACCAAGGAGTGTGCTGTATCGGCTAACTACCGAATAAATCCTTCGTAGTTGCGCATCAGCAATTGCGCCTCGATTTGCTTCATTGTATCTAACACAACACCTACCACAATCAACAAACCGGTGCTACTGATAATCAGTGAACTACTCGAAGCCAAAGCATCGGCTGAACCAATGAAGCCGCCCACAATTGCACTGACCAGAAAGGGCAAAATCGCAACGAAACCCAAGAAGAGTGCGCCCACCAGTGTAATTCTTGACAATACACCATTCAGGTAAGCTTCTGTACGCGGGCCAGGACGAATGCCAGGAATAAAGCCACCCTGCTTCTGTAATGTTTCGGGCAGATTCTGCTGGCGGAACATGACATCGGTGTAGAAATAAGTAAAGGCAACAGTCAGGACGAAGTAAAGCACCCAGTAAATCCAACTTGATGGGCCTAAATAGTTCGTTAACCCCAGCGCAAAAGAACCCACCCAACCTGTACTTGTAGTAAAGTAGCTAGCAATCGTGCTAGGCAAGATCAAAAGACTCTGCGCAAAGATCAAGGGAATCATACCAGCTGTATTGACACGCAGTGGCACATGAGTACTTTGCCCGCCAACCATCATCATCCGGTTGCCACGCATTGTACGTACACGCTTCCCATATTGCACCGGAATTCGGCGCTGTCCTTCATGCACCCAAACAATCAACGCAATTGTCAAGATGGTAATAATGATAAAGACAACAAGTAGCGCCACTTGTTGCGACAATACACGAATCTGAAAGGGTACTGCGGCCAAGATCCCGGCAAAAATGATGAGCGAAATGCCATTACCGATCCCTTGCTCAGTGAGCAGTTGTCCTAACCAAACCGCAAACATTGTACCTGCAGTCATCCCAATAATAATGGTGATGGAAGGCAGCAAGCTACTACCGGTAAATCCCCAATCAGGCAGAACAACCAGGCCATTACCAACCTGCTGGCGACTCAACAAGGTCGACTGGGTAATCGCCTGTAGAATAGCCAAGGGAATAGTAAGCCAATAAGTATATTGGTTGATCCGCTGCCGCCCTTGATCACCTTCTTTACCCAACTCTTCTAATGCAGGGATAATAGGCTGTAAGAGCTGCATGATAATTGATGCAGTAATATAGGGGTATACACCTAAAGCCATAACCCCCATTTGGGCAAGCCCACCACCACTAAAAAAGTTTAGCAGATTGAGCAACATGTTTTGGTCATCACCGCGGAACATCAGATTCAATGCTTCACGATTCACACCTGGCAAAGGGATATTGGCAGCGAAGCGGTAGAGCAACAGGATGCCAAAGGTGATTAATAGCTTCTGGCGCAGGTCAGGCAGACGGAAGGCATTGCGTACAGCTTCAAGCATGACGATTTTCCTTTGGTACTATACTGCGGGTGCTTTAAAAACCGGAGTCTTAGCGCCACTTATCACTGAAAGAAACGCCGGTTTTTAAGCAGAGCAGGGTCTCATCGAACATTCACTGGCGTTGCAATGGGTGGTTTTGCTTTTTAGGCAGATGCACCGAGGAGACGCAGCGAAAATGAATCGCTAGGCGTATTCCAAGGTGCAAGTGCAAAACCGCATCATTTTAACGCTATGAGCGGGGTAGGTTTCGATTGACTTCATAAGGCAGAATCTCGACAGAGCCGCCTAGTGCCTCAATCTTGGTCCGCGCAGCAGCACTAATCCGTTGCACTTTGACATGCAAGGGCTTGGTCAGTTCACCGCGCGCGAGAATGACAATCGGATCAGAAAGTTTGCCGAGCAAACCAACAGCAGAAAGCGCACCGGCATCAATCGTTGCGCCACTGTCAAAGACGCGATCCATGGTATCAAGATTGATCGGAGAGTATTCAACTTTGAAACGATTGTTAAAGCCACGCAATTTTGGCAGACGTTTCACCAATTTTAACTGGCCACCTTCAAAGACGGGTAGTACACCACCGCCCGTACGTGAATTTTGCCCCTTGGTGCCGCGTGTACTTGTCTTGCCCTTACCAGAGCCAGTACCGCGACCTACTCGCTTGCGCTTTTGGGTTGCACCCTCTGTGGGACGCAGGTCATGCAGATTCATTTGTGACTTTCCTTTTACAGGTAATAACAGTTAAGCCGACTTGACTTCAACCAGATGCGAGACAGCGTTAATCATGCCGCGCACCGCGTGGTTATCTTCTTTTTCAATCGTCTGGTGTAACTTGGTCAACCCTAATGCCTTTACCGTCGCTTTTTGCCGTTTGTTAAAGCCAATCGGGCTCTTCACAAGGGTGACCTGGATCGTCTTAGGCATGATTCTCTTCCTTATACCAGAAAGGCGCGAGACGTTTTGGATCAACACCGCGGTTTTGCGCCTCACGTCGGAAGTCCTGAAGTTGCTGCAAGGCGACAAAGGTCGCTTGCACCACATTGAGAATGTTGTCACTCCCCAAGGACTTACTCAAAATATCACTAATCCCACATGCTTCCACGACGGCGCGTACACCACCGCCGGCAATCACACCGGTACCGGGACTAGCTGGCTTTAACAGCACCTTGCCCGCACCGAAGTTGGCTTCCACGGTATGAGGAATCGTTGAACCCAACAGCGAGACTTGGACCATTTCTTTACGCGCACGATCAGTAGCTTTGCGGATTGCATCCGGCACTTCACGGGCTTTACCAACGCCAACACCGACGCGGCCCTTTTGGTCACCGACAACTACAACAGCGCGAAAGGAAAAACGGCGACCACCCTGCACGACTTTTGAGGTACGCGCAAGATGGACAACCCGCTCAACTAACTCTTCGCGCTCATCTTTTTCACGTTCTTTGCTGCGTCTTTCTCGTTTTGCCATAACTTCCCTCTATTGTGTAAGACCAACACCGCGACAGCCTTTAGGGTGCAGCGTTAATCATAACGGCTTAATCCTTAGAAAACCAAACCACCCTCGCGGCTGCCCTCAGCCAAAGCCTTCACACGACCATGATAGGGAAAACCACCCCGATCAAAGACGACTTGCTCAATGCCTTGTGCCTTTGCACGCTCAGCGACCGTCTTGCCAATGGATTTAGCCTGATCAACTTTGGAAAGCGGCGCTAACTCGGTACGCAGATCACTCGAATTTGAGGATAAGGCAAGCAGCGTATGCCCGGCTTCATCGTTGATAATCTGAACATAGATATGCTCTAGGCTGCGATACACATTCAAACGTGGTCGCTCGGCTGTACCGTGAACCTTATAACGGACACGGATATGTCGTCGCTTGCGTGCTAGTGAACGAGATACTTTTGCCATAAAAGTTAATTCCTTTTGTCCTGCACTATATCGCTTACCCATCAGGCCCAAGATAATGATAGCGGCTGTAAACGAAGAGCAATTGTTATCAATCATGCTACATAACGCTATAACTTGGGGTGATGAGTGCTATTTCTTACCAGTCTTACCAGCCTTCAGGCGCACAAATTCACCAGCATAACGGATACCCTTACCTTGATAAGGTTCCGGTGGACGGGCCTTGCGAATAACCGCAGCCAGCTCACCAACTTCTTCCTTATCAATACCAGCGATGACAAAGCCACGACCATCTTTATCAACTTCAAAAGAGACCGTGTTATTAGCTGGCTTAAATTCGACAGGATGGCTCTTGCCGACTTGTAAGACCAACGCATCGCCGCGCTTTTCAGCTCGGTAACCAACACCGTGGATCTCCATGCGGCGTGTAAAGCCGGTAGTAACACCGAGCACCATATTATTCAACAAAGCGCGCGTGAGCCCATGTTGCGCTTTATGATGGCGCAGATCAGTTGGTCGTGACACGACAAGTTGCCCATCTTCTTGCGCAATCGCCATATCGGGGCTGAACTGTTGAGTCAGTGAACCCTTTGGGCCACTCACGGTGACGACATTGCTTTTTTCTACTTTTATATTAACTTTTGCCGGAACTGGAATCGGCTTGCGTCCAACACGTGACATGGTTACCCTCCCCAAACTACCAAACGTTACAGAGAATCTCGCCGCCCACTTTGGAGCGTCGCGCCTTACGTCCAGTCATCAACCCTTGGGGGGTCGAGACAATCGTAATGCCTAACCCACTACGTACCCACGGTATCTCTTTGTAATTGGTGTAGACACGACGACCAGGCTTGCTAATTCTTTCCAGACCAGTGATCACGGGCTTGCCACGCCCCGTATATTTTAAGCCCATCACTAACCGAGGCTGTGGCACTTCATCAGTGACATTGTACCCAGAAATAAAGCCCTCTGCAGCCAGGATTTGGGCAATTGCCACTTTAACCTTGGAGCTAGGCATAACGATTTGTGTGTGTCGCACCATACACGCGTTACGAATGCGTGTCAGCATATCTGCAATTGGATCATTTACCATTTTGGAAACCTTTCATAGCTCTTGCAGCCTCCCACTCGGAAATTATTGATTCCTCTGTAAATCAGGCCCAGCAATTGGGTCAGCAGAGCAGAAAACTGTAGTTAGCGTTCGAGCCGGCTACGGGTTATCAAACGCGTATTCATTCAAGATCAGCAACAGAAGCGTACATGCATTGACATGTAAGTTAACACTTTGTCTATCGATCAAAGAACAAATTTACCAACTCGATTTTACAACACCCGGCAATGTACCGCGATTTGCCTCTTGACGGAAGCAGATACGGCAGAGACCAAAGCGACGCATATACCCACGCGGTCGCCCACACTTGGAGCAACGATTGCGTACACGCACAGCATACTTACGATTTTGTTCACGAGCGATCATCGATTTCTTCGCCACGTTTACACCCTTTCCACCCTACAATGAAGCGGCTAAAACTTCAATTACCGACTAAAAGGCAATCCCATTAGCGCCAATAGGCGACGCGCTTCTTCGTCTGTCTGCGCCGTCGTCACCACGGTTATTTCCAAACCGCGCACCTTATCGATCTTATCATAATCGATCTCGGGGAAGACCAACTGTTCACGTAGACCAATACTGTAGTTGCCCCGGCCGTCAAAAGAATCTGGCGAGACGCCTTGGAAATCACGTTGGCGTGGTAACACAATATTGATCAAGCGATCCATAAAGTCCCACATCCGGTTGGAACGTAGCGTTACCTTAGCACCGATCGACATGCCTTCGCGCAATTTAAAAGTAGCAATTGAATTGCGCGCCTTGGTAATAACTGGTTTTTGACCAGTAATAATGCGCAGATCTTCAGTCGCTGCTTCTAATGCCTTGTTATTCTGTAAAGCCTCACCCAAGCCAATATTGACTGCGACCTTGACCAAACGCGGCACCTGCATTACATTGGCATAGCCAAATTCTTTCATCATCGCAGGGACAATTTCTTCACGATACTGCGTTTTCACCCGCGGTGTGTGGGCCGACGGTTGTCCGTTTTCACTCATTATCTCATCCACTCCTTACCCGCAAGCGCCGACGTGTCCGGCACCAGTTCAGGCATCTATGCTAATAAGTTAGCAAACTGATCAATTTAGTGAGCCGGTTTGGGTAATGGGGCACCAGAACGACGGTCAATACGTGACTTATCGTTATTGTTGGCCACTTCATAACCAGCACGTGTGGGCCGATTATCCGAGCCCACCAACATTACATTACTAATGTGAATGGGCGCTTCGCGCTCCAAACGGCCGGTCTGGGTGTTAACACGTCCAGTGGCCCGTTGATGCTTGATGACCATATTGGCACCAGCGACAATCACATATACACGGTTGGGATCATAAGATCCATCTTTACTTTTCTTCCGAATGACACGTTGTACTTCACCGCGGTGACCTTTATCATCACCAGCGACAACCACAACGGTATCACCCTTGCTAATCTTCAGCTTCGTCATGACAGCTCCTTGCTTACAAAACTTCTGGCGCAAGCGATACGATCTTCATGTAGCCGCCCTCGCGCAGTTCACGTGCGACGGGGCCAAAGATGCGCGTACCGCGCGGGTTTTTGTTATCGTCGATAATAACAGCCGCATTTTCGTCAAAGCGAATGTAGCTGCCATCATTGCGGCGCACGGGACGAGTTGTGCGGACAATCACAGCGCGCACGACATCACCCTTTTTGACGCTGCCTGTAGGGCTAGCACTCTTAACACTTGCCACGATAACATCGCCAACTGCCGCATATCGACGGGTGCTGCCCCCGCGTACACGGATCGTCAATAGCTCTTTAGCGCCGGTATTATCAGCAACTTTTACCCGGCTCTCCTGTTGAATCATGGCTTATCCCTCTATCTATCCGAAAATTTTGATGTCCACATCGGACCAAGGCCAACGCATCTAAAACCACTACCACTATACGTTACTTTATCATTCGCTCTGTTTTCGGACAGGTTTTAGACAAGCACTGCGCGTTCTAGCACTTCTTCAACAAAGAATTTTTTCTCTTTGCTGATTGGCCGGCACTCACGAATCCGGACCCGATCACCAGTCTTAGCATCATTGGTTTCATCGTGAGCTTTATATTTTTTGCTCAGTTTGATCACCTTGCCATAGAGTGGATGGCGTGTTACCCGCACCACCGAAACAACGACAGTCTTATCCATCTTATCACTGGTGACTGTGCCAACAAATGATTTTCTTTGTTCCCGCATACTTTACTCCTATGTCACAATCGCGAATAACATTTACGCTTATCGAAATCAGGCACTTGCCAATTCGCGTTCGCGCAAAATGGTCTTGATGCGAGCAATTTCTTTGCGCACGTCACTAGTTCGCGCGGTATTTGTCAGCTTACCACTTGCGCGTTGAAAGCGCAGGTTAAATAATTCTTGGTAAGCTTCGTCCAACTTAGTGGCCAATTCAGCACTGGCCGTGCCTCGCAACTCGCTAGCACTCATACAGCCTCCTCTACGCCCCGTACTCTTCACGCTTGACAAATTGAGTGCGCAAAGGCAGCTTATGTGCAGCCAGACGCAACGCCTCGCGCGCAATCTCTTCACGCACACCGGCCATTTCAAACAACATGCGACCTGGGCGCACAGGCGCAACCCAATGGTCTACACTACCCTTACCAGAGCCCATGCGTGTCTCCGCCGCACGTTTTGTCATTGGCTTGTCTGGGAAGATGCGAATCCAAACTTTACCACCGCGGCGGATATAACGCACAATCGCGCGACGGGCAGCCTCGATCTGGCGGCTGGTAACTAGATGACGTTCCATCGCTTGCAGGCCGAAAGAACCGAATGTCACTTGATTACCACGCTGCGCCAAACCCTTTAAGCGCCCACGCATCATCTTGCGATATTTAACACGTTTTGGCATTAACATGATCGCGTCTCCATCAACTACGCTAACACTGCGCTCTACAGGTCTTTATGCACAACCCGAATGGGTCATATAGACAGAGCAGACAGTCATCTCATTTTCCTAGACTAATTATTTGCTTCCACGGTCAATTGGGCATGGTATTCTTCACCAGGCAAAATCTCGCCCAGATAGACCCAAACTTTAACCCCAATGACACCGAAGGTTGTATTGGCTTCGGCCGTACCATATTCGATTGCAGCACGCAAGGTATGGCGGGGAATACGTCCTTCACGCACTGTATCGACGCGCCCCATGTCACTACCACCCAAACGCCCAGCAACAGTAATCATCACGCCATTACCGCCCGCTTTCATCGTCTTCTGCACAGCCTGCTTCATGGCGCGCTTCCAACTAATGCGGCGTTCAAGTTGCTCAGCAATACTTTCAGCGACAAGCGTGGGATCCAGCTCAGGCTTGGTGATCTCACGCACATCAATTTTGACCTTCTTTTGGGTCATATCCTGCAACTTGGAGCGCAACACGTTAACGCTTGCGCCTTTGCGCCCGATGATTACACCAGGGCGCGCCGTATCGATAATGACATGAACCTGATTCGGCTGACGTTCAATCTCGACATTGCTGATGCCAGCTTTGGGCAGATCCGCATAAATCGTCTTACGAATTTCGCGATCTTCAGCTAATTGTTCAGTATACTTTCGACCAGTGGCAAACCAACGGCTTTTGTGATCCTTGATAATGCCTAAGCGAAACCCTGTTGGATGTACTTTGCGACCCAAGGCAACCCCCCTCTTATTTGGTAACCAAACGTTCTTCCAAAATCACAGTCACGTGCGACGAACGGCGCAACCACGGCTTAAAACGACCGCGGGCACCAAAGCGACGCCATTTTCGAATGGGCGCGCCATCTGCAAAAATCGTTGTCACGTACATATCGCCCGAATCCAGCCCAAAATTCTCAGTTGCATTTGCCAGTGCGCTCTTAATCGTCTTGGCAACAACTTTGGCTGATTGTTGGGGCATGAAGGCCAGCAACGCCAGCGCTTCTTCAGCCTGGCGTCCACGCACTTCATCTAATACTAAACGCGTCTTTTGTGGACTAATTCCGGTAAATTTTGTAACTGCGCGCACTTCCATAACGGCTCTCCCATCTGTCTCATTTTCCAAGCGCAAGCTGTTCAGTGTCGATCCGGGGACTGTTTCACCCCAATAATCTTAGCGCCGAGCCTTGGTGGCCTTTTCTGATCGCACATGTCCACGGAAGAAGCGCGTCGGAGCAAATTCCCCCAACTTGTGCCCTACCATGTTTTCGCTCACATAGACAGGCACATGACGGCGTCCATCATGGACAGCAATGGTATGACCAACAAATTGCGGAAAAATCGTCGACGCACGTGACCAAGTCTTGAGCACCTTGCGTTCACTTTTGCGATTCATATCCTCAATTTTTTTCAACAACTTCGGCTCCACAAATGGGCCTTTTTTCAATGAGCGTGACATTTATGCCTCCCAGCCTTTCGCCATGTCGATAAATTACACCTTACCGCCACCGCGACGGCGGACAATAAACTTGTTGGTGTCTTTGTTGCGGCGCGTCTTTTTACCCAGTGCAGGTTTACCCCAAGGCGTCTTCGGGGCTTTCATACCAACAGGAGAGCGTCCTTCACCACCACCATGCGGATGGGAACCAGGGTCCATCGCAATACCACGTACACTGGGCCGAATACCAGCCCAACGCTTGCGGCCAGCTTTGCCCATATTTAGGTTCGAATGGTCAGTATTGGAAACTGTGCCAATCGTCGCCAGACAATTCATGTCGATATAGCGAACTTCGCCGCTGGGCAAACGCAATTGCGCCATCGTACCCTCTTTGGCAAGCAGCTGTGCACTATTGCCAGCGCTACGAACCAACTGGCCACCACGGCCGGGGTAAAGTTCGACATTGTGGACGACGGTACCCAACGGAATGTTACGAATTGGCAAGGCATTGCCCGCACGAATATCGGCATTGGGACCGGACATTACATTATCGCCCACCTTAAGTTCGGAAGGCGCAATAATGTAGCGGCGCTCACCATCCTGATAAATAACCAAGGCAATACGAGCCGAGCGATTGGGATCATACTCGATTGATTCGATTCGACCGGCAACGTCCCATTTATCACGGCGAAAATCAATAATACGATAACGGCGCTTGTGACCACCACCTTGATGGCGTACCGTAATCACACCCCGGTTATTGCGACCACCACGATTACGCAGTGGTGCCAACAGCGAGCGTTCCGGTTTTGAGCGTGTAATTTCAGTAAAAGCTGAGACGGTCATGTTGCGCCGCCCCGCTGAGGTGGGTCGATAGATTTTAATAGCCATATAACTCTCCTCCAGGCAACCTTACACGCCTTCAAACAACTGAATGCTGTTCCCAGGCGCCAACTTGACGACAGCTTTTTTCCACTTTGGCTTACGAATACCGATGCGGCGACCACGGCGTGCCGTTTTAACAGGCATCACCAGAATGTTGACATCTTCGACCGTCACATCAAAGGCCGTCTCCACCGCATCCTTTACCAGGAATTTGTTGGCACGCATATCGACCTCAAACGCATACTTATTTTGCGTGTCGACAGTCTCTACGGTCTTTTCGGTTACAATCGGTCGTTTTAAGATCTCATAAATGTGCATATTAACCCTCCGCCCCGTCATCAGCCAAGTTATCAGCCAATTCGTCTGCTGTTTCATCAATTACTTCTTCATCAGCAGCACTATTATAGTTGGACGGTGTGAGCCACAACTCTAAATGTTCGACTGCCTCTTTGGAAAGGAGCAATTTGTCATAACCAAGCAGGTCACGAATGTTGAGGTAACTGCTCAGCAGTAGCTTTACATTCTCTAGATTGCTGGCGCTGCGTTGAACCATTTCCACTTTCTCAGGAAGTACCAATAACACAGTACCACCATCGACACCCAACGCACGCAATGTGTTGACCATTGCCTTCGTCTTGGGCGCATCCATCTGCAATTGGTCCACGATGACGATCTGATCAGCTGCAGCTTTAACCGTCAATGCACTACGCAGCGCAGCAGCATTCATCTTCTTTGGTAATCGTTTAATATATTTGCGCGGCTGTGGCCCAAAGACAGTACCACCACCGACCCACTGCGAAGCACGAATTGAACCTTGGCGGGCCCGCCCTGTACCTTTTTGGCGGAAGGGCTTGCGACCACCACCGGCCACTTCGCCGCGAGTCTTCGTTTTATGGGTACCCAAACGACTATTGGATAGTTGGCGCACAAGCGCCTGATGCATTAATGGCTTGCTTACCGGAGCGGCAAAGACGGCGTCGCTCAGCTCGATCTCTCCAACCTGTTCTCCGGTCATGCTTTTTAGCGGTAGTAACATATTTACTCTCCTTGTCAATTCTCGTCGGCGCGACGAAATTATGCCTTTCTCGGCACCTTTTTCACAGCGTCACGTACAAGCACAAGGCCGCTTCGCGGACCGGGGACGGCGCCTCTAATGGCGAGCAGATTACGTTCCGGATCAACCAAAGCAACTTTTAGATTTTGGACGGTAACGCGGTCGTCACCCATATGACCAGGGGCTCTAGTGCCAGGGAAGGTATGTCCAGGGGTTGTGCCAGCGCCACGGGAGCCAGTTGCACGCTGTCGATCAGATTGGCCATGTGTCTTTGGACCGCCAGCAAAGCCATGACGCTTCACCGCACCGGCAAAGCCACGACCTTTAGAGACGCCAATCACATCAACGACATCGCCTTCTTGAAAGATATCAGCCTTAATTACATCTCCCAAGACGTGTGGAGAGGGCTCAGATGAGCGGATCTCGCGCAAGCGCCGGAGCAGAGGAGCGCCGGACTTTTGCAAATGGCCACGTTGACCATTGGTAAGCTTACGCTCGGGGGTTTCTTCAAAACCAAGTTGAACCGCATTATAACCGTCAACATCAACGGTTTTGACTTGTGTTACGTAACAAGGACCTGCTTCAATAATTGTCACGGGCACGACATTGCCATTCTCATCGAATAGCTGCGTCATGCCTACTTTCTTACCAAGTATGCCTCGCATTTTTTCCTCCTGGGACTGCCGGCAGTCGAGTCCAGCTCCACGCGCCTCATCATCCCTCACTAGGGCAACAGATATTTTGTTTTTCAGGCAGTAAATCTCTACACTGTTCAAAAACGTAAGTTTATTTGATTTCTTAAGCGAATCTCATGTCGTTTTTAAACAACCGCAAGTAAACCAACCGTTATATAAAGGTCTGTCTGCGCACCAGTCAGGGCGGGCGGAGTTGTCACATGTAATCTTCATCCGTAAATTTTTCGCCTGTGACTACTCATCAGGGCGTGCTGTAGAAATCGCAACCAATTTACGTTAGATTTTTAAAGCTTAATTTCAATATCAACACCAGCAGGCAGATTAAGCCGAGTTAGATTCTCAATCGTCTTATTGCCAGGGTCAATCACATCAATGAGGCGCTTGTGCGTACGTACCTCAAATTGCTCGCGACTATCTTTGTCGATAAATGCAGAGCGCATTACGGTAAACTTTTCGATACGTGTGGGCAGCGGTACAGGTCCTACAACCTGTGCACCAGTCTGCTCTGCTGCGCTAACAATCTGGCGGACCGAAAGATCCAACACACGATGGTCATAGGCTTTGAGCTTAATCCGAATTCGTTGCTTTGCCATTCAATCACCCTTTCTACATAAAGTGCGCCCTCTTTGAAAATGGCAGCTGCTTCATTGCAAAATAAACTTAACCGATTATTTTCAAAATAACCGCACGCGAGGGAATCAAAAGAGAGAAGTAAGAGTCAGCTTGTTATAGCCAAAGCTATCTCTTACTTCCCCTCTACTTATTTTAAGATTTCGGTGATAACACCAGCGCCAACGGTACGACCACCTTCGCGAATCGCGAAGCGGCTACCAGTCTCCAACGCTACCGGCGAAATCAAGGTGACACGCATATTGATGTTGTCACCAGGCATCACCATCTCTACCCCCTCGGGCAGTTCAATCGCACCGGTGATATCCATCGTGCGAATGTAGAACTGGGGTCGATAGCCCTTGAAGAACGGTGTATGACGACCACCCTCTTCCTTCTTCAACACGTAGACTTCCGCCATGAACTCGGTGTGGGGGGTGATACTGCCAGGCTTGGCCAAGACCATCCCACGTTCGATATCTTCGCGGTCGATGCCACGCAAGAGACAGCCGACGTTGTCACCGGCCATGCCCTGATCGAGCAACTTGCGGAACATTTCGACACCGGTGACCGTGGTACGGCGGGTAGCACCCAA